>DATGHO010000041.1:0-5596 GCA_035307965.1 Candidatus Acidiferrales bacterium | reverse complement strand
GTCCTGATGGCCAATGTCGTAGAGGACGCAAATGTGCGCATGATTCAGCGAAGAAACCGCGCGCGCCTCTCTTTCGAAGCGCTGCCGCGCGTCGGCTTTCTCGGTCAAATGCTGCGGCAAAATCTTGATGGCGACGTCGCGACCGAGACGCGTATCCCGCGCGCGATACACCTCGCCCATTCCGCCCGCGCCAATCGCGCCGACAATTTCATACGGCCCGAGTTTGCTTCCGATGGTCAGCATCACTGTTTCTTCAGCAGAGCCGGCCAGTTCGTCACCAGCGTCAGCGGCGCGGACGCCTGCTGCGCGCCTTGGGATACGACCACAAATTTCTTGCCATCGGCCGAGACGTCGTACTCCCAACCTCCGAGGCCCCCGGCCGGGTTAACCTGAAATAGCGTCTGCACCTTGTCAATGGTCAGGCTCGCGCCCTGCTCCGCGATTTCCGCGGACATTATTTTGTTATCCGGCGACAGGTAGAAAAGCTCCCTCCCGTCGCGCCGCCACCGCGGGTAACTCCCCCCGGCGGTTGAAACCTCCCTCTTCCCACTTCCGTGAAGGAAAGGCACGATGTAGATTTCGAGTTGTCCCGATTCGTTAGAAGTGTACGCCAGCCATTTGCCGTCGGGAGAGAGCACCCCCTCGCCCGCATAAAATTGCTTGTCTTGCACCACGGGAAAAGCCTTCCGCTCGCCAAACAAAGGCATGGCCCAGATCTCGCTGTGCGAGCCCGGCTGAGACGCAAAGTGATCGAAAATCAGGTAGCGGCCGTCAGCAGACCACGAGGCAATTGTTTCCACGGCGTCATCCACAACCAGCGGCGTGGTGCTTCCCGTGCCGTCTGCTGCTTTCTCGTACAGATGATATTCCCCACTCCGATTCGAGGAGAAAGCGATGGTCTTTCCGTCGGGAGACCAAACAGGTTCTTGATTAACGCTTCCGTGGGAAAAAGTGAGGCGAGTCGGGATACCTCGCGCTAGGTCATACACCCAAATGTCGTTCTGCCCCGCGCTAGGGTTGAGCATGGTGATGGCAAGCTTGTCACCGTCGGACGAAATGGTTGGGGTGTCGAATATACCGGGCGTCCCAGTTTCCGCAGCTTGCTTGCCGTTCCGGTCATACCACAAAATACGCGTCGCGCCGAATGTCGCACCACCCGCTTCATAGGCCAGAATTCCATTTTCTGATACAGTGAAAATCCCTCGCCAGACGATTCCATTGACCTCCGCTCTCTCGGCGAGCGGAATCGCCTCTCCGCTTAGGCGCAAACTGCTGGCGTCAAATCGCTGCGCCATCAGCGTGCCTTGGCGAATAAAGAGCAAGTAGCCCGGAGGAGCATACGCCGCGTTTGAATCCCCGGGGGCGAGCAGCTTAGGTTCGCTGCCATCAAGAGAGGCGGCATACGTGGCGTCATTCTGAGGAACATTCCCGTGGGCATAGAAGAGGAAATGCTTCCCGTCGGGCAAGAACTGTGGCCAGCGATCCCCTATCCCGCCGGCACCGGCACTCGTTTTCGTCACTGGCTGGGGCGTGCCGCCCGAGGCCGAGATGCGGTAAACGGGAGTGTTCACGTTGGGTGCAAACAGAATTGTGCCATTCCCGTTCCACGCACCGCCGCGGCCATTCGGAGCGTCGGCAATCGCGAGCGGCGGCCCGCCCGAGGCATCAATGCGGTTCAGTTTTCCATTGGCGAAGAATCCCAGATAATGGCCATCCGGCGACCAGAAAGGAAACGTTGCTCCATCGGTTCCTTCGAGCGGCTGCGCCGTGGCGGAATCGAGCGGCCGAACCCAGAGTCGTTGTTTGCCGTCCGAGGCGATGGCGGAGAATGCCAGCCGCCGACCGTTTGGCGAAATCGCGGGCGGGCCTGCTGACCGCCCGGCCAAGGCAAAGTTCGTACTGGCTGGCGGCTCGATTTGCGAAACGATGGCCGGTGCAGACTGCGGCGCCCGCAGAAAATAGCCGACGGCGAATAGCATTGCAGCGATTGCGAATAGCGCCATGCCAGCCCACGTAATGCGCTCGCGAATCTTTGTGCGCGTGTCTGGCTGCGCCGCGATTGCTCCCGTGTCCAGTGCTCCAGACAGCGTTTCGTCAATCGCTATGCGGGCGTCGCCGATGGATTGGAGTCGCTGGCGCGGATCTTTTTTCAGGCAGCGCAGGAGAAGGCTGCGAATCGCCTGCGGCGTGTTCGCGGGAAGTTGCGACCAATCCGGCTCACTCTTGATGACCGCCGCGAGTGTGTCGGTGACTGTTTCGCCATCAAAGGGCTTTCGGCCGGTCAGCATTTCGTAGAGCACGCAACCAAACGCCCAAATATCCGCGCGGCGATCTACCGGCTTGCCCTTCGCTTGTTCTGGCGACATGTAGGCGGCGGTTCCAAGAATGATGCCCGCCTGCGTGGCCATGCGGCTGATGGTCGGCGAACTCGAAATATCGACCGAGGCGGGATCGCCTTCGAGCGCCTTGGCCAAACCAAAATCCAGAATTTTCACCGCATCATTTCTGCTGATTTTTATGTTTGCGGGTTTCAAATCGCGATGAATGATCCCGCGCTCGTGCGCGTATTCCACCGCCTCGCAGATTTGCTTGGCGAGCGGCAGCGCCTCATCAACAGGAATTGCGCCAGCTTTGATGCATTCCGCCAGCGTTGGCCCTTCCACCAACTCCATCACCAGCGCATGAACATTGCTCGAATCTTCAAAGCCGTAAATCGCGGCAATGCTCGGGTGATTGAGCGAAGCCAGCACTTGCGCTTCGCGTCGCAATCGCGCCATGCGCTCCGCGTCGCGCGCAAACTCTTCCGGCAACACTTTCAGCGCCACGTCGCGGCCCAGCCGCGTATCCCGCGCGCGGTACACCTCGCCCATGCCGCCCGCACCAATGGGCGCTGTAATTTGATACGTCCCCAGGCATGTACCCAACGCAAGAGGCATAAGAGCACCCGGATTATAAAGTCACGACTTCAGAGTGCAAGGGCGAGAAATCCAGACGACAACCATCAACAGCCCGTAAACCGCGAACGTCACGTACTCGACTTGAAAGAAACCGCGACAAGCCGTCAGCGGATGGGCCGTGGAAGTGGTCATTTTGACTCCTCCTCCAAGCAAGAATCTCGTAGCAGATTCAAGCTCTGAAAAACCGAACGTGACGAGCAACAGTGTTTGAATCCCCTTTATTTCGTTCTGATCTTCTCACGACCCATCACAGAATCACGTGTTTCCGGATGCTTTTCCCGGCCGAGAGCGGGTCGGGGCTGGTGCTCCTTGTAACGTCAACCCCGGCCCCCTTTTTCGTTTGTTCGGCGACACTCGGCCACGCTGCCTCGGTTCATTCGACTTGTCCCTTGGATCCCACGGCAAAGCTATTTCTTCTGCACCACCTCGATGACGGTTTCGTCTCGGGCGCTGCTGTAATCGGGCATGTGGTTATCCCCGCGCGACGCGAAGTACGGCCGCTGCACCTTGATCCAGTATTTCGACTCGTAGAGCTTTGCTGCACCATCGATGGCGAAGAAGGCCCATCGCAACTTGGGAGCTTCCTTGGGCGCATGCGGCGCTGGCATCTGGTGGTAGAGGTTCGAATAGAACGCCCGCACTTTCTCGAACGAATCCGGGGTGAAATAAACTTTCAGGTCGTAGCCTTGAACGGATGGCTCCTTCCTGGCACCCCGCATGATCTTGTTGTCCGCTCGCGCGCCGGGATAAACCTTGAACGATTGCGCTCCGGCAACGTGGGGAAGCCAAAGCAGCAGGAGTAAGCAAATGAACCCCTTTACGTTCACATCCCCTCGGACAAGCGCACGATCAAGAAGGATCAAGGAGCGGTCCCTCGGCAGCGACTTGATTGGGTCGGCGTATGGCGCACGGTTAAAGCAGAAAAGCCGCAGGGTTGCAATGCAAGGAAGGCAAAACGTTGGTCAAAAGCCAAGCTACGGAAGCAAAGCCAGTTAGACTCGGAGGTAAGCAGACCTAAGCATCCGATTCCGTTGAGTGCCGGCGTGTGATACGTTAGGGCAAGTCACAACATAACAATGTCTCCTGAACTGAGGTCCTCACGAGCGGTTCGCTTCGGTGTCTTCGAGGTGAACCTTGCTGCGCGCGAACTCCGCAAGCACGGCGTCCGGCTGAGAATCAGCGGCCATCCTTTCGAGATTTTGGCCCTGCTCGTGGAGAAGCCCGGAGAGGTTTTAACGCGCGAGCGGATTCGAGAGCAGCTTTGGCCGGCGGACACATTCGTTGATTTCGAGCACGGGTTGAACGCGGCGGTGAACCGACTGCGTAAGGTGCTAGGCGATTCGCCGGACAACTCTCGCTATGTTGAGACCCTGCCTCGCGTCGGTTATAGGTTCGTTGCTCCCGTCGAGACAGTGGGCAATGGATCGACACATCCTGCTCCTGTCACTGAATTTGCGACGCATTCCCCCTCGATGGAAACTCATCGATTACCTCAGCTATTCGGGCGCCGGACCGCGCGCCGAAAATGGGTTTTGACGGTGGCGCTGTTGGGTTTGCTCGGAGTCCTATTGGTTGCCACGGGTGTATTCATCCTGGTTCCGTCACCGAAGCCCCACGTTTTGAGAAGCTATCCGCTGACAAGCACAGCGCGGATCGATGCTTTTGGCCGCATCACCAGCGACGGGCTGCGGCTGTTTTTCATCGAGCGCCAAGGCGGTCACTGGAACTTGATGCAACAATCCATTTCGGGCGGCGAGCCGCAAACGTTTCCTCAGCCGTTTCACAACGCGCGCGTGATGAGCGTCTCACCGGACTCCTCCGAGTTGCTGCTAGGCGAGTTCGACGAGCGCGGCCCCGTGAGGCTCTGGCTTATGTCGGCAATAGGCGGTCAGCCGCGGCGAGTCGGGGGCATTGTTGCCTATGATGCGGTCTTCACTCAGGACGGCAAAGAGATCACCTATTCGACGGATGAAGGGATTTACGTGGTGGACTTTGAAGGAGCCCACGCAAGAAGAATTTTCGACGGAGCCGGGGCGAAGGATTTCCTTGTTTGGAGTCCAGACGGCGGTACGCTGCGCTTTTCGTGGTTTGTTGGTGAGACGATGACTCAGTGGGAGGTCGCAAAAGACGGCAGCAATCCTCATCCTCTTTTGCCTGGGTGGAACCCGTCGCCCCAAGAATGTTGTGGACGCTGGACCGCCGATGGGCGTTATTACATTTTCGTGTCTTATCGCAGCGACGGAGGAGCGATTTGGGCGCTTCAGGAAAAACCGCCGCTGTTCCGCGCAAGGTTGCGAGAGCCCGTACAACTTACCGCGGGTCCCATTCCCTTCTGCTGTGCGCTGCCTGCAGCGGATGGGAAGAGATTGTTTGCTCTGGGTTCAAATGAGCAAGAGGAGCTAGCGCAATACGATCCGGTAACACGGGAAATTCACCCGCTACTAAGTGGCACCGCAGCGTTCGACCCCAGCTACTCTCCCGACGGTCAATTGATTGCCTTCCAAGCCGGACCAAGTCTATGGGTGAGCCGGCCAGACGGAACGGATAAGAAACAATTGACCGGGGAGAACGGTCAGCCGCGGCGCCCACACTGGAGCCCGGATGGCAAGGAAATCCTGTATATCGACCGAATGCCGACG
>DATGHO010000040.1:0-142590 GCA_035307965.1 Candidatus Acidiferrales bacterium | reverse complement strand
TCGAACAGCACCGCGCCAAACGAAAAAATGTCGCTGCGTGCGTCCGCCTCTTTTCCTTCCATCTGCTCCGGCGCCATGTATTGGAACGTTCCGACGATCGTGCCTTCCGCCGTCACCGGCGTCGTTTTCGCCGACGGGTTCAGCGACTGCGTCAAACTCGAAAGCATCGGCGCCCCTGCAGCGTCCGACGCTTTGGCCAAGCCAAAATCCATCAGCTTCGCGCCCGACTTTGTAAGCATGATGTTGCTTGGTTTCAAGTCGCGATGCAGAATCCCCTGGCGGTGCGCTTTCTCCAGCGCATCGGAGATTTCAATCGCAATGCGCAGCAGTTCTGCAGTTGGCAGCGCCCCTTTTTCCAAACGCTTGGCCAGCGTCTCGCCTTCGAGATATTCCATCACCAGAAAATCGGTGCCGTCCTGCTGGCCAATGTCGTAGAGCGTGCAAATGTGCGGATGATTCAACGAAGAAACGGCGCGCGCTTCGCGTTCAAATCTCTGCCGCGCGTCGGCTTTCTCGGTCAAATGCTGCGGCAGAATTTTGATGGCCACGTCGCGCCCCAGCCGCGTGTCGCGCGCACGATACACTTCGCCCATACCGCCCGCGCCTATCGCGCCGGTAATCTCATACGGCGCGAGTTTTGTCCCGGCTGCCAGCGCCATTATTTGCATTTGCGCCGGATTATCGCAATTTGCATTTGCGCCGGATTATCGCAGCTTTTCATCTTCCCGTGCAATCAGACTATGCCTTTTTGAGCACGCCTATGACTCGCGCTTCTTGAACACATCGCTCTCAAACGCTACGCTGGAATGAACTCAGCTCAGCAGCCAGCGCCGCAAGATCCATTGCGGCACAACTTTTCGCTTCCCGGGGTGTTTCATCTATAGCCCGGCAATTGACGCAGCGAGGTGACATGATGATGCGCAAATTCCGCTTTTTGACCTTGTTTCTGCTGCCCTTCGTAATACTGGCGATTCCGGCCACGTCCCACGCTCAGGTTGCCGTTGGGATCTCCGTCCGCATCGGCCCGCCTCCGCTGCCCGTCTACGCGCAGCCCATCTGTCCTGGCCCCCGCTATATCTGGGTGCCCGGCTACTGGGCTTATGGCGATGACGGCTATTTCTGGGTCCCCGGAACATGGGTCCTCGCGCCGCGTCCCAGCTTTCTCTGGACTCCGGGCTGGTGGGGCTTCGCTGACGGCGTCTACGTCTGGCACCGCGGCTACTGGGGACCGCACGTTGGCTTTTATGGCGGAATCAACTACGGCTATGGCTATCCCGGCACCGGCTTTTACGGAGGCGAATGGCGCCACGGGGAATTTTTCTACAACCGCTCCGTGACCAACGTGAACATCAACATCGTCCACAACGTATATGAGCGACGCGTAAACGAGCGCTTTGAAAGCCGCGCCAGCTTCAATGGCCGAGGAGGCATCGAGGCGCGACCCGATCGCGATGAAATGCGGTATGAGCACGAGCGTCACTTCGACCCCACACCGGAGCAAGAGCATCACCGCGATGAAGCCGCTCACGACCGCAATCAATGGCATTCCGTGAACCATGGCCGCCCCGCCTTCGCTGCCACCCCGCGCGCTGGCGACTTCAGCCATCGCGACATGGGCCGGCCGGACACTCGCGATTCGCGAATGAGTCAGAATCGTGACAATCGCATGAACGGGAATCGCCCAAATCGCAACGGTAACATGGACCGTCCGAATCGCGGCAACGGCAACATGGACCGCGGCAATCGCGGCCAGCAAAACCGCGAGAATCGTCAAATGAATGGAAGGCAGGGAGGCCGTAATAACGGCAATAAGGGCGATCGGCACGGAAAGCCTCCGAAGGAAGATCGCAAACCACACGGTCCCGGCCGCGACCATGGCCGCTTCTAATTGAAGAAATCGCCGGTAATGGCCGCCGTTCCGAGCGCTTGCTAACGTCACACCTGCGGGCTCGGAACGGCTGCGTCTCAACTAAAGCGCTTTTCAAGGCCACCTGTCCTGCCTCGCCTATGCCACCGCCGTCTCAACCGGTTACATTTGTACTCCGGACACACAAAGCAGCGTTGTCCCCCTCTCCGCTACTCTCACCTAAGCCTATTTTGTTCAACATGTTCCACTGGTCCCCGAATGGCAGCGCAAATGCTCCCTTACTGCCACGTATACTCTAACGACGAGCATCGCGCACTGTCTGGAGGCGCTGTTTTGGACTGGTACATGAAAGGCAGACACACATTGAACGGCCACCCGCGCAGCCACCGGCACAGCCGCTTCGCTGGCTTCACACTTGTTGAACTTCTCATCGTTATCGCCATGGGCTTTGTCATCATGGCCATTGCCGTACCGTATGGTCTGACGGCCTACCGCACCTATGAGCTGGACAGCGCCGCAATGCAGGTCGCTAGCTCTCTGAAGTTCACTCGAATGGAAGCGATTCGCCTGAACACACCCATCGATTTTCGTAGTCAGGTGCTTGCCAACGGAAATACACAAATCTGGACTGACTCTAACGGGCCTCCTTACAACGATGGAATTGTGCAAGCTTCCGAGAACCAGGCCCTGCTGACAGCAAGCGGCAACATTGTGGCCATCGGAGGCGTTCCCAACACCGCGGCTATTGCTGCCGCCATCGGAGGCCCAGCCCTCACAGGTGTTCCCGCAGCGGGCGGCTTAATCGCCTTTGACCAGCGCGGTGCTGTCGTAAATCCGGTGCTCGCGGTATACGCGATTTGTATCCAAAACACCAGCAGCCCCGCTGTCGGCTATCGCGCCATTATCGTGTTGCCTTCCGGCGCCATTCAAATGTGGGCAGCCGGTGCCGGTGGAAACTGGCATCAGACCAGCTAACCGCCAGTTCAGCAAAGGATGGAAATCTCAGCCATGCCACAAAAACTGCCACAAAACACGGCGCAAGAAATGACCAAACGCGGAAGCAAGCACCTCGGCTTCACCATCATGGAAGTGCTTGTCGCCACGGTAGTGCTGCTCATTGGAATCGTGGGCGTCGCCAAGCTCGTTCCTTTCGCCCTCGGCTTAAACACGGCGAATCGCATGGACTCTACTTCCCTGGTCATCGCCCAGCGTGAAATGAATGCTTTGGTCGACCAACCGCTCTCCGCAACCACATTTACCGACCCGCAAGGTCTAGCTTGCCCGGCGGCTGGCGTCTGCAATCTGGGCAATGCGGCCACACTTTTTTCCGGCAGCCCGGTGGTCATGATCGGCAACCGCCCGTACATCGATTACACCGCAGCGACCGTAGCCGGTTACAACTTCGTGTATTTCGACCCGGACAATCCTTCCGGCGGTTCCTATGATGTTCGCTGGGCCGTCATCACTTCCTCATCCGGAGGAGCTGTCTTCGCCAAACGCTTCATCGTCGGCGTGCGTAAGCAGGCTGGCGGCGGTCCTCTTCTGCCCGTAGCCCTGGACAGCATGGTGGAAAAATGACAACCGCACGCACTACGCACAATGAAAAAGGCTTCACTCTCATCGAAACTATGGTCGCGCTCGCCATGTTTCTGGTCATCTGCGGAGCCATCTTCAAACTCCTAAACAGCTCGCAGCAGCGCTTTCAGACAGATTCGCAAGTTCTGAACTCGTTTCAGGACGCCCGCCTCGGTCTCGATCAAATCGTCCGCGACGCCGACGATGCCGGCTACCCGCCCTTCAGCAATTTCTCAGCCCTCCCCGCCGGCTGCAACGCCAACCAACCGTGCGCGACTCTTGTGAACTCCCCCATCGCCTGGCACCCTGGCTACGTTACACTCACGCCATGCCAAATCGGCACTGCTGGCGGAGGCACCTGCACTAGCCCCAGTGATTTTGACGTTATCTTCGAGGAAAACGCCGACAACACCGTCGTGAAGTGGATTCGTTATCAGCTCGCCGGAACAACGCTCTTTCGCGGCGTGGCTACAAAGTCAAACGGTAACAGTGCCTGGGCTGCCTTAAACAATCCCAACGTCATGCTCCCCTACATCACCAACGTGATGAACAATGCTTCCCCTGCGCAGATCGCCAAGTTTCAGGCCACCTACCCATCCATGTTCCCTGGCGGCAATCCGCAGCCGATTTTTCAATACTATTGCCCGAATTCTGCGGTGGCGCCGCCCTTAATCCTTTGTCAGAACCCCGGCGCGAATAACGCTCCGTCCAATGTTGTCGATGTCGAAGTCACTTTGATTGTCCAAACGCCCCAAGTGGACGCACAGACCGGCGCACCGCGCCTGGTTGAACTCAATGGACGCGGCCATCGCATAAATCCAAATCAGTAGCTGCACAAGGAGCCCTCACATGACCCAACTTAACCTTCAGGCGCCCAGACGCCAGCCCCGAGTGACTCGGGGACAGCAAGCCGGCGTGGCACTGCTCATCGCCATTTTCACACTGCTTATCGTCAGCGCCGTCGCCGCCGCGCTAGTGATGTCCTCCGGCACGGAGAGCTCGCTTGCGGCCAACTATCGCTCCTCCACGAGCGTCTACTACGCTGGACTCGCCGGGCTCGAAGAAGCCCGCGGACGCTTGCTCCCATCCAATCCCAATTTCTTCAATAACAACCCCCTCACTCCCAATTTTGTCACCGTGGTCGGAAACACCCCAACTCTTGCGATCGGACAGGTACGCTACATCGTGAATCCCCTTCCGGGCGAGGTCGTAGCCCCGACTACTCTTGGCAATAAGTATTACGATACCGAATATACGCGTGAATGGAACACTCCTGCCCCACCAGCTATCGGTGCCGGAACTCCGGGTTCGCTGACCATCCCATCTGTTTCAACGGTCACGGTCGGTGGCACCTCAATTCAAGGCCCCATGTATAAGTGGGTGCGCATCACCGCAGCCACAGAACAATCCCTGAACATCGACGTCAATAATGACGGCGTGTTGAATGCGCTGACTCCGGTGTACTACGACCCGTCGCTGCCGAATGCGACCGGAAAATCTGGCACACTTACGCTGACGCCAACTTCCAACGCGTCGCAGGTTTTCCAAATCGCCGCCGACGCTGTTTTGCCGAACGGTACTCAGAAAATCATGGAGTACGTCGCAGCGCCGTTCAGCTTCAATTTGAATCTCCCGTCCGCGTTGACCATGCCGGGCCCGATTGGCAGCTTCAATCCGCCCAACTCAAATGGCTACTGCATGGACGGAAACGACACGGCCGGCGTCGCCAGCATCTCCGGCTGTTCGTATACCCCCGCGCCTGCTGTGGCAGGGTGCGGAGGAAATGGTTCAACCAATCCCGCTGTCGGCGTCTCGCCGGGTTACGACAACTCCGGAAGCCAAACCAACGTCAACTATGTCACGACCCAGATTCCGCGTCCGGGCAATTATCTCGGCCCCGGCGGAACTAGCACCACACCCAGCGTCGGCATGCCCACACTTCCGACCAGTCTAAGTTCGCCAGCAGCATTGAATCAGGAACTGTCGCTCATCCAGCAGAATGCCAACGTCTGCCTCGGATGCACAGGATCCGGAGGCGGAACCTACACCTTCTCAAACCTTGATACTGCCTCGGGCAGCCTGTGGGGAACCTCCGGTGCCAATTGCGGCACGAGTTGCGGGACGGTCCCTCAAGTCACCTACGTGAACGGCAACCTGGACATCAGTGGTAGTACCCAGGGTTCCGGTATTTTGGTGGTCACTGGAAATTTGACCTACGACGGTAATTCCAGCTGGAACGGGATCATTCTCGTCGTCGGCGACGGCCTCACCACCTATCTTCAAAACGGTGGCGGAAACGGCCAATTCAATGGCGGCATCTTCGTCGCCAATACTGCGGGCAACCCGCCGGGAACCTACGGGGCAGCGGATTTCACCATCAACGGCGGCGGTGGAAACGGACTTTATTACAACAGTTGCTGGATTGCGAATTCCCAGAAGCCGATCTCGCTGAAGATTCTGTCCTTCCGCGAAATCTCCAACTAATGGAGCCGGCGAGAGAGAACATGACCATGAAAATATTTTCGCGAATTTTGCTCCTGGCATCCTTCATCTTTGCGGGTGTCCTGCTGGCCCACGCACAGGAGCCGTCGCAATCCGCTGCTCCGCAAAAGCAGCAGGAAAAGCCTGCGCCGGCAAAAGCCGCGCCAGCAAAGCCAGCCGCTAAGGTCTGGACCGACGATGACCTGACCTCACTCCGTTCACCTGCCGATGATTACCAGATCGAACAGCAGCAGGAAAAACAAGCGCAACAGGCAGCCGCCCAGCAGGGAGCCTCGAAGCAGCCAGCAGCCGCCGTAGATCCATCTATGCCAAAAACGGTTCAACAGGCCGACAGCATGATCGCGGACAAGAGCCGCTACCTCACCTCGGAACAGGACTATTTACAGCGTCTGCAGCAGAAATTGAAGGATACTTCGGTAACTGGGATCGAAAAGGAACGGCTGGAATGGCGGCTCAAGTCTCACACTGTTACGACACAAACTCTTCAATCTCAGATAAAGCAGCTCGAGGCGGATAAAGCCGCGCTCACCAAAAAAACGGCGAGCGGCAATTCCAATTCCGCGCCGCCGCAATCTCAGTAGCGTCGCGCCACCGTGGGTCCACTTTCATCGCCCGCCGCTCTGTAGCTCACGTCCCGTTGCGATGATTTTCCGCAACTGACGTGAGGCTTTCCTGCGCAACACCTCGAAAACTGGAAACAGCGCACAAACCTCATGTCAGTCCCGATAAAAAACTATCGAGACTAGAAATGAGCTACAACTCACTCCTTAGAAAATAGCCTTGACTCTTTTCCTTTTAACGGCCGTTTCGCGACTATTTTCATACTTCGTTGTGATGCCGAAGACGGCATGCGTTATTCATAGCGCAGGGCAACCATTGGGTCGACGCGCATGGCGCGCCGCGCCGGCAAATAACACGCGGCGCCGGACACAATTGCCAGCAGCACAATCACCCCCGAAAACGTCAGTGGATCCCGCGCCGTCACGCCATACAGCAAACTGGCCACCCACCGCGTGGCGATAAGCGCGACAATAATTCCAATCGCGCCGCCAGTGATGGTGAGCCGCGCGCCTTCCCCGATGATTAGCCGCAAAATATCCGCGCGCTGTCCGCCCAGCGCCATGCGAATGCCGATTTCGCGCGTGCGCCGCGCCACCACGTACGCCAGCACGCCGTAAAGTCCCAGCGCGGCCATCAGCGCCGCGAGCAGCGCCAGCGAAACGGAAAGCGTGGCGACCAGTTTGTCGTTGAACATCGAATCGCTCACCTGCTCATCGAGGGTGCGCATGTTGTTGACAGGCAAATTCGCATCGAGCCGCTCGACTAACGAATGTAAACTCGCGGCCATCGCCGCTGGCTCGCGTTCCGTCCGCACGTAAAACGTCAACGCGCCCAAATGTGCATTCTGCGAATAGGGCATGTACATAAACGGCACAATATCGCTGCGCGCGTCGTCCCATTTGCTGTTGCGCACCACGCCGACAATTTCGATGTTTGGATGGGTGGTCGTTCCCGCACCGATGGCGATGCGCAGGCCGATGGGATTGCGTCCCGCGAAAAACCGCTGCGCCAGTTTTTCGTTGATGATGCACACTTTGGAACTCGTTGCGCCGTCCGCTTCCGTGAATTCCCTTCCGGCAATCAGCGGGATGCCCATGGTCGAAAAATAGTTCGGGCCAACATAATCGTTGTTCACGTTGGTGTCTTCGTCAGGCTTCATCACGTGGCCTTGCGGCGTGATATTGAAGCCTGCCGTGTCGCCCGCGAAAATCGGAATGGTGGAAATGCTGACCGAGCGCACTCCCGGCAACGCGGCAATTTCGCGTCGCGCGCTGTCGGCGAAGTGCAGCGTCTGCGCGGGCGTATCTCCATTCAAATCCGGCGCGACGGAAAATTGCAAAACGCGGCTGGTATTCACGCCAAGATTCGCGTGTTCCAGATTCGCTAGCGTGCGCGCGAAAAGTCCCGCGCCGGCGAGCAGCACCGCCGTAAGCGCCACTTGCGAAATAATCAGAACTTTCCGCAGCCGAATATTCGAGCGGCGCTCCGATACACTTGAGCCTTGGTCTTTGAGCGTGGAGTGCAAATCGACGCGCGTGGCGCGCAGCGCCGGCGCGAGCCCAAACAGTATGCTGGTAATCAGCGTCAGCGCGACCGCAAACCACAGCACGCGCAAATCGAGGTTGCTCGCGAGGCCGAGCATGCCCTGATCCGGCGGAATCGCGCCAACCATGGCGTTGAGGCACCATGACGCCAGCGCAATTCCCGCAGCGCCGCCGGCGATTCCAATGAGCAAACTTTCCGTAAGCAGTTGCCGCACTAGGCGCCCTCGCCCCGCGCCCATCGCCAGCCTTACCGCAATTTCGCGCTGCCGCGCTTCTCCGCGCGCTACGAGTAATCCGGCAAGATTCGCGCAGGCGATCAGCAGTACCAGCCCCACCATGCTCATCAGAACCAGCAGCGGCTCTTGCGCATCGCTCTGCAAAACGAGACGTCCGTGCGAGCCGCTCACCAACAGCAGTGGCTTCGACGTGTACCTCTTCAACAGATCCGGCGGAAACCCGCCGCGAATCTTGGCATCCTCTTTCAAAAGCGCTGAATAGATCGGCTGTAGCGATGCTTGCGCTCGCGCGAGAGAAATTCCCGGTTTCAGCCGGCCAACGACTGGCAGCCAAAAATCGCTGTGGTCCTCGAGCGCATGGCCCTCGGTGGGCATCATTTGCGACTTCATGGTGACCGGAATGAAAATGCCGGGCAGTTCGCCCAGCTCGATGCCGTCGAATCCCTTGCGCGCCACGCCGATAACTGGGAGCGGCACGCCATTCACGATGAGCGGCTTGTTCAATATGGACGGGTCCGCGCCGAACTGCCGCGTCCAATAGCCATAACTGAGCACCGCGACAGGATTGGCGCCGGACGCCGTCTCGTCGCTCGCGTCGAACACGCGTCCAAGCGCTGGCTGCACCCCGAGCGTTTGAAAATAATTTCCGCTGACCAGCGCACCGTGCGCGCTTTGCGTTGTACCGTGGCCGGAAACGTTGACGTCGATATCGCGATAGACCAGAAGCCCCGAAAAAACACTCGCATGCTCCCTGATCGCTTTGTACATCGGATAGGAAAACGACTGCGCGCAACCATCAATGTCAGACCAGCAGTGGCCATTCTGTGGCCCGGGCGAGCGCAGCACCACCAGCTGCTGTGGGTTGGACACGGGCAGCGTGCGCAGCAGCACCTGGTCAGTGAACGAGAATATAGCGGTGTTCGCGCCGATACCCAGCGCCAGCGTGAGAATGGCAATCACCGTGAACGCCGGCGCTTTTGCCAGCATCCTGAGCCCATAGCGAATGTCCTGCATCAACGTGTTCATTCGTTCCTCGCCTTATTGTTCCTCGTAGAGGCATTCGGGGCGCAGAGAGTTCTCCCCTGGTCTGCATACGCGCAATTCGTGTTCCGGCAGCGGCCTCGGCCTAACTGTTTGGAGCTGGGCAGGTTAGATGCGTTCCAGGGACCACTTGATTCGCTTTGCGCGGTCGATCGTGGGATTCGCCGTCCCACTACCGGACGCGTTCCGCAGATGTCCTGCGATCATGTTCTGGTTTCCGCGCGGAGGCTTGTTACCACGCCCTTTTTCAATAGTGCTGCGGGATTTATGCGCGGCCTACGGCCGGTAGTTGCCGCAGCGAAACGCGGTCCCACGGCCCGATCCACTCGCAAGGACGCCCTTTTGTGCGGAAAGAAATCAGATCCTGCGCCACTGACAGGCTCACGTAAATATTTATGCCCTTGAAGGTGTCCACTCCGGCTGGGCCCGAAGTGTGCCGGCACAGCGTGGCCGCGCGTGGCTCGAGAAATATGGGAACCTGCCGGCCGTCCACTTCCACGTGATCGTGCTGAACGCCCGCCCGATCGTAAACGAAATGCGTCCTGCGCCAATCCTGCACCATCTTGACGGTGATCTCGCCATAATGCTTTTCCATCAGCTGCATGAACGTCCAGAAGCGCATGCCGGAACTGTTTAATCCAAAATAAGTGGCGCGCTGTGTGCTGTTGCCGTGCTGGCTCATTGGATGCACCGGATCGTGGACATTCTCTTCGTTGTAACTGTCTTTTGCCTCGACATTGTTCGTGGAGGCGATGTAGCGCGCATTTTTCTCGCCCGCGTCTCCGGGCACGCGCACGGCGTAACGCGCTTGCCCCTGCTGGTCGGCGGGGATACTCTCGACCACGAAGGCATGATCGCTGTCTGAGATAACCCAATTCGCTCCGAACGTGCATTTGCCAATTACGATCTTCCGGCCAGACTTCGCGCGATATTCCGGCCGGCCCACAGTCAGCAACTCGACCGCATGCCACGCATCGTTGGCGAATGCCGCCGCATAAAAATCGCCCACTTGCCAGTCCAGTCCCGGCCGGCGATAGCCGGAGAAAGGCTGGGCCAATGTCGGCCCGAGAATGCCGATCCCCCCGCCCGCATAACCGCTGACTGTCACTCCCCGCTCGTTCTGCGCGTGCTCGCTGCCGATTTCGCCTGCCGAATCCGTGACCGTGAAGCGGTGCGCCCGCCGGTCGCTTGGCTGAGCGATGAAGGTGACCAGATATTCCTGCGGAAAAAAGTGCTGATCCTCGGAGCTGACGTGGATGGTTTTTCCGTCGCGTGTGGCTCCTGCAAGCATCACCGCGCCGCTGCAGCAGTGGACCTCCTCATCTCCGGACACCAATTCGGCAGTCTGCGACACGGGCGGCTTGCCCATCAATCCGAAATAACTGTTGATCATCAGGATTTTGTCGAAATGGCTGAGTTCGCGAGGAAAAGCGGAAGCGGCCAGCTCCGCCGCAGCGCCGTCAGCGATGCCGTGCATCATCTCGAGCGCTTCGGGCACCAGCGTTTCGTAATATGCTTCTTGCTGCCGCAAATAAGCGGCCATCACTTCCGGGCTGCCTTGAATCGGCAGCAATTCCCGATACCAGCCTTCGTAAACCATACGGATTAAATCGCCCGCGCGCTCGCCGTATTGTTTGCCCATTTGCGCCCAAGTGCCGCGCAGTTCGCCGATGTATCGCGGATGCGGCGCGTAAGCGGGGTATCCGGCCTCGAGATGATATTCGCCGAGCTTGCGGTTATGGCCGGTCCATTCGCGCGGGTGGCTTTCCTGTCGCGCAGGCGTCGGGCTGTGGAGAGCGGCAGGAGACGCGCTCCATGCCTTCAGTGCGTCGGCGGGAACGAGCGCTGTGGCTGCGACCGAAGCGGCAGCCTTCATCCATTCTCTTCGCGTGAGCCGCTTCTGCTTTTGCCGCCGGTCGGACTTCATTGCATTCCTCCCCGTGCTCTGATTTACTTCGGACGTTTACTCCCCGCTTGTCCGCTTCGATTTGTGCTCCGAAGCGCCAAGATACATCCGCCCCGCGCCGGACGCAAGAATGGGGCTAGGACAAGCTAGGGCTCGTTGCGGTAGTGGAAGCGATAGCTGGCGGGCGGCGCGCCGGAGACCGCGCGAGTGTCGTAGAGCAAAAGATATTCGAGGTGGCGAAAGTCCTCGGGATACAAAACTCCGCGCGGATAAGGATAGGCGCGAGCCGCATCAATGGGCAGCGGGTCAACGGTCGCGCCAAATTTTGCGTAAAAATCCATGTCCTTGTCGAAACCGTCGGCGTAGAAGAAATAATCGCGCACCCAGCCTGCCTGCAATTTCCGCAGAGACGCCGGATTAAAGTTCAAAGCGACTTCGTCCCCTGAGCCAAAAATTACATATTCTTCGTCGGCGCGTTTGAGCAGCGGAAGCACATCGCCGTAACGAGTATAGTTTCCGGCTTGCTGCGCGTATGGGCCTGTCGAACTGACCTCGTCATAGACATAGCTCAAGTCGGCGGGCATGCTGCCTTCCACGTATTTTGGATAGCCGCGAAATTCGAGTCGCGCGCCAGCGAGCGGAACCTCGGAGACGCGGTATGGCGTGCTTGCCGGTGAATTATCGATGCGAATGCGGTCCCAGTAAATCTTCAAGTTGGTGACGATGCGAATGCGGCGCGTGCCCGGCGGAAGTTTGCCGGTGAGATCGGCCGTCATCGTGCGTTCCAGGCCCGCAGGAAAGCCAATGTCGTTAACGACGCGACGCCAGTGGCCCGAGGAATCTTGCGCCTCGATGTAGGGCGAAATTGGCTTCAATCTTGCCTGCCAGGCGGCATAGAGAGAACTCGCGGAAAAATAATCCGTGAAACCATCGAGCAGCAGATGCAGCGGATTATGCGGATTCCACGCGCCCAAATCGAGCTCAATCCAGTGCAGCTTGGCGAATCCTTCATAGGGCAAGGGCGCGAAGCCCTTCACAAAGTGATGGTCGGCTTTCAGCAGCTCGGGCAGAATATTGCGCCCGCGATTGTCCCATGCGCCGAGAGGCGGCCGCGCGCCGCGAGCGGCAATCACTTGAAAGGAAGGAAACGGCGGATTCATCGAGAAATGCGCATTCGGGTAGACTTCAACATCCGCAGGGTGATCAATTGCGAGCAGGCGAACTTTGTTCAGGTAGTCCAGTTCCTCCATCGGCTCGAGAAGGCGAAAACTCAAAAGGCCGTTCTTGCGTGGGGCAACAGAGGCGCTCACTTTGAGATATTCGTCGGGGTCAGAGACGTTGCGCGCGCCGGGCCCGACCCAGTGGCCCAGAATGCCGGCGCCAAGCATGTCGGAGATGAATTGAAAAGTGTGGCCATTCCAGGCAAATAGAAGCGGGCAAGAGCTGCCTTTGCGATCGAGCTCGGCGATGGCATGCGTGGAATTCGCCGCCAGATTGATTTCGTCCTGCAGCACGCCGGTGGGCCACAACATGCGAACGATATCCGCCTGAGTTGCGCCGTCAAGACCGACGGTGAGTGTCGTGTCGCTTTGTCCGAGATAACCGGAAGCGGCGGGAATTTCGAATTTTTGCTTCAGAGCGCCGGCAAACACTGTGACTTTCGTTCCGATGGCGCTTTTATTGTCGGCGAGGCCTCGCAGCGCGACCCGCACCCAATGATTGCGATTGCCTCCGACGTTGCGCAGCAGGACGGGAGGGCCGCCATTTTGCGTGATGAGCAGGCTTGCAGCGCCGTCTCCGAAGAAATCGGCAGCAACGATTGAGCGCGGCTGGACGAGATGAATTTTGTCCAGACCGGCGTCTTTCGAGACGTCGCGAAAACCGGCAGGGCCTTCGTTACGCAACAGAGCTATGTGGCCGCCGCCGGATGAATCTTCGCCAACAGCAGCGAGATCCAGCCAGCCGTCATCGTCGTAATCGAGAGAAGTAAGGCCCCAGGCACGCGTCCAATTCAGTTTTGGCAAATTGACCGGAGCAAAATTCCTGCCATCGATGTTGCGCCACAAAGAGAGAGCCGGGGCGGCCGCGTGTGTGAAAGCGAGGTCCATCCAGCCATCTTTGTTGAAATCGAGAGCTAAAACGCCGACGGCGGGAGAAATTGCGGTTTTCCACGGCTGCACGGCTCGGAACAATCCTTCTCGAGGATTGAAATAAATAGCAGGTGGGCCCTTCATCGGAGAGACCACAAGGTCGACGGCGCGGTCATTATTGATGTCGCTGAGCGTGGCGCCCCAACTCGAACTGCCGGTCAGGCCCGTTTGCGAAGTGACTTCAGTGAAAGTTCCATTGCCGTTGTTGCGCCACATTTCGTTGCCGCCGTTGTCGCGCGTGACAAAAAGATCCAGGTCGCCATCGTGATCATAGTCGACGAACGTGAGGCCCATCGGACGACCGGTGACCTGAATGCCGGCGGATTTGGTGACGTCGCGAAATTTTCCATTGCCTTCATTGTGAAACAACGCAACGCCGCCAAGATAGCTGACGGCGAGGTCAGGGCGGCCATCATTGTCATAATCGCCCACAGTGCAGCCACTGCCGACGGCGGGAAACGAGATGCCAGACTCTCGGGTGACATCTTCAAAGCGGCCGCTGCCCAGATTGCGATAGAGGCCGGGATGGCCGCTGCCATCGGCATCGACCAGAAAAGTCCCGGGACGATTGTCGCCGTCGAAATCGAAGACGCACGCGCCGGAGCCGAAGTATGTGGCCTGCGAATCTTGATGGAGAGATGCATCGAGCGGAGCGGCGCGCGTGGGCAGGCCGGACTCGGCAGTCACGTCCACAAAATGGACCGGAGTCATGGGCGGAACAGCTTCGACGCCCGGAGGAACTTGCTCGGCGAGCGAATACTTTCCCTGATCGCCGTAAATCATGCTCATCGGAGTGGCGATTTTCTTTTCCGTTTCATCTTCAAAACGCACCAGATATTCGCGGGCGCGAGCAGTATCGCCCGACCGCTGATACGCCTGCGCGATGGCGAACGCGGCAGAGGCGTGAAGCGGATTCAGTTCCAGCGCAGCTTGAAAAGCGGCAATGGCCTTTGTGTACTGGCGGAGCGCCATGTAATCCTGGCCGAGAAAATAATGCGCATCGGCATCATTCGGGTCGAGAGCAATCACACGCTCGAAATCGCGCGCGGAAGGCTCCGGATGGCCGAGAGATTTCTGCAGGAGCCCCAGGTTGTACCAGACGCGTGGATTTTTCGGCTGGCGCGCCGCCGCTTCGTTTAGAATCGACTGCGCTTCCGGGAAATTGCCCAGGCTCAGAAGGGCGATGGCTTGATTCAAACGCGCGGCGTAGAGATGGGGATCGAGCGCATAGGCCTTCTCGAATTCCGCCAGCGCAGATTTTTGTTGCTGGCGATTCATGTAGGCAACGCCAAGGTTGTTATCTCTCGCGGCATCGACATTCACTGATTTTGGAGTGGATTGCGAAGTAGATTGCGCGGAAACGCGCATTCGAGCCGCAAGGAAAGTTAAGAGCGCCATGAACCCAATGAGCGCGACGGTCAGCCACAAAAGCCTGCGGACCTCCGGCAACTCAGCCTTTTTGGTAGGGTCTGGCTGCAATGATGCCAACGCCTTCCTTTACCGTGATCGTTTGGCCTGCTGAGACTTTTTTGAGGCGGTCAACTTGTCCGCTGGGCCAATGGATTTCCACCTGCTGCGCGGTGGTATTCTGGCCAAGCCCGAAAGTGAGCACAAGCTCGCTGGCGGACAAGTAACTCGAACCGCTGGCGAGCATTTTGTCCTGCGTCATGCCGCCGGAAGTTACCCGCACTTCGCTGTCGATGCCATCGCGATTGGATTTCGTGCCCACTAGCTTGATGCGCAAACTATGATTTGCGCCGCCCTCGTTGCGAAAAAGAACCGCGGGGCCCGAGTTCGTCGAAATCAGAATATCCAGCTTGCCGTCGTTGTAAACATCGGCGTAAGCAGCGCCACGCGCCACGCGCGGAACGTTGAACGAGGCTCCCATCTTGGAAGTCACATTGGCGAATTTTCCGCCGCTTAAATTGCGGAAGAGCAGGGGCGGCTCCGCATAGTGAACTTCGCGTTGAACCACCTGGATATCGCGCTGAATATGGCCATTCGCGACGAAAATGTCGGGCCAGCCATCGTTGTCGTAATCGAAGAAAAAGCAGCCGAAACCAAGCGTCAGCAGACTCGAGTGGCCGATCTCAGAGTGAGGCGCTTCATCCACGAAAAGCCCATTTCCTTCGTTGTGATATAGCCCGAGCATCTGATTCGAAAAATTGGAGACGAGGATACTGGAATGGCCCGAATGGTCATAATCGGCTGCCGCGGTACCCATGCCCGCGCGCGCGATACCGTCTTCACTGAAGCCAACGCCCGACATTACTCCCTTCTCGGTGAACGTTCCGTTGTGATTGTTGATGTACAGTTTGTTCGGCTCCGTGTCATTGCTTACGAAAATGTCCGGCCAGCCGTCATTGTTTGCGTCGAAAACAGTGATTCCCAAACTCTTCGACGTCGGATCGTAGAGGCCGGCTTTTTTGGTGACATCGGTAAAAGTCCCATCGCCATTATTGTGCCAGAGGCGCAGCGACGCGCCATGATAAGCCTGTGGCGTGCAATAGGATTTGGTGCGGCCGTCAAGAGTGCAGTAGATGTCGGTTTTGGGCGTCCACTGTACGTAGTTTGCAACCAGCAAGTCCAGGCGTCCGTCGCGGTCGTAATCCAGCCAGGCCGCACTCGTGCTGAATTCATCGTGGCCCCAGAGTCCCGCTTGCTTGGTGACGTCGGTAAACGTTCCGTTGCAATTGTTGCGGAAAAGGTGGCTTTGGCCGAGGGCGGTGACGAAAATGTCGTCGCAGCCATCGTTGTTGTAGTCGCCGACCGCCACGCCCATGCCGTGCATTTCCACATCCAGGCCAGCCTGGCGCGTCACATGCGTGAATGTGCCGTTGTGATTGTTGCGGTAAAGCGCCATGTACGTGTGGCGATTGCCATGACCCGGCCAATCTGTGCCATTAATGAGCAGAATGTCCGGCCAGCCGTCATTGTTGTAATCAATAAACGCGACGCCCGAGCCGATGGCCTCCGGCAGCCACATCTTTCCAAACGCGCCATTGTTGTGAATGAAATGAATGCCAGCGGCACGAGTCACATCGTCGAACCGAATCGCTGATGCTGCGGGCTTCTCCGCGGCCAGGCCCGCAAATGAAGAAATGATAACCAGCAGAGCTGCCACCAGCCAGAAGTTGCGACGGAGTGCGCTCATCAACGAGAGGCCTTTGGCTTGCTCGGTGTGGCGTAGGCCGAGGTAGCTGGCTTGAGCGGCCCTGAATCGATTTCATGAATCGGCTGGCTCTCATTGTTGTCGTTCGGATGGTCGCGGAGATAAGGTCCAGTCAGAGAGCCTTCCGCCTCATTCGCCTTGAAACGCAAATAGCGCACTTCATACTCTCGAGAACGACTGGTCTGCCCGAGCCCGTTGTAGCAAAGCATGAGGTTGTAGTTGGCCTCGACGTCCTCCGGATCAATCGCGACCACCTTCTGAAATTCGCGAACCGCCCGGTGATAGTGCCGCTCAAGGAAAAGCGTTCGGCCCAGATCGTTGCGCGCGACGCGATCGTACGGATATTGCCGAAGCGTAATTTGCAGTTGCGCAATTGCCGCATCATATTTTCCTTCATCGCGCAACAGGCTCGCATAAAAATAATGTGCGCTGGCCAGATTTGGCGCCACTTTTAGCGCCTGTTTGAGCGCCTTTGCCGCTCCGGACAAATTTCCTTCTTGCAGGCGCACACGCGCCATATTGACCCAGCCATCGCCGCGATTTGGCGCGGCTTGCGCCACTTTCTCGAAGGCTGATTCGGCGCCTTGCAAATCGCCCTGCAGTAGCAGCCCGATGCCGTAATCATTCCAGCGCTGCCAATCCGCCGCTTTGACTTCGACGTGCGGCTTGGGCAAAGGAGCGCTCGCTGGCAACACGTTCAGTACCGCTTTATCTTCCGCCATCACCACGATGGGCAAGTTGGGAATGCCGGATCGCTTGCCGGAATCGCCTTTCGTGCTGCCCGTGAAACTCCATTTCGTGTCGTCGTAATCGGGAGAGACGGCAGGACCGTGCTGTTGCGGATCGTGAATTCCCGCAAAAGAGAAATGCGTGAACCACCATGTAAACTTGCGATAGTTCAGCTTGGCGGTCAATGTGATGCGGTTGCCGGCGTCCTTCGGAATGTACAACCGATAGTGAACTGTGTCGGCTGCTCCCGGAGGAATCAGCCGCACGTAAATGACCGCGCGCTCGGCCCAGGCATTGCGCTTGTTGATAGGATTGCCGTGGGCGTCAATCAGCAACGCGCGGTAGAATTGCGCGCCGGGATCGACTAGCCCGTCGCCATCGCCGTTCGGGCCTGTCTCGCCGCTCCAAAAAATTGTGCGCCCGTTTTCGTCTTTGGCTTGCAGTTCGAGCCAGAGATCGAACGCATCAACCGTGCCGCCGGGAAAGAAATGGCCAACGCCGCGCGTGCGAACCACTACATCGACGCGTTCGGTGTCTCCTCGGCGAACCTCGATCGGAAAACGGCCAAATGGCGCGCTGAGCCGCGACGCGGGCGTGGCAAATTGTTCTTGTCCCGCGGGCGCGTGGAACTCTGCTTCCTCGCCCACACCGAAAGTCGTTTGCGCCTGCGGAAAACCGCCGGGAGCCCTCACAACCGGAGCAGTCGGTTTACCGGCAAGTAGCGGTTCAGGCGAAATTCCAAAAATGTCTACGCTGACCTGATTGGCCTTCAAAAAATTCTCGACGGTTTCAAGCTGCTTCGCGTCTTCATTTTCGTATGGCAATGCCGTGTTGGCTGCGGGAAAGCGGTGCGAATGGATGAACCCTGCGTAATTTCCAAAATCATTCGAACGTACCGCACGCATATGGCAGTCTGTGCACGTTTCCGGATGCGGCGGGTAGTAAAAAGAGCGCGCACCGAAGCCGGAAACACCGCTGGCTTGCCAGTTGTCGTATTCGTTGAAGCCGCGCGTCCATCGATAATGATTCACCGGAAAATCGAGGTGCACTTTGTGGCATGCCGAGCAGAATTGCGCTGTCTGATTTTTCACAAACGGCTTCATGAACACGCGGCGATGCGGCTCGGGATTCAATTTCAGCAGAAAATCAACTAAGTGATGCACCACAGGATTTTTGCTGGTCGCCAGGTCATTCAACGGAGGATATTCCAGGACATAATTGTTCTGGCCCATCGTGGACTGAACGGCGACGATGGAGTGGCACATCACGCATCCCAGGCCCGCCTGCCCCTCGGGAGTATTTTCGATTTGCCGCACGGGCTGGTCGAACATTCCGGTCAAAAGCAGCGCCGGATCGTGGCAACCTGCGCACCACTTCGATGGGCGGATCCCCACCGTGTCCTGCATGTACTCAATGCTCTTGCGGTACCACTGATTGTTAAACGATGAAAAATGGTGCGCGGAGCTGTCCCACTCGCGGTAAATATCTGCGTGACACTGCTTGCAAGTCTCGGACTCTAGGAAAAAGTTTTTAGGGATTTTTCCATGGTTGGCCACTTCAACCGATCCCGGGAAAAATGGGCCGTTTGCGCCGCCGCCTTCGTCATTCATCGTGGCCGGCGCAATTTTCGGATTTTCAATCTTGAATGACGACTGCCACGGAACATTGCGCGCCCACCACGCACCGTAAGAAATAGCAGCAAATAACACGATGACCACCAGCCAGCTGGCCGCAGCGGGAATCGCGGCGCCGAAGAGACGCTTGCGCTCCGCCCACGAGCCAACAAGCAAAATGACCCCCAGAACGCTCGAGAAAATATGCACGTAGAGCAGCGGAAAATCATTCCGCAGCGTGCCGGTGAAAATCAGCGCAACGCCAATGCAGCCGCCCAAGGCCAGCAGGCTCCATGCCGCGCGATCCACAACGCGCGAGTCGCGCCAGATTTTGCCGAATAGGAAAAAGAGCAGCAGGAGAAATGCAATTCCGCCAATGAGGTGCAGAAACACGAAGGCGTAGTAATGAATCGTCGGAGTCGGCCATGCATATTCGTATATGGCGGTGAAAAGAAGTACGGCAAGCAGGCCCGGGAAGACTTTTCTCATCTTGTTCTTCGGCACGATCCGAACATCAACGCCCCTTCAAAAGATAGTCACAAAAAAGATGAAGCGATTGAATGCGCATCAGCCTATCGAAGGGAAATCACGCTTGCAAGTGGATTCTGCACATAGAATAACGAAAACTCGATGCGCTCGTTTCTTGCGTTGCTATTCACAGCGAAAAAGTCCGTCGCTTTGGCGGCAGGCTGCGCGCCAAAATAAAAGTGATAGACTGTGCTGCTCGTAATTTCCATACGGGAGCTGTCATGCAACAACACGCTGTGCAGCGTTCAAAAAGTTTGACCTCTCTTTCTGCCGCGGAAATGGCCGCAGCAATCCGAAGCCGCGAAATCACACCCACGAGTTTGGTTGAAGCCCATCTCGAACGCATCGCGCGGCTGAATCCGCAGCTCAACGCATTCGTGCACATGGACTTCGACGCAGCGCGTCGCCAGGCAAAATCCGCCGAAGCGGCTCTCGAATCCGACGAAAAATTAGGCCCCTTGCATGGCGTGCCGCTTACCATCAAGAGTTCCATTGACGTGACTGGCTGGCCCTGCACCTGCGGTTCGCGCCTGCGCGCAAATTATGTGGCGCAAAATGACGCACCTCTGGTTTCTCGCCTGCGCCGCGCGGGAGCGATTCTGCTTGGAAACACCAACACGCCGGAATTTCTGATGGCCTATGAAACCGACAATCGCCTCGCTGGCCGCGCCAATAATCCCTGGGACTTGCATCGCACGCCGGGCGGCTCCAGCGGAGGCGAAGCCGCCGCGATTGCCGCGCAATGCTCCGCGGGCGGCGTAGGCAGCGACGGCGGTGGCTCGATCCGCGTGCCGGCGCATTACAGCGGCATCTGCGGTCTGAAGCCAACTCCCGGCCGCATCCCGGCGACCGGACATTTTCCAGAATCCGCAGGACCGTTCGCATCGCTGGGTGTTGTGGGGCCAATGGCGCGCACAGTTGGCGACGTGAAACTGCTCTTCGAAATTATGGCCGGCCCGGACGATGGAGACGCGATGTCCGCGCCAGTGCCGCTGCGCGCTCCACTGGAGAACGAGGTTCGTCAACTGCGCGTCGGAGTTTTTGAAGACGATGGCCGAATCCCAGTGACAAAAGAAACGCGCGCCGCAGTTCAGGCCGCAGCGGCTGCTCTGCGCGCCGGCGGCCACGTTGTCGAGCAGTTTCTTCCTGGCGAATTCGAATCCGTCCGCCAGATTTGGTGGAATCTTTTCGCGCGCGCGGGCCAGCTCGCCTTCCGGCCACTCTACGAGGGCAGAGAAACGGAGCTGAGCCCCATCTTGCGAGAATTTATTGCTATTGTGGACGCCGAGCCGCGATTGACAATCGACGAATTCCTGAAAACTCTGCTCGACCGCGACGCCATTCGCGCCCGTTTCCTTCGCCAGATGGAGCGCTACCCAATTCTCCTTTGCCCGGTTTGCGCCGTACCGGCTTTCGTTCACGGCGAGAGAAAATGGCAGATCGAGGGCCGCACGGTTGAATATCTCGACGCGATGAGCTACTGCCAGTGGTTTAATGCCCTCGGCAATCCAGCGGTTGTTGTGCCGGTAGGGCGCTCGCCTGAAGGCCTTCCCATCGGAGTGCAGATTGTCGGCCGGCCTTTCGAGGAGGAAACCGTGCTGGCAATCGCGCAAGAGATCGAATCACGTTGCGGCGATCTCCGGGAACCGCCGCTGGCGTAAAGAGGCCCATGAAGAAAGAAAACGCTATGGCACGCGCGACACGTTAGTGGCCGCGTTAGACTGCGCCTCTCGTCCCACTCCCAGCGCATCCGCAACTCTGTTTATGTAATTGAACCACGACGCGATCAGCGTAATCTGCAGGATTGCTGTGTCATCGAATCCAACTGCTTTCAACCGCGCGTGATCATCTTGACTAATCGCTGTCGCATCTTTTGTCAGGCGCACAACGTAGTCAAGCATCACGCGCTCCTGTTCGGGCAGGTTGGCGGTTCTATAATCGCGCCGCACCGCCTGCACCAAGTCCGGATCCAGCGTCACTCTGCGCAGAAACTCTGCGTGAGATTCGATTCAATACCAGCAGCGGTTGGTCACCGACACCACAGTAGCGATCATCTCGTGCTGCCGCCGGGAGAGCGGCAAATCGGGTGACATCAGCGCGCCGAACGTTGAAAAGGCGTGAAAAAGCGCGTCTGGAATCAGTGTGTGCGACGCGACGATTGCGGACGGCCCGTCCTTCGTCGGAAAAACAGGCGTGGCGTATTCCGCCGGATACATTTTTCTTTGCTCCTGCATCGCGCGGCGCTGCGACTCGGTCGCCTCCGATGGCGGAGTGGTTCGGATCCAAGTCATGGTGATTTTTCTCCTCATTGTCGATTTTGGGCTCGCCCGAGCCCCCGCATAACTCTACAACGGAAATGGCAAGCTTATTGGCTGAGAGAGGAGTGAGGCCCTTTTCTCAAGGAATTTCGATGATTCGTGACCCAGCGTCCGTATTTGACGCCCGATTTGATTCTTTTGCGTCTGGCAGGCGAGTTCTGTCAGAGTTGAGTCCAGCAGATAAGCTTTTTCCCTGCCCTGACGTTGGCATGTCCGGGTACGGCCCTTAAAGTTCAAGCGGTGGCCGAAAAACTCTTGGCTAGAAATCAAAGATAGACTTTGATTCCGCGAAATTCGTTCGCGCCACGGAAAGGAAATCACCTCTCACGCGCTCTCGCCGAATTTTACGCCTGCCTACGCCGCTGCCATGTTCTCGAGACCGGCCCGATTGGCGATAAACAAAGTCGAGCCTTTGAGCACCACCAACTGCCGGTTTTTGAATTCCGTCAGCGTGCGTGTCACCGTTTCGCGCGTGCTGCCAATGCACTCGGCGATTTCCTCGTGAGTCAACGGCATTTTAATCCGCGTGCCCGGCTTCTTTTCCTCGCCTCCAGCCCATTCCAGCAGCAGCCTCGCAAGTCTTTCCCCTGCCGACGAGGAAAGTCCAACGGTTCGCAATTGTTCGCAAGCACCGTGATAGTTTGCGCTCAACTGCTTCATCACCGCCAGCGAAGCTTCGGGATGCTGCGCCAAAAACCGCAGGAAATCGTCGCGACGGACAAATGCGACCTGGCACGGACGCAGGGTCACCGCCGTCACCTCGTATGGTTTCGCGGAAAGAACCGACATCAAACCCAGAATTTCGCCTGCCTTGGCAATCCGGGTAATAAGCGTCTTCCCCTCGCTCGAGCTGATTGTAAGCTTCACTTCGCCCTGGCAGATCACAAATACCCCGCGAGAATCCTGCCTCTCCATAAACAGCACCGCGCCTTCCGGATACGCTGACGCAGATTTGAGGGAATCGAAATCCTTCACCGCCTTGGGCGTGAATTGGCAAAAGAAGCCGAGATTCCTGACCTTGCACGACTGGCAGCTTTCGCTCATTTCAAAACCGTATGGTCCTTGCATGTGCGCTCCCTCCCGAACTGCCCGTTTCGCTAAGCAGTTGGTTTTTCCCTTACCAGCGTTATTCTTAGCGCAATATCAGAGCCAAACTAGGCTTCCGGATGGAAACCGCCATGTGCTTTCCACACAATGTGTTGCGGGGATCACACGGAAGGGTGCGCCAAATCACTGTTCAGAGTGACGAAGGTCACTGACGATATATCGTCATTATGACGGAATATAGTCTTCGCGCTTGATATCCAGCTTTTTCAATTTGGAATTCAGCGTGGTTCGTTTCAACCCCAGCCGCGCAGCCGCTCCTTTTGAGCCGGCAATCACTCCTTTAGTCTCACGCAGCACATGCAGAATATGCTCCCGTTCGTTGGTTTCCAATGTCCTGTCCTCAACGGCTGGCGCTTCCTGAGAAAGAGTCTCCAGTTCCGCCAATGGCGCTCGCAGCGATGGCCCTTTCGACAGAATCACCGCGCGTTCGATGAAGTTTTCCAGTTCCCGGATGTTTCCCGGCCAGTCCCATTTCTCGAGCGCCTTCATTACTTCGGGCGGAATGGACGTGATTTGCTTATGCATTCGGCGGGCATGCTTGGCCACGAAATACTGAACCAGCAGCGGTATATCGTCGCGGCGCTCGCGCAACGCCGGAATCGTGATTGGAAAAACTCTCAGCCGGTAATAAAGATCGCTGCGAAACTGCCGATCCGCAACCATCTGCTCAAGATTGCGATTCGTCGCCGCCACCAGCCGCGCGTCTGCGGGAATGGTGCGCGTTCCGCCCACTCTCTCAAATTCCTTGTCCTGCAACGCGCGCAGAATCTTTGGCTGAAGCTCCAGCGGAAGATCCCCAATTTCATCCAGAAATAGCGTGCCCTGGTGCGCCAGTTCCAGCCGCCCAATTTTCTGGGATATCGCGCTCGTAAACGCTCCCTTCTCATGCCCAAACAATTCGCTTTCGAGCAAGCCGCTGGGGATTGCCGCGCAATTCAGTTTCACAATTGTTTGTCCGCGCCGCGAGCTGAGCTGGTGAATGGCTTGCGCCACCAGGTCCTTCCCCGTGCCCGTTTCTCCCAGGATCAGCACGGTCACGTCCGTGGCCGCGACCGACTCCACCTGCTTGAGCACTCTCTTTAGGGCGACGCTTTCCCCAATAATGTCCTCGAAATTGTGCTCCAGATTGAGCTCTTCCTTCAGATATTGTTTCTCGCGCTCTTTTCTTTCCAGCGCCTCCTTGGCGCGCACCTTTTCCGAAAGGTCGCGAATCACGCTTAACACCAGCGTTCCGCCTTTCATTTCCACCGGGCTGAGCATGATGTCCACCGGGAACTCTGTGCCATCTTTCCTCCTGCCGTAGAGCTCCAGACCAGCGCCCATCGGCCGCGTCCGCAAATTCTTAGTGTAGCTGGTGCGGAGCTGGGCGTGCGTCTGCTGGTATCTGCCGGGTACCAGCATGTCGATCGTCTGTCCGGCGAGTTCACCTCGGTTGTAGCCAAAGGACTTCTCAACCTGCTCGTTCACTTCGCTGATTTTTCCTTCTTTGTCCGTCACAACGATTGCGTCTGGAGACGACTCGAACAAAGTGCGGAAGCGATTCTCGCTCTCTCGCAGCGCTTCGTCGGCGCGCTCCCGCTCCGTCACGTCGCGCGTCACCTTCGCAAATCCCAGCAGTTCGCCGTCTTTGCCGCGAATCGCGGTAATCACCACATTGGCCCAGAAACGCGAGCCGTCCTTGCGCACGCGCCAGCCTTGCTCTTCAGAGCGGCCCACTGTGGCCGCCGTTTTCAGTTCTTCCGCAGGTTTTCCGAGTTCCACGTCTTCCGGAGCGAAAAAGCGCGAGAAATGCTGCCCTATAATTTCGTCGGCGGAGTAGCCCTTGATGCGCTTCGCTCCGTTATTCCAGGTGACCACGCGCCCTTCCGGGTCCAACAAGAAGATGGCATAGTCCTTTGCGGCATCCACCAGCGCGCGAAAGCGCTCTTCCCACAATGTTGAATTCTGCTCCGGCTTTTCCGCTTCAGCGGCTGGCTTCAGCACGTTTGTCCCCAAATGGCTTGTCAGAAAACGGGAATTTACTGCACGCCATCATAACCATGCCCTAACCGCACGGCAAGTCGCGCAGTCGTGGTGTGAAAGGAAATCTCTGAAGAATGACCTGGTAGTGAACTTCTGGACGCGGCCGGTTCGTGTCGGCCTCCGCCTCACTCACTTCTGTCTGGTTTTTTGCCGGAGCGACTCAGCGTCATTCAAATTCAATATCACTCCTTCTTCTTCCACTGGAATTTCCAGCACGTCCCTCGCGTGCGCACGCACCACCGCACGCGCTCCAATCTCTTCCGGTGCAGTCAACAACTCCTGATACAGCGCCGAAGGAAAAATCACCGGATGCCCGCGCCTTCCCTGATACGTCGGAATCACAATTTTGTTTTTGTCGCGCTCGAATGCCTCCATCACTCGCGCCACCAGCTCCGCCGAAATCAGCGGATGATCCACCAGGCATACCAGCATCCCGTCGGCCGAACCGGGCCGCAAGCTTCGAATTGCCGCTTGCAGAGACGAAAGCTGTCCGCGCTGCCACTCTTCATTGAAAATGAGTTCGTCCGCATCCAATTTGGCCGCCGCGCGAATTTCGTTGGCATGCGCCCCCACGACCACACGTAAAATTCCCGCGCGCGGATGCCGCGTCACTTCGATTAAATGGCCCAAGAATGTTTTTGACGCTGTTTCAGCCGCTGTAGCGGCGTCCTTCAGGTGCGGTGTTTGCGCTCTGGCCGGCTCCGCGGAGCCCGCCCGCTCGGGAAATGTCTCAGCCTTCGCAGGGGCAGGGCTTGCCCTGCCCGCGGCCTGCATCGCAGGCCGTTTTCCTTGCGCCGTTGTGAACGAAATTACTTCAGGGAATGGAATCAACGCCTTGGGACGCCCCATCCGTCGCGATTCGCCCGCAGCGAGAATCACGACGGCCAGCCTGGCGCTCATTCGTGCTTCAGCGCCGGCACTTCGTCCAGACGCACCGATTTGTGCGCCGCGCCCGCCGTTGCATTCCTGCGCACGGCAATCAGCTCCGCGGTCACGCTCACAGCAATCTCTTCCGGAGTCAGCGCGCCAATCTCGAGGCCCACCGGCGCATGCACGCGCGCAAATTTCTCCATGGCGATGCCTTTTTTCTCCAGCGCCTTGTACACCGCAATGACTTTGCGTTTGCTGCCAATCATTCCGATGTAACGCGCTTCGGTGCTCACCGCCCATTCCAGCACGCGCATGTCGTCCTTGTGCCCGCGCGTCACAATCACCAGATACGCCGAGGCATTGGGCTTCATCTTCGCAAACGCGTCTTCATAACTCGTGCAAATCTCCTCCGCCATCGGGAACCGCTCCGCATTCGCAAAACTCTCGCGATCGTCAATCACCCCAATCGAAAATCCCGCCAAGTGCGCCACGCGCGCCAGCGCCGTCGACACGTGCCCGCCGCCAAAAAGATACAATTTCGGCTGTGGTAAAATCGGCTCCACAAAAATCTCCAGCGTACCTCCGCAAATCAGCCCGGCATCATACGCCGCTTCGTTATTCAAGCTGAACGTCATCTTCCGCGGCATTTCTTCGCGAATCACTTCCTTCGCCGCGGCCCACACCTCGGCCTCCACGCAGCCGCCGCCCACCGTCCCCGCAATCGAGCCGTCGTCACGCACCAGCATCCGCGAACTCTCATAGCTCGGAATCGACCCGTTCGTATGCACAATCGTAGCCAGCGCCCCGCGCTGCCCCGCCTGCCTCATCCGCACAATTTCTTCGAACAGATCCATAGGTCACTCCCTCGACTGGCCGTGGAAACTGATTTTGTAAGGGCACACCTTCAGGCGTGCCGCCAACTGCGAAGCATACCGGCGGCTTTAGCCGCTGAGGTTCGCCGTTTTCGCGCCGCCATTTCAGGTTACGGCCCGCGCCCGCCGCTGTCAATCGCCCGCGCCGTGAAGTAAACTTCCGACGATTCGCTGCGAATCGCGGATGAGCCATTGCGGCGATTCGCTTCATGAGCACGAAATGCCTGTCAAACTGAAACTCGGAGAAAATCACCGCCGCGTGGTCTCAGTGCTGCTGCGCGGCCTGGAGCGCGCCTGCGACGAAATTGACGCCGCGCTCCACGATTCCGACAGCCCCTTTCGCCGCGTGAACGACGACCTCACAGCGGCGCAGCGCCAAACGCTCCAGAAAATGACGGAAAAGGTCCGCGCCGAATTGCGCCGCATTTCCTCCGAGGTCGAACTGGACGTTTCCGTTCATTCGCGCCGCCGTAGAATTCGCGCGCTGCTCTCCACCAGCATCGTCAACCTGGAAGAATCCACTCCCGATAAGCTTCGCGGCTACGGCGAAATGGACGACGCGGCCAAGATCCGCCTGCAGACCGAATTCGAACGCCTCCTCGATTTGCTCAACGCCATAGAATCTGCGTTGGATCAAGTCTGACGCCAATCGCAGCGCTCTCTTCCCATTCCATGCGCCGTTATCTACGAGAATCTGCACGAGGCGTTCGAATTGATTTGCGGTAAACTCCTGCTTCTGTCTTTCACGGAGACTCCCGCATGAAAGCAGTAATCTTTACCCATCACGGCGGCCCTGAAGTCCTGCAATACATCGACGTGCCTGACCCCAAGCCGCGCGCCGATGAAGTCCTCGTCCGCGCGCGCGCCTGCGCGTTGAATCATCTTGACCTGTGGATTCGCAATGGCATCCCCGGCATAAAAATTCCCATGCCGCACATCAACGGCAGTGACATCGCCGGCGAAATCGCCGCCATCGGCGAACTCGTCACCCATCTCCGCGCCGGCGACAAAGTTGTCCTCGCTCCCGGCATTTCCTGCGGACACTGTCACGCCTGCCTCGCCGGCAACGACAATCTCTGCCGCGAATACAGCCTCTTCGGCTATCTTCGCGACGGAGGCTACGCCGAATACGTCTGCGCCCCTGCGCGCAACGCCCTCCCGCTTCCCGGCGATCTTTCCTTCGAAGAAGCCGCCGCTGTCCCGCTCGTTTTTCTCACCGCATGGCACATGCTCGTTGTGCGCGCCAAACTTCAGCCCGCTGAAGAAGTCCTAATCCTCGGCGGAGGCAGCGGCGTCGGCAGCGCCGCCATTCAAATCGCCAAAGTTTTCAGCGCCCGCGTCATCGCCACCGTCGGCAGCGAAGAAAAAATCGCTAAAACCAAATCCCTCGGCGCCGACCGCGTCATTTTGCATAGCAAGCCCAACTGGCAATCCGAAGTCAAAAACCTCACCCATCGCCGCCGCGGCGTTGACGTCGTCCTCGAACACGTCGGCACGGCCACGTGGGACCAAAGCATCGCCTGTCTCGCGTCCAACGGCCGCCTGGTCACCTGCGGAGCCACCACCGGTTACGACGCGCGCATCGATCTGCGCTTCCTCTTCAGCCGCCACTTGTCCATTCTGGGTTCCTACATGGGCAGCCGAGCCGAACTTTTCCCCGTCCTCGATCTCGTCGCGCGTAAAGTCATCCATCCTGTCGTCGACAAGATTTTTCCGCTCGCCGAAGCGCGCGCCGCCCACGAACGCCTCGAGCGCCGGGAACAATTCGGAAAAGTTGTTTTGAAGGTGTAACCGCCTCGACCATCACTCCTCAATTCGACGATATCTCCCTGCGCATTCTGTGTGGCAACTCGAGAATCTTTGTAGGTCGTGGCTTCAGCCACGACGTAAACGCTGCAAAATCAGTTCGGCTTTAGCCGCTGAAGTACAGATTTTGCAGTTCTCGCACAGACTCTCTCAGCCTATGATCTTGCGACATTCGCCCGTCGTAGGGGCAGGGCTTGCCCTGTCCGCGCGACTCCCCGCGTCGCGTCCCTGTTTGGCATGGTGAATCCCACGGGCAAGCCAACACCAAATTCCAATTGCGTCGCGCTGCGCGCTCTAACCTTGCAGTAGTGCGTCAGTCTGAATCTTCTTGATCGTGACACAAGGAGTCAAAATTCAAACTGACATTACCAACCTTGCCCGTCTACCCCATCGGCGGTACTCTCGCGTAATGCGACCGCTTCGCTATTCCATCAACATCACATTGGACGGCTGCTGCGACCATCGTGCAATTCCCGCCGACGAAGACTTGCATCGTCACGCCATCGACAACCTCGACCAGGCCGATGCCCTCCTCTTTGGCCGCGTCACTTACGAAATGATGGAGGCAGCGTTCCGGCCGCCCGCGCAGACGGCAGCGAGGCCTGAGTGGATGGAACCCTTCGCCCGCACGATCAACGCGGCAAAGAAGTACGTCGTGTCCAGCACACTCGACCGCGTCGATTGGAACGCCGAGCTCGTGCGCGGCGATTTAGGTACGGCCGTTCAGCAGCTCAAGCGCGAGCCGGGTAAGGGGCTGCTCGCCGGAGGCGTAAAGCTCCCGCTGGCGCTCGCCGAGCTTGGATTGATCGATGAATACGAGTTCGTCGTGCATCCCAGGCTAGCGGGCCACGGCCCAGCGTTGTTCGCGGGCCTGTCGAAGCATGTCGACTTGCGGCTCGTAAGCCGCCTCGAGCTCAGCTCCGGCGCGGTCGCGCTGCGCTACGAGCCGAACACCTAGCAATACGGCTTGAATCCGCTGCCAAGCCAATTCGCATGCTGTTACTACGGACTCAGCGGCGCTGAAGAAAATTGCCAAGCGGATCTCACAACTCGCAGGTCGGGTGCTCGTGACGTTAAACATGTTCCTAACCTCGCATTTTGTACACGCCGCCGGAAAGTGGAATGCGAGAGCGCTGGCAAAAATCAAATGAAGGTGTGATTACCTAGCGGCGGGGTTCGGCGGATGGGCGAAGGCGCGAATTAAATTCACCAGTTCCCAGCGCTGCTCGTCACTGAGCTTGTTCTTGAACGCCGGCATGGGCTTGCGCCCGTGAGTGATCTTCCAGAAAATTACGCCATCGCTCATCGCATCCACGATTCGCGCATTAGTGAAATTCGTCGGCTTGGTCGAGTAGAAATACGTCGAGTCCGGCGGCAGTTTACCGTCTCCGCGAATCCCGTGGCACTTCTGGCAGTTGTTGACGTAGAGCTGGCGCGCGGCGGCAAGCGTCGCTGGATCTAAGGGAACCGGATTTTTCCAGGTTTTCGCCTCGGGCGGAACGTTCCAGCCTCCGCAGCCACAAATTGCAAAGCTGACCGTGAGCAAAGCCGCAACGAAAAATGGGCGCGTCATCGAGAATATTCTTGAGACGCGAGCCGCTGCTGAAAAGTTCCCCTGAGAACAATCAATGGCCATGCAGCGCTCGAAAGACGGAAATGGCAACAATCACCAGCATGATTGCGACGTAAATTCGTAGCCCCCACAGCATCAGCCGCACTTTGAATGACAATTCCCTGCGGCCAAACCGAGTGCGCTGCTTGGCGGCGACCACTTGATCAGCTTCCAGCAGCGAAAGCACGACTTCAGGGTCTTTCAGGTCAGGATGCCCGGCGCGCAGCGCTTCCTGCTTATACCCTTGCGGAATGAACGCGGTTTTTTCTTCTTTCTTTTTCGATTCCATGAAACCTTCTAGCGTATTCGCAAAAAGCTTTAGCAGCTTCAACGAGCCAGGATTTGCGGGAATACTGTGGTGATTCCGAATCCCAAGCCCGCAACAACCAGCAACACCGTCACCGTGACGCCGGCCACATCCTGCCAGAAAGTGTTGACGTACTCGCCCATGATTTGCGCATCGTTCACCAGCATCATCAAAAACGCCAGAGCGGGCGGCATGGCCAGCACGGCAATAACGTTCACTACCAGCACGATGAATTCAAGCGGCGCGTGCGGAACAAGCACGAGCGCACCTGCGGCGCACGCCGAGCCGAACAGAATCAGGTAGAACGGCCACGCCTCGCGGAATGGACGATTCAAGCTGTGCGCCGTCCCAAAAACTTCGCCAAACGCGTACGCCGAGGAAGTGGAAATGGCAATTGCGGCCACAACGCCCGCCTCCAAAATTCCCAGCGCAAAAAGTGCGGCGCCCGCGCGGCCAATCAACGGCTCAAGCGCCTGTGCGAATTGCGCGGCTTGAAAATCGGCGGCGGCAATTCCATGGTGAAAGAGCGGAGCGGTGGCCACCAAAGCGGCGATCGCAACGAGAGCGGCAATCGCAGCGCCCAGAAAAGTGTCCACGCGGCCCGCGGAAATATCGCGCGGCTGCATGCCTTTGTCGACGACGGCGCTTTGCTGAAAGAACAGCATCCAGGGCGTGACCGTCGCGCCAATGGTGGAAAGAATCAGCAAGATAATTTCGGCCCTGTCGCCGCCCGGAAAAGGCGTCCACGTAATCACGGCGTGGCCCAGCGCAGGCCAGTCAGGATGCGCGAGAAGCGCGGCGGGAATGAACAGGCAGTTGAAAATCGCAAGGCCGAGGGTGATTCGCTCCCATGTCCAGTAGCGCCCCGTAGTGATCACCGCGAAGACCAGCAGCAGGGCAGCGCCCACGGCCACGCCGGGGCGCACTCCAAAAAAACTCAAGCCGGCGCGTACGCCGATGAATTCAGCGACCAGCGTCAGGAAATTTCCGAGCACCAGGTCAGCCATCGAAAAAAAACCCCAAAATTTGCCGAACCGATCGAAGATCAATTCAGCGTGGCCGCGATGCGTCACCGCGCCCAGGCGCACAGTCATTTCCTGCACGATGAATCCCATCACGAAAGTGAGCACAAAAAACGGAATGAAGAAGCCCACGCCATAGCGGGCGCCCGTTGCCGAATACGAAAGCATGCTGGGAGCGTCGTTTTCGCCGAGAAAAACCAGCACGCCCGGCCCCACCAGCAGCCAGAGCAAGCGGAGGTTGCTGAAGGAGAGCGCAGCGCGGCCTTTCCCGCGCGCCCGCGCGACGCGCCAGCGGTCCTGCGCGCGGTCGAGATCCTCATGCGTGAGCAGACCGGCTAATTGGGGTCCGATGGAGGACGACGATGCAGACTGAGTGGTCGGCTGCGCGGGCTGAAAGACGGGCGTATTGGGATTTTTTTTCCGGTCTGGCATAACTTAACCGCGCTAAACTCATTAGCTAAACTACACTTAACTCAAAGGCGCGTCAACGACCCCGAGGCCATACCGTGCGCATCCCGCAACCGCATTCCGCCAAAAACATCTAACGTCAACGCGACTTTTACTTCTGCTATAGTGGGCGGGAATACGCCACGCGGAGGATTTCATGGCCGAAGCGCCGAAACAGCAGCAACAGCAGGTGCAAATCAAAGCCGACGAAAAGGAGTTGGTCGGGCAATATTCGAATCTGGTGATGATTCATCACAACGCAGAAGAATTCACGCTGAATTTCATTTACATTTTCCCCAGCGTCCCGCAGGGAAAGCTGGTGAGCAGCGTCATCGTGAGTCCGGCACACGCCAAGCGGCTGCTGCGCGCGCTGACCGAAAACATCACGCGCTATGAAGCGCAGTTTGGACCTATTTCCGAAGGCCCGGGGCCAACGCCCGAGCCAACCGTCGGCTTCGTTCAATAAGGCGGGCGCGCTGCAAAAAAAAAGCCGGCGCATCAAGCGACGTCGGCCGGCGACCTGGAGGAAGCGAGCACCCACTGTCCCTCAAGCTCCAAGAATTCGACGCCAATCGCAAAGCCCATATCGCGATTGGGTTCGCAATAAGCCACGCGAGCCAGCGAGCGGAATCCTTCCGTGAGCGACATTACGCAAATGCTTTCACCCGCGTTCCATCGCCGGACGCTGCGCACCCGCGCCCCGCGCGAACTGACGTTTTCCGTGAATGTAGTTTCGAGTCCCGGCGTGAAAGCATTGCCAGAAATACGCACGCCAACCTGCATCGGCAGACGCGGCTCGCTTCGTTCTATCTGGAAATCCTGAAATTTCTCTCTTCCTTCGGTCGCCATTCTTCTGCCCCCTGGTTTCCGTGAGGATTTGCTTGTGAATTTTCCCCGCCCTGCGAACTGCGGTTCGCCTTCATGGCATAAAGCGTGCTATCGGCCGAATTGAGCAGCTTTTCAATGGTCAAACCATCTCGCGGATAAACGGCGACGCCGGCGCTGACGGAAATGCGCGGCTGCTGTCCATCTTCGAGCAAACGTTTGCGAATGCGGTGCGTCACCTGCACAGCGACAGCTTCCTCCGCTTCCGGCAGAACCAGCGCGAATTCGTCTCCGCCATAGCGCGCCGCCGTATCCATTCCGCGGCAGTGGACGCGAAGAACGTTTGCGAGACGCTTCAGGGCATGGCTGCCGACCAAATGCCCATGGTTGTCATTTATCTTTTTCAGGCCATCGAGATCCAGCAGGACCACCGCGAAGACGCGATTGGTGCGCTGCGCGCGCTGCAGTTCCAGTTCCATCACTTCGAGCAGGCGGCGGTAGTTCGCCAAGCCGGTGAGCGGATCGCTGATGGCCAGGCGGCTGACCTGGTCAAAAAGTTTGGCGTTATCGAGGAGCGCGCCTGCCAGCACGATGGCATAGCCCGCGGCTTCGAGGAATTGCGCTGCGCCGGAAGCTGCGTCGAAGCGCACCGAGGACTGGCTCATCGTGATGTGGCAGGCCACATTGATGAACGCACAGAAAAATAGGGAACGATCCAGAGCGGAGGCCGCATGCTTCAGCCGTCGCCAGAAACCGACTGTAGCGACTGCATAAATCGCCGCAGGAACCAAATCCCAGGGCCGCGGGATGAATGCATGAGGATAGATCTTCACCGCCGCTGGCACCGCGAAGTACACCACGCTGGTGAGATAGGAAATCAAGCCAACGATCAGCAGCGCCCAGGCTATCTCGCGATTGGGTTCACGGGAGAAAGATACACTCCGCTCAATCGCCAGCGCCGTGACCAGCAAAATTGCCAGCAGCGTGCGGCTGACCATCCAGGAAAGCGGAACGGAAGCCTGCAAGCTGACGATATGCGGCGTCAGGTTGGCGCCCATCTCGATCAGCCCGGCCAGTCCAAATCCGAAAGCGAGGATCAGCGAGATGCGGTCGTGCAATCCGCGGAAACGAACGAACGCGTTTGCGGCAAACGTGAAGGCGAGAACGGTGCCGGCGAGCTGAAGGTAACGTTCAAGCAGCGGGTCGGGGTAATAATCGTAGCGCCGAAGCGACCACAGAAAAATCGTGAAAAGAACCGTCAGTACGGTCCAAAAGGCGCCCCATTTGAATTGTTTCGATGCAATCGCTTGCTTAACTGACAGGCCCAATCGTGCCCCCGGAACACACAAGTCCCCCCAAGATGAAACAGTAGAGCAACCGAGTCGCCGTTCGACACCCTACAAAGCGGTATTGCAACTATTTGTTTATGCTGAACTTATGGCGGTGGGTGCTTCCGGTGCTGTTTCGCCTGCGGTGGGCGCAAGCTGCGAGGGGACGAAAGGTTACCAACTGAATCGTGCGTTCCACTGTAGGAATCAGGACGCCTTCACATTTTTGGAGGCGGAGGAGGCGTGTCTTTCGGAGGCAATTCTCTTGCGACGACAACGCTCTCAAACGCGCACTGCTTGTGGCTGCCATCGCAAAACGGCTTATTCGCGGACTGGCCGCAGCGGCATAGCGCCACCTGGGTGCGTCCGCCAAGCCCAAAAACGCGCCCTTGCGAATCAACAATCTCAAAATCGCCCTCGATTTTGATCGAGCCATTGTCTCGGATTGTAATTTTCGTCGCTGCCATTTCATCCTTTCGCCAAAATGCCCTCGAACTCAATATTTGGGGACCGACGGATCCACTTCATCCGACCACGCCAAAATTCCGCCCTTCAAATTCCACACTTTTCGGAAACCTGCCTTGCTCAGAAACTGTACGGCGTCGGCGGAGCGCTTGCCGCTGCGACAGTGCGCCACGATTTCGCGCGAGCTGTCCAGTTCACTGATGCGCTTTGGCAAATCACCCAGTGGAATCAAATGCCCTTGAAGATTGCAGATCTGGTATTCGTGAGGTTCGCGCACGTCGAGAATAAAAAGATCGTCTCCGCGATCCAGCCGCGCCTTCAGCTCTTTGGGCGTCATTTCCGGTATTTCTGAACTCACCACTGGCTCCTTTTCTTCGCCGCGAATACCACAAAATTCCGCGTAGTCAATCAGCTTTGTTATTGTGCGATGTTCGCCACACATCGGGCAATCGAGATTTTTGCGCAACTTCAATTCGCGGAAGCGCATACGCAGCGCATCGAAAAGCAACAGCCGTCCAACCAGCGGCTGGCCATTCCCCAGAATCAGCTTCAGCGTTTCCATCGCTTGAATGCAGCCGATAATTCCCGGCAGCACGCCAAGCACGCCGCCCTCCGCGCACGAGGGAACCAGGCCCGGCGGAGGCGGTTCGGGATACAAACAGCGATAGCACGGTCCGCCGGGATAGCCGAAGATGCTGGCTTGCCCTTCGAAGCGGAAAATCGAGCCGTAGACATTGGGCTTGCCGAGTAACACGCAAGCGTCGTTCACCAGATAGCGCGTCGGAAAGTTGTCCGTGCCGTCGGCCACGATGTCATATTCGCGGATAATGTCGAGCGCGTTTTCGCTGGTCAGGCGCGTTTCGTAGGTGTCGATTTGGATTTCGGGATTCAAATTGTGCAGGCGTTCGCGCGCCGCATCGAGTTTTTTTCGTCCAACGTCGCCGGTGCCAAAAGTCACCTGGCGCTGCAAATTCGTAAAGTCCACTGCGTCGAAATCCACGATGCCCAGCCGGCCAACTCCGGCCGCGGCCAGATACAATCCCAGCGGCGCGCCCAATCCGCCCGAGCCAATCAGCAGCACTTTCGCTTTTTTCAGCTTAAGCTGCCCATCCATGCCGACTTCCGGCATGATCAAATGCCGGCTGTAGCGCAGCACTTCCTCATTGCTCAGCGCTGCATTTACGGCGCCTGTCTTGGCCGATTCTTTCACCTGAGTAGCCATTTCATTCTTCCTTCGCCTTTTTCCTGGCTGCGTTGCCCGCCAATCGCCCGTTTCCGCCGGCAATAGACGGCACAATGCTAATCGTATCGCCCTGCTGCACCGCCGTCTTTTCTTTCTGCAAATAACGAATGTCCTCGTCATTCACGTAGACGTTCACGAAGCTGCGCAGCTTTCCCTCGTCGGAATAGAGATGCCGCTTCAAATCGCTGAATTGCGACGTCAGCGAATTGAGCGCGTCGCCCACGGTTTCCGCGTTAACCTCCACACTCTCCTGCTTTCCGGCATATTGCCGCAGCGGCGTGGGAATGATCACTTTCACGGCCATGCTTATCTCCTCGTTGATGTTGAACATTTGCTTGCAACCATTTTGATAACTTTCGTCCAAAGTGGATTCGACACAACGCAATTCTTAACGCGGCCCGCCTGATATGAATTCGATGCTCTCTTCGGCGTATTTGGCTCGATCGTCATCCAGCCGCCAGGAACGCATTTCGCGCGGCTCGCGATTGGCCACCTGAAAAATGATGTAGCTGTACCACGGCCATGCATGCTCGCGGTCGAATTCACTGGGCCGCGCCGGCGAATCGGGATGTGAATGATACCAGCCAATCAGCTCCCATCCTTTGGCTTTCGCTTCTTTCTCCGCAAGACGCACATCCTCGGAAGTAATCGAAAAGCGGTTGCGCGGCGAGTCATTGCGCTGATTCATCAGCGGCAGCAAACCCAAAACTGTGCGATGCCCTTCTTCTTCGCGCCCCAACAACGCTCCGCAGCACTCGTTGGGATAGTCGCGAATGCCGTGCTTGTGAATCTGCTCGATCAACGACTGCGCAACTCGCAACATTATTTCGCCGGCTCCTCATCCCAAAAACGTTCGCTCAAATAACGCATGCCGGAATCCGGCAAAATTGTGACCATCACCGCTTCTTCTTCAGGCGCAAAAGTCCTCGCGAGCCGCAGACAGGCAGAGAGCGCCGCGCCGGAACTGACGCCCGCCAGAATCCCCTCTTCACGCGCCAGCCTCCTTAACATGGCGTATGCATCTTCCGTGCGCACCGCCATATTCGCGTCCGCGAGCGATGCGTCATAAATCGCCGGCACAATTGCTGTGGCCATGTGCTTCAATCCTTCAAGACCGTGAAACGGATCGTCCGGCTGCACGCTGATGGCGCGAACTGCGGGATTCAATTCCTTGAGCCTGCGCGTAACGCCTACAAAAGTCCCGCTGGTGCCCAATCCGGCGACAAAATGCGTGACGCCGCCCTGCGTCTGCCGCCAAATCTCGAGCGCCGTCGTTTCGTAATGCGCGCGCGGATTCGCCGGATTGCTGTACTGGTCGGCATAAAAATATTTCCGCGGATTCTGCTGAAAAACCTCGCGAGCGCGACGAATCGCTCCGTCGGAACCCTCTTCACCCGGCGTCAAAATCAACTCAGCTCCCAGCGCGCGCAACGTGCGCAGCCTTTCCGGAGAAGCCGACGCCGGAATGCACAGCGTCACCGAATATCCCAGCGCCGCGCCCAGCACGGCAAAAGCGATTCCCGTATTGCCGCTGGTGGCATCGAGAATCGTTTTGCCCGGCGCGAGTTCGCCGCTGCGCTCGCCTTCGCGAATCATAGCCAGCGCTGCGCGGTCTTTTACCGAGCCGCCGGGATTAAACCACTCCGCCTTGGCGTAAAACTCCACATTGGGAAAAGCCGCGCTCATTCCGTACAGGCGCAGCAACGGCGTATTGCCGACAAGGTCGGCCAAACCGCCGCTAACGGGGGCCTTTCGCCCTCGCAATTCCGAATTCAGAATAAGCCTCGACGCCACGTTCATTCCGGCTGTCCTTACAGGTTTACCCGCCAAAATCCCGCTCTTTGGCATTAGATGCGCAGGGTCTCGCTAGTATTCAACTATGTCTTAATTGTAGCGAATTTCAGGGTTTTTACAGGGAATGGCATCCGGCAGCATTAAACGAGGTAAATTCGCCGTCAAAAAGGAAGAAATCCGGCAAGTGTGGCAGCCAAAGGCCGACTTAGTGTTTCGCGGCGATGGCTTCGAGCTGTTTAATGTGATTCAAATCGTGCCCGCCCATGGTCTCGACAATCGTCTTGAATGTCATGTCGCCGCGCTCGGGATGCGTTACCCGCTTCGAAAAAGCGCTGGTCGCCGCCGCGTTGATAAACGCCAAATTCCAGCGCCGCAAGGCCGAAAAAACCGCGAGCGCCGCGGGCGCATCGTAAGCGCCATAGACCGCCGCCCATTTTTCCTGGTCGAAGGGCTGAATGGTGTGATGTTCCTCGGCAAGCGTCTGCCTCAGGCGATACGCGAACACCGTCTCGCAATCAGCGAGATGGCAGATGATTTCGCGCGCGTTCCACTTGCCGGGCGCAGGCTTTTTTTCGGCGCGCTCCGGCCCAAGCGTGCGAATAAACGAAGCGAGTTGGCCGGGCGTGGCCGCAATCACTTCAACTGGGTCTCTGTCACCGAGGTGCGATGCGTACGGGTTCAGCGAATTCGACGCGGGTGCACTCATAGTGGACTGCACCATATCACGCGCGGCTCGCTTGCTCAAGCGCGCGCAGGCTTTTTCAGCAGACTCAGCATGAACAGCGCCGCCGAAATGATCACGATTACCGGCCCGGGGCTATACTTCGGCAGCAGAAAATGCGTCACAGCAAAACCCGAGGCAACTGCCAGCAAACTGACGCCGCAAGAAGCAATCAGAAAATGTGAAAGGTCGCTGGCCAGCCGCCGGCCCGTCGTCGCAGGAATGATAATCAATGCGCCGGCCAGCAGCGCGCCTAGAAAGCGCAGCCCGACAAGAACCGCCAGGCTGAACATCAGCAAAAAATAAAGGTTCAGCCGATCGAGCTTCACTCCGCCAGCCGCCGCCAATTCTGGCGAAAACAGGCCCAAAATCAATTGGTCTTTGAAGCGGAAAATAACCGCAACAATCAGCGCCACCGCGGCTACGCCAATCAGGAAAGCCAGAAGGGAGAGGCTCTCAAACTTACCGAAGAGCGCTTCAACAAGATCCTGCTTAGGAGTCAAAACCGCGCCAATCGCGACGGAGGCAGCAAAAATCACGCCAATCATGGCCTCTGTGGCCAGTCCGGTTTTCCTCTGCAGTTGCCAGATCAGCAGCGTGCCAATAAGCAGCGTCGCGCCGCCGCCAAGAATTGGATTGAATCCGAACAGAAATGCCAGCCCGAGCCCGGGAAGCGCCACATGCGAAATCACGTCGCTCGCCAGGAGCATGCGTTTCATCAGCGCAAAGCTGCCCACTAGTCCCGCGGCCACCGCAAAGAGCAGGGCCAGCACTACGCCGTAAATTTCGCCGGAAGTAGCCATGCAAATTCTTTCAGTCGTGATGGTGCTGATGGAATTTCACCGGCGCGGAATAGATCGCCTCGAGATTTTGCGGCGTCAGGATTTCTGTCGGCGGACCGAAGCACGGCTTGCCTTTGCTTAGGCAAAGAACATTGGTCGCGAACTGATACACCACGCTGAGGTCGTGCGAGACCAGCAAAACCGTCAGATGCTGCTGGCGCTGCAAGTCCCGCAGCAAATCGTAAATGTGCTCCTCGGTGAGTTCGTCTAAGCTGGCCATGGGCTCGTCGAAAAGCAGCACGTTAGGATTTCCCAGCAATGCAAACGCGATCAGCGCCTTCTGGAATTCCCCGCCCGAAAGCACGCCGACGCTGCTGTCCAGCAATTCCGGTGTCACGCCAACGCGCTCCGCGACTGGCCGGACATTTTGCGCGGGAAGCTTCAGCAGCCGCGCCTTCGCCGCGAGCAGATCGTTCACGTCGAGCGGAAGCTGCCGATCGGCGGCGATTTTCTGCGGAACGTAACCCAGTTTCACTTCCGGCGCCCATTCAATAACGCCTTCGTACGGCAGCAGATGCAGCAAAGCGCGCAGCAGGACGGTTTTGCCCGCGCCGTTTGGCCCGATGATGGCCACATTTTCGCCACGCTCGACCGAAAAGCTCAAATTTTGAATGATCGTGCGTTCCCCGAACCTGACGGTCAGATCTCGCACGGAAAGTATGGGCGCCATGTTTTCATCTGACCGCTAGAGGCGTGGGCCAGCCGAGCATTATGCCATACCTCCGTGAATCACTCTCACGCGGCGCGACTCGCCCGGGCGCCACCCGCGCTGTTGCCTTTCGCCGCGTTATTATTTAATCTGTTTGCTCCATGTGGTACGTCAACGCCAAATTCGACGCCAAGAAAATTGAATCCGGGCTGGCGCAAGCGGGATTCACCGTGCGCAGCTCCGGCGGCGTCGCGCGCGTCGAGAAATACGGCTGCGGCGCGGAATTTCGCAAAGCGTCCGACGGCAGGTATCAAATGACCGAACTGCCGGCCATCATGAAAAACGGCCAGTTCACGCAACTGTGGGACGCGGGCTATCAGAAATTCCTGATTACGCGCGACGGGCGCAAGCTGCCGGCCATTGTGAGCGACCTCGCCGACCTGCGCAAATTCAATGAAGAGCTGCGCTCCTCGCTCGGCGTGCCCACGTATTACAACGAGGCGCTCGGCTCGACCTGCCATTATTCCGTCTATGATCGCCTGAAAGGCCGCGTCGGCGACGTTCCCGATGAAACGGTCGGCGCTCATTCTGTGGACGAAGAAGAATAGCCAGTCGCTCTAAGAACTTCTTGAGATAGGCCCGCTTACACTGCATTCCGTGGGAGGTTCGATGACCGGCCGCACCAAAGCTGCACGCGTTTTCGTCATTTTCGGCAGTGTGGTGCTGTTCGCGAGCGCAGCGCTTCATTGCGTTGGCGGATACAAAGTGGGTTTCCCGGCATTGAAAGCGTCGAACTTGAGCCCCGGCCTGCAAATAGGCTTCCGGGTCGTTTTTCTTTCCCTCGCGTGGCACTGGGCCGTGATTGCGATTATCGTGCTGCTGGCTGGCTTCAGCCAAACGAGATTGCGCAAATTGCTTGTTCTGTTCTGCGGCCTGGCCGTGCTGCTGGAGGCGGCGGTCGGCGCCAGCGTGATGGGATTTTTCATAGGCAACGAAATGATCGGAGCAGGTGCGTTGCTGCTTGTTTGCGGCGGCCTGCTATTTGACCAATCGGGAGTTCAAACGTAGATGGCCTCCTCAACCCAAGCCGAAAAGGCGCATAAGCTGTTCGCGCTGCATCACGCTTCGCACATTCTGGTGTTGCCGAATGCGTGGGATGTGGCCAGCGCGCGCATTTTCGAGGACGCCGGCTTCCCGGCCATCGCCACCAGCAGTGCTGGAGTTGCGAATTCGCTCGGCTATCCCGACGGACAGAATATTTCGCGCGACGAAATGCTCGAAGTGGTTGCGCGCATCGCTCGCGCCGTTTCTGTTCCCGTTACCGCGGACATGGAAGCGGGCTACGGCAAAACTCCCGAAGACCTCGCGCAAACGGCGGTCGCCATCATCGAAGCGGGCGCGGTTGGCTGCAATATCGAGGATTTGGTCAGCGAAGGCTCAAAGGAACTTTTCCCCGTCGCGCTGCAGCAGCAGAAACTTCGCGCCATGGTCGAAGCGGCAAAAAAACGCGGCGTGCCGCTGGTCATCAATGCGCGCACCGATATTTTTCTTGAAGAAATTGGCGAGCCGGCCACGCGCGCGGAGCGCACCATCGAGCGCCTCAACGCCTATCGTGACGCCGGCGCGGAATCGCTCTTCGCCCCTGGCGTGAAAGATCCCGCCACGATTGCGCAAATCGCACGCGGCGTGCGCGGCCCGCTGAATATTCTCGCGACCATCGGCGCGCCTTCAGTTCGCGAACTCGAAAAGCTCGGCGTCGCGCGCGTCAGCGTCGGCTCCGGCCCCATGCGCGCCTGCATGGGCCTCACTTCGCGCATCGCCAAACACATTCGCGACCACGGCACCTTCGAAATCATGACCGATGGCGCCATGTCCTACGTCGAAGCCAACCGCCTCCTCGCCAAGCATTAGCCATGGAAAGGATCTTCCTATATCCCTATGCGGGGCCCGGCGGGAGGAACTACTTCAAACAAATCGGGACCAAGCAAGGCCTGGATTTGAATCACGTTCAGCTCCATGAAGGGATGCGACTCCGCTTTTACTGCGACGACGCAAATGACGCAGGCAAGTCTGACGACCTCTTCTTTGAGGGCATCATTCACTACGACACCGACAAGCAGCAGTGGTACGTTGTTGTGGATGAAAGTAGCTACCGGCACGCATCCGATCTCGACTGAGATCTGACCACCGGACAGAATTCCGTTTACTTGTTGCTTGCGCTTATCCCAGTGCAGCGGAAGAGCACCGTACGAATGCGGCGCGGACAAAACTCCCATCCCGTGGTTATTTAATTTCCATAACTTCTTTTTCTTTTGAGGCGGACAGGTCTTCGACCTTCTTGGTCTCTGCGTGCGTCAGTTTGTCCAGCTCGTCGAGCGCGCGCTTTTTGTCGTCTTCGCTGATTTTCTTTTCTTTTTCGAGCCGCTCGACGTGCTCTTTGATGTCGCGCCGGATATTGCGCACCGCGGTGCGATGGTTCTCCAGCACTTTGTGAATCATCTTCACCAAATCTTTGCGACGCTCTTCGGTGAGCGCGGGTATGGGCACGCGCACAACTTTTCCATCGTTCGTGGGATTGAGTCCCAGGTCCGCGGTGCGAATGGCTTTGTCAATCAGCGGCACAGCCGTGGGATCCCACGGCGAAATCATAATCATGCTGGGATCCGGCACGGACATGGTCGCCAGTTGGTTGATGGGCATCGGCGTGCCGTGATAATCCACGCGCACGCTATCGAGCAGCGCGGTATTCGCGCGCCCGGTGCGCACGCCCGCCAAATCTTTGCGAAAATCCTCCACCGCTTTTTCCATGCGCGCCTTCGCTTGCGCCAGCGCGTCTTTCGTATTCGCCACCGTTGTCATTTCGCCGCCTCAATCCGTTTTTCACTAGCCACGAGTCGCTGCGTTTTACGCTGTAACGATCGAACCCACTTTTTCGCCCATCACCACGCGCTGCAAATTCCCCGCTACATTCATATTGAAAACGAGAATCGGCATCTTGTTGTCCATGCACAACGAAATCGCCGTCGAATCCATCACCGAAAGCCCTTTTTGAATCACGTCGAGATACGAAATTTTCTCGAACATTTTCGCTCCCGGCACTTTTTCGGGATCCGCGTCGTACACGCCGTCAACACGCGTCGCTTTCATGATTACTTCCGCTTTGATTTCCATGGCGCGCAGCGCCGCCGCGGTGTCCGTCGAAAAATATGGATTGCCCGTGCCCGCCGCGAAAATCACCACGCGCCCTTTCTCCAAGTGCCGCGTGGCGCGCCGGCGAATGAACGGCTCGGCAACTTGATGCATTTCAATCGCGCTCATCAGGCGCGTGTGGCATCCCGCTTTTTCGAGCGCGTCCTGCAGCGCCAGTCCGTTAATCACCGTCGCGAGCATGCCCATGTAATCGCCGGTCGCGCGATCAATCGAAAATTGCTTTTGCCTCCCGCCTCGAAAAATATTCCCTCCACCGACCATGATCGCCGCTTGCACGCCGAGCCGATTCACTTCCTTCAATTCCTGCGCTATGCCCGCCACGGTCTCCGCGTGAATGCCTGAGCCGAGCGGGCCTTGCAGGGATTCGCCGCTGAGCTTCAGCACAATGCGGCGGTAGACCGGCTCCTTAACGCTCAAGCGCGTACTCGCCGCCATATTTGAGGCGCCCACTCGTTCACTTCCTCTCTTGCGTGCCTTTTGGTCATAAGATAGCTGGCCGGACCGCGCATAACTTCACGCTTGGAATGCAAAACCCAGTTGCAAACTTCGCCCGCATTCTAACAGAGATTTTTCTCTGCGGCACTCATCACGCAGGAAATTGCGCCGGCGCCAGATCATCTGAATTTTTTATGATTTCGCGCGGGCGAGTTTACGATTTGCTCGAGAGATTTTCGGGCGCCGCGGCGGCTGGACCGGCGCTCGGAGGCGCGCCGCTGGAAGGCGAACCGGGTTGCGATTCGCCCGCCTCGGAAGCGCCTGCGGCGGGCTTGCCGTCTGTGTCGCCCACTTTGAAGCGCGAAAAACGGCGCACGGCGATATTCTCGCCGAGCTTGGCGATGGTCTGGTCGATCAGCTCTTTCACGGTGACGCCTTCGTCGCGGATGAAGTGCTGCTCGTAAAGGCAATTCTCTTCGTAGAACTTTTCCATCTTACCCGTGACGATTTTCTCGATCACCGGCTCGGGCTTTCCTGTGGCGCGCGCCTGCTCGCGATAAATGTCCCGCTCCCGATCCAGAACATCCTGCGTGACTTCCTCGCGCCGCAAAAAACGCGGATCTAGCGCGGCCACATGCATGGCGATGTCGTGGCATAGTCTTTGAAAATCCTCGGTGCGCGCGACGAAATCGCTTTCGCAATTCAGTTCGATGAGCACACCAATTTTTCCGCCGGCGTGAATGTAACTGCCGACCAACCCTTCGGAGGTGGAGCGAGCCGATTTTTTTTGCGCGGCGGCCTGGCCCTTTTTGCGCAAAATGCTGATGGCTTGCTCGATGTTGCCCTTGGACTCGATCAGCGCGTCGCGGCACGCGGTGAATCCCGCGCCAGTGCGTTCGCGCAATTCCTTCACCAATTGAGCCGGTATATTTCCTGAATTCTGCGGCGTTGCCATTTCTGTTTGAACTCTCCCTGCGTCTGAATTCTGCGTCACGTTTCGCTTTCTTTCTAATTCCCTATCGAAAAACCGCCATGAGGAATTCGCGGAGGCTAACCCTTGTTTTCCTCGCTCGTATCAACTGTGGAAGGTTCTTCCGTTCCGGCCTCGAACGGAACATCAGGCGCCACTTCCTGGTCCACGTAATCGCCTTCCTGCTTTTCGTATTGCTCATAGGCGCTGGTGTCTACGTATTCGACGCCTTCCTCGCCCTCGACGCCTTCGGCTGCTTTCTGCTCGGCGATTTGCGTTTGCTCATATTGCTCGCGGCCAGCGATCACCGCATCGGCAATTTTGGAAGTGAACAGGCGAATCGCACGGAGCGCGTCGTCATTACCGGGAATCACCCAGTCCACCAAATCCGGATCGCAATTCGTGTCCACAATCGCCACCACCGGAACGCCCATGCGCCGCGCTTCTTTGACCGCGTTCACTTCCGCGTTGGGGTCAATCACGAACATCAGATCCGGCAGCGCGGTCATGTTTTCCACGCCGTCAAAATTCTGCTGCAAATGTTTGAGCTCGCGATCCAGGCGCGCCGCTTCTTTTTTCGGCAGCGTAGCCACGCGGCCGTCTTCGACCATGGCCTTCAGCGACTTCAGGCGCTTGATGGATTTCTGGAGCGTGGCCCAGTTGGTTAGAGTGCCGCCGAGCCAGCGATGATTCACAAAAAACATGCCGCAGCGCCGGGCCTCTTCGGCGATGGCTTCCTGCGCCTGGCGTTTGGTGCCAAGAAATAAAATTGGTTTGCCCTGCGCGGCGTGCTCGCTCACCTGGCGGGCGGCTTCGCGAAAAAGCTTCAGAGTTTTCTGCAGGTCAATGATGTGGATCCCGTTGCGTTCGCCGAAGATGAACTCCTTCATCTTGGGATTCCATCGGCGGGTCTGGTGGCCGAAGTGAACTCCAGCCTCCAGCAATTCTTTCATCGTGATTTCTACCACTTTTCCTCCTTAGTGAAGGGGCGCTTCCGATTCCGGTTAACCGGATCCGGTCTCCCGGAACAGCGTCCTTTTTTGCCGGCTTCTTGCCGGCCGTGTGTTAAATACAGTGGCCAGTCGCTAGTGATTAGTGGCTAGCAAACCAACCTACTGCTCACTGCAACTGCTTACTGGGCCGAGATTCCAAAAACCATAGGGCGAACATAAAGTAAACGCAGAACAAAACTGAAAAAGGCGCTTTTCTTATCGATTAGAACCAGAACTTCTTATGATTCTAAATAACTTAGCTCAAGTTCTAATTTCTCATATTATCGATTAAAAAAAACATATATTGCCCGGGGGCAAGAGCCCTTTTTCGCCCCGGCCAGGAAACCAACAGCAGATTCCTAGTTAGACGCGTCCGGAGCTGAAGCTCCGACCCCTGAAACCATGAAAAGCGTCGACCCCTATGTCACAACCGCGAAATACGTGCCTCAGCGGCTAAAGCCGCACTGATTTTGCGGCGTTACGGCACGGCTAAAGCCGTGCCCTTACGTAAAACAGGAGCTCTCACACAAGACTCTAAAGCCATGAAAAGCTCCGACCCGCTAAAACCACGAAAAGCCGCAGACCTTCCAAAAACGAAGGTCTGCGCTACAAACGGCTTAGCGCTTGCTGAACTGGAAGCGGCGACGAGCGCCCTTCTGCCCGTACTTCTTGCGTTCTTTCATGCGCGAATCGCGCGTCAAAAACCCATTCTTGCGCAACCCATGGCGCAGCTCAGGATTAAACAGAGCGATGGCGCGGGAAAGTCCCATGCGAATGGCGCCAGCCTGTCCGCCGACGCCGCCACCTTTGACGGTGGCTTTAACTTCGAGCTGCTGCTGGGTCTCGGTGAATTTCAAAGGCTCGACGGCGGAGGTGAGCCAGGCCACGTTCTTGAAATAGTCCTCGACGGGGCGGCCATTGACGGTGAAGCTGCCGGAGCCCATGCGGATGTAGACGCGGGCGACGGATTCGCGCCGCCGGCCGGTGCCGAAAAATTGCTGTTTGTCGCCCATCGAATTTGCTGCAGTGCTCAAATCAGTCTCCTAATTCCGTGAGATTCGTTTCCTACACCCCTCAGGGGTCAAAACCCCTGAAGCGCCGATGCTATTCGGCACGGCTGAAGCCGTGCCCTTACAAGAGCGAAAAGCAGGTTCCTCACCCCCGTTCGCGGAAAGCGCGACCGGGTTCGGGATGACAATTTTACGACAAAAGCCGCAGATCTTCTGGGAAACGAAGTGCTGCGCTACGGAACCCAAGCCGAGCTGCCGGCGTGATGGCCGTCCCGACAAAAACATCGAATAAAACGGCCTGAACGCCCGGCCCCACGAAAATCTCGAAAAGCCGCAGATCTTCTGGGAAACGAAGTTCTGCGCTACACAAGCCGGAGTGCTGCGCTACAGATGCGAACGCCTAGCTTTGAGCTTCGGCTTTCACCGGCTTTTGGCCGTGATGACGCGCCAGGTCCGTTTCGCCGATGTACACACGCAATTTCTTGGCGCGACGGGCGCGCAATTTATTTTTGGGCAGCATGCCCAGAACGGCTTCGCGAATCACCCAATCGGCGCGATGCGGCAAGAGGCGCTTCACCGGAACTTCTTTCAGTCCGCCCGGGTAGCCGCTGTGCGAGCGATAAACTTTCTGCTCGATTTTGTTGCCGGTGAGGCGGACCTTTTCCGCGTTCACCACAACCACGTGATCGCCGCAATCCAGATGTGGCGTGAAGCTGGGCTTGTCCTTGCCAATCAAAATGCGGGCGGCGTGAGCGGCGAGGCGTCCAAGCGCCTGATTGGAGGCGTCCAAGACGTGCCATTTTTCGCCGGCGGTGAGGCTCTCCACGTCGCGGCCTCGGGGTATATATGTGCGCATCTCTCCTGTCCTTCTTTTCACCCTGGGGGCAAACGTCAAAGATACGCGAGGTTGCACCGATTGTCAACGAATGACCGCGGTCGGTGGTGTCCTAATTTGGTTTGCGGTTTTGGTCTTAGGTGTATTCGTCGTAGTCGGAGTCGCGCCTAATAGTGGAGAAGGTCAAGTCATACCGATAAGCGAAAGAAGTACAGTGTTTTCGCCGTTTGCGACCTTTAATCACAATTCCATACGTGATGCTTACACAGAATGCGCCTTGCGGTATTCCTTCGGCATTGGCAATTTGACTTGCTTCTTGGGAGAAAATGGCGTCCATGTCGAAATCATCTCTAAGTTTTCTAATCTCGTTGCCACCGACGAAAACGGAGACATCTTCATAAAAGGTCTTAAAGCTGCGTTTCGACAATTTGGCGTTGTCCCTAGTGGGGCCATGCCAGACCCTGTAGCGGAAGATGTGCGCGGGAGTCTTTCCCTTGTTTCTTACGGTGAGGGTGTATCGTTTCACTCCAATAGTGGATTGCTCTGTAATCTCCCCCTCAATCCATGCTCTTTCACTGGCTACCAAGCCGTTGGCAGCGCGTCTAGTTTCCCAAGACTGCCAGCCGATAACAGCCGCGGTGACGATTCCGACGGCGACGAGCGCCCATTCGGGCCAGTCGATGGACGCATACCAGTGCGGACGCACGGCGGTGATTAAGGCCAAGAGGGGTCTCATGTTGCTGCCTAATGTACCACTGAAATAGCTATCAAAAATCGATGAACGCGGGCGGCGTGAAGCTGGCCCTGCAGGCTTCCGCTTTTCGCGCTGAGCGCGACGGGCACCTGCCCCTACGAAACCAGCACGGCCGCACAACGCAGCGGCCCTATGGATCCGCGCCGGCGGCAGGGAAAAGCCGCAGAGCTTCTGAGCGGCGAAGGTCTGCGCTACAAAAACGGGCGCAGAGTCAGAGCAGGGCTGTCATCGTCCTTGCTCACTGTCACATTTATGTGCGAAGGCGGCTGACGGAGATTACCGTCAAAAGGGGCAAAAAATGCTGGGTTCCGGGTCGGAGGAACACCGCAGGGAGAATACAGAGGTTCTTCGCTACCGCAGCTTGACGGCTGGGGCTAACCTCGGGCAAGGATTAGGATTCTGAAAACGTCGGCGCGCTCACCCCGCCGGACCACGGCAGCGCCAAATCCGGGCAGTTTCGAGCCGGAGCCCACGAATTTCCAAGCTCACATTTTGGGTAATGAAGGCCGCCGCGAAAAAAGAAAATTGGAGGCGAAGATGACGACGATAAGGAAGCGCGTTGCGATTTTGGCCGGCGCGCTGTTGATGCTGGGCGCAACAACTCCGGTGTGCGCGCACGCGCAAAGCGATCAGCAGCAGCAACAGCAGCAGCAAGACAAAAAACATCCGCCTGCTAAACGCGAGCAGCAGCCGGTTCAGCAAGAGCGGACACAGCAACGAGATCAGCAACGGCAAGAGCAGCAGGCGCAAAAACAACAAGAGCAGCAGCAAAAGCAACAGCGAAAGATGGAAAAGCAGCAGGCGAAACAACAGCAGCAAGAACAGAAGCGAGTTCAAAAGCAGCAACAACAGCAAGAGAAAGAGCAGCGGGCGCAGCGGCCCCGGCAAGAGCAGCAGAGAAACAACCAGCGACCTCAGCGCGGGCAGGAGCAACAAGCGCAAGGACGTACGCAGGGCAGAGGGAACCGCGGCGACCCTCAGCAGATAGCGCATTACGAGCAGGCGCATATGCGGCAATATCGTCCGCATGGGCACGAGCGCGAGGTGCGCATCCCTGATCCGCAGTACCACCAGTACTTTGGAGAAGAGCACAGATTCCACATCAGCCAACGCGTCGTCGTGGACGGTTTTCCGCGATTCCAATACGAGGGCTTCTGGTTCGTGCTAGAAGAGCCGTGGCCGGAATACTGGTATGACACGGACGACTTTTATGTGGTGTACACGGACGACGGATATTTCTTGTACGACTACGATGACCCCGGAGTCGTGGTGGAACTGGTCGTTGTGACAGACGAGGACTGAAAAAAGACCCGGAATTCACGGGGTTTCAGCGAGCAGCACAAAAAATGGGCTGGGCGCGAGGCTGGACGGGACGGAATGCAAGCACAGCCTCGCGTAAACCCAAGAGCGAGCGCCAATTCCAGGCGTTCGTTTTTTTTTTGCGCGTCCGCTAGCTGGCCGAAGCTGACGTGGTGGCAACGCTTTTCGGCGCTGTGCGCGAGAACGATTTGTCCGCAGCGCCGGGAGCGTCGCCGCTCTTGTCGATTTCGATGGAGCCTTTGAAGTAGGCGCCATCCTCGATCATGATGCGGGCGGTGGTCAAATCGCCGACGACGGAGCCGTCTTTCTTGATTTCGATGCGGTCGCGGGCGCGAAGATTTCCCTTCACGTTGCCGTAGACGACCACTTCGCGAGCGATGATGTCAGCGGTGACTTTGGCGCTGGCGCCGACGGTCAATTTGCGCTCTTCGAGATGGACCAATCCTTCCACTGTGCCGTCAATGCTGAGATCTTCGTTGCCGGTGATTTCGCCCTTCACGTGCAGACTTGCGCCCAGCCGCGCCGCAGCGCCGCTGGATGAATAGACCGGCTCATTGGGATTCATTGCCATTGCTTTTGCCTCCGATTTTGGCGGTGTTTGGGTGTACGTCTGCGACTTCGCCGGCGTGCTGGCCGATTTCTCGGGCGCCGCGGAAGGTGCGGGCGGCTCCGGCGCTTTGTTGCTGTTGCCCCAGATAGGACTCATTGAACAACCCCTCCTCCAGATAGACGAATACCGAAAGACGCCTGGACTAGCTGGGGGACTCCGAATCTATGCGTTACGCGTGACGGAGGCAAGCAGAAGTTTTGGGAAAAGTGCCCGGAGAGCAACGGCTCTCAAGAGGCCCTGTTGGCGGGAGACGGCTGGGATTGATTGGGCTGCGGCTGCCGCGCAGGAGCGAGCGCTGGAGCACGCGATCGGCAGCGCACAAAGCTAGTATTTGCGGAGGACGCCGATGACGCGGCCCTGGATTTTCACGTCGTTCGCCGGAACGATGATGGGCGCCATTTTGGAGTTGGCGGGCTGGAGACGGACTTTGCCCGGGCCTTCGCGGTAGAAACGCTTCAGCGTAGCTTCTTCATTGGCAACGAGCGCGACGACAATGTCACCTGTGTTGGCGACTTGCGTCTGCTCAACGACGACAAAATCGCCATCGAGAATGTGGTCTTCGTGCATGGAGTCGCCCTTTACCTGCAAAACGAAAGTGTTCTGACCGCGCGCGAAATCGGCGAGTGAGATGGTTTCGCGATCTTCGATGGCTTCGAGAGGGCGGCCGGCGGCGATGCGTCCCACGAGCGGAAGGCCGACGGCATGGCGCTCGATGACTTGTTCGCGGACAGGCTTGGGAAGCTGAATAATTTCGAGCGAGCGGCTTTGATTGTAACCGCGGCGCAGAAAGCCTTTGCGTTCGAGCGTCGAGAGATGCTTGTGAACCGTGGCGAGCGAATGGAGCCGGAGAGCGCGGGCGATTTCTTCGAAGCTGGGCGAATAGCCGCGCTTGTCGGTAAAGCTGACCAGATAATCGAGAACTTGTTTTTGGCGCTTGGTGAGAGTGGTCATGGCGTCTCCTCGTCTTGCGCGGATGGCACAGTATGGGCGAAGCAAAAGCGAAAAGTCAAGAATTAAATGCGGTGACAGGTGATGAGTGACAAGTGAGGAGCAAGAACAACGTAAAGAATGGCGAGCGCTGACGCCAGGCCATCAACGAAGAACGAAACGATTACTCAGAGGCCGGTATCGGAAAGGCTGCGGCCGTAGCCATTCGTATCGAGCCAATGATGGAGATGGACCTGATAAAGATAGGAGGCGGTCAGTTCGGCGCCGAGCTCATGAGTATCGGCACAAAGGAATGGGACTTGAAGGCCAACGAGCACAGCGATTAAGGATTGCGTGATCTGGTTGGGATCCACCGCACTGTACGGATAGCGCGACTTGACCTGGCTTATCGCGGCGGTAATTACAAGCAGCCGATGCGGAACCTGGCTCATACGCCGGAGGCGCGCAACGAAGACATCCCGGCCGGTGGTAAAGGAGTGGATTAGGTCAGAGAGGTTTTTGCGCTCGACGATGCAGGAAGCTTCCATCCCGGCGACGGAGTAATCGCCGAGCGGAAGGGCGCGGCGCTCGATGCGCTGGAACCAGCGAGCAAAGCGCGAGAAGCAAAATGGATTTTGCTCGCGCGTATCAATGATAGCAGTGGCTCGCGGAGCGCGAAGCTGAGTGCCGCCGCGTTCGGCGATGACGGGAATCGGCGGATGGCGGACGGGAAGAGCGGCAGGCATTTGAGCCATTTGCCATCCGAGCGGAGATTCGATCAGAGTCCGGCGGCGCATCGACTGGAGAGCATAACACGCTGGAGGAGCGACTCGAAATCAGCGGCGGAATGACAGCAGGTCAGTTTGAATTTTGACTGCTATTGTCACGATTAATAAAATTCAAACTGACCACCACCGACGGAGGCGGCCTATTCGGCGCGGAGGGCTTCGACGGGATTGACCGAAGCGGCGCGTCGCGAAGGCAAATAGCTGGCAAGCAGGGCGGTGGCAACTAGCCCAGCAGTGACGGCAGCATAGGTGACAGGATCGAGCGCGCTCACGCCGAAAAGCAGCGAGGACATGAAGCGCATGACGGCGAAAGCGGCGGCGAGTCCGCAGGCGACGCCGATGGCGGTGAGGACCAATCCCTGGCGGACGAACATCAGCGTGAGTTCTTTTTGCTGCGCGCCGAGGGCCATGCGAATACCGATTTCGCGAGTGCGCTGCGAAACGGAATAAGCGATGACGCCGTAAAGGCCAACCGTGCCGAGGAGCAGCGCCATGGCTCCGGCGATGCCCAGCATCACCAGCGTGAAGGAAGTGCGCGCCATGGATTGGCTGTAGAAATAATTGAGCGTGTGGACGCTTGAGAGCGGCAGCTTGGCATCCACGGACCAAACGGCCTGGCGAATCTGATTCATGAGGGCCTGCGAACCGGCGAGCGGGCTGCGGATCGCGAACGCTATATCGCGCGTGGCACGAAGCGGCCCGCTCTCGAATTTCGCGAGCAGCACAGGCCAGTAAACGTCGGCGGGCGCCGTCTTGTTCATCCCCTGGTCGTGAACGTCTGCCACCACGCCGATGATTTGCCGCCAGTCGTCAATGCTGGAGATGCGAATGCGCTTGCCGAGCGCCTTGGCGGGGCTGCCCCAGTATTCACGGGCGAAATTTTCGGAGATAAGCGCTACGGGAATTTTGTCGTACGTATCCGTCCAAGTGACGTCGCGGCCAGCGATGAGCGGGATGCCCATTGCGTGCAAATACCCGGGCGAAATCATCACGTGACGCCGCAGCGGAGGAAGCGCTCCTTGAGCATACGCGCGGTCGGCGGCAAAGACGGGATCCATCCAGTTATTTCCGTCCATCGGAATAGCGCTCGAGAAGCCGACGGAAGAAACGCCTGGAATGGCCGCGAGTTTGTCGCGAATTTGCTGTTCGACGCGAGGGACTTGCGCGTCGGCGGCGACATCGGAACTCGGGATATCGATGCGAAAAGTTTGAACGTCGGCGGGATCGGCAAATCCTGGGTTGACGTGCGTCAAAGCGCGAAAGGTGCGGATCATCAGGCCGGAGCAAATCAGCAGTACGAGCGCGAGGGCCACTTGCACAGTAACAAGAATGTTGCGGGCGCGATGGCGTTCGCGACCCTGGCTGAGGGTGCGACCGCCTTCGCGAAGGCCGGTACCGGCGCGCGCTCCGGCGTACTTGAGAACCGGAATCAGGCCAAAAAGCAGACTGGTAAGCAGCGCGATGGCCAGGGTGAAGAGAAGCACGGGCAGATTGATGCCAATATTGGTGATGCGCGGCAGTCCCGAGGGCGAGAGCGTGACCAGAAAGCGCAGAGCGGCCCAGGCAAGCCCTAAACCGAGAACGCTGCCGAGCAGGCCAATGACCGTGCTCTCGAAGAGCAGTTCGGCGGCGATGCGTCCGCGAGTAGCGCCGAGGGCGGTGCGAATGGCGAGCTCCTGTTGGCGGCCTTCGGTGCGCACGAGGAGCAAGTTGGCGACATTGGCGCAGGCGATGAGCAAGACCATGCCGATGCTGCCCATCAGAACCCACAAAAGGGTGCCGATGTTGCCCACAACGTCATCTTTGAGCGAATGGAGGGCCGGAGCGATGCGCGCCTTCTTGAAAAGGTCGAGGCTGAAGCCCGGCGGAGCGGGAAAAGTTCGAAGAACAATAGGGAGCATGCGGGCTACATCTGCGCTCGCTTGGGCGAGGGTGATTCCGGGCTTCAGGCGCGCCACGGCGTCATAACTAAAGTTGCCGAGAAACGTTTTGTTGCGGTCAAATTGAAATGGCAGAAACAGGGCGATATTCCGCTCATCGAGGAAACGGAAATCCCTTGGCAGCACGCCGATGATTTGCCGAGCCTTCCCGTCGACGATGAGCGTTTTGCCAACGGCGGATGGAGCACCGCCGAATCTGCGCTGCCAGTAGGCATAACTGAGAACTGTGGTGAGCCGAGCGCTCGGCAAATCGTCGCCGCGGGAAAACATGCGGCCAAGGGCGGGCTTCGCATCGAGGATGGGAAGCACGCCGTCGGTTACGTCGAGCGCCGGCACTTGTTCCGGTTGAGCGGTGCCAGTGACGCTCACGGAATCGCTGTTGTAGAGGCCAATATCCTGAAACGTGTGGTTGTGGTCGCGAAAGACGAAGTAATCGGAGGGCGCCATCTCGAAATCTGTGAGACCGACTCCCGGCGCATTAAGCCAAACGCCTATGAGTTGATCGGGGTGAGGATACGGAAGAGGCCTTAGCAATACGCCGTCAACGACGCTGAAAACGGCAGTGTTGGCGCCGATGCCCACCGCGAGCATCAGCAGCGTGAGGAAGGTGAACATCGGAGCGCGGCGCAGGCGGCGGAAGACTTGTTTGAGCTGCGCGGTGAAAAATTCCATCGGCTCGCCTCCTTACATCTCCGCATTGAGAAAACGCAGGATGCCGCAGTCCTGAACTGAAATACGTTTCGTGGAGGAAGAAAGTTCCGTGAGCGAAGTGCGAATTAGAATTAAATGCAGCTTAGTGGCTGGCTTCGAATTCTTTGGCGAGAGGTTTAGGGGCGGCGTTGAGCCAGGCGGCGAGGACGGCGCGGCGCAGCGTTTTCTGGGTGGCGGATTTGAGTTGGACGCGGGTGCAGCCCTGGCGTCCCCAAGCGCCGTTGACCGGCGAAAAAACGGCAGGTTCGTCGGCGACGAAGACTTCCCGCTGGTCGGGCGTGAGCTTCACCATGGCCCACTGCTTATTGGGGTAAGCGAGCGTGGCGAAAATTTTGCCTCGGACGCGAAAATCGGGATGGTTCATGTGCGCAGATTCGACTGTCTCCGGAAAATTCAGAGCGATGCGGCGGAATTGTGCAGGGGTGACCGGCATGGGAACGATCCTACTATGGCCTTTCAGACCGCTCAAGTTGGCCAGCCAAGCCTCTTGCAACATTTCCTGCACAGAAATAGCTTTGTGACGCAAATCACAGAGATTCTCTGTTGTGTCCGGTAGCTTCGGAAAGTCATTCAGTTCAGAGCACATTGGTTGAATCCAGAATGAAAATTCCGCCGTCCTATTCGGGGATTGATGAGAGAATCTTTGCGCGCGTCTTGCGCGAAACAGAAATTCGTAGCGCCGATTTGCGTATCCGGCGATTCAGTGAATGCGTCCTAAATTCAGAGGAGATGGATTGATGGCAAGCGTAATTGCAGTGCCCCGGGAGACACAGCCGCTGGAAAAACGCGTGGCCATGGTGCCGAAAGTGGCGGAGCGGCTGGCAAAGCTCGGCGCGAAAGTGCTGGTAGAAGCGGGAGCGGGCGAGAATAGCGGAATTCCCGACGCGGACTATGCGAAGTTTGCCACGCTGGTGAGCAATGCGGAGCAGCTCTATCGCGACGCTGACATTGTGCTGAAAGTCGCACCACCCGCCGCGTCACAAATTAAATGGATGCGCGAAGGCGCGCTGCTGCTCTCTTTCGTTTACGCGCGGCAGCATTTGGAGGAATTAAAAGAACTGTGCGACAGAAAAGTCACCGCGTTCGCGATGGAATTGATTCCGCGAATCTCGCGAGCGCAGAGCATGGACGCGCTGTCGTCGCAAGCGGTGGTGGCCGGCTACAAAGCGGCGCTGCTGGCGGCGTCGCGGCTGAAAAGATTTTTCCCGATGCTGACCACTGCGGCGGGTACTATCCGTCCGGCAAAAGTGCTGGTGATTGGCGCGGGCGTAGCGGGTTTGCAGGCGATTGCGACTTCGCGGCGGCTGGGCGCGCAAGTCTCGGGCTACGATGTGCGCGCGGCGAGCCGCGAAGAAGTGGAATCGCTGGGCGCGAAATTCGTTTCCGGAGATATTAAGGCGGAGGGCGAAGGCGGTTACGCGCGAGAATTGACCGCGGAAGAGCGCAAAATGCAGCAGGACGTGCTGATGCAAAGCGTGCGCACCTCAGACGCTATCATTTGCGCGGCAAGCCTGCCGGGGCGCGACGCTCCGAAAATCCTGCTGAAATCGATGGTCGAGGGCATGAAGTCCGGCTCGGTGGTCGTGGATATGGCGGCGGACACGGGCGGCAACTGCGAACTGACTGAGCCGGGCAAGGAAGTTCAGCACGGCAGCGTCACAATTGTTGGCCCGCTGAACCTCGCCAGCACGCTCGCCGAGGATGCCAGCCAGATGTATGCGAACAATCTTTACAATCTGCTGAGCCTGATGCTGAAAGACGGGCAAATTTCGCTCGATTGGAGCGATGAAGTGATCGCCAAGACGGCGCTCACGTTCGCGGGAGAAATCAAGCACGAAGGGACGCGGCAATTGTTGGAAGGAGCGATGAAATAATGATGACCGGATTTGTGGCGCTCTACATTTTCATGATTGCGGCCATCGCGGGATACGAAATCATCTCGCGCGTGCCGGTAATTTTGCACACGCCGCTGATGTCGGGCTCGAACTTCGTGCACGGAATCGTGCTGGTGGGCGCGATGGTGGTGATGGCCGAGGCGCGAGGCCCGCTGGAACTGACTGTCGGCTTCATTGGAGTGGTGATGGCAACGTCAAACGTGGTCGGCGGATATGTTTCGACCGAGCGCATGCTGGAAATGTTCAAGAGCAAGAAGGAGAACGCGTAGTGGCGCACACTTCGATGAGTTTTGCGGTGCAGGCCAGCTACCTGATTGCCACTCTGCTGCTCATAGTCGGATTAAAGCGCATGAGTTCGCCGCGCACCGCGCGCAACGGAATGCTCATGGCTGGAGTGGGCATGCTGCTGGCGACGGTGGTGACGTTCGCTTATCTGCCGGGAATTTACCGGCTTGCTTCGTCAGCTGCAGAACAACAGGGCGCCTGGTGGCACCGGCTGATTCTCATTGTGATCGCGATCACCGTCGGCGGGATTCCGGCATGGTGGTCGGGACGGCGCGTTCCGCTGACAGAGATGCCGCAGATGGTGGCGATTTACAACGGTCTGGGCGGCGGAGCGGCAGCGGCCATTGCGGCGGTGGAACTGTACAGCGGGCGCGCGTATCTGGGCTCGCTGGCGTTTCCAGTTATTGCTGTGATTGGAGCGCTGGTTGGCGCAATCGGACTTGGCGGAAGCATTATCGCGTTCCTGAAATTGCAGGGCTTGATGGGCAGCCCGCGCATCATCGCCAGAAATTTCATCAACGGCGTTCTGGCAATTATTTTGCTTGCGCTGACTATCGCCAGCATTTTCCCGCACTCGGCTTCTTACGCTCACCTTTCGGTTGATTCACTGGTGGGAATTTTCCTGATCGTTTCATTGCTGTTTGGAATTCTGATCACGCTGCCGATTGGCGGCGCTGACATGCCAGTGGTGATTTCGACGTACAACGCATGCATCGGCCTGGCGGTGGGCTTCGAAGGCTTCGTGCTGCAAAATCCGGCGATGATTATTGCCGGAATGATTGTGGGCGCGGCGGGCACGCTCTTGACGGTGCTGATGGCGAAAGCGATGAACCGCTCGTTCTTTAACATATGGCTAAGCGGGTTTGGCGACGTGAAGGCCGCCGAGGCCGCGGGCGGCGTGCAGCAAGTGATGAAATCCATGGACCCGAGCGACGCGGCGGCGACCATGGCCTATTCTGAGGACGTCATCGTCGTGCCGGGATACGGGCTTGCAGCGGCGCAGGCGCAGCACAAACTCTGGGAATTTGTGCAGATGCTGCAGAAAAAAGGCGTGCGCGTGCGTTTCGCCATTCATCCTGTCGCGGGACGCATGCCGGGGCACATGAGCGTGCTGCTGGCCGAGGCAGGCGTGCCGTACGATTTGATTTTTGACCTGGAGGAAATCAATAGCGACTTTGCGACGGCTGATGTGGCGCTGGTGATTGGCGCCAACGATGTGGTGAATCCGGCGGCGCGCACGGACAAGTCCAGCCCGATTTACGGCATGCCTATCCTCAATGCGGACCAGGCCCGGCAGGTGATGGTGATCAAGCGCGGGCGCGGAGCGGGATTTTCCGGCATCGAGAATCAATTGTTCTTCGGAGACAACACGCAAATGATTTTCGGCGACGCGCAGGGCGTCATTTCCAAGATGATTCAAGCCTTAAAGGAACTCTGACGTCAGGCAATTTGCTGCGACGCGGATGCAAAGTCGATTAGATACGGTGTTTTGCAAAGAAAGAACCGTGTGTTACGCTTGAATTCTCCGGGCCAACCGGGAAAATCAAACTGATAAGAAGGCTTATGTCGGCGAATTTTTGCTGGATGATTGGCGGACCGCAAGGAAGCGGCTTGAACGTGAGCGCGGAGATTTTTGCGAAGGCGCTGAGCCGCTCGGGCTATTACGTTTTCGGGCAGATCGAGTATCACTCCAACATAAAAGGCAAGCATAGCGCGTATAAGCTGCGCATTTCCGACGAGCCGGTGGGCTCGCACGTAGACGCAGTGCACCTGCTTTCGTCGCTCGACGAAGAAACGCTGATCGGCGATTTGTACCGCGAATTTCCGGCGCATCGCGGGCACGTGCACGAAATCGCGGCGGGCGGCGCGATTCTCTACGATGTGGAGCAGAAGCGTTTCGCTGACACGATTCAGCGCAAAGATATTTTCCTGTGGGAAATGCCGTATGCGGAGCTGCTGGATCGCGCGCTTACCGAAGCGGGCAAGCCGGGGCAGGCGCGCGCATACCGCATCATGACCAACACGCTGGCGCTGGGCGCGTCGGCGGGCGCGGTGGGATTCGAGTTCGAGGCGGTGGCCGCGGCGATTCGCGATAGTTTCGGCGCGAAGGCCGGCAAAGTGGCGGACCTGAACGTGAATGCGGCGCGCTACGCGTATGAATACGCAAAGGGAAAATTCGCGCACCAGCTGAAGTTTTCGCTGCCACAAGCGCCCGCGAAGCGCGAGCAAATTCTGGTAAAAGGCACCCAGGCCGTCGGCATGGCGAAAATCAAAGCGGGCTGCGGCTTGCAAACGTATTATCCGATCAGCCCGGCGACGGACGAGAGCGTTTATCTGGAAGGCTATCAAAGCGAGCAGAATTTAGTCGTGCTGCAAACGGAAGATGAAGTTTCAGCGATTGACGCGGCAGTGATGGGAGCGCACGGCGGCGTGCGCGCTTCGACTTCCACTTCCGGGCCGGGATTCGCGCTGATGCCGGAGGGACTGGGATTCGCGGCGATTACCGAAGCGCCCGGGCCGGTGGTAGTGCTCTACCAGCGCGGCGGCCCTTCCACGGGATTGCCGACGCGGCAGGAGCAGGGCGATTTGCTCTTCGCGCTGCACGCCGGGCAGGGCGACATTCCGCGCATCGTGATGGCTCCAGGCGACATCGAGGAATGTTTCTACGACACATTCGACGCGTTCAATTACGCGGACCGCTACCAGTTGCCAGTGATTGTGCTGGTGGACAAGCACATGTCGAGCTGCTATCAGACGCTGCCACCGTTCAAGACTTCGCATTTGAAGATCGACCGCGGAATGCTGAAGCCGGCGAGCGCCAATGGAAATTACGAGCGGTACGCGTTCACGAAAGACGGACTGAGCCCGCGAGCGATTCCCGGTCAGGAAGGCGGGATTTTCTGGTCCACTTCCGACGAGCACGACCCGCGCGGACACATCACCGAGGGCATCGGCAACCGCCTGGCGATGATGGAAAAGCGCATGGGCAAAGTGGGATTGGCGGCGCGCGAAATTCCCGACGGAAAGAAGTACAAATTTTCGGGGCCAGCGGCGCCGCAGAAGATTCCGATGCTGGCGGTGTGCTGGGGATCGACGAAAGGCGCGGTTCACGACGCGCTGCATCACGCGGATCCGCATCACAAACGCTACGCCATGCTGCAAATCCGGCTGATGAATCCATTCCCGGCGGAAGCGGTGAAAGAAATACTATCGCGCGCGGAGCGGGTCGTCTGCTTTGACGGAAATTATTCGGGCCAACTGGCGCAGGTGATTCGCGCGGACACGGGGATTTCAATTCAGCACCGCGTGGTGAAGTACGACGGGCGGCCTTTTTCCGAGGATGAAATCATGGTGGCGCTGGAAGCGGCGAAGCAGGAAGCGCCAGCGCGCCTGGTGATTTCAGAGGGCCGCGTGGTGGAAGAGGGGCACGGCAACCGTCAATTCGACGAAATGATCGAGCTGCGCGGCAGCAATCCCAAAATGCTGGCGCCCATGGTACCTCTGCCGCCGGGGTACAACCGATAAGGCAGTAGCGAGCGACGGTCAGTGATCAGTAAAAGGGAAAATTACAAATGAGCACAGTAATACCGGAAACTAAGAACCTTCAGGTCGCGGATTTCAAGAGTGATGTTCACAACGACTGGTGCCCGGGCTGCGGCGATTTCGGCGTGGTTTCCGCGGTGCAAATGGCGCTGGCCAAACTACAAGTGCCGCCGCATCGCGTCGCGGTGATCAGCGGAATCGGCTGCGCGGGCAAAACCGCGCATTATATGCAAGCGTACTCGTTCCACACGCTGCACGGCCGCGTGATGCCTTCCGTAACTGCGATGAAGCTGGCGAATCACGATTTGACGGTGATTGGCGTGGGCGGCGACGGCGACGCGTACGGCATCGGCGGCGGGCATTTTGTCGCTGGCGGGCGCCGCAATTTGAATATCACTTACGTGGTGATGAACAACGACGTTTACGCGCTGACCAAAGGGCAGGCCTCGCCGACGATTGCCAAAGGGCAGAAGACCAAATCCATGTCCGAAGCGTCCATCATGGACGCCATCAATCCGATTTTGCTGGCGCTGGCGTGCGGTTACACTTTCGTCGCGCGCGGATACGCGCTGGACACGAAATACTTGTCGGAAATCATCGCACAGGCCATCGAGCATCGCGGCAGCGCGCTGGTGGACGTGCTGCAAACTTGTCCTACGTACAATGACCTTCACACCAAGGGATTTTACGCGGGGCAAGTCGAAGGCCAGCCGCGCCTCTATCGCCTCGACCAGACAGGATACGATCCAGTCGTTCACAATCCTGACGACCCGGTCGAGATCGCGCAGAAAAAAGCGCAAGCGCTGCTGAAATCGCAGGAGGCTGGCGGAAGAATTCCGCTGGGCGTTTACTACAAGCTGGACACGGCCACTTACGAAGATCACCTCAAGGCGAAAATCCCCGGGCTGCAGGAAAAGCCGCTCGCGGAACTCGATTTGTACCACCGCGATATCACTGCGAATCTGCAAGAGCTGATGTAGGCATTAAGCTCATTCTGGCCGCGAGTGACCTAGGACTGACCCTGCTTGCTTTTTCGATCTTTGATAATGTACTCTTTGCGAATTCTACTTAGATGGGCCGTCAATAATGCGGAGGGGTGCCTAGACTCCAACTATGAATTTCACAGCGGAGCATTGGTTCCGTGTCCAGCCTTGGTGCTCGCGTTTAGCACTGCCGGCTGCGGAGGTTCGCCTTCGCAGTCGTCAGGCGGAGGGCCTCCTCCCCCGCCTCCTCCATTTCAGCCGCGGCCGTTCCCAGGAGATTTTTTCATGCGCCTGCCGAACCAAGGCATCGGTGCGGCAGTCCCAGATGAAGCATATGACTTCGCCACAAAACAAGTGTTCGTAAGCGATCCCGACGTCAATGCCGTGGAAGTTTACTCCACAGTTGATGGGCACCATGTGGCGGAGATCGGCGTGCCCGGTCCCGCTGGTCTAGGCTTTTCTCCGGATTATAAGGAGCTGGTCGTTGGCACAATTACGCCCTATATCTATCTAATCGACCCATCCGCGCTGCACGTAACGTCAGAAATCGCAATCCCTCCCAGCCAACTGGGAACGGATGCGCGAGGCGATACGACGCTGCCTGTAATGCCGTACGCCATGGCAGATGGAAGCATCTTCATCGGCATGGGCGTTACGCCAGAATCATCATCGCTGGCATCCGTCGCTGTTACGCATCTCTTGCGATACGTTCCAGCGAGTGGGACCTTCACGCCGGAAGATCCGAATGCCAGCGGACTCCTATCCGCACCGGCCCGTTCGGGGGACGGGAAATATCTGATTTGCGCCTCCGGACAACTCTTCCTCTATTCTGTTAGCGCGCAAGCTTATGTGGCCACCTCCACTGCTCTCCCTGCACAGAGCACGAGTACCTTCGTGGCCGCTAATCCGGACGGTTCGCAGTTTGCCTCAATCAGCAATTCTGAGGTTATGCTTTGGTCGGCAAACCTGACTCAGCAAGGCAGCTCGTACACGATTCCTGCGACCATTCTCAGCGCTCCCATTTACAGTCGGGATGGAAATGATCTGTATGCCATTGATCAAACGCTTCTCTATGCCATAAACACGCAGACCGGCCAACCCGCCGGTTATCTCGGGATATCCGTAGGTTCACTATTTCCGACGCTCACGCTTTTCGATGCGGATGAAAACAACCATTTATTCGGCGGAATCTCGCCGGGCGGGGCTGTCGTCGTCAACGCCTCCCAGCTTGACACGGTAGCCCCACCGCTGAATATTCCTGATTTTACCGGCCCCAGTACGGAGGCAAATCCAAATGTAGGCCCAGTCGGTGCCGGGACACAAGTTCAGTTCATTCCAGCTCCCGCTGCCTCCGGCGGAAACGCTGATGGGATTGCAGATTCGATGGAAGCGTATTTCGGATCGGTTCCAGCGACGCAAGACGTTGTGGCACCGTACCCGGCCTCATCGAATGGAGGAAACTTTCTGACGGCGACTGCCCCGGCGACAACCACGAGCGGACCTGTATCCGTGCTATTGACGGATGCGAACAACAATCCGGTCTTCCTACCTGACGCTTATACCTATGGGCCACGCCTCCTTCGAGTAGAACCCAACGTTGTTTCTTCTCAGGGAGGTGACCAGATCACTTTAGTTGCCTATGGGCTTGGCTTTTTCGATTTGAATAGCATCTCCGTCACCATCGGCGGCGCGCCTGCCGGCAAAGTCAACCTCAACTCCTATGCCTCAGCTGATTATCCCGAGCAGTCTATCAGTGTTACTGTGCCGGCGGGCACCCCGGGTTGGGCGGACATAGTTGTGACGACACCCAACGGCACTGATACGATGAAACGCGGTGTGGAGTATCTGCAGAAAGAAGCAAATCTTAACGGTGGTCCGTTTGGGTTCGCAGTTTACGATTCCGTGCGCGACCGTTTTTATCTCACGGGCAATGGGAACAGTGTTGCAGTATTCGATCCGGGCACTCAGAGCATGCTGGCCCCCTTGCAGTCCGCGGCCGTAAGTGCGAGTGCGACGCTAGAGAGCGAAGCGTTGACGCCCGACAGCAACACGCTTCTTGTCGCGGATCCGGCCGATAAGTTGGTTGTGATTTTCAATCTTGCAGCAGGAACCAGTACCACCGTCAACGTGATGCTGCCGTCGGATCCGCCAACGACTCTCTCAGCGCCCATGTCCTTAGTGGCTGCTGCAAATCACCGTGCTTTCGTGAGTCTTTCTCCATGCATTCCAGATCCAGTTCGCGAGATCAATCTCAGCAATCTGAGTGTCCAGACGCGTCCAGACGCGGCTTCAACTTGCACGACATATGTTCCTTACCCGGAACTCGGTGGCTCAAGCGCCGATGGCAGTACTATTGTTTTTGCCAGTAACAACGAACTGCAACCTCCTGGCCCTGAATACATCTGGCGCTACGACGATGCTTCCGATGCATTTCATGGACCCGTTCTTGTTGCGGATTCGCCATGGGTGGCAGGATGGGCTGCTGCGAACCAAGACGGAAGTGTGATCACGCTCAGTCAGGGAACTTTAGACCAGCAGCTTCTTCCCCGTGTCCCCATCACGCAGTCCTTCGGCGAGGATTCCCGCCTGAATGAGACAGGAAGCCTTCTTTATGCGTCCAATGGAAGCAGTGACCAGGTCACAGTGTTGGATACCCACAACGGTCGCCGTCTTTTACTCCTCGATCTCCCCGCCTCTTTGGGACCCTCTACGGGGCCTTACAGGCCACTGGCTATAGATCCAACAGGGCAGCAAATCTTAGTGGCCACGCAATCAGGACTCTCATATTTCAAACTGAGCGTCGTACCGTTAGCAGTTGGAACCGTTTCTCCAACCCAAGGGCCGGCGGGAACAACTATTCAACTGAAAGGTAGCGGCTTTGTTTCTGGTACAACGGTTCAGATCGGAGGACAAGCCGCCTCATGTGGTGTTGTGGATAGCGAGACAATATCCTGCACCGTTCCCAACCTGACTTCCGGCCCGACATTCATGACCCTTACAAATCCAGACGGCCAAACCTACTACTTCGAGAACGTGTTCACAGTACAGTAAGGAGTGAACTAACGCGGCGAGGTTGCGACCGGGCCTGGTGGAGCGGCAGGCGTGTTCGCCGGACCCGCAGGTGGCGCAGGGGATGATGCAGTTGAGGCAAACGAGGTGCCGGGTTGTGGCAGGAGCGCCATTTCCTTGTCGCGCACGGCGGTGAAGGCGGGCATGTCGCGTTTCGCCACTGGACTGGAAGGTGGCAGCGGCAGCCGCTCGAAATTCAAAAAGCGCCCGTGGCGCTCGATGCGAAAATCCAGATGCGGGCCAGTGGCGAGTCCAGTCATGCCCACACGGCCGATGGTTTGCCCCTGCGCGACGCGCTGTCCGACATGAACCAGAATCCGCGACAGGTGCATGTAATACGTCTGGTAGCCGTTGATGTGCTGAATCTTTACCAGCCGCCCATCCTCGCCCTTCCAACCGGCGTAAATCACGCGCCCATCGCCAATGCTCTGCACCGGCGTGCCGATGGGCGCGCCATAATCGGTTCCCAGATGCGGGCGATAGACTTTCAGGATGGGATGAAAGCGGTCATAAGTGAAGTGCGAAGTAATTCGCGCCGCGAATTTCAAAGGCGAATGCAGAAAAGCTTTCTTTAGCGATTTCCCGGCGGGCGTGTAGTAGGCAGGAACTCCTGCAGGATCGTGGAACAGCACGGCGCGATAGGCACGGCCATCATTGTCGTATTCTGCCGCGAGAATTTTGCTATAGCCGAGAATTTGGCCGTTCGCGAGTTCCTTCTTCTCGACGACAACGCGGAAAGTGTCGCCCGGCCGCGGGTCGGTATAGAAATCCAAATCCCAACTGAAAATATCCGCGATGCGCATGGCGAGCTCAGGAGATTCTCCGGCCTGGGTGACCGCGTCGAACAGCGAGCCCTCGACTTTGCCGGAAACCGAATCGGTTACCGTAGTGGTTGGGATGGTATCCACTTCGGCGTGGAATTGACCATTGTGACGCGCAAGCTCCAGGAAATGCTGCGGGTCAATTTGATAGCGCAGTTCGGCGAGCTGGCCAAAAATGTTCCGAGCGATTTTGAGCTGATTTCCGGCCCGCAATGTGCGGAAGTCGAAAACTGATTGCGCGGCGGCGATGATTTGCTCCGCCGTTGCAGGATCCACATTCATGCGCGCAAGAATGGCGGCAAACGGCAGGCCTTGCGGAACGGTAAGCGAAGTGAAAACCAGCTTGGGAGCCGGTACCGCGACTGGCTTGCGCGCCAACGCGATTTCACGGGCGAGGCGGTGTTCCAACACAATACGAGAAACGTACGAACCGGCGACACACAGCGCCGCGACGAAACCGGCGATGCACCACGCGACGAATCGTTTGCAAGTCATTTTGCGGGTTGAATCTCTCTCCGCGAAAATCCTGACGCGCAGAATACCCCCGTTCGCTAGGATGCCAAAGCAGAAATCGCAGTGACGTAGGCGGAGAATATCCTGTCCGCTGGTTCAGGGGGAGATCTAGCGCTTCGGCTACTTTATCCAACTGCCTTGTCTCGCCGTCGCGTGGTTTCCCACGTCGCGCGCTGCGTGTTTTACCGCATGGAATTCGGGCGAAAACCGTATTGGGTCTCCGTTCTCGAAACGATTTAATGAATTCCGTTTGGACCTGATTGCTCTGAGCGCGATGCTCGGGCGAAAGGGTCGAGGGAAACGGAAAACGCACATGGAAAAGAGTGTGATGTTTACCGGCCCAGAGCTTGTTTGCGCAGACTGTGGCGCTCGTTTTCGCGCACGCCGCGTGACTGACGGCGTGGAAGAAATCTGCGACCGTTGCTATGAGGCGCGGTTCCCTGCCCGTGATTTAGAGCCGCGCGCCGTCCAACGGCACTCGCACCATCCTCTAGCGGCCGACTAGACCATTCTCTCGGCGATTAAATCTTTTACAAATTGTTTTGACGCTGCGCGTTTATATTACTTGCGCGAGTTCGCGCAAAAACCGCCGCATCTCCGCGGGCGTTCCTGCGGTAATTCGTGCGAATCCCACGCGGCCGGCGCTGCACGACTGGTCGCGAATCAGGATTTCGCGACGCGCCAGTGCGGCGACGATTTCCGGCCCGCGCGCGCCAAAGTCGGCGAGCACAAAGTTTGCGGCGCTGGGAAAAATCTTCACCCCGAAGCCGCGCAACCCGGCCTCCAGAATTTTCCTGCCGCGAAGAATTTGGCCCACCGCTCGACGAACGAATTGCGGATCGCGCAACGCGGCCTGTGCCGCCACGAGCGAAGCGACTCCGAGCGGAAACGGCGCCTGCGCGCGCCGCAGAATTGTTGCAATATCGCGGTAGGCGAAAAGGCAGCCGATGCGCAAACCCGCGAGCCCGGATGCTTTGGAAAACGTGCGCGTCACCGCTAGATTCTTTCGGTGGCGGATCCATGGCAGCGCCGTCACGCCGGAAAATTCGAAGTATGCCTCATCGATGACCACCAGTGTGCGCGTCGCGGCATTCACAATTTGCGCGAGCGCATTTTTGCCGAGCAGCGTTCCAGTTGGATTATTCGGATTGGCGAGAAAGAAAACTGCCGGCGCATCATGCAGCGCACGCAAAACGTCGCGCAGCGGAAATTGCATCTGCTCGTCGCATCGCAAAGTGCGAAGGCGCGCTTTGCGTTGCTCCGCGTAAAAGCGATACATCGGGAAAGTAGGCTCGACCAGCAGCACGGAGCGGCCGCGCTCTAGAAAAACGTCCGCGATGAGCCGCAGCGCGTCGTCAATGCCGCCGGTGAGCACCAGTTCGTCCGCGCGCACACCAAAAAAGGGCGCAATGCGCGACGCGGCGATTCCCTTCTCTGGATACATGGAAAGGGCGGCGCTATCGAGGCTTCGCAAAGCGGCGCGGACGCGCGGCGAGCATCCCGCAAGGCTTTCGTTCATGTCCAGGCGCAACTTGCCCCGGCGATCCTCGAGCATCGGCGGCCGCTCGTGGAGTTTCACGAGGGCTTTTCGCGGAGCGATTTTATTTTTCATGCCTTACTTCTCATGTTGCGATTTTACGCGCACGCGCATCGTGCGCACGATGAAGCTTCGCAAATCATTGCGGATTATAGACCCGGGCGGAGAAATTTCTCAGAGGTGCGCTGCGGACCAGAAAAACAAGCAGAAATAAGACCTTCACTCGCCGGAGGCGGGAGTGACGTGCTCGGGCGAACCATTCTGCTGTGAGTCATTTTGTTGCGATTCGTTCTGCGGCTCATTTTGCTGCGAGCCATTCGCCCTTGACTCCGGCGCAGATTCGGGGGCGTTCGTTTCAACGGATTTTTCAGCCTCTGCGGACGACGCGGGCGCTTCGGCGGCTTTTTCAGTTTCCGTAGCCGCGGAATTCACAGCAGCCGCCACGGATTCCGCTTTCGCGGGCTCTGCCGAAACTGAAGTAGTGGCAGCTGGAGCTTCCTGTTTCGCTTGCGCTTCGAACCGCGCCGCGAGCGCCGAAGCGAGCAATTCAACAATAATTTTCGCGCCGCGACCGTCGACATCCTTTTCCGGATTGTACGCGGCGACTTCGAGCGCGGCCAGCCGTGGGTGCTTTGCGAATACTTCGAGCGCCTGGCGAACTTCATCGAGCCGCAAACCGCCCTCGCCTGGCAAATCCGTCGCATCGAAATCTTCGCGGGAGATCACGTCCACGTCGAGGTGCACGACCAACTCATTCTTGCCGCCGTGAATGCGCTCGATGGCCATTTCGGCGGCGGCCACAGGGCCCATTCTGCGAATGTCCGCCGCGCGAAAACAGCGAATGGCCGTTCGCGAAAGAACTCCTTCTTCGGGAGCATCCAAACGGCCCACGCCAAAGAGCGCCACGTCCGGATCGCGCACCAGCGGAGGCTCAGGCCAGAAGCGAATCATTTCCGCCGCGCCGCGACCGGTGAGATGCGCGACCACCATTCCATCCACGCAGCCCGAAGGCGAAGTGGCCGGCACATTCAAATCGGCGTCGCAATCCATGTAAACGATGCTCGCGCCGCGATAATAGCGCCGCACGCCGGCGACCGTCGCCAGAGCCGATGAACAATCGCCCGTCAAAATCAGCGCCAGGCCGCCCGTTTTCACCGCCGCCTCGACGCGCGGCTTCAGCGCTTCCAGCGACGCAACCACGCGAGCCAAATTTCGCGCCCGCGGACTTTCTTCATCGGGCTTGTAGAATTCTACGGGATCGTCGCCGATGTCGGCGACACTGTAGCCGACGGCTTGCAGCCGTTCCGTCAGGCCCGCCACGCGCAACGCCTGCGGAGCTTTTTCGTGCCCCGGCGCGAGAGCGGCCGCGCTGGTCGGCGCTCCCAAGAGGACAATCTGTTTCGGCTGGCGGACAATCCGCACCGCCATCACATGGCTCCTTCGAATAACAGAATTTCGTAATCGAAACGCGGCTGCTCTAACTTGCAACCGGCTTGCGCGCCGCGGCCAGTTCCGGCGGAAGCGTAAAGCGAACATCTTCGCGAATCAAATCCAAATCGCGCTGATCGGTGAAACCGAAATTCGCCAGCCGCTGGCTCACCTGCTCGACCAGAATTTCCGGCGCGGATGCTCCAGCGGTCAACCCCAGCCGGACAACACCTTCAAACCACGCCGGCTTCAAATCGTTTCCGTCTTCGATTAAACGCGCCGCCACACCCGCTCGCTGCGCCACTTCCACCAGACGGTTCGAGTTGGAACTGTTCGCCGAGCCAACCACCAGAATCATATCCACTTCGCGGGTCAGCGCCTCGACGGCTTCCTGGCGATTCTGCGTGGCGTAGCAAATATCGTCCGACGCAGGGCCCACAATTTTCGGGAAGCGCTGCCGCAAGCGCGCCACAATTTCTTGCGTGTCGTAAAGGCTCAGCGTGGTCTGTGTCAAAAACGCCAGTTTTTCCGGATCGCTGACGTTCAATTCGTCCGCTTCTTCGACGCTGCCCACCACCACTGTTTGCAACGGCGCTTCGCCGGACGTCCCGACAATTTCCTGATGGTCGCGATGGCCGATCAAAATCAGCGTGCGACCCTCGCGTGCAAATTTGCGCGCCTCCAGATGAACTTTGGTGACTAGCGGACACGTAGCGTCAATCACGCGCAGCGCGCGCTCCTTCGCTTCCTCGCGAACGCGCGGCGGCACGCCATGCGCGCTGAAAACCAGCACGGCGCCCATTGGGACTTCGCCAATCGTTTCCACAAAAATCGCGCCACGCTGCCGCAACTGCTCCACCACGTAGCGGTTGTGCACAATTTCGTGGTGCACGTAGACCGGCGCGCCATACGCCTCCAGCGCCAGTTCCACAATGTCCACCGCGCGCACCACGCCGGCGCAGAAGCCACGCGGGCGCACCCGCACCAGCACTTTCCGGCCGTTCGCGCCAGCCTGTCCGGCGCCTTGTATATTAGCTATATCGCTAGGCATAGATTCTTTATGTTACCGCACTCGCGCCACCTGCGCCAACGGCTTTCCTTTTGCCTCGGCCTTTGCTGTGAACGCGACAATCCGGTGATGATACTCTTACACACGCATCGCAACTGCAAGTTGGAGCATAACTTATGATTCTTAAGGACAAAGTCACGATTGTCACAGGAGCGGGACGAGGAATTGGGCGGACGATTGCCCTGCGCTTCGCAGCAGAAGGCTCAGCGATCTTGCTTGCCGCGCGCACCGAAGCGCAGGTGCAAGCAGTCGCGGCTGAATTGAAATCGGCGGGGCGCAAAGCTGCCGCTATTGCCGCCGACGTATCCAAGGAATCGGACTGCGAGGCGATTGTCCGCGAAGCTCGCAAGCACTTCGGACGCGTCGACATTCTGGTGAACAATGCTGGAATTTTGGGGCCAGTGAAAGCGGTCGAGGAACTCTCGCCCGAGGAGTGGGATGAAGTCATCGCCGTGAATCTGCGCGGGCCGTTTCTGCTGTCGCGATTGGTGCTGCCGGAAATGTACCAGCGAGGCTCCGGAGCGATTGTCAACATCTCCAGCGTAGCCGCGAAAGGCGCGTTTCAATGGAATAGCCCGTACGCGGCGTCAAAGGCGGGATTGGGAGGCTTAACGCGCACCATGGCCGCCGAAGGGGCGCGAAAAGGCGTTCGCGTGAATACGATATGCCCCGGGCCTGTGCCTGAGACCGAAATGTCCCAAGAATTGGGCAAAGGGCTCGCCGAACGGCTGAAAGCCCCTCCGGAGCAGCTTTTCAGCCGCTTCGTCGAAGGAATACTCCAAGGCAAGCCGCAAACGGCCAGCGATGTGGCCGAAGCCGCGTTTTTCTTGGCCTCACCCCGGGCCGCAGCAATTACCGGGCAGACTCTGAATGTGGACGGCGGAATGTCTTTTTACTGACCGCTTCCACGCGTTCCCATTGTCGGCGAGCAACCACTCCAACCGTCTTGTAGTTCGCCTGCACCCAGCCGAGGCCCCGGTCTCCTGCTTCGCTGACAACGTAAATCGCCATCAGCAGCACGAGAAAACTGCCAAAAACGATGCCAAACAGCAGCTCAGCGGCGACCAGTTCCTGGAAAAAGTAAATATTCAGCGCGATAACCGCAGCTAGACTCCACCACACCCACTTCGGGATACGACCGATTCGCATGTCCAAGCACCTACCCCCGTTTCCTTAGATGCAAATCGGGGGCCGAAGGAGCAGCCAGGAACTGCTTCGCTATCATTTAGTTGGCGGAAGGCCCTTGGGCGCTGGTGGCAAATCGGGAAAATCGGTTTCCGCGAATGTGCGAGATTTTGCGGATTTCTTTGTGGACCCGGGCTGCCTGTGCCTTTGTAGGGCAGAGCTTCGGATTTTGGGGCTTCTGCGGCTTTGCATTTGCTTTGTTGCTCTTCGCTTCGCTCACGACGTAGGCAAGCAAAATCAGCGCGCTCAGCGGCTTTTACCCGCTTCTTCCCTCAATTTGCGCACCAGGCCACTGCGCACCAGCCAGGCCAGCGTTTCGATGAAAAAATTCCGCGAAAGATGCTCGCGTTTGCCGATCGGCCAGCCCTTCATCGAAGCGTGGCGCGCCATGGCCGCGGCTTCTCCTTCGTGAAAGACGAAACGCGGGGGGCGATGTGTCAGCCAGCGAATGTATTCGAAGGTCTTGCGCACCAAACCTCTCTGCTGGCGCACCAGTTGCTGGTGAAGCGCGCCATTCACAGGACTGAGCCACGCGAAGACCAAACACTCCGGCGGCTCGGGATGCAAAAACGCGAACTTCCCCTCCCCTTCTGTCAAATAGCCGACAAAAAAACCAAACTGCGCTTTGGTCACGCGAGGCAAGGAGTTTCTCGCGACAGTTGATTTGGATTCCGCTGGCGCACCTGCGAGGAACCAATAGCCTTTGAGGCCACGTTCGCGCGCGGCCACCGGGATGTAGCCCTTCAGGTACGGCGAAGCCAATTCCAGCACCCACGCGTTAGAGTCCGGGCTGGGACGAGGCTGACGCTTGCGAGTCCTTCGTGGCGTGCGCATGGCTGACTTCATTTCGCGGGCCCGCGTCTGTTTTTAGCAAGCAGCCTTAGTGTGCTGAGCAAATCTCCGGAGCGCGGGTAATAGAAATTCGCAAACACCCACCGTTTGTTGCGGCGTTCGATTTCCGGGAGCACGACAGGGCTTTTGCCTTTCTCGCCCGAGTGGACAGCGAACACCTCAACAGAATAGCTATCTCTCTTCCGTACTACTTTCCCGACGGCGTAGTGGTCAGGCGGATCGCCTGGGTCTTGGCTATTTAAAAAGGGATCAAAATCCAGGCCTACAAGATCACTGGATTTGGTTGCGGCCTCGGAATCTTTTTCCAATGCGCGAAACAGTCCTGGGCTAAGAAGATGCGGCTTATTTTCCAGCACAACATTGAAAGCAGGGCGTGAATTGTTTTTTTGAGCTATGGGCATATACCAGTCATAGAATCCTTGCACGAACACTTGGGCGGACTTTTGCAGTTCGACGGAAGCTTTGGACTGGCTAAGAAGTGAGCAAGGCATAGTCAGCGCGAGAAGGATCCCAGCACAAGCAAATGCTCTAGGAATAGTAAGATTAAGTGTTTTCAACGGGCCTCGAAGGGGTAACGGTCGCCCGCGAGGACCGCGGCGGCGACGCGGCGGCGAAGAGCAATTGTGTCAATGGTGTCGCGCTTGGCGAATCGGCGCAGCACCGCGAGTTGCGTGCGCAGCATGTCGCCTTCCACTGTCGCGGCAAGCGCGGTGCGCGCTTCGCGTTCGGCGCGGTCCGCTGCATCGGAAATGAAAACTCTGGCTGCGTCGGCCATCACGGACGCAGATTCGCCGGCCTTCGCATTCGCCGCTTTTTGCGCGCGGCGCAAGCATGATTCCATGGCGTAAATTTCCATGACCACATTGGCGAGCGCCGCCACGATTTCCTGCTGCTCGGCAAGTTGCTCGCGGAAACGTTGCACCGCCGCGCCCGCGGCCTGCAGGAACATTTTCTTGCTGTTGGCGAGGATGCGCTCTTCCGCTGCGAACGGCCCGCTGGGCGCTTCTTCCATGGAAGGTCCGGCAAGCACTTCATCGGCGAGTTTCATGGCCGCGGGAATCAGCGGCAGCACGCCGCCCATGGCGCGCTTCATCAGCATTTGAATGATGAGCATGCGATTAATTTCATTGGTGCCTTCGAAGATGCGATTGATGCGGCTATCGCGATAGGCGCGCGCGACAGGATAATCCTCGTGGTATCCATAGCCGCCGAAAATCTGCACCGCTTCGTCCACGCAATAATCCACTGTTTCCGAGCCGTAAATTTTGCTGATGGAGCTTTCGATGGCGTACTCCTCGAGCATTTTCATTCCCATCTCGGTTTTTGTGGCGCCTTCCGCGGCAGCAGCCATACCCGCGTCAATTTGACCAGCGATGCGATAAATCATGGATTCAACGGCGAAGATGCGAATGGCCATTTCCGCAAGCTTGGCGTCGATGAGCCCGAACTGCTCGAGACGTTTGCCAAATGCGGTGCGCTCTTTGGAATATTTCGAAGCGGCCTCCAGAACTTTTTTTGCGCCGCCGAGGCAATACGCGCCGAGGCTGAAGCGTCCGCTATTGAGTGTATTGAACGCAACAATGTGCCCGCGCCCAATTTCGTGCAGCAAATTCTCTTTCGGCACTGGCGTGTTCTCGAAAAACAACGCCACGGTCGAGCTGCCCTTGATGCCCATCTTTTTTTCTTCCGCGCCAATGGAAAATCCCGGCGCGCCGCGTTCGACCAGAAAGCACGAGAATTTCTCTCCGTCCACTTTGGCGAAAACGACGAACAGGTCCGCGAAGCCGCCATTGGTGATCCACATTTTCTGGCCGTTCAAAATCCAGTTTTTTCCGTCGGGCGAAAGCACGGCGCGAGTGCGCGCAGCCAGCGCGTCGGAGCCTGCCTGCGGCTCGGATAGGCAATAACAGGAAATAATTTCGCCGGTGGCGATGCGCGGCAGATATTTTTTCTTCTGCTCTTCGGTGCCGAAATAAACAATCGGCACGGTGCCGATTCCCGCGTGGCCTCCGTGAGTGACGGCGAAGGACGCGTACGCCGCGAGTTTTTCGCAAAGCAGCGTGCCGGAAACTTTGTCCAGCCCGGCACCGCCGTATTCTTCCGGAATTCCGCCCGCGAGCAATCCCAGTTCTGCCGCTTTTTTCAGCAATTGCGGCATCAGCCCTTCTTTGTGCTGCTCGAGTTCGGGGACGAGCGGCAGAACTTCTTTCGCGACGAATTCTTCCGTAGTTTGACCGATGAGGCGCTGATCGCTGTTCATGTCCGCGGGCGTGAACACATCTTCCGGCGTGCAGGAAGAAATCAAAAATCCGCCGCCGCGCGTCAGGTTCTGCGAAACTGTGGTTGTGGCCATTTCAACTCCTTGAATTTCACAAGAGCGATTACGCCAATTTAATTTCTGCGCAAATTGCGCGCTTTTAAGCGACGCGCTCCAAAATTCCGGCAGCGCCCATGCCGCCGCCGACGCACATAGTCACCAAGCCGTAGCGCGCTTTGCGCCGTTCCATTTCGCGCAGAATTGTGGCGGTTAATTTTGCGCCAGTGCAGCCCAGCGGATGGCCAAGCGCCACGGCGCCGCCATTGGGATTCACGCGCGTGGGATCGAGTCCGGCGAGTTTGATCACCGTGAGTGATTGCGCGGCGAACGCTTCGTTCAATTCAATCACCCCGATTTTATCGAGGGTGAGGCCGGCGAGTTTCAGCGCTTTGGGAATCGCGAACACCGGGCCAACGCCCATTTCTTCCGGCGGACAGCCCGCCGTAGCGAAAGAGGCGAATCGAGCCAACGGCTTTGCGCCAATGGCGCGCGCGCGCAGCGCGGACATCACCACCGCGATGGCTGCGCCGTCCGACATCTGCGAACTGTTTCCCGCAGTCACTGTGCCTTTCGCGTGGAATGCGGGCTTCAATTTTGCGAGCGCTTCCAGCGAAGTATCGGCGCGCGGGCCTTCGTCGGTGTCGAAATTTACGGTGGTTGTGTGCGGGCGATTGCCGTTCGCGCCGTTCACCGAAGTAAAATTCACTTCTACTGGAACAACTTCATCTTTGAATTTTCCGGCGGCAATTGCGGCGAGCGCTTTTTCGTGGCTGTGCAGCGAAAATTCGTCGGCTTGCTCGCGGCTGATTTCGTATTTTTTCGCGAGATTTTCGGCAGTGAGGCCCATGCCCAAGTACGAATCGGGATAATGATCCATGAGCCAGGGATTCGGCGAAATTTTATTTCCGCCCATGGGAATCATGCTCATGGATTCGACGCCGCCCGCAACAATCACCTCGGCCTGGCCGGCAATGATTCGTTCGGCGGCGATGGCAATGGCTTGCAATCCAGAAGAGCAAAAACGATTGATGGTCATCGCGGAAGCTTCCACCGGCAGGCCGGCGCGCAGCGAGGCGATGCGCGCGACGTTCATGCCCTGCTCCGCTTCAGGCATGGCGCAGCCGAGAATTACGTCTTCGATTTCTTTGGGATTGAGGCTGGGCACGCGAGCAAGCGCGGCGCGAATAGCCACCGCGGCCAAATCGTCGGGGCGCGTGGAACGCAATGCGCCCTTGAAGGCTTTGCCTACGGCGGTTCGCACCGAACTGACGATGACTGCTTCGCGCATCCTGCCACCTCACAAAAACTGCGGAAAATGGTGCGTGCTGTTATTGGACGCCACGCGGCGGAAAAAAGCAACTGCGGCGAATGCAGTGGCTAGTGACCCTTCGACTGCGCTCAGGGCAAGCGAGCGGCTAGTGGCTAGCGAACTTCAAAAACCAAAGAGCGCGCCGATTCGCGGTGTCCGAAAATGAACATTGTTGCGAAAAAAACAGCGAAAAAACTCGATTAGAAATGACCTCCTCCGTTTGTTTTGTGTAAGTTGCATCGAGTTCTAATTTCCCATAGAAACTCGATTAGAATTTGAGAAGCGCATAAAAAGCGAAAGCGCATTTTGACCGCTTCCCAGAACGGCCAGGCGATGAAGGAACCGAGTTCCCGCAGTGTCCATGTGAATCAGCTCCTATAAACGCAAAAAGCCGCCAAATGGCGGCCCTGCACTTCTCCTCGCGAATTGTCTGGCTAGATTCCCAGCCGAACATTCTGTATACCGGAGAGTCAACTAAAAGTCAAGGAAAAACTGGGGCTTGAGCCTCCGAAAGCGAGCGCGGATCACTGCGCAATAGGGGCTAAGTGCTAAAATGACCGTAATGAGCGACGAAGCGACTCCGTTTCTGATTACTAAGAGCGTGGCGGACACCATGATCCAGCTCAATGATGAAGACGTGCTCCTGCGGCTAACAAACACGGAAGACAGCACCGTGGAGCGCAAGACTGCCAGCGACTATCGAGACTGTCGTAGGACCGCTGTTGCATTCTCGAACTCATTGCCGGTCGGCGACCCAGGAATTATCTTTGTAGGAGTTCGCGACGATGGTACCCCAGAGGAGAAGAACAATCTTGAATCGCTACAGAAGAAAGTTAGCGAGGAGATGAACAGAATCTATCCGCCAATCTATCCACAGATGAAGGTGATGACGACGGATGGCAAGGAGTTTCTGGTAATAATTGTACGAGGCAGCGAAAATAGGCCGCACTTCGCGGGCCAAGCATTTGTTCGCGAAGGCACGCGGTCTGTTCCTTCGTCTGAAAAACAATTTGGGATACTTATCGCGGAGCGTAACAGCAAAGTCCGTGAGATTAGGAAATGGAGGGGGCGGGTTGTAACGGTCCAGTGCACGCTGCCGAGAAATCCGTATGCAGCCCATGTCCTCGGGACGAGCGGCGGGAAGTTGACAGGCACGATCTCCGAGTGCAACCAATTCTACGTTACAGTCGAAAGTACCAGCAAAATGGGGTCGCTTATTTCATTCCCGCTTGGACAAATCGAAATCAATTTCGACCATCAGTCGAAGTGTCTAGAGCTTCGACTGCTCGATTAGCTCCATGGTCCTCTGGGGCGGGTGCGCCGCGCATTCGCGGCTTGGATATGGGCGGAATTTTCAGAGGAAAGGGCTTGGCACACAGCCTGCATCGCCGACCGTACACTGACCCAGCTGACGTCACCCTGCGGGAAGCTGATGGATTCGATGATCGGATTGCTCGACAATAGGCGCTTAGCCTCGCTCAAAATAGCGCGGGCGATTGACTCGGTCGTCTTATCGGCGGCTGGCGAGTGTGCTGCCATAGCGTCCTTGGCGGTTTGAGCGAGTTCGCGCGCTTGATGCATGAGGTCAAAAATCTCGGACATTCGGCTCCTTACCTCGTCATTCAAAAGGGTAGCTCAGAAAGGGTTCTTGGTCAAAAGGGCCTTTGAGTCGGGAAAGGGCTACGCGGCTAGTTGCGGAGGGGTTTGCCGGTTTTTAGGGTGTGGGCGATGCGGGCCTGGGTATTGCGCTCGCCGCAGAGGGAGACGAAGGCTTCGCGCTCAAGGTCGAGGACGTACGGCTCGGAGGCGGTTCGGAGCGAGCCCACGACTTTGCCCGCCTTCTGGGCCATCCATCCAAGTATGAGTCGTGCCGGGAGTGAGTTTTTGACTGAAGGACGGACTAATTAAACTCGGCTGAGATTTTGGGGGGCAGAATTTTCTTGAGCCCGGGGTCGAGCTGCAAGCCCTGCCCGATTTGCTGGCGGGCCTCGGGAGAGAGAGTGCCTTCCCGCGAAGCCAGGAGCAAACCGAGCTCGACATGCGGTTTAGCCATCTGTGGCGCGAGCTCGACCGCAAGGCGGAGTTGTGATTCCGCTCTTTTGTCCTTTCCTTCTCGCTCAAGCGCAAGTGCGAGGTTCAGGTGCGCGTTCGCGTCGCCGGGTGCCGCAGCAATAGCCGCAGTGAAGCGCTTGATGGCACCCTCGACGTCTCCTTGGCCGAGCAATACGATGCCCCAGTTGTCATAAGCCAGCGCGTAACCCGGCCGGTCGGCCACCGCCGCGGAAAATTCCCTGCTCGCGCCTTCCGCATCACCCATCAAATACAAAACGCTTCCAAGGTTATTGTGGGCCATGGCGTAATCGGGCGCATCGTCGAGAGCGCGTCGAAACGTTTGGGCGGCGGCGGAGAGATCACCGTGATGCCACAACTCCAGCCCGCGATTATTTTTCTCCTCGGCTTGCAGGCGGGACTGCTGGAGCCGAAAAAGTTCACGTGCTTTGTTGAATTCGTTTTCGGCTCGATGGGTCTTGCCGGATTGACGCAACGCTGTCGCCAGGCCGTTTGTGGCGGGCAGCGAATCAGGCTGGAGCCGGAGGACGGCTTCAAAGTCCTTAGCCGCTTTAGCGGGTTGGTTCTTCCGCAACAGAATCTGTCCTTCCCCGATGAGCGCCTGCGGATAACTGGAATTTCGAGCAAGCGCCTCCCGAAACATCTTCTCTGCTCCGGCCAGATCGCCTTTCTGCATCAATACTTGGCCGAGCCCCGCGTAAGCGAACAAGGCAGCGGATCCGCAATCTGTTTTCTTGTCCGGACCGGCGCAAAAGCAGCATAAGTGAGGACTACGATTAAGGACAGTTTTGAATTCCTGATCGGCCCTCGAAAAATCGCCCACCTGCAGCAGCATCTGACCAAGCAAGAAGTGAGCGGAATCGTTATGGGGGGCATCTGTCACGACTTTGGAGTAGTCTGCGGCAGCCAGCCACCACTTTTCCTGTTGCGCGGCAAGCTCACCCTTTCCCGACCAAGCCTCAGCAAGACGTGGGTCAAGCGAAACCGCCTTGTCATAAGCTTCTCCGGCCTCGAGCGGGTTTCCGCCCAATTGGAGCGACTTTCCTAATTTCGCCCAAGCCGCCGCGTCGCTGGGGTGTTCCTGAACTTGCCCCCGCGCCTTCGCAATGGCCGCCATGATTTGCTCGGGCCGGGGTGGGGTCGCGACCGGATTGGAAGCGGCAACGGGACCGGAGGATTGGGAGGCCATTTGCGGCCACAAGGGGCGTTCCTCTGTTCCGGCGAGCGCAAGGGCCACAATCAGCAAAGCGAACTTCACCGGGAGCTGGGATTCCATGGGCTCCCTTCCTTGAAAGTATATTGCCGGTTGATGTCTAACGATTCGTAGTTCTCCACGGTTCCATCCGGCCAGCGGACCTCCACACGGTCGATGACCTGGGCTTCACCCAGGCCGAAGTGCGGCCTGATATCCGCTGTTGAAATGAAGCTCTCCCCGCTTCGGACCTCTGCCAATTGGTCAACACCCTTGGCCAAGACCCGGACTCGGGCACCGATGGCATCACGATTGCTCTTGGTTCCAATCAGTTTAAAGCGCACCCACCCGCCCGCACTGCGTTTCGTAGGAGCGTACAAGAATGGCGTTTCATCAATGTTGTTAACCACAATGGCCTGCCGTCCCGAGCTATCTAAGTCTCCAAAGGCCGATCCCCGGCTGCTGCGCTTTCGAGTGAAGCCGCTCTGGTCGCTCGAGAGCGCCTCGAAGCGCCCGTTGCGGAGGTTGCGAAAAAGCAGATTGGATTGATTGTAAGAATTAGCACCTTGGTTCACCTGGGGATAAATATGACCATTGGCAATGAACAGGTCCTTCCAGCCGTCGTTATCAAAATCGACAAAACTGGCACCCCATCCCAGCGGCTTGAAAGTGGCCTCGCCCAAGCCCGCTTCGAGAGATACGTCCTGGAAAACACCCTTTGTGTTGTGGTAAAGGGTGTCATAGTCCTCGGAAAAAGTCGTTACCAACAGGTCTATCCATCCGTCATTGTCGTAATCGCCCACGGCAATGCCCATACAAGCTTGCGCCCGGCCGTCGGCGCTCAGCGCACATCCGGCTTCAAGGCCGATCTCGCTAAAAGTGCCATCGCCGTTATTGTGCCAAAGGAAATTCGGCGCTGAATCATTCGCAACAAATATATCCAAGCGCCCGTCGTTGTCGAAATCGCTCCAGACCGCGCTCCAGCCCCAGGATGGATCGGCCTTGCTCATGCCGACGTCACGGCTGATTTCGCGGAAATTTCCGCGCCCGTCATTATGGTAGAAAAGGTCTGGCAGAGCAGGCAGGCCACGTGGTCCGCAGGCTACGGCCAAGCCTTGATAACGGCAGAACTCGCTGGTGCCGGGACGCGGGACTTTTGCCCGGTCGAAATCAATGTACCGCGCGACGTAAAGGTCCAGGCGCCCGTCCCCGTCGTAATCGCCCCATGCGCATCCCGTGCTCCATTGGCCGCCCTCGACGCCAGCTTCACGCGCGATGTCCGTAAATGTCCCGTTGCCATTGTTGTGGAAGAGGGCATTTGAGCCAAAGTTGGTGACGAATACGTCGGTGTGCCCGTCGTTGTCGAAATCAGCAGTCGCAACGCCCATTCCCCATCCTTGATTGATTAACCCGCTCGTCCGCGTTACGTCCGTGAATGTTCCATCGCCGTTGTTCCGGAATAACCGGCTTGAGGTTCGAGGTAAGCTGGGGTCGGTCAGAATCTGGAAGGTGGAACCGTTCACCAGAAATATATCCATCAGCCCGTCGTTGTTGTAGTCGAACACAGCGACGGCGCTGCCAATCGCCTCGATCAGATAATCCTTGGCAGGCGCGCCACAGGTGTCACGAAACGCAGCCAGTCCAGATTGATTTGCGGCGTCAATGAACCAAGGCCCGGGGGCAAGCACCGGTTGGCCGGAGTCTCCATTGCGAAACAGTGGGACGATGAAGCACAGTCCCGCGGACCACCGCATGAAATCCCTGCGGCTGCGTCGGAAAACGCCTTTTGATAGGTGGCTCGGCGCATTTCCCATCCTGCGCTCGCCTTTCGGCATCCAGGTCCCTTCAACTGCCTTGGCACGCAAATTCTCCGCTGTCGGACTGGGGATGTCAACAGCGCCACTCAATTGGCCGCAATCAATTGGCTTGCCCAGTGCACCAGGGCCCCTTCATGAGCCGATCGGTATGAGCGCGTCAGGAATTCGAGTCCGTCTCTCAAATTCGCGGATATCTACTCGCGAAGCCGCTGATCGGGAGAGGGGTAGCGGTCACGTTTCTGGCGAACTCAGGGCAATTCTCAAGTGGCATCAGTCTTTCGCCGAAGGATGCTCCGGCTCCGAGGACATATACGGTGCTCATGCGGTCAATTCCTGAGGGGTTTGCCGGTTTTTAGGGTGTGGGCGATGCGGGCCTGGGTATTGCGTTCGCCACAGAGGGAGACGAAGGCTTCGCGCTCGAGGTCGAGGACGTACTGCTCGGAGACGATTTGCGAGGCGGAGAGCGGGCCGCCGGAGAGAACGTAGGCGAGTTTGCGGGCGACGAGCGCGTCGTAATCGGAGATGTACGCGCCGCGCAGCATTTGATGGATGGCGAGCTTGGCGGCGGCGAGCATTTCTTCGCCGAGGACGCGAATCTGCGCGGGGGCGGGCGGATGGTATCCGGCGCGGACCATGGCGAGGGCGGTTTCTTTGGCGTCGGCGACAAGGCGGTCGCGATTCATGGCGACGAGATCCGATGGGCGCAGATAGCCGAGCTGCCGGCATTCTTCGGCGCTGGTGCCGACTTTGGCCATGGCGATGTTTTCGAAAATGGGCTTCATGGCGTGAAAGAGATCGAGGTCCTTCTCACTTGGGTCCGACTGTGCCGGGCTGAAGCCCGCCGCTACGCCTGCTCGTTCATTGGCGCGAATCAGCATTTCCTTTGAGCCGCCGCCTGCGGGGATCAGGCCCACGCCCACTTCGACGAGGCCGATGTAGGCTTCGGCAGCGGCGTGAATGCGGGCAGCGTGCAAACTGATTTCGCAGCCGCCACCGAGGGCGAGTCCCTGCGGAGCGGCGACGACCGGGCGCGGCGCGTACTTGATGGCCATGTTGACGTTCTGAAACTGACGCACGGCGTCGTGAATGTCGTCCCATTCCTGCTCCTGCGCGCTGACGAGCAACAGCATGAGATTCGCGCCGACGGAAAAATTCTGCGCCTGATTGGCGATGACCATGGCGTCGAAATCGGAGCGCAGGCGTTTAAGGCCGGCGTGCAACATGGCGACGATGTCGCCGCCGATGGCGTTCATTTTGGCGTGGAATTCGCAGCATACGACGCCATCGCCGAGGTCGATGAGGCTCGAGCCGGAGTTGGATTCCACTACTTTCGATTGCTCGCGCAGCGATTTCAGAATAACGATGCCGGGCGGCTCGGCGAGAGGCTTGTGCGACGCGGAGGCGAGGTCGAAATAGCTGGTCTGGCCGCGCGCGGATTCGTAGAAAGTTTTCTTGCCGGACGACAGAAGCGAAGTGACCAGCGGCGGCATGGTTTTGCCGAACAATTTCATTTGCTGGGCCATGCGTTCCGGGCCAATGGTGTCCCAAATTTCGAATGGCCCAAGCTCCCAGGCAAATCCCCAGCGCATGGCGCGGTCGACTTCAACGATGCGGTCGGCGATTTCCGGGACGCGGCGCGCCGCGTAGAGGCAAGTTTCGGAAAGCGCGCCCCAGATGAAACGCGAGGCCTTGTCGACAACTTTGCCTTCGAGAATCGGATTCACGAAAGCACGGAGGCGCTCACGCGTGTCTTCAATCATTTTTCCGGATTCGATGGATGCGAACTTCGCCTTCTGGCGCGGGCGGTAATCCGTCGTCTTCCAATCGAGCGTGAGGATTTCGCTTTCACCCGCAGGATTTTTAACGCGCTTGTAAAAGCCGCTGCCGGTTTTTTCGCCGAGGAAGCCGCGCTGCATCATTTCTTCGATGAGCGGAGGAAGTTTGTAAATTTCGCGGGACTCGTCTTTGCGGACGCTGTCGTAGATGTTGTGGACGACGTGCGCGAGGACGTCGAGGCCGACGAGGTCGGCGGTGCGAAACGTGGCGGACTTGGGCTGGCCGATGGCCGGGCCAGTGCAGGCGTCCACTTCTTCGACGGTCATGTCCAGCTCGTTCATCAGGCGCAGCGCATTGAGCATGGAAAAAGTGCCGATGCGATTGGCGATGAAGTTGGGGGTATCTTTCGCGGCGACCACGCCTTTGCCCAAGCGACGGTCGCAAAATTCGTCGAGCGCAGCGAGAACTTCCGGCCTGGTTTTCGGGCCGGCGATGAGTTCGACGAGCTTCATGTAACGCGGCGGATTGAAAAAGTGCGTGCCGGCCCAGTGCGCCTGAAAATCTTCGGAGCGGCCTTCGGCGACGAGATGAATCGGCAGGCCGGAGGTATTGGTGGTGATGATTGTTCCGGGCCGGCGATGCTGTTCGACGCGGGCGAGCAAGTTGCGCTTGATCTCGAGGTCTTCGACAACGGCTTCGATGATCCAATCGGCGTCTTTGCACCAATCGAGATGGTCGTCGAAATTACCGGGCCTGATCAGACGAGCAAAATCGGGGGTGAAAAAGGCGGCGGGGCGGGATTTTTTAGCGGCTTCGACGCCGGCCAGGGCCAGGCGGTTGCGAAACGCGGGAGATTCGCGTGTGAGGCCTTTGCGAGTTTCCTCGGAGGTGAGCTCTCGCGGAATCATGTCCAGCAGCGCGCACGGCACACCGGCGTTGGCGAGATGCGCAGCGATGCGCGCGCCCATCGTTCCGGCGCCGAGGATTAGCGCTTTTTCAATGCGAATGGACATGGGTCTTCGTGATGAGTACAGGCTTGGAGGGTACAGAACTGGATATCAGGCGGTCAATGGAAAATCCGGCGCAACTTTAGGCGGGGTAGAATGTTCTAAATAGGAGAGGAAAAGCGTGAGCGACGTCCTGCGGTGGATCGGCTCGGCGGTCAAAGGGATACGCTCGTTCGCATATCGAGAACCGGCGGGGCGGCCTGTTGTCGGAGTGGCGCTCGGCGGAGGCTTTGCGCGGGGAATCGCGCACATCGGGGTACTGCGCGTGCTGGAAGAAAATGAAATTCCCATCGACCTGCTGGCCGGAACCAGCGTGGGCGCGCTGGTTGGGGCGGCCTATGCGGCCGGGACAACGCTCGATGAGCTGGAACGCCAGGGCATACTGACGCGTTTCCGCGATTTTGGGCGATGGACCATTTCGCGAATGGGCATGGCCACGAACGAGCGGCTGGAGCTATTTTTGCGGCGGTTTACGCCGGTGTGCACATTTGAGGAGATGAAAATTCCGTTTGGCATTGTGGCGACGGATATCGTTACAGGGCAGACAGTATGCTTCACGAAGGGCGCGGTGGGGCCAGCGCTGCGCGCGTCGTGCGCTTTTCCAGGGCTTTTCATACCGGTTGAACACGAAGGACGGATGCTGGTGGACGGGTTTTTGACCGAGCAAGTGCCTACGGAATCGCTGCGGCACATGGGCGCGGACGTGATCATTGCCGTGCATTTGGATCCGGGGCAGCCGGACCAAAAGCCGAAAAACACGATTGAGGTGATTGGGCGGGCGTTCTCGATTATTCAGGAGCAGACGCCGCCGCGATGGCTGCGCTTCGCGGATGTGATTTTAGAGCCGGTGGTGAAAAACATTCACTGGGACGATTTTCAGAAGACGCCGGAACTGGTGGCGGCGGGAGTTGCGGCGGCCAAGGCGGCGCTGCCGGAAATTAAAGAGGCGCTGAAGAAGCCGATACCGAGATTAAGCAGCGAACGACGCAGCGGCGAAGATTCGAAACGGGCGAGAATTCCGGCGATGAGCGCGGAAAGCATTGCGGAAAACAAATAAAAGAGCATTTTTTGCGCCGGTCAGAAATTAGAAAGTACTGCCCTCTTGATTTGTGTAACTTGCGAACATATCTAGAAATTTGCTGTAGCGATTAGAAATCTGCGCTTAGGCGGGGTGGATTTCGACGGTTACAGGCTGACCGTTGGCCTTGCCGCGCTTGGTGAGCCATTCGCCGAACGCGGCGGCGAATTTCTCCGGATTGACCTTCAGGCTGGCTTCCATTTGACCTTCTGAGAGAGGCAAAGTGTCGTCAAACTCCGCGGAGCCAGTGAAATTGCGCATGCAGAAGGCGTCGAGCCAGTCGAGCGGGCATGGCTTGCGCTGGCCGTTGACGACGACGACGACGCGGAGCTTTTGCGCGTACATGCGCGAAGTATAGCACTTGATTTTTGGCAAGGCAGCCAGGGCGAGCGCGAGGAAAGTGACGAGTGAGGCTCGCAATGACCTGGCCGGCGTACCTAGGCTGCGCGCACGAAAACTACTTGTTCCATACCGCGAGCGTGATTATCCTGCGTAGGCTCCATTGCATGGGAGCGGCAGCCGAAGCGAACCTCGAGTGCAATTCGAACTGGTGATCTTTTGGACTGCTCATAAGGAGGAGATGGATGCGACGCGTGGCTCGAAATGGTGCGACGATTTTGGCGGTGGTTTTTTCGGTGGCCTTCGCGCTGCGATTGGGCGCGCAGGAGAGGCCCGCGAATCACATTTCCGCGATGGATATTTTCCATTTTCAATACGCGCTGGATCCGCAGATTTCGCCGGACGGTTCGAAAATCGTGTACGTGCGGCGGTTCGCGGACATCATGACGGACAAGCGCGAATCGAATTTGTGGATTATCAACGCGGACGGCAGCGACAACCGGCCACTGACGACGGGGAGCTACTCGGACAGTTCGCCGAAATGGTCGCCGGACGGGACGCGCATCGCGTACATCTCGGACCGCGACGGCAAGGGGCAGATTTATGTGCGCTGGATGGACACCGGGCAGACGGCGAAGATCACAGATTTGGAATATCCGCCGAGCAATCCGGAGTGGTCGCCGGACGGGAAACAGATTGCGTTTTCGTCGCTGGTGCCAGTGCCGAAATTTGAGATTGGAAAGCTGCCTGCGCCACCGGAAGGAGCAAAATGGGCGGAGCCGCCGCACGTTTACGACCGGCTGATTTACCGCTTTAACGGGCGCGGGTATTTGCCTTCCGGATTCACGCAGCTTTTTGTGATTGCCTCCGATGGGGGCGCGCCGCGACAGATTTCGTCGGGGCGATTTCCGCACGACGGGCCGGCAGCGTGGACGCCGGATGGGAAATACCTGCTGGAGTCGGGACACATGGCGCCCGACTATGAATATTTCTTCAACGAAACACAGGTGTATGAATTCTCTGTAGCGGACGGAACGATGAAAGCGCTGACGCACCGAAAGGGACCCAATAATTCTCCGGCGATTTCCCCGAACGGAAAAATGATCGCGTATACAGGGTACGACGACCGCTTTCAAGGCTATCAGGTGACCCATCTGTACGTGATGAACCGAGACGGAAGCAATCCTCACGAGCTGCTGGGGAAGCTTGACCGGGATGTGGAGGGACCGCACTGGGCTCCTGATGGGAGCGGCATTTACTTCCTCTATGACGATCAGGGCGACACGAAACTTGGATTTGTTTCGTTGAGCGGCGAGTTGAAGACAGTAGCGAAAGATATCGCCAGCGGAGGCTCGACCTACACGGAAGGGGTATCGTTCAGCCTGGCGCACAACGGCACGCTTGCGACGACCTATGGGACGGGAAGCGACCCCGGGGACATCGCGGTCGAGAGCGCGACGGATTCCGGCGAGAAAGTTATCACCGCGCTGAATCGCGAGTTGCTGGCGCAGAAAAAGCCGGGAGCGGTGGAGGAGTTCTGGTTCAACTCTTCCGTGGATAAACGAAAAATCGAGGGGTGGATTATCAAGCCGCCGGATTTCGACGCGTCGAAAAAATATCCGTTGCTGCTGGAGATTCATGGCGGGCCGTTCGCGAATTATGGCGACCGGTTCGACATCGAGAAGCAAATTTGGGCTTCGGCGGGCTATGTGGTGGTGTACATCAACCCGCGCGGAAGCACCAGTTATGGGGAAGAGTTCGGCAATTTGATCAACCACGCGTATCCGGGAGACGATTTTTACGATTTGAATTCGGGCGTGGACGCGGTGGTGGCCAAAGGCTACATTGATCCCAATAACCTTTTTGTGACAGGCGGGAGCGGCGGCGGAGTGCTGACCTGCTGGATGATCGACCGGACGAACCGGTTTCGTGCTGCGGCGGCTCTTTATCCGGTCATCAACTGGTATAGCTGGACGCTCACAGCGGACATCCCGATATTGGGCAGCGAGTATTGGTTTCCAGGGCCGCCCTGGGAGTATCCGGAGCAATACATGAAACGCTCGGTGATTTCGCTGGTGGGCAACGTGACGACGCCGACGATGTTGATGACCGGGGAGGCAGATTACCGCACGCCGATTTCCGAGGCGGAGCAGTATTACGCGGCGCTGAAACTGAGAAAAATCGAGGCGGTGCTGGTGGGCGTACCGGGCGAGCCGCATGGGGTGAGCGCGCGGCCGAGCCATCAGATCGCGAAGGTGCTCTATGTGGAGGACTGGTTCAACAAGCACCGGGCAGAGCAGTGAAGCGAGTGGGCTCAAGTGCGCTTGGCAGAGGATTGAAACGCAACGTGCCAGCGATTGTGTTGGGAGCGCTGATTATGATTGGCGGAGCGGTGGCGGTTTTTCATCCGCAGTTCAGTTATAGCGTCGAACAGCATTATGCGCAGGTTGGGCCGGAGAAGATTCTGTTTGAGACGCGCAAAGTGTTCCATTTGCCGCTGTGGTTCAGCATACCGATGATTGGGTTAGGAGCGGCGATTATGATTGCGGGGTTGAGAAAAGCTTGAGCGTACGCTGTGAAGCGTTTTGAAGTGTGTTGGTAATGTGTCAGTTTCAATTTTGACTACTATTGTCACGACTAACAAAATTCAAACTGACCCTCCGCCGAGGTAAACGCGCAAAACCGTGGAGCTTCAAAATGCGAAGCTGTACGTTACAGACTGCTTGTCAGTATCCGTGCTCGTCCTGCGAAGGGCTGATTTTCCCGCTGAAGCGCCGGTAAACCAGGACGAAATAAACGGTGACCAGAATCATGCCGATAATCCACCAGACCAGGCCGATTTTCAGGCCGTAGTCGGGAGCTTTGGCGTTTTGCACGGTGAGCGAAAAAGCGGGATTGGAACTGGCGGGCAGCACATCAGGATACAGGCCGAAGGCGACGCTGGCGAGCATGCCGATGAGATAAGTGCAGGAGGAAAAGAAGGCGCGCGCGTCATTTTTCAGGAAGAGGATAATTCCGGCGAGGCCGGCGAGGGCGATAACCGGGAAAATCCAGCCCCACGGATGGGCAAAGAAGCTCGCAAGCAAATGCGGCTGAAGTTCGAAGCTGGCCCACGTGATGAGGGCGGTGAACACAGCGAGGGGAATCCACAGTTGCGCGGTGAATTTGCGAGCGCGGTCGTGGATGCCGCCATCGGTCTTCAGCGCAATCCAAAGCGCGCCGTGAACAGAAAGCGCGAGCAGCGCGGCGACTCCGGTGAGAACCGTGTACCAATCGAGAATGCCAGTCAGACCGGCGGGGCGGAAATTCGTCCACAGAGCTTCGAAAAAGCGTCCTTGCGCATCGAGCGGAACGCCGCGGACAACGTTACCGAGCGCCGCGCCGTAAAAAATCGCGAGAAGAAAACTGGAGAGGAAGAAAACTCCATCCCAAAATGAAGACCACATAGGGCTGGCCACGTGGCGATGAAATTCGAGGGAAACGCCGCGCAAAATGAGCAGCCATAGCACCATCATCAAGGGAAGATAAAATCCGCTGAAGCTGGAAGCGTACAAAACGGGAAATGCGAAATAGAGCGTGCCGCCGGCGGCGAGGAGCCATACTTCGTTGCCGTCCCATACAGGGCCGATGGAGCGCGCGGCGAGGCGGCGTTCACCGGCGTTTCGCGCGACGATGAGGTGGACGATGCCCGCGCCGATGTCGAAGCCGTCAAATACAACGTAACCGACGAGCATTAGCGCCACTAAACAAAACCACAGAGTATCCATTTGCGTTCGTCCTTAAACCACTGCCGGTGATGGTGCGGCTTCGGCTTCCGGGCCGCGCTCGATTTCGCGATAGATCAAAAAAAGATACAAAATTCCCAGTACCAAATACATGCCCATGAAACCGATGAGCGTGAACCAGGCGTTGCCCGCCGAGACAAGTGGCGAAGCGCCCGCCGAGGTTCGCACCAAACCGTAAACCAGCCAGGGCTGGCGGCCGACCTCAGCGGTGAACCATCCCGCCGTGTTAGCGATAAAAGGAAACGGCAGAGCCAGCATGATGATCCACAGCATCAATCGATGCCGAAAGAGTTTGCCGCGCCAGAGCAGAAAAGCGGCGATGACAAATATCGCGATGAAAATTGTTCCCAGGCCGACCATCACGTGATAGCTGAAATAGACAAGTTCAATTTGGTCGGGCCAGGTGTCGCGCGGAAATTGGTCGAGGCCTTTCACTTCGGCGGTCCACGCCCGGTAGGTGAGAAAGCTGAGGCCGCGCGGAACGATGAGAGGATTGTCGAGGCGCTGATTGGCGACGTCGGGCTGGCCGAGAATGGCGAGCGGCGCGCCGCGTTCAGTGTGGAAGAGACCCTCCATGGCGGCGAGAGTGACGGGCTGATGGCGCGCAATCATGACGCCCTGGACATCTCCCGTGGGATAAAGTTGCAGAATCGAGGCGATGACGCCGACGATAACGCCAACACGCACAAAGGTGCGGCCATAATCTTCGTGGCGGCCCGCTAGAATGTAAAACGCGCCAATCGCGGCCATGAGGAAGCAGCCAGTCTGCACGGCACCGAGCATGGTGTGGGGATATTGCCAAAGCGTCCAGGGATTGAGGAGCAGGCCCCAGAAGCTGTGCAGTCCGAACATTCCGTTAGCGTTGAGCGAATAGGCGACGGGGTGCTGCATCCAAGCGTCGGTGGCGACGATGAAATATCCGGAGAGCCAGGAGCCAACGAACATCATCAGGGCGGAAAACCAGTGGCCGGCGCGGCCAAGGCGTTTTTCGCCGAACAGGAAGAGTCCCAGGAAACTGGACTCGAGGAAGAAGGAAAAAACGCCTTCCATAGCGAGGGTTTGGCCGATGACGCCCCCGGCGACTCTGGAGAACGCCGACCAGTTGGTGCCGAATTGAAATTCCATGGGAATGCCAGTTACGACGCCGACGGCGAAGTTGATGCCGAAGATTTTGGCCCAGAAGCGCGCAGCTTGGTTGTAATGTTCATCGCCAGTACGCAGCGCTGCGGTTTTCAAGATGAGGATCAAGAGGGCGAGGCCCATTGTGATTTGCGGGAAGATGTAGTGAAAGGTTACCGTGAAAGCGAAATGCAGGCGGTCAACCGTAAGCGCGCCGGGCATGAGCGTTCCTCACGAAGAAGCGGAATCATACAACAATCACGGGAGAAGTGATTTATTTAGTGCAAATCGTCATTTGCATGCAAATTATTTGCGCGGCGGCTCGGCATCGATGCACGAAAGCGAGATCACTGTGCGCGGCATCAGGCGAGTAGGAGTTTGCGATGAACGGAAGCAGCGCGCCAGCCGCTTCGTTGCGGTGACGCGCTACCCTCCGAACTTTGTGTATTAAGGTTTAAGAGTTGGGCAGCTCGATGGCTTGCGTTTTCCCGGATATTTGAATTTCCTGAATATGCCCGCCATTGAATACGACCGCGTTGTAAGGCGATTTGTTATTCAGATTTACAGTTTTACCCGTGAGGGCTGCAACCAGCTTGCCATTCCGTTCCACCTGCACTTGATCCGAATTGAGGTCGGCCAGGACTTTATAATGGCCGGGCTGCAATGAGGTGTCGCCGAGCTTCGCAGGCTGCGTCAGATCAAGCGTTTGAGAAAAGGTCTTCGCAAAGACCGGCGACGCAAGAGCAAGCATGGCGAGAATAGCAAGGCAATTGCCGAAACGTTTGAGCATATTAGAACCTCCTGATTATGAACATATGAAATTCTCCCGCGAAACGCTGTGAATCTCAGGTCTCGTTGAAGAGGAGCGCAGAGTCATGCGATTTGCGCGCTCGTTTAGTTAGATGAAAAGCAGAATTCAGAGGTTGTCAGATATTGCGAGTTTGAGGGCGATTTCGTATTCGCGAAGAGTGTTTTGCGCGAGGAGCGCCGTTGTGAAGCGGTGCGAAATCGTGTCGCGCGCGGATGCGGCGAGTTGATGCGCAAGTTGGGGGTTCCGCAGCAATTTGCAGACAGCGCCAGCAATTTCCGCCGCGTCCGGCGCGTTCACGAGAATTCCATCGCGCCCATCTTCGATGATTTCAGGTACGCCACCACTGGCCGCTGCGACTGCCGGCAAACCGTGAGCCATGGCCGTGAGAAGCGATGAGCCGAGCGGCTCGGCTACAGAAGGAAAGGCAAAAATGTCCAGCGCTCGATAAACGGCTACGATATCGGCGACAAATCCAGCGAAGATTACGGCATTCGAGAGTGCAAGTTCAGTTGCAAGAGCGTTCAGCCGAGAGCGCATAGGGCCATCGCCGGCGAGAATCAATTTGCAATCCGGAAATTCAGCGATGACGGTTTTCATCGCGCGCACCAGCAACTCTTGCCCTTTTTCGGGCAGAAGATAGCCGACGCAGCCGATTAACTTCGTCGAATCTGAAATGCTCCACTTCTGCCGAGCAACGCGGCGCTCCTCTGGAGTGACGAGCGCGGGAAGTTCCACGCCATCGTAGACCACGCCGATGTGCTGAGCATTGATTCCCGAAGCGAGCACGCTGTTCGCGACGAATTTGGACACGGCGATGATGCGATGCGCGGCGCGATAGCGCGAGAGGCCAGGCCAGGTGCGGCCCAGCGGGTATGCGACGCGGCGGGAAGCGACCAAGGCGCTACGGCGGTGCGCACGGGCGAGCCATGCAACGCTGAGGGCATGAGGGTCGTGGGCATGGATTACATCGAAGCCCTGCTGATGCAGGATTTCTTTGAGGCACAGAACGGCCTGGAGCCGCGCGAATTGCGGTGAAAAAGTATGCACGGCGAAATTTTCAGCGCCGGCGCGCTGGCCGAGGAGCGAATCGGCACGTGTAAGAAGGTGCGCGTCATGGCCAAGCTGGCGCAGGCCGCGCATGGTCAGCAGGATCTGGTGCTGGCCGCCGCGCCAGTCCGGGCGCGTGTCAATGTGCAGGATTTTCATCGGGCAGGTAGTTTACCGTTAGCTGAAGCGATGCGCGAGGCTGGCGCAACTGCGGTTGCCGTAAACTTCCAAGAAAGCCACGCCAGACGCATTGACATACTGAGAAGATACGTATAAACATGACTACCTGTTTTCCTCTCGGGAGGCGCTCATGCGCTCCGTTTTGCTTTGCATTTACACGATCATCGTCGCCGGCCTGTTGTCAATTTGCGCCGCGCCTGCGAGCGCGAACACGCTGACAATCACCAGTATTCCACCGGGCGCCGAAGTGGAAATGGACGGGCTGATGGTGGGCAAGACGCCCTACAAGACGGAAATGCCTGGCGGCTACTTTCACAAAACGCACATGCGGTTTTCGACCAGGCTCGAGCATGCGATCGTCATCAGGCTTTCTCTGGATGGCTACGCAAGCCAGGAGATGACGATTACCCAGGGGCCATTCGTCTGGCGCGGAGGGTACAGCGGAAAGCCCGACGGGGACTACTGGTTGCTGAAAACGGATCACTTTGAGGTCACGCTGGATCCGGTCGACAAAATATTCACCGGCCAGCCGGAGATCTCCAGCACGAAGAATGATTCCGGCTCGCCAGACGCGGCCCTTTCCCCAGAGGCGATAGCCAAACAGTCGGACCCTGCGATTGTGCGCGTGGAGGGTGACAAGGGATCGGGCACGGGATTTTTTGTGACGAGCACGGGGGTGATTGCGACGAATCGTCACGTCATCGAAGGGCAATCGCAAATCTACGTGATTACCCGCACGTTTCACAAGCTCGCCGCGAAAGTCGTTTACATTGACTCGGACAAGGATCTGGCGCTGCTGAAGGTGGATGGCGCCAGATTTCCGCATCTCGCGCTGGCTGCATTGGGCGTTGTAGATAAAGGCGAATCGGTGTTGGCGATTGGCGACCCCGGCGGCGGAATGCCGGACACGATTACGCGCGGCGTGGTCAGCGGAATTGGCGCGTACCGCGTGGCGGGCAACGGTACCTGGATTCAAACGGATGCCACGATAAATCCTGGCAACAGCGGCGGACCGTTGCTCGATAGGCAAGGCCGCGTGGTGGGCATCACAGCAGTATCGCGAGTACTCAACAACGCGGGTCAATCAGTGTCTGGATTGAACTTCGCACTGAGCGCGCAAAATTTGATTGATGTGTTGCGGCGGTTCTATCCGCCGCCGGAAAATGCGGCGGCGACAACGCAACGCGCGGGCAGCGCCACCGTGAACGTATTGTCGGATCCATCGGGCGCCGATATTTACGTGGATGGAGAATTCGTCGGCGACACGCCGTCGGTGCTGCATCTTTCCGCGGGAAGCCACTCGATTAAAATCCAAGCGGCGGGAAAACAAGCGTGGCAGCGGCAACTGGACGTGCTGAAGGACAGCAAACTGACGCTGAATCCGACGCTCGAGCCGCAAAGCTGAAGGTCTTACTGTGAAGTTTGCAGCATCATACTGGCGCGGCGCGCTGCGCCCTGCAACGCGGTATATTCGTTCAAAATGACTCGCACCGGCATGGCTTCCAAAACTGCGCGAAAACGGCCTTTGTCCTTGAAGGATTCGAGGAACGCGGGAGTTTTTAATTTCGGCAGAATTTTTGGCGGGATGCCGCCGCCGAGGTAAAGCCCACCAGTGGCGAGAACTTTCAGGGCCATGTTTCCGCACTCAGAACCCAGCAAAACCACGAAAAGATCAAGCGCCTTGACGCACAGCGCGGCTTTTCCTTCGAGCGCAATCTTCGAAATTTCCGGAGAGGGATCTTCGCCTTTCAATTCCTGCGCGAGCCATGCAGGTTCAGAGGCGCGTTTTGTGTCGCGCAGAAATTTATAGATGTTGTAGAGGCCGGGCCCGGAAAGGATGCGTTCCCAGCTTACGTGGCCGAATTGCGCGCGGAGATATTTCAGCAGTTCGTCTTCCAGATCGCTCTGAGGAGCAAAACTGGCATGGCCGCCTTCGCTGGGCAGCGGCCAATGTTGCCGGCCATCCCAGTAGAGCGCCGATTCGCCCAAACCGGTGCCGGGAGAAACAATCACGGCGTTGCCTTTTGCGCCGGACGCGCCCTGTTGCAGGACCGCGAAATCGCTTGGTCCGAGCGTGGCGATACCATAGCCGTTGGCTTCGAGATCATTGATGAGCGCGACGGAAGGAATGCCGGTTCGCTGCGCAAGGCGGCGTGCGTCAACGACCCAGGGCAAATTCGTGGCGCGGACTACGCCTTCGCGCACGGGTCCGGCGATGCCGATTCCCGCGGCAGCAGCTTGAATACCCTGCGCGGCGATAAAGTCCGCGACAATATCGTCGAGGCTCGCGTGGCCGCGGCTAGGATAAGTTTTCTCAGAAGTTCTTGTCAGTTGCCCGTCACGAACATCGAAAAATGCGAGGCGCGTATTGGTGCCGCCTACATCTCCGGCGAGGATCATTGAAGAGGTTCCCGCCAGTGACGGCCATCGCGTTCGAGCAGGTCGTTGGCTTCCCACGGGCCCCACGAACCGGCTGGATAGTTGGGAAAATTGCGCGGCGGCAAGGCTTGCCAGACGTCGAGAATGGGCTGCACCACGCTCCAACTCGCTTCGACCATGTCAGCGCGCTGAAACAGAGTTGCGTCGCCGATCATGCATTCATAAAGCAGACGTTCGTAACCGGTGCTGGGCTTCGAGCCGAAATAGTCGGCATAGCGAAAATCCATATTGACGGTGCCGAGTTTCACGATGGGGCCCGGAATTTTTGCGCCGAATTGCAGCGAAATACCCTCCTGCGGCTGTATGTGCACAATAAACTGGTTGGGCGCAAGGCGCTCGACGGCGGTTTTGCGGAAGAGCATGAAGGGCACGCTTTTGAATTGAATGACAATTTCGCTGGCGCGGACTTTCAGCCTCTTTCCCGTGCGCAGATAAAATGGCACGCCGGCCCAGCGCCAATTGTCCATCAACAGTTTCAAGGCGACAAAAGTCTCGGTGGAGGAGCGCGGATTCACTTTCGGCTCAGAACGATAGCCGGGGAGGCGGGTCTGGCCGTCGGCGCCTTCGGCATACTGGCCACGTACGGTGCGCATGAGCACGTCCTGCTCGCTCAACGGCTGCATGGCGCGCAGCACTTTGGTCTGCTCATCGCGCACGGCGTCCGCGTCAAAAGAAACCGGCGGCTCCATGGTGACCAGGCTGATGAGCTGAAAAATGTGATTCGGAACCATGTCGCGCAACGCGCCGGCCTGATCATAGTAACCGCCGCGATTCTCGACGCCGACGGTTTCCGCAACGGTGATTTGCACATGGTCAATGTAGCGGCGGTTCCAGACCGGCTCGAAAATTCCGTTGCCAAAGCGGAAGGCCAGGATATTTTGCACGGTCTCTTTGCCGAGGTAATGATCAATGCGATAAATCTGATCTTCTTCGAGAACGTGCTCGATTTCGCAGTTGAGAGAGCGCGCGGACGTTAGTCCATGCCCAAAAGGCTTTTCGTAGATGACACGCCGCCAGTGGTTTTCATCCTGCTGCGTGAGCTGCGCTTCGCCGAGCCTGCGGGTGATTTCGCCGAAATATTCGGGCGCGGTGGCGAGGTAATACAGATAATTTCCGCCGGTGGAATGCTCGCTATCGATCTGACGAAGCAACTCCGCGAGGCGCGAGTACGCTTCAGGCTCCTCAAATTTACCAGGGTGATGATAGAGGCGCTCCGTTAGCCAATTCACGACTTCCGGGTCGGTTTCGCTGGTGGCGTATTCGTTCAGCTCTTGCGCAATTTTCTTCCGAAAATCGTCATTGGAGATTTCGTGCCGGCCCATGCCAACAACCGCAAACTGCTTGGGCAGCAGATTATCTTTCGCCAAGTTATAGAGTGCGGGAACGAGCTTACGCTTGGTCAAATCGCCGCTGACTCCGAAAATTATCATTACGCATGGACCCGCGGGACGCCCGGACTCGGAGGTTAGCGGCAGTGCTCTCCCCTGCGGCGCGATTGCTGCATCTACTTTCATCTTTGTGCGTCCCTCATCCCGCGGAATTCCTCAGGAAATATTACTTGCCGGCAGCGCGCTCGACGTGGCCGCCGAATTGGTAGCGCATGGCCGAGAGCAGCTTCGCAGCGAAATCAGCATGCCCGCGCGAACTGAAACGCTCATAGAGCGCAGCGCTCAACACCGGCGCTGGCGAACCTTCTTCAACAGCGGCCTGAATAGTCCAGCGACCCTCGCCGGAATCCGAGACGCGCCCAGAAAATGTTGAGAGGTCAGGCCGCTGAAGAAGGGCAATGGCCGTCAAATCGAGCAACCAGGAAGCGATTACGCTTCCGCGACGCCAGACCTCCGCCACGTCCGCGAGATTGAAATCGTACTGATAATGCTCCGGGTCGCGCAACGGTGCTGTTTCCGCGTCGGTCTCGGTCTTTTTTTTGCCGATGTTGGCGTAATGCAAGATGTTCAGGCCCTCGGCGTATGCGGCCATCAGGCCATACTCAATTCCGTTGTGCACCATTTTGACGAAGTGGCCCGCGCCGGAGGGCCCGCAATGCAGGTAGCCGTTTTCGGCGGTGCTCGCGGATTTTTCGCGTCCCGGAGTGCGCGGCAAATCTCCGCGACCGGGCGCCAGAGTTTTGAAAATCGGATCCAGATGCTTGACCACGTCGTCGGGCCCGCCAATCATCATGCAGTAGCCGCGTTCCAGGCCCCACACGCCGCCGCTGGTGCCCACATCCACATAGCGAAGACCCTTGGGCGCAAGTTCCTTGGCGCGGCGAATGTCGTCAATGTAATAGGAATTTCCGCCGTCGATCACAATGTCGCCAGCTTCGAGACGGGTGGTCAATTCCTTTAGCGTATCGTCCACAACACCAGCAGGGACCATCAGCCAAATCGCGCGCGGCTTGCTCAGCTTCTTCACAAATTCATCGAGCGAATTTGCGCCAGCGGCTCCTTCGCCCGCAACTTCCTTCACGCTGGCTGCGTTCCTATCGAATGCGACGCACTGATGACCGCCGCGCATCAATCGCCGCACCATATTGGCGCCCATGCGTCCCAGGCCTATCATGCCAATTTGCATTGACTCACTCCTTTTAATAATTAGTTCGCAGTAAGAACTTCGCCAAATCTAAGCGAGCGCCGCACGCACCATGTTGTTCAGCGATTCGAGCCCATCCTGCAAATTCTTGTCAAAATGAATTCTAAGGGCGCGGCGGTTGCGTTCCGCGAGAACGGCGAAATCGCCGCGCGCCTGCGCCGCTTTCACGATTCCGAACGTGTATTTCTGGCCGGGAATGGGCAAATCCACAGCATCATCGCACGTGATTTGCAAAAATACGCCGCTGTTCGGCCCGCCTTTGTAGGCTTGCCCCGTGGAATGCAAAAAGCGCGGCCCGAATCCAAGGCATGTGGCCACACGCTTGCGATCGCGCACGGTATGGCGGATTTTCTGCAGCGCCGACTCATTTGCGTCATTCATTTCGATGTATGCGAGCATAGCGAAATAGTCGTTGGACTTGATTCGCGCCAAATGCGAGCGCAAATAGGCGGCGAGCGTTTTGTCGGAGCCGGCAGCGTCGCGCAAGGACGCCGCATTTTTGTCGTCAGCGAAAAGCTTGATACCGTTTTCTTCGAGAATGGGCTGCTCGGAGGGCAGCGAACCTGTTTTTTCATACTGATCGGTCAAATTTCTCGTGGCTACTTTGCTGGCTTCCACATCCGGCTGGTTGAAAGCGTTGATGCCGATGATAGAACCGGCAACCGCGGTGGCAATTTCCCAGCGGAAGAACGATTGTCCCAGATCGTAAATGTCATCAATGGACATACGCACAACTGGCTGGCCGGCCTTTTCGAGCGCGGCAACTTTCGCATCCTGATTTGCGTCCGGCGCAGAATTGAGGCGCACATAGGCGAAGACGCGATCGTTGCCGTAAACTTCCGGCGCGCCAAGCTCTTCGCGGTCCACGGGGATCAAGCCCTTGCCCTGTTTTCCTGTGGATTCAGCGAGCAACTGCTCGAGCCAAGCGCCCAGATCGCGAATTCCCGGAGATGCGATTAGCGTGACTTTGTCGCGACCATTTCTCGCCAGCACTCCTAGAATAATACCAAGCACCGCGCCCGGATTTTCATTCACCGGGACGGCGGAAGCGCACGCCTGCACCATCTCATCCGTGCGATCGAGGAATTTTCGGATATTGACGCCCATAATCGCGCCGGGGGCCAAGCCAAAATTCGAAAGGGCCGAATAACGCCCGCCAATGCTTGGAACGCCATGGAAAACGCGGCGGAACTTGTCGCGCGCGGCGATCTTTTCGAGCTGCGAGCCAGGATCGGTGATAGCGATGAACTGCTTGCCGGCGTTTTCCGCGCCGGAAGCCTGCTTGACGCGTTCGAAAAAATATTCCTTGAAAATATTTGGCTCAAGGGTGGTTCCGGACTTGCTGGAAACAATGAAAAGCGTTTTTTTGATGTCGAGCTTCGATTCGATCGCTTTGATTTGCGCCGGATCAGTGGAATCGAGTACATGCAGCTGCGGAAAACCGTCAATTGTGCCGAAAGTTTTGGTGAGAACTTCGGGGCAGAGACTCGAACCGCCCATCCCGAGCAGCAGCGCATGCGAGAACTTCGCCGACTTCACGTCGCTTGCGGCGTCTTCGAGCAACTTCGCCTGCATCATTTGATCTTCGGTGACTCCGAGCCAGCCGAGCCACTTTGATTCGTCGGTGTTGGTCCAGAGAGAGGCGTCGCGCGCCCAGAGCCGGCGCATTTTTCCTGCGGCGGACCACTCATTGAGGTTTTTTTTTACTTCCGAATCGAGACCTTGCGGCAACGAGGCACTTTGCATCGCCGTTTTGGGAATGGCGGCCTGCTTCATGGTGCCTTCCACCGCGGCGATGAGCTTGTTGAAGGCGTCGGCGAAAAGTTTTACGCCCTCTTCGACCAAATCATCTGTGACCTGCTTCATGGAAATTCCCACTCGCGCAAGAGTCTGCATGGTCTCGCGCGCCGCTTCGACGTTCTCGGTCAAACTGGCGCGCACTTTGCCATGATCGCGAAACGCGTCGAAGGTAGCCGGCGGAATGGTGTCTACAGTGCCCTCGCCGATCAGCTCTTCGACGTACATCACGTCACTATAATTCGGATTTTTCGTGCTGGTGCTGGCCCAGAGTAGCCGCTGCGTGTGCGCGCCTTTCGCCGCAAGAGCTTCCCAGCGCGGGCCGCGAAAAATCTCCTGATATCGCGCATAGGCCATCTTGGCGTTGGCGATGGCCACTTTGCCGAGGAGGCTTTGCAATTGCGCGCGCTCATCGGGCTTCGTGGAAGTTTTCAAGCGCTCGGTGAGAATTTTGTCCACCGAAGTATCGATGCGGCTGACAAAAAAGCTTGCGACGCTTCCGATGCGGCTCACATCGCCGCCATGTTTCGCAAATATTTCGAGCGCGTTTAGGTAGGCCTGCGCCACTTTCTCGTAAGTTTCCTGGGCAAAAAGAAGCGTGATATTGATGTTGATGCCTTCGCCGAGCAACTGCTGAATTGCTGGAAGGCCCTCCGGAGTTCCCGGGACTTTTATCATTACGTTTTCGCGCTGCACTTCTTTCCACAGCCGCCGCGCCTCGGCAATCGAGCCGTTGGTGTCGCGCCCCAGCAGCGGCGAAACTTCCAGGCTGACGTATCCATCGCCACGTTTCGTTTGGTCGTAAACGGGCCGTAGAATGTCGGCGGCGTCTTGAATGTCGCGAATGGCCAGCATTTCGTAGCGCTGCGTGGCATTGAGTTGCGGCTTTGACTCCAGCGACTTGAAAAAATCCGCATAGTCGGTGCTGCCGGTGATGGCCTTTTCGAAAATGGAGGGATTGGAGGTCATGCCGCGCAATCCGTCTTCGTTGATCAACCGCTGAAGCTCGCCGCTGGTCAGCAAATTCCGACGAATGTAATCGAGCCACACGGACTGGCCGAATTTCGCCAGCTCTTTCAGGGGATTTTCCGTCTTGGCAGTCGCTTGATTTCGAATGGTTTGAGTTCCCATTAGCCTGACTCCTTCCCGGCACGCGCCGGCAAACTGTACTTTTTCTCGATGGCTTCTATTTTAGCAACTCTGCGCTGCAGGCGCTCCTGCCCTTTTTCGAGGCCCCAATATTTTGCGGCGAGAAAATTGGTTACTAATTCCTGCGCCAGCATGGGTCCAATCACGCGCGCGCCAAGCACCAGCACGTTCATATTGTCGTGCTGCACGCCCTGATGCGCGGAATACGAATCGTGGCACATGCACGCGCGAATGCCCGGGATCTTGTTTGCAGCGATGCATGCGCCAACGCCGCTGCCGCAAATAACGATGCCGCGGTCGAGTTTTCCGGCGATCAGCGCTTCGCCAACAGCCTGCGCAAAATCCGGATAATCCACGGGAGCAGGCCCGTTCGTGCCGAAGTCAGTGACTTCGTGCTGTGCATCGCGCAAAAAAGAGGCAAGCTGGTCCTTCAGCAAATATCCAGCGTGGTCTGCGCCTATTCCGATCCGCATGGTCTACCTCGCTTTGCCAAGAAGTTCTTTAGCGGTGGCCACAATTCGCTCCGGCACGAATCCGAATTTCTTTTGTAATTCTTTGAGCGGCGCCGAAGCCCCGAACGTGTGCATGCCGATCATGCGGCCGCGCGGGCCGACATATCTTTGCCAACCCATGGTCGAAGCCTGTTCGATGGAAATGCGTGCGGTGATCTCCGGCGGCAGCACGGTGTTGCGATACTCCTCCGGCTGATGATCGAAAATTTCCCATGACGGCATGCTCACCACGCGGGCACGAACTCCGGCGGCCTGCAGTAGCTCGTAGGCCTCGACAGCGAGAAACACTTCGCTGCCCGTGGCCAGGAGGAGAAGCTCGGGCTTGCCGCCATCCGCATCCGCCAAAATGTACGCGCCTTTGGCGACGCCTGCCGCCGACGCATACTTCGCGCGGTCGAGCGTTGGCAGGGCTTGGCGGCTGAGCACCAGCGCAACGGGCTCATGGGCAAGCTGCAAAATTACGCGCCAGGCCTCTATCACTTCGTTCGCGTCAGCGGGGCGCAAGGTGATTAGTCCCGGAATCGCCCGCAGCGCGACTAACTGCTCGATGGGCTGATGGGTTGGGCCGTCTTCGCCGACGCCGATGGAATCATGCGTAAAAACGTAAATCACCGGCACTTCCATTACCGCGCTCAGGCGAATCGGCTCGCGCATGTAGTCGCTGAAAATCAAAAACGTCGAGCCATAGGGACGGATTTTCGAAAGCGAAAGGCCGTTGAGCACCGCGCCCATGGCGTGTTCGCGAATGCCAAAATGAAAATTTCGCGCGCCGTAGCTCTGCGCTTCGAAATCTCCCGCGCCTTCAAACGTAAGGCGTGTTTTCGTCGAAGGCGCCAAGTCCGCGGAGCCGCCAATCAGCCAGGGAATGTTTTGTGCAACGGCGTTCAACACTTTGGCAGAGGAATCGCGGCTGGCGATGCCTCTTGCATCGGCGGGAAAAACGGGCAGATTCCTGTCCCAGCCGTCGGGCAGTTCGCGGTGCTGCATCTGCAGAATTCGCGCCGCCAGTTCGGGATATTTGGCGCGATAAGCGTCGAATAATTTCATCCACGCATCGCGCGCCTTTTTGCCACGCGCGCCTACGCCAGCGGCGAAGTTCTCTCGCACGCCATCGGGCACCAGAAACTTCGCATCTTCCGGCCAGCCGTAGAATTTCTTAGTCAGGCGAATTTCCTCTTCGCCGAGCGGCTCACCATGCGCCGCCGCAGTATCCTGCTTGTGAGGAGCGCCGTAAGCAATGTGGCTGTCCACGATAATCAAAGTCGGCCTGTCGGCGACCTGCTCGAATTTCGCCAGCGCCGCAGCGACTGCGTCCGTGTCGTTCGCGTCTTTCACATGCATCACGTTCCATTTGTACCCGCCAAAGCGCGCAGCGACGTCTTCATCGAAAGCGAGAGCGGTATGCCCTTCGATGGTGATATGATTGTTGTCGTAAATCCAGCACAGGTTTTTTAGCGCGAGATGCCCGGCAAGCGATGCGGCTTCGCCCGAAATTCCCTCCATCATGTCGCCATCGCCGCAAATTGCATACACCTTGAAATCAAACATCTCAAAATCCGGCCGGTTGAAATATTGCGCCAGCCAGTCGCTGGCAATCGCCATTCCCACACTGTTGCCGACGCCCTGCCCCAACGGGCCGGTAGTGGTCTCCACGCCGGAAGTCCAGCGATATTCCGGGTGGCCGGGGCATTTGCTGTCGAGCTGACGAAAGCGTTTGATGTCTTCGAGCTTGACGGCAAGTTCGCCGAGGCGTTCGTATTTTGGATTTACCGCTTTCACGCCCGCCAGATGCAACAGCGAATACAGCAGCATCGAAGCGTGTCCATTCGAGAGCACAAAGCGGTCGCGGTTCAGCCAGATAGGGTCGTCGGGATCAAAGCGTAAAAATTGTTGCCACAGCGTGTACGCGACTGGCGCCAGGGCCATGGGCGCGCCAGGGTGGCCGGAGTTGGCTTGTTGCACAGCATCCATGGAGAGCGTGCGGATGGTATTGATGCAAAGCAGATCGATGTCGCGCTGCGTCTTCGCTGTTTGCGTCACTGTGCCCATTCTTGTGCAGCCCTCCGGGAGCGGCGCGCAATGCGCTGCCATTTACAACCGCCGCCACTCTCAATCTTATCTCTTTGAGGCGTTTCTGGCGAATGAACAGCCTATACAACGCCGCGCCTTCATTGCGGCACGACGGTGATTTGATGCTTCAACGTGCAACGCGGAGTCACACGAAACAGTCCAACTGTACGTGCCCGACCTTTTCTTGCAAAAGGGTTTTCCGCGCCTCTACGAGAGCGTTCTTCGCCTGCCGGTGATTCGCAGCATTCGCGCGCAGGAACAGCAACTCCTTCACTGCGTTTTTACAGAAAATCTGCAGCCAGGCGACGAGGTTCTGGAGGTGGGCGCGGGGACGGGCTACTACACTTTCGACATCGCCCGGCGAGTGCGCGGCGTGGTTGCGTTAGAACGCGCTGCAGGAATGATGCGCATTCTGAAAGAAAGAATCGCCGCATCGAGGGCGCGCAACATCAGCGTGGTGGAATCGGACTTCCTGTCTTACTCGCCGACGGAAAAATTCGACGTGGTAATCGCCATTGGCGTTCTGGATTCCATTGACGAATGGCGCACGTTCCTCGACCGCTGCATTTCGCTGGCAAAGCGGCGGGTAATTCTCACCATTCCGCGCTCGAGCTTTTGGGCGGGTATTCATTCGTTTTTTGGTGGCATGATGGGATTGCGGATCCGCGTCTACGACCTCGACGAGCTTGCGCAACACCTGAATGACCGCCCGTTCCAGCTTTACGAGACCGGCTTGAAAACGCGCTGGACGCATGGACTCACGGTTGTCGCCGTCATCGAAACCACAAAAGTTTAGCGCCGTTTTAAGACAAGAAAATAAAGTCCCGGCAAAAGGTTTACAAGTCCAGAAAAACATGGCGGACGGTAATTGTGCGCGACTTTCTAAAACTAGCTGACGAGGTTCTGGAGGAGCAGCTTCACTTCCGATTCAGTTAGTATTCTTGCTACTCCTGGTGAGTGAGAGCAAGCAGAAGGCCAATTCGCACGTAGAAACACGGCAGAAAATTGACATTTTCCAAGGACGCACGCGCAGAGGTCATGCGTCCGCGTAGGCCGACCATACGCTAATGGTGATTTGAAATTCTCCGTTGGCGGCTCGGCGCCACGTCGTAACCAATCGTCCAGCCTCGTTCCTTACCGCATTTTGCCCGGAGTGTATCTTCAATGTATACGCCGCAATTTCGACGGCCAGCGGGCCGGTATATTCAACTTGCTTCTGCGTAATGCGAAGATCATAAACTCCTGAACTGAACATTTTTTTCACCAGTTCGCGTATGGCCGCAGATCCGATTGCCGCAGGAGCATTCGGCGGCAGCATGACCGCGTTTTCGGCGTAGAAACTGACTAGTTGCTCCGTGTCATGCTGATTAAACGCATCCACCCACATCTGGCGCAGCCGCGCGACCTGATCGCCAATTTCCCGCCCCGGATTTGGCCGAGCTACCTCTGACATTATGGCCTCCTTGAACACAATCGCCTCCTTGGACACACTTCCAGCGTCGTACACGTCAGGGAGCCTTCGCCCCGAAGCTCATGCGAAGGATGGTGCTTGTAACTTCGGCCGGCCTGGACAGAGCCGCCGGTTGATTTCAAGCGCGCTGGGAACGCGCCCGCAGCGAACTATTCGCTGCCGCGCTCGTCCTTTATTTCAGAAACTTCGATAGTATTCGTGCTCGGATCGAGGGTCCCGGTAATCTTGACGTCCTTTCCAACAAATTGCCTGGCCCTGTCCTGCTTATCCAGTTGATATCTCGCGCCCGAGGCCTTATCCACCAAAACATATTTTGTGCCGGATTTCTCAATTGTTCCTTGAAACTCCTGCACCGGCTGCTTCGTCTGCATTTGCGCCTGCATCGGCGAGACGAAACTGCGGAGTCTGGCTTGTGGGGCGGCGTTGCCGCTGGAACTCATAGTCAACGTCAGCGCGATGACCGCAAATGTCCCCAATAGACCCACTTTGTTCTGCATTCCACCACCTCCGCCTGCAAAATCCACAGGCAGGGATGAAGGTTGCAAGCGGCGGGCCAAAACCTCGATGCGTATCCGCAAGCAACAGCGCGATTTGCGCGAAGTGCAGGCTCTTTGCACACGCATTTCTGGCAGTAGAGCCGGACATTTTACACATACAGCCTTCCCCAACCGATTGTAGTATCGGGTGAAGTCTGTCGGCTCATTGCAGGCTTTTACTGGCAGCTGCTTCATATTCGTGACGAATTTTTTTTCGCAGGAGGGCTATCTCTACGCCCTGACCTCAATCTTTTTATCCAGCGCCTCGCGCACTTTTCGCGCCAGAATCCTGGGCGCGAAAGGCTTTTGTAGCAGCACGGCTCCGCAAGAAGTGAACGACTCCAGCCGCGCGCTTTCCTCCGAATAGCCGGAGCTGAAAATCACCCGCACATCCGGCCGGATCATGCGAATTTTCTCGTATGCTTCCGCACCACCGAGGCGCGGCATCACCACATCCAGCAAGATCGGCGCAATATCCTTTTGATTCTCGTGAAATTTCCGAACCGCCTCTTCGCCGTCTTTTGCGAGAATTACGCGGTAATCGAGCTTGCGTAAAATCTCGTCGACCATTTCGAGATTTGCGGCATGATCTTCCGCCACCAAAATCGTTTCTGTTCCTCCGCGAATAGCAACGTCGCTGCCCGTTTCCGGTTTTGGTGCCGGCGCGCCATTCTTCACCGGCAGGTAGACCCGGAAAACACTTCCTTTCCCCACTTCGCTGTAAACTTCGATCAGTCCATCGTGCTGTTTTACGATTCCATAAGCGGTGGCGAGGCCCAGACCGGTGCCGCGCCCGACCTCCTTCGTCGTAAAAAAGGGTTCGAAGATGTGACCCAGCATTGCCGGAGGCATTCCTGTGCCGGTATCTGAGACGGTCAGCGCGACGTATTTGCCAGGTTTGACGTACTCGTGCCGTCCCGTAGCTGTCGACGCGCTCGTATTGAACAGCGTAGCCGCTTTTGCGTAGCGCGCGCACCATCAACTCGGCGTCTTCGGCCGAATCTTCCACGATGAGCAAACGCAGGGGCGTCCCCATTTTATCGCGCTCCGTTCGGCGGCGGCTGCTCGCGCTTGCGGGCTGCTGTGATGCACGTCAATCGCGCGTTGCAAGTCAGCCAGATGCGCTGCGATCAGCGGTTCCAGTTTGTGCAGCCCAATTTGCGGCGCGGGATCGGCGGTAGTCAGAGAACGCGCCTCTTCTACGTCGTGCCGCACGTTCGCAAGCGCCTCACGGTAAGACGGCAGATAATTTTTATCGCCAGTAAAGAGGTAACCGCGCTGAGCTTTCTCGGCGGCCATCAAATCGCCGTCAAGCGCCTGCAATTCCTCGCGAACTGAATAGGTATGCGCAACCCACTTTTCATCTTGCTCAGTCGACACCATGTGGCGATAGGACAGCGCGCCAACGGCGACGAGCGTCACCGCAGCGATTCCGAACGCAATCGCGACTTTCCACTTGAAGCGCATCCGGCCCTGCAGATTTATCGCGGGACTACGAGGCTGAGAGAGGGGTCAGTCCGGGGTCCACAAAAGTTCCCATCACAATCTGAGACAAAGCTATCGCAAACGCGTAACCCGAACATTATTAAATGGCTAATCCGATTCTGGGCTAAAATCTGCGGTTGTCAAGCAAGGTGTTCCCGCCGCGCAGTAAAGGTAACGGTGAACTCTGGCAGCTTTCGTGACCGCGCCTTTCTTGGCGCATCTGAATGGCATGGAGGAAATTATGCGAGCCGACCGCGTCGAAATTTCATGGGACAACGAAAAATCCAAGTGGCTGATTCGAATCGAAGCGGGCGAAGAAGTGGTGCGGCGTCATTGCGATCTGCCGCGCAATGCGGACGAGGCGACGCTGCGCGCCACAGCGCAAAAAACGGTGACCGACGAAGGCTACGATGCTCCGGCCTCGAGCATGATTCTCCGGTTGTAACGCCATCCTTCTAGTGGATTCCTTTTTGCCCGCGCTTCAGATAGCATGCTCCAGCAATGCACCTTAGCTGGATCGATTATGTGATGATCGCGGTGTACTGCGCCTTCGTCCTGGGCGTGGGATTCAAGCTGAAAAAATCCATGCGCACCAGCCTGGATTTTTTCCTCTCCGGCAGAAAAATCCCCGCATGGATTACCGGACTCGCTTTCATTTCCGCAAATTTGGGCGCGCTTGAAGTCATGGGCATGGCCGCGAGCGGCGCGGAATACGGCATGCTCACCTGCCATTTCTACTGGCTGGGCGCGATTCCCGCGATGATTTTCGTCGGCCTGGCGATGATGCCTTTCTATTACGGCAGCCGGGCGCGTTCCGTTCCGGAGTATTTGCGGCTGCGCTTCGACGAAAAAACGCGCGCGCTGAACGCGATTACATTCGCGGTGATGACGGTGCTGGCCAGCGGGATCAATCTGTACGCCATGGCGTTGCTGTTCAAGCTGATGCTGGGGTGGTCCATTCACGCCACAATTTTGCTGTCGGCGCTGGTGGTTTTGGTTTACACATTCTTAGGTGGCTTGACTTCCTCCATTTACAACGAAGTGCTGCAATTTTTCCTGATTGTATTCGGCATTTTTCCTCTGGCCGTCATGTCCGTCGCGGAAGCCGGCGGCTGGCACGGTTTGGCGGCGCGATTGCCCGCGGGATTCATGCACACATGGTCGAATTTAGGACACGCCAGCGCGAATCCCATGGGCGTGGACTGGTTCCAGATGGTCGCAGGGCTTGGCTTCGTGCTGTCATTCGGATATTGGTGCACGGATTTTTTGGTTGTCCAGCGGGCGCTGGCCGCGCAGGACATGAACGCCGCGCAACGCACGCCGCTCATTGCCGCGGTGCCGAAGATGTTCATCCCCTTCCTTGTGATTATTCCCGGGATGGCGGCGTGGGCTGTGCTGCCGCATGCGTCATTTCTCGTGCAGGGAAAAGTGGACTACAACATGGCGCTTCCGCTGCTGCTGGCGCGATATTATCCCGCCGGAATGCTGGGCGTGGGAATTACGGCGCTGCTGGCAAGTTTCATGTCAGGAATGGCGGGAAACGTCACCGCATTCAATACTGTGTGGACCTACGATATCTATTATTCGTATATCAAGCCAGGCGCGAACGATGAGCATTATTTGATGATGGGGAAAATCGCTACCGTGGCGGGCGTGGTGATCAGTATTGCGGCGGCCTATGTGGCGCTGCAGTTCGCAAATATCATGGACTATCTGCAGCTGATATTCTCATTCGTGAACGCGCCGCTATTCGCCACGTTTCTGCTGGGCATGTTTTGGAAGCGCACCACAGCGAATGGCGCATTTTGGGGCTTGGTCGGCGGCACTACGGCGGCGGCTCTGCATTACTTCGCCACCGTGCACGGATGGCTCACCTATCGCAGCCAAATGGCCGGCAATTTTGACCGCGCGATTGATGCGTGGACGGTGTGCTTTGTGCTGACGCTGCTGATTAGCCTGTTCACGCGGCCGCGCGAGGAGTCAGAGCTGCACGGACTGGTGTATTCTCTGACCCAGAAACCCAGCTATCGCCACCTTGGCTTTTTGCGGCGTCCCGCGACTCTGGCGATTGCGGTCGGGATTTTGACTATCGTGCTGAACGTGGTGTTTCGATGAGCGGAGTGTTTCGATGAGCGCAGACGGAATCGGGCTTGATGTTCGCTGGCCGATTGGCCTGCTGTTTTCGGCGATGGGCGCGGCGCTTGCAATATTTGGAGCGTTTTTCGCGAATGGGCAAAAAGTCTGGCGCATCTGGATCGATCTCGATTTGTGGTGGGGCCTGGTCACGCTGATTTTCGGCCTGGCCATGATTTGGGCCGCCTCCCGCGCCTCTCACCACGAATAAAAGCGCTCTTGCCCTTGAATGCCCATGGACCAAGCAAGTAGCACCATACTCCCTGCAACAATAGCTAGACTCTTCATACGCTTCCCCCAACGTGAAACCTCGCGTGGGCTAAATAGCATACAGCATGAGCGTTGAGCCGACTAGCACAGCGAGCAGTTTTCCATTCGGCGAAATCGCCACGGCAAAATCGTCCATTCCGCGGACCACAGTTCCCGTTTTCTTTTGAGAAAAAGTCAGTTTCTGGATTTCGCGCGGCGGATCAAGACTCAGGTCCCACAGACGGATGGTGAGCGTCGCCGAAATCGCGCTCGTAAACAAAGACATGCCTCCGAGGCGCCGTTCGCTTATCGCGATACGGTTGCCGGAAAGCGAGGTCGCGTCTACTTCACCGTTGTAGATTCCCGGAAGGTCCAGCAAGACGCGACAGTCGCTATTCACAAGAGCATTCCGGACTTTTCTGTTCCTCCCATAGCTTACGAAGAACTTGTCTTCGCTGGCGAAAGTTGCCCATGAGGCGACCTGAAATGCGGAACAGAACCTCTGCCAGCTTCCATCCTCGTATGCAATCATCGGCTGGCCCCAAGCATTGTAAATCACTGCCTCTGAGGCGGGTAGAATCGCACCGTGGCGCATCCTTTCTGGACTGAAGGATCCAACCACATGCGGCGTCGGCGTCCTAGAAAGCGCGACCGCATATCTTCTCTTGTCGGCGTTGTTGCTTGTAACGCCTAAGGTGCGCAGAGATTCGGGATCAATCCAAAAATAGGTCGTCCCCTTCTGCCAGACGTAATGAGTAAGCGTGACAACTTTCTCGCCGGGGTCTTCCTCAGCCTTCCAATCAGCAATCTGATTGACGCGCCCGTTAAGCGTTTCGAACTCCTCCCCTTCATTCTCCGGATCCGCCGGAACCGGAGCCTGTTTCTGCATCTGGAAATCGGACGAGTAGTGGACGAGTTGCCCGCCCGCCAACACAATGAAGCCGCCATCCGCGAGGGGCAGAAGAACCGAATCGTCATCCGGCGTCGGCCAAGAAAGAGTTGGGCCTGTCAGCGCATGGTTTTGTGTGTCAATGAAGAAAGACCGAAAGTGAAAGAATCCACGCGGAGTGTTGACCGGGTAGTCTCCCCAAGAACCGTCACAAAAAGATACAGCTAAGGTGTTTGCGTCGAGAAATGCCAATTGGGGACGTGGCAGGCGAGGCCCAAAGATCTTGCGCATCCGCTCCATTCGAGCCGCATAAACAGGGACATTCTGCAGGTCAAAGGACCAGATTGGCTTTTGGGACCGCTTGATTGGAACTTGGGCGGAAGCACTCTGCAGGACCACGAAGAATACGCAAAATCTCAGCAGTATTCTGGGCACAAATGTCATGTTAAATTGCGACAAAGATAAATGCGCTGCTCTGGCGGGTCGCCCACACTTAGTAGGTTCGTGACGTTCCTCCATTGACATCATCGCACGGCTGATGGTACCACACACGGCTTCCGCCCATGGCGTCGGACCGGATCCAAAAAAAGTGGCGCGCCCGGAGGGATTCGAACCCCCGACCCTTAGCTCCGGAGGCTAATGCTCTATCCATCTGAGCTACGGGCGCGTTGGGTGCCGGAGAAGTTGCGCGACAACCCAAAGGATTCTACCGCGTCAGAATCGCAAGCGCAAAGTGAGCCACGCCTATTCATTCGTCAGAAATCCGCTTGATAATCACGCGTCGAAGGAAACGCTGAGGCGCTCGTCGCCGTGCGGAATCGTTGACAGGCTCAAAAACGCGCGAGAGAAAAAGTCCACACTCACAAACTGTTTGCAGCGCTACTTTTCCACGCCAGCGGAGTCTTCAGTAGCGCGCCAGATCGCGGATTTTCTTGGCGAGCTTTTCAATTTCTTCCGTCTTTTCAATCAGCGCCACGGAGAGTTCTTGCGAAGCGTCGTTCTTATCCGCCTGCCTTTTGAGCTGCTGCGCGAGCGAGAAAAGTTCATCGACATCTTTGTTAATCTCGCGCTGATTTTTCTGAAGCTCCGCCTTGCTCGGCGGCCGAAACGGCGGCGGCGCAGGCGGGATCGCTGGATTGGGATTAACGTGCGATGGTGGATTAGAACCTTGTTGGGCAAAGGCTGCAGTAGATTTCAAGGAGACGAAGCCTGCGCTGGCGAGTAGCGCCCCCGGCACAACTGCTTTCAGGAAATGCCGTCTTTGATTGTCCATTTGCGCCGCCCTCCTGCACATGAATCGCGGAAATGCATCGCGAATCAAGATGGCATGATTCAAGTCTTTGCTTCAATTGCTTTGCTTCGATTATATGACGCAGTCTGGCGCAAATTGGTTCGAAATTGCAAACAAAGCGATAACCGCGGCCCCGAGGAATGTGGCTTTCTATGGCTTTGCCGGCACAACGCAACTTGCTGATTGCGGTTAACCAGGAAAAATTGGAGGCGCGGGTGGGAATCGAACCCACGTATAAAGGTTTTGCAGACCTCTCCCTTACCACTTGGGTACCGCGCCGGAGAACTCAAATAGTATAGCCAAGTTGCGGAAACGCAACCACAGAATTGCGCCTCGCGTGCCGATTCTTACGCAGTCGACATCAGCCGATGGCCGCTTCTCTAGTTTGCGCGCACTCCCATCTTTCTCGAGGACTGAAAATCTTGCTGGCAGCTCATCGCGAAACATCATTTTGACCTCTCGAAGAACGCGCCCGAATGCCCTGTCCATTCGTACAGGTGCGCTTCGCATTGGTACAGTTATTCGGATGGACAAGCGCAATTCGGCCAGCCCAAAAACCTTCGGCGCTGCTGCTATCATCGGTGAGCAATCGACGAATCCTGCAAGCGCCGAGCGAAGCAGAGGAGCCGCAGTGAAGAAAACATTTGTTTCCCGAATCCTGGAGATCAACAAAGAGCTCTGGTTGATCCTTTCCATTATCCTGTTTGCAGCAGTGATCAACTTCTTCGTGTCAGGTCAGCGGCTGGTGCTGACTTTCTACAACCTGCCGACGCTTTTTGCCGCGTATTATTTTGGCAGAGCGCGCGCTGTGCAAACGGCGATTGCCTCCATCCTGATCGTTTCATGGCTCAACATTATGAATCCTGTAGCCCTCGCGGCGGGCATGGGAGCAAGCCTACGGCATTTGATTGGCTGGGCGGACGTCTCCATCTGGGGCGGCTTCCTGATAATCACCGCATACGCAATGGGCACACTTTACGAAGTGAAAGAGCGCGGCATGCTCGAACTGCGCGAAACTTATTTCGGCGTTTTACAAATCCTCTGCCAGGTGATTTCCAACGATAAGTACACGCAAAACCACTCCTATCGCGTCTCCGTTTATGCAGCCCGACTGGCCTCGGAGATGGGCCTGCCCGAAGATCAAATTGAGGACGTGCGCGCCGCCGCATTGCTGCACGACATTGGCAAACTCGAAGTCAGCCGCACCATTCTTTACAAATCGGCGCGCCTTTCGGAAGAGGAAATTTCCGAAGTGCAGGCGCACCTGCCGCGCGGTGTCGAATCGCTCAGACCGGTGGCCGTTGGCGGGACTTTGCGCCGCGTACTGCCGATTATTCTAGCGCACCACGACAAATTCGACGGTTCCGGATATCACCCGACCAAAGGCGAAGACATTCCTATCGAAGCACGCATCATCACCGTCGCGGACGTTTACGACGCGATGGTCAGTGATCGCCCTTATCGCAAAGCAATGTCGCCCTTCGAAGCGCGCGACATCATCTCCAAAGGCGCGGGCACCGATTTTGATCCTAAAGTCGTAGCCGCATTCGAGTCTGCATTCCGTGGCGGCCGCATGGAAGTACCGGAAGTGCTGGTCTAACCTTCCGTCTAAAGCTGAGCTTCCCGCAGAAACCGCGCGGCCTCTTCTGGCGGCGTGGGATTGATGTAGAATCCCGTTCCCCACTCGAATCCAGCCACCCGCGTGAGCTTGGGCATCACTTCCAGATGCCAGTGATAATGGTCGTTGATCTCTTCGCCTATCGGCGACGTGTGTACAACGTAGTTGTACGCCGGACAGTTCAGCACCGCGTCGAGGCGCGCCAGAAAGTCCCGCATCAATTTCGCCAGACTCGCGTAAACGGGGCTGGACTGATTCTCGAACGAAGAGCTGTGGTGCCTCGGCAAAATCCACGTTTCAAACGGAAAACGCGGCGCGTAGGGCGCGAGCGCGATGAACAGCTCATTTTCCAAAATCACGCGCGTGCCGGTCTCTATTTCCTGGCGGATGACGTCGCAGAAAATGCAGCGCTCTTTCACGTCAAAATAACGCTTCGAGTTGTCCACTTCTTCGCGAACCCGCTTGGGCACGATAGGCAGTGCAATTAGCTGCGAATGAGTATGCTCGAGTGAAGCTCCGGCGGCCTCGCCGTGGTTCTTAAACAGCAGAATGTAGCGGAAGCGTTTGTCATTCTTCAGGTCCAGCACACGGTCCCGATAGGCCCACAGAACTTCCTCGATGGACTTTTCCGGAAGCGACGCTAGCGTGCTTTGATGATCCGGAGTTTCTATGATCACCTCATGCGCGCCAATTCCATTCATGCGGTCAAAAAGACCCTCGCCCTGGCGGTCGAGATTTCCTTCAATCCCCAGGGCCGGAAATTTATTTGGGACTACGCGCACGCTCCATCCCGGCGTGTCCCTGCCGCTCCCGTTACGCCCGAACGCCAGTATTTCCGGCGGAGTGCGAGTCTCGTTACCCGGGCAAAAGGGGCAAAACGAACTGCCCTTCATCTGCACGCTTTCACGGGCAAAATCCGACGGCCGTTTTCCGCGGTCGGTGGAAATAATCACCCACCGGCCGGTGATTGGATCCTTACGTAGATCGGGCAATCTTTTCTCCTTCGCCAGCTTCTTGAAAAATTTAGAACAATCCTATTTTATCCTGCGCGTCCAGCCACATTCAAAAAGATGCACCGGGACCGCACAGAACGGCGCTATAAATTTGCCGTGAATGCATTTTTGTGCAGGCGAACCTGCGGCGCGCCGCCAGAGCGGCTTTCAATGGCGACCACGTCGAAGCGCCAAGCCGCGCCGGCGATTCTGCGCTCCGACAAAAACCGCCGCGCCATGCGCTCCACATGAAAGCGTTTCTCGGCAGTAACCGCTTCTTCTGGCTGGCCCGGCCTTTCTTTGCTCCCGCTGCGTGTTTTCACTTCGACAAACGCTAGCACGTCACCATCGTATCCCACCAGGTCGATTTCCGCTTTGTCTCCTGGAACACGATAGTTGCGCGCCACAAAAATGTACCCATGACGCCGCAAATACCAATAGGCATAAGTCTCGCCGGCAATTCCACGGCGCCGCGCGCGTTCTTTTCCCGATTCGCCATTCTTCGCGGCTGCCAGGCCGCGGCGCGATGCCAGTCGCAGAAATCCGAAAATTGCGCGTGAGACCAGCGGCACTATTTCAACACCTCGAGCTCAAATTCCATTACTTTCCCCCGTACCAAATAACACAAATAAAATTCCCAGAAACGCCGGAAGCGCAGCGAATGGTTCACCAGAAACTCAAATCCGAGATAGCGCCACACCTGCAGCAAGCGCACGCGCAAATGCCGCTGCCGGAGCCGCGCGCGTGTATACCACGAAGCCTCTCCATGCAGCCCTTCGGGATAAAAATACCACAAGGAAAAACTGTTCAGGTGCCAGCGGTGCGTCGGATCGCAAAATGAACTGAAATCCGTATAGTGCGGCGTGACCACAAAAATGGTCCCCCCGGCGCGGGTCACGCGGTGAAATTCCTCGATGGTGCGAATCACATTCTCCACGTGCTCGATTAAATGAACCGCGCGCACCTGATCAAACGCACTGTCACAAAACGGCAGCGCGCCCCGGTCCAGATCGCAAAGAACATCGGCTGCGGTGTTCGCGTTCATATCGATGCCAATCGAGCCCGGATATTTTCGCGGGCCGCAGCCAACATCCAAAATGCGCAATCTTCCTCCGAAAAAGCAGGCTTTTCTCTAGTGCGTATGCTGCACTTCATCAATGCATTCGCCCAGCGTGCGCACAGCATATTCCGCCTGTTCTTCGTCAATAACAAGCGGCGGCGCGAGCCGGATGGTGTTTTCTCCTGCGCCGAGAATGAGCAGGCCCTTAAGGAACGCCTGATCCACAATTCGATTGCGCAGCCCGGGCGCTCGCTCTTTGGTCTTTTTGTCCGCTACAATTTCTACGCCAATCATCAGGCCTTTTCCGCGAACATCGCCGACAATCCGATATTTCTCGGGCCAATCCGCGATTCGACCCAGAATGAATGCGCCCATCTTCCGCGCATTTTCCATGTATTTTTTCTCGATCAGGTCAATCGTCGCCAGCGATGCCGCCACACACACGGGATTCCCGCCAAAAGTGGACGCATGCGCGCCCGGTTCCCACTTCATGATGCTTGCGCGCGCAATCATCGCGCCCAGCGGCATTCCTGAAGCGATTCCTTTGGCCACACAAATAATATCTGGGTCGATGTTTGAATGTTCGCTGGCCCACCACTTGCCGGTGCGGCCCATCCCGCATTGCACTTCATCGGCGACGAGCAGAATTCCATGCTGCCGGCAAATGCGCTGCAACTCCCGCAAGAACGAAGCCGGCGCAGACACGTAGCCGCCTTCACCTTGAATTGGCTCGATGACGATCGCCGCCACGTCCGCCGGATCCGCCAGGCGATGAAAGATTTGGTTCTCGAGGAAGTCAAGGCACTGCGCCGTGCATTCGTCCGCATTCTGCCCGAGCGTCCGGTACGTATCCGGATACGGCATGTGAACCACTCCTCCCAGCAGCGGCCCGAATCCCTTGCGCTGCACCGCTTTGCTTGCCGTAAGCGAAAGCGAGCCCATGGTGCGCCCGTGAAAGCATCCGTAAAACGCGATGAATTTGTCTCGCTTGGTGTAGTAGCGCGCCAGCTTCATCGCCGCTTCCACGGCCTCGGTTCCGGAATTTCCAAAGTAAACGCGTTTCGCATCTTTTCCCGGCGCAATCTCGGCAAGCTTCTCCGCAAGCTGGACCATGTTCTCGTAATAAAAATCCGTGCCGGACATGTGAATCAATTCGCCGGCCTGCTTCTGAATTGCCGCGACGACCTCTGGATGGCAGTGGCCTGTAGCGACCACCGCAATTCCAGCCGCAAAATCGAGGAAACGATTGCCATCAACATCCTCGATCACCGCGCCGCGTCCGGTCTTCGCCACCAGTGGATAGCTGCGCGTATACGACGGAGAAACGAACTTGCTGTCCAGTCCAACCAGCTTCTTCGCCTTTGGCCCCGGCAAAGAGCCGCTCAGGCGCGGAAGCTTCCAATCATTTGCTTTCTTCATGCCTTCCTCCCAAAATGGATTTTTTGCGCCATGAATGCAGCGCGGCCATGCTGTGTGAGGGAGAAAGGAGCTTAATCTACGCCGAAAAGGCTAGGACGCTGGTGCGAGGGCAAACTGTTCCAGCAAAGCGCATTCTGAAATTGTGAAGTCATTTCTTTTTCCAGCGCACTGCGCCATCACGACTGTCTTCCAGAAGGATACCACGTTGCGCAAGCTCCTGGCGGATTTCATCCGCGCGCTTAAAATTGCGCTGCTTCCGCGCCTCCTGCCGCTCGGCGACCAACAGATCGATTTGCTCCGGCGAGATTTCGTCGCTGCCGGACCCAAATCCCAGAGCGCGCAGCTTCGCATCATCGTTGTCTTCGAGAATGGCGAAAACCCGCTCAAATTTCTTCATGGCCGAGAGAACGTGTGGCCCATCCTGCTGGCGGAATTCACCGCGATCAATCGTCGTGTTCACGTCGCGCACTAAATCAAAAATCGCCGCCAGCGCTACCGCGGTATTCAAATCGTCCGCCAGGCCCGCTTCAAATTCTGTGACCGCCTTTTCCGCCCGCACCGCCATCGCCGAATTTGCGCCCGCTGGGAATTTCCCTTCTTTCAACCGCGCAGCAAAATTTCGCAGCCGCTCGACCGAACTTGCCGCCTGCTGAATGCTATCCGCCGTGAAATTGAGCTGCCGCCGATACGGCACGGAAGCAAGCAGATAGCGGACGGTCGAAGGCTTATGCCCCTTCTTGAACAAATCGCGCAGCGTATAAAAATTCCCCAGCGATTTCGACATTTTCTCGCCGTCGATTATCAAATGCTCGGCATGCAGCCAGTAGCGGACGAATTGATGGCCGGTAGCCGCTTCGCTCTGTGCAATTTCATTTTCGTGATGCGGGAACTCCAGATCAACGCCGCCCGTGTGAATATCGAGAGTCTCGCCCAGATATCTCATGGACATCGCCGAGCACTCGATGTGCCAGCCCGGCCGCCCTGGACCAATTTCCGTTTCCCAGAAGTATTCTCCCGGCTTGGGCGCCTTCCACAACGCAAAATCGCGCGCATCCGCCTTCTCGTAACGGTCCACTTCGACGCGCGCGCCCGCCTGAATCCCGCTCAGATCAACTTTGGAAAGCTTCCCGTACGCCGGAAATCCCGCGATGCGGTAATAAATCGAGCCGTCGCTGCGATACGTCAGCCCTTTCCCTTCGAGCCGCTGAATCAGTTTCACCATGTCGCCGATGTGATCGGTCGCGCGCACCAAATGCTCGGGAGTTTCGCAGCTCAGCGCGCGCATATCTTCTTTGAACGCCTCGATGTATTTCGCGGTGTAATCGAAAATGCTGATTCCCTGCTCTGCCGCGTTTTGAATGATGCGATCGTCCACGTCCGTCAAATTCATGACGTGCAACATGCAAAATCCGCGCGACTCCAAAAACCGCCTCAAAATATCCTGAAAAATAAACGTGCGGTAATTTCCGATATGCGCGTAATCGTAAACTGTCGGCCCGCATGTGTACATGCGCACTTCGCCCGGATGCAGCGGCGTGAAGACTTCTTTGCGGTTCGTTAGTGTGTTTTCGAGCAGTATTTCGCCCATGCCGTCGCGCTTTCCCCTAATTATGTGCGTGCTGATGTAATGCTGGCTTTCTTTAACGTGTTAATAGAGCTCGCTGCCCATGAAGGGCCATTCTAGCCGAGCCGCATACAGCTCCGCAAACGCATCCTCCGGCTTTGTGGTGGAACTATTGAGGCGTCAGCGTGACATGGCGCGTGATTACCGTGACGTCGCCGCTCTGAATCGCGGTCGCGGTCACAGGACGCGCTTGACGTAAGGATGTTCCCTGCGGCGGCAAGCCATAGCTTTGGTCTAAAAGTAGCGCCGAGACGGATTTTATGCCGGAGAATGTCAACTTCATCTCGATTCCTTCGGGCGGCGCATCCATGCAGCCGTAAATTCTCCAGCCGTGCGTGTAACCGAGTATCCGTTTATTCAGGGCTGGAACAGCATGCCCATTGATCGTCACTGATTCCGGCGCGTTGTCAGGAGCGAACGCCAGAACAATATCCGGCGCGCCACGCTCGGATTTCAGCCGCAGGTCATAATTCGATTTTCCGTTCGATGAAGAAGCTTGCTGCACCGTCATTGTCGGCGCGGACAGCCCCGGCGCCGGCGCATCCGCGGCGAACGGTCTGCTCGCTTCCCACGGATATATGGCAGTTTGCGCCCGGGCGAACGGCATCAAGCTGCGCATGCTCAACGGCAGCCGCCGCGAATTCGCGTAAATCAACCACTGTGATTTCCCGGTGTCCGCGTTTTCATGATATTCGATGTTCATCGGTTGCGGCGAGGCCGCTGAAAACGGTGGAACGAACAATGCCGCTGCCGTTGCTACGATCGCAATTGCAATCGCTATCGCGGGAAAAGCCCAGCGCCTTCCGCCGAAAACAGCTCCAGCAAGTGGCGCAAGCGGCGCAGCAATCAGAGCAACGCACACGGTGATTCCGATCAGAAACGTTCCCCCCAGTGCGCTGTAAAGAAACCACACCGAGGAGACGCCTGCAACCGCAGTAACGAAGGCCGGTATCACCGCGGCGAGCGCGCCCGCGCCGCCTGCTCCGCGCTTTGAAAACACAATCGCCAAGCCAGAAATTGCCGCGGCGAGCGCGGGAACGATAAAAACAAAACCCAGCCCAGGCGCGAAAATTCCTAATGCCAGCGCGACGATGCTCCACCAAATCCAAATGCCGCTCCACATTCCCCAGAACCCAGCGCGCCGCCCGAACACAACCGCAATTAGCGCGACAGCAAAAAATCCCAGCGCCCACACGGCAAAAAGCATCGGCGCCGGATGCGCCACCCAGTTCGCGGGCGTCGCGCCGGCTACGTGCAGTAAAAATTGCAGAATCGCCCCAAAAATCGCGCCACTAATCAGAATCAGCGGCCAGCTCGCCAGCCCCAGCGCAATTTCTCTGATCCGTATTTGCCTGCGCCGCGCCAACACTGCAATCTCGAAAAGCAGCAACACAATTGCCAGCAGCGCGAATCCCACAGTCCATCGCGCCGGCCACCAAATCATCTTCCAACCGAACAAATCCGCGTAAACCGCCTCCGAAGGCGCGCCAAAATTCAAATCCGAATTCGCGAGCGCCCGAACCGCCTCCAACCCATCCTCGCCTTCGTTTTGAATGCTCGCCGCGCTGGCATTGGCGACGTTATCGAGCGGCGTATGGTAATGCGCCACGCCATCAATAAACGCGAAATTCAGTCCTTGATATCCAGTATGTTTGAACACCGTGAAATCCGTGTCGTTCGGCAAGCTTTTGTAAACCGTGTACGAGAGCGAATTTGCGTTGGGATGCCGCACCGCTTTCGCATACACGCGCAACACCCATTCATTTGCGCTGCCCGTTTCAAACATGGTGACCGGCCCAGAGCTCCCGCGATTGTCCATATTCACGACCGCGCGCACATCTTTCGCCCACGGATCGTCCTGAACAAACGCGGCTGCGCCGAGCAATCCGGCCTCTTCGCCTTCATCCATCAGAAAAATGACGGAATGCCGCAGCGGCGGCGAAGCTTTCAGCGCCCGCGCAATTTCCAGCTCCGAAACAATTCCCGCGCCATCGTCGGAAGCGCCTGGACCGGCGGGAACAGAATCGTAGTGCGCCGCAACCATGACTGCCGGACCCGCTTCGCGCCCGTCGAGCCGCGCCAGAATATTTTTCACGTCCGCGCACCGGCCCTCTTCACACGCAAAGCCTTCCCGCACGCGCGGTTGATACCCCAATTGCGTCAACTGCCCGACAATCCCGTCACGAACCGCCGCGTCCGCCGCGCTGCCCACCGGATGCGGCGCTCCGTTGCCGACCAGTTGCCGCAAAATATTCTTTGCGCGCACGCCTGAAAATTCGTCGGCAGGAGCGTTCGCCGGCTTCGCGGCAGGCGGACCCGCACGCAGCGCAGTCACGCAAATCACCAGCGCGTAAAGCGCCAGCGCCAAAACAAATGCGCGTCTACGCGGCGTTTCATCATCCATGTTCATGTCTCCCCATTACCAATCGCTCGAGGCCGTTGAATGCGCGCCATCCTAGTTCCAGCGCTAAATCAAGTCAACAAAGCCTTCATCGCTTTGCGTTTCGTATTTCCCGTTGACGAAGCGCCTCCCGCTCAATAGATTGTCCAATTCACGAGGAGCCAGCCATGAACGTCCGCCGCACAGCGATTCTTTTTGCCACTTTATCGTTTGTCTGGCTATGTATCTTCGCGTTCAACGTCCCAGCAGCGCTTGCAACTCCCCGCCCAGCGGTGAACTCTTCGAAAATCCTCACGCCTCAGCAAGCGCTGAACCTTCGCCGAATTGCTGACCTTCGTTTCTCGCCGGACGGCACCAATCTCGCATTCACTGTGCTTGAGCCGCCGAAAGGCACCGAGAATCCAACGCATATTTGGATTCTGAACATTCCCACGAAGCAGGTGCGCCAGTACACGTACTCCGACAAATCCGAAAGTTCTCCGCGCTGGTCGCCCGACGGCAAATTCCTCGCGTTCCTTTCTAATCGTGACGGCAATCGCCAGATTTATCTCGCGCCGTCCAATGGCGGCGACGCCTACGCCATCACGCAAGGCAAACGCGACGTCAGCGCATTCGAATGGTCGCCCGACGGCAAGCAAATCGCCTTCCTCGCTCCGGACGAGCCGACCGCCGCCGAGCTGAAAAAGAAAGCAGACAAAGACGACGCCATCGTCGTCGACAAAGATGCCAAGCACAGCCGCGTGTGGCTCCTCGACGTTGCCACAAAAAAGCCCCGCGCTATCACTATGGAAAAATGGGAAGTTCGTGAATTCGCCTGGATTCCGAGCGGCGACCGGCTCGTCATTTCCGCAACCGATCATCCCGAATCGGACAACGACACCAATCGCATTTTCTCTTTGGACCTTTCGAGCGGCCAGATGTTCCAGCTCGCCGCGCCCAAAGGACCGTTTGGCGATATTCGCGTCTCGCCCGGCGGAAAAGAGTTTGCCTACATGGGCGCGCGCGTGGACGGCCCTGAACCACACGACATTTTCGTTCATTCAACCGATGCGCAGGCTGCGAGTGCAAGCAGCAATCTCACCGCCGCAAGTATCGACCGCGCCATGAACGGCATCGAGTGGCGTCCCGACGGCAGCTTAATGGCCGTTGCCCAAACCGGATTCAAAACCACGCTGTATTCTATCGCCGCCGACGGCCATGCCACCGCAGTCGAAAACGTCGCACCGAATCCGCGCGCATACGCCGTCTCTTCATCCGGCACGCTCGCCTTCGTCGGCGGCTCCGCCACCGAGCCTCCCGAAATTTATCTTGCCAGTGCCGGCGGGGCTTCCGCGGAGCGCGTCACGGACCTGAACTCAAGCTGGAATTCCATCACCCTCGCCAAGCCGGAATTTTTTCATTACAAAAGTTTCGACGGCCTGCCCATCGAAGGTGAACTCCTCAAGCCGCTCAACTACGACGGCCATTCGCGCGTGCCGCTGATTGTTTTGGTTCACGGCGGTCCAACCGGGGCGTGGTCTGACTCGATTGATAGCTGGGGCCAATTGCTCGCCGCTCGCGGCTTCGCCATTGCCTATTTCAATATTCGCGGCTCGACCGGCTACGGCGAGAAATTCATGGAGATGAATCGCGCCGATTGGGGCGGCGCCGATTTTCGCGACGTCATGGCCGGCGTGGATTATTTAGTCGCGCAGGGAATCGCCGACCCAAATAAACTCGGCATTGGCGGATGGTCTTACGGCGGCTACATGGCCGAATGGGCCATCACGCAGACCGATCGTTTCAAATGCGCCGTTTCCGGTGCTGGCATGGTTGACCTAATCGCTGAATTTGACACCGAGCGCGGTCCATCCTACGACAAATGGTTCTGGGGTTTGCCTTACGATCATCCCGAGGGCTTTCTGAACCATTCTCCATTCATGTATCTCAAGCACGCACACACGCCCATTCTGATTTTGCAGGGCATCGCCGACACCACTGATCCCCTCGGCCAGAGCACCGGTCTTTATCGCGGACTGAAATTCTATGGAGACAAAGCGGAACTCGTCGAATATCCGCGCGAAAATCACGGCTTTCACGAGGAAAAGCACGAACTCGACCGCCTCAACCGCATCATCGCCTGGTACCAGAAATATCTGAAGTGATCAGGCCGAAGCGAATCGCCTAGGGTGACGCTCAAAGGCTCTGATGGCCGCCATTCGCAATGTGCCGCTGTCCTACCACGGCCCGGATTCAAGCGGCAGCGCACTGTATGGGTACGAAGGGACGCGTATCTTCGCCCGGGATTCGCCTCTGCCGGAGCTTTGCCAAAGCAAAATCGCTGCATAGGATCTCCACGGCCGCCACGCTTCTGAGCGGCGTTTGAGTTCAGCTGACGTACAACCCATCCGATGGCACAGCTCCACGTCACTCGCGGGTAACGCGTCCGGATCCCGCAGCGCTCGCATCACAACAAACTGAGCGGCCCATTCGCCGATTCCGGGAATTTCGCGGAGCCGGACGCGAAACGCCTCATAGTCGGGAACCCCGTCAAACCTGATCTGCCTATCACAGACAGCGCGGGCAAACACCCGAACAGTTTCGGCGACTGGTCTTGTGATTCCGATCCTGGCCAAGTCCGCGCCGGCGATCGCTTCGGGCGTCGGGAAAAGATGTGTCACGCCATTCGCGGCGGAAAGCCGCTGTCCGAAGTGCGAAACCATGCGGCCAGCCAGCGCCGTAGCTCCTTTCCGCGTCCGTTGTTGCCCCAAAATCGTGCAAACACCAAGCTCGAATCCGTCCCAGCAGCCCGGCACGCGCAGTCCAGGATCTGCATCCATCCGCCGGCGCAAAATTGGATCGGCGCGTAGCGTTTCGCCAATAACCGCCCAATCTGCGTTGAGGTCAAACATCGCGCGGATTCGCTCGATAATCCAAAACAGCATCTGTGAGTCCCCAAACAGGACGCGCGCAATCAGCGCGTTATTCTCATTGTCGAGGGAGACTTCAATCTGACCGTCTCGTCCGTTTAAACGGATCGACCGGCGGTAATGTCCCGACTCGACGGCTTCGACGCCACGAGTTGCCCCGGAGGAGAGGAATTCCAGGATGCGCCTCCAATTGTATGGCGGACGAAAGTTTAGCCGGAATGAATACTCGTTTTGCGCCAAGGATGGGTCCACACACGCCAATCGCCGAATGTGCGTGGGCGTTCGGCGATACACCTTCTGGATCGCCGCGTTAAATCGCCGCACCGTGCCGAATCCAGCAGCGATTGCGATCTGACTCATCGGCAGCCGTGTCTCGTCAATGAGCTTCTTGGCAAAATGCAGGCGCCGCGTATGCGCTACCGCACTTGGAGTCGCTCCCAGATGCCGGAGAAACAGCCGCCGGAGATGGCGTGAACCCATTCCGAGCCGTTCCGCGAGCCCTTCCACACCCCCGTCTTCGAGTCCGTTCTCGCTGATCAGCTGCAGCGCTCGCGAAACAGTCTTTTGCGTTCCCGCCCAGGCGGGCGTCCCCGGCGAACATTCCGGCCGGCATCGCAAGCACGGCCGAAAACCGGCCTCTGCTGCGCACGCAGCGGTGGGAAAATATCTGACGTTGCTCTCTTTTGAAGTACGGGCCCGGCAAATTGGCCGGCAGTAAATTCCGGTGCTGAGCACGCCGATGAAAAACTTGCCGTCAAACCGCGCATCGCGCGCCAGCCGGGCCCTCGAGCAGATTCGCCAGTCTAGATTCATAAATCGTTCGCTTTCATCCTAGCCCATTGTCCCATGCAAACTGGACGTTTTCAGACTTCGAATCGGCCCCGCAGTTCCTCGTTCCTCGCCGCTGATCGAAAGGCCCTGAATTATCAAGGCTTTCTCCAAATGCCTCCTCCCGCCCGTTGCCTCGCCTCGTGTTTCGTATTGCAAGTCCGCAAACGTCCAACTTCGATTAGCAAATCATCCTACTCTGTCTCCGGGGTTCAAGAGTGTCCTGGATCCGGTTTGTCCTTTTCTCGGCGGAATTTGATGTCCGCAGCGTGATTGCGAAGCAGACCGGCATCCCAGTTCCTCACGGGAGGAAAAGAAAAGGAGCCAACATGAAAGCGAGAACATTGTTTTGTGCGACCGTGTTATCCCTGCTTGCCGCTCTGGCATTTTCGATTCGCCTCACTGCACAGGGCCCGCCAGGGCCAACTCATTACCGCTTGATTGATCTGGGCACGCTCGGAGGCTCGGCCAGCGCGGGAAATGCCATCAACAATATCGGCTGGGTCACCGGATTCTCGACCCAGGCCGACGGAACGCAACTTGCCACGCTTTGGATGCGCGGCCTGCAAATTCCACTTGGCACTCTCGGCGGGCCCGGCAGCGACGTCGGATGGCCAGTAAAAAATGATTTCGGGCTGATTTCTGGCGTCTCCGAAAATGGCAAGCATGATCCTTTGAACGAATCTTTTTCCTGTTCCGTCTTTGGCCTCTTCAGCGGCAATTCCTGTGTCGCGTTTGCTTGGCAAAACGGCAAAATGACCCAATTGCCTGGCCTCGGCGGCAACAACTCCATCGGTGCAGGTGACAACAACCTTGGCCAAATTGTCGGCTGGGCCGAAGACAAAGTTTACGATCCCACCTGCGACAACGCCGCTGGACAATTCCTGCAATTCGAAGCGGTTGTCTGGCACCGCGATTTTTCGGGCGGCTGGCACGTCCGGCAGCTCCCGCCTTACCCCGGCGACCCAGATGGAGCCGCGACCGCCATCAATAATCTCGGCCAGATTGTCGGCATTTCCGGCACCTGTGACTTCGCCATCGGCGCATACAGCGCCATTCACGCGGTCCTGTGGCAGAACACCGTGCCAATCGACCTCGGCAATCTCGGCGGCCACGGATGGAATACGCCAACGGCCATCAACGACCACGGCGTAATCGTGGGGTTTGACAACGGCCCGAACGACGTGGTCAACGGACAATTGCAGTTTAAGTTTTTGGCCTTTCTGTGGACCAAGGCTGGCGGCACGCAGAATCTTGGCACTTTGCCCGGCGACGCGATGAGCGAAGCCACCGACATTAACAATGAAGGTCAGGTCGTCGGAGTGTCTTACGCCGACTTTCTCTTCGATGGCGGCCGCGCCTTCATCTATCAGAACGGCACGATGACGCCACTCAACAATCTCATCGGTGCAGCCAGCGCGCAATGGGACATATCTTCCACAGGTGGCATCAATGACAGCGGCGAGATTGCGGCGCAGGCCAACATTGTCTCCAACGGAGTCGTCACTTCTGTTGCCCATGCAGTTTTGTTGATTCCCTGTACCCCGGACGACGCCGTTGCCTATGGGCCAGTGCAAAAAATCACTGTTCCTCCGGGCGTCGAGCAGCAAACGCGTCAGCATGTAAATCTCGGCCATTTCTTTTTGCCGGTTAAACACTGACGCGTTCCCAGCACGACGCATTCGCGTTGCATTGTTCTTCGGCGTGGCAGCGTGATTCGGGAGCGGGGGCCGCGCACACCCACTGCCCCTCGCTTCCCTCTTTTCCGCTCGCACTCTCGGAATCCCCTGTCTCGTTTGTAAGCGCGCCATTCATTGTAAAATTCTGATAAATTCAGAGCCGAATCGCACGCACGCAGCAAACAGGAAGGAGTTGTCCCATGACCACGGCAATCGCGCGTCCTCAACAAACCGAAGCAGCGCCGTACTACTTCACTTACATCAATCAAGTCGATGGTGACGACATTCTTCACGTTATCGAGGCGCAGCTCGACGAAACTCTGGCCTTTTGTTCGCAAATTTCCGAAGAGAAATCGCTGTATCGTTACGCGCCGGAAAAATGGAGCATCCGCCAAGTCCTCAACCATCTCACGGACACGGAAAGATCATTCGCATTTCGCGTGCTCTGGTTCGCGCGCGGCTTCGACGCTCCGTTGCCAAGTTATGACCAGAACATCGCCGCAGCCGGCGCCGACGCCGACAAAATCCCGTGGGCTTCGCATATTGAGGAGTTCCGCCGCGTCCGCCTCGCCACAATTTCGCTTTTCGCCAACATGCCGGCCGAAGCCTGGAATCGCGGCGGAATCGCCAGCGATAAACGCTTCACCGTGCGCGCCCTCGCTTACATCATCGCCGGCCACGTGACGCATCACCTCAAGATCCTCCGCGAACGCTACATGCTCGAAACGCAATAAAACTTCCTCTATTATTGCGAACGGCGAAAAGCCGCCCAGTGGCCCTGATTTTCAGCAGTTTCCGGTGCGCACATTCCAGTTGCAAACTCTTTACACGCCTTCTGCCCCATGCTATCTTCCCTTCCATTACCGCCGATCCGAAGCGCCAGGCGGCTGGGCCCGCGTACGCGACCCGCCACATTTTTGTCTCGAAACCCCGCTCTCGACACTATAAATTTGGGCTATCCGCGCGCGACGCGGCGATGCCAGGCAATTCCAAGGAGTAGCGTGCTCAAACTTCGCAAAGTCGAACTTCTGGGCTTCAAATCTTTCTGCGAGAAGACCAACATCGTCTTCAGCGGCAGCGGCGTCACCTGCATCATTGGCCCCAACGGCTGCGGCAAATCCAACGTGGTAGACGCCGTCTCCTGGGTTCTCGGCGAACAGAGCCACAAAATGCTTCGCGCCGAACGCATGTCCGATTGCATTTTCAATGGCACCGCCAAGCGCCCGCCCATGGGCATTTCTGAAGTTTCGCTTACGCTCGTTGATCCCGAACTCGCCGAAGCCGCTGCCAAAGTTCTCGGGGACGAAGCTTCCGATTCGACTCTGGCGCCCGCGCTCATCACCGACAATTCCGCTGACGCGCAGCTACAATCCTCCGCCGATTCAACCCCGTCCGCCGCCGATGCCGCCGCAAATGAAGAGCACGCTGGTGAAATAGAAAAACCAGCCGAAAAATCCGGCAAGCGCTGGAAAAAGCGCGGCGCAGATAAGCCTGCCGTCACCGTGAAGCCCGGCGAAGTCGTCGTTGGCCGCCGCCTTTACCGTTCCGGCCAGAGCGAATATCTCATCAACGGCCGCGTTGCCCGCCTTCGCGACGTTCAGGAGCTTTTCATGGGCATGGGCCTCGGTCCGGATTCCTACGCCATTATCGAACAGGGGCGCATCGGCCAAATCCTGAATTCGCGGCCCATGGATCGCCGCGCGCTCATCGAAGAGGCTGCCGGCATCACTGTTTACAAGACCAAGCGCCGCCTCGCCGAAGCGAAACTCGAAGCAGCGAAAGTGAACCTGTCGCGCGTCAACGATATTCTCGTCGAAGTCGAAAAGCAGCTCGCTTCGCTCAAGCGCCAAGCCTCCAAAGCCCGCCGCTACGCCGAATTGCGCGACGAAATGCGCGGCCTGATGCGCAGCGTCCTCGCTAGCAAAGCGCGCCACCTCGAAATCGAGGCTGAACGCCTGGAATCCGCGCTAAGTGAGCTCGTCGCCAGCGAATCCGCCGAATCCGCCGCCATTCGCGAGCTTGAGGCCGAGCAGGAGCGCCTGGACATTCGCAACTACGAACTCGAAGGCGAGTTGCGCCAGCTTCATAATTTGCTGAATCAAGCTGCGCTCGAACTCGACCGCGCCGAGAACCGCATCGCCTTTAATCGCGAGCAGGAAGCGCAAGTCGCCTCGCGCATTTCTCAGTTGGCCTTGGAAATTGCCCAGGCCGAAGACCAGGCGGCGCAGGTCGAACTGCGCCTCGCAAACCATCGTGAAGGCGCTTCGAAATTGCGCGCCGAATCTTCGCAGCTCGATTCTCATTTGCAGGATTTCGCGCGCCAGCTCGAAGCCGCGTCAACCGAGCAGATCTCTCTGGATCAACTCATCGCCAGCCTGCGCGACGCCGCTTCCCGCAGCGGTGAAGATTCCGTTCGCGCGCAGGTCGAATCCTTACAGGCCGAAGACCTCGCTGCGCGCATCGCCGCCGAGCATGCGCAGCGCGAAGAAGTGCGCGCCCGCTTCGAGCGGGAGTCCCAGGAAAAATCCGCCCTGGTTGATGCCGCGCAAACTCATCATCAGCAGGCCGAAGCCGCCGCGCTCCACCTCGCCGAACAAGTTCGCGAGGCGCAGCAATCGCTCGCCGAACTGCGCAGCTCACATCAACAAGCCGCGCAGCGCCACGAGACAACTCGCGAAAATCTAGCCGCCGCGCGTGCCCGCCGCAGCTCCCTCGAGCAAATTCTGAATGAACGCGCCTACACCGCCGAAGCCGTGCAAAAGCTTTTTTCCGCCAGCGCGGGCAGCGAAGCGCGCGGCTTCCGCGCCGTCGGCGTCCTCGCCGATTACGCCGAAGTCGAAGAGCAGTATGAAGGCGCCGTCGAGCAATTCCTTCGCGACGAATTGGAATACGTCGTCGTGGAAACTTTCGATCACGCTCGCGCCGGCATTGCCCTGCTCCGCGAAGAAATGGGCGGCCGCGCCACATTTTTCGTCGATTCCCTGCGCCATTTGAAATACGAGCCAAGGGCCAGCGGTCCTGCCATTTCTTCCTCAGGAGTTGTTTCGCGCCTCGATAATCTGGTCGATTTCCGTGAACCTCTCGGCCCCGCCGCAAAGAATTTTCTCGCGAAACTGCAGGCCGCCTATCTGATCGAAACTTCTGCAGAAGCGGAGAAGCTCGCGCGCGAAAATCCCGAGCAGTATTTCGTCACGCTCGATGGCACTTGCTTCCACGGCCGTATGGTCACTGGAGGCCGCCCCGGCGAAGCCGGCCCGCTCGCTCTCAAGCGCGAACTGCGCATGCACGAAGCCGAAGCCGTCCGCCTCGAGCGTCTCTTCGAAGAAACGCAGAGCGAGCTTCTCCAACTTGAAGAAGATCAGCGCCGCACCGAATCCGAGTTGCAGCGCACGCTTGCCGCGCACGTGGAAGCCGAAAAGGCTCGCGTCAGCGCATTCCATCAACTCGCGCAAGCACGCGACGAAGCCGCCCGCGCTGCAGCTCAACTAGATGAGACCTGCAAAGAGGTCGCGCAATTGGCTGCAGAAGCCGCGCAGGCACGCGCACGAGCCGCCGCAGCGCATCAGGCCAGCCAGCACGCGCTCCTCTCGCGCACCAGCGCTGAACAGGAAGCCGCTGCCGCCGCCGAACGCCTTGTCGCGCTCCGCCAGCAGTTTCAGTCACAGCAGGCCGAACTCGCAACGCGCCGCGAGGAATTCGCAGCCATGGCTGAGCGCCTCGCCAACGCCGAAACTCTCGAGTCGCGCCTCGCCGAGGAAGCAAACCAGTCCCGCGAACGCCTTTCCGCAATCACCGCCCAGCGCGATGCGCTTCTTCGCGAACGCGCGGAACGCGAAGCCAGCAACCTTCAGCTTGCCGAGCAAGCCACGCAGCATCGCGCGGAAAAAGAGCAGCTCGAACAACGCAAAACGGCCCTTGAATCCCAGTGGAATTCTCTTCGCGAACGCGCCGGAGCTCTCGACGCCGATCTGCGCTCCAAGCGCGATTCCTTCGAGCAATTGCGCGGCAATCGCAATCAGCGCGAAATCGAAAAGGCCCGCAACGATTCTGACCGCGAGCATCTTCGCCAGACCTGCGTCGCCGAAGCGAACGCTCAGCCGGAAGAACTTATCGCCCAGCAGCCCCAGCTTCTCACCGGCGAAGAACTCGCTCTATCGGAATCGAATTACCTCGAAAAGAAAGAGCGCCTCGAATCCATGGGTCCGGTCAACATGATGGCCCTCGAAGAATTTCAGGAATGCGATCAGCGCAACACTTTCCTCGCGCGCGAACGCGACGATTTGGTCGAGTCAATTCAGAATACCCAGCAGGCCATCACCGAGCTCGACACTGTTTCACGAGAGAAATTCGAACAAGCCTTCAACATCATCAATCGCAATTTCTCCGAAGCTTTTCGCACTCTCTTCGGCGGCGGCACTGGCGAAATGCGCCTGACCGAGCCGGATAGTTCCGGCGATTGCGGCATTGACGTCGTGGCGCAGCCTCCTGGCAAACGCCTGCAAAATATTTTGCTGCTCTCCGGCGGCGAAAAAGCGATGACCGCGCTGGCTTTGCTTATCGCCGTTTTCCGTTTCCAACCCAGCCCCTTCTGCATTCTCGACGAAGTCGACGCGCCACTCGACGAAGCCAACGTCGGCCGCTTCAATCGCATGCTCATGGAGATGGGCGAGCAGACGCAATTCATCATCGTCACCCACAATCGCAAAACCATGGAGATGGGCTCAGTGCTCTACGGCGTCACCATGCAGGAACCGGGCGTCTCCAAGCTCGTTTCGGTTCGCTGGGAGGAGGCTGCCGAGCGCGCCAAGTCCACTGCCGCATAAAAGTTCGCGCCTTTTTTTGTGCGCGCCGCGAAAAAAGTTTTCCTCAGCCTCCTTCTTTCTCCGTTGACATCCATTTTTCCTGCGCTAAAATCATTCCCTCTATCAAATCAAAGGGTGCGAACAACTTGGCTTCTCCCGGAATTTATCCAGCAATTTCAAAAACTGATTTCTCAGGGCTGAAACTTCTGGCTCGCGGCAAGGTTCGCGACATTTATGACCTCGGCGATCGCCTGCTCATCGTCGCCACTGACCGGCTCTCTGCTTTCGACGTCATTCTTCCGACGCCGATTCCTGATAAGGGCCGTGTGCTCACGCAGCTTTCGCTTTTCTGGTTTGAAAAACTTTCCGGAATCGTGCCCCATCATGTCATCACCGCCACCGATTTCTCCGGAAACCTGGCGGTCCATGCCAATGAGCTTCGCGGACGCTCGATGATTGTCCGTCGCACCGATCCAGTGCCCATCGAATGCGTGGCCCGCGGCTATATTTCCGGCTCCGGCTGGAAAGATTATCGCGCCACCGGAAAAATCTGCGGCATTCCCCTTCCCGCGGGACTTCGCGAATCCGACAAGCTGCCTGAGCCGATTTTCACGCCGGCCACCAAAGCCACTACCGGCCACGACGAAAACATTTCCTTCGAACAAGCCGCCGCGCAGATTGGCGAGCCTCTCGCCGCGCGCCTTCGCGACATCACTTTGGAAGTTTATCGCCGCGCTTCCGAATTCGCCGCTGCTCGCGGCATCATTATTGCCGACACCAAGCTTGAATTCGGCCTCGACCACGGCGACCTGGTCTGGATTGACGAAGCTCTCACGCCGGATTCCTCGCGTTTCTGGCCCGCCGATTCTTATAAGCCGGGTAAAGCCCAGCCATCTTTTGACAAACAGTACGTGCGCGACTATCTCGAGCGCATCGGTTGGGCCAAGCAACCCCCCGCGCCTGCATTGCCCGCGGATGTGGTGAACGCCACCCGCGCCAAGTATCGCGAAGCATATAAACGGCTGACGGGTAACGAACTCGATTGAGTTTTTGCAAGCAATCGCGCACTGCACGGCCCCCGGACCAGCGCCTCGGAGGATGTAGATCGTGAGAGATCAGTTGGAAGCTCTTATCGCCCAGATGGTGGATCGCGGAATTCTGCTCGAAGAGGCGCTCTCGGAATTCGAGCGCCGCTTCATCAAACGCGCTATGGAACATTCTGCCGGCAACCAGTCCCGCGCCGCTCGCGTTCTCGGCATTCACCGCAACACCCTCAGCCGCAAAGTCGAGGAATACAAAATCTCCAACAGCCGCCGCTCGTAAGCTTCTCTTAACAGACTCCAGGCACATCGAAAATTGGGAGATGATGGCAGGCTGCTGATCCGTACCGAAGCCCAAGCCCTGGCCGCAGCATTCCTCCGACGTCCACTCAACTCACCGCAAAATAAAAAAGCCGTCGCTGCGAACGCAAGCGACGGCCTTCTCATTTTACTTGGCGTTCTTTTACCCTCGGCCTCTTCCGGGATGCCGCGGCCGCTTCGCCGCGCCCTTCGATGCAGGCGGAATCACCGACGGGTCTACCTGGCATTTGTCGAAATACAGCAGAAACGGCTGCGTATCGTACTTCACCAGCGTGCCAGTGAATTTAATTGCATCGCCCTTTTTCAAACGCACTGCTTCCGGCTGCACCGGCGGCGGCGTTTGCGATTGAGTCTGCCCCGCATTAGCGCCCGTGGCAGGTGCCGCGCCCGCTGGAGGCGCTGAGGTGTACACCGTCACGTCAAGATTCGCCGTCGTGCCCGCCTCAATCTCCTGCCCCGTCGCCGCCGTGAACACTTTGAAATCAATGGAATCGGTTCCGGGCGTCATGTCAATGATCTTCCCGTACACATTCGGGATTTCCTGACCGCACACGGCCAGCCAGGTCATCTTGGCCTTGTCGCCCCCGCCTTGCAAATCGGACAAAATCGAAAGCAGGTTGCTCCCTTGCAGCACTTTGGCCAGATCCGCCGCGCTGGGAATCGAATAGGTCGCCGGCCGCTCCGCCTGCGTTCCAGCAAGCTGAATCAGTTCATTCATCTGATCATCCAGCAGGTTTCCGCATGCAGGCTGCTCATAATTGAACATCTGCGCGCGCAAATACGAGCGCATTTGCGCCTCGCCCGGCCCTTTCAGAGCAATGGAACGCGCGAGGTTCCAAAATCCGTCCATGTACAGGTCCGTCCCTGGCGGTGCTTCAGCATTCGTCGCAGGTGGCGCCGTGCTTCCCGTTGCGGGAGGCGTTCCAGGTGGCGTTGCGGGAGGCGTTCCGTTCGGCGGCGTCGCCGGCGTTTGCTCTTGCGGCTTCGGTTGCTGCGACGCAAGCGTCAGGTAAGCGATTCCCATGTGGTAATAAACAATCGCCGCGTTCTGGTCCGTGGGATTGCCGCTAGCCACAAGCTCCGCCTTGTAGGAAGCAATCGCGTCGTTGTAATTCTTCAATTGAAACGCCGCAGATGCAGCCGTGTAATTGAACAAAACTGCCGGCTGCTTCTTCTGCTGCGCGAACTGCTCATCTGTCATATTCGCCGGCTTGGGAATCTGGTCGAGCAGTTTGAGCCCCTCCAGCGCCGATTGCCGCGCCTTCGTCAATTCGTCGTTTGCGTTCGCATCGCTGGCGTTGAATGACTGGTTGAACGCCACCGCGCGAAAATACAGCGCCTGCAGCCGGTCGCCTGTCAATTTCTCCTTGGAAGTCCCCGGAATCAGCAATATCTTGTCATCCGGCACGGCCATATACTTATCCGTGTATTCGATTACCTTCGGATAGTTCTTCATCTGATTGTAGGTCGTGTAATAAAGCTGATACACGAGCGGCATCAGCGCCGAATTCGGGAATTTGTTCACAAAGTCGTCGAGCGCTTGAATCCGCGCCTGCGGATCCGTTTGTCCCTGGGCAGCCTGATAGGCGTTATATTCCGCCAGCGTATAGGGCGTCTTTTTCTGGCCTTGCTGCTGATCCTGCGCAAAGGCCTTTGGCGCGGCGAAGCACATCATTGCCGCCATCAACCACACAATCGCATTCGCGGCGAACCGTTTTCCCATCATCTCTCTCCTGCCTCCTCTTTCAGATTCGCTGCCACTGTTGCGGCAATCGTCCAGCCCTTCTCCGGATTGCGCCTATTGAAGAATCTAGGAATGCAGAAAACTATCGGATTATAGGGAAACACTGGAACTCCTGCAAGGCCAGTTTCACGGTGCGGGGCATTCGCGCCGTTTCCTCCCCTTCCCCGTAACGCCGACATTCAGATGATAAGATGATGAATGGTGCTGAAATGTCGCCCTTGAAGGGAGCCGCCTAATGGAAGCCAATCCCCCGCTCGCCGGTACCGCCGCTTTGATCACGGGAGCCAGCCGTGGCATCGGATTCGCCATCGCCGAACGCCTGGGCCAGCTTGGCGCCCGCATTGCCATCTGCGCCCGCGACGCCAGTGCCCTTGAAGATGCACGCGCCCGCCTTCACTCCTCGGGCATCGACGTTTTCGCCATGCCCGCCGACGTTTCTTCCAGCCAGCAGGTTTCCTCGCTCGTCGAAAAAACCGCCGCGCACTTCGGAGCCATCGATTTCCTCGTCAACAACGCTGGAACCAGCACCTTCGGCCCGGTGCATGAGCGCAGCGAACAAGAGTGGGACACTGTGTTAGACACCAATTTGAAAGGAGTGTTCCTGGCCAGCCGCGCCGTCATCCCCGGCATGATTTCTCGCCGCCGCGGCCACATCGTCAATATCAGCTCCCTCGCCGGCAAAAATTCCTTCGCCGGAGGCAGCCTCTACTGCGCTTCCAAATGGGGCCTGCTCGGCCTCACCTATTGCATGGCCGAAGATCTCCGCGCGTACGGCATCCGCGTCACTTCTATCTGCCCCGGCTCCGTCGCCACCGATTTCGGCCATCCGCCGTCAGGAAAGGACCGCCGCAAGATGCTTCAGCCCGCAGACGTCGCCCACGCCGTCGAAATGGTTCTCACCGCCGAACCCCAAAGCTTCATCAGCGAAGTCCTCCTCCGCCCCACCCAAAAACCCTGACGGCAACCCTCATCGCCGCTCAAGTATTCTTTGACATATCAGTGTGCGACAATAACGGCGCCCCTGGGAGCCCTTGCTATTTAACCAGGTAACATCGAATTACTGGAAAACTCTCCGAGCTGCGAGTAGTATCGGCACGCGTCTAGGCGACTTCCTATGACAAATTTGCCGCGCGGCTTTGCCGTGCTATTTTTCGTAATGTTCATCGGATTGCTTGAAGCTCGCGCACAGAATGGGTGCCCAGGACTGCCGCCGATTCGAGATACGAATAAGGGAGACATTTTCACTGAGCAGCAGGAGATGCAGCTCGGAGATATCATCGCACAGCAGTTGGAACCCAATCTGAAGCTTGTTCAGGACGATCAGCTAAACTCGTACCTGAATGAGATCGCTCAGCGCTTGCTGGCCCAAATGCCGCCGACGCAAATGAAATTTCACATCGTCCTGGTCGATCTGCCCGTCGCTAATGCGTTTACCTTCCCGGGCGGTCGAATTTACATTACGCGCAAACTGGTGGCGTTTGCGCAGAGCGAAGATGAAATTGCTGGAGTCCTGGGTCACGAGTTAGGGCATGCCCTAACCCATCAACCCGCGGCGGACTATAGCGTCGTTCTTCGCGAAGTGCTTGGCGTCAAACAGGTGGGCGACCGCGCCGATATTTTTCAGAAGTACAACCAGCTGATGGACAACGTGGCCAAGAAGCGATTGCACTTCAATCTTGAGCAGCGGCAGCAGGAGGACTTAGTCGCGGATAGCTATGGTCTTTATGCCACGACGCGGGCGGGTTATTCGCCGCGATCCATGGTCACCTTCTGGAATCGAATGGCACGAACCAATGGCAAAACCGGAAACTGGCTCAGCGATCTTTTCGGGACGACAACGCCGAACGAGCAGCGACTACGTGCAATGCGAAAATATGTCGCCCTCTTGCCGCCCTCGTGCATCGCGGCAAAATCGCCCTCGAACCCGGCACAATTCCGCGCTTGGCAAGCGGCTGTAATTGCATACACAGAGTCAGCAGGGAATCAAACTTTGCCGGGCCTCATTTGGAAGCGACAGCTCTCCCCGCCGCTTGAAAGCGAAGTTGCAAATGTGAAATTCAGTCCCGACGGAGAATACCTGTTAGCTCAAGACGATTACAGTGTTTATGTGCTGTCGCACCGGCCGCTGAAACCGCTTTTTCGGATTCCGGTCGATGATGTTGAGACGGCTTCATTTACGCCCGATTCAAAATCCGTTTTAATCTGGAGTCATTCACTGCACATCGAAAAATGGAGGGTTGCACTGCAGAAGCGCACCGATGTAAACGAGGTGGTTACTCTGAAGCCCTGCGTCCAGACAGATGTGTCGCCAGATGGCGCGCTCGCTGTTTGCATCCAAGAAGACGCTAGTAGCTATGCCGAGCCTCAGTTTGATTTATCCCTAGTCGACGTAATACCCGGTGCCACCATTATCATCGACCGCCACTTCTATGATGTGAGCATGAGCGATTTTTTCGACCTGATTCGATTTGTTGCGTCTCGTGGCCGCTGGCCTCTGTTCCACATGGGTTTTTCGCCGGACGGCCGTTATTTTGCAATCTCGCGGTTGCACACAGCGTTGGCCTGGAATTTGAACACTCGCGCGCCCGTAAAGCTGGCGGGCCAAGTTCGAAATCTTATGAGCGGTGGCTTCGTCTTCGATGGTTCGGATCGGATTGTTGGTATAGACGCGTACAACGCAAAACAATCTGGCAGTGCGCAATTCCCCTCCGGTCCAGCCGGGCCTCCTTTTCCTCTCTTTTATGGGCAAAGCTTGGATGCACCATCTAATGGGCCCGGCATTCTTGTGCGCCCTGCAGGCAAGGCGGCAGTCGCCTTGATTGATCTGAAAACGGGGAGCGTGCCCCTCACCAGCCAGATATCAGCATTTGATGTGTCTGGTAGCGCCTACGCCCGCCCGCGTCCGGACGGCGAGATCGGCCTTTTCGACCTCAGTACGCGCAAGGAAATCGCGTCCACAGCTTTGCCGGGTCACTGGATTGGTCCGCCTCGAACTGCAGCTGTATCTTCTGATTTGAAGTGGTTCGCCGCCTCCGGCAGAACACGTGGCGCGGTCTGGGATCTTTCGAACGGAGCTCGTGTACTGCACGTGCGCGGATTCAGTGGCTGTGCGTTTTCTCCTCAGGATAATCTCTACGCCCTGTTTAACTCTTACCTGAAAGAGAAGCGCGGCATCGGCGCCCTTAGTCCCGCAACCGGAGTCATTGAACAAGGTGCGCCATTGGATGACAGCGTGCGCATCGATCAGCTCGGGGAGTACGTACTGAATTTTAACCGTCCAAAAGGGAAATGGAATGGACCATTTGATATGCAAGTCTATGATGTTTTTAAGGGCACTGCCCTCTGGACGCATCATTTCAATTCTTTGCTGGACGTTTACGCCTCGCCCTCGAATGACGAGATGGTCTTGGTCATGCCTCTCAACAGCGACGAGGCCAGAGAGCGTGAAAAGCAGGACACGTCTCTTCGAGCGGACGAGAAGACAATTTCCTCCAAACCGATGGCGCGTCTTATCGAAATCGTGGACCCGTCGAATGGTCAAATTACTGCTGAATTTCCGGTTGATACAGGAAACGGATCGTTTGCTATTCGCCAGGCCTTGCCCGCAGGGAAATGGGTGGCGATCGCTGACAATGACAACCGCGTTCTCATCTATTCCCTCAATGGCAAGCTTTCAGGACGGTTGTTCGGCGAGCGCCCCGCAGTTTCAAATGGTATTGCCGCTCTTGAGACCCAAACAGGCACACTCGACGTTTACGACCTAGCCACGCTTTCCAAGCGAATCGAGTTCGCCTTCGGAACGCCCCTTGCCTACTACCAATTCGTTGACAACGGCTCAGGGCTTTTCGCCATTACTGAAGACCAAGTCGCCTATCTCTTAGATCTGTCTCCCTCGAAACCAAATTGATACAGTTTAATGTGTTCGCCTACTTGTGCCGAGGCCTGGTTTTATCTCCCGCCTTGGCCACTTCGAGATATCCCACTGCGAGCGCACCACGTTAGGACTCACTCACCCAATTGGGAGTTTTTGCATTACTCCTAGTGGTGCCCCCATTCGCCAGAGGAGGGGTGGTCCCTTTTTCGCGTCCGTATCCGCTATCCCTGATTTTCCTTGACTTTTAGTTAACTCTCCGGTATACAGGACTCCTCGGGCTGGAGGGCCAGCCACACAATTCGCGAGGAGAAGTGCACCGCCGCCAGCTGGGCGGCTTTTTGCTTTTAGGGGGGTCTGCACATGCAGAGGCTAAGCGGAGGATTCCGGAGCGCTTTGTGAACCGAGGAACCATTGGCGGCTTGCTGGGCCGTCTTCCCTAGCCACTCGCTACTCACCACTAGACACTGCATTTCTAATCGCGAGAGATACGAAAAATCAGAACTCGCATGATTATTTACTTCACAAAAGACGCTCCGGGGGTGTACAGTGACCCCGAAGCCGCGTATTCGACCAAAATTTACGCGGCTTCGGGAAAGGCAAGCCGTGACAATTGCCGTCGGTGTCATGTTGGGTGATGCAGCCGTTCTGTGTGCGGATTCGCAAGAGGTAATAAGCGATTACGCGAAAACCACAACTCAAAAAATAAGAAGTCTACATTGCAATAATTGGCGAGTGGGCATAGTGGGAGCGGGAGATTCTGCTTGCATTGACCTATGCCAAGAGGAGATGTGGAGAAAACTGCCAACAGATCGCTACGACTATAGCGCGATGCTGCACATCATTCGAGATACGGTTAAGGAAGTACATGAGCGGCATGTTTGGCCTAGGCAGGCAGCTTCTAATGCGCCAAGCTTTCAGTTACTTATTGCTCTGCAAGGTCTGAATCCCGGTTCGCGGTCTTTGTTCTATAGCCAAGACAGCGTAGTGCTGCCGGTGGACGGATATAGAAGCATAGGAGTGGGCTGCTATCTCTCAGATTACCTGCACGAGAGAATTTACCCGAATAATTCCGTTTATCAGGTGGCAACAGAAGAGGCTGCCAGAATCGAAGTTGGTATCCTAGATGAAGTCAAATCTGCAATACACGGCTGCGATGGCGAGACACTGGTGGCGATATTTTATGGTGATGGAAATTTCAGGTGGCTGCTTGGCTTAGAAGTTCGCGAAATAGAATCTTGGTTTCAGGGTTTTTATGAGAGCGAGGTGCCAATTTTTAGGGCGATTGCCAATTCCGATATGAGCGACAGAGAATTTGACCTTCAACTAAAGCAATTCGACGCAGAGATGAAACTGTTGCGTGTGCGACAGGCTCGCGATGCGAAAACGCACATGAAAAGGTATCAGGAATTCTTGAAAGCGCAAAGACAGGCGATGCCGAAACCAAAGACCTAATGGAGCGTGTCAGATGACATCGAAAGCTAGTAACTCGGTTCAAAGTATCGTGAGTGAGCGAGTGCAAGAGCTTGTTGGAGAACTATCTTTCTTATTGGTGGCGGAGCGTCCCGAAGTTTTTGGATTGTCTCGGAGCCAAACTTCACGACATCAGGTCTACCCAACGCGGCGGCCATCTCCTCGCGCCAATGCTCAACCCGGTGCATTTTTTTATCAATTGAATCGGGCCACTCTTTCAGGTATTCCAAGAACGAACGCAACAAAAGGCCCTCGCGGGCGGAAAACTCAACAAGTTCCCAGAGTTCGTCGGAGGAATCGCTAGAGTTATCCATTGGCTAAACTCCTTTAGGCTGTGAGTTTCTCAAACGTGAGCACTGGAGCCGTAACCATATGACGCAAGGTGTCCAAGAACAAGTTGGGATTCTTCCGGCGATTGAACCGGAAAGCCATTTCGGTGCAATAGGCTTGCAGATGCTTGGCGCTGATTTTATGCCACGTTCCGAGGATGCCGCGCTTCAAGAGCGAGAAAGCCGATTCGACGGTGTTGGTATGAATATCGCCCTTCACATAGACATGGAGCTTGTGACGGATGGTTTTGTGCCGCCCATCTTTTCGGAGATGCTTCGCTGCGCTCCGGTAGGCGTTGAAGTCATCCGTAAACAAAACTTCGACATCCTCGCTAATATTCTCGCGGATGAATTTTTCGAGCGTGCCGCTTTTCACGTCCGCCGCATGAAAGAAGCGCAGATCGCCGCCGCGTTGCCGAATGCCGATTACGTTTTCTTTGTTGTCCCATCGCGCCGCTTTCCCGCGCCCGCGATTCACGCCGCCGATGTACGTTTCATCCATCTCAACCTTGCCATCGAGCATGGGCCTTTGGCTTTCCACCATCGCTGCGCGGATTCTGTGGCAGAGATACCATGCGGTTTTGTAACTCACGCCGAGCGTGCGCTGAATCTGACAGGCCGACATTCCTTTCTTGGCCTCGCAGAGCAAGAGCGTAGCGAGAAACCACTTTGTAAGTGGCAAATGGGAGTCATTGAAAATCGTGCCAGCGGTAACAGTGAACTGATAGTCGCAATCCTTGCAGTAGAACAGTTGCTTTTCGGTTTCCAGTTCGACAGCGGGCATCTTGCAGCGCGGGCACTCAGGGCCAGCGGGCCAGCGCAGCCGCGTCAGCAATTCGCGGCACTTCTCGTCTGTCGGAAAGAGCGTGTTTATGTCAATTAGATTCATGGGAGCCTCGCATGGAGAAGGGCAGGAAAGAGCTACTGAAACGGGTGCCGACTAGGAAGCTACTCGCATCCATCAAAAAGGACTTGCGGCACGCTATCAGGGCGTCCGCTGCATCTGCCAAGTCCAAGAAGAAGTAAGAGTTACTGTCCATGAGAAGAGGATACGATGGAATCGAGCTTTTGTCAAGTAAATAATCATGAGAACTCGATGCAACTTACACAAAACAAACGGCTGATGCCCTTTCTAATCGCGGAAATTCGCGCCTTTTTCAGAACGCCAAGCCCATTTTTGGACACCCCGCACCCTTCGCGCTTCAAAAGGGCCACTTTAAAATTAGAAAATCCGCTAAGTCTTGTTAAACCAATCACATCCAAATTTCTAATCGATAATTTTAAGCACTTTTCGGGCTGTTACCAACGCGGGAAATCATCAGAGACGCGGCAAAACGATCCCCTGCTGCGATTGGTATTTCCCCTTTTTGTCCTTGTAAGAGATTTCGCAAAGCTCGTCCGACTCGAAGAAAATCACCTGGCACAATCCTTCATTCGCATAAATTCGCGCCGGCAGCGGCGTGGTGTTGCTGATTTCCAGCGTCACGAACCCCTCCCACTCCGGCTCGAAAGGCGTCACGTTGACGATGATCCCGCACCGCGCATACGTCGATTTGCCTACGCAAATCGTCAGCACGCTCCGCGGAATGCGGAAATATTCCACCGAGCGCGCCAGCGCGAAAGAGTTCGGCGGCACGATGCACACCGGCCCTTTGAATTCCACAAACGAGCGCGCATCAAATTGTTTCGGGTCAACAATCGTCGAGTTCACATTGGTGAAAATGCGAAATTCGTCCGCGACACGCATGTCGTAGCCATAGGAGGAAACGCCATAGCTAATCACTCCGTCGCGCATCTGGCGATCCGCGAACGGCTCGATCATTTTGTGCTCGCGCGCCATTTTCGTAATCCATCGGTCCGACTTCACGCTCATCCCGTCCTCCAGGCTCTCGATTTTCAAAGGCGCGGCATGTTATTACACGGAGCGATGCTTGACAACTTGCGACCGGGCCATCTAGCATACGACTCACAAAAGGAGCGGCTTGCCGTTATGATCAAACTGGACATCGTAAACGCAGTGGTGCAACGCACGAACATGCCTCGCAGCAAGGCCGAACAAGCCGTCGAGACCGTGTTCGAGGCGCTGAAGAATGCCCTGGGACGCGGCGAGCGCATCGAACTGCGCCGCTTCGGCGTCTTCAACGTGAAACCGCGCAAGACCGGCATCGGCCGCAATCCGCGCACCGGCCAGCAGGTGCACATTCAGCCGGGAAGAGCGGTGCGCTTCAAGCCCGGCAAAGAATTGCAGGCGCTATAAGCCCGCTCAAGCAACAAAATCAATTTTTATTTGTTTAGTCCCTGACAAGCGGAACGGTGATGCGCACGACACGATCTTTTTTGCGTGCGAAAAACACGACCTGATTGTTTTCCGAATCGAACTGCGCTGCCGACATATCATCGTAGAGCTTAGTCTCACGCCCATCTACCACGGCCAGGCTCTTTTTCCCGGCGGCGCCCGAAACCGTATACCAGTAGTGCCTCTCGTCTGGGGTGAACTGAACCACTGAGATACTCAACGCGTTGTAGCGGTTTTGCAACTGGCCATCGAATATGACAGTGCGCTCCGCGCGCGGCGTCCTGCCGTTCCTAAATCTCATCCCTCCTTTTGTAATTTCATAGGCGAAATGAGCCCCATGCGGACTCAAAGCCGCCCAGCCAATGGAGAATTCACCCACATCGAGGGGCGGAGGTTTAATACGATTGCCTTCATCATCGAAATAAACAGCTTTGCGGTGTATTAAATCGTTCAGTGAAAGAAGTTGGCCAGGTTTGTTGTCGCGCACTGCTAACAAATCCTCACCGCGGCGCGCAACATAAGCAGAATGGGCGCCGTCGGCAGTAAAGACTGCGTCCGTTAGGATATCGTCAAAGCTTGGCCCGTCATCGTTGCCATCGAACATGATGACGTCATTGTTTCCACGCCGCGCGGCATAGACCAAATTGCCATTTTTATCGAACGCCGGATCCGACACACCGTCTAAACTTGCGGACAGGACATTCGTGCTTGCGATGAAATGGCCGGGAACGAATACAGCTGGATAAACGAAGGTCCCGCCGGTGTACACCGCCGCTGCAATGATGGGGGCATCCAAAAGAGTCACCCATGCGCCGGGCAGGCCGCGTCCCTGAAAGGATGAACCCGGTTTGCCATCCAGGACGATCGTACCGCTCGTTTCATCTTTCTTGAAAGCAATCTGCAAGCCAGAACCGCCGTACGCGTAATGGGCGCCATCTGCACTGAAAGCGATCGGGCCGATCTGAGCGAACTCGGGTCCACGGTTACCGTCGATGTAGTAGGCCCATCGGACGTATCCAGTCTTTTTCTCAGTTCCGCAGATGAAAAAATGAGCGCCATTCGGGCTGAAACCGGAGCAGGAAAACGAGGATATTGGCGGTCCAACTATCTTGCCGTCAACGATTGCGCTCCACTTGCCGTGGAACTTAACCAAGAAACCAAGATGCCGGCCGTCAGGACTATATTGCGGCGGACTGATTTCGTCGTATGTTTCGCGTGCCATAACCACCAAGCTGCCGTTGGAGACCATAGTACAAGAGTTTTCGCTATAACAGGCGCGATAGGCCCAAGATGAGCCGTGCGGCTGAAAGGCAAGAGGCGACACGTCCGTATAAACTGTCAAACGTGTGACTCCATCGATTACGGATGTCCAATGCGAGTTCTGAAGCCCGAAAAAACCGAAGTGCGCTCCATCGGAACCGAATTCCGGATATTTCACATCGTCGTATCTGCCGCCTACTTGCTTGCCATCCAGAAAGACGGCCCATTTGGTGCTGGCTGGGTTTTCTTCAACCCAAGCTACGTGGCCGCCTGCCGCTAGCAAGCTCTTGAAGTTATCTCTCTTTGAAACCTTGCCAATTTCCTGCTCGATGGATTTCGCAAGTTCGGCAGAAGATTTCGCTCTCGGTGGCAGCTTCATATTTGCGTGAGCAAAGACACACGAGGCACATAACAGAGAAACGACAAATGCCATCAGCACGGCAGGCAAACCCCGATACTTCATGACCAAAGATTCCTCAACTAGGTTAAGAAGTTCTCGTGCGGTGAATCAGCGCCACCAAATGCGGGAAATCTTACGTGAATGGGCCTTACTGCGGCAACAATATTTTACGCGGGCGTGCGCGAGCAAAATGCGATTCAATCTACTCATAGGCGGAGCGTGATCATTGGATCGACGCGCATGTCACGTCAGGCGGGAGTGTAGCAGGCGAGCAGGCCCGCTCCGGTGGGCGAGCGAGAACGACCGTCACAGCAAACGCCGGGGCTCGGCTGAAACCGCGAAACGCATATCGCACATCGCGCCAGAATGACTCCATAGCGGTACCCCCGGGCAAGATTTCAAGCACCGCGTACCTAGAGACACCGAGCCTGACCATTGGACACCACGCCGCGCGAAAAGTTGCGCGGCAGGGCCGGGCGCGATTCTTGAGTGATGACTGATATTGCTCGAAGACGAAAGCTTTATCCGCAGTGGCGGGAGGCAGCGCGCGCGTGTAATCTATAAACGTGTGTCGTTAGCACATGATATGTCCGGGGGATTAGCAAGTGAAATGTCCGCTCGAGGAGAGGGCGAAGTGGGGTAAACCGGCAGGCCGGAGGAACGGCCATGAGGTACCCAGCGAGCGCCCGGGAGCGGGCCATGAAACGA
>DATGHO010000039.1:0-29475 GCA_035307965.1 Candidatus Acidiferrales bacterium | reverse complement strand
TCGTTTCATGGCCCGCTCCCGGGCGCTCGCTGGGTACCTCATGGCCGTTCCTCCGGCCTGCCGGTTTACCCCACTTCGCCCTCTCCTCGAGCGGACATTTCACTTGCTAATCCCCCGGACATATCATGTGCTAACGACACAGGAGCCGAGAAATGCTTGACGTTAGAGTATCTGCGTGATAAGAGCAAGGGGCGTAGGTACCCGATGGCGTAATTGAGTTGAATCCCTGCGGCGGAACTGCGCAAGAGGGCGCGCAGTCCATTAACCGCAGCGAAATTGAAAGGATGCGACGCATGGCAGACAAGACGGTTAGGGACGAGCAAATTCTGACGGAACGGAAGTTTCCACGGCGGTCATTTTTGATGGCTACCGGCGCGTTGCTGGCCGGCGCTGTGGCCATCGCTTCCGGCGTTCGCGCTTCGGCACAGGAGCAGAAGGCGACGGATCCGGACTCAAAAGACAAGCCGAAGAAGACGATGAAGAAGTCGAAGATGGGCAAGATGCACAAGAAGGGCTCGGATCCGGACAAGAAGAAAAAGATGACGAAGTCCAAGGCCAAGACTCCTCCGAAGTCAGACCCAGACGGGGCACGGCTTTAGAGACGAATAGCAGGCTCTGAGCGCCACCTGAGTGCAAATGCGCCGGGTGGCGTTTGCCTGTACGGCCACGAATTCACATGGCGCATCCATCTCCCCGCATCGCCGCGCAAAGCCCGAAGGAAAAGGCAAATCCCTCCGCAGTGAAACCCTCGCTTGAATGGCTGATTCATCCAACGAGCAAGAGAGAATTCTTCGAGCGCTACTTCGAAAAGCAACCGCTGGTGATCAAGCGAAATCAGCCGAATTATTTCAGGGAATTGCTGTCTCTGGAGGAGATCGACCGGGTGATTACCACGCTCGATCGCGACGCGGACGAAATAATTCTGAAAAATGCAAAGCGGGAGTTGACCGCGGACGATTATACGGTGAATGAGGAGCTGGATGTCGCCAAGGTGTACCAGCTTTTCGGCGAAGGCTCGACGATCACGCTGGCGTTTTTGGATACGGTGGTGCCGCAGCTCACGCAATTTTGCCGGAGTTTGCAGAAAGAGTTCAGCTGCCCGTTCCAGACGAATATCTATCTGACGCCGCCGAATGCGCAGGGAGCGAAGGCGCATTACGACACGCACGATGTTTTTGTGCTGCAAATTACCGGCTCGAAAAAATGGGTGATTTATGGGACGCCGGTGGAGCTGCCGCTACCGGGGCAGGATTTCGACGCGGAGATTCACGAACTGGGAGTGCCTACGCAGGAATTCACGCTGGAGGCGGGAGACGTAGCGTATATTCCGCGCGGGGTGGTGCACGATGCGCGTTCGACGGACACTGTGTCGCTGCACATTACGGCGGGAGTGCTGCGGTACACATGGACGGATTTGCTGCTGGAATTTGTGGCGAGCGCGAGCCTGCGCGATGCCGCTTTTCGGAAGTCGCTGCCGCCGGGATTCGCGAGCGAAGGATTTGATCGCAAGCAGGCGCGGGAGACTTTGCGCGCGCTGCTGAAACGGGCGGCGGAGATTGGGGATTTTGACGCGGCGCTGGAGCGTTTCGCGGGCGATTTTGTTGCGAAGTGCCGTCCTATGCTGCGCGGGCAAATGGGGCAAATTGCGGCGCTGGAGCGGCTGACGGTTGAGAGCGTAGCGGGCGTGCGGCCGGAGGCGATTTTTCGCGTCGAGGCGGCGGGCGATGCGGTGAACGTGGATTGTTACGGGCGCCGAATCAGTTTTCCGGCGCAGACGGCGGAGGCGGTGCGGTTCGCGCTGAATCATGCGCGTTTTGCGGTGCGCGACTTGCCGGGAGAGTTGGATGACGAAGGAAAAATTGTGGTGGTGCGGCGACTGGTGAAAGAAGGATTGGTGGTTGTAGAAGCTGAGTGAATTTCCTGCCTGGCGTGCAGCCTCTAACGTGGAAATTTCTACAGGCGCAGAACGCGCGATGTTCGTATCAGCGCTCGACGAAGGTGCGAAGGCGGGCGAGGGCGTCGTCCCACTGTTTGGAAATCAAATCGAGATAGCGGCGCACGTCCTGGAGGCGATGCTCGTTCAATTGCCAGATGGTGTGGCGGCCGCGGCGGGTGCTGCGCACCAAGCCGGACTTGCGCATGACGCGCAAGTGCTTGGTGACCGCCTGGCGGGTGATGTGGAAGCCTTCGCCAAGAGCCGTGATTGAAGCGGGCCCTTTACAGAGGCGCGCGACCAGGCGCAAGCGGTTCCGGTCGCCCAGCGCCGCAAATAGCCGGGCAGAGTCGAGCGGGTGAGGCGCGAACATTTGATGCGGGCGACCACGCAGGCCATTGGAGCGGCGATTAGGACGCTTGGGCAAGGTGCTTCTCGATGAGCGTGAGGACTACGCTCCAGCCCTGTTCGTTACCCTCGAATGCTTTGGCGCGGCGAGCGAGCGGTATTTTATCGAAGCCGGATTCGGTGACGGTGAGCATGACGCCGTTTGGCGTTTCCTCTAGGGTGAAGGCGACGAGCGTGGCAGGCTCGTTGGAATAATCGACGCCGGGTTCGCCCGGATGCCAGCGGAAGGAGAACAACCGCCCGGGCTCGACGCGATCGATGATGATTTCGAACGTCACGCCGCCGGCATGCTCTTTCTGCGCCTTTGCGACGTCGGCGTCGACGGAGGTGCCTACGATGGTAGCGCGAACGCGAGCGCCGGGCGTGAACGGGCCTTCAAACTTCATACCGAACCAGGCGCCGAATTCCGCGGGATCGGAGAGGGCGCGCCAGACGCGGCTTCGCGGAGCGTGGAGGAGGATCTTTTTCTCGATGCGATCTTTCGCCATGCTTTTTGGTGCGGAGCTGTCAGGGCTCTGGCTCATTAGCAACCTCCGGGTTGCAGAATAGCATGAGATATTTCAATATGCAACTTTAAGGTTGCGAGTGCGTCACGATTGAAAAGCCGCAGAACTTCGGAGAAACGAAATTCTGCGCTACACAAGCCTCTGCGCTACAGAGGCGCGTTTAGGTGGTGCGGCAGCAGGAGCGGCTGGGACGGCAGGAGTCGAAAGTGACGAACTGGCCGTCGGGGCCAACGGCGGATTGCGTGCGTCCGCACCAGAACGGGCCGGCGTTGCGCGCGTCGGAGGCGTCCTCTTCCGATTCGTAGAAAAGTTTCTTCGAGCGAATGGACTGGCAAATCTGGCCCGTCGAAATCAGCACATTGAGACTGGGCATTGCAGCGGGATTTGGCATGGCTATGCGGCTCCTTTCGCCTCAGTGAAGGGCAGGCCGGCGGCGGTGAGTATGGCGCGTTTTACGGTTACGCGCGCGAGCTGAACTTTGTAACCGTTGCGACTGAGCGGCGTAGCGCCTTGAACAGCGGCATCACCGGCCTTGGCGGCAGTTTCTTCAGTAATGGTTTGGCCTTCGAGCGATTTAGCGGCGTCATCGGCGGGCCAAGGCTTGGGCGCAACGTGTCCGAGAACGATTTTTGCGCTTTCAACTGTGTTGCCGCGCATGCGCAAGGCGACGGCAGCGGAAGTTAGCGGCCAGTCCATGCCTTCCTTCTGGCGAATCTCGTACATGGCGCTCTTCGCTTCGCGCGAAGCCGCAGGAATGCTGATGGCAGTGACGATTTCTTGCGGGCCCAAGGCGTGTTCACGCTCACCCTCTTTTTGCGGGATGACGAAAAACTCTTCGACGGTGGCTTCGCGCGGGCCGTTCGGGCCTTCGATATGAATTCTGCCATCGAGGGCAAGAAGCGCCGGGCCGAGGCTGGAAGGGCTGATGAATTTGGCCAGACCGGAGTTGCCGAAAATCGCGTGATAGCGATTGTCGCCGTTGGTGACGAGCGAGTTGCCATTTTTATCGAGCGCGAACAGGCCGAAGCCATTGCGGTAATACCAGCAGCGCGGGCGCTGGCAAATCCAGCCGCCGACGGTGGCCATATTGTGGATCTGCGGGCTGCTGATGTGTTCGGCGGCGTCGGTGATGGCGCGGAAATGTTCGCGAACGTCGGAAGCGGAAAGCACTTGCTCTAAAGTGACCGCAGCGCCGATGCGCAATCCCCCGCGTTCGTTCTGGATAGCATGGAGCGCGCCAATTTTCTTGATGTTGACGAGGCGCTTGGTGTCTTCGACATTGTCCTTGAGCAGCGAAAGCAAATCTGTGCCGCCGCCATAGACGGAAGCGTCCTGAAAATTTGCGCCAAGCAGGGCGAGCGCTTCTTTGACGGTTGCGGGGCTTGCGTATTCAAAGGCGTCCATCTAGGCCATACCTCCTGTCATACCGCCGGCTGGCGGAACTTTGCCGAGAGCGGCGAGAACGCGGTCCGGAGAGAGCGGCAGTTCAGGGACGCGGACGCCGATGGCGTTAGCGACGGCGTTGGAAATAGCCGCGCCCGGCGAGACAACCGGCGGTTCGCCGAGGCCGATGGTGCCGCGCTCGTCATAACCCGGGCCGGTCATCATGTGGACAACAATTTCGCCGATGTCGCCGAGACCCGCGAGTTTGTAAAACTCCATGTTGGGGTTGAGGCAACGGCCGATTTGCTGGTCCATGATTTTTTCTTCATAAAGCGAGTAGCCGACACCCATGATGCACGCGCCATAGACCTGACTCTCTGCGGTCTTGAGGTCGATGATCAGGCCGCAGTCCTGGACAGCGACGTGCTTGATCATGCGGACGATGCCGGTTTCGGTGTCTACTTCAACTTCGCTCATCTGCACGCCGCCGACGCCGCTGGACATCAGATCATTGGTAGTGCGGCCCATACCGGTGACAGGGGAAGCGCCAAGTTTGGCGCAGGCTTGCTTCCAAGAGATGGACTTGGATGGATTGCCTTTGACGAGGATTTTTCCATTCCAGGCGTCGAGCTGATCGGCTGTGGCGCCCAGCGAGGGAGCAACTTTGGCGAGCAACTCGTTCAAAGCGTTGGTTGCGGCGCGGCGCGTGGAAGTGCTGACGCCGCTGACGGTAGTTGATCCTCCGGAAGCGCCGGCGGGAGGATAGCGATTGTCGCCGAGGTTGACTTTCACCGCGTTGAGCGGCAGGCCCAGCGTTTCGGCGGTAACAATATTGATGACCGTGCGCGTGCCGGTGCCAAGGTCCTGGCTGCCTATGTTGGTTTCAACCGAGCCGTCGGGATGAATGACGACCTGGCAGTTGCTCTGATTGCCGCGGCCACCCCACGTGTGTATGGAAAGTCCAAGTCCGCGCTTCACTGGCCCAGAGCCGCCCTGGCCGCGCGGATGCCATTTGGCTTTCCAATCCATCAAACGCGCGGCGATGGGGAATTCGTCGCGATAGATCTTTGCGTGGTTGCCGGCAAGGTCTATGTTCTTGAGGAAGAAATCCATAGGATCCATGTTGAGCTTAGCGGCGAGATCTTCCATGGCGCCATTGGAAACGAGCGCCATCTGCGGGTGATTTGGGGCGCGCCAGGCGCGAGCGGGGCCGATATTGTTCAAAACTCCGGTGTATTTGGCGCGAACGTTGGGAGGTTCGAGGATATAGGGAAGGCGAGGAGAGCCTTCGGCGTTCGGGCCTTGAGTGCCCCAGGCGTCGGAATCCCAAGCGACGAGCGTGCCGTCACGTTTTGCGGCGACTTTTACATGCGCGTACAGGGAGGGCCGGCAGCCTGCGGTGGTCTGTTCATGGTCGCGCTCGAGCATCATTTTCACCGGGCGACCGGTTTTCTTGGATAATTGCGCGCACGCGATGCCCCAGGTGTCCGCGGCGAATTTGCTGCCGAATCCACCGCCCATGTATTGGGTGATGACGCGGATATTGTTCGCCGGAACGGTGATGCCCTGTTCGCCGAGACCTTGAACGTATTCGCCAGCCATGCCGCTGACGTTTTGCGTGGACTCCCAAACGGTGAGGTTATCGCCATTCCATTCGGTGACCTGGCCATGGGATTCGAGGCAGCAATGGGTGATGACGGGCAAGCCGTAATGTCCTTCGCTGATGACGATGTCGCTCTGCTGGAAAGCTTGATCGGGATCGCCGACGACGCGGTTTGCGAGCTGCTTGGTAAATTGCGCGCCGGCGGACTGCATGTCGGCATTGGTGACGAGATAAGGAAGCGGTTGATATTCAATTTTGATGGCATCGGCGGCGGCTTCGGCGCGCTCTTCAGTATCCGCAGCCACGGCTACGATTTCCTGGCCAGCCCAGAAGACTTCCTGGCCTTCGGGGACGATGGTGACCACGCCTTTCACGCCGGGCATGGCTTCTGCTGCGCTGGTGTCTATTTTCGTGATTTTGGCATGAGCGTAGGCAGAACCGGCCATCTTGCCCCAAAGCATTCCGGGGCGATTGATGTCGAAGGAATATTTGGCGCGGCCCGAGGATTTTTGCGGGCCGTCAATGCGCTTGATGCGCTTGCCGATAAGCTCACGGTGATTGGCGGGAGGCCAGTGGTAGTCAGCCATTAGGCTCGCCCTCCTTTCATTTTGGTAGCGCGGGCGGCTTCAAGGACAGCGTCCTTGATGCCCATGTAAGTGCCGCAGCGGCAGAGATTGCCGCCGAGGGCGTGGCCGAGGCCTTCGCGAGTAGGATGTGCAGTGTGCTCGACGTAAGCGGTGCAGGCCATAACGAAACCGGGCGTGCAGAATCCGCACTGCTGCGCGTCATTGTCCCAAAAGGCTTGCGACATGGGGTGCAAACCACCGGAAGGCTCGAGGCCTTCGATAGTGGTGATTTCGCGGCCCTGCGCGTCAATTGCCAGCACGGTGCAGGAATAAACAGCGCGGCCGTCGAGGTGAACAGTACAAGCGCCGCAGGTGGCGCGGTCGCAGACTTTCTTTGCGCCGGTAAGGTCGAGGTGATTGCGCAGAGCGTCGAGCAGAGTGACGCGGGGCTCGATGTTCAGCTTGCGCATTTTGCCGTTGATATTGAGAGTGACGGGAACTTCGCCGGGGCCGAGAATGCCGTCATTGCCGCCCATGCCGCCGTTTTGCGGCTGCGAAGTGGAGCCGAGAACGCGCTCTGTAAGGAGCGCACTGGCGGACGCGGCAACCCCCGCGATTCCCGCGCCTTTGATGAAGCGGCGGCGAGAAAGATCGGGGAGCTTTTTGTCCGCAGGCTCCGGCGCAGCGTCGCGGGTCTTGGAGACGTCGCGCCGCAGCGCATCGTCTTTTTCTTTATTCGAGGCCATGAATGCACTCCCTTCGAGATTGTATGCGAAATTCAAGAGCGTAAAGGAAGGGCTGCGAAGAGGGATTGTTCCGTTCAGAAGGTCGAATCACAGACGGACTCCCTGAGAACCAACGCGCGCTATGATAGTTTCACCGTGGGGGCAAAGTCAAAGGCTTATACGCCGGCGATGCGGCAACGGATTTCGGGCCGGACCATTTCATCTGCGGAATGTTCCAGATGCCGGGGCAGAAAATCACGCGGTTAAGTTCAGACTGGAACAAATTATTCCAGTCCGCTGCAAAATCCATGAGACTTGTCGCGCGCTGGCGCATCTTTACATAAAAGGGGAATAACGGGGGCGCGCCGACCGGCGGCGATTCGGTTTTCACCTTGACCGCGAGAACGCGGTATAATTTGGAAAGGAATTGGAAGTTGCTATTCCAGACTTAGAGGCTGCTATGGGAAAGATGCTATTTCGCCAAGCGCTCAGCCGCGGACTTCGTTTTCGGTGCCCGAATTGCGGAGAAGGACGCGTTTTCAGCAGCTTTTTCAAAATGCGGGACCAGTGCGAAGTGTGCGGGTTATCGTTTTATCCTGAGTCGGGGTATTACGCAGGCGCGATGTACCTGGACTACGCATTGTCAGCGGCAATTTTTTTGGCTGTTTTCGTGCCATCGCTATTTCTTCCCGAATTCACGCATCTGTCCTACATGGTGAAAAATATTTTGTGGATCAGTTTTGGCGCGGCGCTGTGTCTGGGGCTGTCGCGGCCTTCGTATAGCTTGTGGCTGGCGGTAGATTACTGGATAAGTCCGTGGAAGGTCCCCGCGCCGCGCAGGAACAAAGAGCTGCTGGAGCTTCCGCTGGTCAGCATGGTGATTCGCACGGATCGAGGGGAACCGCATCACGGAACCCGCCGCACGCCGGACAATTAAAGTTCAAAGCCGAGAGCCGGCAAGCTCCTAACAGGTAACAGCGGACCTTATCGTAATTTCTTATTGGGCGAGCGGTTGAGGGATGTGCTTTTTGCCGCGAAGCTCGAGGTCTGTGTAGTGAATGTCGGGCTTGGCAAAATAAGCAAAAAAATTCCACGAGCCGTATTTCTGCTGGAGTTCCGGCAACACAACCGCAGTCAAACTATCGTCTGATTTCCCGGCTGCTTGCGTTTGCGCGATGTCTGCGCGTAAATCCTGGAGGTAATTGCGGAAATCGCGGACGTCGCTGGCTTTGCCTACTTCGCCATGTCCCGGAACGAATGTTGCATCGGCGTGGCGCTGGAGAATTGTGCCCAGGCTGGCAATCCACGGTTTAGTGGAAGCGTCGATGAGATTCGGCAGCGTGTGATTCCAGAACAGATCGCCGGTAAAAACGACGTTCGCGTCGGGAATGAAAACGACGGAATCGCCACCGGTGTGTCCGGGAAGCGAGACGACAATGGCGCGGCGCGAGCCAAGATAAAGCTCGACGCCATCCTTGTAGGTGACGTTAGGCAGGCCGAGGGATTCGACCATTTCTTTTTGTGCGAGCGTGATTTTCGGGCCGAAGAATTTCAGATTCTCGGTGCGTTCCCAGGCGCGGACGTTTTGCTGCGCCAGAATGGTGGCGCCAGCGCCGGCGAAGATGTTGTTTCCAGCAACGTGGTCGATATGGTAGTGGGTGTTCACAACGAAGCGAATGGGGAGTTTGGTTTTCTGGCGGATGTCGTTCAGCAAGCCCTGCGCGGCGGCGGGATGCTGGAAGGTGTCCACGACCAGCACGCCGTCGGCGCCGATGACAAATCCGGCGTTCGCGCCCGAACCGCCTCCTTTTGCTGCGCGATTATCAATGGCGGCCCAAACTCCCGAGGCGACTTCATGCAGGATGAAAGGTGGCGCGGGCGAATCCGCAGCGATGGAAGTTGCGGCTGGAACCGCGCAAATGCAAACGAGAATCGGAATTAGGAACGTCAGAAGATTGACTCGCACGCGCATGGGGGGCTCCTGAAAAGCGTTCGAGATGATACGACGGAGAGGCAATTCTGAACAGAGGAACTATTAGCGAACTATCGAGCGGGCGATTCCGTTTGCGAGAGCGCCGAAGATCCGATACCGCCACGGCAATGAATCAGGAAGGCGCCGATGGTGAGCGCGAGGCCGAGAGCAACGAAAAGGCCGTCGCGGACGATGGTCCAAGCATCGAGTTTTTCATTGGGGCCGAAGCAGCCACAGTTGATGGCCAGATGCAGCGCATAGGAGCGAATCACTACTCCCCAGAAAACAGCGAGCAGCAGAGTGGCAATCACTGCAACGTAGCGCAAGGCTAAGCCGGTGAGGAGCAAAAGGCCCACCGCCAGTTCAACCCACGGCAAGGTGTGCGCGAAGGGGCTGACGGCCCAGGCAGGCAGTATTTGGTAAGAATCCACCTGCATGGCGAAGAAAGTCATCGACAGACCCAGCGATGCTGGAGTGATTTTCAACGAGCTGAACGTCCAGGGAACGGCGTTTTGCGGGCGCAATTTGCCGTAGGCCGCGAGGAGGAACGTGACTCCAAGGGCCACGCGCGCGAGGAGCAAAAGAACGCGTCCGGTCGTCCAGCGGGAGCTCGCGGTCATAATTTACTTTTGGCTGAGGAGCTGATCGAAGAATTGCTTCAGCAACGGCCAGGACACTCCCCCAGCCGCCGGTGGATAGGTTTGCCCTTTATAGGAAACGACGAAAGTGGGCGTCTGAGCGATGGGCAGCAACTCACCAGCGGCAATATTGCGCTGGATTTCAGCGTCCACAGCACACCCTTTCAGTTCGTCGTGAGAATTGGACTCGCAGCCTTGCATGATGCGCTCGACACGCTTGAATTCGGCAGGAGTGAGCGCGGATTGCACAATCGGCTTGATGATGCCCTTGGGATTTTCCGAGCCATATTCCGACCAGGCCATTTGGTTGTCGAAGAGGGCGCGCTCTACGGCTTCGAATTTGCCGATGCGCGCCGCGGCATTGACCCAGCGGGCGGCCTGGCGCGAAAACTCGTGCATGGGCAGAGGAAAATCCCGATGGACGAGATAAACTTTGCCATCGGCAACGTAGGTGTCGATCAGAGTGCGCAGAGTTTGCTCATAAAAATTGCCGCAGGCGGGGCATTCGTAGTCGTCGTACACGATCATCTTGATGGGGGCTGAGGGAGAGCCGAGCGACTTTTCGGCCGACCAGCGAGCCACTTCGGCAGGCGAAGGAGTGGCCTGCGCGCGAGACTGCTGCATGACAAAACATAGCGCAGCAATACCTAAAAGCAGTGCGGCGAAAATGGGTAGCGGTCGGCGCAAATTCATTGGCGAAAATCCCTCCGATTAACAAAGCGAACGACTATCGATAGAAACCGGCACACCGGATAACGTAAAACTGGCAGCATTTTAAGCGATTCGGCGCTTTTCAGCGCGCAAAATCGTGACTCGTTGTCGCGAAAAGCTCACGGCGCACGCAAAATTAGGATGCGTGAATCAGTCAGGGGGTTCGATGGGCTTGGAGCGAAGGAAGTGGGCGCCTGTGCGTATGGAGGATCTGGGAGGTGAAGTAAGTCTTTGTGTCTTAGCACTATACGTCTAAGCATCAATAAACTTGACAATGACATGCTCAATGTGTAGAATGCACTCGATTAAGCACATAGGGGGGATCTGGAGAAGGATGTTCGCGAACGAGGAGGCTTTTAGCAATGAGTAAGATTATTGGTATTGACCTGGGAACGACCAACTCGGTTGTTGCGGTGATGCAGGGCGGCGAGCCGTCGGTCATCCCAAACCAGGAAGGGGCGCGCACGACGCCTTCTGTGGTGGCCATCACGAAATCAGGCGAGCGGCTGGTGGGGCAAGTGGCAAAGCGGCAAGCCATCACCAATCCTGAGAACACAGTGTATTCAATCAAGCGATTCATGGGCCGGCGCTATGACGAGGTTGGCGAGGAAATGAAGCGCCTGCCGTACAAGGTGGTGCGCGGTCCGCACGACGACGCGCGCGTGGAGATTGCCGGAAAATCGTACAGCCCGCCGGAAATTTCGGCGATGATTTTGCAGAAGCTGAAGGGCGCCGCGGAAGACTTCCTTGGGGAAAAAGTGAGCAAGGCGGTCATCACCGTGCCAGCGTACTTCAACGACGCGCAGCGCCAAGCGACCAAGCAGGCGGGCGAAATCGCCGGCATGGAAGTGCTGCGCATCATCAATGAGCCAACGGCAGCGGCCCTGGCTTACGGTTTGGATAAGAAGAAGGACGAGACTATCGCCGTTTATGACTTGGGCGGCGGCACGTTCGACATTTCGATCCTAGAGGTGGGCGAAGGCGTGGTGGAAGTAAAGTCCACCAATGGCGATACGCACCTCGGCGGAGACGACATTGATCAGCGGATTGTGGACTGGATGATCACCGAGTTCAAGAAGGAGCAAGGAATCGACCTGAGCAAGGACCGCATGGCCATTCAACGGCTGAAAGAAGCCGCGGAGAAGGCCAAAATCGAGCTTTCGCAATTGATGGAGACGGAGATCAATCTGCCATTCATCACCGCGAACGAATCCGGACCGAAGCACATGCAAATGAAGCTCACGCGGTCGAAGCTGGAGCAATTAATGGAAGATTTGCTGCAGCGAACCGTGGGACCGGTGAAGCAAGCGCTTTCCGACGCAGGAATCACTCCGGACAAGATTGATGAAGTGGTGCTGGTGGGCGGTTCGACGCGCATTCCGCGAGTCGTGGACATTGTGAAGAACCTGTTCAACGGCAAGGAGCCGCACAAGGGCGTCAATCCGGACGAAGTGGTCGCGGTGGGCGCGGCGATTCAGGGCGGCGTGCTGGGCGGAGAAGTGAAGGACATTCTGCTGCTGGACGTGACGCCACTGTCGCTCGGCGTGGAGACCATGGGCGGGGTGATGACCGTGCTGATTCCGCGCAACACGACGATTCCCACGCGCAAAACGGAGATGTTCTCGACCGCCGCGGATAATCAGACTTCCGTGGAGATTCATGTGCTGCAAGGCGAGCGGCCCGTGGCCAGCGGGAATCGAACGCTGGGCAAATTCCACTTGATGGGCATTCCGCCGGCTCCACGCGGCATGCCGCAGGTTGAAGTGACCTTCGACATCGATGCGAACGGCATTTTGAACGTGTCGGCGAAGGACATGGCCACGAACAAAGAGCAGAAGATCACGATCACCGCTTCGACCGGCCTCAGCAAGGAAGAGGCCGAGAAGATGCGCAAAGAAGCCGAGTCGCATTCCGACGAGGACAAGGCAAAGATTGCCGAAGCCGAAGCGCGCAACCGCTGCGACAACCTGGTGTATCAGACCGAAAAGCTGATTCGCGAGAACCGCGACAAGCTGCCGGAGGCGGAAGTTAAGTCCGCGGAAGAGGCGGTCGAGGCGGCGAAGCGAGCGCTCGCGGAGGGCGGAACGGACCGACTCAATTCAGCGGCCGAGGAACTGACCAAGGCTTCGCACAAGCTCGCCGAGGCCATGTACCGGGCGCAGGCGGCGTCTGGGGCGGCGGGCCAAGGCGGCGCAGGGCAGGCTGGGCCGGGCCAGGGAGCGTCTACCGATGGCAATGCGAAGCCGGGGCAAGGCGAAGTGGTTGACGCGGAGTACGTAGACGTGGACGAGTCGAAAAAGCCCAACTGACAAGAAGCAGTAACGCGGGACAAGTGACAAGCTAAGGGCGGAACCTGGTTCCGCCCTCTAGCTGCTTACAGAATCACTTGTTACTCAGGGAGAAAATGTTGACGAGCACGGCTGGCATTAAACGCTCGGGGCCTCCGCAGGCTGTGCAGAAAGTTCGCGAGAATTATTTTCTGGTGCAGGTACTGCTGAGCGGCGCGCCGTCGGCGGACTGGCGGCGACTCTTTTACGAGACACGGCACGACGGTTCGGCAGATTTTCAGCCGCGCGCCGTGGAGATTTCTGGCGCGCTCATGCGATTTCGTTCCGAACCTGCCGCCGTGGAGCAGCGCATCCGCTCGATTGATGGATGGGTGGAGCACGCCAACCAGAAAGAAGCGGCGATGGGCGGACGAAATGAGGAGCAACGCCGCAAGCAGCAAGAAATGGCGAAGGAATCAGCGGAATTGAATGAATGGAATGCGCGCTGGGCGAAGATTTAGCTTAAGCAGTTTATCGCGTTCATAGCACAGCCCGTTTTTCGCCTTGAAGCGAGGGTCGCGCGCGAAAACGGAAGATGAAAAATGCCGACTTCCACAAAACAGGATTATTACGAACTGCTGGGCGTGGGCCGCAAGGCAACGCTCAAAGAAATCCGGCAGGCCTACCGCAAAGCTGCGCGCAAATATCATCCTGACCTGAATCCGGGCGACAAATCGGCCGAGGAGAAATTCAAACAGATCCAGGAAGCGTACGAAAACCTTTCCGATCCGAAAAAGCGGCAGATGTACGATCAGTTCGGCTTTGCCGGGCCGAACGTCCAGGGCGGATACGCGGGCGCCGGGCCGGGAGGCGCCGGAGCGCCGCCGCAGGACGTGCAGTTTGACTTTGGCGGCTTCGACTTTGGCGGCGCGGGCGGGACAAGCTTTCGCGACCTGTTTAGCCAGGTTTTTCGCGGCGCGAATGCGGCTCAGGCGTATGAAGAAGGGCCGGGAAGCGACCTCGAATATCAGATTGATATTCCGTTCAACGAGGCCATGCGCGGCGCGGTGAAGAAAATCACGATTACGCGCCTGGAACCATGCACAGAATGCCATGGGACGGGCGCGGCGCCGGGAACAGGCCAGCAAGTTTGTCCAACGTGCGGCGGTTCGGGACAAGTGACGCAAGTGAGCGGGCGCATGCGTTTCCAAATTGCGTGCTCGCGCTGCGGCGGGACGGGACGGCTGCACACCGTTTGCCGCACATGCGGCGGCGAAGGGCGCGTGCGACGCGCGGATACGATTGATTTTCGAATTCCACCTGGCGCGCAGACAGGTTCACGATTTCGAGTGCCCGGGCGCGGAAATGCGGGAACGCGCGGAGGTCCGCCGGGGGATCTTTACATCATCACGCGCGTGGAACCGCATCCCTTTTTCGAGCGGCGCGGCGACGACCTTTACACGGTTGTGCCGATAACCGTGGCGGAAGCGGCGCTCGGAGCAAAAATCGAAGTGCCAACAATTGACGGCCGCGCGCAAGTGCGCATTCCTCCCGGCACGAACAGCGGAAAAGTGCTGCGGTTACGGGAAAAGGGCGCTCCTTCGGTGCGGCGGCACGGAAAACGCGGCGACCAGCTTGTGGAAGTGCGCGTGGTGGTGCCGCGTCCGGAAGATGAGCACGTGAAACAACTGCTTCGCGATCTGGCCAAGCATGACCGTGAAGATCCGCGACGGGAAATTTTCTCCCGCGCGTCGCTGTAGAGGAGCTGGCGATGGCTCGTCCTCGAAAAAAGGCTCGCGCCGGATACATGATCAGCGCCGTCGCCGAATTGTACAAACTTCATCCGCAAACGCTGCGGCTGTATGAGCGCGTGGGCTTGCTGAAGCCGTCACGTTCGCAAGGGAACACGCGGCTCTACACGGATCAGGATTTGGAGAGGCTGGAAGTGATTTTGAATCTGACGCGCGAGCTGGGCGTGAATCTGGCGGGAATCGAAATCATTCTCAACATGCGCGACAAAATGTCGGAAATGCAGCAGCAGATGGAAGCATTTATCGGATTTGTGCGCGGCGAGCTGGCGAAAGGATTCAGCAGCGAAGAGCGCCGCAGCGTGCGCAATGCCATTGTGCGTGCCATGCCGCCCAAGGCCATCCGCATCGAAAAATGATTAGCCTGCCGGATTACCAGCGCGGTTCGCGGGGCTGACGGGCAGACTCGCGATAATCCTCGTGGGAGAAGCGATCGCGTCCGCCTCCGCGATTGCCGCCGCGGTCGCCTCCGCTGTTTCGACCCGAGCCCGAACCGCCATAGTTCGAACCGGCGCGCCGCGGGCCGCCTTCGGCCTTGGGGCGTGCTTCATTCACCTTTAAGTTGCGTCCGCCGACCTCTTTCCCGTCCAACGCTGCAATTGCCTTGGCCGCCTCGGCGTCATTGGCCATTTCCACAAAAGCAAATCCGCGAGCGCGCCCGGTTTCGCGATCCATGGCGATGTGAACGCGCGTTACTTGGCCGAACGGGGCAAACAGTTCGCGCAGCTCGCCCTCGGTGGTTTGAAAACTCATGTTGCCGACAAACAGATTCTTCATACTTCTTCTCTCCTTGATTTTCGTCTCAGTAATTACGCCGGTTGGCGGGGTAGTGCGATAAAGCTGGATTCAATGCTCCCAGGTGAAAAGGAAGCGGATGGAGTCGAGGCGGCCAGCAACCTGGCAAGAGGCAAAGACGCAATCCGACCCTTCTTGAACTGCCAGCTTACTATAGCATGAATGGCGCCGTTTTAGGATGCCCGTTAAATGTCTGTTTCGCCGACGATTATTTGCGTGACGGGATGCTAACCCTCAGGAGTTACTGCTTGCTTTCTTTGGAGTGGCGCTCAATCAATCGCTTCGTCATCAGAACGACGCCGAAAATCTGCGTCCATTCGGAGACGATGTTGCCGACCACCTGGCCCCATTTGCTTTCAGAATCCATCGCCACGTACAGAAAAACCCATGCGATGCCTGTAATCAGCAAAAAAATGCTGAGGGAATGGTCACGCATCCATTCGAGAGCCGGCCGGAGCACTGTTTTAGGCAGGCGGCGGCTTTCGGAGGAGCCTTTTTCATATAAATACTTCGTGGCAATAATCATTACAACTGTGCCGGACCAGTCAGCAATGGCATTGCCGAAAAACGAGCCGATATGGGTGGCCGGACTGGAGACTATATAGAGACAGATCCAGGTCAGAAGAATTAAAACTGAGGTGATGCTCAGCGAATGCCGATGAAAGAAACTGCGTCTGTGCGGACGCACCAGATGCGCTTCTGCCATACAGTTCTCCTCGCATGGCGCGTGGCCTACGGCGCCGGCTAGAAGGTAGTGCCACAGATGAGAACACAGCGCAATCACATTTCACTACGGGGTTGACTGCGGGCCGGCCGGGACAAAATCCACAGAATCCACATTGACGCACAGGAGGTCTGCTTGCGCCGGCATCGCGCAACGCATATTCTTCCAGCATGGCGAAAGCGGATTGTCCGCAGTGTAGCGGTACAGGCTGGCGAGTTGTTGAAAACCCAGGAGCAAACGAGCAGGCGCAGCGCTTTGCCACGGGACGTGCAGGCTCTGCAGCGGGCGAGCCTAAAACGGTGTGGGCAGTTCCCTGTGAATGCACCGAGGGCGACCGTGAGACGCGCATTTTGGATCGCGCGCGGCTCCCGCGGCGGTATCTGCACTGCAATTTCGAAAGCTTTGATACGGATCAGTACGACCAGGAGAACGGTGGGGCACAGGCGGAGGCGTGGAACCGGAGCCTCGCGCAGGCGAAACAGATGGTGCAGGGATTCGCGCGCGAATTTCCCATCGGCACAGAGCACGGGTTGATGCTAATGGGCCCCTGCGGCGTGGGCAAAACGCATTTAGCGGTCGCGGCGCTGACAGAGATTGTTTTGCGCGGGCACAGCGGGCTTTTTTACGATTATCGCGAACTGCTCAAGGAAATCCAGGACAGCTACAATCCGGAAAGCAGCTCCACGGAAATGAGCGTTCTCGAACCCGTGCTGAAGACGGAAGCGCTTTTGCTCGACGACCTGGGTTCATCCAAGCCGTCGCTTTGGGCGCTCGAGACGGTCGGGCACATTCTGAATACGCGATACAACGAGCATCGTGTGACCATTTTAACGACGAATTTTCTCGATTCGCCAGCTGCGGCTATGCGACAGGCGGGACAGCATCCGGCGGCTGTTGAGGATTCGCTGACCGATCGGGTTGGAGTGAGAATCCGTTCGCGGCTATATGAAATGTGCCAGACGGTAGAGATGTGCGCGCCGGACTATCGCAAAGAGGTGCGGCACGCGGGACATTTCCGCGCATGATTTGATTTTTTGCCGCGACCTATTTCGCCGTGCATTACCTTGCGGTGCACAAAATGGTGAGTTCGGGATCGATTAGGAGTTTCGCAGGGCGGACGCGCATGGCGAAGCGAAACGGTGTGGACACGCCCATGGTGACCACAGAACCGAGAAATATCCTTCGGCCTTGCGCCTCGACACCGTAAATTGGGACACGTTCTGTAAACACGGCAGGCACGCCGCGCTGCTTTAAAACGCCTTCGATCAGGAAGTCGGATTTACGCGCATGGAGGCTGTAATTCAGGCTGTATTCCGGAATTCCTGTTTGGCGCACCCACTGGTCAAAGAACCAATCCATAGAACGGCTGCCTTCGAGGTCCATTGAACGAGTCATCAGCCGATTGACTTCATTTTCGAAATCGCGAGTGGAAAGCGTACGGAAACGATAGTCCGCGAGCGTGCGCTTCAGCAACTCTTCGAATCGGGCGTCCGGATCTTTAGTTCCCGGTTCGCGCAGCATCATACGCAACATGTGCATGACCCAGCCGCCTTTATCGTAGATGATAATGCGATAAGCGTCAGGAGTCTTCGAGGAATTCAGGCGATAACCAAAATCAAGCGGGCCTGCGTCATCAACAGGCTGTCCGGTGCCAGGGTCTTTGGCGGTGAGCGCATCGCGATACTGCAGGAGCCAATCGTCGAGCGAATTCTTCGAACGCCTCCGTTCCTGATCGTGCATGAGCGATTGATAAACGGCCATGCCTTCGACAATCCAGTTATCGCGATAGCTCGCCGGAGCTACCACGTTTCCCCACCATTGGTGCACTACTTCATGGAATGGGACGAGCCGCTGGACTTCCTCTTGCGAGATTTCCGGCAGGCCAGCCTGTTGTTGAGCTTGCGGAGGAAGAAACACGAATGTGGAAAGGTACAGCAATCCAGGCCAACCCTGTCCGAAGGAGCCGGGAATCTGCGAAACATCCAGCGACTGAAAAGGAAATAGGCCGTTCAAGCGCTGGTAATAATGCACAGATTCGAGAAGATTTACTCCCAGTTGTTTGAGGACCGCGGCAGGATTTGGCAAGGGCTGAGGGAAACGTGAAGGCAGGCGCGGCTCCAATACCGCATTTTCACGCAAGCGGCTAGCGATACTCTGCTCAAGTTGCTGGTTGGCAAAGAGCTGGATTTCCGGCTTTCCCGGCACGGTTTGAACTGCATATTCGCCGAGATTGAATCCAGCAAAGACGATGGGTTCGGTGCTGCGCCAATGTCCGGCGAGCTGGTTACCATCTTCGCCATGGGAAATCTCGCGGCCAGTGGCGACGAGCTTTAGGCGTTTTGGCCAGTGAAACTTCAGATCGAAGGAAGCGAACTGCGGCGGCCCTGACAGGCTCGGATACCAACTGCCGCGCGCGCCAACGTAATAGACGCCGTTGCCATCATCTTCGGTGACGGTTCCGTGATATGCGACGTGCAGTTCATAAATCTTTCCGGCTACCGCTTGCTCTGGCAGAACGACGTAAAGGACATCGTTTCCGCGCCGAGCAATTTCCTGACGCCTAATATCCTGATTTTGAAAAAATGGGAGCGTCTTTCCATGAACGTCAGTGACTGTCTGCACTTGCAGAAAGCGCGAGAGTTCGAGATTTAGAACGCGCTCACCGCTCACGAGACATTTCAAGCGCAGAGTTGCTTCGCCGGTAAGAGCGAGGTCATTGCCAATCGTGGCGTCTTCCGCATAGCTGATGGCGGCAAACTCTTCGGGAGGAGCAGGGGCATTTATGGCTTTGTAGGATGTCCAAACATTGAAAAAATCCTCTCCATTTGTGTGGCGGGGCTGGCCGATGAGGACAGTTTCAGGGCGGCTCTCGTCTGCAAGAACCTCGAAACCGCCAAACTGAGTGGAATTCAGAACAGCATAAAGATATGGAGGGGCCTCTGAGGACAAAAGCCCCTCAAAGGCCCGCGGAGTGGAACTGATGTTGAGGCCAGGAACTACTGAGGCCCAGATGCTCACAAATTCAGGATCATCTTTTGGCGGAGTTTTCTGCTTTGAAGCTTCTTCTTGGATTCGATTTCCGGTGGCTTCATCGAAGCGGAAGTAAGCCTGCCCGAAATCAACGTCAACCAAAGGGGCTTTTAAATATTGCGCCAGAGACGCGCGCTCGGCAGAATCCGGAGGCACCGTGAAGATGCGGCCTCGGCCTGAAAAAACCGCGCCAGTGCTTCCGCCTTCCAGCGGCTGCAAGAAGGCCAGCTTGCCGTCGTCCAGCATGAAGTCGACCCCGTCACGGCGAATCGCGAGATTATGAACTGTGTAGACTTTCGTGGCATCAATCTGCAGGGACGTAAGAGATTGATAAAGTTGCTGCTGATTCTGCGAAGCTGGCAAAGCGGACTGCGTTGCGACGGCAGTTTGTTGCCCAACCGCGGCAAGAGGCGAGCCGATAGAAAAGCAGATTCCGAGGGCGAGGCTGGCTGCCTTCCGCATTGTCTTGACTGTAGCAATCCGCCAGGCATCCATCAAGCCGCAGCGGAATTAGCCTAATCGTTCAGAAGCTGGCGAGTAATCCGGCAAGCAATGCGGCGCGTTCCAGGAGCGCGCTGATGAGGATATTCTCCGACGGACTGTGCGCGCCATCGCCAACGGCACCCAGCCCGTCCAAAGTTGGAACGCCCAGGGCGGCCGTGAAATTCCCATCAGAGCCTCCGCCGGTGGAAGCCTGGCCCAGTTGAACGCCTATCTCGCGCGCTAATTTTTGCGCTTGCGAGAATAGCGCAGAGGAGCCGGACGTGCGTTCCATGGGCGGGCGATTGATGCCGCCCGCTACTTTGATCTTTGCGCCGCGGAGAATTGGCAGCAGAGCGTGCAGTTTGCGGTTGAGCAAGCGCGAGTCGGATGCGCGCGCGACGCGAACGTCAATTAGGGCGCGCGCGTTCGCGGCGACCACATTGCTTGCGGTTCCGCCGTCGATTACGTTGGCCTGCACGGTGATGCCGCGTTTGGCGTCATTCCATTTCAGCAGGCGGGCAATTTGCAGCGCCAGTTCGTGCACGGCGTTGATGCCGGTCTCAGGAGCAATTCCCGCGTGGGCGCTACGCCCGGTGACGATCAATTCAGCTTCGCCGACGCCTTTGCGCTGCGTTTTCAGGCGGCCATCGGCTCCAAAAGCTGGCTCCAGGACGAAAACGGCTTTGCTTCTTCGCGCTTCGCTTTCGATCAGCTTCCGCGAAGTTTGGCTGCCAATTTCTTCATCGGAAGTCCAAAGGAAAACAACCTTGCGCAGGGACGAAATTTTCAAGGCGCAAAGCGCGTCGACGGCGCACAGGGCTATTACATGACCGCCCTTCATGTCGAATGTTCCGGGGCCGTACGCGCGGCCACGGGCGATGCGAAAAGGCATTTTCGCGAGGGTTCCAAGGGGATAAACGGTATCCAAATGGCCGAGGACCAGAATCTGGCTTACCGCGCTCTTGTCTTGTGCCGCTGGTGTGAACTCGGCCCGAACGTGAGCGCCACGCTCGCGGTTAGGCACGATGCGGACACTCGCGCCTCTGCGTCTCCATTCGGCTGCCACTGCGCGGCCCATTCTGTCGACGGCCCCTTTGTCATAGCTTGGCGACTCAATTTCCACGAGCCGTTTGAGCAATCGCAGAATGTGCGGCTCTCGTCTCTGCATCCAGAGATGTAAATCGCGCATAGGAGGCATGAAGGGCGTATGGTAGCAATCGCCGGAAAATTCAGCAATGACGGATCCCGACGCCTCTTTCTGGAAGGACGTATTTCGTTATTTTGGATTTTGCACGAGTAGATCGTTTTTGACTGAGAATACGCCGGGCACGGCATTGGCCTGGATCCCGGCAACGTTCTTGTCTGTTTGATTGTCCACATAGCCTACCAGCGTCACGTGGCCATTTTTCACGATGATGTGAATGGATTGCAGATTGCCGACACCATAGCGGAATAGAGAAGACGCAGAGTAAATCTTGCGGTACTCCTCGCGGCGAATTTGATTGTCCATAGAGCTGGGAGGAAGAATTTCAATGTTATTTATTACTTTTTCCACGCCTTCAATGTGCTTCACGGCATTTTCGGCGTCCGATTTCAGCGACGGATTCACGACCTCTCCGGTGAGCGTCACCGTGTATCCGGTGATGCTGTATCCGAGTTCATCAAACACGGTATACCAGGGCAAAAGCAAGAGCTGGTGGCGCACTTCCTGATGTAGCCACTGGTCGTAGCGTTGCGTGCCTTTTTGAGGAATCGCATGGTCTTTTTGAGCTTGCGCGCTTATGGCCGCAGCGGGAACGAGAAGCAACAGAGCCAGAACCGCAGTTAGGAATCTCATGATGTTATCTCCTCAGTAAACAGAATTTGCCGGTCTCCTAAATTATCAAGCTAAAGCTGCTGCGACGCGCTTCCAATCGGGGCACGCACGTATATGAAGGAGGAGAAGGCTGTAGCCGTTAGTGGCAACGACCGACATAAATATGCGTGCTGCTAGTCCTTGCCCGCGCGGTGCGGCTGATTTTCCAGCATCTCAGCAAGCTGCTGAACTTGAAGGGTAGCCTCGCCGAGCGTGGTCAGCAGCAGATCTGAATCGGCGACATTCAAGAGATTCTTGATCGAATCTCCGTCTCCCACAAAATTCCAGAGGCAAAGAGCCACCCGGCATTTTGGGCATCGAGTCTGGATGCGCTTGTACAGCCGGCGAATCGACGAAACGGCAAAAGGAGGCAGGGCGGAAACGTAAATGATGCGCGCGCCTAGCTCGTTGATTTCGTCCAGCATTTCAGTATGCGTGCCAAGAGCGATTTCGTGAGCGTTATAGCCGGCGAGTTTGAACAGATGGGTGAGCATGATGCAGGCAACTTCATCGCCTTCATCCCGCACTGGAATGCAGGAAACCGTCATTTGAGGAGATCCAGGATGGCGATATGGCAGAATCTGTTCATCTGGACTGACTTCCACTGCACGTTCTTCACTGACAGCTTCTTTTGGATAATGAATACTGAGTTCTTCGACGATGATCTTCAGTTCATGAAATAGGTGACTGCGCCGTTGGCCCTGAGGCCATCCGTTAGCGCGGTCCTTTTCTGCCAGCACGAGTACTGGCATCAATACCGAATCGTAAAGCTCGCGAATCGATCTTTCCTTGAGATAGTCGTCCACCAGCCGCTGGGATTCTTCGATGTGGCCTGCCGAAAGAGCCTGATAGAGTTGCACATCCGTAGCGACACTGCTCTTGTCTCCAAATAGGATGTTCAGGAATTCCAATTCCGGGATATAGCGCCCGACGGTGACAATACAGACCGTTAGCGGCATCGATAGCAACAGGCCAATCGGTCCCCATAACGCCGCCCAAAAAATAGCAGCTACCAAAATGGCCAAAGATGAAACTCCGGTACGCCGCGCATAGAGAATCGGCTCGACGAAGTAGCCAATCACGCCTTCCAGGAACAAGAACACGCCCAAAGCAATGAGCGGCTTTGTCCAGCCGCCAAAAATGAGGAGCGAAAGCAAGATCGGCATGGCCGCGCCGATTGTGCTCCCGATGTACGGAATAAAGCGCAGAAGTCCGGCAAGGACACCCCACAGGAGCGCATTCGGCACTCCTAAAAAGTACAGTGCCGTGCCGAACAAAGCGCCAAAGCTCATATTGACCGAGGACAATAGCCAAAGATAGCGAACTATGCGATTGGTGGCATCGGTGAAGACTTGCTTGGTCACATGGATTCGGGTCAGCCCCGCGAGCGTGAACAGCCGCTCCTGAATATCACGTCGCCGCAAGAGCATGAATGCGGTAACAACGAATACGATAAATATTTTCAGAATAGGCAGCACAATCGGACTTACGGTTGATCCCAGGGACTTCAGGTTGAAATTGTTCGGTTGGCCGACGATTTTCACGGGAACTGGTTGCTCCTGGTGAGCCACAGCAGTGCTTTTGCGATTGCCCCCCGCAGATGCCTGATTTTGCGAGGGAGCAGGAGCAGAAGACTGGATGGCGTTGGAAAATTCCTGTCCCAGTTGGCGAATCGAGGTGGCCGCTCTTCCGAGTCCGGAGTTTCGCGCTCCTCGAATTGACTCGATCTTCTGCGAAATTGTTGCACTGTAAGCGGGAAGCTGAGTAGCCACATGAACGCCTTGATTTACTACCAGCCAGCCGACGAAAAGGAGCACGATTACAGCAGTAATCCATACAACGAGAGCCGAAAGAGTTTTTCCGAAGTGATGTCTCTCAAGTCGCGAAGCCACTGGCGAGAGCAGAACGGTCAGCAACATGGCGACAACAATAGGGATTAAAACCTCACGGCCGTAATAGAGCGCAGCGATGGATACCACAGCGGTGATAATCCACGGGATGTGTAAGGAATTTTCTGTTGACCGGGAGTCCACGGGTACTCCCTCGTTTCAGTTCGATGCTCTTCGAAGCATGCTTCTTAGATGGAAGGCAAGGTATTGTCGTCACTTGCGAATCAATCGCCGGCTCTGCGACATACTAGAAGTGGTTCCGCGCACTACAGCTTTCAATTGATTGCTGCTGTAAGCGAGTCGCGGCTAATCTGGCCAAAACTAACCTGGAGGCTGCAATGAAGGAAAACACACTTAAAGAACTCTATGTGAGTGAATTGCGAGATTTGTACGATGCGGAGCAACAGCTAATTAAGGCTCTACCGAAAATGGCCAAAGCTTCCAATTCAGAGGAACTTCGCAGGGGATTCGAAGAACATCTCGAGCAAACGCGGGGCCATGCACAGCGGCTCGAACAAATTTTGAAGCGGTCGGCATCAAAGAAGTTCACGAGGACATCTGGCTGGTCAGCTTTATGGAGTATGATCTGGGATACTTCGATCTGCAGACGCGAGTGCTTGAACCGCTCGAAAATCCCTTCGGCCCAAAAGTGTTACCCATGTCTTAGGTACGTTGTGTAACCCATCTCTCCGGGCCGGACCAAATTGTTTTGCTCCCTTAATGTTCCCAACTTGTTTAATTTTAATTCCATTGGGGGGAACATGCCCGCGCGTGTTCGGAAATTCGCCAACCTGGCCGACTTCTTGCGCCACGAGTTTTAAGCTCCCGACGGCGGGCCTAGCTCGCGAGCTCGTCTTGTGACGCATGAACTCTTGCTCTGTCTCTAGATTCTGGATTCGCGTCACATCGACAATATAACCACTAAACATTCCGCTCGCAGACTCATCAGCGGTGAAAGTTCCCTCAATTATCACATAGTTTCGCGAGAATGCCCTGAACTGTTCGCGCTGACTCTTTTTCAGGACTAGTCTTATTGCATTCTTTGTCATTCCGTAGCGAAAATCATCCTCATGAAAATACACGGCGTCAGACTCATACGATAGATTAAGATAACCGGTTACATATATTCGCGTTCCAGTATATTGCCGCGGAGATGCAATTAGAGAAATGATGCTGACTCGACGGGCTTCTTGCAGATCGTTCACAGTTGGACTACTCCTGCTTGCGAAAAAGCATGCGGCTGGAATCAGCACAAAAAGCGAACTAAGCACAAGACCTCTCATTTCAGCCTCCAGATGTTTGAGAAAGTTTACTTGTAAACGTTTCCGACAAGGTCGCCTGTTATGCCATATGGGTGATACTTTGTCGTGCCAGGGATATAGACACGCACATTACCCGAGTAAGTCATACCGACGTATAAAGCCATAGGGCGCCTGGGTGATTCACTGACCAGCCCACGTCGCCACCGGGATATCCAGACAGTCCCTCTCCCCAAGGGCCACCGTCCGGATGCGTGTGGTATCCAGCAACCTTAGTGAACCCTTTTGGGACCGCCTGACCCCTCTGGCGGCCTTGCAAAGGCTCCGTGTAATAAAAGTGTTTCCCTTTCCTCAAGACCCAGCCTCCGAATTCCCAGTCCGTTCGTGGTGGGACACCATTCTTCTTATTTGTCATCTCAATTGCTCTCTTCTCGGCGGCCAAAGCTGCTTCGTTCCTGGACTTGTACGAAGTTGAATTCACCGTTGCGAGATTTCTTTCATCGGACTGCTCATTGGCTTCGGCCCGTTGGGAATCCGACATCGGCTGGCCGTCGCCGGTCTTTTGTGCTTCTGACGGGACGCCCGGAGTCCAAAGATCGAGGGGACCCGTCGTGCAACCGACCGTATCTGACCCTTCGACGGTTCCGCAGATATGCCCGTCCAAATCGGCGAAGGTTTCCGGGTTGTCGCTGACCATGGCGTACAGGTTCAGCGTCTGCGGATTGGTCAGGTTGGCGTACGGCACCGGCGCGGGCACCGCGCTCCAGTCCGCCGAGAGCCATCAGCCCAGCGCGGATCGGTAATATCGGGCACCGAAATTGTCATCGCCCGTTTCCAGGTCGCGTTCCTTGCCCTCGAATCTGTAGTTTGTCCCGCACGTGCTGGTGTAATCCACCTCCTGCCCGTAAGGCAAAAAGTCCGCATCAAAGCAAGGCGTTGTCTGCCCCGCCTGCACCATGGTCCGCGCGCTCCCCAGCATGTCGTCCTCATAATAATATATCGTCCCGCTGGAAACGACGCGCATGGCCACGCGCTTCCCGCCAAAAAATACATATTCGTTGGTGAAATTCCCGCTGGCGTACTCGTCCAGAATTTCCGTTCCCGCCCCGTACCAGTAAATTGTCCCGTTGGATTTTTGTATCCGGTTACCGTCACCATCGTAGGTATAAGTTTCGCTGCCATTATTGACGCTCTTGACTTCGCTCTCCGCATTCCAGGCGTAATTGTTGATGCCGTCGCTCGACAGATTTCCTGAGGTGTCGTACCCAAAGCCGGAAGTCGTAATTCGATTGCTGCCGTTGACCGAGAGGGAAAATGCATAGGGCGTTGTCTGACTGCAAGACGTGTAGCCGCTTAGAATGCTGGTCGCCGTAAGATTGGTCCACGCGTCGTAAGTGAACTGGAACCCAAAACAGTTGGCCCCCGAGGTACCTTGTGTCTGAGTGGTTGCGAGGCGGTTCAGTTGGTCGTAGGTAAACGATTGCGTGCGCAGTGTGTTCCGCTTGTTTGTGACGCCGATGACGTTGCCGTTGTCGCCTGAGCCAAGATTGAAATTGTATTGCAGGTCAAGAATGTTGCCTGATCCGAAGCCGGAGCCGCCCGTCAGCGTCGAGCCGGATGGCGTAGCGCTAAACGAAGGCGAGCTGAAGTCACCGTTATCCCAGGACACAGAGGTTGAAAGCGCGTAGTTTGCTGACGTGCCGGTCGCTTTGCTGGTGAGGGTGATAGTTGTGCCGCCTGTGGCAGTGACCGGAGAATTGCTGGCATTGAGCTGAGAGATCAGCGAATTGGCGATGCTGCTTGCTGTGCTTCCTTGGCCATAACCGGCGTCTGCCACGAAGCCGTCTACAGTTATGGACACATCTCCGCTGTCGTAAATATAGCCCTCACCGATGGGACATCCGCCTCCCGCCGGCAAGGAAGTGCTCGTTGTTCGTACTGGCGCGGAAGTGGAGCACTTTTTCTGCTCAGCGCCGCTAATAGTGACCGTTCCCGTGGCATGTGTGCCGCCATTTAACTCCTGAGTGGCTCAGTATGCTTCAATAAAATCAACAATGCAGGTTTCCGCATGATTAGCTGACCTCGAGGGTGAGCTTCTGCCGGCCTGCAACGACCGACCGCTGCAAAAGCACAGCGCTGCGCTGAAGCTGGCCGATGGAGGTGGTAAGAAGCGGCTTTCCATCGGGCGGATGGATGTGCACGAGGATGTCGGCCGCGTAATTTGCCGGCAAGGCGATCTCGATGCGCCAGTTTCGCGCGCCCGATTCAGTCTGCCAGCTCAACGGCCCGAATCTCGTGGGGCATCCTTCGACCGCGATCCGCTGACCGGGAGCAAACCAGTGTTTCGGAGCAGCCTTCTGCAAATGAACAGTCCCCGGCCCATTTGCGCGGTCGTGCTCTTCGTAGCAGAGCAGCCAGCGCAAGGCCATCGTTGGCTGAAGCTCACTATTGACCACTGCCGACCAGGCATATGGGCTTCCCTCTTCAGGGCAATTGCCCGGCAGGAGTGCGTCCTCAGGCGCGTAGCGGCTGCCTGCGTCCATCGCATAGCAAAGATTGCCGTAGAGGGCCAGCAAGAACGGGCGGTAATCCTCCTGGCGGATGCGGCCCGCAAGCGTGCCGTGCTCCATGAAATTTGATGTGCGCGGATAGTGACCGTCGGTGTTCATGCCGAGCAATTGCTCGCCTGCGAGAGTGCGATGGCGGAAATGGCCAACATCGAGTCCGGAGTCGCCCCAATCAGCTGTCCACCAATCCATCATGAAGCGGTGATTCTCATAGCTGGAGAGGTCGTCCGGTTTGCGCTTTGTGTCGAAGGGATAAAATGGAGTGATGCCAGCCTTCTTCATCTCGGGATTGCGCGCATCGAGAGTCAGTTTAAGGGAGCGCTCAATCTTGGCTCGCATTTCCGTCGCCAATTCTCGCAGGTCGGCGGATTCGCGCTCAAGGTTCTGCGCAAGCTGCGGAGATGCTTTGGCCACCCCGTCTTTCGCGGCGCGCGCCAGGGCGCGCTGATGCTCGTATAGACCGCGCCAGATCCACGTGGCGTTCTGATAGAACCATGGATGAGATTCGGGACAATCCTTCTGAGGGTCGCCGAGATCCGCTTCCGGTGAGCCCCAGATGAGGCCATGGCGCGGATCGGATTCGGGGAATGCGCGCAAGCCGTAGCGGTAGCGCTTCACAACGAAATCTATCATGCGGCGCAAGACGGGCAAGCGGCGCCGGAGCGCGTCCAAATCGCCCGAATAATCGTAGGCGCGAGCTGAATTTTCGAGGAAGATACCCGCGTTCAGCGGCGCCTCGACCTGATCCTGCGTGTTATAGAGAAAATTTCCGTCGGGCAAAATATAGTGTTCGAGGTAATGCTGAAAGTAAGGCTCGACTTCGTTCGTGAGATTCCAAAGCTGATGGGCCCACACGAATTCATAATGCGCCACCGGAAATAGCGCATGGCTGCGCACAGGAATCTTGGTATAAGCACCTTCGCCGATCTGGTAAGTGGGTTGCAAACCCTGGTAGCTGCAACGCGAGAGAACAATTCCGGCGCGGGCGGCGTCGAGGAGCCACGGATCGGGGATATCGACACGCATGCGGTCCTCGAAAAAGTGATGCCAGTGGTTCCAGATCTCGGCGAGAGCAGAGAAGAAATCCTCCGCAGAACCGTTCCAGTAGCGGTCCATCCACCGTGAAGAAGGCAATTTTTGCGCGGCGCTTGTATCGCCTGCTGGAATCAAGCTGTTTTTCTCTTTGGGCAGGAGGGCGCGAACACGTCCGATGGGCGTTGCGTCGGCGCCGGGTGGCAGGAGCACCATGACTTCATATCCCACTTTGAAATTGGGATTCCACACGCCGATGTCGGCAACGGGGAGATAGCCGCCAAGAAGCGTGCGCTTGCTGTAACCGGGAACGTAGTCGTAGAGATATTCGGAGGGGAGAAATCGCGCCGGGTCGAAGAGGCGTCCGGTCAAATCCGGGGCCCACGGCGTTTTCGGATCGGCGGGGAGCTGGCGCGATTTGCCATTTGCTTCGAGCCACAAGGATTTTTCCGGACCGGCTTCTTCGTTGGCCACCAGCGTCCATCCGATGAATTCAGCGCCCAACGCTGCTACATTTTCGTAGCACGGGTCTTCGGTGGAATTGAGGATGTAATCTCCAGGCGTGTCGGGCTGCGCCGGAAACGTTGCGAAGCGAATGAATCGCTTGCCCGGGTCTGTGTTGATCGGCCTTGGACGAACGTTTGAGAGATCACCAACGCCTTTCGGGATGCGCCAGAGCTCGCCCGATTCTGTGACGTAGACGATTGTGCCCCGGTGCGTGACGTGTTTTTCAAAGACGGCTGTCGGAATACCATTGAGCCTTGGCAAGAGCGCCACCAGACGCCAGCCATGGAGCTCATCATCGACGCGCATGCGGCGCTGCGCGGCATTTTCGCCGGATGCTGACGCAAGAACGCTGCCAGATTGAAAATCAGCCACGCGCGGAGGGTTTGCTAGCGCTTCTGCTTCTCCCGGAAGGAACAAGCTGTATTCATTCGGGATGCGGCGTGGCGAGTAAGAGGGCGCGTATGCTGCTTGCGCCTGATTTTCCGGTGCGGGCGGCTCAAGCGAAGCCGGAAGCGAAAAATCCGGACCGGCGGCGCAGGTTGCGCGGAAAACTCCCGCCGGTATGGCTGCTGCGGAAGCGGCCCATTTGAGGAAACGCCGGCGGTCAACCATTCCGAGCCTCGGTTCCGCTTGGGAATTCTCGAGGAAGCGCTAAACGTCGGAAACCGGGGAATTTTTTTGTCAAAATAACGTCGATTAGATTCTGGCTTACGATTAGAAATGGGACGCTCGCGCCGGCGAGCCTTCCAACCAGTCTGCTTCGAGCATCGAACACGTCTGGCCTTGATCGTCTGGGTGGGGCAGGTCCTGCTCC
>DATGHO010000038.1:0-172446 GCA_035307965.1 Candidatus Acidiferrales bacterium | reverse complement strand
GTTGCGGGAGAGCACATGATTCTAATTGGCGACAAGAAGTTCCACGCCAAGGCGGGCGATATGGTGCTTGGACCACGCGGAGTTCCTCATTCGCCCCTAGCGGTCAAGCCCGGCACAGTCGGCTTGACCATGTGGCAGCCCGCTGGAAGCATGGAAGCCTTCTTTTACGACTTGCAAGAGGCCCAGCAGAAGGCGAGAACAAGCGCGCTCGGACTCTCGCATGACGTCCTTGCGGCGCTGTTCAGGAAGCACGGGATGAAGCTGATAGGGCCACCGCCCGAGCCGTAGCTGAGATGACTCGCAATGTCCGCGGCTCTGCGTCGCCTCCCCGTTTGCAGGCGGACGGCTCGCAACGAAAACGCTTGATCAACGAGAATTCAATTGCTGGGGGGCGAGCATGAATCGCTCGTTCGCAACCCGTATTTGCGGCATCGGATTGGCGGCGGCGCTTTGTTTGATCCTGCCGCGCATGACTGCGGCGCAAACCCAGTCCAGCACGACGCCGCAGCCCAGCAGCGAGGCGCAAAAGTGCGCGGCGCTAGTGCATCTGAATCTGGAAAACGTTCCGGGAGGGCCAGCGCTAATTAATTCGACACGGCTTGTTGATGTGCCAGCGAGCGGGCTGCAACAGTGGCCTATAACCGCTGGCGGCTTTGGAAAAATGGGCGCTCCGATCACAACCAGCATCCGTCAGTACTGCGATGTAATGGGCTACGCTGCTCCACAGAACAAGTTCGAGTTGAAACTGCCGCCGCCGCGCGATTGGAATCACAATTTCTTCTTTAGAGCCTGCGGCGGCTTCTGCGGCTACCTCAAAAGCAGGATGTGTAATCCGGGCCTTGCCCGTGGCTACGCCTCCGCCACGGGAGACGGCGGACACGAGAGTGCTTTGGGATTTGACGGTATCTGGGCCGCAAGTGCGCCAGAGTTGCAGGAGGACTTTGGCTGGAGGAGCAATCATGTCGTAACCCTGGTCACAAAGTTCATCACAACCTATTACTACGGCGAGCCGATCAAGCACTCCTTCATGGCCGGCAACTCGAAAGGCGGCCAGGCCGTTCTCATGGAGGCTCAGAGGTTTCCCGCGGACTACGATGGGCTATTGCCCAGCGCGCCGGTGTACGAATACACCGCACGGAACAGCATCGCCGCGGCCTGGTTCGCGCAAGCTGTCAGCGACGGTCACGGTGGTTCGGTACTCAACGCTGCGGCGGCTCGTGCGATCCACAAATCCGTGCTGCAGCATTGCGGCGCTCAGGACGGCGTCGAAGAAGGGTTCGTTGCTGACCCGCTCTCCTGCAAGTGGCAGCCAAAGATGATCGCTTGTCCCTCGGGCGGCAGTGGTCCTGATTGTTTGAATCCAAGACAGGTGACCGCGGTCAAGCGGCTCATGAGCCCGGCAATCAATTCGAAAGGGCAGGTCCTTTACGCGTTCCCATACCTCCCGGGCAGCGAGACGCAGTGGGCAGGTTTTAACTACCCCGGCGTCGCCATCCCCGGTTATCCGCCGCGCTTCGCCAACATGGACCTGGCGCGCGTGTGGCTCAGGTACTTTGTGGACGCAAAGAAAAGGCAGAAGGGCGACGCTCTCAGCTTCGATTTTGACCGCGATCCTGCAACGCTTGACAGGTCGCGACGAATTTATGACGCCACCTCCTTCGACTTGCGCGCTTTCAAAGCGCGAGGCGGCAAGATGTTGATGTGGCACGGCTGGGCGGATGGCGCAATGTCGCCGACTTCTTCAATTGCCTACTACGAAGGTGTGGTGAAGTTCATGGGCGGTCGCAGGCAAACCGAAGATTTCTTCCGGCTGTTTCTCATCCCCGGCGTGCATCACGGAGGCGGAGGTCCTGGGCTCACGGACTTCGACGCTCTGACCGCGCTGGAAAACTGGGTGGAGAAAGGAGAGGCTCCAGAAAAGCTGATCGCATGCCGTTCGACCAACGGCGTTGAACGCTGCCGACCGGTCTTTCCATACCCCATTCAGGCTCATTACTCTGGGAAAGGCGACCCAAACCAAGCTGGCAGTTTCGTGCCGGTCGAGCCATCCAATCATTGAGTTCGTCGAGATCGATATGGCGAGGATTCTAGCGCGCAACTGGGACCAATCCTAGCCGTGTGCGGATCTTGAAGGGCGAGAAGAAGCCTTAACCCTTGCGCCACGCGAAATCGTTGGTACTGTTGACCCTGCCGCGCGCGCGTTCCATCATAATTTCATCTCGAGCTTATAATTTTTACCCCTCAGAGGTGAGCCATGGGCCACACAGCGGTGAGCGGCGCATCCGCCGGCAAATCTTACGCGAAGAAGGCCAAAGAGCCTCGCGTTCCAAAGCAGATTCGCGTGGTAGTCGAAGGTGTGGACACGAACGGCAACCCGTTCAAGCAGCGCGTGCAGACCATCAACATCAGCCGCACCGGCGCGCGCGTGGACGGCCCTTGCTGCTTGCGGGGACCCGGCGAAGTGGTCGTAGTCAAGCGCCACTGGAAAAAGGCCAAGTTCCGCGTCGTCTGGATGGGCCAGATCGGCACGCCGGAAGCCTGCCACATCGGCATCTGCCTCCTCGAACCAAGAAAGAAAATGTGGTAGACCGTACCCTCCGTGCGTTCCCGATACTCTCGCGATCAAACGCCTGAGGAGCCCCGCTCCTAGAAATGAAGTACGCGCCACTAGTGTAGAATCGCGTCATGCCCCAAGGCAACCGAACCGAAGGCGAACGACGATTTGAAGCCTATGTGAAAGCCATGGGCTATCCGTTTGAATTTGAGAAACCGTATCCGGGCAAGAGCAAAAAGCCGGATTACAGTGTCACACTGGGCAGCGCCACATATTTGTTCGACGTGAAGGATGCAGACGCTGACATGATGCGACCGGGTTTCTTTCAGTTGAACCCGCATCCTGAAATCATCGAGCGGATAAAGGCCGGGCAGAAGAAATTCAAAGAGTTCAGGGAGTTTCCTTGCTGCATCGTGTTGCAAAACAACGGCAGCATCTCGGCCATGTTCGAGGAACCATCAGTGGTGCTGGGTACCATGTACGGCAGAATCGCTTTATGCGTTCCCTTGTATGTGGGTGACGGTCCCCCTACAAAACCGGCAACCACCGGCTACGTGGGCGTTCACGCAGGGTGCATGGTTCCAGCCGAACCGCAACACGAGAATTAGTGCGCTCGTCACCCTGCGAAGAATCGAAGTCGGCAAGCGAAGGCTGCGCAGAATTCGGCAAGACAATCCGGGCATGGCTTTTGATGATGCTCACAATCTAGCCGGTGAGCGTTTTGGTGCGGATTACTTTGAAGAGCTACAACAAGGCGTTATCGTTTGGGAGAACGTCTACGCACGGGTGCCACTGCCGAGAGACACTTTCAACGGGCCGTATGACGAAAGATACGGTCTCGATGGCAACGACATGACGCGGGTTTTCTATGGTTCGGCGTTTGAAGAGTTCGACCAGTAGGCCACGCACACCGGTGCGGCAGGGTTCGAGGCGCGCCGCGCAGCTTCCATCCTTCACTGTCAACTTTCAACTACCAACTCTGGAACTGCTCGTTTGCGAACTTTGCCAGTCCACTCACCAATTGCGAATCCCACCGTCAAAAGCACTGTGAAGCCAAAGTGCGCGGCCACAGTGAACTCTAATCGGTACAGAAAATTATTAGAAACGGGCGCAAGTTACAGAAAATAAAGGGCCGCGTTATTTCTAATCGGGACAGAAATGCGTTTTTCGCGGTATGCTGTGCGCGGCCTGAGCGGTCGTGGGCGACGCTGCCTGCGCAGGCAGCTTCGCTGCGCTCAGGGTGAAACGAAAAGCCGCAGACCTTCAAAGAGCAAAGGTCTGCGCTACCAAGCTCCCGGGAGTTGAGCCATGAACACATTGCTGCAGGATTTGCGCTACGGAATTCGTTTGCTCGCGCAATCGCCGGGATTCGCGGCGGTGGCCATTTTGACGCTGGCGCTGGGCATTGGCGCGAACACGGCGATTTTCAGCCTGATTGACGCGGTGCTGCTGCGCTCGCTGCCGGTGGAAAATCCTTCGCAACTTGTGCTGTTGAAGTGGACGGCGCACAAACAGCCGGAGATTCACGGCTACATGTCCGCGGGCGATTGCGCGGAAAATGGAATGTTCGCGCGTAACGCGGCAAATCCCTCGGGCTGCTCGTTTTCTGAGCCAATGTTCCGCGAAATCGCGCAGACGAACACGTTCGCGGGCGTGGCGGCGATGGCCAATGCCGGTTCGCTCAATTTGACGGGCAATGGCGCGGCGACCACCGTGAATGGCCAGTTCGTCTCGGGCGATTTTTTCCGCACCATGGGACTGAAGGCTGCTGCTGGGCGATTGTTTCAGCCGAGTGACGATACTGCCGGTGCAGCGCCCGTCGCGGTGCTGAATTACGGTTACTGGCAAAGCGCCTTCGGCGGCTCGCAGGCGGCGATTGGGCGCACCATCGAGCTGAACAACATCGCGTTCACGATTATCGGCGTAGCGGAGCAGCGTTTCACCGGCCTTGCGCCGGGGAGTGAGTACCAAGTGTGGCTGCCCCTTTCGTCGGCGGAGCGCGTCACCAATTCGCAGTTCTGGAGTGGGCGGCAAAAAGATGTGGCCTATTGGTGGCTCACGATTATTGCGCGGCTGAAAAATGGAACGTCTGTCGAGCACGCACAAACAGAAGTCAGCGGACTTTTCCGCAACGAAATGCTGCACGGGCAAGTGCCGATATTTAATGGCGGAGGCGGGCGCGGGCCGGGCGGCCCGGGAGGCGGAGGCGGCGCGCGGCAAATGGTGGTGATGGGAGGCGGACCAGGGCCGGGAGGTCCAGGCGGCGCTCCTCGGAGTGGCGGGCCGGGAGCGGGGCCAGTAATGCAGCGTCGCGTCGGCGGAAATGGGCCGTTGGGTTTGGCGCAGCACGGAAACGCGCGGGTGAAGGGCAACTCACCGCAAAAGGGGAGAGCGCTCGGTGGAAAGATGGGCTTCACCGGCCCAGCGCCCATGGAAATGCCAAATCCGAACGAGCAGACGACGCTCGCGGTGCCTTCGGATAATCCGGCGATACGGCTTTTGCCGGCGCAGAGCGCCCTGACCGGAGCGCGCACGCGGTATTCGAATCCGCTATACGTGCTGATGCTCGCGGTGGGCATTATTTTGCTGATTGCGTGCGCAAACGTGGCGGGGCTGATGCTGGCGCGCGCGGCACGGCGTCAAAAAGAAATCGCGGTGCGATTAGCGCTCGGCGCGGGCCGCGCGAGAATCGTGCGCCAATTGCTGACGGAGAGCGTGATGCTTTCGGTGCTGGGCGGCGCGCTGGGAATTATTTTCGCGTACTGGGGCGCGCACGCAATTCTGTCATTCGTGTCGAATAATCAGGCGCGGCCGGTGGCGTTCGCCATGGGCATTGACACGCGCGTGCTGCTCTTCACCGTGGGAATTTCCGTGCTGACGGGAATTTTGTTTGGCATGGCGCCGGCGTTTCGCGGCGTGCGCGTGGATTTGACTCCCGCGTTGAAAGAGGGCGAAGCAGGCTCGGCGGGCCTGTCGCGGTTCGGCGGAGGCGCATTCGGAAAATGGTTGAGCGCTGGAAATGCGCTGGTGGTGACGCAAGTGGCGCTGGCGATTGTGGTGCTGGTGGGCGCTGGACTGCTGGTGCGCACGCTGGTGAATTTGCGCAGCGTGGACGTGGGATTCGACCCGCACAATCTGGTGATTTTCGGGATCGATCCCGCCGATGCTGGATACAAAACCGCGGAGATTGACAGTTTTTATCGCGATTTGCAGCAACGGCTCGCGGCGACGCCGGGAGTCACGTCGGTGAGCTATTCGATGATGCCGCTGCTGAGCGGCAGCTTGATGATGACGGGCTTTCACTGGCCGGGGACGCCGCAGGACGAGGTGTCCACGTCGGACGTGCTGCAAGTGGGGCCGAATTTCTTTTCGACGATGCAGATTCCGTTTGTGCTGGGACGTAGTTTCACGAGCACCGATTTTCAGGCCACGCCGCTTCCTATGGGAGAGAATGCGCCTCCCGCTGCGGTGCCTACTCCGGTGATTGTGAATCAGGCGTTTGTGGAGAAATTCCTGGGGAAAGAAAATCCGCTGGGCAAGCAGTTTGGACAGGCGCCGGCGAGCAATATGGGCCCGGGCCATGCAGGATGGGAAATCATCGGCGTGGTGCGCGACGCGAAATACGAGAGCCTGCGCGGCGAAAGCAAGCCGACGATGTACACGCCGGAGCGCGGCATGCGCGCTTCGTTCGAAGTACGCACAGCGGCCAATCCGCAGGCGTTGCTGCCGACGATTCGCAAAGTGGTTGCGCAGGTGAACGCGAATCTGCCGCTGTATGACGTCACCACAGAATCGCAGCAAATCGACCGGCTGCTTTTCGAGGAGCGGCTGATCGCGCGACTCTCCGGATTTTTTGGCTTGCTGGCGCTGGCGCTCGCGTGCATTGGATTGTACGGGCTGCTGTCCTACGAAGTGTCGCGGCGTACGCGGGAAATTGGCATTCGCATGGCGCTGGGCGCGCAGGCCCGCGATGTGCTGCGGCTGATCGTGAAGCAGGGAATCATGCTGGCCGCGGTCGGCGCTGTGGTGGGCATTGGCGTGTCGATAGGCGTGACGCGGTATCTGACTTCGTTTTTGTACGATGTGCACGCGGACGATCCGCTGACGATCATTGCGGTGGCCGCGCTGCTGGGAATTGTGGCCTTCGCCGCGTGCTACATTCCGGCGCGGCGCGCGACGCGCGTGGATCCCATGGTCGCCCTGCGCTACGAATGATTTGTAGCTCATGTCCCGTCCCGGCGGTTTTTATCGGGACTGACATGACGTTTCTGCGCTCTTTCTTGGTTTTCGATGTGTCGCGCGGAAAAGGCTAACGTCCAACCGGCATCGGGCGCCGCAAGGACGTGAAGAGTCTCACGTCAGTTGCGGAAAATCATCGCAACGGGACGTGAGCTACAGGAGCGGCGGCCTCGCAGGGCTGGCGAAAGGCGCGCGCGGGCGTAAGCTAATTAGGAGAATGGCTTGCGCCCTGCGTGCGGGCGCGTTTTGGAGGAAACAACATGGTGAATCGGCCGAGAGCACGACTTTTGGTGGATGGCGGAGATCCGCAGGAGACGCGAAAAATCAAAGAGCTGCTGGGATTTGTGGACGGGCAGACGACCAATCCTACGCTGGTTGCGAATAATCCGGAGATCAAGCAACTGCTGGCGAGCGGGCACAAGCTGTCGAAAAAAGAAGAGCTGGAGGAGTACCGGAAAATCGTGCGGGAAATTTCTCCGCTCGTGGGCAGCGCGGGCGTTTCGATTGAAGTGTTTGCGGAACGCACGACAAAGGCGGAGGAAATGTTCGCGCAGGGCAAGGAAATGTTTTCGTGGATACCAAATGCGTACATCAAGTATCCGTGCACGACGGAGGGTTTGCGCGCGGCGAAAATGTCCGTGGCGCAGGGAATGCGCGTGAATCTGACGCTCTGTTTTTCGCAGCAGCAGGTGGCCGCGGTGTATGGCGCGACGAAAGGGACGCGCGAACCTGCGTACGTGTCACCATTCGTGGGGCGACTGGACGACATCGGGCAGAACGGTATGGATTTGATCAGGAATGCCAAGCGCATGCTGGAAAAAGGCGACGGGCATTTGCTGATTCTGGCGGCGAGCATTCGCAGCGTGGAGCATTTGTTGTATGCGCTGCAGCTTGACACTGATTTGGCGACCGTGCCGGCGAAAGTTCTGACGCAATGGGCGGAGCGCGGCGCGCCGCTGCCGGACGCGAACTTTCATTACGAATCGAAAGGCACGCCCATTCCGTATGAGGAGCTGGATTTGGCGCAGCCGTGGGAGGAATTCAATTTGCAGCATGAGCTGACCACCAAGGGCATGGAGAAATTCGCCGCCGACTACAAGAAGACGCTGGCGGAAGCGGCGAGCGCAAAAAAGTGAGAGCGTTGTAGCGGCGACGCGACGATTCGCCCGCGCGGATCGCTCCCTGCGGTAAACAAGCTCCCGCTCCTGCGAAGGCAAGAGGCGCAAGACGCCGGCGAGCGGATATCGAACGTTTGGCAGGTCGAAGATGGTTTCGACTCGCCCGTTACTGACGCGAATGCGCCAGCGCGCCGCGTTTTTCCTTCCTGAGCAAGCCTCGAATAAGACTAAACGGGTAGGGGATGTAGACTGCAAATCGTAGAGGCTTTGGCTGATAGACTTGAAATCCCCGTGGGCTTACGTTGAAGGCAGCTTTTTCGGTGGAGATTCAGCTTAGTTTAGCGCAGAGATGAGCGGGCCAACGGGAATCGCATCGAGCCGGTAGAATCCCTCACTAAACAGATGCACTAAACAAGTGCAATAAAAAATAAGTGCAGGCAAAAAGGAGGCTATATGGCGGAGCGAAACAAGAGAACCGCTGTATTCGGGATTTATTCGACGCGGGAAGGCGTCGAGCACGCGATGGATACGTTCCTGCAGTCGGGGTTCACGGCCGGAGATATTTCCGTGCTGCTTCCGGAAAGTTTGGGGAGACCCACGCTGGTGGAGACCAGCACAGTCGCGGGCATTTATGACGAGAGCGACACGGACGCGTATGAAACGCCGGCGGCGCATCACGAGACGCGCGTCACGGAGATGGGCACGGTGAAGAATACCAAGGCTCCCGAAGGCGCGACCGCGGGAGCAAGCACCGGAGCAGTGATCGGCGGAGCGTTGGGCGCGCTGGCCGGAATTGGCGCGCTGGCGATTCCTGGGATTGGCCCGTTGCTCGCGGCGGGACCGCTGGTGTCCGCGCTGGCCGGAATTGGCGCCGGAGGAGTGGTTGGCGGCTTCACGGGCGCGCTGATTGGCATGGGCATTCCGGAGTTCGAAGCGAAAAAATACGAAGGGCGCGTGATGAAGGGCGGAATTTTGCTGGCGGTGCACTGCGATACGTCCGGCGAGATCAAGCGGGCGCAAGAAATTATGGAGGATTCGCACGCGGAGGATATTTCGACCAGCAACGAAGCGTCGAGCGCAGAAACGCGCAGCGAGGCTGGCGACACACGAAGGGGCGCGCGGCGCACGCGTGGAGCAAAGGCTGGCGGACGAGGATAGTTGGGTCGTGGCACCCGTAGCGCCGAGGTTCGCATATTGAACCGCTGCGGTTTTCTAAGTTCGCGGTTGCAGCGGCCGTCGAGATGCGACAAAAAGCAAAAGTGATTTGAATTCAAACGAAGAAGGGAGAACGATGATGTCGGTACAGTCAAAAGTAGGGCTGTTTGCTTTCGGAATGATAGCAGGAGCGGCGCTGGGACTGCTGTTCGCGCCCGAGGCTGGCGAGGACATGCGCGAAAACCTGTCTACTGCGGTGCGCAAAGGAGTGGAACGCGCGACCGAGCAGGCTCAAAATGGGTGCAGCGGGCGCAAGATGTGGCCAGCGAGGCACAAGGCAGAGCGAGCGACTATATGGAACAGGCGCGGGACGTTCTGGATCGGGCGAAGAGCGCATTGTCCTAGGCCATTTCGCTGCAATTGCACTACCAACTGGCGCGGCAAAATGCGACACAACGCGACGTGACGCGAATTGACGTCGCTATGACGCGACAGGCTGCCCCGACGCTTTGCCCCGACAGGCTGTCACGACGCGGCGTGACGTTGCTTGACGCGGAGTGACGTGACGGTGCACGGCTCAAAGTGGGCGCAATGGACGCACGACCCAGTGGTGCAAGCCGGTGAAAAGCGTACGAGTTCGCTGCGCGGGCCAGCGATGTTCTGGAGCGGACCAAGAATGCGCTGACGTGGAAATGTCAAGCTGGCGCGGGACGGATCATCCGACAATCGATTGACGCGAGAACGGGCGCACGCTAGGCTTTGTGCTGCGCGCGACGGCGGTTTGCGCGCGGAGCGGAGTTCCAGAGAATGGTCGAGGCCGCGCCACCTACTTTTCCAACCGAATCGGAATCACCCCAAAAACAAAAACTGATTGCTCCGCTGTGGCACACAATTGTGTTCGTGCTGATTATCGTGGGGATTTCGGCGCTGTCGTATTTCACCACGCGGCAGTTCACGGGCGCGCATGGCGGAGGGCTAACCGAGGGCGAGCGCATGCTCACGTACGCCGGGACGCTGATTCAGGAGTGGGTGCTTTTTCTTTATGTTTATCTGGGAATGCGCAGGCGAGTGACGGTCCGACAGTGCATTAACGCGCGCTGGGCGGGCGCGGGCGATGTTTGGCGCGATATCGGGATCGCTTTCGGAGTCTGGGCGGTGCTGATCGTGATTGAAGGCGTGTTCTCGGTAATTGTACGTTCACATGGCGCGGCTGGGACGAAAGTTGTGGAGGAACTCATTCCGCACGCGGCGATGGAGCTTCCCGTCTGGACGGCGCTGGCGATTTCAGCGGGCTTTTGCGAGGAGTTCATTTTTCGCGGATATTTGCAGGAGCAGTGCAAGCGCCTGACTGGCAGCGTGGCTGTGGCAGTGGTGATTCAGGCGATATTCTTCGGGCTGGGGCATGGCTATCAGGGATGGACGCATATGATAGCGATTTTCCTCCTCGGGCTGGTTTTTGGCATTGTGGCGGCGTGGCGAAAATCGCTGGCGCCCACGATGATCGCGCATGGATGGACGGATTGGTTTTCGGGCATTGGCGGCTACGTTTTGCACGCGATGCACAAAATCTAAAGCTGCAAAAACATGACAGTGCATGTTCCACTTTGGGGCAGGCCGTGCTGTTGTGAAACAGTGAACCGCAAACGCAACGGCCAAAGCGCGAAGGAAATGGGGACGCGAGGGCGCTCCTCGGCAGGTAAGTCGCTTGCGATGTAAGCATTTGAAGATACGTTAGTTCCACGCAACAGAAATTTTCCCGCGTAGTACCGCTGGCGCACCGATTGCAGTTCCTTGGGACGTGAAGCTGTGCCTCAGTGCGGGTGCGCGTGGACGCGGGATTCTCGCGGTGGCTGCGTTGCTGCTGGCGTGCGCGATGAGCGTTGGACGCGCGGCAGGTTCACCGGCGCAAACAGTTGGACGGCCGCGGGCGGCTGCGACCACAGAGAATCGTGGCGCGCAATCGCCCGCGAAAATTAGCGTCGACTGGATGACGCAGGTGCGCGCGCGTGTTGCGGCGCACGACTTGGAAGCCGCGGAAAAGATTGTGGATGCGCGGCTCGCGGCGGCGCCGGAGGATTCTGATGCGCTTGGCTGGCGGGCGCAGCTTTTGGCGTGGAGCGGCAAGCGCGCCGAGGCGGAAGCTGCATTTCGCCGGGCGCTCGAACTTTCGCCGCGCGATGCGGATTTTTTGCTGGGTTTGGCGCGACTGCTGGCGCAGGACGGGCGCAATGGAGATGCGCTGGCGCTGCTCGATTCGGCGGCGCAAATTCCGCCGGCGCGCGCGGACGTTCTCATCGAGCGCGGGCGCGTGCTTGCGGCGATGGGACGAAAAAAAGCAGCGCGTGCCGATTTTCTGCAAGCTCGCGCGCTTGAGCCGGCGAATATTTCTCCCGCCGATGATGAAGCGGCCGCGGGTCTGCGGTCGTTGGATGTCCCAACCGAACTGCCGCGCTTCGAAATGGACTTCGGCAACGAAACCGATACGTTTAATTACACAAACGCGGCGAATGCGCAGATGGTCACATTCGTTGCGAAGCCGAAGGCGCGGTGGATTTTTTCAGGCGAGGCGGATTCGTACCAGCGCTTCGGCGCGCTGGCGCAAAAAGCCATCGGCGCGGCCACTTTCCGGCTGGATCGCGCAAATTCTTTCACCATTGCGGGAGGCGGCGGGAACGCGGATGGAATTATTCCGCGCGCGGAAACTTATTTCGAGTATGGGCACGGCTTCCGCATTTCGGAAAGCGCTCCGCTGCGGGGAGTCGAATTCGCGTACAACCAGCACTGGCTATGGTACGAAAACGCGCACGTTTTGGCGCTGACCGGCACAGCGGCGGCGGATTTTGCGCGGGATTTTCGCTGGACGGTTTCTGCGAACGGCGCGCGCAGCGGATTCGACGGTGATGCGGTGGCGTGGAAGCCTTCGGGCTACTCGCGTTTAGAATTTCCCCTTCCGCGCGTTAACGCCAGGCGTCTGCTGCTAAACGCGACGTTCGCCGTGGGCGCGGAGAACTTCAGCGAATTGGACCAGGTGGGCGCATTCGCGTCGCGCACGTTTGGCGGCGGCGCGCGCGTGGGATTCACTTCGCGGCAATTCGTGAATTTCTATGTGGCGCGGCAGCTTCGCAACGGCGGAAGAACGGAAAACATGTACGGCGTGAGCTATGGGGTGCGCTTCTGAAGCTGTGACAAGTGACAAGTGACGAGTGACGAGTGACGAGCAAACGAGATGCGGCGGTGCTTTCATCGGGCGCCGCGTCAATTCGCCGGCGCGAGGGAAAATCTCCGCGGCGAGGTTGCAAGGGAGTTATGGGTAGTGATGCGAACAGGAACGCAGGGCGGCAGCCGCAAGGGCTTGCAGGCTTAGCGTAGGGTGCGCGAACGGGCCGATGAAAAACATCGGCCCCTACAAAGGCCAGAGAGGCGCGATGAATTCGCTTCCACATTTGAGGCACTCGGTGAATCCGGAAGCTGCGGCTTTCGTTGCGCGCGCGATCCTCTTTTCGATGCTGGGAATTGCGGCGCTGATTGCATTTATTGTCGCGCGCCGCACGGTGCGACGGCGCTATTTCGACCGGCTGGGAAGCGCTGAATTCTACGTGCAGCAGCACTGGAACCAGATCCTTTCGGGCGAAATTCCGGCGGCCGAATGGCGCGCGGTTCACGTGGACGCCGAAGCGATTATTGCGCTGACGCTTGACCGGTTGGACGCGGCTGGCGCCGATGAAGGCCAGAAGCTGCGCAGCTTCCTGCGGCGCACAGGCTTGCTGGGCCGCATGGTGATTGACGCGCGGCGGTTTCAAGGCTGGCGGCGGGAAGCGGCGCTGGTGCGATTAGGGCGGACGCGCGCGCCGGAAGCGGTGCCGGTGCTGGTGGCCGCGCTCAATGATGCGCACGTGAATACGCAACTCGCCGCGGTGCGCGGGCTGGCGCGAACGGGATTGCCGGCGGCGGCCGAAGCGATGCTCGAACGTTTTGTGACCGGCGAACTGAAGCTGGAGGGCACTTCACTGCTGAACGCGCTGATTATCTGCACGCGCTCGAATCCGCGAATCGTGCTGCCGTATTTATTCCTGGCTCATGGAGAAAAACGCGAGTTGCTCGCCCGCGTGATGGCGGAAGTGCCGGCGAAGGCGGCCCTCGATGCGCTGGGCGACGATTTGCTGCTGCTGGCGATGGATTCGTCGCCGGAAGTGCGGGCTTGCGCGGCGCGGGCCCTAGCGCAGGCGGAATTTTCCTTCGCCTTTCCGGCGCTGGCGACGCTGGCGGCGGATGAGGAATGGTTTGTGCGGCTGCGCGCGGTGACCAGCCTGGGGCATTTTGCGGAGGCTCGCGCTGTGCCGGTTTTGCTGCATGGCGTGTGCGACCGCAATCGCCATGTTCGCCAGCGCGCGGCGGAGGGGCTGGCGCGTGTGCCAGATTCGGTGAGCGTGCTGCGCGACGTGCTCGAAACAGGCGATGCCTACGCATTGCAGGCGATGATTGCGGAGCTCGACCGCACTGGGAATTTCAACAAACTCACAGAACTGCTCGAATCCGGCGCAAGCCACGCCACGCAGGCGGAATCAGCGCGCCTGCTGGAGGCGCTGGAAGCAGGAGCGGAGGAGCTTCGCGCGTTGATGCGCATTCCCGCAGCGGAAAAAACGGCGAAAATGGCGTGAGATGCGCGAACTGCTTCACATTTCGCTGAACACATCGCTGAATATTTCGAACAACACGCTTTTCTTCTATTACCTCGCGTCGAATCTCATCTATCTGGCGCTGCTGATTGTGGCGTTGATGTCCAGCCGCGCGCATCATCACCACCTCGCGTCGCTCCGGCTGGAGCGCATGAAATTATCGCCGCTGACGCCGCCGATCACGCTGATTGCGCCCGCGCACAACGAACAAGCGTCCATCATCCCTTCAGTGCGCGCGCTGCTGGGCGTGGATTATCCGGAATTGGAAGTGGTGGTGGTCAACGACGGCTCGACGGATGGCACGCTCGGGAAGCTGACGGAGGAATATCAGCTCGAACCCGCGCGCCGGCTTTACATCGCGGCCCTGGCGACGGCGCGAGTGCGCGGAATCTATCGCAGCCCTCACGAACCGCGCCTGCTCGTGGTGGACAAGGAGAGTTGCGGGGCAAAAGCGGATGCCGTCAACGCCGGGCTGAATGTGGCGAGCAGCCCTTACACCTGCGTGGTGGACGCGGATTCGCTGCTGGAGCCGGACGCGCTGCTGCGCATCATGGTCAACATTCTCGAGGACCCCAAGCGCGTGATCGCTGCGGGAGGAATTGTGCGAGTGCTGAACGGAAGCGAATTTTCCGGCGGGAAGATTCGCCGCGTGCGCCTGCCGAAAAGTCCGGTGGCGATTATTCAGGTGGTTGAATATCTGCGCGCCTTCCTGATTGGGCGCGAAGCCTGGGCGCGCGGCAACATGCAAACGATTATTTCGGGCGCGTTCGGCATATTCCGGCGCGACGTGGTGATGCGCGCGGGCGGCTATCGCGCCGCGTCGATTGGCGAAGATTTCGATCTGGTGGCGCGGCTGCACCGCTTGATGCTCGAGGAAGGCAGAAAGTATCGCATCAGTTTCGTGCCCGACCCGGTGTGCTGGACGGAAGTGCCGCCGACGGTGCGTTCACTGGCGCGACAGCGCGCACGCTGGCAAAAAGGGCTGATTGACGTGCTGTGGACGAATCGCGACATGCTCTTCCGCAGAAAATATGGGCGCATGGGCGCGCTCGCGCTGCCGTATCTGTGGGTTTTCGAAATGTTCGCGCCGGTGATCGAGGTGGCCGGAATTGCCACGATTGTTCTCTCGGCCTTTCTGGGCGCGCTTAGCCGGACATTTTTCGTGCAATTCATGGTCTACGGATATTGTTTCGCGGCGATGATTTCCGTTGGCGCAGTGTTGCAGGAGGAAATCACCTATCGCCGCTACAACGATTGGCGCGACGTGGCCAAGCTGATTTGCTTCTGCTTTCTGGAGCAATTTCCTTACCGGCAAATGTATTTGTGGTGGCGCTTGCAAGGGACGTGGCAATACCTGCGCGGCGACAACGAGTGGAAGCAGATTCAGCGCGTCGGTCTGGAGGCGCCGCCAGCGTCACGAGCGGCGGCGCGCGAAGCGCATCTCTGAAATTGCGGCGACGGGGCTAAATTATTTCACCGTGCGATTGATTTCCGTGTTCTGGGCAACGGCTATCAACCATCCGCCATTCTGCCGCGTGAGCACAAACAAGAGCACGCCGTGGCGCTTCGGTGTTCGGGAATCCCCGAGCAATTCCCAGTTCACATGAGCGACGGCCACGTCCTTACGCAAGAAGCGGACATCAATGTGAATGAACTTCATCGTGCTGTGCGCGAAGATTCCGTAGTGTGGATCGGACTTCGGAAACCCCGGCGTATTGCGCGGAATTACGCCGTGCATCCATGCGTGATCCATCTGAATCTGTTGCCGTCCCTTCATCCGAAACCCTGTCACGGTGACAAAGTCGGCGTCCGGCGCAAAGAGCTTGCCGAACGCGGCCATATCGTGGTGGTTCCAGTCTGTTGCGAAACCCATCACCGCGTTTCGCACCTCCTGTGCATTATTTGCCGCCGCAAAAATGGGCGCCGCAAAAAAAAAAGACATCAGAATCAGAGCCGCAAGCGAGCCCAAAGGTCGTCTCATCGCAGATGCCACCTCCCGCTGAGGTAAACCGCAAAGAAGGGCGCATTCTACATCCGCCCAAGCGAATTTGTAAAACTACGGAGGGCGACGTAAGTTCAGCAACAATTCTATGGCGTGAAGACTGCGTGGAACCGCTATTGCAATTGCGCAGGCGTTTCGCCGGTCATGAGGTTGACGCCGCCGTAATAGACCGCCCATGTATCGGGGATTTTCAGCGGGATCAAATCGACAATGCCCATGGGCGCGGGCACTTCATCGCGTGCGAGCCAAAACACTTTCGGGCCGTCGCCTTCCTTCGGCGAGTGCACGCGAATCAGCAGCGTTTCGTCGCCATCCACGCTGACGCCGTTTTTGATGGCGAAAGCGAAGCGCCACGCCTGCATCTGGTCGCGAATTCGATCAAACATTGCGCGGGGTTTTCCGTCCACCACAGAAACTTCGGGCGGCGGAATAATGGGGCCGAGCGGGGCGGGCTGATGCACTTTCACGGTGAACTCGAGCGGCAAATCGCGCGGCGGCGCATAGAATTCCAAGTTGCCGGGAATCTGTTCGGGCTGAATGGGAAGCTGCCAGCCCGGCGTGGAATAATTTAGCTGGCTTCCTCCCGCGAATGCGATATGCACCACGGTGGCCTTGATTTGCGCGGGACATGCGGCGGTGGTCAGTCCGCTGGTCGAGGCCAGGCTGAATGTGGCGCGCGGCGCGACGGGCTTGCTCCACGGAGTGATGTAGTACTGCGAAGGCAGATAGGTGGAAAACCACGACGGCGTAACAGTGGAATTCGCGGAAGCCGCAAAAACACTGGAGAAAATCAACTTGCCGTCCTGATCCTGGTACTCGGCGACAATGGCCATTTCCGCAATGGGCTGCGGAAAATAATTCTGAAAAGTGATCACGCTGATGGAATTGTCGCGCGCGATGAAGGAGTTGCTGAGCACGGAAAGCTGCAAAAAGTCGCGCGGGAGCTCGACGGTGACGTCTTTGGATTGGCACAGCGGCGCGGCCGTGGGCTGCTCTTTTTTCGGCTTGGGTGCGTACGCTTTTCGGACGCGTGCGCGCGCGGACGCAGCGCCGGCCGGCGGCGCTGCGAGCGACAGTATTCCGGTGAGCAGCGCGCCAGTTAAGAGCACGGTGGGCAGCAGCGCAATGGCTGGCAGAATTCGTGCGAGCAACGGTGCCGCAAAAATTGAAATGCGTGACCGCGCAGGCTTCCGCCGCGGGCAGACGACGCGTTGCATCACGGATTTCAGCGTAGGCATATCATTTTCACGATAGCACACGCGCACAGCCGCCTGAAGATGAGAGATGCAAGCGGTTGCCCAAACAATCGATGGAAATTCGCTTCGTGTCGCTACGGTCTCCGGCATTTTATCGACACACGACACGACACATGACGAGGGCTGCTATCTTGCGGACACGACACACGAGGCGTAATATCGGCGAAGTACATTGCTCTGTACATTGCCCTGTACGTTGCCTCTTGGGTTCTGTTTGCACGAAATTTAGGAGCCTCTCATGCGCATCCCAGCCGCATCCGCAGTTGCAATTTCCGCTTTGCTCGCAGTGAGCATTATTTTTTCGCCGGCGTGCCTCGCCAAGGACAAGAAGCCGGTCGACAAAGCCGCGCTCAACGCCGCCATCGCCACAGGGAACGCGTGTTACGCGCGCAAGGATTTTGCCGGCGCGGTCGCCGCGTACAACAAGGCCGATAAAATCTCGCAGCACGATTGTCCCGATTGTTTGCTGGCGGTATATCAGATTTACAAGCGCGTCGGAGCGGTGGACTTCGCGATGGACGCGACGAAAAAGGCCATCAAAGAGGCCTCCGCTGACAACAATAAATCCGCCGCCGCGAAAGCGCATTTGTGCCGCGCGATTTTGCTCGCGGAGCTTGCTGGCAACAAGCCCACGGACAAAAAGCTGGCAGACGCGGTTGCGGAGACGCGCGAATCCATTGCGCTCGATCCGTCGGACGCCATGGCGCATTTCAATCTGGGCGTTCTGCTGATGCGGCAGGAGAAAGATGCGGATGGCGCGGCGGAGTTGAAAACGTATCTGGCTTCGCCTTCGCCGGACGCGGCGACCGCGAAAAAAGCGGCGCTGTACATGGCGAATCCGGATTATGCGCGCGAGCCGCTGGCGCCGGATTTCTCGTTCACCACGCTCGAAGGCGCGCAAATTTCGCTCGCTGCGCTGAAGGGCAAAGTGACGCTGCTGGATTTTTGGGGCACGTGGTGTCCGCCGTGCCGCGAATCCATTCCAACGATGGTGCGCCTGCATCAGAAATTCGCGGGCAAGCCGGTCGAGATTGTCGGCGTGAGCTCGGATGATGATCAAAATGCCTGGCGCGCGTTCATCGCCGCGCATCACATGGACTGGCCGGAATACATCGACCTTTCCAACGCCGTGCAGCAGGCTTTTGACGTGGATTCGTTTCCCACCTACATCGTGATTGACGCGCAGGGCATGATTCGCTTCCGGCAATCGGGCTTCGACGAGCAGATGACCGGCGGCGAACTCGAAAGCGCCATCAATAAAGCACTGAAAGAAAAACCCCCGAAGGAAAAGCAATCGAGCGAATGGCGGAGAAGGGAATCGCCGCTCGAGCCGTCTGGCGCGCGCCTCTTGAATGTTTCTCTAAGCCGGTCGTCACGGGAGAGTGCCGCACCCGACCCGCTGCAGCAAAGCGCGACTTCGGCCACTCCAGTGGTTCCGGGCAGCGAAATGGAGGCGAGACTCACTCACGTTGTACCGCCTCTGTATCCGCAGATAGCACTCGTGGCTCATGTCTCTGGCACAGTTCGTTTCCGCGCCACTATATCCAGTGACGGACGGCCCCAAATCCTTAGTTACATCTCAGGTCCGGCGCTCTTAAGGCAAGCGGCGCTGAACGCGGTGCGCCAGTGGCGATATCAACCGTATGTCACGGATGGAAAGCCAGTTTCGGTCGACACGACAATAAGTGTTGACTTTTCGCTCGAGCAGAATACAAGAGCGATCCAGCTTCCCGGGAATGTGATGATGGGGAAGCTCATCCACCAAGTCTCGCCGAAATATCCCGCCGAGGCCAAAGCGGCGCACGTGTCAGGAACGGTTGTACTCGATACTATTGTGAGAAACGACGGCAAGGTGGCCAAGATTCGCGTCATTTCTGGCCCACCCATGCTTGTGAAAGCTGCGCAGGACGCGGTGAAAAGGTGGAAATTCGAGCCGACCGTCCGCAATGGAAAGTTTGTTCCCGTCGAAACTACGCTAACCGTGGCCTTCGCCTCGTCCGTCACGCCATGAAGCGTTCGGGCGATGTGACGGCGGCGGCGGTGACGCTGATTCTGGCGGTGCTTTCCGCGCGCTCATTCGCGCTCAGCCGTGCGCGGCAGGAACGGTCCGATGTTCCGGCGCAGGCGGGTCAGCCGAATTTCACGTTCACGCGCCACGGCAAAATTTCTTTTGAAGCGGACATATCGCGGCCAGGCGCGCGCTCCGGCTCTCGCGTCGTCCTGAAAGAAACCATCGAAGTCGCCGGAGTAAAAAACGCGCAGCCGTGGATCGATTTCATCCATGCATTTGCGGGCGCGACGGCGCAAGCTCTGTTGGACGGCCTGCCGCAGCGCTCCAGCACGAAGAAAGGAAAAGTGACTGTCGCGTTCGCTCTTCGCCGCGACGGCACGCTGAATGGTCCCGTTTCGCTGGCGCGCACTTCGGGAGACGCTTCGATTGAAGCTGCCGCGCGGGTCGCCGTCGCCAAAGCTGCACCGTTTCACGGGCTGCCCGCAAATTTGCCGGGCGCGCTCGCTCATTTCCGCGTCACGTTCGCCTATAATCATCCGCCCGCACCCACGCACGCCGGAGGCTCGCAATGAAGCGCTCAGGCGATGTGACCGTGGCGGCGGTGCTGAGTCAAGCCCCGACAAGCGCCACGGCGCATGAAAAAAAATTGCTGGGCGGGGGAGGGCCTTCAAATTGCTCATTTTCAATGGCTAATGGCGAATTCCACCTTGGACGACTTTTGCGTACAAAAAAAAGTACTTGACAGATTTTGGGAAAGAGCGTAGAAGTTTTTACTGTAATCTCGATTCGTGTCACTTGTGACGCGAGTCGCCCCAAGCAAAAACCTGACTGTGAGCGCCGGCGTCCTGCTGGCGCTCTTTTTTTTCGCTGTTTTTTTTGTCGCCGGAACGGGGCGATAGAAAACATCGGCCGCTACAAAAGCCGAGCCAATGAGAACTCCTAAAGCCATCCCCTCAGCGGCTTCCCGACCAAAAGCGTCGGGCTGCAAACAGCGCGAAAGGCGGAATGACACTGCATAGGTACGGCACGTTTGAAATTGTGCCCTGACAAAAGATGAAAGGCGACACAGGCTAAAGCCTGTGCCACTTTTTTGCCGCTACCGGTGCCGAAGGTATCCCTGCGGCAGCGAGAATTTTGATTTTGTTGGCGCAATTCAAAGGCCTCAGGTCAGCCACGATGAAAACCATCGCGGCGGGACCTGAGCTACAGAGTCGGATTCGCCGTTCGATTTGATGTTGCACTTCACGAGTCACTAGCCGCCAGTCACTAAGAGTTGATCACTACCATTCGCCACTGTTTTTCACAGGAGGTAATTCCTTGCCTGCATACAATGCACAAAATCCGCCGAATTCGATTTATCCCGGCGACGTGGCGCTCGCCTTCAATTCCGAAGCGCCGTCCGCCGGCGAAGCGAGCCAGCAATTCGCGCTGCCGAACTATTCCGGTTTTCCGGAGAACGGCCGCACCATTCGCTGGCAAACGATTTTTGGCACCGCGCCCACGAGCGTTTCGGTCGCGCTGCAAAGCGCCATGAACGACGTGGACGCGCAGTACGCCACGATTGACACGTCCACCGCGACGAGCGGAGAAGCGCGCAGCGTCTCCGGCGTGCGCGGAAACTTCGTTCGCGCCAAAGTCAGCGCCATCTCCGGCGGCTCCGGCGTGACCGTGCAAATCCTCGGGTGAAAGTTGCCGAGCGTGACGAAAAGACGGGGCGCAGCGAAACGGAAGCGGGCAAAGCGAACCGCCCATGCGCCCGCTCGCGCGGCGAGTAACGCGATCGTTCTCAGAATGCCGAATCCACAGGAAGCGCCGGTGTCGCGAAATCGCATACGCTTGCGCGCGGCGATGCGCAAGGCCGGCCTGGATGAATGGAAAATCGCCTGGCTGATGAACTACAAAATCGATCGCCTCGCGGAATCCACAAAATCAACAGACAACAAATTGCTGCTCGAATACTTGAAGGAAGCAGTTCGCCACCTGGACCCCGCGCTGGTGCGCGCCGCCGCGCAGCAGGCGCCCATAGTTGAATTGGTGCATGACGTTCCGCGCCCGAACGCGAACGAATCATCCGAGCAGTAGCCGTTGTGCTACCGCATTAGACCCTCATGAGTCAAAAGCCCTGTCCGGTTATCGTAATTCCAGCGCTTGAGAGCTGGCTTGAAAAGCAAGAGGCTGCGCTGCACGCGGAGGAACCAGGCGGAGCGGACCACGCCAACTCCGATGAGCTTGAGCGGCTGAAGATCGCGCTCGGCTATGAGGCGTTTCCGAAGCAGCGCGAATTTCATCGCTGCAAGGCGAAGTATCGGCTTTTTGGCGGAGCGGCCGGCCCGGGGAAATCCAAAGCGCTGCTGATAGAAGCGATTCTGCAGGCGAACGAAAACGCCGGCTCGAACACGCTTTTGCTGCGCCGCACTTTTCCGGAACTGGAAGGCTCGCTGCTGCTCTATTTTCGCCGCGACGTGCCGCGCGAGCTGTATCGCTCGTTCAACGAAGCGAAGCACACGGTCACCTGGCACAACGGCTCGACCACGCGCTTCGGCTATTCGCAGAGCGAAAATGATATTTACCAGTATCAGTCGAGCGAATTCCTTTTCATCGGCATTGACGAGCTGACGCATTTCACGCTGCGCCAGTGGCAATTTCTCACCAGCCGCAATCGCTGTCCGGTGCGCGACTCGCGTCCGAGTATGGCGGGCGCGACGAATCCCGGAAACATCGGGCACGCGTGGGTGAAATCGCTTTTCATCGACAAGCAGCCCGCGCCGGGAATGGAGCCGCGCGAATACGACGCGAACGATTACGCGTTCATCTCCGCGCGCGTCTGGGACAATCCAATTTACGCGAACGATCCTTCGTACCTGAAAAGTTTGCAGCAATTGCCGGATTTTTACCGGCGCGCGTTTCTCGACGGCGACTGGAGCGTTTTCGCGGGGCAATATTTCACGAATTTCGATCCGTCGCGCAGCGTGATTCGCGCCGAAGCTATTGCCGCCGAAAAATGGTGGCCGCGCTGGATTTCCGTGGACTGGGGATTCGAGCATCCCGCCGCGGTTTATTGGCACACGGCCGCGCCGAATTTTGCGGCGCAAATGTCGGAGGAGCAACGTCACCGGCTCGCGGATTCCCAGACGCACGAATCTGGCGCTTGCCATTCTGCGAACAACTTGGCGGATCCCACTGCCGGTGACGCTGCTCTTCGCGAATCTTGCAGCCGGGAAGACTTTTACAAAGAGGCGGGGCGCGCGTCGCGCAACTCTGACGCCCCCGCATTCCAGCGGCAAACTATTTCTGCCGACGAGTTTCACCAGGGAACGCGGCGGGCGTCGCGTGTACCGGACGCCGCCGCGCCCACCATTGATGGTTCCGCAGCGCCGGGCTTTGGCCCCGGCCATTCGCGGGCCGAAGCAGACGACGGAGGAAATGCCTCACGTCAGTCCGGCACAAATCGCCGGACGGGACGTGAGCTACAAAGACAAGAGCCGCGCGCGACGACCATCACGTATCGCGAATTCATCGCGCAGCATCTCGCGCCGCGCATTTTGGCCGCGCAAATCATCGAACGCTCGCGCGCCCGCGACGGCAGCGCCGAGAAAATCGACGCGATTTATCTTTCGCCGGATGCGTTCGCGCGCCGCACTGACGAATCCTCGATTGCCGAGCAGATGGGCGACATTTTGCAGGCCGCCGGATTGCCGCGCCCTGTGCCCGCGGACAACGATCGCGTCAGCGGATGGATGCTGATGTATCAAATGCTTGACGCGCATGAGTGGCTCATCGCCGATTCGTGTTCTGAGCTGATTCGCACGCTGCCGGGACTGGTGCGCGACGCGGTGAACGTCGAAGACATTGCCAAGCGCGATGGCGACGACGCTCCCGACGCGGCGCGCTACGGATTAAAATCGCGCGCTTCGGCGCAGCCGGCAAAACCGCCGCGCGAACAGGAGTTGCAGCAGCGCATCACGTCAAGCGATCCGACCATTCGCGCCATTCAAATTCAAAAAGCGAACCTCGATTTGCGCGGCACCGAAGAGCGCGTGATTCTGCGACCGGGCGCAAAACCGCATCCGCGCCGCCGCTGGCTCTGGTAGCGCTTGGCCAGACGGTCGCGGCTGCTCTATGAGGGTCAAATGTTTCAGCAAATGACAAGCGTCTGGCGGCTCATCGGCTCGCGCGTTCGCGGCGCGAACTGGTGGCGTGGGAGCTACACGCGGGCGCTCGAAGAGGAAGTGGAGCGGCTGCGCGCGCAAAATCGCGCGCTGGTGAATTCCATTCTCGGCGTGGCGGGCATTCCGCCGATGCGCGTGGCGCCGCATTCAGCTGTCGTGAAGGCAAGGCGAGGCTCGCCCGGGCGACCCAAGGATCGCCCCTGCGCAGGCAAGAGCGAAGCGGCGAATCGCAACACGGGGCCCGTTTCGGAGTTTGCAGCGGCCGACGGTGAACCAAAGGCCTCACGTCAGCCGGACACAAATCGTCCGGCGGGACGTGAGCTACAGCCTGCCGCGGCGCTGCGGCGGCGTTCGTGGCAGCAAATTGGGCGGGCGCTCGAAATCGAAGATCTGCGCGCCGCGCAGCGCGAACGCGAATCCGACGCGGACACTTTTCCCGCGCCGCGCAACGTCGTCCCGCGCGCGTAAGCCCCTGGGCAACAATCAATGCGCGCCCGCCTGAAGGCGGCCGCTACGACTCCGCCGCATATCGCAGCGGCGACCTTTAGGCCGGCGCTTTTGAACTCCGCCGCCGGAATCGAATTTCTTGTTCTTACGAGCCCACAAATTCATGAAATCAAAACAGAGCACCGACAAAATCAATCCGCCGAATCCCGCGTCCGTTCCAGTAGAGCAGGGAAACGCCAGCGCAGAATTGGCCACGAGCGCAACAGCCACAGCCACGCGCGCGTTCGGCGCAAATAATGAGCACTTGCCGGAGCGTTTGCAGCACGCGTTGCGCCGGCTAATCCTCGAACTCTCCACCGAGTCAGACGTGTCGCGCCGCGCGGAAATTCGCCGCATCAAGCAAGCGCATCAATTCTGGCGCGGCATGCAATATCTGTGGTGGAGCGAGCGCGACCAGAACTGGCATTTGCCCTTCGAGCAGAAAGCCGCCGGCGACAGCTCGCTCGAAGACATGCCGCGCTACGAATTCGTCACCAACATTTATCAGGCGTTTGGACTTTCGATTATCGCCGTGCTCAGCCAGGATATTCCGCGCGTGCGCTTTTTTCCGCAGTCCGCGGAGAGCGAGGCGGACGTTTCTTCCGCGAAGGCCGCCAGCGAAGTCTCCAAGCTCATCGAGCAAAATAATCGCATCGGCAATTTGCTGGTCGAAGAGGCGTTTCATCTTTGGACGGGCGGAAAAGTCGGCGCGTACGTGCGCTACGTGGTGGACGGGCAGCGATTTGGTTTCCATCCCGAGACGGCGCTGGACACGCGGCAGGTAAAAATCGCGGGCGCGTGGATTTGCCCGAATTGCACGGCGGAAACTTGTAGCTCAGGTCCGGTTGCAGCGTCTTCTGCTGCAACTGACCTGAGGACTTTCACGAATGCAACCGCCGATGACAAATCAAATGCCTCACGTCAGCCGGACACAAATCGTCCAACGGGACGTGAGCTACAAATGCCATGCGCCATGTGCGGCGCGCTGCTCACGGAAGAGAATTATGTTCCGGAAGAAGTCATTACCGTGCCGGCGGGCGTGCGCACTGTGCGCGTGGCCAATGGACAGGAAGTGATCACCGTTGTGGGCGCGCTGGAATTGAAAACGCCGCCGTGGGCCAACGAAATTCACGAATATCCATTTTTGCAGTGGAACATGGAAGTGCATCAGGCGCGTTTGCGCGCCGCGTATCCACACGCTGCGGACAAAATCAACGCGCCCATCGCGGCAGGCGAATCCGCGCAATATGAGCGCCTCGCGCGCCTGGAGCAATCGCAGGGCGGCCCGCTCACCGCTGGCGGCGACTTCAATCCGAACCTCATCACTTTTCAGCGCACCTGGCTGCGTCCGTGGGGGTTTTATCAGCTCGACGACAAGTCGCTGCGCGAAGAATTGCTGGCCATTTTTCCCGACGGCTGCTACGCCGCCTTCGCGGGAGACGTTTACTGCGAAGCGCGCAATGAAAACATGGACGACCACTGGCGCGTGATGCATGCGATGCCCGGCGACGGTTCGAGCGGCCGGCCCGCGCTCGGCGATGCGCTCATCAGCGTGCAGGAGCGCTTCAACACGCTCTCGAATTTGCAAATCGAAACTTACGAATACGGCATTCCGCCAATTTACGCGGACAGCGAAGTGCTTGACTTCGACGCGCTGCAATCGCAGACCGCCGAGCCGGGCGCGCATTATCCGGCGAAGGCAAAAGCCGGCCAGCCGCTCGCTGCGGGATTTTTTCAGCCTGCGGCGGCGCGCGTTCCGCCGGATCTGGCGCAGCACTCCGCGGAATTGATGGGCCCGGTCGCGCAATTTCTCACCGGCGCGTTTCCCGCGCTTTTTGGCGGCGCGATGACCAACACCAGCACCGCGAGCGGTTACGCCATGGCCCGCGATCAGGCGATGGGCCGCATCGGCCTCGTTTGGCGGCGCATGAAATTCTTTCATGCGGACTTGATGCTCGCCGCCGTGGATTGCTTCCGGCAAAATCGTCCCAGCGACGTGGAGATTACGCTGCTCGGCGCGAGCGCGGCGTTCGAATCGCAATGGATTCGCCTCGCCGACTTGAAAGGGAATTTGTTTTCGTATCCGGAAACTGAAGAGCAGTATCCGACGTTGTGGTCCGAGCAGCGCGGCGTGTTGATGCAGTTGATGGCCAATCCGGACCCGCGTTTGCAAGCCGTGCTCGGCGATCCTGCCAATCTGGGATTGCTCAAGCGGCTCATCGGCCTCGACGACTTGGTGATTCCCGACGAAGAGTCGCGCGCCAAACAGTATCGCGAAATCTCGCAGCTACTGCAGGAGCAGCCCATCCGTGCTAGCGGCACAGGCTCTCAGCCTGTGGCAGGCGGGAACGCTCCAGTGGCACAGAATTCAGCCTGTGCACCTGTGGATTCCACGGGCGCGGCGGAAAACTTTCTACCGTCGATCATGCCCGACGAATTCACCGACAATCACGCCATCGAACTCGACGCGTGTAAGCGCTGGTTCTCCTCGGACGCGGGGCAAGCGGCGAAAATCGCGTCGCCCACAGGCTACGCGAACGTCCGCGCTCACGCGCAAATGCATCAGCAATTCCTGCTGAAACAGCAAGCGCAACTCCAATCGGCCGCGTTGGCGCAGGCCGAATCCGCACCCTTGCGCAAGAAAACTCCGTTATAGAGGTCTGATGTTGACTCCGGACATGCTCGTTCAACTCAGCCGGCGAGACAGCCAACTTCAGATATTTCGTTCGATGGAAGGCGTTGCGTTGCTTCCGTAGGAGGATTTTTCCAGCTTTGCGGGAGGCGGCGCGACCAGCCGCACCACTTGCAGCAATCTTTTCGGCTCGAACGGTTTCGCCATGCACACCACCGCGCCGAAATTGTGGCTCGCGGCGTAATCCGCCGGCTTCGCGTTGCGCGTTACCAGCACCACTGGCACGCGCGCGAGCCGCTCACTGTTTTTGATAATCAGGCACAGGTCGTAGCCGGAAGTTTCGCCCGCTTCCACTTCGGCGATGAAGCACGCAGGAACAGTGGTGCGCAAAATGTCCAGCGCTTCCGTGCCGGTGCGCACCGCAAAAACGTCATAACCCTCCGGCGTGAGCAGAGTTTTGATTTGCTCCTGTGCGCGCAAATCGTCTTCCACCACCAGAACGACCGGTCGGATGGGGTGCGCGTGCCGCGGGCCGCCTCTTTCCGCGCTCGATGCGCCATGAGTGGTTGATTTTTCTTTCGAGCCTGGGCCGCTCCGCGCGGTCGCCGCTGCGGCAGTTTGCTGCGTGCGGACAAATTGCACCGCGACGCCGATTTGCTCGCCGGGAAGTTCGACAACGCGCACCACTTCAGCGGGCTGTTCCGCGTTCAGCGCATTGGGCGCGTTCGAAAATGGAAAGGTTACGCCCACGGACATGCCCTTCCAAAAATCGCGCCGCAAAGTGGAAAACAGAATTCCGTCGCGCGATACGTCGACGGTCATGGTGACTTCGGTGAACGCCTCGGCTTTGGGATCCGTCGAGCGCACGCGCATCTGCGCGGACACTTTCACGCGCTTGCGCCGGCGCCGTTCCGCGCCCTGCGGCTGCTTCACGTCTTCTATGGTGCCAACGGAAATTTCGTTTTGCGGCAAGGTCATTGCAGAACCTCTCCACCGCTGAGGCCGAAAGTTTCTTCGCGTTTCACAGTGCCGGGCAGCCAATGACCGTTGCCAGGTAGCTCGTATGCGCGGGTGAACTCCGCCCCTGGGAATAAGGTTATCTTCATGCAAGGGTAGCACTGTGGCCAATAGTACGAAAGTGCCTTTGTGCTGGATTCGCCACTGTGCCGCTGCGAAACAGTGATGCGGGCCGCTGCGCCAGGCTTTCCACTTGTAACCCTGAACTTTCAACTACGGATCTTCGCTCTTCACTGAGCACACTTTTACCTGGACTAACTTGGAGGCAACAAATGGCCGTGAATTCCACGAAACTTCCCGTGACTGGCGCGCAGGCGCGCTCGACAAGCTCGCGACGCGCATCCGCGCAGCATTCCAAACATCCCAGCGACGATGAAATTCTGGGACTCGTGACCAGCGTCGCGAGGCCTGCTGGTGACGCGTCATTCGATTCAAACGCAACCACGAGCGCGAACGCAGCCGCAAATGCAAGCTCTGCGACTGCCGCGCAATCCGATTCCAGCGCGCCGGCTGTAGCCACCGCTGATTCTGCTGGGGCTGCGCAAGCCGCGAACACGCAAACAATTTCGCCGGAACTCGCGCAAGCTCTCGACGCGAACCCGCAATTGCGCGAAGCCGTAGACGCCGCGCAGCAATTTCGCGCCGTCTTTCCGACGCCCGCCGCCGCGCAGGACGCAAAGAATCAACTCGACGAGCTCGACGGAATGTTTTTCTCGGCGCAGCCCGCGGACCATGCCGCACTCGCCGCGCGCATTCACGAATTGTCGCCGGGCGCATTTCACGGCCTGGCGCAAGCGATGCAAGCGCACGCCGCAACAATTGCCGCCGCTCACGCTGCGCCTCCGCAATCCGCGTCTGCGCCGAGCGCCAGTTCTGCAGTGAGTTCGGCGACGCCCGCGCCGTGTAGCTCAGGTCCCGATTGCGCTGCTTCTGCGCAATCTGACCTGAGGTCTTTGCCCAGCGATTCGCAAAATGCCTCACGTCAGCCGGACGCAAACCGTCCAGCGGGACGTGAGCTACAGGACGATGCCGGAGGTTCTCCCGTAGCGGCGCCCTTCAGGCCGGCAGCCTCTGACACGCCCGCGGCTGCGCCGGCAGCAAATCCGCCTGCCTCGGCAGGGGACCATTCGGCTGCCTCCCAAGCACAATCGGGCGGTCCTTCTTCAGAATTTCCAGCGTCCAGCGCCCAGCCTCCAGCCGCCAGAACCGCGCAGCTCGCGTTTTTCCATTCGACCAACGCCGCCGCAGTTCAGCAAATCGTCAGCGCGATCGAATCGCAGGTGAATCAACTTCTGCCGCAGAGTGTTTCCGCCGGCACGAAGACGCGCATTGTCGGCGAAATTTACCGTGACCTCGATTCGGCATTGCGCGCGAATCGCCAGCTCAGCGAACAATTGCGCGGCGCGTTTCATTTCGCCGCCGCCGACGTGGCGAATCAAGGCGGGAATCAGCAAGCAAGCTTGCAGGCGCGTCAACAGGCGATTGTGGCGCTGGTTGCAGGACGCGCAAAGCAGGCGCTTCCGTCCATCGCTAAGCGCGTTATCGGCGAATGGACGCACAGCGTAGTCAGCGCGAATCGTGACCGCCTGACGCGCCACGATTCCGCTGCGAAACGCGTGGACATTTCCGGCTCCGGCCCGTCCGACGGCGTCAATCGCAAACCCATCTCGCCGCGCGAAGTGAACTACAAGCGCCTCTCCGACGCCGACATTTTGAATTTGTAAGTGATGGGCACTTCAGAACAGAGATTCACGGTGGCCTTCGGTGCGAGAATGCCGTCAGCTACTGTACGCGCCTCCCGAGCTGCAGGAACGTCTCGTACGGAATGGCTTCCTTTCCGCAATATTTGATGGGCAATTGCGAGCCGTACACGTCATTCGCTGCGTCCTGTTCCTGGAAGTTCGGCGGGGTGCCCATGAAGAAGACTTTCTGAACACGCCCCTTGCTATTCACCATGATGAAGATGTACGGCTCATTTAAATCGGGAATCTCCGCCGGGATCCACTTCTGAATGTGCATGAACACAGGATCGTTCGCCAGCGGATTCTTGAATGTAGGCTGGGCGCACCACGGCAGGGCCATTGAGTTCGGGGGCGGCTGAAATGTGGACTCGGCAAAGGTCGTGAATACATCGAGGCGCGAAGCTTTCATCTCTCCACGATTGCCGGCGCTATCCGCGTAAGTGATCTCGCGCGGGAAGTACTTGTCACCGAGCGCTGCATAATTAGAAAATGCTTGCGTAACGGTGTTGTCTCCGTATCGCTGCTGAGACAGCAGCGGCAACCCGGTCGAGTTGTCAAAACACACAGTGAGCTTAGCCGTTTCGATGCCGGTGTCTGCCACGGTGGCGGTTACGCACGCGAAGTTTTTCGCATTTGCTAGTTCCTTCGGTGGATGAGCACTCGAAATTGTCGGGCCCTTCTTGGGTCGATTACCAAGATGATTCCATACGGGGAACATGCTGAGCCATCGCATGGCCAAGAGCTGCATGGGCTCGGTATTCCTGGCTCGATACAGCTTGTCGCCGGAAACAACTTCCGTCTGCATGAATCCTGGAAACGCGATTTGCTCGCGGTAGCGGTCCACCCTCTGCCACGCGACGCCAAACAGGCCCTTGGTAGTCTTGCCGTTCTCCGTCCAGCTGGTGTTCGCGATGTACACAAATGGCTGGCTGCCAGGCGCTTCGATGTTCGTCAGCGCCGCGGCTTTGTCCAGCAGCGCTTGCGCTTCAGCCTGTTCGGCCTTTTTGTCTTTCTTATTTTTTGCTGACGCGCTAACCGTGCAGACAATCAAAGACAGTGCGAGCGTCAGAACGCGGGAAGGGAACTGAAGTTTTGAGGTTACTGGGCCCATACGTCCTGTGGAAGTTACCATCCCGGAGAAATTCGGGCAATAGCGCGTCGCGCAAGACGCCGTCGTTCGGAGTGCAACGGGCGGGCCCAAAGGCCGCTCCGCCGCGACTGTTCACTGACCGCTGAATTTTACCGGTGAGCGCGTGCGTGGCCGTTGCCGTTGTGGCCATTGCCGCGATGGTTCGCCGTCGTATGCACTCCGCGACGCGCACCCGGCTTCATGGCCGGCTCTTCGCTGACCGTCGGCGGCGCCAGCATGCGCACCACGTGCAGCAGGCGTTCCTGCTTGTACGGCTTGGCCATGCACACGATCGCTCCGAGCGCGTGCGCCGTCGAATAATCATTAGGCTGGCCGCGCCGCGTGGTCATCACCACCGGAACATGCTGCAAACGCTCATTCGATTTCACGATCAGGCACAGGTCGTAGCCAGACATGTCGGCAATTTCAATTTCGGTGAGTAAAAGATTGGGCGTGCGCTGGCGGAGAAATTCCACCGCTTCAGCGCCCGTCTCGACCGCTTCGACCACATATTTTTCGGACTGCAGCACCGAGCGCATCATGTCGCGCGAACGCGCTTCGGCTTCCACGATAAGCACCAGCGGCATGGGCTTTTCCAAATCGCGCGCCACTTCGCCGGCGTTCCGGGGAATCTTGACACCGGCCCGTTCGCCTTCCGCGCCGATCTCAGGACGTTTGCCTTCGTAAAAGCGCACGCCTATGCCAAAGCGGCCTTCGGGCATTTCAAACACGCGCGCCACCACCGCGGTGCGCTCGTGCTGCATTCCGCCTGCCGTGCCGGAATACGGAAAAGTGATGGCCAGGTCCATGCCGCGGCGATAGCCCGCGAATGTGGACGTGAAGAGCAAGCCGTCGCGCGATGCGTCCACCGTGGTGCAAACTTCCGCCTGCTGCTGCGAGCCGGAATTCATGCGCACGCGCACCGGCGCGGAAAGTTTCGTGCGCAAGCGCCGGCGCCGTTCCGTTACGGCCTTTTCTACTGTGTCGTTTTCGGCTTTTTCGTTCAGTGTCGCTAATGCCTCTGTCACGTCGCCCATTTCTTCCCCTCGCCTCAGCGGAATGCGGCTGCCATCAGCGGTGCATCCACGCTCGTCATTGATTACAGTGAAATTTTGGCATTCCCCAAGCGCGCAGGACATAGCGCAGGAGTCACATTCTCTCAGTACTGTCAGCACCTTTGCACTGGTACCAACGTACTACCACCCAAACTCCGCCTCTGGAGAAGGGAATTAGGAGCGTTACTGAGTTTTGTCTTGCAAAGGAATCAGGCAGGCTCGAAGAAGACAAACCGTCAGTATAAATGAAAGTCAATTTCGAGGAGCAGTTGCACCGTAGCAGGCTTTCTATCCGGCCCGAGTGCAGGCTTGAACCGCCAAACATCACGAATCGTGCGTATAGCCGATTGGTCCAATCGGGGATCCAGCGATTTTCTGACGCGAATAGGGCCCGCCAAACCATTTGAAAGAATAACTACATCGAGCACAACCATGCCTTGAATTTTCTTCTTGAATGCGGGGCCCGAGTATTGCGGCATAGGGCAGTATACGCATTGCGGTGAAGTGTAACCGTTTTCTCCCGCACGAGGCACGTCGTTCGGCAGTGGCGCAGAACCAATAGAAGGCGGGTTGGCATGAACCGCTGGGTGACATGAAGATAGCATCAGCGCGCAGCATGGAATCAGTGCAATGAGTATGCGTCTCCGCTTCACGGACGTGGCAGGAATTTAACACTGCGCAGGACGAGCTGCAAGCAATGTTGCGTTCCGTGCGTGGGGAGTTATTGCTCAGACTTACGGTTGGATTTGCACCAGGTCGCGGGCGGGCTTGGTCGAGCGCATCCCGCGGCCGTTCCATCGCGGAGGCTCGTCAGGGTGTTCGCGCAAACGGTTGACGAATTGCCCTACGCGAATCGAGCCGCCAATGAAGTGGTCCACTTTCACCGGCCCGGCCAGCGGCACGGAGCGAATCCAGTGCAGCGCGTTGCTGATGGTGCAGCCGCACTGCTCGCAGTCCGGAATGCCGCCAAAAACGCAGGGCTCGACGCGCGTCTGCAAATCCGCGGAGTAATTCACGGACATTTTCGAGAACAAGCAATCATCGGGGTTTTTCGGCGGCTCGAGAAACGCTTGCGCCATGCCGTCTTTGAAGAGCAGCTTCGGATAGCGGGCCGCCAGTGCCGGCAACTGCCGCGCCAAACTTTCGCGATCCTCCGGCGTCAGCATTTCGCGGCTCTCTTCGCCCATTTGCGGAGTGTAAATGCTCACCCAGATGCGATTCACTTCCGGGCGCGAGCTCCAGAACGCAGCGTATTCGTCCAGATAGCCGGGACGCGCGAGCATCGGCCGCGTCACCACGCAATGAATGTTCACCTCGCGCCCTTCGATATTTTTCAGGATGCGTTCGTAGGAAGCCGGCTTACGCCGCACATCGTGGTCCGCCGGCAAACCGTCCACCGAAACGGCCACGCGTACGCGCGGAATTTTCATCCACTCGATGGGAATGGGAATCACCGCGCTGGTGACCACCAGCGTAAACGCGCCGCGCTTGCTGATCGCCGGAAGAATGCGGCTCAGTTCGCGATGGCGAATCAGCGGCTCGCCGCCAACAATCGAGACGTGCATCGGTTTGTGCTTTTCCACCAGGCCCAGCACGCCTTCGACCAGCGCATCGCCGCGCAAATCGCTCAGCTCGCTCAGCGTCAAGCCGCCGCCCAGATGCTTGTCGCCGTACGCATAGCATCCCGGACAGCTCAGCGGGCACTCGCGCGTTATCTCGATCGAAAGCATCGGCACGCGGCCGCTCAGGATTTTCCACCATGCGGATAGTAGCTCGCGCGGCGTAAGGCTCGGTTTAGGCCCCCCTGCTCGCATATAACAACCTTAGACGCTGGTTCTATGCCGTCAGGCTGCTTCGACGATTCAGCGCGTTCCAGTCGTGGTGCCCAAAACTTTGCCCTACGGTGAGACCACCAATTTTACAGACCCAACTAAAACAACCCTGCACTACCGCCTTGAATTTCAACTCCTAGGAGAAAAACTCGATGCCACAGATGCAAAATGCACAATCAGTTGCGCTACAGCTCGAAAAAGTCCGGGACAAACTTCCGCTGCTCTACGAGCGGGACGACATCCTGCTCACCATGATTCAGCAGCGCGGCGACGTGGAGCGCGTCTCCAGCCGCAACATGCGCCTCCCGCTGCAAATCCGTCCCGGAGGCAAAGCCGGTCTCGCCAATCTGGACGGCGGCGACCTGGGCCGCGGCTCCGGCACCACTTACGACGTGGCGCAAGTCTCGCCCATTTTTTTCCGCCACGCCGTGGAAATCACCAAGCTCGTGGAATACAGCACCAATTCGCCCGAGAAGGCCATCGAAAACGCCGCCAAGCGCGAAGTGAAAAACGCCATGGGGCAGTTCCGCAGCTTCCTCGACAAAGTGATGCAGACCAACGGCAACGGCGTGCTCGGTTCGGTGAGCTCGGTGGTCACCACGGGCTTGCCCGCTGGCGTCGCCGCGCAAATCAACATGACCACGCCTCCTGGCGCGGCGCTTTTTTATTACAACCAGACCATTCAGTTTTACGATTCCACGCTGTCCACCAATCGCAACGTCGCGGGCAGTGTCACGTCAAACGTGGTGCTCGTCGATCCATTCAACAAATTTATTCAGATTGATGCGATTCCTTCAGGCGTTGTCGCGGGCGATGCGGTCGTGCACGACGGACTCACCGGCGCGCAGCCCGTTTCGCTTTTTGGCGTGCCGTATCATCAGACCAACGCCACCACGGGCACGTGGCTCAACTTGAATCGCGCCACCTATCCGGTCGAACTGGCCACGCCGCACGTCGCCGGAAACAACGCGGCCGTCACTCCGGGCGTCGTTCGCCTGGCCATCAACAAAGTGCGCAAAGCATTGGGCACCAATCAAATTGGCAAGCTCATCGCCTACACTTCGCTGGAGCAGGAAAACGCGTGGGAGCAGCTCGGCATTTCCATTTCGCAAATCATCAAGGAAGGGGCGGGCGGACGCGCTAGCGATCTCGACTTGCTCTTCACCGGCGAATTGACCATGGCCGGCGTGCCCATCAAATCCTCCATCAACGCCAACCAGGCGCGCATTGATTTTCTGGATCTGTCGCACTGGGGACGCGCCGTGATGCAGGACATTGATTTCTACGATGTCGGCGGGCAAACCGTATTCCCGATTTACGGAGCTTCGGGCGGCCTCGCTGCGGCGTACATTTTTTACTTCGTCACAGGCTTCCAGGTCTGGAACGAATCGCCCCGCAGCGGCGCCTACATCGACAGCCTCGCAATTCCCACGGGCTACTAATTAGAGGGTCGGCTGGCAGGGCTATTTTTTCGATCGTCCTGTAGCTCCGTGGCACGGGCTTCAGCCTGTGGGCTTTTTGTAGCTCACGTCCCGCCCGGCGTTTTGCAGCCGGGTTGACGTGAGGTCTTTCACCGCCGACCTCTACCTTACACAAACAAAAAGGGCGGCGTTTCCGCCGCCCTCTAATTTTAACACGTGCACGCCTCGTTACCGCCCGCTACTTGTTCTCGTAAGCCGTGACTCGTCCCAGCGTGTCGCGATGATCCTTTTCGACCGTCAAGCTTGCGAACGCCTGGCCCACGGTCGGGTCCGACTTTTCCATCGCGCTAAAATCGGAATAAAACTTGTCCATCGCCGCGCCGTCTGAGAAGACCATTGCCAGGTTGTATCCGCCGGGCGCTTGCGTGTGAATGTCCTCTTCGTCGATGTTGTACATCGCCAGATTTCCGTTGGCGACTTCCGAGTCGAAAAACGATTTCACTTTGCTCATCAAGAGACTCTCAACCGCATCGCCCTGTCCCGGCTTGGACTGATAGAACGCCACGCGAAGATAGCCCGTGCCATCGGAAACGCTCTTGCCGCCGTGCGCGATCGTGTGCAGCAGGAAATCGTGGTGCTTCGTTGCCGCCACGTAGCTCGGATTGACCGCGGTGGTCCAGTCGCCCTCGAGCACTTTCAAGAGATTCTCGCGGCTGGTTGCGGTGAACCACTCCGCGTTCGTGTAGCCGTCCTCCTGATGCACGCGGACTTGTTCGTTGCCCCACGCGACCAGCGTTCCATCGGTCACCAATTGCTTCATTCTTGCAACGCTGGCCTCGTCCTGTTTCGCAAACGCGGCCCACTGGGCGCGCGGCACGGCCCATAACGAAACATACGTGTAATACGTTGTGCTTTGATCCTGCGCCGCGGCCGTTTTAGGCATCAACAACATGCTTCCGGCAAACGCGCACACAAGCCCTACAACTGTCAGAAAACGATTGGACATGCATTTCTCCTCTTCAGAATTGTCCGCGCCTGCGCGGAGGTACGCTTCCTTTTTTAGGGGAAACCAAGCTGTGATGTGTTCGAAACTGGTGGAAACTTCTGCGGAGTGAACAGTACGCGAGACGCAATACAGAGTCAAGCCAATTCGCGCGCAAAGGTAGGATTATTCTTTATCCGGCCGGCTGCGCCAGAACCTTCGCCGCGGGCACAAACAAAAAGGGCGGCGTTTCCGCCGCCCTCTCAATTTCAACACGTCTTACTGGACGCGCCTCAGAAGCAACTCAAGCCTAGCATGATTCATATTATTCGCGAAACGCATGATGCGCCCGCTTCACTTAAGCTGCGCCTCGCGCGAGCCGGCGGCCTCAACCGCTTCGGCGAGCCAAATTTCCGCGCCGTGTGGGGATGGTCGCGGCTCGCGTGGATCGGCGGCAAATGGACAGACACGGACGCGCACGGCAACATCACGCGCGAAATCGTCGAGCTGCGCGAAGTGCCCAAATATTTTCCGTTCGAGCGCTGGCACATCGAGCGCTGGACGCCGCCGGAATCCTACGGCTCGCCGCAGCAATGGTACGCGCAGACCATCGAACGCGCCGACGGCATTGCCATTCCCGCGCTCGGCCCGTATCCGCGTCGCGGCGAATACGAACATTGCTTCACGCTGCAAGGGCCGCGCGGCGAATTCATTTCGCTCTCGCCGAGCGCCTGCGAGGCCATCGTGCGCGCTGTGGAATTTGCGCGCGCGCAGTCAGCGCAACAGCATCGCGCAGCTCTCGCGCGTCGTGAAATGCACCGCGAGCGCCATTGGGAATTAGAAGCCGACGCGATTTTCCACGACGCTTCGTCCGCGTTTCACGGCGCGCCATTTACTACGCTGCTGTAAGTACCGTAAGTTACACTGGCGCTGGCACTTAGAACGGACCTAGTCAAATGTTTGCGATTGACAGTTCCAGAGTTGAAGCGCAAAATGAGACTTAGCCGGCTGGTATCCTTTGGAGGTAATTGTGACGCTCTGCGACAAGGTAAGTGCTACACAGCTTAATGCATTACCTTTGGAATACGAGCGAAACTACGGGACTGCCAGAGGGGATTTGAACGTCGCGAATCTCATTAACAATCCCGCAGCTAGCGGCAAATGTAGCGTGTTTGGTCTGAGCCTCGAGAAACAATTTATCGATGTCCTCTTTTCGGATTTTGGTGCGCTCCGAAATGACCGACCCGATGCGTTTCTGATCACTCATAATCCCGTCCAGCCGCTCTTTTAAGAATTTCTCCTCTAATCTCGAGTGCTGAGGAACATCGAATCCCACGCCATGAAACATAAAAGTGGAGTGAGGACAAGCATATCTGCGTGCACCTGCGAGAAAAACGGCGTTCCCTATGGAATCGACGTTGCCGACGTTGTGTGTTACGAGTTCAAATGGAAATGCGCGAAGAACATTGTACAGATTCATGCCATGCATCACTGACCCGCCCGGCGTAGACAGCATCAAGTAAACTTGTTTTACTCGCTGGTTAGACAGGTTACTCATGGTCGCTATGAGACTCTCGGTCGTGTGCGGAATAATCTCAGCAGAGAAGGAAACGTACACAACCTGCGGCGGAACAGGGAACCCAGAAGTGCCCATTTTGCCTCCTTATAGTGGCGTAGGCCGAACGAGTGTACGCCACTGCTCATATACATCCAAGTAATTCTTGTCACAGTCGGCTTTCGGAACTGCGATTCGTAGGGGTCCGCATTCGCTGGCAAATGCCTTACAGTATTTTTCGCAGGCCGCTACGCTGTTTGCAGGATTTGTGCGACGCGCCTTCGCGCCTACACTTCAATTTTCCAGCTCGCATTTCACTTTTCCGCGGAAGCGAGGGCGCAATGAGTTACAGGTGGAGAAAGCACTCAGCATGGAAGGGCATCGTCGCAGGATTGGCAGGCGGACTGGCCGGCGCCTGGACCATGAACCAATATCAAAAAGGCTGGAGCAAAGCCTCGGAGAAGCTGAGCGGTAACGGCAATTCGCGCAAGCACGCTTCCGACGGGCCTGATGCGACCATGGTCACCGCCGACAGGCTTGCGCGCCCGTTCATCGGCCGCACGTTGAGCCGCGACGAAAAAAAGAAGGCTGCGCCCATCGTTCACTATGCATTTGCTTCCGTTGTGGGAACCGCGTACGGAGTCGCCGCGGAATACAGGCCCATCGTGAGAAAATTCGCCGGCGTTCCTTTTGGCGCGGCGCTGTTTGTCGGCGCGGACGAAGTTGCGCTTCCCGCGCTGAATCTTTCCAAAGGGCCGAAAGAGTATCCGGTTAGCACGCATCTTTACGGGCTGACCTCTCATTTAGTTTATGGCGCGACAATCGAAGCGGTGCGGCGCGGCGTGCGCGCGCTGCTTCGGTAATACAAGCGGTAACACTGGCGGTAAGCCCGGCGACGCGAAGGAGAATTCACACGAACGATACGTGGTCAAAACGAAAGCGTTCTGCCTGGAAGGGAATCGTTGCTGGTGCCGTCGGCGGCCTTGCGGCTTCCTGGGTGATGGGCCAGTTTCACAGCTTGTGCACCAAAGCCACCGGCAAGGTGACGTCGAAGGAAACCTTTCGCGAATTGCAACGCGCCGCCGCTGATGCGCAGGAGGCCACCGCGAAAGTAGTCGAGCGCGTTTCGCGCCCGTTGCTGCATCGTAAGTTGCGCTACAGCGAAAAGCAGCGCGCCAAACCGATCGTGCATTACGCCTTCGGTTCAGCAGTAGGCGCTCTCTACGGCGCAACGGCAGAATACACTCCCATTGTGCGAAAGTTTGCTGGAGCGCCATTTGGCGCGGCGGTTTTCGCGGGCGCCGATCAGTTCGCGCTGCCGGCGCTTCACCTCACGAAGAAGCCTACCGAGTATCCTTTGGCGCTGCACGCCACAGAACTCGGCTCGCACATTGTTTATGGAGTGACTCTCGAAGGCGTGCGGCGCTTGGTTCGCCTGATTCTGCGAGCGTAGCTATGTGCCGGCGCCGATGATCTCCTCGCCAGCGGCCCACACCTTGTTTGCGACCCATGCGATCACCAGCGCCATCAGGCAGCCGCCGAGCACTTCCGCTGTGCGAATCAGCGCTTCATGCATGCCCGCATTTCTCGTGAAGGTATCGAATCCTGCGCCCAGCACAATCGCCGTTGCCGCCGCCGCAGTGCGCCAGTTGCCGCCAATATTGAGCATGAAGAAGGAAATGAGCGACGCCACAGTCGTAGCCGCCGCAAACTCCCACAAATTCGGCCGCGTCCATAGCAGGGACAAGCAGCGCAATTGCGCAGCCGATGGCCATGTGCGCGAATCTCCGCGTGGACGCGAAGAACGATAAGCGCATCTCGATTTCTGAGGTCATCACCAGCGATATCGTGGCCCAAATCGTCGAATAATCGCCCAGCGCAGCGGCAATTTGCCATAGCACAATCACGCCGACGAAAATCCGCAGCGCGTAGCGTATGCCGCGCCGCACTGGATGCTGCTTCTTGCGCAGTGCATCTGTTGGGCGACTGATGCTGAAGTTGGATGGACCATGGCGCTCCTCCGCCAAAGGGACGGGGCGCTCGTACAGAATGGCGTGATGTAGAACGGCAAATCAATCCACAAAAATCCTGGAAAGAGGAACCGATAGTGACCATGACTACGCACACAAGCACGCAAACGCAAACACCCGAACCAATCAAGACGCACTCCGGCGACTCTCGCATGCTCTCTGCGGTGAATCACGAGGTGCGCCACGAAAACACTGCGACCATCGCGTCGGTTTCCGATCAGGATTTCTGGGTGACGCGGACCTACGGCGCGTTCCACATCCCGGCGCGGCCGAAAAACGAGCCGTACGGTTTCGTTGTGGTCACGCCGCGCAACGACGCCATTGATATTGGCGACAGCCGCCGGTTTACCGTCCAGGTTTCCGCGCGCGAAATCGCGGCCGACATTATTCAGGACCTCGAAGACCACGGCATTGTGGTCTGCGAAGCGGCGCGTCCTTCGCCCGAAGAAATCTCTGCCGCAATCGAAAGGCGCGACGCATGGTACAAGCAGCTCGTCGCCGACGCCGATGAAATGTGGGCCCGCGGCCATTCTTACCGCGAAATTTCAGACATGCATCGCCGCGCCGCCAAAAGCTTGGGCCTCGAACGCGAATGGGCCTACGTCCCGCAGCGTTCCGTGGATTGTCCTGCATGCGGCGAAAAAGTCCGCGCCGACGTTGCCATGTGCAAGCACTGTGGCGCCACTCTTGACGCCGAACGCGCCGCAAAATATTTTCCCAACGGCCCCCGCCAGAAATTCGCCCCGGGCAACAATACCGTCACGGCGAACAGCAGTGCAGCTTCTTCAAAACCGCACGGGAGCTAGCGACACGTTATTTTTGTTATGCTTGGGCGCTTCGTGCCGATATCGTGCGTCATGGATCCTTAACCCGTGGCACAGGTTCCAGAGTTTGTGTGACGACTCCTGTGTTCGTAAGGGCACGGCTTCAGCCGTGCCGCAACCGCTGCGATATCAATGCGGCTTTAGCCGCTGAGGTATGTATTTTACGGTCGTCACACACACGCGTCCGCCTGTGCGCTTTTTGAGGTGCGGCGCATCTCGGGTAAGAGCATGATTCACACAATGAGGACGAACTCCGAATGAAGCCAATCCATACTCTTCTTGCGATTTTTGCAGCACTGATTTTTGTAGCTTCGGCATTTGCGCAGGGGTCGCGGCACGACGGCGTGGCGCTGGGCGAGCAGGGAAGGCCCGTGGCGGGCGCGAGCATCGTGGTTTGTTCGCAGCCCGCGAACATCACCGTTGCGCCGTGCACGCCGCTGGCAAGCCTCTACACCGACACAACACTCGCCACGGCCGCGCCCAATCCGCTTACTTCCGACGGCCTCGGTAATTTTCACTTTTACGCCGCGCCCGGCGTTTACACCCTGCAAATCTACGGCCCGGGAATCAACACCTACACCACTCCCGACGTGATTTTGCCGGTGAATCCGTCGAACGCGCAGTTCAGCTCGATTACCGCGACCAACGCCATCAGCGCGCTAACGCTCAGCCTCGGCGGGAATTTGTCCGTAGGCGGAAACGCCAATGTCACCGGCACGCTCACTGCCGGCTCCTTCAACGCGAATTTTTCGCCCTCGAGTAATGCGCAAACCAAGGGCTACGGCGGCGTCCTCTATGTGGACACCACTGCAGGAGGCTGCGGCGGCTCGGGCTGCTCCGACGCGAACGACGGCAAGAGCATCGGCAGCGCCATGGCCACGGTGGACCACGCTGCGTGCTCGCTTCCGGGCGGAAATTGCGCCACCAGCATAGCGGGCAGCGGCGTGATTTATTTCGTCAACAACTCAGCAGCCAGCGCGATCTCGGGCTGCGGCTTCTGGATTATGGGATCAAACGACCCGAACTATGCGTCGTCCCCGCCGTGCTGGCTGAAAGAAGTTAGCGGCACTTCCGGCATCGAGTTGATTGGTCTCCCCTATCAAACGCACGGACCAAACGGCAAGAGGCCAACTGCAATACTCACGGGCGGCGGACAGACAGACCGCAATCATCCGCTCATCTGGATTTCCGGCATAAACGGTTCATACGAATTCGACAACATCGCCGGAACCGGCAATTTCCAACGCGGCGTTGTGATTGGAGAATGCTCGAACAATACGCGCACAAACGCCTGCAACGTTGCGGGTGTGAATTTTTTCAACGATTTCATTAGCGTGAACACCAATGCCGGCTATGGACCGTCCTGGGACATCACTGGAGGCTCCTTCTGGATCACCATCCGCGATTCCGGTGGGCAGGGAACCGATACGGTGAATCCTCCCACCGGCGATTTGGCGCCGGCGATGCTCGTTGACGGCCGAACCAACGGCGGCGTTGGCTTGCTGACCATCGACGGCTTCGATACTAGCGAAGGTGGAATCAAAATTTATCCCGGCTCCGGCTTGGGCGCGGACGTAAATTTCTCGAACATCACCAGCGAGGCCATCGGTACCAACGGTGGAGGAGAAGCGACCGTCTGGTTTGCTTATCCCAGCGGCGGCTGCTCGGGCTGCATCATCAACGCTTCGCTCAAAGATATCCAGACCGCCGATGCCACCGGGACAATTCCCGCAGTGAAAAACGATTTGCAAAGCGGTCCCGCGATCAACGTTTCGCATGTGTACGGGCAAGGTCTTAATACGCAAGGCCCCATGGTGGTCACCGACCAGGACAACGTCAACATGCAGACGCAGACCACCAGTCCTTTGGCCTATGGACAGCAGGGCTTCTCCAATGGATGGGTTTTCGGCAAGCGCGACGACGTGCAATGGGCCGGAGGATTGTCCCACGTCATATACCCCAACATCGTCGCCGGAAGCAATTGCAGCGCCTGGAATTTCTTCCTCGCGGCTGGCACCTGCGGCGTCATCGACCCGTTCGGAGGAACAAACGCAGGAAGTCAGGTCGGCGTAAGCTCCTCATCCATTCGCTTCACTCCAGGCAGCAGCGGCGTGGACAGCATCAACTTGGCTGTGGGAGACGTGCTCGTTGGCGGCGCGTGGACCAAGTCGGTTACAGGCAATGGCTACTCAGGAAGCGCCTTCACGCCCATCTTCATCAATCTTACCGGAACAGGCTTCGCGGACTACTGCACGCAGGACGGGAATCCGGTCGGTGGAAGCACGGAATGGATTTGGAGCCGTGTGATGTGTACGGTGACGTCGGTGGGCACAAACCCAGGATATGTGGTCTTCGGCGCAAACTCCGACAGCACGCACACCGTCGCGGCCTTCGGGCCAGTGCTCGTGCACATCGCCAGCGGGAGCGTTCCGACCAACCAAATCTATGAGTACTACAATTCTTTCAACACCTACGACAAGCTTTGCTCCGTCGGAACGCTCTGCGGCCTGCAGTTCAGTCCGCCAACGTTCTTCGCGCCGATCATTGATTCCGCTTCCGGCGCCAGTGGCCTTACTTTCCGCAACAGTGGCTCGACTGTGTGGACGGCGAACGCCAGCGCCTCGTCATTAAGCTTCAACTTCAACGCGCATCTCGGCGAAACCGCGCTGAAGCTCGCTCCCTTCGGCGGGCAGTCCTACGCAGGATTGGTCGACAATTACGGAATGACCGCGGGATTTGTCTCCGTCACCGAAACCAGCGGCACGGCATCGTTCGACGCCGGCCTCGGCAACACGTTCGAGCTCACGCTGAATGCGAACGCCACTTCCACCACGCTCAGCAACGCGCAGCCCGGCCAATGGCTCAGCTTCATCATTTGCCAGCCGGCTACCGGCGGCCCGTTCACTTTCGCGTGGCCCAGTAACGTTCACGGCGGCATGACCATCGGCACAACGGCAGGGAAGTGCAGCGCGCAAAGCTTCGCCTTCGACGGCACGAGCGCCTTCGCCACTTCCCAGGGCGTCGCCAATCAGTGATTCGCTTTTCCTAGTCACTAGCTGCCGCACCCCTTGCACTCGTCACTCTTTTTCGGAGGTATTCTCTATGCCCGTAGTCTCGACCACCGCCTACGATCAGGCGGAAGACGCGCTGAACCTCGCGCGTTCGCTCGCCAATGACGCCGCTGGCGCCGTTTTTTCCGACGCGGTGCTGCTGCCGTTTCTCAACTCCGCCTATCGCGCCTTGCAGCGCGAACTCGCCGAATCCGGCGTCTCTGTGCTCGTTTCCCAGGCGGATCTTGATATGCCGCTCACCAACGGCGTCACCAACAACATCATCAGCGACGTCACCACGCCGCAGCTTCCCACCGACCTGCTCGCGCCCCACCAATTGTTCGAACAGGCCACCGGCTCAAGCGACATTTTCACGCCCATGGAAAAAATCACCGGCGGCCTGCCAAATTTTCAGCCTGGCGCGCGCCTGCGCATGTGGGAGTGGCGCGAAGACGCCATTCAGCTCGTCGGCGCCACGCAAGAGACCACCGTGCGCATTCGCTACGAAAAATCGCTGCCGGCAATTGTTCTCGGCGCCGATCCGCTGCAGATTCGCTCGTCAATTGATCCGCTGGCTTATGCCGTCGCCGCCATGGCCGCGCGCTCGCGCGGCGCGCAAGCGCTGGCTGCGGATATGTTCGCGCTCGCGGAAAATGCCGCCGGAAAATTAATCGAGCGCTACGTGCGCCCCGAACAATTCAAAGGCCGCCGCCGCAAACCGTACGGCTATCGCCGCCATGTTGTTTATTTGTAGGAGTGTAGGAGCGGCTTCATGCTGCCCGCGTCGCGCGCGAAGGGCGTGTTCTAGACTATCAACTGTTAACTTTCGACTGCGAGCGCTCAGTCCACGTTCAGCGTCAGCTTGATGGAGCGCGAGGCGTTTTGCGCCGATCCGGTGATGTTGATGGAGTACGAGCCGGGCTGCGTTTCGTTGGGATTGAAGGGCGGCGCTTTCGACTTACAACCGGCTGCCGCTGCTGCCGCCAGCAGCGCAAAGAAAATCGCCGCAAACCGCGCTCGTTGAATTCGGCGGGGTTGTCCCGCGAAACGCGAACTAGCCATCGCCCGCCGCGCATAGAAAGCGCACAGCGCAAGCGCCAGCGCGAATACGCACAGCAGCAAGATGCGCATCCGCGATCCTGGCCGCCGCGCAAACGGAATGATTCGCGTCGCATTGGGCCCGCCGGTAGTGAGCTTCACAGCAAAGGCCTGCGCCTGCCCGGGCGTGACCGTCACGCTCGTTGGATTGGTAGTGCAGGTGATGGTCTGCGTTTGGCCGGAAATTATTGCCGGACACGCCAGCGTCACGACGCCGCTGAACACGCTGTCTGGCGTCACGGACAGCGAATAATTGGCGGTTCCTCCCGGCGCGACGTTTTGAATTGTCGCCGTCGGCGATGCGGCGGTCAGTTGGAAATCATCGCCCGTCCCTGACAGGCTTGCGCTTTGCGGACTCGACGGATCCGCGTCGGTCACTTGCAGCGTAGCCGAGCGCGCTCCTGTGCCGCCCGGAGTAAATGTCACATTGATCAAGCATGAGCCTCCCGCCGGCACGGACGGCACGCAGTTGTTGGTCTGCGTAAAATCCAGCGGGTCTGCGCCGGTGAACGCGAAACTTTGATTCGACAGCGCCAGAGCGTTCGCGGAGTTGTTCGCCAGCGTGAATTGCTGCACGGGAGTACTCCCGCCGGTCGGCTCATCGCCAAAATCGAAACTTGCTGGAGACAGCGTCACTGCGCTGCTCGCTTGCGCCGTGGCCAAGCGCGGGAATTCCAGCACGCGCTGGTTTCCGCGATCCGCCACGAATACATTCCCCTGGCGGTCGATGGCCAGCGGGCCCGGCGAATTCAGATTGTCCGTCGTTGCAACGCGCGCCAGCGTTCCGGATGCCGCGTCAACGCGCAGCAGCGCATTCGCGCCAGTATCCGCGATGAACACGTTGCCTGCGCCATCCACCGCAACGCCTTCCGGCGCGGCTATCGCCGCTTTGGTAGGAGTGGAATCGAGTTGCGCGCTTAATGCGCCGCTACTCGCTGGCGCGCCGCTGCCGGCGAGCACGTCCAGCGCGCCGCTGCGCAAGTCGATCACGAAGACGCGATTCGATATGGGCGAGGCTACATAAAGTTCGCCGCGCGCCGGGTCCACCGCGAGGGCCGCAGCGTCCAACACATGCGCGAGATACGTGAAGTTCTGCGCGCCAGCCCCGAGCGCCAGCACGCGGCTGTTTCCGCGATCAGCAATGTACAAATTTCCGTCGCGATCGATTGCCAGCCCCGCAGGCTGGTACGGCTCGAGGTTACTCGAAGCACTGCTCGATGCCGCCGCCGCGCCATTTTTTCCTGACGCCGCTGGAACCGTCGCCACTTTTCCCGTAATCATGTCCAGCAGCCGGATGCTGTTTTGCGTGCGATTCGCCAGATAAACCTGGCCCTGCAGCCTCACCGCGATTCCTGACGGATCCTCCGCGCGCGCCAGCGTGCAGTTCGAAAAAATGGTCAGCGGAATTTTCGTCGCGCTGCTCGACGCGCCATTTTGAGCATCAGACGGAGCGCTGATCGCCGAGCTGACGCAGTCCTGCGGCGGAGGCGTGGCCGAAAGGGAAATGTACAGTCCGCCCGCTGCATCAAGGGCGAGCCCGCGAACATTCGCGTACTCCGCGCCGCTGGCAACCACTAATGGCGCGGCAACTACGTTTTTCGCGGAGGCGTTCGGTGCGACAGAAACTCCGCGCTCCGCGGCAACCTGCCGCGCGTCTACACGCTTGAAGCTTTCACCGGCAACCCAAAAAATTGTCGCGATCAGCGCAGTCGCCGCTGCGAAACGCAAAGCCACTCGGCGCAAATTTTCCCCTCGCATTCTCAAACGGCAAATTAATTGGCGCGAAGCCACAAATGATAACACAGCGCCGCAAATCGCTCACCTTGTCGCATGAGCGTCCGGGCGCAGCCATTTCCTAAACTCGCGAAACGGCGCTAAAACTTGCGCTTACTGACACTTCCCCTGCCAGGCCGAGTGCGCACCACGGCATCTGCGATGTCGCCCCGCCGAACAGGGTTGCATCGCCACGGCGCATCGGTTCGCTGGGATTTCTCTCGCGGAATAGTTTCACGGAATAGAATGGCGGACGGTCCGCGTAGTTGGGCATGCTGCGCATGCGCGCCAGGCGTAGAATCGCGCCTCGGCACAGCGCCAGTACTCTTCGCCGGACTCCGAGCTTCTTCGCCGGTAAATCAATCGATGGCGATGTGCGTGCTCGTGCGCCCGACGCCGTCAATGGCCTGAATTTTGCTCATGACCAGCGAATTCAGGTCCTCCGTCGAATTCACTTCCGCCACCACATATACGTCGGGATCGCCCCAGCACGCATTGGCCATTTTCACGCCGGGAAGGCCGGTAATTTTTTTGGCGATGTCGCGCGCCTTCCCGGGACCAACGGTCACCAAAACGTACGCTCTCATGGAAGCCTCCTTGCGCAAAACCCGCGCGCGGGCTTGCCCGCCGTTTACCCGCACGGGACGGCAGGCCGCTAGGCTGGAATTGCCCCACATTTTACTCCTGTCGGCTGGATGCGGGGTACAACTCAACGCAGGGCAGGATTGCTGGAACCGAAACCTCTCGTCCTGTTCTTCGCTTCCAGTCGGCGCTTATCGTTTGCTTTCAACTCTCGACTATCAACTGTCAACTCTCACTTTACACATTGTCACTGGAGGACAAATGGCACTCGCATTCACATTAGTTGATTCCTGGGACGACGGCCGCCGCATTCACGTCGCCGGCACCGTCGCCGCGTCAGGAAATTGCGCTACCGGCGGCGACACGCTCGACCTCACCGCGCTCGAATCCCTCGGCATACCCACCACGAAGCCGCCCATTACGGGCACCGCCTGGATGGACGGCCTCGCCGGCTACGATTACGTTTTCTCGCCGGGCGCGGCGATGAATTCCGGCAAAGTGAAAATTTTCCAGCAAGCCAGCGGCGCAGGCGCCTTCGCCGAACTCGCCTCCGGCGCCTATCCCGCCGCCATCACCGCCGACACCGTAACGTTTTACGGCATCTTCCCCCGCCTGCAGTAACTAGCAGGAACTATGCTTTCTCGTGGCACAGGATCTCAGCAGGTGTTTTTAGGTTTTGGCAACGGACTCAGGCAGAGCGATTTTCCACAAAGTGCCGCTCATCGGAACGCATCTCTTTTCGGGATTTGACGGATCGTAGAACACAACGATTGCCGATCCCTCATGGATAGAAGGCGAGCCAACGCCAGCCAGTGCAGTAAACGTTCGACCCCTTGCATCCTGAAACGAGAACTCCATGCGGCGGTGCCTTCCTCGGCGGATATGAAAGACGCGCCCGAGCGCGACTTCACCGTCGGCCAAGAGCTTCTGGTCGCGGATGAAAGCCGAAACGTTGCCTGAGATGACGTAAATCATAAGCATTACCCAAAGAACGGAGAAGGTCTTGTAGAACAAGGACTGAGGCAACCCGGAGTTCCAGGCGGAATTTAAAAAATAAATCGAGAAAATCACGAGTGCGATGGAGGCAGCAACTCTCATCGCCAAATCGCCCGATTTGATAGACACTTGTCGCGGTCGCGGCAATTGTTCAATCGGCGCGATCATCGCCCGCTCCTCTACATTTGGTTTTACAATTTGCGGGAACAATGTCAGCATTGCGCAAAATATAGCGCAGATTCATATCGGTGCAGCAAATATTTTGAGCACACAACGCATCGAAATTTCGGCGATTTGCCCACTCGCGGTATACTTTCAATAGCGCCACCAAATACAGCACCAAAGGGCCTATTGAAATGCTGGATTCATTCACAACTTATTTTTTGCAGCATCCCATCGCGATCGCCATCGCCGCGATTGCTGTAATTATCATTCTCGTTTGGATGACCGGCAGCGGCTCGCGCCAGCGCTTCATCACTTTCCGGCGCACCAAAGAGACCGATCAGCTCGCGCGCGACCTGAGCCGCATCGCCGCAGCGCTCGAGAAAATCGCCCGCCAGCACGACGTTCCTGTGGATTATCTGAATCGCGCAATCCCGCACGGATGGGAGGAGTCAATTTCCGCCGGCGAGCCGGTGGAAGACGCCTTCAGCGAGGAACACGAATCAGCGCCGCAAGACTTCGTGTCGGAAGAAGCGCAAGAGATGCCCGCCGACGCGGATCACGAAGGTATTTTCCCGGCGGGCGCGCCGAGCGCCGCGCAACCAATTGCTGCGCGCGCGCAAGGTGCAGCTTCTGGGCCAAGAAATTCGCCCGCGCCCGGTGCGCCAAATTCAAAAGCGCCATCGCCGAATGCGAGCGCTCCTCGCGAACCAGCGCCCGCTCGCAGCAGCAATCCTCTGGGCGGCACCGCCGACCTGCTCGGCGGAAAGAAAAAACTCGATCTGCCAAATCCGCTCTACCGCCCCAAGCGCTAGCGCCGGCATCGCAGCAGACAAGTTTCGCGGTGTCTCTCGCGAGGCCTTCGCAGCATCAAACTTATAGCTCCGCCCTCGTCCCCACCGGCCCGCAGAGGAGAGCAAAATGCTCCATCATTTGCAGGCGTATTTTCAGGGATTTCAGCTCGAAATCGTGCAGCATCGTTATGCGCTGGCGCTGGCCGTCGCCACGCTGGTAGCCATCGGTGTGGCGCTATGGGCGCTCGCTTCGCGCAAACGCTACATCGTCCTTCAGCATTCAAATGAAAGCGAAACGCTCATGCTTCAGCTTGGCCGCATCGCCGCCGCGCTCGAACGCCTCAACGCGCGCCACGGTGTGCCTGACTTCACTTCGCAGGAAATTCTGCGCTCTGACCCTCTGGATGAGCCTGCCGAGTCTCGTGCTGAAGTTCGCGTCGAGAATCATGTCGAAGAACATGTAGCGCCCGGACCGCTTGGCCACGTCGGCGTCGGCAGCATGTTCGGTTTTTCCCGCCGCACCGAACTGCCCAATCCTCTCTACCGCCCTAGATAGCGGCTAATAGTAGTGCCGCAGTTCTGGCGCTACACCGGCTATTGACGCCCTTTGGCCACTCCCCGCGGCAGCGTGTGCATTCTACGCGGCGGCCTTGAACGGGCTGCTTTCAACTCTTAACTTTCAACCGCCGGCTGTTTCTCACAATCGCAGCGTGCTCTTTTCATCGTGCGGCTTTCGCCGCCGCCGCGCTACCGAGCCTACCAGCGCCGCGACGAGCGGCAAAATCAGCACCACGCCAAAGACCGCCAGCGCCGGATGCAGCCCGGCCTCCGTGGGCATCGTCCATAATTTTAGAAAAATGTAAAAGCCAACCGCGAAAAACAGCAGACTCGCAACCAGCCGCACGCGCGGCATCGCGAACCGTCTTCGCCCGCGCACCGGCGCAAGTGAACTGAGCCGCTCCTTCACCGCCTCGCTCGGGCGCCAGGAACCTTCGTCCCGCTCGCGCGGATGTCTCCCGATGGTCGCTTGCTGCGACGATTTGTCTTCCAGCTTCTCCGCGCCGCCGCCAGCAATTGCACCACGCGGAGTTTCTTCCCGCTCGCGCGCAGCTTGGCTGGGCCTCCAGGCGGAAGGATCCGTGTTCGCCGGCTGACCAATGCCCAGTGTCGACTCGCGCTCTTTTTCCCGCGCTCCCATGCGCCTAGATTACCACCGCCATTTCTTGTTGCGCCATGAGCGGATCACCTTCTGCGATCATTTGCGGTTTTACTAGCCACTAGTCACTAGTCACTAGCCACTGTTTTCAAGGATTCATCATGTCCGTCGAAACATTTTCGCCATTGCAGCTCATCACTTTCGGCACCTGGATGACGCTGCTCGATCCCTCCGACGTCCCGCCCGGAATGTCCCCCGACGCGCGTGACGTCGAATTTTTTCCCGGCGGCGTGCGCACGCGCCCCGGCCTCGTTTCCGTTTTTCCTGCGCTCGGTGGCGTGCCCTCCATCAACGGGATGAAAACCTACATCACCACGAATCTCGTGCAGCGCCTCATGGTTCTCGACTCGCAGGGAAATTTGTCCAAGGAAATTTCTCCCGGCGTCCTCTCCATCGTTTCCGGAATTATTTCGCCGGGACTTTTCCTCGCCTCCACAACTTATTTCGGCCGTGAATACATGGCGCTCTCGAACGGCACGCTCGGCGCCGACCTTCCGCGCCAGTACGATGACACGCATCTCGATCGCGTCAGCCAAATCGGCCCTGCCGAAGGCCCCATCGTCGCCGACTCCGTCAACGCTGGCAGCATTTCGCCCGGCGCGCATCAATGCGTCGTGATTTTCGTCACGCGCCAGGGCTACTGGACCGCGCCTTCGCCTCCCGTCACCTGGACCGCCGCGGGCGCAAAAAAAGTCAGTATTACCAACATTCCCACCGGCCCGTCGAATATCGTCCAGCGCCTTCTCGCATTCACTGGCGCGGGCGGCGCAAGTTTTTATCAAGTTCCCGCCACCATGACCATCAACGACAACGTCACCACTTCGCTCGAAGTGGATTTCACCGACGACATTCTTCTCGCCGGCGTCAGCATGGACAACTTATTTCAGAACGTCGAACTGCCCGATCAGCTCGGAGTCATCGCCTATTCCGAGCGTCTGTTTTGGTGGGGCGAACGCGCCAAAATGCCCAACTGGCGCAATCTGAGCTTCGACGGCGGCTGGGATCCCTCCGGAAACAATCGCCCGCTTGGCTGGCAGCTTGGTTCAACTTTTTCCGCAGGCGGCTCGCGCGAACCGAGCGATTCCGTGTGGGGCGACGCGTATCGTATCACCGCCGACGGAGCCACCGTCGAGCGCGGGCACATTCCGCAAAACGCGCTCACCGACGCGAACGGAAATCCTCTACTGCAAAACAACACCGATTATTCAGTGCGCGCGCGCGTCAAACGCACAGCCGGTCTCGCGCAAGGTGCGTTTCGCATCAACTGTTACAGTCCATCGCAAGGATTTTTCGGCAACGGCCTCGCCGTCACCGCGCTTCAGGCCACCACCAGCTATCAGGAATTCATCGCCGAACTGCTGCCGCCGGAAATGTCGTTGCCGAGCGATCTCGTGCTGCAAATATATGCCGACGGCACGCCATCGCCCTCCGGCGAATCGTTTCTCGTGGACTGCATCGAAATTTATCCCACGAACGCCGCGCAAAATCCTTCCATCGTGCGCGCCTCGCGCAACTCCGATCCGGAAGCCTACGACGGCGTGCAGGGCCTCATCGAAATCGCCGTCAACAATGGACAGGCCATTCGCGCCGCGTTCGTCATTCGCAACAATTTGTACTTCGTGAAGGAGCGCAGCTTCTACGTCACCGCAGACAACGGCACCAGCGAGCCTGCATTTTGGGACGTCGAGGAGGTTTCCAACTCCGTGGGCACACCTTCCGCGCACGGCGTGGGCGTCGGCGAAGATTGGGTGGTCATTGCGTCGCGCGCCGGACTTTATCTTTTCGCCGGCGGCGAACCGCTAAAACTTTCGCAGGAAATTCAGCCCACCTGGGACGCCATCAACTGGCAATACGGCAGCACGCTGTGGGTCACCGTGGACACGCAGCACAAGCGCATCTACATCGGCGCGCCCATGGGCGCGTCCACTGTGCCAAATGAAATTCTCATGCTCGATTATTCCGAAGGTTTCGCCGATCCGCTCTTGGCGTCGGCGAGTGCGGCCCGCAAATGGGCGCCGTGGGTTATCTCCGCAAATTGTGGCGCGCTCATCGAACGCTCCAATGGCACTGCGGCATTTTTCCTGGGCAACAATTCGGCGAACGGCAAAATTTATCAGCTCACTGAAGGTCAACTTTCCGACGACGGCGCGGCCATCAATTCTTATTACACCGCCGCGTTCCTTTCCCGCACGGGCGCAACTGGCCGCGATCTTTTTGGATATTTGACGCTCTACGCGCAGGGCGCTGGAACCTTGAACGTCAAGGCGTTCACTCCCGGCGACGCTTCCGAAATTTCTCTCGGCGCACTCGCGCTTGCTTCGCCCGCGCCGCAGGACCTGGAATTGATGACCAACATCAACACCGAGCGCGCCTCATTTCAATTCGGCGCCAACGCCGTCGGCTCATGGTTCTCGCTCACCAAGCTCGTCCCGTGGGCCAAGCCCGCCCCGTGGTCCCTCATCCGCGGCCACAAGTAAAACGGTTGCTTGAAATCGGGCAATGACCGCCGGGCGCTTATGCTCCGGTTCCGCGCCGCAGCTCTTTCGACTTGCAATCCGCGCGCCATATTTCGTATCGTGGCGTTATGTGCCCTGTTGCAAGAGGTGACCTATGAGCGAAGGAATTCGTGCGTTCGCTCGAATGGCCGCGGTAACTTTTGCTACGACGGCGGCTCTCGCAGGCTGCGGTTTGACTTCAAACGCGCCTGCGCCGCCGGCGCCGGGAAGCGGTCAAATTCAGCACATCGTGTTCCTCGTCAAGGAGAATCGCACCTTCGATAATTATTTCGGCACCTTCCCGGGCGCCGATGGCGCCACGTCCGGCACCATCTCGACGGGCCAAGTTATTTCCCTGGGGCACACGCCGGATTCAACACCGAACGACATCAGCCATGACTGGAGCGCCGCGCATCTCGGTGTCGACAACGGCAAGATGGACAAGTTCGATCTGATTCCTGGGGGCGGTACTTTAATCAGCGGCGCGCCGCTCGCCTACACGCAGCTCCACGAGGCCGACATCCCCAATTACTGGGCCTACGCTCAGAATTTTGTGCTAGCCGACAACATGTTTTCATCTCTTGAAGGTCCCAGTTTTCCCAATCATCTTTATACTGTCGGGGCTCAATCTGCGGGAGCGGTTAACAACCCGAATAGCTCCAACAACAATTGGGGGTGCGACTCCCCTGCCAGTACCACCGTGGAAACCATCGACACCGATGGCACGAAAGATTTCGTGTATCCCTGCTTTGATTTTCAGACTCTCACAGACAGCCTGACTACTGCCGGCATCTCCTGGAAGTATTACGCGCCCGGGGAAGGGCAGAGCGGCTACATCTGGTCGGCGCTCGATGCGGTTCGGCACATTCGCCTCGGCCAGCTCTGGACTACTAATGTGCTCTCGGATCAGCAGTTCGTCGCTGACGCGCAGAGCGGCAATCTGCCAGCAGTCAGTTGGCTGGTCACTAACTTCAAAAACAGCGAGCATCCGCCGAGCAGCACCTGCCGGGGAGAGAATTGGACCGTTCAGCAGATCAACGCCATCATGCAGAGCCCCGACTGGAGTTCTACGGCCATCTTCCTGACCTGGGACGATTTTGGTGGATTCTATGACCATGTCCCGCCGCCGAACATGGATTTCTATGGCCTTGGCCCGCGCGTTCCCCTGCTGATCATTTCGCCGTTTGCAAAGACGGGATTCATCTCGCACACGCAGTACGAATTTGCTTCCATACTGAAATTCATCGAGTTGCGCTTCGGCCTGAGTCCTCTGACCATGCGCGACGCAGCCGCGAACAATGTCACGGACGCCTTCGATTTTTCTCAGTCGCCGCGTCCGCCCCTGATTCTTCCCTTGCGCACGTGTCCGTGACCGCCTGTGCCGTGTGAATTTTAATGTTCGCTCGTGCTGATTTCGGGACCACGGACCTACGCGTAACGTTTCCATGCGGCGGCGGTCGCAATCGTCAGGCAGCCTAGCGCGCCGACTGCGTAACTGCACACATGCGCGAAAGCGTCGGCCATGAACGCGGCCTGCTTGTCGAGCGGCAGCCCCATCGCCCATGCTTGCACCGCGGGCAGGCTGCCGACGTTGACCATCCACGCGCCGAGGAATCCCGCAGCCACGGAAGTTGCGGTCATGATGACCGCCAAAATCACCAGCGGCCGGACGAATTTGCGCCAAGTCAGTTTTGGCAGCGACCCAGTGCGTCCTGCAATCGCGAACGCAACGCCTGGGATCGCGCCCGCCCACCACGTCGCAATCACGCCCCAACCGAGCGCGAGCAGCGTCAGCGAACCGGTGTTGAAAATATGCGGATGCGCCACCGTAAAATATTCAGGGCAGATGCGAATGGTGATCTGGTCCATCACGATGCCGTAGACAATCGCCGCGCCCGTCGGCAGCAGAATAATTTTCACCGCCTCGCGTGAAAACGGCTCGCGGGAAAACAGTTTGCCTGAAAACAGTTCGCGCGCCACCCACGACGCCAAATTGAATTTTGCCGGGCTCACAGTATTTCTTTCGCGTCGCATCTTACCATTCCGCCGCGCTTCTGCAGCGCCGCCGTGCATTGCATTTGTAGCTCATGTCCCGTTCGCGGTGTGTGCGAACTGACATGAGGTCTCGCATGGCGCAGGCCTGTGTGGATTCGCAGCAGCATCAGGTTTCGGCGCGGCGCCCGCGTGTCGCACGGAGCCTAAAGGCCGCCATGCGCGCCGACTGCTCGAATTGTTTGCTCGTCACTCGTCACTGGTCACTTGTCACCATCTTTATGCTGAACATTCCCCAAATCGAGGCGCTCAAACGCGTCAACACGCATCTCTACGAATCGCTCAAGCGCGTAGTCTCCGGCGTCAACAATCTGAAACTTTCGCTCGACTCCGGCGTCACCGATGGCGCCGACTTCGCGCGCGTTTCCGCCGCCGCGCTCACGCAAAATAAAGTTGATCCCGCAAAATCAGGCGTGCTGATGAGAGGCTCGTTGCCGCCAACGTGGTCCAACGCGTTCACCTACGCCAGCACCACTTCGAGCATCACGTGGATGTGGACCAGCCTCGCGATTCTCCGCGCCGACGGCACGCAAACGCAAATCGCCAACGGCTCGCTCGCCGTCACCGGACTCGCTGCCGCCACAACCTATTTTTTCTACCCTTACTGGGATGAAACGCAACTCGCGCTGGCATTCGTCGCCGGCGGAGCAGGGAATCCCGCGAACGCACAATCTGCAAAAACAATCGCTGCCGCGCAGCAACAAGCGTTGCAGGGACGCATTCCGCTCTCCGCGGGCGCCATGACCGCTGCCACAACTTCTTCAGGAACCGGAGGCGGTTCTGGCGGCGGCTCCGGGTCGTGCTTGCGCGGAAACATGCTAGTGCTTACCAAAGATCGCGGCCTTGTGCCCGTCCAACGTGCGCGCGTCGGCGATCACATTCGCGGACGTGAAAACTGGACGCAAATCATTCGCCACGAAGTTCACGCGTGCGAAACTTTTGTGCGTCTCACACTTTCCAACGGCGACACTGTCGACGTAACGCCGCATCACGTTTTTACGCTGGTTGACGATGCGCCGGTGCGCGCTGAACGCCTCTGCCTCGGCGATATTCTGATGGGACGCTACGGCTGGCTCACGCTGAAGAAAATCGAAGTGGTGATCGAGGAAGGAACAAAAGTGATCGTCACCTGCGAGCCGGATCACGAATTCTTCGCCAGCCAGATCGGCGCTTCGGTGCTCACCCACAACTACAACTTCAGCTCGTAAGTATCAGCGCTGCATCTCGGCGGAATGTTTGCGATGAATGGCGAAGCCGGCCCGGATATCAATTCATCTTCTGGCGAGGGAGCATTGCGGTTGCTGCCGCGAACTATTCAGCGTAAATGCGGACTTTTTTGCCATTGCCCTTCTGGATGTCAACATTGATGCGGTCGAGCGCCGCTTGAAATTCCTCATCGCTCATCGCATCCAGCGAGCCGAAGTCGATGCCGTGCTCCGACAGTTTCTCGGCTACGCGTGAAGGCAAGAACGCCATCCAGTGCCGTTCGCCCCGCGCAACGGAAAGCGGCACGCGCACGTTGACCTCTTCGCGGCCGGGCCGTTCCACCTGTATGCGCAGAAACTTTGGCCGCTTCCCGCCAGCAGCCGCGCCCGTTGAAGCTGCGGTTGTTCCCGAGGCGTTTTGCAGATTCGTCGCGCCCGCTTGCGAACTTTGCCCAGCAGGGCCGTTCGACAATTTATCGAGTAGCCGCTCAGCATCCTCGGTGGAAATCTTCCCCGCGGCCAGCATTTCAAGCACCTTTTTCGTTTCAGCGGACATGTTTTCTTTCCTTTCGGGAACTTTTTCTTCGAAAAAGATCAGCCGAGCCGGTCCAGCGCCTCGTCAACCGTCAATTCGCCGCGCGCGAGCTGCTCCAGCACGTACGCGTTTGGCGTGGGCGCCTCAAAATTCTTGTCCAGCGCCGCGGCAATTGCGTTCAAGCGGTTTTTCACCGTCGGATAGCTGATGTCGAACAGGCTCTCCATTTTCTTGAGCGACCCGTGATGCCGCACAAAGGCCATCACAAATGCCTGGTCCTCGAGCGACAGCTTGCCCAAAGGCGAGACCTCGAAATCTCCGTCCATGGCGACTCCGCACGACGGGCACACCGCCTTGGAAAGCTTCATCGGCTGCTTGCAATCAGGGCACATTGCCTTAGATATATCCATTCATTCACTCCAATATATTAACTTTTAGCATCTATGCATCAATTATGTCAAGTTATATATTAAGATTATAAAGTGTTTCGCTGCCGCACAGGATCCGTACTCAAGGCACGCTAAATGAGGCACTTACATGACGGGCAAGCGATATTACTTGGCTACAGCGGCCGCCTGGCAGCGCCACGCGCCGCATTGCGTGGAAACTCATTTCATTATCCTGCGTGCAGCGGAGAGCACTGCGAACTTACCGTGTAGCTCAGGTCCCGTTTGCGGTGAGTTTGCGCAAACTGACCTGAGGCCTTCTGCGGCGCCGCCATTTGCGGACATGGACGCCGCGAATTCAGGGGCACAGCTATCTCAAGCAAATCGCAGTGAGGCGATCTTTGTTCTGGTTACCGCCGACGAAGCCGCGCACATCGCGCTCGAAAACGACGCCGAGGTTGAAGCGTTTCCGCATCCACTGGCGCGCACGGCCATTTCAGAACGCGCCGCTGCCGCTCTCGCGCCGCTCGGTGTCAGCGCGGGCGATGATACGTTCACCATCGCCGAAAAGCTCGCGCGCGTGAATCCGCTCCTGCGCCACCGAGTATTTTGATGAGCGTGCGCGAATATAATGACGCGGATCTCGACGCGCTGTTAGCCATGCATCACGCGCAAGGTTTCGACTATCCGTTTCCCGATTTGCGCGACCCGATTTTCGTCAGCAAACTTGTGCTTTGCGAAGACGCCCCGGCTGATTCAGCGGACGAATCTCGCCGGGAAGGGAATTGCGGCGGGGCAAAAGGACAAAAGATCGTCATGGCCGCACTTGCGCGCCTGACTTGCGAAATGTACCTGCTCGCCGATCCGCACGCGGGCACGCCGCGCCAGCGCTACGCGCGTTTGCTTGAATTGCATCGCGCCGGCGCCGCCGATTTGCGCGCGCGCGGCCTCGACGATGCGCACGCCTGGCTACCGCCGCGCATCTCCAAACGCTTCGGCCGCCGCCTCGAAAATCTCGGCTGGCTCCGCGACGATTCCTGGACGCCGTATTGCAAGCCTCTCCGCTAAACGTGCATCCATGAGTTCGGCTGTGCGTTGATGTGTTCGCTTTTGCATTTTCTAGCCACTCGTCACTTTTTCTTGTCACAGCAACGACCCTCCGGCCGCAGAGAGCGGCGTACGTTCACGAAAGGAAGTGAATCATGAGCCGTGCCGCACAGCAAAAAACGCAGCAACTGACGCAGCAGCAGCTCGCGTCGCAGAACCAACTCATCTCGCAGGCCAATCAGCAGGGCCAACAGGACCGCTCTTTTCTCCTGCCGGGCATCGAGCAGCTGCTCAACAGTCCCGGCTACACGCCCGCCGAACAGTCCGCCATCGAGCAGCAGGGCATGGGCGCGGCCCGCACCGCTTATGACGCGCTGCGCGAAACGGCGGCGAATCGCGTCGCGCGCACCAACAATGCCGCAGGCTACAACGCGCTCGATTCGCAACTCGGCCAGCAAGAAGCGCAAACGCTCGCCAATCAAGCGCAGTCCGACCAAATTCAATTCGCCAACGAGAAAATCGGCCAGCAGCTGGCGGGTCTCAACGCGCTCGGCAGCACGTACAACATCGACACGAACTTGCTCGGCCGCGCCATGGGCGTTCCCCCGGAATTGCTCAACGTGCAGGAGCAATCCTCGAAAGGCTCGAGCATCGGCTCGATTCTCGGCGGCGTCGGCCTCGCCGCCGGCACCCTCTTCGGTTAGCTGAACGAGCGCCCTCGTTCGAGTCGGCATATCGCAAAGCTGCTAAACTATTTGTGCGATGAGCGTAACCCTTGCAGCGCCGCGCAAACAATCGCACAACTTGCCTCGCGGCCCGCGCGGCTGGCTGGCTTTCGGCAACGTGCCGTTCCCCGGCGCGGACTGGCTCATCGGCTTCGAACGCGCCGCGCATCAATTCGGCGACGTGGTTTATTTCCAATTTCTCCACGTTCCGATGATCATGCTCGTGCATCCGGACGCGATCGAGTCCGTGCTGCTCACCGATCCGGCAACTTTTCTGAAGTCCCGCGACTATCGCGCTCTCGCCAAAGTCCTCGGCAAGGGTCTGCTGACCAGCGAGGGCGGAGAGTGGCGCGCCCAGCGCAAAATGTTGCAGCCCGCATTTCGGCGCGAAAACATTCTCGCTTACGCGCCGGTGATGTCCGAGTGCGCCGCGCGCATGATGCAATCCTGGCGCGACGGCGAAACGCGCGACCTGCATCAGGAAATGATGGCGCTCACCGTCGAGATCGTCGCGAAAGCGCTCTTCGGCGCGGACGTCACTTCGAGCACCGCGCGCGTCGGTGCCGCTCTCGAGACTGCCATGAAGCAATTCACGCGCATCGCCGGCTGGGCGTTTCTTCTGCCCGATAATTTTCCGGTTCCCGGGACGCGCCGCATGCGCCGCGCGCGTAAGCAGCTCGACGAAATTATTTACGGAATCATTCGCGAACGCCGGTCTTCTTCACGAGATTCCGCAGCGCAGAAGTTTCCGGCGGGCACAACAGGGAATTCGCACGACCTTCTCGGCGCGTTACTCGAAATCCGCGATGAACAGGGCCATCCGCTGACCGACGTTCAGTTGCGCGATCAGCTCATGACGCTATTTCTCGCCGGCCACGAAACCACCGCCATCGCGCTCTCGTGGACGTGGTATCTGCTGGCCACCAATCCCGATGCCGAGCGTAAACTGCACGCCGAACTCGACGAAGTTCTGCGTGGATGCGCGCCCGCTGCCGAAGATTTGCCGCGCTTGCCTTACACCGAAATGGTCATCAAGGAATCCATGCGCCTCTATCCTCCCGCGTGGGGAATTGGCCGCCAGGCGCGCAATGAATTCCAGGCAGGAGGCTACACGCTTCCCGCGCGCACGGATATTTTTCTGATCCCGTGGGTCACGCATCGTGACGCGCGCTTTTTCCCCGAGCCGGAACGATTTTCGCCGGAGCGCTGGCGCGAAGATCCCGTCCGCACCGGAAAAATTCCGCGCTTTGCTTATTTTCCTTTCGGTGGAGGCCCGCGCGTCTGCATTGGCGCCGGATTCGCCATGATGGAAGCCACGCTGCTGCTCGCCACCATCGCGCAGCGCTTCCAATTCGCGCTCGTCCCGGATTACCCGATAAAATTATTTCCGTCCGTAACTCTGCGCCCCAAGCACGGCATCCGCGCCGTGCTGCACCGCCGTTAAATCAAGAGGTATAGTTATTGACAAGTACCTCTAGGATGAATAGACTCCGACCGTTGGCCAATGTCCAGAACGACGCGCAAGGCACTAATCGCCGAGATAGAGCAGAAGCGGAAATCCCGCCTGCTATGCTATCTCACTTCTGACCGGCAAAATGCTGTCGGACAAATCGCTAAAGACGCTATTCCGCTCTTTTTCAAGCATCTGAATTTATTCGAAGATCATACTCAGGTTGACGTCCTCGTTTGCACTTTGGGCGGCGACACATTGGCTGCATTTGGGCTGAGTCGTCTAATTCGGGAATTTACTAAGAACGTTCGAGTCCTTGTCCCCGAGAAATGCCATAGCGGTGGAACACTATTCGCATTAGGCGCTAATGAGATTCTCATGACGAAGGCTGGGACCCTCAGTCCTATCGATCCAAGCATTACCAGCCCCCTTAACCCTGCTATTGAGCTCATGCCTGGGCAGCGCCAATTGCTTCCAGTCAGCGTCGAGAGTGTCGCTGGTTTTAAGGCTCTAATCGAAGAAGATTGGGGTATCAAGAGCGAGGAGCACCTGATTGCAGGCGTAAAGATGCTCGCCGATCGGGTGCATCCTCTTGCGCTGGGCGATGTCTTCCGAAGTCGTCAGCAGATCCAAAGGTTTGCGAGGGTGTTGCTCGCAAGCCATCGTACGGACAAAAAACGTATCGACCAGATTATAAAGACCCTTGTTGCTGAGCTAGGTTCCCATGACTACTTAATATCGCGACAGGAAGCGCGGAAACTCTTTGGGCGTCAGATCGCAGGGGACAGCAAGGAAAACAAAGAAACCGAGGACCTTACATGGTCTATATACGAGGATTTTGCGGCTGAGATGGAACTCGGTGTCGAATACAATCCGCAGGCCGTTTTGCATTCTGCCCAGGCCACTAGTCCAGGAGCGGTTACGTCAGTTATTCTGCGCCTTGCTGCCATCGAAAGCTTGGCGCGTAGCGACTTTTTTGAACAAGAGTTCAATCTAAGCAGTGTCCAGACAATGACGCCAGCCGGTTTAGCTACGGGGATTCAGCAACAGCTTGTCAGATCCGGCTGGCGGACGTATCCTTTTCTACCTTGCACAAACCGGACCTTTGAGCCCAATGCGGTGATGAAAAGTTAAATGCCCTCCACTAGTTCCAGCACCTTCAACCACTCCCGCTCCCATTCGCACGCTCTCAACTCGACTCGCCCCGTTTCCGTCCCGCCTCCCGCCCCGCATGAAACTGCACATTTCTACCTTGCACAAACCGGACATTCTCACTTTGCCGCGACAACCGAAATAAGCCTTAACACCCCACCCACCCCGCCATAAGATTTATCTACTCAGATTCTTCTAATCATTATTATGATTACTTTGAGGCTGGTAAGGGCGTGCGCTATGCGACCTAGTCAGCCGAGAAGATCCCGCTGGTAACACCTCCGGCTCAAGCAACCTACAGCGACATTCTGCGGTGGTAGGTTGGACCCGGCATATGCGTCGTCGAGTGCTTAGGGCGCATCGCCGTAACAAAGGCAGGTCCGATGTCGGCTTAACAAGCCCGGGCCTAGGAATGCAAAGCTCCGCAAGAGGCGCGAAGTGCGGTGCTACATGGAAAAAGAAGCATCCCTGAAGAACGACGGGTTGCGTTACCCACCGAGTACCGGGGGCGCTCCGAAAGTCGCCAAAAGCCGCAGAGTCTCAAAATACGGGACTCTGCGCTACAGAGGCAGAGGCGCCCAAAAAATCGAGCACGGGCATCCGCAACATGGCAAAGACGCACCCTGAAGAACGACGGGTTGATTGGATAAGAACGAAGGCTCGGATCGGGGGCCGAGCAAGCTTCTGATTGGAGGACCGAAGCTAAATTCGGTCGAAAGGAGCCTTCGCATACTGATTATAGGATGTGATTACCATCCGAGCTGGCAGCAGATTTGTTGGCTGGACACGGTGACGGGGGAGACCGCGGAGCAGAAACTCGATCATGCTTCGGGCGAGGCCGAGAAGTTTTATCGCGGGCTTCGGGCGCCGGCGCTGATCGGGATGTGGAATCGACCGGGAAACTGCCAGTGGTTCATGGAACGGCTGGCACAGTTGGGGCACGAATTGTGGATCGGAGATGCGGCGAAGATTCGGGCCAGCGAATCCACAGCAGCAGCGCGTCAAATCCGCCAAAAGCTGCGGAGTCTCAAAATACGAGACTCTGCGCTACAAATGACAAAGCAAGAAGAAGGCGCGCGCGGATGAAGCGGATGGCACGCGGTTAGTGTGCGAGGGCGAAGCGGATGATTTGTTCGAAATCGGCCTTGTTGTCGGTCTGAAAAGGGCGGCCGTTGATGAAAAAAGTGGGAGTGCTTTCGACGTTGAGAGATTTGCCTTCAGCGATGTCAGCGTTGACGGCGGCCTTAGTTGCTGGATCGGTCATGCAGGAATGGAGCGCGTCGGCGGAAACTCCGGCGGCGACAGCGTACTGAGTGAGCATGTCCCAGGCGTTATCGGGCGTGATGATGTCCTGATTGGTGAAGACGGAACCCTGAAATTTCAAGAAGTCGGCGTTGGAGGTTTTGTAGACGCAGCGGGCGGCGAGGGCGGCGCTCATGGCCCAGGGATGAAGCTGTTCGAGCGGGAAATTTTTGAAAACGAAGCGGACCTGCGGAAATTCGGACTCGAGTTGTTTTACGATGGGGTACATGACCTGACAGTGCGGGCATTCGAAATCGCTGAATTCGACGACAGTGACTTTGGCGTCTGCGGGGCCGGAGGAAGGGGAGTCATTGGTGGTGATTTTTGCGCGATTAGCGGCAAAGGGATCTTTGGTCATGTCGCGGATTTCGCCGCGGAACATGTAGTGGGCATCTTTTGTGACGTAGACAGTTCCCTTCTCGTCGTGTCCCTGATAGTTGATGGAGACGGGAATTTTCTCGAGGTCAGGAATTTCGGCGGGAGTCACGGGGCCGAGGGTGACTTTGTATTCAGGGCCCCAGCCGAAGAGGACGCGGAGGTAGGATTCGACTTTGGAGACGAGTTGCGCGTCGGCGGGAGAGGATGGTCCGGCGGAGCTTTGCGTGGCGGGTTTGGTTTGCGCGGCGACGGATAATGCGAAAATTGTGACAAGAAGAATTGCGCGTTTGAACATTAGTGCGAACCTTTCAAGATAAAATTGCGTTGGAGATACACAGCTAAAGCTTAGAGCAGCTCAGTTCCCTTCCCGGTTTCCTGCTAAAAAAGAGAAAACACAGAATACATCGGGCAGATGGGAAAAAGAAGCAGGAAGCAGTTTGAATTTCGGTTTCTTGTGTCACGATCGCAAAACCGTTTCGCGTTGCGCGCGGCGGGCGCAGCAAGCAGCCCCCTACGAATGCAAATGCGAGAAGCCGCAGATCTTCCGCAGGAAACGCGAAGTTCTGCGCTACAAGAGCGATTACACACAGGCTAAGAGCCTGTGCTGCGAAGGCAGCGACCAACCCACTATTCGCGAAGAGCGCGCGCGATAGGCACCCGCCACCAAGGAGAACAGCAGGGTCCTCACCGCCTTTCGCAGAAGGCGCGACCGGGTTCGGGATGAGAATGAGCATTGCGGGGTGCTGGTACGATTCACCTGCTCGGCATGGGAGCAGTTCCCGGCAAAGCGGCGTCGAGCCGCCGCACTCCGAAAAAGGCAAGACATTCAGAGGTATAGGCACTTACGCTGCACAGCATAAGAAGCGTCGGTAAGTGTGGGCTTACGGAGTGAATTTGTTGGCGAGGGGGAAGCGGCGGCCGACGCTAAAGGCTTTGCTGGTGATTTTCAGGCCGGGAGGGGCTTGTTTGCGCTTGTATTCGCTGCGGTCAACCATGCGAGCGACTTCGCGGACGAGTTCGATGGGATAGCCGAAAAGGCTGGAGATTTCGCCGGGGGCGCGCAGGTCTTCGACGTAGGCTTTGAGAATGCGGTCGAGAACGTCATAGGGGGGGAGGGTATCCTGGTCGGTTTGATTGGGACGAAGCTCGGCGGAGGGAGCTTTGGTGATGGTTGAGCCGGGGATCAGTTCCCTTTCGCGATTCACGAGGCGCGCGAGTTCATAGACCATGATTTTGGGCACGTCGGAGATGACCGCGAGGCCGCCGGCCATGTCGCCGTAGAGGGTGCTGTAGCCGACGGCGTATTCGGATTTGTTTCCGGTGCTGAGCACCATGGCGCCGAATTTGTTGGAGAGGGCCATGAGCAGATTGCCGCGAATGCGCGCCTGAATGTTTTCCTCGCAGGCGTCTTCTTTTTGGCCAGAGAATGCGGCGCATAGAGTTTTGCGATAGGACTGAAAAATTTCGTGAATAGGAAGCGTGAGATATTTGATGCGCAGATTTTCCGCGAGTTTTTTCGCATCGGTGACGCTGCCTTCGGAAGAATACGGGCCGGGCATGCTGACGCCGAGAACGTTCTCGGCGCCGAGGGCGTCGGCGGCGATGGCGGCAACCAAGGCGGAATCAATGCCTCCGCTGAGCCCGATGACCGCGGTGCGGAAGCCGCATTTGCGGACATAATCGCGTGTGCCGACGACGAGAGCGTCGTAGGCGGCTTCGAGTTCGTCGCGAGGCTGCGGGCGAATGTCGCCGGTGTTTGAGGCGGTATCATAAATGACGAGGTCTTCTTCGAAGGAATGAGCGCGGGCGACGAGATTGCCGTGCGCGTCGAAGGCCAGGCTGGAGCCGTCGAAAACGAGGCTGTCATTGCCGCCAACCTGATTGACGTAGACGACGGGGACTTTGTGATGGCGCGCGAGGGAGCGCAGCATGTCAGCGCGGAGATTGCGTTTGTCGAGATTGTAGGGCGAGGCAGAAATATTGATAAGGATAGTAGTTCCCTGCCCGACCAGTTCGGTGACGGGATCGCGCTCGTAGAGGCGCTGCGCCCAAAACTCTTTGTCGTTCCAACAATCCTCGCAAATGGTGATGCCGAGCTGCTGGCCGGCGTGTTCGAAATTGGACTGCGAGCGCGCGGGCTGGAAATAGCGGGACTCATCGAAAACGTCGTAAGTGGGGAGAAGCATTTTGCGCTGGCGGAAGGCGATTTCGCCGTCGCGAAGAAGCGCGGCGCAATTGGCGGCGGGTTTGCCGGGCTGGACTTGCGCTTTGCCAACGTAGCCGACGATGGCGGGAATGGGCATTTTGGAGGCGAGTTCTTTTAGCGCTGTTTGGTTGCGTTCGAGGAAGGCGGGGCGTTCGACGAGATCTTGCGGCGGATAGCCGCAGAGGCAGAGTTCAGAAAAAATGACCAGGTCGGCGGCGCGGGATTTTGCATCGGCGGCCATTTCGAGCATGCGGGCGGAATTGCCGAGGAAGTCGCCGACCGTGGAGTTGAACTGGGCGAGAGCGATTTTCATGGCGAACGTTCAGCATACGAAGGCGGAGGGAAATTTGCAAACGGGCGGAAGGTGAAGCGGCGATGATTGTGCTAAGAAGTCAACGGCAAAAACCCACCCTTCGCAGAAGGCGCTCAGGATGGGACACCCGAAAGGGCAAGGCAGAGGCGCGCGACGGGCGAGGCAAACTCCGCCGTTACGAAGGCAGACCGCAAAGCAGGTTCCTCGTCGTCCCGATGAAAGAATCGGGACTCGCTCGGAATGACAAAATAAAAAAGGCGCTCACTGAGGAGCGCCCGTGAATTTCGATGGTGCGATGTGAGTTAGACGCTGAAGGAGGAGCCGCAGCCGCAGGTGCTCTTGACGTTAGGATTATTGAACTTGAAGCCGGAGCCTTCGATGGATTCGATGTAGTCAATGGAGATGCCGTCGAGATACATTTCGCTCATCTGGTCGACGAGGACTTTAAGGCCGTCGAATTCGTAGACATTATCGCTGGCTTCGTTTATCTGATTTTCGAAGGCCATGTGATAACTGAAGCCGGAGCAGCCGCCTCCGACGACAGCGACGCGCAGGCCCGTGGGAACGGGGTTCTGCTGCGAGATGATTTCTTTGACTTTAGTAACGGCGACCGGCGTTAGCGAGACCATTCTGACTTCCTCCCGGGAAACTTTTCTGTTCTTGGTACAAAACAATTATAGCAGAGGGCGCGAGAAATGTGAAATTGACTGAAAGTGGCTGGTGACCAACGGCGAAAGACCGCAGATCTTCGCAAAAAGCGCGAAGTTCTGCGCTACAGAGGCAAAGGCAACGCAAATACGCACAGGCTAAAGCCTGTGCCATGAGAAACAGGTCCCTCACCGCCGTCCGCGAAAGGCGCGACCGGGACGGGATGACAGATTACGGACCAAAGAGAAGGCGGCAAGCAGGGCAAACGGTTGATTGCCGCCTTGCGACGGCCGTCGAAAAGGTGCAGAGCTTTGCAAAAGGACGCCCCGACAACGAGCGTCGGGGCAAGCGAAGTTCTGCGCTACAGAGGAAGGGCACAGGCTGAGAGAATTTGTGTGGCAACGGCGAAATACATACCCCAGCGGCTAAAGCCGCAATGAAAATGCGACGTTTACGGCACGGCTGAAGCCGTGCCCTTACAAGAACAGGAGTCTTCACACGCACTCTAAGGGCCTGCGCCACACTTTCTGGGAAGAGTGCGGGCTTTACAGGGCACCCCCGCTGCTAGTTTGTCGGACCGGGGAGGACGGAGGCGCGGGCTTGTATTTCCTGCATGGTCATGCGGGCTTGTTCGGCGAGTTGCGGAGGAGCGTCGCCGCCGCCGCGAGCGTAGGGCGCGATGGCGTCGAGATCGGCGGGCGTGCCGATCAGGAACAGGGCGCGGAGGCCCTCCCAAACTTCGTCGTCGCTGGGGAGAATGGTGGCGATGGGCTCGCCGGCGGTGACGGCGACGCCGTCATTGACGAGCCAGCGATTGAGCGTGCCGGGAATTTCGGAACGAATGTCCTTTTCGCCGGTGGGCGTTTGGAGTTGCGCGACGAGCGTGTCGGTGTTCAGACTTTCGCCGGGCTTGAGGCGCGCGCGAAGCGTTCCGGCGTAAGCGGAATCGAGCAGTGCGGGCTTGAGCATGGCGACGATGACGGCGTGGCCGGACGAGTCGTGGAAACGGACGAGGGCTAATGCGGCGTTGCGGCGGACATTGACGTCGGAATCGTTGAGCATAGGAAGCAGCGCGGCGTGGAATTGCGGCGATTGATTGTCCTGGCCCATGGTCCACGCAGCCATGGTGCGAATGGCGGTGTGCGGGCTCGACGAGAGAGCGATGACTTGCGGGTAAAAGGTTTTCACGGAGGGGTCGTGGCGCACGATGCGGTCGGCGACTTGCGAGAGGCCGTGCTGGATGTCGTGAGCGTTCGAGGCGGGATTCAAATAATCGGCGAGCTGCGCATTGGTGAGCGGGCGTCCGAACCAGGTGGCGCGCCAAAAAAGAAATGGCAGGAGAATGAAAAGGAGGGTAAGGGCGAGGACGATGTAGGTCCAGCGGGCGCTGAGCGGCGGGCGCGGCGGCTTGGCGGGGGAGTCTGCGGCGCGTGAATTTTGCGGGTTGCCCAAATTGTCTGCGTTGCTCAAAGCAATTCCCTTCCCTGAATTTTACAGGATAACAGAAAGGCGCTTGGGGGCCTAAAGAGCGGGCTGCTGGTAGTGACTCAGTTTGATTTGGTGGCGCGCCGAGTCTTTAACCGAATTGGATGTGAAAGCCACACCAGGGAAGGTCAGCATTGCATGTTATTCGCTCACTAAACTGGGGCGGACTTCAGAACAAACTGATCGGCTTATTATCACTTAAGTTTCTGTAGGTACTCAACCAATTATCCCAATCGTCGTCGAAGGCAAAGAGGTCCGGAATTGCTAGACTCTCTTTCTCGTCAATATTCCCCCACAAGATCAGAATATTCCCTTTGCCCGTATGCTTGGTTTCAACCGCCGTGATCGAAGAACGCTGCAACGACCTCTCCGAGAATACGCTCTTGAACCTAACGGAATACTGGTCCACGGTCACCGCCATGACAAGCGGGTGAGAGATCATAAACACGCCGAACAGAGCCAGCACCACCGACAAGACCAGAAAATCATGCACCAGTACGGCACCAACAAGTGCTGCGGCTCCGATAGCAAAGTGATACAGCCGATAGACCAAATTGAGCCGATATACCTTCGTTTCTCCTGACGCAAGCGAGGATTCGCTCATACTCTCCATCTCTTTACCGCACAACGACCAAATTCACAGCATCGCGCATCAGGGGCTTATTCCCTAATCCTAACAGGTTTCTACGCGAGAGATGTGCTCGTTGCGGCATTCTTGCTCCGTCGCCGCTGACGAAATCTTTTCCAAGTTCCGAGAAACGCGGTTAGCGGGAACTGGGTCACTCTCGGCTGGTAATGGGTCAGTTTTGAATTTTGACTCTTTGTGGCGTGATCAAGAAAATTCAAACAAGAAAATTCAAACTGACCTTCGAACGCCACGCCCTCAGGGGCTTAAGCCCCAGGTTCGCCCGGCTGTATGTCGGAGCTGAAGCTCCGACCCCCTAAACGGCGTTAGTAAACGGCGTCAGAAGCTGGTCGCTAGAGGCCTCGGGCGGAGGCAATGGGTTTGTAGAGGACGAAGAGGAGGTAGTAGACGATGACGCCAGTGATGGATACGTAGAGCCAGATGGGCAGCGTCCAGCGGGCGATGGCGCGATGGCGCAGGAAACGCGAGCGAAGCGCGAAAGTCAAAGTGATGAGTACGAGCGGAACGATGACGATGGCGAGAATGGTGTGCGAAATCAAAATGGTGAAATAAACGGGACGGATAGTTCCCTGCCCTGAAAAACGGAAAAGCCCTGCGTGGTAATGGAAGTAAACGTAGGAGGCGAGAAAGCATGCGGAGCAGGCTACCGCCGAGAGCATGCAGATTTTGTGCTGCAAGACGCGTCCGGCGCGGATGAAAGTATAGCCGGTCAGCAACAAAATGGCGCTGGCGCCATTGAGGAAGGCGTTGAGGCGCGGCAATTCGGCGAGCGGAATGAGCAGGGCGAGAGCGGGCAAAAATTACTTCCCGCTGCCTGAAGGGCCGTTGCGCGAGCGCATGTTTTCGCGCGCGAGGAGCAGAAGCTGCAAAGAGAAAACTCCGCCGATCATCAGGCAGACGAGCAAAAGAAGGATGCCGTCCACGCCGGAAGCGATAAGGCCGCTGGCGAAATCCCAAACCAGCCCGAGGATGGACAGAACAATCATGACGAGAGAAATTATGGCCACTTCGAGCATAGGCGGTGGGAGCCTTTCTTATTCAATTTACAAAAATTTATTTTACAACTTTGTCGAGCATGAGCAAGCCTAAGAGAACGGGAATGTGAGCGACGGTGGCGTGCATGAGCCATTTGGCGCGAAGGTTGGTGCGGGAGCGCGAGGCCCAGAGGCAGGCTTCGAGCAGGAGCATGCCGATGAGCAGCGCGCCGAAGAAATAGCTGTCGCCAGCGAGGCCGATCACCGAAGGCAGCAGGCTGATGGGCACAAGGGCCGCGGCGCAGAAAATAATCTGGCCGAACGTGGCGGAGCCGGTGCGATCGACCACCGGAAGCATTTGAATGCCGGCGCGGGCGTAGTCCTCGCGATACATCCAGGCGATGGAATAGAAATGCGGGAACTGCCAGAGAAAGAGCACGCCGAAAAGGAGCCATGCGCCTTCGTTCAACGAGCCACGCGCCGCGGCCCAGCCGACGAGCGGCGGAATTGCGCCGGGGAAGGCTCCGATGGCGGTGGCCCAAGTGGTATGTTTTTTGAGCGGCGTGTAAAGGCCAAGATAGAGAAGCGTGGTGAGCAGGGCCAGCGCGCAGGCCAGCCAGTTCGTAAAAAGGGCGAGATAGATTCCTCCGGCGAGGACGAGGCCGCTGCCGAACGCGCAGGCTTCCGAGGGCCGCAACGCGCCTATGGGCAACGGGCGCAAGCAGGTGCGGCGCATTTTGGCGTCGCTGGCGCGCTCGATGTAATGATTCAGCGCGGCCGTGCCAGCGCCAACGAGAGTGGTGCCGAAGACGGCGTTGAACATTGTTACGGCGTTGAGCGGGCCGGTTGCGCCTAGATAAAAACCAGCGGCGGTGGTGAGCACGACGAGAAAAGTAACGTCGGGCTTGGTGAGTTGCAGATACGCCCAGGAGCGCGACATGGAGCGCGCAGAAGCCTCAATAGAAGTAACGCGCGTGGTGCTCATGGCGCCAGCCTCACGGGTCTGTGTGACACCCGCAAAATACGCGCCTCAGCGGCTGAAGCCGCATTGATATCGCGGCGGCTACGGCACGGCTGAAGCCGTGCCCTTATAAAAACAGGAGTTCTCACAGAGATTCTCACGATGCCACTCGTTCGCGCGGAGATTCGAGAGCGGCGGGCGCATGCGATCGAACAATCATGCGGAAGCAGCGCAGCGTCAGGAAAACGCTGGCGGCGAAGGTGAGCGCGCCAACGGCAACGTGGGCGACGGTCAGCGAGACGTAAATGGCGGTGGGCTGCACAGCGTCACGAGCGGCGAGGACCGCCCAATAGGCGGCGCCTCCCAGCAACAATTGGACGCCGAGGGCGATTTCGAGGTAGCGCGCGGCAACACGCAAGTCTCTGACCGTTCGGAAACGCGTGGCCGTTGCGAGAACGGTCCAGAAGACCATGAAGGTGACGACCGCCGCGCCGATAAGATGCGGAATAATGCCGAAAGCGTTGTGGCGGAAGGCGGCGCCGAGAATGATTTGGACGAGAATCAGGGAGGAAGTCCAAATTGCCAGGGTACGCAATTTCGGCGATTCGTCATCATGCAACTGCGGCACATCGCCCGTCCACCATTTTCCGGTGAAGACGGCGAGGGCTACGGTGGTGACGAAAAACAGCTCCGCAAGCGTGGCATGCGCGGCGGAAACGGGCGGGTCAAGAAATGTCTTCACCGTGAAGCGTCCCAGGAGCGCCTGAGCGACAACCAGCAAAAACGCGGCGAGGCCCAGGATTCGGACCCACTGACGCGATTCGCGGAACCAGAGGAGAACGGCGAGAATCGCGGTGAGGATCGCTACCGTGCCGGCGGCGATACGATGACTCCATTCCCAGCGAATCCCGCCAACCATGGGCGGAAAAAACGAGCCGTAGGCCAGCGGCCAGGTTGGAATAGACAGGCCCGCCTGATTGCTGGTGACCAACGCGCCGGCGATGATGAGAAGAAAAGTGCAGCACGCAGTGAGGACAGCGAAAAGATGAAGATTATGATTCCCGGCTTCGTTCAAACGAGAAAAATCCTTATGAGAAGAATGTCAATCACAACAGCTTGGTAGTATACGACAGAACGACGATCTGAAAAGCAGATTCCTCGCTCCGTGATGAAGGATAAATTGCACCGGACGTTCAGAGGCCGGAACCGGCTGCGGGCGGTGGCGCTGTCGAGTCCTCTGGTTTCTTCTGGTTCTCGATTATCCGCTTGACCTCTTCCTGGAAGTCTTCCCTCTCCGTGAATCTCCTCTCAACAAAATGATTGTAGAGAGCTTCTTCAACCGCTTCTGTGATGTCTTGTGTGGTGGGAATGTCTGGCGTGGAGCGGCTGCCCAGCGCGGCTCTGAGCACGTGCAAATCGTACGAAATGATGCCAAGGAAGATGGCTATGAGGATTAGAAGAAAAGTCAGCATGATTTTTATGCTATCATAGTCGCGGGTTTCACACCTTAATGTTGGAGAATAATGTTGTGAAACAAAAAAAATGCCAGAATCCAGCAGGTTGGGATAGCGTGTTCTTCGCGCCCGCTCCCGCAGCCGACATGCCGCCGCCAACTCAAGCGGAACTCGACCAGCTAAGGAATTTGGTTGTTTGTCGCTGGTGCGGATACGTACAAAAGAAGTAGCCCTTTGGGCTGGTTATCCCGCTTTCCTGAGTTAATTGCAATTTACTACCTGGAGAGAACGACCACGTTCTGAATGATAGCCGGGCGAAGGGTAAAGCCCCACCCTTCGCAGAAAGGGCTCCCTTCGCCAATGCACTCAGGGCAAGCAGGATGGGGCACCCGGGTTAGATATTCACGCTGCGCGCGACTTCATACCTCATGGTAAACGGGCGGGGCAAGCCCCGCCCCTACGAGAGCGGCTACTGGGCTTTGAACGTGAAATCGACGCCGGTTTTTTCCTGCTTGGGCGTGATGGTCACGGTCTGGTCCTGCGTGCCGTATTTCTCCTGCCATGCCTCGACGGTGTAAGTGCCGGGAGGCAGATTCTTCAGATCGAACTTGCCATCCTTGTCCGTAACGGCGTAGTAAGGATTGGACATTACGGCGATGTAGCCCTTCATCCACGGATGGACGTTACACTTCACCGGGATGGCGACTTCGGGCCGCGCGAAGGTCTCCTCGATGGGAGGCGCGCTAGGCGGCTGAGACTTGTTCCACTCGCGGTTGTCGGTCGGAGTGGGGTGAATATTGTGAGTGGTTTGGTCGCTGTTCACCACTTTGAACTGCTGGCCAACCATCAGGGCAACGACGTGGGGAACGTACATGCAATCCTTCTGGTCAAGCGTGACGGATTCGCCTGGCGTGGGGAATGAATAATCTTCCGCGCCAGTCTTGACGTAGACAACTACGTTCGCAAGCGTGTTGCCGGAGCCGACCACAACTTCGTCGGGATAGACGGGCTTCTTGTTGGCTTTGACGCAGTAAGGATCTGCGCTCATGTTGATGGGTCTGTATTTCGGCGCGGTGCCGTCGAGTTTGACAACGCCGCTGACGGAGCCGACGGTGGACATGTCAACAGTCTTCTTGGCGGCGGTGGCCGCGGCGGGCTGCTCCTGTCCAGTATTTTGACTCTTGCTGCCACAGCCGCTAACGACAACCGCAAAAGCGATTGCTGCGGCCCAACACATCACTTTCTTATTCATCACGCGATTATTCCTCCTGAATTTAAACTTGGCCGAAAAAAACCGATGAGTTCATCTGCTGACCCATACTTCAGGGCCTGAAACGGCGCCCTTACAAAAACGGGGTCGTCACACGCATTCGGAAGCCGCGAGCCACAGAGAATCTCGCATCCCCTCACAAACTGCCAAACCTCCACCTAAGAACCCCCACCTAATAGGATATTACTTTTGGGCCCAGGGTCGCGCTGAAAAACGCAAAAAGGCTGGGCTAGCGGCTCAGACCGCGACGTGACGAGGCCGAGCTGTTCTTCAGCATGGCGCTGGAATGTCCGCCGGGTTTCGGCGCCGACGGAGTGCGTCCGGAAAGCGCGGCCTGTTCCTGCGGTGTCAGTTCAAACAAATAGCGGACGAGGAGATTGGCCTCGTCTCCCGTGTAATTTTTGGCGGCTGCCGGCAGGGGGCCATTGAAAACCCAGCGATCCCCCTGGCGGACAAAGAGTCCCGAGGGCATAGCAGTGCCGGGAATGATGGTAGCGGGCTCAGTGATCCAACGCTCGGTCCACGGAGCGCGCAGGCGCTGGCCAGCAAGGAGGAAGCTGGGCGCGGTGGCGTTTTTGTCGTGCGCAGGATTGCCGGTCATGTGGCATTTCAAGCATGGCGCGGCCGGACTGGTGAAAATATCGCGGGCGACCTCGCGCTCTTGAGGTGTGAGCGGCGCGAGTTTCTCGGGAATGAACGGCTGCTGCTGCGATGAAAGCGCGCCAAAGAACAAGACGAGCTTGCGAATTTCATCGTTGGAGAGGAAGAAAGTGGGCATGCGAACCTTGAGATACTGGCGCACGCCATCGCGGTCTGTGTCCGTAGTGCTCAAGGCAGGATTGGCGAGGAACTGCTTGAGCCATTCGGGATTGACGCGCGCACCTTCGCTGGTGAGCACGGGAGGCAAATTGATGGCGTTGTCGCCCTGATATTGGGGCAAGCCCATCAAGACGGTCTTCTGGCCGATATCGATCTGATGGCAGCCGATGCAGTTGTACTTGGTGACGATCCACCAGCCTTCTTGGATGTATTTGCGCTCGTCGGTGGGATCGTACTGATAGCTTGGCGGAAGCGTGGACGATTGGCTGCCCTGCAGAAACGAGCTGAGCGCGTTGAGCTGCTGCTGGTCGATATTGGGCTTGGGCATGCGCAGGCGGTCCATCGGATTGGGCTTGTATTTGCCTTCATCGAAGACCGCTGGATTGGCAAGTTTCTGGTCGAAAAAGCCCTTGAGGTTATACCAGGAACCGCGCGGATCTTTTTGGCCGTCAGGCAGAATGCCTTCCTGCGCTTTGGTGTAAAGCAGGGCGAAATCGAAGCGGCCGATAGGCTTGCTGCCCTCGGTGGTGAGATCGGTGCCAATGCGCGAAGCGTCTTCGAGGCCGGTAATTTCGTGGCAGCCGGTGCAGCCGTAATGCTCGACGAGAGTTCTGCCTTGCGCGAAAAGCTTGGGATCGTTGATCCACGGCACAGGATCGTAATGCGCGCTGGCAGACTTCTGGGTCATCAGAAAGCTGGCGATGTCGCGCGATTCCTGCCAGCTCAAGCGGAAGTCGGGCATGATGGTCTGCTGCTGGACGACGAGTTCGTGGCCGTCAACGGGGCTGCGCGAATGTTCGAGGTCGAAAACAAAGGGCAGGCCCTTCTTGGCGTAGTCTTCGGGAGTCAGGTCACGATGCAGATAGGGATCATACGGCGCGGTGCGCACGCGCGGATTGTGAATCCAGCGAACGATGTAATCGTAATTGGCCTTCTCGCCTTCGCGGCTTAGATTGTCGGCAACGTCGCCGCCGATTTTTTGCGAGCCTTCTCCGATGGAATGACAGGCGAGGCAGCCGAGCGAATCGAATAGATCTTTGCCTTTGGCAGGATCGCCGGGGGCCTGCTTATCGAGAGCCGGGCCTTTCAATCCCTGTTGCCAAATGAAGGCGGAAATGGCCTTTACTTCGTCCGGCTCAAGGCGGAACTGGGGCATCTGCGCGGTAGGATCGAAATTCCAGGTGTGCGAGAGCCAGTACGGAATCCATTCAGGATGGAGCTTGAGGCGGACTTCTTTTAGGTCTGGCCCGACGCGCTTCACTTCCTGCTGCAGGCTGTGGCTCAACTGGTCGAGTTGCTGCACCTGGCCGTCTATTTTGCTGACGGTGACGGTGAGGTCGGTGGCCTCGGCGTACAGGCGCTGCGCTTCGGCGTTGCTGGCGGCCTGATCGCCCTGCTTATTGAGAAGGGGAATTTGCTGATTGTCGGTGGCCCTCTCTTTCTCGAGGGTAGCGATTTCGCGGACGGTATCCTCGAGCTTCTGGCCCTGATCGTCGAATCCAGTGTAATTATGGCAGCCGATGCAGCCGCGGTCGCGATAGAGCATTTTCGCCTCGTTCAGAACGGGCGCATGTCGCGTCCAGGCGTCGGCGGAGTGGCACGTCTGGCAGCCGGCTTCGTAGTTTTCGGGATAGTAGAGCGGCCAGAGCCAGTGTTCATACCGGCCATGCGCTAATTCGACAGTGTCGAGGGCGCGGCCATTGCCGCCATGGCAAGGCGAGCAGCCGAATTTTTCGAGCGGATGCCAGGTGAAAAGTTGCTGGTCCGGATGACTGGTGAAAGGCGCGTCTTTGCTGTTTTGCAGACCGAGGTCGGCTTTGGTGATGGTCATTGCCGCCGGAACGTATTTCGGGTCCATGCCCACATGGCAGGATTGGCAGCGATCGGTGAGCCCCACGCCGCCAATATCATTGATCATTTTTCCGGGAGGGTTGACGTTGATCTGGATGAGCGAAACGGTCAAACCCTGGATGGTTCTCAGCAAGCCTCGAAGCTGAGACGCAGTGAGGCCGGGCAACTTGTCGCTGAGGTAGGTGTTCATCGCATCGGTTGCGCCTTTTACAGGAGTGTCGATGACTCCTTCTTTGGCGGTGAGCTGCGCTTTGGCGTTGAGCAAATCGTTGAACTCGTTGTTCAACTGGTCGTAGTTCATGTTCCTGGTGACGACTTTCCCGCCGACTTCGGGCCAGTCTATGGAATAGGTTTGCGCCTCGGCTTTTTTAAGGGCTCTGAGGTGGCTTTCTTTTTCGCTGCGATTCGCGGGAGTGTTGGGAATGACTTCGTAATCGTAAATGAGCGAGCCGACGAGGCTGCGGTCGGTCTGAAAAGCGCTCAGGATGGCGGCGCGCTGGTCGTCAACGAGGGCCATTTGCTTTTCAATGGCGGCATCCTGCGGCTGAGCGGTGGCCTCTGCTTGCTGAACGGCGGCGCTGAGTTTCTGATAATCGGGAGATGAGGTTACGGTTTTCTCGGCGGCTTCGCGAGCGCTGATCTGTTTTTTCAAATAGCTGGAATAGGAATCGGCAAAACGGGTCTGATAGGAGCGCCACGGGCGCAGGCCGATGAATTCCTGATAGAACGACCAACTGACGCACAGGAGCAGCACGAAAAAGGCGATGAGAATGACGTTGGCGTACGATCGAGATTTGATCGGATCGTCAGGCTGGAGTTGAGGCAACCGCAATCTCCTTCACGCGATAATCAGAGGCGTTCAAATGCTGAACCACGGCGTCTCCCAAATGTACTTAATGCGGAAAACCAGCCGGAGGAAAATCGTCACCGGCACGAAAAGCATGGTGATCAAGAGGATATACATAGTGACGGTCTGCAACAGGCTCATTTTCCTGTAAATTTTGCGGCTGTATTCGGTGCGCGTGCAGATCCAGTGAATGAACAGCGCCGCGACGACGCCATAAACTACCATGGGAATGATTCCAAACAGGCCGCGCGCAATAATGGCGGCGCTGCCCTGCCAGCTCGCGGGCAAAATATGAGCGAGCCAACTCCCGTCGATGTGGAAAACCTGGTCGAGGTTCCGGTTAACGTTGAATTCCACGCGATCCGGGTCCCAGGTTTGCGTGGGCCAAAACCACATGAATCCAGGGCCGCGAATGAACGTGCCGATGCAGACCAGGACGAGCCAAAGAGCTTCGAAGCCGATGAGGAACGTCCAAACGGCGTGGCGGCGCTGTTTGTAAGTGTAATAGCCGTTGCCGAGCGGATTGGCATCGATGAAGGGAATGGCCATGAGTCCGACAATGATGAGCGTGGGAACGACCACGCCGGCAATCCACGGGTCGAAATATTCGAGCATCTCCTGCAGGCCGAGGAAATACCATGGCGCCTTTGCGGGATTCATGGTCACGCTGGCGTTGGCGGGCTCTTCGAGCGGAGCGTTCAGAGTGAGCGCCCAAACCATCAGGATGATGGTGATGATGATGGCGGCGAGGAGCTCTTTGCGCATCAGGAACGGATTGGTGTGCAGCTCGCGTTCCCAGCGGGAATTGTACGGATAGGTAGTGCGATGGTGCGTGCGCGCAAGCTGCGGATCGGCTTCGAGTTGAGCGATTAGCCGGTCGTTGGCGAGCATGTTGTGGAAAGCGAACCACGTGAAAAACGGGACAAGCCCCAGCATGGCCACGATGGGAATATTATCGGGCGTGGAAATGATCACCCAGAGCTGATGCCAATCGCCCCACATTATGGCTTGGCCTCTCTTTCCAGCATGACAGGAGACGGGCCGGAAATGCCGCCGTCCTTGCGAACACGCCAGAAATGCACGCCCAGGAATACCGAAACAATCAACGGAATCGCGATGCAATGCCAGATGTAGGCGCGGAGCAATGCGTTGGCGTCCACAATGGAGCCGCCCAGAAGCGCAAAACGGACGTCGTTGTACGCAGTCATGCCTAATTGCGGGCCGAATGGGCCTTGATGGCCTAACAAAGGAGTGGCGCGCGCCATGTTGGTGCCCACAGTAACGGCCCAGAAGCCCAACTGATCGTCTGGAAGCAAATAGCCGGTGAAGGAAAGCAGCAGCGTCAGCACCATGAGCAGCACGCCGACGCACCAGTTGAATTCGCGCGGACGCTTGTACGAGCCGGACATGAACACGCGGAACATGTGCAGCCACACGGCCATGACCATCAAGTGCGCGGCCCAACGGTGCATGTTGCGCAAGAGACGGCCAAAGGGAACGTCGTTTTCGAGATAAAGAATGTCGCGAAACGCCTGAACTTTGGTGGGATGATAATAAAACATCAGCAGCACGCCGGTGAATACCAGGACAATGAAAAGATAAAAAGTGATTCCGCCCATTCCCCAGGTGTAGCCGTAGCGCGTGGCGTCGCGATTTACCTTTGCGGGATGGATATGAAAGAAAAGATTGTTGAGAGTAGAAAGGGCGCGATTGCGGGGCTCGTCATCGTGCTTGATGCGAAAAATGGAACGATAGAGCTGAGTTTCTTTGGGCTTCTTCAGCTCTTCGAGCTGCTCTTGAGTCTTGACCTTCAAGACTTCGCTGAGCTCTTTGCCTTTTTCTTTCAGGTCGAGAAGGCCGGACTTGCGACCGTCCCCGTCTCTCTGCTCCGCCATTCCTCCGCCTTTGCGCTGAAGTTGAAAAACTACGCGTTAATGAAAGCGCCTGGATCGTTGAACTGATTGGTGCCCGCCGCCGGATCCATGATGAAGCGGCCTGCGGTATTGACAACAATCTGTCCTGAGGGATCGACTTCGATGTGACAGCGATCCATGGGCCGCGGCGCGGGACCGGCAAAATTAATGCCCTCGCTGTCGTATTCGCTGCCATGACAGGGGCAATGGAAAATGTTTTGCGCCTGTTCCCAGTCAGGGGTGCAGCCAAGGTGCGTGCACTGCGCGAAAATCACAAATATGCGGCCGGGTTCGCGAACCACCCAGCAGCGATTGGATTGCAGATAACGCTGGTCGACACCGAGGCCGTAATCGCCGGGATATCCGGCGTTAAAGACCGCAGGCGGCTCGAATAGCGCGCGAGGGAAAAAGAAGCGCAAAAACATCAGAAAATTGACGCCGAGGTAGCCCCAGAGGAACGTCCAGATAAGCCGGCGGCGAGTGCGGTCGACTTTCTGCGAGGAATCGGATTTCGCAGCGGCGAGCGGCGCGGGTGAAGCACTCTGCGCGGCAACAGTCTTCGGCTCAGTGTTTTCGGCCATCGAGTGTGTGTTTTGCGCGGCAGTATGAAAAGATGAATGCTATGCAGCGGGCCGCGAATGAATTTTATATGATGCCAGCGATAGGGATGTCAAGACTTTCTCGCCATTTTCGTGCGCGAAAATTTCCCCGCGTGGCGCGGAAATGCGCGCTACTGGGCGGCGGCGCGAACTAAATCGGCGAGGGCTTCGATAAATCTGGGCGAATCGTTGAGCGCGGGCATCATATGGAATTCCTGGATGCCGAGCGCTTTGGCGTGCTCGCGGGCTTCGATATTGATTTCATGCAAAGTTTCGATGTGCTCGGTGACGAATGAAACGGGAATCACCAGCACGCGGCACACGCCCTTCGCGGCGAGATTTTCAATTGTGTTGGTGAGGGAAGGCTCGAGCCACTTTTGGCGGCCGACGCGGCTCTGGTAGCACAGCGAGAAAGAATTGCTCCATTCGCCGGCGGCGCGCAATAGTTCCACTGTCTTTTCAATTTGTTTGGGATAAGGATCGCCCTTCTCGATGAGGCTGAGGGGCAGGCCGTGCGCGCTGAAGATTAGATGCACATCGGCGGGAGAAGCGAGCGAGGCAAGCGCTTCATTCACGCGTTCAGCCAATGCCGCGATGTACAACGGATGGTCATGAAAATCATTGATTACGCGCATGGGCAAGCCGTTGCTGCGATAAAGGCGCTGCCATTCTTTCAGGCTGCTGCCCGTAGTGGCGAAGGAATAGTGCGGATACAGAGGCAGGAGCACCAGTTTTTCGAACTGCTCGCCGCGAAGCTGGGCGATGGCTTCCGAGGTCAACGGATGCCAGTAGCGCATGGCGACGATGACTTTGGCGTCGAGCTCCGGCCGAAGAGCTTCGGCGAGGGCGCGGGCCTGGCGATTGGTGAGTTCGACGATGGGCGATGCACCACCGATGGCTTGATAATGTTCGCGAACGACTTGTGAGCGGCGCGACGCGATGACCTTGGCCAGCGGTTTTCGGGCGAGGCTGGCGCCCATGAAATTTATGATTTCTGGGTCGCAGAAAAGATTGTAGAGGAACGGCTCAACGGCTTCCAGACGGTCCGGGCCGCCGAGTTGAAAAAGAACGACGCCGATTTTTTGAGGTGCGGGCATTTTCGCAGTTGCATCTCCAGACCACTTCCCTGCCGGACGGCTTCGAAAAGCAGTGTTTATGGCTCGCGTAGCTGTTGGCGCGTTTGCGCGAGGTCCTTCTCGACGCGGGCAATGCGCCGGCTGATGGTGAAATCATAAACAAAGAAAATCGCCCAGAATGCGAAATACGCGGCGAATAGACTCCAAAAATTCTGCATGGAATGCCTCCCTCTTACGAACTGCGAAGACTGGAAAGACGCGCTTCGTCCTGATTTTCTTCCCGTTCATCGGCAGCCAGCCTGAGTTCTTCGGCGCGATAGCGAAGGGACTCGATGCGGTAACGCTGCCAGATCAAAAAAACCATTAACAGGCTCATCAAGCAGCCGCAATAGAGAAATACTTTCAGCATGGTGGGATCCAATCCTGAGTTCGGGCCGCCAAAAACCACCGGCTGAGGATGCTGGGTGCGCCAAATGCGAATCGACAAATAATCGAGCGGAACGCCGAGGAAAATGAAAATGCCGAAAATCGCGGAAGCGGCGGCGCGGCGCTCGTAATCGGCGATGAGCGTTCGCAAAATCAAATAAGAGACGTAGAGAACCCAAAGGATCAGCGTCAGCGTAAGGCGCCAGTCCCACGCCCACCAAATGCCCCACACAGGATGCGCCCAAATCGGCCCGGTGACGAGAATGACGGACCAAAAAGCCAAACCAACTTCCGCGGCGGACACCGCCAGCCAATCCCACTTGGGCTTGCGATTCACCAAATAAGCGACGTTGGCAAAGAAAACGACGGCGGAAGCTTCAATCGCGGCCCAGCCCGATGACGCGTGGAAGTAAAAAATGCGCTGGATGGCGTGCATGGTGGCTTCATCCGGCGCGATGAAAAATACCGCGTAGCCGGCGAACAAAAACAAACCGGCGAGAATTGCGAGCGCGATGGCGCGATTTTTCATCAATCCCTCAGTCTCGTTTCCCTAAACATAGTTCATGCGACGCTATTCTTCCAACAAATAATCCGAGAGCAGCCAGGCTGCCGCGAAAAAAATTACGTCGAAGGCCACCAGCACTGAAAGCCAGGTGCGGTCAAGTACCGCAGGCTCGGCGAAAAGCTCCGCGGTAGCTTCTACGGAGGCAATCAGCAACGGAACGGAAATCGGCAGCAGCAGCAGCGGCAGCAGCACTTCGCGCATGCGCGCCTGCGTGGCCACCGCAGAGAAAACCGTTCCGGTAACGGACAGGCCAAACGTTCCCAGGAGCAGCACCAGCGCCAGGCGGCCAATCACTGGCCACAGCGAGACATTGTACAGCACCGCAAAAACGGGCAGCAGAATCGCTTCGGTGATAATCAGGAATGAGAGATTCGCCATCATTTTGCCCATATAAATGGCGAATGGGCTGACCGGCGCCATGCGCAAGGCGTAAATCGTGTCGTTGGATTGTTCTTTGGCGAAAGAGGGGCTGAGCATCAGCGAGCTGGCAAAAAGAAGCGCGATCCACAGCAAGCCGGGGCCGTACTCTTTGGCCTGGACGGCGGCAGGCTCAAACGCAAAGCTGAAAAGCACCACCACGATGATTACGAACGTGACGGTGGTTTGCAACAATTCCTTGGTGCGCATTTCGGCGCGGATTTCTTTGCGCCAGACGATGGCGGCGGCGCGGGCGACGGTCATTTAGGCGCCTACCTTTAATTCTTCGAGGAGCGGCTGAGGATTTCCGGTTGCGCCGGTGTCGCGCTGGACGCGGCCAGCGGCAATGGCGATGGCGCGCGTGAAAATGTCGGTGACTTCGTTGCGCGCGTGAGTGCTCATGATGATGGTGCGGCCGCTGGCGCGGAAATTGCGCAGAGTTTGCGCGAGCCACAGAAGGCCCTGATGGTCTAGGCCGGCGGCGGGTTCGTCGAGCAACAAAAGCGAGGGCGAAGGCAAAAGCGCGCGAGCGATGGCCAGCCTCTGGCGCATGCCGCGCGAAAATGTGCGCACCAGATAATCGGCGCGCGAGGCGAGGCCGACGTTTTCGAGAGCTTCGGCGGCGCGCTCGCGAGGATTTTCGAGTTCATTGAGCTGCGCGAAGAATTCCAAATTTTCTCGAGCCGTGAGTTCGTCGTACACCAGGATATTGTGGCCGACCATGGCAATGTGGCGGCGCGCGCGGTTCACATCCATGGGTTCATTCGCCGAGAAGTTCACACGGCCGGAAGTTGGCCGAACGAGCAGCGCAGCCATTTTCAAGAGCGTCGTTTTGCCGGAGCCGTTGGGGCCAAGCAGCGCGACGCATTCACCGGCAGAGATGGCCAGCGAGACTTTGCGCAGCGCGACGAACGTGCCATAGCGCTTTTCGACCTGATCGTAGGTGACGCCGAGAGGAATGTGCGCTGCCGATGCGGCCAAGGTGGGCACTCAGCCTTTCAAAAGATCGCGCAGAATTTTTTGCGTGCTTTCACGCTCGCGCGCGTAATCCTGGTCGCTGATGGTGCCTGCCTGATGGCGCAATTCGAGCCGGAATAGTTTTTCCTTGAGTTCGTCGAGGCTGTGCGCGGCCTCGCGCGCCGCTTGCGCTACTACGCGGTCGGAATTTGACGCGGACTTTACTGGCGCTGGATGAGAAGACGCAGCATGAGAGCCGTCCGTCTGAGTGGCGGCTGCTCCTGCGGCGGACGTTTGCGGCGCAGGCCGGCGCCACAGAAAAATCACGCCGAGGACGAATAATGCGGCAAAACCGGCGACCAGTATGTATTCCACGTTGTTACTCAGCCGAGGCGGAAGCGTAGTTATGTTGGCGCCGGCGTCAGCGCCATCCGCGCGGGAATTTACGTCGGGATTCTGCGCCGCGCCGCCTGTGTCAGCGCCGGCAGTCGCGGGGACGGGCGTAGTCGCCGTACCGGAAATCGAAATGGTCACCGGCGCGTTCGCGGCGACGGCATCATGCGTGTAAATCTCGAATCCTTGCTCGGTTCCCGCATGAGTGAAACCGGGGCTGAAAACCTGGATTCCTGGCGGAACAGCGAGGATCAATTGCTGGACGTTATATTTCGCTGGAGCATTGAACGAGGCGTGATTGCCGGTGTACGGCATTTGATAGGAGACGCGTATGCCGTTATTGCCGGGACGAAACGGCCAGTCCACTGCCTCCATCCCGTGGCCTTTGTCGATGGTGCCTTGAATCACGGGCATTCCCGTCGAACCCCAGGCGGAGACTTGATTCAATTCCGCGCCGTCAGGGACGTGAAATTCAAAGGTTCCTTCCTTCAAATAATAGGCGACCGGCGGATTGGTTTGATTTGCGATGGTGTATTCTTCGCCGATGGTGAGCTGGGAGTCGTTGGGCTGCAGAATAATCGCGCGCGTGGTGACGGAGAAGGAATGCGGGTCGCGCGTTGGCTCGTAGACTTCCACGTCGGCCGTGGGGGTATTTGGAGGAACGGGCTGATGGTAAAGAACGCCTTTGTAGGGCACGCGCAAAAGCATGGGAGCGGCGCCCAGCGAGGCGTCGGTGATGGTGAAGTGGCCGGAGGCATCGGTTTTCGTGGTAGCCACGGGCTGCATGCCGCCTTGAAGCTGAAGCAGGATCACTTCGACGCCGGGCGCAGGTTGATTCGTGGTTCCGTTTTTCACGGTGCCGGACACAGTTCCGGCGGCCGCAGAAAAAACGGCGCCAAGCAAAAGTGTGGCGGCCAGCGCCCCAATTTGCGCAGCGCGCGATTTTGATGATGGCAAGTTTTTTGTTCTCCGCATCTTTTTGGATTCCGCCTCGGTTACGCGCGCGGCCTCTGCGCCATGGCCTGGCGCGTCGCAGGAGTGGGCGCGCCGCCGGTGAGGCTGTCCATTTCGCCAATCACGCGCGCGGCCTCGATTTCAAGCGAGCGCTTCATTTCCTCGTAATCCTCTTCCGAAAATTTTCCGGCGCGGTGCTCGAAACGCAGGTCGCGCAGATTTTCATAAATCGTGTCGCGGCGCTCGAGAAGCTGATCGAGCTTCGAGCGGTGCGGCGCAAAATCGGAGGGCTCGAACTTCACGCCGAAGACGAACCACAGCGTGGCGACGGCTACAGCCACGCAACATAAAAGGATCAGGATGATTTGAGCGGTCATAGGCAGAGCTTCCCTCTAGTCATCTAATCGTCGAATTCGCCATGCATGTCGTGGCGCGCGCGCGCAAGCAGTTCCGGAGCGACGCGCGGCGCCGGCGCAACAGCCATGCGATGCCGCCAGCGCATCACTACAAACCCGGCGAGCGCGATGCCTCCCAGCGACACAATAATCGGCATGAGCCATGCCCACAGATCAAACCCGCGCGCGGGCGGAGAAAGCAGCACTGTGGGGCCGTATTCCTGGACGAACGATTGCAGTATCAAATCGTCGGACTGTCCCATGGCGATGCGGTCGGCCACTTCCTTCATTTCCTTTTGCGCCGTCTCGCATGGGCCGGAAAATGAGCCGCCCATGTGATTGCACTTCCCTGCTGCTTCGCTGCATCCGCCGCACATGCACATGATGCGATTGTCGAGGGCTTTGGCGCGCTCCGCCGGGGATCTTTGGGCGCGCAGTGGCGGCGCAAAAGCAACCGCGAGCATCAAAGCGGCCACGGCCCAAATTAGCGCTGCCAAATTTCGCAATCTTAGGTCAGTCATCGCCATGTCCTACGCCTACAGGTACGCGCGCGCTGGCCGGCACGGATTCTCTTTCCGCGTACAAAACAATTTGCGGCTGGCGGCTGGGGATAAGCGCGAGGACCGTGCCGAGCACGAGCACCAGGCCGCCCAGCCAGATCCAATGCACCAGCGGATTCAGGTAGGCGTGAATCACCGGCGTATTGTCCTCGGGACTGCGGCCCGCATAGACAACATAAAGGTCGCGAGCCAGCGAAGAGTGCAGGGCCACAATCGTCTGCGTTAGCTGGCTGGCGGTGTAAAAACGCCGCTCAGGGAAAAGCATCATGACCGAGCGGTTGCCCTTGAAAACTTCAATGGTCGCGCGCGAAGCGTTGTAATTCGCGGTGGAAGTTTCATCAAAATTTTGTGACACCAGCGTGTAGGGCCCAATTTGCAATTGCGAGCCAACGCGCATTTCTTTCTGCACGTTCTGATTGAAGGCCTGGCCGGAAATGCCCACGAAAATCAAAACCATGCCGAAGTGCACGATGTATCCGCCGTAGCGGCGCGTGTTGCGCATGGTGAGCTGGCCTACCGACGAAAACAGGTTTGCGCCGCTGCGCGCGGAGAGCACACGGGCGCCGCGGAAAAACTCCGAAAATATCGTCAGCGTAACAAATACGGCCAGAATCAGGCACATCAGCGCATAAAAATTGCGGTCGCCAAGAATGAACGCGACGATTCCAGCCACCAGTCCGGCGCCGAGCGGCCACGCGAAATTGCGCTTCAGGCTGGAAAGCGAAGTCCTTCGCCACGCCAGCAGCGGGCCCACTCCCGTCAGAAATAACAGGAAAAGCGCGATGGGAACATTCACTTTGTTAAAAAATGGCGGCCCGACGGTGATTTTGCTGCCCTCGAACCATTCCGTGAATACCGGGAAAAGCGTGCCCCACAGCACGGCGAACGCAGCCGCGAGGAGAATTAAATTGTTGAAGAGGAAACTGGATTCGCGGGAAACGACGGAATCGAGCTGATTGTCCGTGCGCAGATAATCGCGATTCATCCAATAGGCGCCAAAGCACACCGCGAAAATCACCGCAAGGAAAATCACGAACCACGAGCCGATGGACGATTGCGCAAAGGCGTGAACGGAGCTGACCACGCCGGAGCGCGTCAGCAGCGTGCCGAGAATTGTCAGCATGTAAGTGATGAAGACGAGCCACACGTTCCACACGCGCATCATGCCGCGTTTTTCCTGCATCATCACCGAATGCAGAAACGCCGTGCCGGTGATCCACGGCAGCAGCGAGGCGTTCTCGACCGGGTCCCACGCCCAATAGCCGCCCCAGCCCAGAACTTTGTAGGCCCAGTGCCCGCCCAGCAAAATTCCGACGCTCAGGAACGCCCAGCCGACCATCGTCCAGCGGCGAGTGATGTGAATCCATTTTTCGCCTGGATAGCGGCCGAGAAGCGCGCCGAGGGCAAACGCAAACGGCACCGTGAAGCCGGTGTAGCCGAGGTAAAGCATGGGCGGATGAATATCCATCTCGCCGTACTGCAGGAGCGGCGTTAATCCGTTCCCGTCGGCGAGCCTAACCACATGCGTTGCGCCGGCCGCGCTGATCGTTCCGACGAGCGCGAATGGACTGGCGACAAAGTTATTCAGCATCAAGAAAAATAGCTGGATGCCGCCCAAAATCACCACAACATAAGGCATCAGCTCAGGATGCTTCTTGCGATTGGCAAACAGCGCGACAAACGCCCAGATGGAGAGCAGCCAACTCCAGAAAAGCAGCGAGCCTTCCTGTCCCGCCCACAGCGCGGCAAATTTGTACCATCCGGGAAGCGTGCGGTTGCTGTGCTCAACGACGTAAGCCAGAGAAAAATTATTCAGGAAGAATGACCCGACCAGCGTGGCTACCGCAAGGGTGACCAGCGGGAAAGTGGCCATTCCAGCATTGCGCGCGCTTTTGATGAGCAGCGGGCGGCGCGTGCGAATGCCGATGATTCCGGCGACGCAGGCGTAACCCGCAGCCAGAAGCGCCAGCAACAACGCGAAGGAACCTATAATGTCCACTACTTGTCGCTGCTCCTGTCTAACTGTGAGGTGCGGTCACGCCCTGCGGTTGCATTTCCGGCTGCGACTTGGGCATCCCCGAGGCAGTGCCTGCCGGAGTCGCTTGATATTTTGAGGCGCACTTCGCTTGAACCTGCTCGGCAACGAAATGCCCGTCCGGCATCAACTTCCCTTCCGCCAACGCCTGAGCGCCGCCTTTGAATGTGTCGGGAAGCGGGGCGTTTCCCACGTAGCTGACGGCCAGCGTCTTGCCCTGCTCGGTGAGCTGAAAATCGATGCGGCCCGGATGATGGACAATCGAGCCATCCACCACGTCTCCGCTCACCCGCATGGTTTGGTGCAGCGCCGCTCCATGCAGAGAACTCAACTCGCCGATGGTGTGATAGTAGCTCTTGCTCTGCGCGGTCCCGATCCAACCGAGCCACACCAACGTTCCTATGATAATAATTGCACCGGCAGAAAATTTAGTTCGAGCGCTCATTGGAACTCCCTGAGGCCTTTACGTTATAACGGCGCAGTTTATCACATCTGTGACGCACGTCACAGGTCATGCAGAAGCATAAGGGTCAGTTGGAATTTCAGGGTTTCCAATTGCCCGGAGACGGTTTTTCACATAAAGTGGAGGCATGACGTACTCGGACATTATCGCCATCGAACCCGGCAAACGAGGCGGCAAGCCCTGCATCCGGGGGCTGCGAATCACCGTGTACGACATGCTCGAATACTTGGCCAGCGGAATGTCGCACGTGGATATTTTGCCGGAACTCCCTTATCTTACGGAACAGGACATTCGCGCCTGTCTCGCGTATGCCGCTGACCGCGAGCACAAACTGGAAATCTCAAACGCGTGAAGCTTCTCTTCGACGAAGGAGGCTGATATGGCCACCAGTTCAGAGAGCGTAATTGTGCGAGACCCTGACGTCCTCAGCGGGCAGCCCGTTTTCCGTGGTACGCGCGTCCCTTTCCAGGCCCTTCTTGATTACTTGGAGGGCGGAGATACCCTCGATGAATTCCTGAAGCAGTATCCTGGCGTGGCCCGGGAACAAGCTATCGCAGCTCTGGAAGAAGCCAAAGCGCTCGTTCTGGCACGCTTTGGAACATGAGAGTTTTGATCGATGAGTGCCTTCCGGCAGGACTCAAGGACTCCCTTGCGGCTTTGGGCTTTGAAGCTGAGACGGTGCGACGAGCGGGCTACGGGGCCAAGAAGAATGGCGAACTTCTGTCGTTGATGGAGGGTCGCTGGGACGTACTGCTCACTAATGATCGAAATATCCAGTACCAGCAGAACATGAACGGTCGGAATCTCTCCATCCTGATTCTCTGCGCGAAGTCAAACCGCATAAAGGATTTGCTCACGCTTATGCCGGCGTGCGCTGAAACTCTGAGGTCCATTGAGCCGGGTCGAATCATCGAAGTTGGCCCGCTGTAGGCGAATGAGCGGGGAAAGCGCGTTCACACGACGGTGGGCGCATCGATTTGTACAAAAGCAACAAGCCTGAAAAAAGCGCCAGCGCTAATGCGGCGTCGCGCAGCGCGGGGCGTTTTAGGCGCCGAGCTTGCTTTTCAGGCAGAACATGAGCTCTTCGGAAAGCTCCGTGATATTCATACCCGAGGAAACCATGAATTTGCAGCTCAAAATCGGCTTGGGATGGTCTTCATCGGGAAGCTGGCACGTCACCTTGCAATACTGGCATTCCTGATTCCAGCAGAAGCGCCCGTACGGAATGGTCTCCGGGCTGATGAATTGGAAACAGCGCAGCAGAGAGTTGCGCTCGGGCACCAAGAAACTCTTCCCAAGCACAGTGATCTCGACCAGCCGTTCGTATGGACGAAAGACTTCCGCCGTCGCCATAGCCGCTGCCCCGCCTTCTCTCGGTATTTGTTCCATGGCCATCACACTAAGGCACGAAGCTCCAGCGGGCAAGGAGCGCAAGAGGAAAAAGTGTCCAACTCGCAAATGGCCGTTTTAGCGGTGTGAGCGGCTAGGCGCGGGCCAAAGTGTGGTATTCCGCCTCGGAAGATGCCGGCAGCAGCACCCACAGCGTGTAAATTCCCAGCGCCGTTCCAAACGGAATGTGCCAGAGGGAGAATACGCCGGCAATAATGGCCACGATGCGGCCCCAGCTCTGACGCTCGAGCAATCCCCAGCCCGCAAAGAATGCGAGCGCTGCTTGCAAAACCAAAAGCACCGACGCAAAAAATATCCCGCCCTCGATGAGCCTGCTCAGCGGCGAACCGGCGGAAAAACTCGGGCCAATCTGTCCCAGAACAGATGGAATCACGGCGCGGCCTATGAACCAGATCCACCCAATGGCCAGCGCACGGAAGCACCCGTAAATGATCCACAAAATCCCGAGAACACGGGCGTGGTTCTGCACCCGGTTGCCATAAAAAGCCTGCGGCGCGTAATGCGGCTCACTGGCCACGCGTTGCGGAACCGGCTGCATGGCTAACGGCCGCCCGCAATTGCTGCAAAAATGCGCGTCGCTCGCCAATTCCCTGCCGCACTGAACGCAGAACATAGCACACCTCCAAACCGGAAGCTTACATCTTAGGATACGGTTCAGGGGCGCGGAAAGTTCCTACGCAGCGCAAAAAAGCATGCGCCTGCCCGACTCAGAGGGACGAGGCGGTCTTAAAAGCCAACCTATGCGCGACTCTCTTGAAGGTCTAAAGCCGAAGTAATTAAAGCTGTGCCGCGCCCTCCTTTCGCTTTCGCCGCAGCGCGACGCCAGTGAGCACAAGCCCTGTACCAAGGAGGAACAAGGTGGCTGGCTCAGGAGTCGGAGCGGTGCCGCTGCCGCCTGCGAGGAAAAAGGTTTCTGGTCCGCCGCTCGCACCGGAAATCGTCGCCGAGAGCCCAAGGAAATCAAAACCGGCATTGATCGCAGCTTGCGCTTGAGCGGCTTGCGTGGCATTCAGCATAAACTCCCATCCTGCCTTGCCGATGCCCGTTTGGAACGAAGTGCTTGCGAAGGACATGGGTTTGGCGAAATTGCCAGAAGTGAAGCCCACCTGACCCTGCGCGTTGTACAGAACCAGGACCATGTTGTCCAGAGTAATAGCGCTCCCTCCGGGCTGATCCGTGTTGAATACAACCGCGAGCGTGAAGGCGTCAGAGACTTTGAACACTTGGTTATGCGGGAATTTGTCGGGTGGCTTCTCGTTCCCGCCAGCATTCATGCCCTGGCAGGCGCTCGGGCCATCGATCTGCTTTCCCGCGGAGTTAAGTCCAACGCAGCCGGATTCGGTTCCACCCATCCCCGTGCCTAACGCCTGAACAGTGAGGATCGTGTTGACATTACCAAACCCGGTACCCTGGAGATTTACCTGCCCAACCAGAACGGCATCGGCTGACGCGCCCGTCGCGCCGAAGACCATCATGATTAGGCAAGCTAGAATGAACAACGTTACTTTGATCGTACGAACGCACATCTACTCACCTGCTCTCTTTCGCACAACTGCGAAAGCATCGGTCTGATCTGATAGGAAGCTATGAGCGGACTGGCTTCTGAGGCCCCCTATTAGCGGGGAGCATAGGAGCGTATTTGAAGGAGGGAAAGCGGGTCGATACTGCAATTTCAGTTAAGAAAATGCGTATAAAGGGCGAAAAAGACCGTACTAAACTAAAAGTACTGGCCCATGCGGCGGAATTTTTCGTAGCGGCGGTTCAGAAGATCCTGCGCAGGCAACTTCGATATTTTGTCGAGCGCGCGCGTAAGCGCTTCATCCAGCAATTTAGCGGCAGCGTCGTGATCGTTATGCGCGCCGCCCTCGGGCTCCGGCACAATTTCGTCAATCAGCTTCAAGTCGAGCAAATCCGGGGCGGTGATTTTCAGAGCTTCGGAAGCCACTTCGGCCTTCGAGGAATCTTTCCAGACAATCGAGGCGCAGCCTTCCGGCGAAATCACCGAATAGACGGCATTTTCGAGCATCATCACGTGATCGCCGATGGCGATGGCCAGCGCGCCGCCAGAGCCACCCTCCCCGGTGATTGTCACCACAATAGGAACGGGCAGGCGAACCATTTCGCGCAAATTTCGAGCGATCGCTTCTGCCTGGCCGCGCTCCTCGGCGTCCACTCCGGGATAAGCGCCGGGCGTGTCGATGAACACGAGAATAGGCCTGTTGAACTTAGCGGCAAGTTGCATCATGCGCAGAGCTTTGCGGTAGCCCTCCGGCTTGGCCTGGCCGAAGTTTCGCGCGACGCGCTGCTTGGTGTCATGGCCCTTCTGATGGCCAATCACCATCACTTGCTTGTCATGAAACTTGGCCATGCCGCAAACAATGGCCGGATCGTCGGCAAACGCGCGGTCGCCGCGAATTTCGCTGAACTGCTCGAACAGCCGGGGAACCAGATCGAGCGTATAAGGACGCTGCGGATGGCGCGCCAGCTGCAGCCGCTGCCACGCGCTCATGTGCGAATAAAATTCGCGCTTCAGCTCAGTAACTTCGCGGCGCAAACGCTCCAGTTCCTGCGCGGCTTTTTCGTTTGCAGGCGCCAAGCGCACCAGTTCATCGACATCCTGTTCGATGTCTTCCAGGGGACCTTTGCGCTTTTTCGCGGACAATGGCAATTCCTCTTTTAATTTTAGAATGGAGTTTGCGCGCGCACCATGGAAACCGAATCCGGGCCACAAATCGCGCGCACGCTGTCCACTAATTCCGGCACAGCTTCCACGCGCTTTTCCGCGTCGAGTGTAGCGGTAATTCCGTCGCGAGAAACAAGTTCAAAGGCGACGCGGCATCGGCCGGGGCGGCTCGCAAAAAGCGTTTGTAAGCGGTCCAGCGTATTTTTATCGAGCGAACGCAAATCCACGCGCACGCGCATAACGTCGGCGCCGCTTTCGCCAGCTCGTTCCGCGCCTTGCTCCGGCGCTTGCTCCGGACGCCGTTCGGCAAGTTGCTCCAGCAGACGGATTTCCGACGCCACGAAACGCAGGCCGGCGTCTTCGCTATTCACGCGGCCGCGCACCACCAGCGGCGCCGCCGATTTCAGCACGTTTTCGTAGCGCTGAAAAGCCTCCGGGAAAATTAGCACTTCTACGCCGCCGGTTTGATCCTGCAGACGGCAAATGGCCCAGCGCGCCCCTTTTCGCGAACGCATCGGGCGGGTTTGCACGATCACGCCGGCGATGGCCAGCTCTTCTCCATTGCGCTTCTGCTCCAGCGTTTCCAATTCCGCAACTCCCAGCGCCCGCAACCTGCCCGCATATTTGTCCAACGGATGGCCGGAAACATAAAAGCCAAGCACGGCATGTTCGCCGGAAAGTTGCTGGTCTTCGGTCCAATCTTCGGCGTCTGGCAAATTCGGGAGCTCGTCGGCAGGCGCTTCAGCCGCGCCGCCCAGAAATAATCCGTGCTGCCCCACGGCTCGCTGATGATCAGCTTTTTGCCCGTGATTCATGGCGCCTTCGATGGCCGCCCACAATCGCGCGCGAGGCTCGTTAAAACAGTCCATCGCGCCGGCTTTCACTAAACTCTCCAGAACGCGGCGATTGAGGAATTTCGAATCGATGGCCGCGCAAAAATCGTAAATGTCGCGGAATTTCCCGCGAGCGGCGCGCGCTTCGCAGATGGCTTTTGCCGTATTCTCGCCCACATTTTTAATCGCCGCCAATCCGAAGCGAATATCTTCGCCAACCGGCGTGAAATACAAACTGCTCTCCTGCACGTCCGGCGGCAACACGCGAATGCCCATTCCGCGCGATTCGTGAATGTATTTCACAACTTTCTCGGTGTTGCCAACCTCGGAAGTGAGCAGCGCGGCCATAAATTCGACCGGAAAATGGGCTTTGAGATACGCTGTTTGATAGGCCAGCAAAGCGTAGGCGCAGGAATGCGATTTGTTGAAACCATAGCCAGCGAACTCGGCCATCAAATCGAATATCTTTTCGGCTTTTTTCCCGGGAACTTTGCGCGCCGCGCAGCCGGTAAGGAATTTCTCCCGTTGCGCGGCCATCTCTTCGCGTTTCTTCTTGCCCATGGCGCGGCGCAGAATGTCCGCTTCGCCCAGCGAAAATCCCGCCAGGCGATTGGCAATTTGCATCACTTGCTCTTGGTAGAGAATGACGCCGTAAGTTTCGGAAAGAATTTCCTCTAGTGCCGGCAAATCATAAACCACTTTTTTCTTGCCGTGCTTCCGCGCGATGAAATCGTCAATCATGCCGCCTTGAATCGGTCCAGGGCGATACAGCGCGTTGAGAGCGGTCAAATCCTCGATGCGCGTCGGCTGATAACGCCGCAAAATCTCGCGCATCCCGTGCGATTCAAACTGAAAAATGCCGGAAGTGTCCGCCTTGGAAAAAATCGCGAAAGTTTGCGCGTCGCCCAAAGGCAATTCCGAAAGATTTATGTCCGCCCCGCGATTCTGTTTGATCAGCTCCACGGCATCGACAAGAACAGTGAGCGTGGTCAGCCCGAGAAAATCCATTTTCAGCAGGCCAATGCGCTCGAGCGCGTTCATATCGTACTGCGTGGTGATTTCATCGCGCGTCGAGCGGTAGAGCGGGACAATTTCCACCAGCGGCTGCGGAGAAATCACCACGCCCGCGGCATGCGTGGAGGCGTGGCGCGCCAGACCTTCGAGACGCAAGGCAACTTCAATCAGTTCCTTGACGCGCTCGTCTTTGTCACGTTGCGCCGCCAACGGCGAAGCGCCGGAAAGCGCTTCCTCCAGTGAAATGTTCAGTTGATTCGGAACGAGCTTCGCCAGGCGGTCCACGTCGGCATACGGCATCTCCAGCGCGCGGCCCACATCTTTCAACGCGGCTTTGGCGGCCATGGTTCCAAACGTGATGATCTGCGCCACGTTCTGCTCACCGTATTTCTGGCGAACGTAATCGATCACCTCGCCGCGGCGGCGCATGCAAAAATCAATGTCGATATCCGGCATGGAAATGCGCTCGGGATTCAGGAAGCGCTCGAAGAGCAAATCGTATTGCAACGGATCCACGTCGGTGATGCGCAGCGCATAACTGACCAGGCTTCCCGCAGCGGAGCCGCGTCCAGGGCCCACCGGAACGCCCTGCGCGCGCGCATAACGAATGAAGTCCCAGACGATCAAGAAGTAGCCGGAGAAATTCATCTTCTTGATCATCGCGATTTCATTGGTCAGGCGCTCTTCGTAAACGGCCAGCGGATGCCGCAGGTGCCCCTCTTTGGACAATCGCTCGAGCTGCGGAACGCGTTCGGCGAATCCCTCGCGCGCCACGCGCTCAAAATACGAATCCGTGCTCGTGCCTGCGGGAACTTGAAATTCAGGGAAGGGATTCTGCACGCGTTCAATCTTGACGTGGCAGCGCTCGGCAATGGCCATGGTGCGCGAGACGGCGTCGGGCAGTTCGCGAAACACCTGCGCCATTTCCTGCGCGCTCTTGAAATAAAATTGGTCGGTGGCAAAGCGCATGCGGTTCTGATCGCTCATGGTTTTGCCGGTCTGGATGCACAGCAGAACTTCCTGAGCGTGCGCGTCGGAGCGCGTCAAATAATGGCAATCGTTGGTCGCGACCAGTGGAATGCCCGTTTCCTTCGCGAGGCGGACGATTCCCTGATTCACGCGCTGGTCAACGTCAAGGCCCTGATCCTGCACTTCGAGAAAAAAGTTCTGCTTGCCAAAAATTTCCTGCAAGCGGTAGGCCGAGGCGCGCGCCTGTTCGTGGCGCTCCTCGAGCACGTGCTCGGTGACTTCCCCGCGCAGGCAAGCGGAAAGGGCGATCAGCCCGCCGTGGTGTTTGGACAAAAGCTCATGGTCGATGCGCGGCTTGTAATAAAAACCCTCCAGAAAGCCTGTGGAAACCAGACGTATCAGATTGCGATAGCCTTCGTCGTTTTCGCAAAGCAGCACTAAATGATTGGAGCGTTCCGCATCCGCGCCTCTGTTCTTATGGCTATCCGGCGCGACGTAAACTTCGCAGCCGATGATTGGCTTCACGCCGCAGGTGGAGGCTTGATGGAAAAAATTCGCGGCCGCGAAAAGATTTCCATGGTCGGTCACCGCTACCGCGGGCATTTTCTGCCGCGCCGCTTCGGAAGTGAGCTCGCCAATTTCGCAAGCGCCGTCCAGCAGCGAATAGTCGGTGTGCAGATGGAGATGAACGAACTCGGGAGAAGCCATTGTAATTTCTATTTTAATCCGAAAAACGATTTTTGGAATTCGGCAACGGAAGCCACATTCCGCATGATTTTGCGTTTTCTTTCATGAGCCACTTTATGCCGGGAAAACAACACAATCGTCGCTTTCCACAGGCAAGCATGTCGCAAGCTTTCTCGATCCGGCGCCTGCGCGTTTCCGGTTGCTTGGCTGAGGTTATCGAGAAAATCCAGTCGCGGCGCGCCATCGGTGTGATGTCCGCCCACCCTGCCTGCGCCACCGGATCGGCTGCCAGGGCTTTGCGCAGATCCACTGGCGCCCTCATCTCCGGTTCTTCGCCGATCCGCGTAATCTCTACCGTTACCGTATCCCCAGCGTCTGCGCCTGCTGCCTCGCGCATGGTTTTGTTAACCCTGAGACAATAAGTTCCCTTGCCGTTTGGTTCGAGAGCGATTCGAAAAGGAATGCTGTTGATCATTCCCTCGACCATCGTGATGCCTCGCGACGGAAGCTTCGCGCTCTTGGGCAAACTTACGGTCAACGTTCCGCTCTTTTCGTTTGCCTTGGGCCGCGCCAACTTGGCGCTGAAGCGAATCGCTGGTTTCGTTTCTTGCCGCTTGGCCGCTTTCATATCCTGTTGCTTTGCCCCATAAAATGAATTGAATCCGGTGCCGCGGCCTCAGCTCTTGCCGCGCGTATTTTCAAAAAAAAACTAGCGCGCCCTGTTCACCCGATTTAAGCCTGCCGGTGTCGTTTCAGCGCGACGAGCGCTTGCGCTTCCCTGCTAACCGGGCTGATTTTTTTGGCGAAGCCGCTGGCCGTCCGCGTTTTCGCTTGGGCTTTGCTTCCGCAGCGCTTTTGGAACTGGCGCGAGCCCTCGCATTCGCCGCTTGCGCAGATTCCTCGGGCGCTTCCGGCGAATTTCCTTCTGTACGCTTTGATTTGGCAGCCTCGGCGCCTTTGCCGCGTTTTTTCTTTTTTTCTTCTTTCGGCTTGGGCGGCTCTTTAATTCCGGCGAGCTGCCTCAGAAGTCTAGTTACGTCCTCCGGATTCTTGCCCCTGCCGCGCAGTTGCATATCAAACATCTGTTCGAGAATCTTGTCGAACTTCGGCCCGCGCGGCACTCCGAGGCTTTCCAATTCCGCCGATGGCAGATTCAAACGTATTGGCCGCCATTTCTGCAAATAACTTCGTATCTTGGTGGCGACTTTCGCATTGCGGAACTCCGCCATCATGAAAACGAGCAGCCCCGGCGGAGTGTTGGAGATGACTTCGTATGCCTGCTTGGCCGTTTTGGTCTTGCTTCCGCGCAAAATCTGCAACACCTTCTTCGCTTCGTTGGGCAGGTGGATAATCTCCGCCGCTTCCGCCGCAGGCACCTCCAGATTCCTCAGAACTGTATTCATTCCCGGACCGAGTTTGCGCAATATGTAGAACACCGTCGGAATCTTGAGACGCGCGCGAATTCCGACGGACGTAAATGCTTCCTTGGCCCTGGTCAATCGGGAAAGGCCTTCGTAATCCGGTTTCTTGCGCTGCAGTTTTGGATTGATCATTCTCAGCAGGTCCAACGATTCCCATTCCTTCAAAATTGCTGCCGCAGCTTCTTCGCGGCCAACATCCATGAGCTCTTTGCCGAATTCGCTTTTTTCAATGTTCTCCTGCAAGCCGCGCTCGATGGCCAGGTCGAACCACTCCTGCGTGCGCGCTTCCATTTTGAAATCCATGCGCGCGCAGAATCGCGGCGCGCGAAGCAGCCGGATGGGCTGATTCGTGAAAGCATGAATGGACAGCACGCGAATTTCGCGGCGCTCCAAGTCGGCAAGGCCGTTGGTCGGGTCAAGTAGCAAACCGCGAGACGCCGGGTTAAGCGAAATGGCTACCGCGTTGATGGAAAAATCGCGCCGCCGCAAATCTTCCATGATGCTGGACCAGCGAATCTCCGGCTTCGCGCCCGGTCGCGGATAATGCTCGTCGCGCGCTGCGGAAAGCGAGCCATCGACATCTCCCGCGAAAATCAGCTCGTAATGGCGCAATTTTTCATCTTCGAGTACGACGCGCGCCCCGCCTTTCTCCAGTTCGCGCACCATGCGCACCGGATTGCCTTCGATGGTGAAGTCCAAATCGCGCAGCGCCATTCCGGAAATCATGTCGCGCACCGCGCCGCCGCTGAGGTAGACATTCGACTCCTGCGCTCGCGCCAGTTCCTGCACGCGCAGAAGCACGGCGCGTTGCTCCGGCGACAGCCGGCTCTCCAATAAATACATGTAGTCAGGCATGAACGAATCCGCCTCCGCAAGTATCAAACTTGTCTCGTTGGCCCGGCGTTCCCATTTGCTCCCGTTCTATGCTCGAGGATGATGCTGCTTGTACACCTCTTTGAGTCTGTCCTTCACCACGTGGGTATAAATTTGCGTGGTGGCAATGTCCGCATGCCCCAGCATGATCTGCACGGAACGCAAATCGGCCCCGCGTTCCAGCAAATGCGTCGCAAAACTGTGGCGCAGCATGTGCGGTTTTAATTTCAAGCGCAAGCCCGCTTGCCGGCCGTATCCTGCCAGCTTCTTCCAGAATCCAATTCGGCCGATGCGCGCGCCGAAACGGTTCAGAAATAGATACGGCGATGAGCCTTTTCCGAGTAACTCTTGCCGCGATCCGCTCAGATACGCCCTGAGCGCCGCAATCGCCGTTCGCCCCATGGGTACCAGGCGCTCTTTATTGCCTTTGCCGATGCAGCGCACGCAGCCCTTCTCCATCTGCAAATCGTCCAACCGAAGATTCACCAGTTCCGATACGCGCAGGCCGGCGGAGTAAAGCAGCTCGATCATCGCCTTGTCGCGCATTCCGATCGGACTATTCACATCGGGCTGCGCCAGCAATCGATTTACTTCCTCGACGCTCAAGTGTGCAGGCAGGCGCATGCGAAATCTCGGCGTCTCGACGTAAGCGGAAGGGTCCTCCGTAATGAATCCCTCGATTTGCGCGAAACGGAAGAAATTTCTGACGGAAACCAGGTGGCGCGCCACCGAGCGGCTGTCCAGGCCAGCGCGATAAAGCGAGGTCAGAAAATCCACAAGGTTGTCGCGGGTCACATCAACCAGTTCGCAGCCTTGCGCCGCAGCAAACGTCCGGAATTTTCGCAGGTCGCGCCCGTAGGCAAGAATGGTATTCTGTGAGAGGCCCTTCTCGACCCGCAAATAGTTCAGGAACGCGGTGATTACGCCGTCCATTTGTTTCCCTTATTTTTGTTCGCCTTGTCTGCTAACTTCCGCTTCAACTGATTGAAAATAGGGCGTTTCGTAGGACAATTCCAGTTTAGACACCCATTTTGAGACGAGGCGAAATGGTGACCGTGAACGTAGTCAAAGCCTTGGTAAAGCGAACCTATCCGGGAACTTACGGCAGCAGGCGGGAGAATCTGCCCTTCCTCGATCACCTAGCGTCGCCCCATTCCTAAGCCTTTTAGAAACAGCGACTTGACAATCATCGATGGTTACAATAACATACGCCCGGGCCTTTCGCAACTGCTTTCAGCCGATCTTTCCGCCCATCTGTCGTTCAGCACATGAAATGTCCAGGGGATTAGCGCGTGAAATGTCCGCCTGAATCGACGCGAAGAAGGGTTAAAGAGTCACCCGAAGGCTCGGGCCGACCGTTGGCAGCGTACGGATCGCGGACCTAACAGAGACGTGCGCCAGAGGCCACCGAGTGTTCTCCGGCAGTCTCTGGTATGCCGAGAGTGTTTTTCGTTGGCGTTACTAGCAGCCGGATACCTTGAACGAAAACAGCCGCGTACTCCAGTTAAACGTACCGTTGGTTTTCAGGTACTCGCTCGAATACCAGAAAGTACAGTCGTCGGATGGGTCGATGGTTAGGCTCGAGTAGTCGCCCCATCGACTCAGGTTGCGAAGCTGTGAGCCGGTACCATCGATGATAGTGGTCTCGGGCTCGAGCATGCCGAGTGGGTCGGACGGCGCATGGACGGCGAAGCGGATTGCTGGGTGCATCTGGCTGCTCGAAGCGCTATAGCCAACAGCGATGTCGCCAAGCTTGTCCTCGGCGATGCTGCCCATCCATCGGAAGCTCGAATCTGGCGCCCAGGTGCCTTCCTGGGCGATCGTGGGTGTACCATTCGGGCTGCGAATTTCATACCAGCGCACACCGGTTTGGTTCGAGCCATGGCGCCCGCCCGAACCCACTTGCACGGAATGGTTCACCACGAGTGACTCGTACGTGCCGATGTTGCGATATGCCAGGCGGTACATTAGCCGGTCGCCGAGCGAATCGAGCTGTTGTTTCGTCGAAGACTGCGGGACGCAGGTGCCACCGCCGCAAGCCTCCGAGAAGGCCGCAACGCCCATCACCGTTGGGCCAATAAAGGTCGAGTCTGCAGGGGTAGTGAAGTTCGCGTGGAACTTGAACAGATTCAGCACGCCGGTACCGAAATTCAGGAAAAAGTCCGGTTCGCCGCTCGGCGGGGCAGTTGAGCCATCGAGGTCGGAAGGCAAGAGGCTAGCGACACTCGAGCTTTCCTGAAAACAGATCTGTGTCGCGGAAGAGCCAGCGAGCATCGCACTGCGATCAAATGCACATGCGCGCGCCCCTGCGAACGAGTTCCCGTTGAAAATGTTAAACGAAGCGTAATATCCGTCCGCCCACACGCCCAGCTTCGGATAATCAGGGAAATTCGGCATCGAGAATTCATAGCGGTTGTACGAACCGGTCGCGTCCGAGGTAGTTGACACTGCGACGCAGTACGCGTACGGACTTTCGAATACAGGCTGGGCCAGCACCCAGCGGCCTGCCGCTTTGTCGTACTGCGCAATCGGGTCGCCATCATTGTGCGCTTCGCACTGGCCGCCAAAGCCCGACCAGATGGCGTTGCCCGCCTTCGGACCCGAAATGAGGCCCCCCGTAGCTTTGTCGAATACGGCGAAGGACAAGTTTACCCACTCGACCACCTGCGTTGTGCCCACGGTGGCGTTGGTATCCGGTGGAGCGCAGCAATCAGAGAAAGTGCCCAAACCCACGCCCACGCCGTCGAAATTCAGTCCTGGGGTAATTGCGGCGAGAGGCGCAATTTGCACGGTCTGCAGTATGGGGTCCGCCTGGTTGGAAATTGCCTTCACCGGGAACGGGTGCCTCAGAGGAATGACCCGATGCTCTATGCCTTCCACGCTGCCGTACAATTCGCGAAGCGGAAGCGAGACATCATGGTGCACATCCCGGCCTACCTCCGGCGAGCGAGAATTCTGCGATTTCACCTGGGAAGGCGCGAGAACGAGAAAACAAGCAAGCCCCAACGTCAAAGATCCGAAAATCACGCCGATTGCTTTCATTGAGGACTCCCCTTTTCGCCGACGTGCAGCGTGTGTGCCGGTGAGCAACAAATGCGCACAGTCTAGCAGCTTTATTAATTCGTCGGCAAATGGAAAGTTGCGGACTATAGTCAGCACGTGATATGTCCGATGGACGAGCATATGGAATGTCCGCTCGGAACACGAGACCAGCCGGGCCGTAAAACCCGGGCATTTCAATTTGCCAACAACCTGGTCCGCGGGCGAGGCGCCAGCCATTGAAAAGATCAACTACAACAGCAACTCACAAGAAGGCCGTGATCCTCCGGATCGACGGTACGCGCGTCCAGGCGTATTTGAATCCTAGCGCGCTAGGTGCTTCTGAGACCGTAGAAATCCTCACGACTGACGGAGAATACCTGACCCTGGAAATGTCAAAAATCAAGAGCATCCATTTCGTGCGCGAATTCACCAATCACCAGCCCGCCGAACGCAAGACTTTTCTGAGCCGGCCAAAATTGGAAGGCCTTTGGGTGCGCTGCCTCTTTCGCGACAAGGATTCCATCGAAGGAATCGTGGCCAACAATCTGGTGGAAATCGCCAATCACGGCCTGCGGCTTACGCCTCCCGATCTTCACGGCAACACGCTGTGGATTTTCATTCCGCGCACCGCGCTCAGCGAAGTGAAAGTGCTGGGCGTGGTGGGAATTAGCCGTCGCCAACCCGCGGCAGCCGCGTCCTCATCGCAACCGAAACTTTTCGACGAATAATCTGCCTTCTTTCCAGCAGCATCGCTATTGTCTGAACATTGTCGCGACATTTTCGGAACATGGCCTGAATCGCGCCCCGTGGTATACATTTCCATGGCCGTGATTTGCTGCGGCCTGCAATCGTGCAATGCGGAGGCGAATCCATGAAACTTCAAGAAGTTGCCGCGCGGCTGAAATGCGAAATTGATGGCGACGCGAATGTCGAGATTACCGGCGTCGCGGGAATCGAGGACGCGCAGCCCGGCCAGCTCACCTTTCTCTCGAATCGCCGCTATCGCGCCGACGCCAACAAGACGCGCGCCTCCGCCATCATCGTCAACCACAAAGAGGAAGGCATTCCCCTGCCCATGCTGCGCGCCGACGATCCTTATCTCGCGTTTGCCTACGCCATTGAACTTTTCTACCAGCCGCCGCGCTATGAACCCGGCATTCATCCGAGCGCTGTGATCGCAAAAACGGCCGTAGTGCCGCCGGACGCGCACATCGGGCCGTTTTGCTTTATAGACGATGACGTCACCATCGGCAGCCGCGCCGTGCTGCACAGTTTTGTCACCATTTATCGCGGCGCGCGCATCGGCGACGATTTTTTCGCGCATAGCCACGTCGCCGTCCGTGAACATTGCCGCGTCGGCAATCGCGTGATTCTGCAAAATGGCGTGGTCATCGGCAGCGACGGCTTCGGCTTCGCGCGCGAAAAAAATGGCCGCTGGCACAAAATGCAGCAGGCCGGCGTCACAGTGATCGAAGACGACGTCGAGATTCAGGCCAACAGCGCCATCGATCGCGCCACCGTCGGCGAAACGCGCATCGCTCGCGGCGCGAAAATTGACAATCTCGTGCAGGTCGGGCACGCCTGCAAAGTCGGCGAAGACACGCTGCTGTGCGGCCAAGTGGGCCTCGCCGGCTCTTCCATCATCGGCAATCGCGTCATTATGGCGGGACAGTCCGCCGCAGCGGGACACCTTCATATTGGCGATGGCGCCGTGCTGACCGCGCAAAGCGCCGTTTCGCACGACGTGCCGGAAGGCGCGGTCTATTCCGGCTCGCCCGCCTTCGAAAACAAAATTTGGCTGCGCGCTACCGGCGTCTACCGCCGCCTCCCCGAACTGCAATCCGCCATCCGCGCCCTGGAAAAAGAACTAGCCCGCCTCCGCACGGGCAAGCGTTAGCGTTGTCATTCCGAGCGAGTCCCGATTACTTTCATCGGGACGACGAGGCACTTGTGTTGTCTTCGTAGGGGCGCTGGCTTGCCGCGCCCGCGCGAACCCCAGAGTCGCGTTCCGCCTCGCGGCTTCCGGCGCAGCCGGAGCTCGACGCCGCTTTGCCCTTGTAGCGCAAAACTTGTTCTGAAGCTGCGCTCGGTTTTCCAGCCTCCAGCTTCCAACCTCTAGCTTCTAGAACGGCGGATGGCTAAGCTGCTTCGACCGTAAGCTTCAGTCCGATTGCCTTCGTGACCGCGACCAATGTAGATAGACGCGGGTTCCCTCGCGGCGACAGCGCTCGATAGAGGCTCTCCCGCTGGATGCCAGCCGCCCTTGCCACTTTGGCGATGCCTTGCGCCTCGGCGAGCTGCCGCAAGGCAATCAGCAGAACGCGCGGCTCGTTTTCATCTTCCAACGTTGCTCTGAGGTACTCGGCGGCAAATTCCGGGTCTTTTTTGAGCCGCCGAACTATGGCTTCGTGGTGGGATTCGCTGATTTTACGTTTCATTTGCTTCCAGTCCTTTCGCGATAGTCTTCGAGGTACGCTAACGCGCGGTCTATGTCAGACGACTGCCTTCGCTTGTCGCCTCCGCAGAGCAGCAATACGCAAACCCTGCCTACAATCGCGTAATAGACTCGATACCCAGGCCCCCAATCGATTCGCAACTCGCACAAACCGCGGCGCAGCGCCTTGCAGTCGCCAAAGTTCCCACAAGCAAGACGGTTGATTCGAGCTGCAATCTTAGCCTGTGTGCGAGCGTCATGAAGTTCGGAGAGCCACTCATCAAACACGTCCTTTCCAGCGCGTGTGACATAGTGGCGAACCTCGATCACGTTCTGCATTGTAACTTATAGGTCACACGCCCGCAAGCGTTAGCCTGCGCATTTTTGGAGTGCGGCGGTCCGCCTCGCCGACTCCTGCGCAGCCGGAACTCGACGCCGCTTTGCCACCTGACGCGCCCGATCACCAGCGTTGCTTCGCCCAGCTGCTTGTTTCTGCCTTCCCAACCTTCCGGTGTTTCGCACGGCTGTGTGTCTTTGCCGTTGTAGCGCAGAATCGCTTGCCCTCGGCGCCCTTTGTCGGGGCGCCTCCTGCGAATCTGCGGCTTTTGCCCTTCGCAGTCGGACGAGGAACCTGCCGTGGCCTTCGTAGGGGCGCTGGCTTGCCGCGCCCGCGCGACTCCCCAGAGTCGCGTTCCGCCTCGCGCACCACGAAACGCCTCGCTTTCGTAAGGGCACGGCTTCAGCCGTGCCGAAAACGCAGCCACAAATGATCCCTTCCTTTTGCGCGCTACACCCGCGCAAAGTATTCGTTGCTCAATTCGCCACTAATCACCAGTCGCACATCTCCATTTTTTCTATATAATCCGCTCCACGCGCGGTGAGCGCGGTCAAAACATGAACCAACTCTATTACGGCGACAACCTCGACGTTCTCCGCCGTTACATCAAAGACGAATCCGTCGATCTCGTCTATCTCGATCCGCCCTTCAAGAGCAATCAGGATTACAACGTCCTCTTCGCCGAAAAGGACGGCACCGGCGCCGCCGCCCAATTCAAAGCCTTCGAAGACACCTGGGAATGGAACACGCTCTCCGCCGGCATGTACGAAGAAATCGTCGAACGCGCCGGTCGCGTCTCCGACGTCATGCAAGCGTTCCGCCGCTTCCTCGGCACCAACGACATGCTCGCCTATCTCACCATGATGGCCCCGCGCCTCGTCGAACTTCATCGCGCCCTAAAATCCACCGGCAGCATCTACCTGCACTGCGATCCCACGGCCAGCCACTATTTGAAGCTGCTCATGGACGCTATTTTCAGACCGGAGAATTTTAGGGCCGACATTACTTGGAGACGTACGGGAACGCACAGCGACGCAAAGCGGTGGAGTCCGGTCGCTGATGTCCTGCTTCACTATTCGAAAACGGAAGGCTTCACCTGGAATCCACAACACCTGCCTCACAGCGATGAATATATCGAGGATAAATACCGGTTTCGCGATCCAGATGGGAGACGCTACACCTTAGATAACATGACCAGTCCGAAGCCGAGACCAAACATGACGTACACATGGAAGGGGCATGCACCGCCGCCATTCGGATGGCGCTACTCGCGCGAAACGATGGCCCAACTCGACGCAGATGGCCTAATCTGGTACCCGGACTCGAAAAAAAAGCGGCCACGATTGAAAAGATACTTGGACAAAATGGCCGGCGTGCTAATGGGAAACGTCTGGACGGACATTGACCCAATAAACTCTCGCGCCCAAGAACGGCTCGGCTATCCAACTCAGAAGCCCGAAACCCTACTCGAACGCATAATCAAATCGAGTAGCAACGAAGGCGACACGGTTCTCGACCCGTTCTGCGGCTGCGGCACAACCATCGCCGTCGCGCAGCGCCTCAATCGCAACTGGATCGGCATAGACATCACGCATCTCGCCATCGGCCTCATCAAGAGCCGTCTTCGCGACGCATTCGGCGAGGCCGTGAAGGAAACCTACAAAGTCATCGGCGAGCCAACCGCGCTTCCCGATGCCGAACAACTCGCCAAAGACGATCCGTACCAATTTCAATGGTGGGCGCTCGGCCTTGTCGGCGCGCGCCGAGCCGAGCAGCGCAAAGGCAGCGATCAGGGCATCGATGGCCGCCTTTACTTTCACGACGAGGGCGAAGGCGGCGCGACCAAACAAATTATCCTCTCCGTGAAATCCGGCCACGTCAACGTCACGCATGTCCGCGATCTGCGCGGCGTCATCGAACGCGAAAAAGCCGAAATCAGCGTCCTCATCACCCTCGAAGACGCCACCAAACCCATGCGCACCGAAGCCGCCGCTGCCGGAATCTACAAATCGCCCTGGGGCAAACGCGGCTCTGAAGACCTGCACTACCCACGCCTGCAAATTCTCACTATCGCCGAACTTCTCGAAGGCAAAGGCATCGACTACCCGCACATGAGCAACGTCACCTTCCGCCGCGCTCCCCGCGCCGAAACCCCGCAACCCGAACAGTTCGTCTTGGGAGTTCCACCCGAGGAACGCCGCAAGCCCCGCCGACGTACAAAACGCCGCCGCTGAGACGACATGAGGAAAGCCGCATGAAACGCGACATGGACCTAATCCGCGAGATCCTCTTAGAGGTCGAGAAATCGCCATCCCTCGAAGGCTGTCAAGTCAAAATACCGCACCGCAACCCAGAGGAACTGTATTACAACGCTCTGCAGGCGCGAGACGCCGGACTCATCGAGGCAAAATTTGCACCCGGTTCACCAGATTTCCATGTACTTCGGCTCACCTACGAAGGTCACTAGTTTCTAGACTCGGCTCGCAACGATAAGTTGTGGATTAAAGCGAAAGAAATCGTCATTCAGAAGACGGGCGCGCTTACTCTTGAGGCGCTGAAGATAGCGCTAGCAAGCCTTATCAAGAATCTGCTTGGGGGCGGGTGCTAAGTGGCCGGAGAGTTCGCGCCGAGGCGCGCCTCTTGCAACTCTGCGGCTTTTCTAGGAAGGCTGAGCTTCAGCTCCCCGCAACGAGCGTCGCCGTTCGTTCTGTTCCCTGTCGGCGCCTCCTTGTGGCGAGCCGCGCCTTGTGGGTCGCGGTTTTAACCGCGACATAATGTTCTGTCCCGAAGTATTCCTTCCTCATCGCGCCGCCTTGTGCGCGATGTACTCGCCTTTTCTGACCACTGACCACTGTCTCCCGGTCACTTGCAACTGCCTTCGAGAGTGCCATTTCTGGCCCCTGTGGAACGTCCACAGGAATGACCTGGTCGTTTTGCCCAAAATTTCAGAATTGGCCTGCCCGCTTCCCCGATTTTTCCTTGACTTTTAGTTAACTCCCCGGTATACATGAGTCCTCGGCTGGAGGGCCAGCCAGACAATTCGGCGCAGCAGAACCGCAAGGCCGCCTCGGGCGGCTTTTGCATTTTATGGACGGCAAAAGGGCCACTTTTGGCCCTTATGACTCTTACGGAAAGGAATTCTAATCGAGTTTCTATGGGAAATTAGAAATTGAGCCAACTCATTGAAAACAAACGGTCGATGCCAATTCTAATCGAGTTTTTTCGACATTTTTTTCGAGCAAACGTCCGTTTCCGGACACTCATTTCAGCCCGGGGTTTGCAGGCCGGCGGCGACGGCGGCTTGGACTTGCTCGAGGAGTTCGTCGCGCTGGTCAACCGTGAAGCGCGTGCTGTCGATGGGCGCGCCGAAGCGCAGAAGAATCTCGCCCGGGACAATCGAGAGCCTGCCTTTGGGCATGCGTTCGCGGCTGCCGAGAATCGAGACCGGCACGACGGGCACGCCCGCCTGAATGGCCATCACGAATGTGCCTTTTTTGAAGGGCAGGAGGCGTCCATCTCTGCTGCGATGGCCTTCGGGAAAAACAAAAAACGAAATTCCTTCGAGCAGAATGCCGACCGCATGGTCGATGCTGGAAATGGCGGCTTCGGCGTTGGCGCGATCTACGGGAACGATTTTTCCGAGGCGCAGCGCGGTGCGCACCACGGGAACTTTGAAGATTTCCTGCTTCGCGAGGTAGGAAATGCGACGCGGAATTCCGATGAGCGCGGCGGGAGGATCCAAATTGCTGACGTGATTCGCGGCGAAGACGCATACGCCGCTGGGAATGTTCTCTAAACCTTCAGCGCGCACGCGCACGCCGGCCAAGCGCATCGCGGCGCCGATGCCCCACCGCCCCCAGCGGTATAGAACGTCGCTGGTGCCGGTGAGCAGCGAGTAGCCGATGACCGGCAAGCCGACAATGAGGATGAACAGCGTGAGAAACGCGGCGCCGACGAAAGTGCGAATCATGGAGACGAAGATAACGCAGGATGGGCGCTGCGTTCAGAAAATTGCGCGGCGACGCGGGAAGGGCGCGAGTTAATTGGTGGTTCCTCGGAGCATGCCTTCGCGAATGCGCTTCTGGCGGGCGCTGGCATTGGGAATTTCGGAAATGGAGTAGGTCTGCACAGTTTGCTGCGCCAGCGGAAACGAAAATTCCTTTTCCGCGCCGTTGCGCTGGACGCGAAGCGTGACCGTCTCGCCGGGAGAATGCTGGAACAGGAAGCGCATGGCGGCGCGGCCAAACGGCTGGCCTTCGAACTGCAAAATAACGTCGCCGGGTTTTACGCCAGCTTTTTCCGCGCCGCTGCCGGGTTCGACCGAGGAAATTTGCGGCGGCTGGCCGATTCCGCGCGAAACCTGGAAGCCGAGCGCCGCGATTTGGCGCGGCTGGGCTTGTGTTTGCAAGCCGGCGGCGTTCAGAAATTTGTCGTATGGAATTTCTTTTGTTCCGGCGACGTAATCCGCGAAAAAATCTTTGAAGCTGCGGCCGGAAACTTTTTCGACTTCCTGCTCGACGCCTTTGCTGTCGTCGTAAAATTTGCCGCGCTGCGCGTAATCGCGGTCCATGGCGCGCATAACGTCATCGAGAGATTTGCGATTGTCGGTGGCGTCACGAATGGCGAGATCGAGCATCACGCCGAGAATCTGGCCCTTGTTGTAATACGAAATGCTGACCTGCGGCTCGTCGTAATAATCGTATTTGTCGAGCCAGGTGTCGAGGCTGGATTCTTCCGCGCTTTGCCAGAGATGCGCGGGACGCATTTCCAGGGTGGTGAATTGTCGCGCGAGGTCGCTGTAAAACTGTTCGCGCGACCACAGGCCCGTGCGCACCATGGTGAACGAGGCGTAAGTGCTGGTGACGCCTTCGGCGAACCATAGCGCGCGCGTCCACATTTCTTTGGTGTAATCGACGGGCTGCAAAGTTTGCGGGCGGATGCGCTTGACGTTCCACAAATGAAAAAATTCGTGCGCCGCGACGCTTGGCGCAACGTCGCCGGAAGGCACGGCAATTGCCGTGCAATAGGAGTGCTCCATTCCGCCGCCGCCCGCTTCTGAAAACGGGCCGAAGTGAAAGAAGAAGGTGTACTCGTTGTATGGCACGTCGCGCATCATGCCGGTTTCGTAGGTGACGATTTTTTCGAGCGAGCTGCGCAGGTCGCTTTCGCCCCAATTTTTGCCATCGACCACGACGCGGTAACTGGCGCTTCCTGCGTTGAAACGAAATTCCTGAAACATGCCGATTTCCGCGGGCGCGTCGACTAACGTGTCGTAACTGCTCGCCGAAAAAGTGTTTGCCAAGTTGTCAGCCGGCAATTCTTCAGCGACGCGCCAGTTCGCCGGCAAATTTGTGTAGGTCACCTCGGATTCTTCCGCGCGGCGCGAGGGAATGTAGAAAAGGACTTCGGCGAGATTGAGAAAAGCGTGATGCGAATTGAGCTGCGAGGAGAATGGGCCGGGATCGTCCCAATAATCGTCGTATTGAATGGTCGCGCTGCCGAGATTTTCCGGCGAATCAGCGTTGGCGTTCGAAATTCGCCAGGTTTGCTTATCGAGCTTTTCAATGTGCAGGTTCGAATTTGCGGCCGCGCTGCCATTGCTGGTTGCGGTGACGTCGGTGACGCGATAGGCAAAATCACGAATGTCGTAAGTGGCGTTCCATGCAGGCATGGCAACTATCAAATCGCGGCCGGCGTTGGGCACCTGCATAGTCACGTGAAAAATGTGCCGGCCGGGCTGCGCGAGCGAAATCGTGTAGCGAATTGTAGCGCTGGCATTACTTGCGAACGCGAGCGTCGGGAAGAGGACAACCAGAACAAATCGGAGTGAGCGGGTTTGCATTTTAGTTTTCGGCAGAGTCATGATTTGTGAACAGCGGTTCGGCTTTGCAAAGTTTGCGTCAGCAGCGATGAAAGGCCGTCGAAGCTGCCGTTGGACATGACCAGCACAACGTCGCCGGGCTGCAATTTGCCGGAGAGATATTCGTTGATTTCGGCCGCGGATGCAAAGGCTTCAGCAGTTTTGCCTTTCGCGCGGATCGCCGCCACCACGTGCTGCGGATCGAGGCGCTCTTCGTCGGAGAGCAGTTGCGCGCGATTCACCGGGCCTAGCAACGCGGCGTCGGCCAAAGCGAGCGATTCGGCCAGGGCTTCGGCGAAAATGCGGCGGCGCATGGTATTTGAGCGAGGCTCGAACGCGGCCCACAAGCGGCGCCTGGGCCACAGCGAGCGCGAGGCTTCAATCGTCATGCGAATGGCCGTGGGATGATGCGCGAAATCCTCGACGACGAGAATGCCGTTCACATCACCTTTGATTTCCATGCGGCGGCGCACATTCTGAAATTCCGCAAGCGCCTCTTCGATGGCTTCGCGGTCGACGCCGCGTCCGAAAGCAAGCGCGACACAGGCAAGCGCGTTCATGACGTTGTGACGGCCTGCGGCAGGAATGCGAATGCGCGCGACTTCCCTGCCGCGATGGGCCACGCGGAAATGGGTCATGCCGTCGCGCCATTCGATGTCTCCGGCGTGCCAGTCCATTTGAGGCGTGAGGCCATAAGTTTCCACGGGACAAAATGCTTTTTTTGCGCAGGCGGCAAGATTCTCAGATTCGCCCCAGATGAAAATCTTTCCGCGCCGTGGGACCAGATTGACCAAGCGCTGGAATTGCAATTCAATCGCCGCGAGATTTTCGTAGATATCCGCATGGTCGAATTCGAGCGAAGTGAGAATCAATTCATCGGGAAAGTAATGCAGAAATTTTGGCTGCTTGTCAAAATAGGCGGAGTCGTACTCATCGCCTTCGAGCACAAATTCTTCCCCGCCCCCCAATCCATAGCTGCGCTCGCCGAAATTCGGGACGACGCCGCCAACCAAGAAATCAGGCTTCCTGCCGGCGACGTGCAAAATCCACGCCAGCATCGCGGTGGTGGTGGTTTTGCCGTGGGTACCGGCGACCACAATGGATGTATGGCCGGGCAAAAACAATTCCTGCAATGCTTGCGGCATAGACCAGTACGGAATTTTCGCGTCGAGCGCCGCCTCCAACTCGGCGTTGCCGCGCGAAATGGCGTTTCCGACAACGATTAAATCCGGCTGCGGCCTTAAATTTTCCGCGCGAAAACCTTCGCTCCAGGAAATGTGAAGCGACGAGAGCAACGTCGAGGCGGGCGGATACACATTCGTATCGGAGCCGGAGACCGTATAGCCGCGCTCCTTCAGCATTCCTGCGAGCGGAGCCATAGCCGCGCCGCCAACGCCGAGAAGATGAATGCGATCGAGAGATTGTTTTAGGAGTGGCGTTTTGGTTTTCCTTTTTTGCTGCTCGGAATGGTAATTTCAGCGGAGCTGCATGCCGCTTCCAAAATTTCCAGTCGGCCGCTACCCTGCGCCACGAGCCTGGCTCGGATGCCCAGCGGCACGGTCAGCATAGCGCGCGGCGTGTGGCCGACAGGCGCGCCCCACACTACGGGAATTTTCAGCGGGCCGAGAAGGCGCTCGAAAACTTCGCGCACCGTCGGGCTGCCGGTTGGAGCATCGCATTGCGGATATTCGCCGAGCACAACGGCGCGCACGCCTTTGAATTTTCCCGCCTGGCGCAAGTGAATGAGCGCGCGGTCCACTTGATAAGGTTTCATTCCACAATCCTCGAGTAGCAAAATCGTTCCAGCGGTTTGAATTTCCCAGGGCGTGCCCAAAGTGGCCTCGACCAGAGTGAGGCATCCTCCCAACAAAATGCCTTCCGCCTGCCCAAAAAAAAGCGTTTCGCCGCGAAGGTCCACTTTCCAGCCATGATTGGCCTGCATCAATGCCTGCTGGAACGACTCCGGGTCGTAGCCGCCGGTCGCGTTCGCGCCTTTATCCAGTCCTGCCGCGACCATAGGCCCGTAAAAAGTCACCCAGCGCTTTTTGCGCCACAAAAAAAGCTGAAGCAGGGTGATGTCGCTGAAGCCGACCAGCGCTTTGGGAGTTTTGAGGCGGCGCGGCTCCAAATGTTCCAGCAAATATCCTGAGCCGTAACCGCCGCGCGCGCAAAAAACCGCCTGTGACGAATTCTCGTCGAGCGCCATCAGGAGTTTGGCGAGCCGCTCCTCCGCCGAGCCGGCAAAATATCCCTGACGCGCCAACACGCGCGGATCCCACTTGCTCTGAAAGCCCAATCGATCGAGTTCCATGCAGCCGCGGCGCAGAGCCTCCTCGTCCACAGGGCTCGCAGGAGCAATAATGCGCACAGCGTTTCCGGATTCGAGAGGCGGCGGCTTAACAGCAATGGGCATGTGCCAAAACTGAGGATAGGAAAAAACGTCGAGCGAGTCTAGCGGGAGAAAATCGAACGCATCCGATTAGTTCACTATGCGGTGCGGGCTCTCGTGAGGATGCAGATCGCCGAAGGAAGAGCGATTCCCTTCCCGAATGAAGCGCCACACTTGCTCACACGCGGATGTTGGTCATGCGAACCAGGGCGCGGGCGCGCGTTTCCACTTCGCGTTTTGTAATCGTGCAGAGGCGTTCGACGCCCAGCTTTTCAACGGCGAAGCTGCCCAATACGGAGCCGTAGACCATGGCGCGGCGCAGCGAAGAGTGATCGGTCTTCTTGCTTCGCGCAATGTAGCCCATGAATCCGCCGGCGAAGCTGTCTCCCGCGCCGGTGGGATCGTGCACATTTTCGAGCGGATACGCAGGAACGGCCAGAATCGCGTCGCGATGAAATAGCATCGCGCCATACTCGCCGCGCTTTACGACGATGGCCTTTGGGCCCATGCTGAAAATTCTTCGGACCGCGCGCAGCAAGTTGTGCTCGCCGGCGAGCTGCACGGCTTCTTCATCGTTGATGAGCAGCGCGTCAATCAGGCGCAGCGTCTTGGCCAGTTCTTTCGGCGTTCCGGCGATCCAATAATTCATGGTGTCGAGCGCAACGAGTTTCGGTTTTCGGCGCATTTGGCTGAGGACGTGCCGTTGCAGCGCCGGGTCAATGTTTCCCAAAAAAACAAATTCGGAATCGCGATAAGCCTGCGGTAGCTTTGGCTGAAACGTCGCGAACACATTCAGTTCCGTCGCGAGCGTCTTGCGGGTGCGCAGATCGTCGCTGTACTGGCCCGACCAGAAGAAGCTTTTCCCGGGGGCGCGCTCGAGGCCGCGCAAATCAATTTTGCGCCCATGAAAAACGGCCTCTTCCTGCGCGCCAAAGTCATCGCCAACAACAGCGACCAGCCGCACCGAAGCGAGCAAGCTCGCCGCCAGCGAAAAATACGTCGCCGCGCCGCCAATAGTGCGATCGGCGCTTCCAAACGGAGTTTGCAGAGCGTCGAACGCAACCGAACCGACCACGAGCAAGGACATGAGCGAGTTCTCCTGTTCAGGAAATATATTTTGAGATGAGCGGGCCAAGGCGGCGCTTGGTGGCCGCAGGAATCATTTTTCGGCCGGTCAGAATCGCGTGCGCCAACGCGGAACTGCATTTACATCCTGCGGCAGGACCAAGAGCGCGCAGCGTCTCGCGAAGCACTTTCTGGACGTTCGCGGTGTTTTTGTTGAGATTGTTGATGATGTCCGGAACGGAAACGGAATCGTGTCCTGGATGCCAGCAATCGTAGTCCGTGATCATGGCGATGGATGCGTAGCAAATCTCCGCCTCGCGCGCGAGCTTCGCTTCGGTCAAATTGGTCATGCCGATAACGTCAAAACCCATTTTGCGGTACGCATTCGATTCGGCGAGTGTGGAAAATTGCGGGCCTTCCATGCAGACGTAAGTCCCCCGCTGGTGAACGGGGACGCCGGTGCGTTCGCAAGCGCGCGCGATTTTTTGCGAAAGGCGGGGACACGTCGGCTTGTCGAATCCCACGTGCGCGACGATTCCATCACTGAAGAAAGTTGCGATGCGACCGCGCGTGCGGTCGAAAAACTGGTCCACAATCAAAAATTCCAGAGGATGCAAATCTTCGCGGAGAGAGCCCACGGCGCTCACGGATAAAATTTGCTCCACGCCGAGAGATTTCATCGCGAAAATATTCGCGCGATAATTGATTTCGCTAGGCGAAATGCGATGGCCGCGCGCGTGCCGCGCAAGGAAGGCGACGCGCTGGCCTTCTAGCGTGCCGAGCATGAAGGCGTCCGACGGCTCGCCGAATGGCGTGCGCACGCGAACTTCACGTGCGTCCGCAAGCCCGGCCATTGTGTAAAGGCCGCTGCCGCCGATGATTCCAATTTTGGCCCGCGTTTTTGCGTTACCATTTCGGGCGCTCTTCTGCTTTTTCACTGATTCGCCTCGCAAATAGATTTGATTGGGTTCGGCTCGAAATTAATCAATGGTGACCGGCTCTGCTTCGAACGCGTCGTCGCGCTCGCGCAAATATGCGGCGCGCACCTTCGTATCATGCGCGAAAAGCGCCAGCCAGTTGCGCTGGGCAATTTGCGGTAAAAGTTTCTTTTTGTTTTCAAGCGTGGTCAGCGGAAATAAATCGAAACCCATAATCCAGGCGAGCGGCAGATGCGCTGTGGTCGGTATCAGGTCGGCGAGAAAAATTGCTGTCTTTCCGCCACTTTCCAATTTCACGCATTGCATCGCATGAGTGTGCCCCGGCGCCGGAAAAACGCTGACGCCCGCGACGATTTGCTTTTCTCCGTCCAACAACTCCCACTGACGCGCCTCTTCAACCGGCGTGTAATTATCCAACATAAAGCTGGCGCGGTCGCGTTCGGTTGGATTCCTGGCGTGCTCGAAGTCTTTTCGCTGGACAACATATTTTGCATTCGGAAAGGTTGGCCGCGCCTTTCCGTCCACCAGCCGCGTATCCCATCCGCAGTGGTCGAAATGCAAATGCGTGTTGATAACGATGTCCACATCTTGCGGCTTCACACCGTGCTGCGCCAATTGTTCGGGCAGTCTGGGCGAGCCTTCAAACGCATAAATATCGCGGCGCTTCGCGTCCCATTTATCGCCCGCGCCGGTTTCCACCAAAATTGTTTTACCTGCCGCGCGAATCAGCAGGCAATTCATGGCCAGCACAATGCGATTGCGCTCATCGGCGCGCGCCTTTTTCTCCCACATCGGTTTGGGCACCACGCCGAACATCGCGCCGCCGTCCAGCCGCAGCGTGCCGTCCGTCAAGACGATGAATTCCAAATCACCGAATCTCAATGAGAAACCTCCGAGCCAGTTTTTTTCATAATTTCCGTAACCACGGAATATGGATCGCGATGGCGGCTCGTGACTTCCTCCGCAAAACGCTCCAGGCTTCCGTCTCTAACCACGCTATCCACAACCCTCTGCGTCAGTTGCTCCCTGAGCAAATTGATGATGCGCTCCTTCCATAAGGCATTTTCTCTTGCGTTTCCGCCGCGGCGCTCCGCAAAATGCGCGCGAAATCGCTCGATCTGCCGCGCCAGTTCCTCGATTCCTTTATTGTCCGTGGCAACCGTCAGCACAATGGGCGGCTTCCATCCATCACGTTCTGGAACAAGCTGCAAAATTGCGCGCAATTGCTGCTCGAAACGGTCCGCGCCCTCGCGATCCGCTTTATTCAGCACGAAAACATCCGCGATTTCCATCACTCCAGCTTTCAGATTCTGCACATCGTCGCCCATTCCCGGCACCAGAACCACCAGCGTGCAATCGGCGAGGCGCGCAATTTCCACTTCGCCCTGGCCAACGCCGACGGTTTCAATCAAAACGTACTTTTTGCCCGCGGCATCGAGCAACAACGCAGCGTCACTCGCCGCCTGCGACAATCCACCGAGCGAGCCGCGCGTGGCCATGGAGCGAATGAATACGCCGCTATCCGACGCGTGCCCTTGCATGCGAATGCGGTCGCCCAAAATCGCGCCGCCGGTGAACGGGCTCGACGGATCAACGGCAATCACGCCGACCGTTTGCTTTTGCGCGCGATAATAAGCGGCCATGCGGTCAACCAGCGTGCTTTTCCCCGTTCCCGGAGCGCCGGTGACGCCGATGCAATACGATTTTCCGGTATGCGGGAAAAGTTTTTGCAGCAGATGTTTGGCGTTCGGCGAACGGTTTTCGATTTCCGTCATGGCGCGGGAAATGGCGCGAACGTCTCCTGCGCGCACCTGTTCCGCCCACTGCTCAATCGTTTCGGGTGTCAAAACTGTAGCGGGAGGTGATGACGAAACCGGCATCGCGTGCGGCTAACCTTTTCCCAAAAGCTGACGCGCAATCACCAGGCGCTGAATTTCGCTGGTTCCTTCGCCGATGGTGCACAGTTTCACGTCGCGATAATATTTTTCCGCGGGATAATCCTTCACGAAGCCGTAGCCGCCAAAAATCTGCACGGCCTGGTCGGCGACGCGCACCGCCGTTTCCGAAGCGAAAAGTTTCGCCATGCTCGCTTCGCGCGTAAAGCGCACGCCACTCCCGCCATCGCGCAACGGACGATCCGCCAGGTACGCCGCTTCCCAGACGAGCAGCCGCGCCGCTTCAATTTCCGTAGCCATGTCCGCGAGCTTGAATTGAATGGCCTGAAATTCGCTGATCTCTCTGCCGAACTGCTTTCGTTGCTTCGCGTATTTCACGGCGGCTTCATACGCCCCCTGCGCCATGCCCAGCGCCAGCGACGCAATGGAAATTCTTCCGCCGTCGAGCACTTGCAGGCTGTTGATGAATCCTTCGCCCTCCGCGCCAAGAAGATTTTCGGCGGGCACACGGCAATCGCTGAAAATCACCTCCGAAGTATCGCTCGCGCGCATTCCCAGCTTGTTTTCTTTCTTCCCGGGCCGAAATCCCGGCGTTCCCTTTTCAATGATGAACGCCGAAATGCCGTGCTGCTTTTTCGCCGCGTCGGTGACCGCCATTCCCACGCACACGTCCGCATAGTGGCCATTGGTGGTGAAAGTCTTCGCGCCGTTCAGCACCCACCCGCCGCCGTCTTTCACAGCGACTGTGCGCGTTCCACCCGCGTCGGAGCCCGCGCCCGGCTCAGTCAGCGACCAGCAGCCAAGTTTTTTCCCCTGCGCGAGCGGCGTCAGATACTTCTGCTTCTGCGCCTCCGTCCCAAATTTGTAAATGTGGTTCGAGCACAGCGAATTATGGGCCGCGACAATCAGGCCCACGGAACCGTCCACGCGCGACAATTCTTCAATCACAATCGAGTATTCCAGGTATCCCAGCCCCGCGCCGCCGTATTTTTCAGGAAAGATAACGCCAAGTAGCCCGAGTTCCCCAAGCTGCGGAATGATTTCCTGCGGAAATTTGGAAGCCTCATCCCACTCCATCACGTGCGGAGCGATTTCGCCTTCGGCAAATTCCCGCACCGTTCGCCGAAGGTGCTGCTGCTCGTCTGTCAGCGAGAGATCCACATCACCTCACAATAAAAAACTCGATTTATGTCTCAAGCGTGCGTGCGCTCCGCGGCGCGGCAAATTTCACTGAGCGCCGCGATCGCGCGATCAATTTTTGCGCGGTCTACATCGTAATGCGTGACCATGCGCACCAGAAATTTATCGGTGGCGCCGGCCAGCACGTTGCGCTTGCCCAACTCGGCGGAAATCTCCGCGCCGGTCTTGCCCGTTTCGCGCACGTCGAAAATCACAATGTTGGTCACAACTTTCTTTGGATCGACCGCAACGCCGGGGATTTTCGCCAGCCCTTCCGCGAGATATTTGGCGTTCTCATGGTCGCGATGCAGAATTTTCGGCGTTTCCTCGAGCGCGATCAGTCCCGCTGCCGCGAGCACGCCGGCCTGGCGCATCCCGCCGCCCAGCATTTTGCGATGGACGTGCGCTTTTTCGATGAATTCGCGCGAGCCAACCAGCATCGAACCCACCGGCGCGCCCAGGCCTTTCGACAGGCAGAACATCACCGAATCAAATTTTCGCGTGAGTTCGTTCACCGTTTTTCCCGTGGCAACAGAAGCGTTGAAAATCCGCGCGCCGTCCAGATGCACCGGCAGGCCCGCCTGGTGCGAGCGGTCGCAAATTTCTTCCGCAACAGGCAGCGGATAAATCGTACCGCCCGCCATGTTGTGCGTGTTTTCCAGCGTGACCAAACCGGTCTGCGAATAGTTTGGATTTTTTGCGCGAATGAGCGACTCAACGAGCGGCCAGGTCAAAATTCCATCCTGCGCGAAGGCAGGACGCGGAAAACATCCCGCGAGCGCGGACATGGAGGCCAGTTCGTACTGATTGACGTGCGCGCGCTGCTCGCAAATCACTTCCAAGCCCGAACGCGTCCAAGTTTTGATGGCGATCAAATTTCCCATCGAGCCGCTCGGCACAAACAGCGCCGCCTCGCGTCCGAAGATTTCCGCCGCGCGTGCTTGCAGGCGATTGATGGTGGGGTCTTCGCCGTAAACATCGTCGCCAACTTCGGCCTCAGCCATGGCGCGGCGCATGGCAGGCGTGGGACGCGTCACCGTATCGCTGCGCAGATCCACCGTCGCCTCGCCTTGCCCATTCGAGTTTTTTTCGTCGTACATTTTGCCTCTCGCCTGCTGTGTTAGCCGAGCAGCTCCACAAAAACTTCGTTCGAAATGGCCAGTTTCGCCGGATTCAGCCGAATGCGATTGCCTTCGCGTTCGAGTAAGCCCTCGTCCAGCAATTTTGCGATGCGCGGTGACAGCTCGGCCACGTGTTCGCGCCCAATGCGCGCCAAATCAATTCCTGCCAGTTCGCGCAGCCCCAGAAAGAATTCCTCGTCGAGCGCCTGCGCGGAAGTGACCAACTCTTCGGAATCCACGGTTGAGCGCCCCTCCGCGATTGCCTTCGCGTACGCAGCGGGATCGTGCAAATTCGACCAGCGCTTCACGCCATCGAACGAATGCGCCCCCGCGCCAAATCCCAAATATGTCTCGCGACGCCAGTATTTCAGATTGTGTTTCGACGCGCGACCCGGCAGCGCCCAGTTGGAGATCTCGTAATGTTCGTAGCCTGCGCCGCGTAACGCGTCGCAAGCCTCCTCGTAGAAATCCGCCATTTCGTCATCGCTTGGCACCTTCGCCGCGCTATATTTCGCGCCGCCGCGCAAAATTTCCTTTCCGAGACGGCTGCCTTCGTCCACTTCCAGCAAATAAATTGAAACATGCTGTGGCGCGATGTGCATCAACTCCGCAAGCGACGATCGCCAACTTTGGGGCGTCTGATAGGGCAGCCCGGCGATCAAATCCATGCTGAGATTGTTGAATCCCGCGCTGCGAAGCGTCGCGACAGCGCGATAAACATCGTCCCGGCGATGCATTCTTCCGGCGGCGCGCAATTCTTCATCGCAAAACGACTGCACGCCCATGCTGATGCGATTCACTCCCGCATTTCGCCACACTTGCGCGTTCTGCGGCGTAATTGTTTCGGGATCCGCCTCCAGCGTGACTTCTTCCCACGCGGCTCCGTAAACATCGCGGATCGCCGCCAAAATGCGCGCCACGTCCGCAGGATTCAGCAGGCTTGGCGTTCCACCACCAATGTAAACCGTATCGGCCATCGCATTCGGCAGCGCGCGCGAGCCGCGAATTTCACAGCAGACCGCATCGACATATGGCGAATAAAGGCTCCGCGAAAACACGCCCGTATGGAAGTTGCAATACGTGCACTTCGCTTGGCAGAACGGCACCTGCACGTAAATTCCGACCTTTGCGTTTGCGCTTCGTGTGTGCTCAGCAGCGTTCATATAGCATCCGGAATAATTTTCACGCGGGCCTCGCGCCGACGCGGCCCGTCGAATTCGCAGAAGAAAATCGCCTGCCATCGGCCCAGCGCCAAGCGCCCATTTTCGATGAATACGGTCACCGAATTTCCTGTGAGCGCCGTCTTGATGTGCGAATCAGCATTTCCTTCGGCATGGCGATACGCGCCGGAGTGCGGCACCAATTTGTCGAATGTCGCTTCGATATCGCGCATCACGTCGGGATCATCGCCTTCGTTGATTATCACGCCCGCGGTCGTGTGCGGGACGTAAACGCAACAAATCCCGCTGCGGCATTCCGACGCGGCTACCGCTTTTTCGACTTCTGCGGTGATGTTTTTCATTTGCGTGTGCTGGGCCGTTTGCACTTCGATGACGCGGACCAGCCTGCGTGATTCGCGTGCGCCCTCTTTCATTCTAGGCCGCTCACGCGAGATCAGAAGCGGCAGCCGCGCCGTAGAAGCCGAACCACGGCTTAGCCGCGCGCAAGCCGCGATTCACGTTTTCAATGTTCTTCACGCCTTGATTCGCCAGCCAATCCTGAAACGCGCTTAGCCCCTGCTTCGCATACACCGGCACGCCATCTTTCCACGTCGCGCGCCCGCACAGCACGCCGGAGAAATTCACTTTTGCTTCGCCGGCCAGCTCCAGCGTTTCTATAAACGTGTCGTTGCTCACGCCTGCGGACAAATAAATGAAAGGCTTCTTCGCCGCTGCCGCCGCACGCCGGAAATGATCTTTCGCCTGGTCTTTTGTATACGCCGATTCGCCTTTGCACGAGCGCGCTCCGGCCACGAACGCCATATTTACCGGCACTTCGACCTTCAAGACGTCGATGCCGTACTGCGGCTTGGAAAATTCCTCCATGCTGCGCGTGACAACTTCTGGCTTCTTTCGCGCGTAATCAATCCCCTTCTCATCCATCCCTTCGTCGTAGCCCACAAATTCCGCAAACAGCGGCAAGTCTTCGCCAGCGCATTCCGCGCCGATGCGCTCCACCCAGGCGTGCTTGATGTCGTTAATTGCCGCGGGATCAAAGGGCGTGTAATACAGCAGAATTTTCACGCAGTCCGCGCCCGCCTGCTTCAACCGGCGCACTGACCAATTTTCCAGCAAATCGGGTAGTCGCCCGGGACGGGTGTTGTCGTAGCCGCTATTTTCGTACGCCAGCAGCAATCCAGCATTCGCCGCGCGCCACCGCGAAGGCTGCAAACCATATTCCGGGTCCAGCAAAATCGCGCTGGCATGCGGCGTAAGCACGCGCACCACGGCTTGCTTGAACTCCGACATCATCTCCGGGGTCACCGCGTGCGGATCAATGCCCTTGTCTTTGGCAATCGCTTTTCGCAACGAGCCGCGCTGGTCCATCGCCGCAGCCGCAATAATGCCTGCGGAAGTCGAAACTTTTTCGAGCCCTTTAAGTTTTCCCGGCGTAAGCTTCATAGAATATTCCTTCGCGCGTGACGTTCTGTTCCGCTGGTGCAGCGCAGCAGCAAAGGCGCAATTTTAGCACGCGGCGGGCGCCCTTCGCATAAGTATGAGCGATTATAGCGTTATCAGGCGGTGCTCTTTGCACGGCGCATCGGTTGCCGATTGCAGCCGATCCAGCAAATCCATTCCATAACGCGCCAAAAACGGCAGCAGGCTGAGCGTGCGCTCCTGCAAGCCGTGACGCGGATAAAGTGAGCTGCGAATTTCCGACTCGTGCCGGTCCAGCACTCCCGTGCGCTGATTTTCCGAACGCCCCGCTTTGCCGCGGAGCTTCTCGAATTGATACAGCATCTTTTTCTCTGCCGTATCGCGCGCGCCCACGAGGCTTTTATCGAGAATTTGCAGCGGCTTCCCGTAACTGCTCAACATTGTTCGCAACGTTTTTTCATCACGCGCAAAACGCGCCGCCAATCCGCGCGGAAGGTATTGCATCTCCATTTTTCGCCGCAATTGTTGCCGGCCGCCGAAAACGCCGCTAATATCCAGGTGATATTTTTTCAACCCGCGCGCCACCGACGGCTCGATCAGCGTAAAGCTCGCGCGCGGCAAAATGGCAGGCATGCGTCCGAGAATTCGCTGGTAGACGGTTTGCGCCTGCGCCATGTAGGCCACTTCCGCGGGCCCGCCAATGTATGCCGCCGTCGGCAAAATCGAATCCTGCAACACAGGGCGCAGCAAAACGCTGGCGCTGAGCGCTTCCGGCTCGTTTTCAACTTTTTTCAGCAAGTCTGCTGCGGTGAGCCGCAAATTTCCCGCGATGAAGCCGCCGTTTTTCCTGCGCACTGCGTCGCGCTTGCCGTCGACGTCCAAAAAAAGAAGCGTGGATTGCTGGGTGACCTTCACTTGCGCATGAAAACCATGCCGCCCCAGCTCTTTTCCGCGCGCCAGCAGTTCATCGGTAATAGCCTTCGAATCTTCAATCGCCTTTTGATAGACAGGGCGCGCCAATTCGTGCAAACGCTTGTCCAATGGATCCAGCAAAATCAATCCTCGCCCCTGCAGCACTCGCGCCATGAATTTCCCGAATGCCGAACCAAATGTTTCCTCGGCGCGATACGATTCGGAGAGCGCGTCGCGAATCTCCTTCGCTGCGGGCCCTTGCAGAAGGGCGGCCGCATGTTCAACGACCGCCTGAACCGCGCTTCCCAGCGAAATTCGCCCCACGCTCCTTCCCGCAACGGCTTCGTCAAGCGGCACCGCAAGCTGCGCCATTCCATATCGCTCGTTGAAAAAAGCCTGGTTCGCTTCCGCGAGGTCGTGATCCTCGGTCGCCATCCAAAAAATCGGCACCGCGTCCGTGCCCACCTGCGTAAGCTTTTTTGCCCACTCGATCGCGTCGAGCGCTTTGTAAAAGCTGTACGCCGGCCCGCCGAATAAACTCACTTGCTGGCCGCTGACAATCGCCGCCGCACCATTGCGGAGCCGCTCGATATTCCGCTCGGTTTCCGCGCCCGAGCCTAAGCGACTGTTCTGTTCGCGCAGAATCTCCGCAACGGCGCTACGCACGGAAGCGTCCAGAGTTATTTTGCCGGCCGCTTCACGGACTCCCGCCTCGCCGGGCGGATGCGCGTAAAACTTTTCTACCTTTGAAAAATCTTCAACGAATGAAGCGAATAGCTTCGAAGTGTGCGGAATGTCAGAGAAGCGGAGACAGTCGTACTCCATGGAGGATGTGATGATACACGCGGCATTCGGTCGCAGCAACCCGCGCGCGCGAATAATCAACAGATGCGAAATGGCAAATGTTGCAGCGCAGGAATTAGGCTAACGAATGGCCGGCGTGCTTGCAGCAACTGAGGGACTGAGCGCCGCTACGAGGGGCTCGATCTCCAGCTTTGCCGATTCACTGACTGGCAGCAGCGGCGCGCGAGGCGCTCCGCCATAATATCCCAGGCGGTCCATGGCAAACTTAATCCCCGCGATTCCGAACCGTGTGACCAGCGCTCCAGCGGGGTTAATAAATTGTTTCTTGATCTGCTCGATATGCTCTTTTTCGCCTCGGCGCGCCGCTTCATACAAATCCACGCAGGCCTCGGCAATCATGCAGGAAATGGCCAGAATTCCGCCGACGGCGCCAACCTCAATTGCCTCGGCCATGGTCAGGCCCGAACCGCTGAGCGCATTAAAACCCTTTGGCGCGGCTGCGACGATGTCTTTCATCCGCTGCACATTTCCGGAACTGTCCTTGATGCCTACAATATTCGGATGCGTCGCGAGCTTCGCCACCAGCGGAGCTTCCACCGTGTAGCCCGTAAAAACCGGGACGGAATAAATCAGCACCGGAATCGGAGAGGCGTCCGCCACGCGAAAAAAATGCGCCGCTTCCGCCTCAAAGGTCATCGCCGGCTTGTAATAGCTCGGCGTCCTCACCAGCGCCGCTTGAAATCCCAGGGCTGCAGCGCGCTTGGTGTGCCGAATCGTCTCCGCCGTGGCTTCCGCGCCGGTTCCGGCAATCATCACTTTGTTCGGCGCCGCCGCTTCGCGCGCGGTGGCCCATAGCCGTTCGACTTCATCCCACCCCAGCAGCACAGACTCGCTGGTCGAGCCATTCATCACGTAGCCCGCGACGTGTGTCTGGTCGTAGCGCCGAATGTTTTCCCGCAAGCGCGGCAGATCAATTTCGCCGTCAGCCTTAAAGGGCGTGGTTACCGGAGGAAAGATGCCCCGAAGTTTCATGAGGAGATTCTAGCAGAAGATAATCTATGAGTGCGATAGCAGTTCAGCGAATCTCGAGCGGAAATCGTGGCAGGCGGTTTCTCCGAAAATTCATCGTCTATTTATGCGCTTGCAATAACTAGCTTGCCGAAGTCACGCGCTGCGTCGGCGCCGGCGCATTCGCGTTTGCTTCCATCGCATGCAAATCCTGCAGCGCGGCCACATTTCCCGTGCCCTCAGACATGGCGCGAATCCCGCGCGCCGCGGCCACCGCCGCCGAAATCGTGGTGATGCACGGCATCATGTATCGCACCGCCGCGCGCCGTATGGATTTCTCGTCATAGAACGATTCGCGCCCCAGCGGCGTGTTGATAATCAAGTTGACCTTCCCGGTCTTCACCAGATCAACGATGTTGGGCCGTCCTTCATTCACCTTGTACACCGATCCAGCCTCGATGCCCAGCGAGCGCAGCGCCGCAGCCGTGCCGCGTGTGGCAATCAAATTCAAACCTGCCGCCGTCAAATCCTTCGCCAAGGCCGGCAAAAATCTTTTGTCGTGATCGTTCACGCTGATGAACACTGTTCCTTGCAGCGGCAATTTTTGACCCGCGGCGAGTTGCGCCTTCGCGAACGCCAGCCCGAAATTCGGCGACACGCCCATCACTTCGCCCGTCGAACGCATCTCCGGCCCCAAAATGGTGTCCACTCCGCGGAATTTGCTGAACGGAAATACCGGCGACTTCACGCAATAATAATTCTTGCTGCGCAGTTCCGGGACCCCGTCAAAATCATTCACCGCCAGCTTTATGTCGCGCAATTTCTTTCCGGTCATCAAACGCGCCGCCACTTTCGCCAGCGGCACACCGGTAGCTTTCGACACGTACGGCACAGTGCGCGACGCGCGCGGATTCACTTCCAACACGTAAACCGTGTCGCGCTGAATCGCATATTGCACGTTCATCAGGCCCACCACGCGCAACGCCTTCGCCAGCTTGGCCGTATATTCGCGAATGCGCCCCAGTACCTCGGGCTTGAGCGTCACGGAAGGCAGCACGCAGGAAGAATCTCCCGAATGAATTCCCGCCTCTTCGATGTGCTCCATGATTCCCGCGATGACCACGTCGCTGCCATCCGCCAGCGCGTCGACATCAACTTCCGTGGCTTCTTCCAAGAATTGATCCACAAGAATCGGCCGCTCCGCGCTCGAACCGCTGCCCAGCCGCACGGCTTGCGCGGCGCACTCCTCGACTGTTTTCAAATCGAACGCAATCACCATGGCGCGCCCGCCCAGCACGTAGCTGGGCCGCACCAGCACCGGCAAACCAATTTCCTTCGCGACGCTAACTGCCTCGGCGGGGCTCAGCGCCGTTCCGTTGCGGGGCTGCGGAATTTTCAGTTCCTCGAGCAGTTTGCCGAACCGCTTGCGGTCCTCCGCCAGATCAATCGACTCCGGCGCGGTGCCGATAATGGGCGCTCCGTTGCGCTTCAAGTCCAGCGCTAGATTGAGCGGCGTCTGCCCGCCGAATTGCACGATCACGCCTTCCGGTTTTTCGCGGTCGATCACCGAAAGCACGTCTTCGAGCGTCAGCGGCTCAAAATACAGCCGGTCGGACGTGTCGTAATCCGTCGAAACTGTCTCCGGATTGCAATTCACCATCACCGTTTCGTAGCCGTCGTCCTTCAGCGCAAACGCTGCGTGGCAGCAGCAATAATCGAACTCAATTCCTTGCCCGATGCGGTTTGGTCCGCTCCCCAGAATCACGATTTTCCGCCGCGCGCTAGTGTCCGCTTCATCCTCTTCTTCGTAGGTCGAATACATGTACGGCGTGAACGATTCGAATTCCGCCGCGCACGTGTCCACGCGCTTGAATACTGGCCGAATACCGCGCTTTTCCCGCGTTGCGCGCACTTGCTCCGGTGACGTTCGCCAAAGCTGGGCCAGTTGCTCGTCACTTACGCCATTTCGCTTTGCTTTTTTCAGCAGCTCGCTCGAAACGGAATTCACGTTCGTCGCGGCAATTTCTTTTTCCACGGCGACGGCGTCTTCCATCTGCCGCAAAAACCATGGGTCGATTTTCGTCAGCGCGTTTATCTCTTCGACTTTCATTCCGCGCCGCAACGCCGTCAACAGCCAGTGAATGCGATCCGGCCCGGGCGTGTGCAATTTTTCGTGCAACACCGCATCCACAATTTCCGCCGGCGCGCGCCACGGCGCATGCGGCTCCAGCGAACGAATGCCCTTCCCCAGCGCCTCCGAAAATGTCCGGCCAATGGCCATCACTTCGCCTACGGATTTCATCTGCGTGGTCAGCGTGGTGTCCGAGCCGGGGAATTTCTCGAATTGCCATTTGGGAATTTTCGCCACCACATAATCAATCGTAGGCTCGAAACACGACGGCGTTTTCTTGGTGATGTCGTTCGGAATTTCATCGAGCGTCATACCCACCGCCAGTTTTGCGGCAATTTTTGCGATGGGAAAGCCTGTCGCCTTGCTGGCCAGCGCTGAGCTGCGCGAGACGCGCGGATTCATCTCGATCACCACCATGCGCCCCGTTTGCGGGTCAATCGCGAACTGAATATTCGACCCGCCCGTCTCGACGCCCACTTCGCGAATCACCGCAGCCGCTGCGTCGCGCATGCGTTGATATTCTTTGTCTGTCAGCGTCTGCGCCGGCGCTACAGTAATCGAATCGCCAGTGTGAATTCCCATGGGGTCGAAATTTTCAATCGAGCAAATCACCACGAAGTTGTCGCGATGGTCGCGCATCACTTCCAGCTCGAATTCTTTCCAGCCCAGCACGGACTCTTCAATCAGCGCCTCGTGCACCGGACTCGCATCGAGCGCCCGCGCAATCGCGTCGGTGAATTCCTCGCGGTTATACGCGATCGACCCGCCCGTCCCGCCCAGCGTGAACGATGGCCGTATCACCACCGGATATCCCAGATCGTCCGCCAGCTTCACCGCTTTCGCGATGTCACTCACGACCGCCGACGCCGGCACTTCCAGCCCCACGCGCTGACACGCGTCTTTAAATTGCAAGCGGTCCTCGGCCACTTTGATGGCGCGCAACGAAGCGCCAATCAGCTTCACACCGTATTTTCCCAGGATGCCGCTCTCCGCCAATTCCACCGCAGTATTCAATCCGGTTTGCCCGCCCACGGTTGGAAGCAGCGCGTCGGGCCGTTCGCGCGCAATGATCATTTCGAGATAGCCGGTCGTCAGCGGCTCGATGTACGTGCGCTCGGCGACTTCCGGATCGGTCATAATCGTCGCAGGATTCGAATTCACCAGCACCACTTCGTAACCCTCATCGCGCAGCGCCTTGCACGCCTGCGTGCCGGAGTAGTCGAACTCGCACGCCTGCCCAATGACAATCGGCCCCGACCCGATAATCATGATTTTCTTTATGTCAGTGCGTTTACTCATATCGTCGACGTGCTCTCGTCACTTAGCCCTAGTCGCCTCCATCATCTTCGTGAACTGGGCGAACAAATAGCGGGCGTCGTGCGGGCCGGGCGACGCCTCTGGGTGATACTGCACGCTGAACATCGGCAAATTCCTGTGCCGCATGCCCTCGTTTGTGTGGTCGTTCAAATTCACGTGCGTAATTTCCACTTCGCTGGACGGCAGCGAATCCGGATCCACGCAAAAACCGTGATTCTGCGCGGTGATTTCCACTTTTTCGCTCAGCAAATTCTTAACCGGATGATTCGATCCGTGATGCCCGAACTTCAGCTTGAACGTCTTTCCGCCGAGCGCCAGTCCGCACAACTGATGCCCAAGGCAAATCCCAAAAATCGGCACGCGCCCCATAAGCCTGCGAATATTTTGCACCGCGAACGTCACCGGCTCCGGATCGCCCGGCCCATTCGACAGAAAAACTCCGTCCGGCTTCATCGCCAGCACATCTTCCGCATGTGTCGCCGCGGGAACAACCGTCACATCGCAGCCGTGGTCCACGAGTTGCCGCAGAATGTTCTGCTTAATCCCAAAATCGTACGCCACCACTTTGTGGCGTCGCACGCCAGGATCCGCTTCCCTTTTTGCCATCGCCGCTGCGGCTGCCTGCCAGAGCGGTCCGGCGCCGCCTGCGCTCGCCGCCGCATGCGCCGCAAAACTCGACGCCAGCGGAATCGATCCGCGCTCCCAGCGATATTCCTTCGCGCACGTCACTGCGCTCGCCAGCTCGCGTCCCGCCATCGAAGGCAGCGCCCGCGCCTCTTCCACCAGTTTTTCCGCGGCGCTCCCGTCTGTGGCCACAATTCCGCGCAGCGCGCCCGCCATTCGCAAATGCCGCACCAGCGCGCGCGTGTCAATGTCCCAAATCACCGGAATCTTGTAGCGCTCCAGATAAGCATCCGCCGTTTCCCTGGCGCGCCAATTCGATGAAACATGCGCAAATTCGCGCACAATCAGCCCTTCGATGTGCGGATGCGCTGATTCCTCATCCTCGAGGTTCGCGCCAACATTTCCTATGTGGGGATACGTCAGGCAGACAATCTGGCCTGCATAACTGGGATCGGTGAAAACTTCCTGGTAACCGGTAAGGCTGGTATTAAAAACGACTTCGCCGCCACGGCGGCCACGGGCGCCCGCCGCGCGCCCCTTAAATACTCTTCCGTCTTCCAGCGCTAGTATCGCGCTGCCCTCGTGCGGCTGCTGCAGTGTGTCCTCCGTTGCGGCTCATCTTATACCAGTTCTGCTGCTCATTTCGGCGGCGAATTTGCCAACTCACGGCGCGGAAATCTCGCCGAATTCCCGGAACGGCCAGTACGCGAACACCGCCTTGCCGTAAATATACTTCCGCGCCACCGGCCCAAAAATCCGCGAGTCGTTGGAGCTGTCGCGGTGATCTCCCATCACAAAATATTCGTCCGCCGGAATGGTAATCGGGCCATAGCTCGAATCATCGAAATATTTCGCCGGCACATACGGCTCCGGCACGTGTTTGCCGTTAACGTAAAGCTCGCCCGCCTTAATTTGAATTGTGTCTCCCGGCAATCCAATCACGCGCTTGATGAACGACTGCGAAGTATCCCGCGGATACCAGAAAACCACCACGTCGCCGCGATGAATCGGCTCAAAGCGGTAGACAAATTTGTTGATGAAAATCCGCTCCTGATCGCTCAACAGCGGCGCCATGCTCGTTCCCAGCACCTGTACGGGCTGGTACAAAAACACAATGATGAGCACGGCCAGTCCCACCGCGATGGCCGCGTCGCGGCCCCAGATTGCTAATTCACGTCCAAAGGAAGAAGGTTGTGGCTGCTCTATCGAGGCGGCAAAATTTGGGGGTTTTGGGCTATTCTGTTCGCTCATTCCTTGCTGCACTCCTATATATCATGACGCCGCCATCTCGCCAATACCAATTCTGCGGATAGATTCGACTGCATCGGCCATCTCTTAGATGCAATTTCGCCCGATTATGTTCCCCACGCGCGCCACAGCATTAAGTGGCGCTTTTCTTCTGTGAATGCGCGCCGTCAGCCGCCTGGTCCAAAAACCAAATCACTTCGCCCTCGGGCTTAAGCATTGCCACCGGCAGATCCGCGATTTCCGCCGGCGATTCGCGCCGCAACTTGGAGATGATTTCCTGTTTGTCCGCGCCCGCCACCAGAAAATACGTCTCGCGCGCGCGCCGCAGCACCGGAAACGTCAGGCTGATTCTCACGGGAGGCTCCGCCGGCGCGCGCACACCCACCACCCATCTTTCTTCCTCTGCAAGCGCCGGAGACCCCGGGAAAAGCGACGCGGTGTGCCCCTCTGGCCCCAGGCCCAGGAACATCACGTCAAACGACGGCTCGCCTTCGTCGATGAAATTCCGCAGCACTTTTTCGTATGCCCGTGCCGCATCATCCGCCGTCGCAAAATTCGTCTCTATTGGATGAATATTCTCCGCCGGCACCGGCGCGCTGTTGAAAAGCGTTCCCTGCGCCATGCGATAATTGCTCTTCGCATCGCCTGCCGGAACAAACCGCTCATCGCCCCAGAAGAAATGCGTCTTCGCCCACGGCATCTTCTCGCGATATTCCGTCGCCCACAGCCGGTACGCTCGCTCCGGCGTGTGCCCGCCGGAAAGGGCAATCAAACAACGCCCGCGCGCGCCGGCCGCCTGATTCGCTGCGCGAACGCATTCTTCAACAGCTGCGCGGCTCAACGCGTCCAAATCCGCATACACTCGCGCCGCGTGATTTATGCCTGCTGCCATGTCCGCCCCAAATCGCTGAGCAACTGGTCCGCTTCCGCCGGTCCCCAGCTTCCCGCCGCGTATGGCAGCACGCGCGGCTTATTTTTCAGCAGCGGCGTGTACAACCGCCACGAAGCCTCCACCCAATCATCGCTGACAAACAGCGTCATATCGCCTTCCAAAATATCCAGCAGCAGCGTTTCGTACGCATCCGGCAGCGGCTGGAACACCTCCGAGTAGCGGAAATGCAAATCGCTGGTCTGAATTTTAACGCCCTGCCCCGGCGACTTGATTTCGAAATACAAATCAAATCCTTCGTCTGGCTGAATCGCAATCACCAGCGAATTCGCGCGAATCGTATTCCCATCGAACGGCTTGAAAATCCACACCGGCGGCCGCCGGAAATTGACCACGATTTGACTGGAACGCGCCGCCAGCCGCTTCCCGGTTCTCAGGAAAAACGGCACGTCGTGCCAGCGCCAGTTCTCGATTTCCAGCCGCAGCGCCACGAACGTTTCTATCTGCGAATCCTTCGCGACTCCCTCCTCTTCCCGATAGCCCGGTACATCCTTGCCCTCGATTTTTCCCGCTGTGTATTGCCCCAGCACCACGTCCTCGATGCGAATAGGCAGCACCGAATGCAGCACTTTCACTTTCTCGCGCCGGATCGATTCTGAGCGGAACGCCTCCGGCACCTCCATCGCCGCCAGCGTGGCCAGTTGCGTCAAATGATTTTGTATCATGTCCCGCAGCGCTCCCGCGGTTTCGTAATACGCCGCGCGGTGCTCCACGCCCAGGCATTCCGCCACGGTGATTTCCACGCTTTCAATCCTGTCGCGATTCCATTGCGGCTCGAATAGCGCATTCGCAAATCGAAACACCAGCAAATTCTGCACCGTCTCTTTTCCCAAATAGTGGTCGATTCGGTAGATCTGCTGCTCGTCAAAATTCTCATGCGCCACCCGGTTGAGCTCTTGCGCCGACTCCAAATCGCGCCCAAACGGCTTCTCGATCACCAGCCGCGTCCAGCCCTTGCTTTTGTTCAGCCCAGCGCGCCCCAGCGCCGTAATCGCGATGGGGAAAACTTTCGGCGGCAGCGCCAAATAAAAAACGCGATTCCCCGGCAGTTCGTTTGCTTTTTCGATCTGCTCGATGCGTTCGCCCAGCTTTTTGTAATCCTCCGGCGTTCCTTTGCCAATCGTCTGATAGAAAATGCGCTTGTCCGAAACGGTTTGCGCAATCTGCTCTTGCGGAATCCCCTGGCCCGCCAGATCGTCGCGGCATTTCGCGCGAAAGCTCTCATCGTCGTACTGCGTCTCCATGCCGACGCCCAGGATCACGCTCTTCGGCCCCAGCGCGTTCCGCGCAATCAGCCCGTTCAGCGAGGGCAAAATCTTCCGCCCCGTTAAATCTCCGGTCGCGCCGAATATCACAAACAGATGCGGCTCAATTTCCCCGCTCATATTCTCCGTCTCCCTTTCTCAACTTCTGTAGCGCAGAATTTCGCCTTTTGAAGACCTGTGGTTTTTGTTTACGCTGGCGCAATGGCCACTTTCAGTTCCTTCAGCTCTCTCTCGAGTTGCGCGGCGTCTTTGAAGTGAATCGTGCGCATCCCCAATTCCCGCGCGCATTCCAAATTCAACGCGCGGTCATCCACGAACACGCACTCTTCACCTTTCCTCTGGGTGATGCTCAACGCCGCCTGATAAATCGCTGCGTCCGGCTTGCGCACGCCCAGATAGCACGAAGTCAAAAATACATCGAAATAATCCCGCAAATGAAATGTCTCGATACGATACGCGTTCATCTCGCGCGATTCATTATTCAGCGAGCTGATCAGGTATTGTTGCCCCGCCGCGATGCGCGCGAGTAAATCCAATGTTCCTGGCAAAGCCTGCGACTGCGCCTTGATGAAATCCGTGAATTCCTTCCGCGTGAAATCGCGCCGGCAATAGAAAATCACGCGGTCCAGATATTCCTCGAGCTCCATGTCGCCCACTTCGAAAGCGTGCAGCACCAGTTCGTGCCGCTCCTCGAAATCGTTCCACTCGAGATTGAATTTCTTCGCCGCGGCCATGCGCTCGGTGCGGTCCCAGCCGTTCGTCAGCAGCACCCCGCCAATATCGAAAAACAGCGCCGTAATCTCCGCCAAAATCCACCTCTCCAACTCTGTGCCACTGGCGCCTTAGCCCGCCCGCTCCCCATTCTAATATCCGGCGAACTCCTCGGCGCGAATATTCGCTTCCCTTCGGCATGTTATTTTCGGATAGACTCTAACTCCATCATGTACTGCCCACTCTGCAAAGCGGAGTACCGCCAGGGAGTGTTAGTGTGCAGTGGTTGCCAAATCCCTCTGGTCTCTTCACAAGAAGCCCTTGCCATCCCTGTAGTCGCAGCATGGGAAGGCAGCGAGAGGAAACATCTGGAACAAATTCTCGCCGCGCTTGAATCTGCCGGCATCCCCTCGAGTTGCAAGGAATCTCTCGAAACGAAGCCCGCATCTTGGTTCTTGATGCTCGCGAAGTTCACGATCTTCTCTGCATTTGTGAAACGCCGCCCGCTGATTCATTTTGCAGTTTCGGTTCTCAAAGCGGACCTTCCCCGGGCAAGAGAAATTCTCGGTCAACTCGACGAAGCCAGGCAGCGAGAATACAAAGCATAGCTTCCGACCTCACTCTAATATCCGGCGAACTCCTCGGCGCGAATATCATCCTCGTTCACACCTGCATCGAGCAGCATCTTGCGCATGGCGTTCAGCATGCCCGCCGGCCCGGCGATGTAAAAAATCGGCGCGCTCAAGTCACCCACTGCTTCCGAGAGCATCGCTTTGTCGACGAATCCGCGCTTCCCTTTCCACTCCCGCTTCGATTTATCCATCTCGGTCATGGTGGCAACTAATTTGAAGTTGGGATTCTCTTTTTCCGCGCGCATCAAATCGTCGAGAAAAGCGGCATCCTCGGGACGGCGATTGGAATAGAAGAGCCAGATTTTGTGCGCCAATTTGTTTTGCGCCGCGTCCAGCGCCATGCTGCGGAACGGCGTAATGCCAATCCCTCCCGCAAGAAACACCGCCGGGCGTTGCTCCCTGCTGTGCAATTTCAGATCGCCCCATGGGCCATCGACTTCCAATTCCGTGCCCAGCGGGATTTTCTTCAAACTGCGCTTCATCGCCGTATCCCGCATGCGCGTCGCGAACATAATGTCCGGCTCGTGCGGCGCGCTAGCGATCGAGAACGCCCGCGAATTCCCCTCCCCATCCGTTTCCGGTGGATCATTCAGCTTCACTTCCATCGCCTGTCCGGCCTTAAACTCAAATCCCGCAGGCTTCTCCAGCCAGAATCCCATCGTTCCTTCGGCAATCTCCCTGCGCTGCTTCAGCTTCATTGGAATTGTGCCCACCGTGACTCCCTTCGTTGTGAAAACTTGCGGCGCCGCCACCGCCGCTCACCGGCTACGTTTGCATCTTTCCGCATTTACGATAGATGATAACAACATGCCACAGGGCTCACGAAATCTCTCAGCAAAACGCTCTTCTCCTCGTCGCGTTGCGTCCGCAGCTGCGCGTCCATCGCTTTCATTTACCATTCATCCGCTCCCGCCCTTTCGCCTGGACCTCACTGTCTGGGCTTTACGGCGCCGCCCCGAAAACATCCTCGATCGCTGGGACGGCCATGTTTATCGCCGCGTACTTCTGCTCGATGGAAAAACCGGCGCCCTGACCGCCGAAGTCGCCGTCGAGCAAACCGGTTCTGTCGCGCGCCCGTGTCTGAGCGTCACCGCGCGTGTCCCTCATGCAACACGTGAACTACATCATTATCTGCGCGCCACCCTCGAACGCATGCTCGGCGCCGCCAGCGACCTTCGCGGCTTTTATTCGTTCGCGGCCAGTCAAAAACCCCTGCGCGAGCTCATCGCTGACTTCACCGGACTCAAACCTCCCCGCTATCCCACCATCTTTGAAGCTCTTCTCAACGCCATCTCGTGCCAGCAGGTTTCCCTGAACGTCGGCATTATGCTCCTCAACCGTCTTGTACAGAGCTTCGGCCGCTCTGCCCCTGCAACTCCCTCAGCGAATGCGGGCGCGCCAGCGCGGGCCTGCCCTTCCCCTGCGGACCTCGCCAATCTTTCTACTGGCTCCCTGCGTGCGCTCGGCTACAGCCGCAACAAAGAGCGCGCCATTCTCGACTTGAGCCGCACAGTCGCTTCCGGCGAGTTGAATCTTGAATCATTCCGCGAACTCGACGACGCAACCGCCCTCGAAAGTTTCACCGCAATTCGCGGCATCGGCCGCTGGTCCGCCGAATACGCGCTTCTCCGCGGCATGGGCCGCCTCAATATTTTTCCGGGAGACGACGTCGGCGGCTGGAACAATTTACAGAAACACCTTCGCCTTCGCGTTCGCCCCGACTATGCCAAAACGCGCAAACTTCTCGCGCCCTGGAAAAACTATGCCGGCCTCATCTATTTTCATTTCCTGCTCGATGGGCTGCGCAGCCGGGGATTGCTGTGACTCGCAAACGCGCCCCTCGCGCCAAGCCGCCCATCTTCACCGTCGGCCATTCCAATCATTCCATCGCCGAATTTCTAGCGCTGCTCAAATCCCACGGCGTCAAGTGCCTCGTTGACGTTCGCACCATCCCGCGCTCGCGCCACAATCCGCAATTCAACCGCGAAGCCCTCGCGGCCTCCGTGCGACGCGCGCACATCGCCTACACGCATCTGCCGAAACTCGGCGGCCTCCGCCGCGCCCGCGCCGATTCCGTCAACACTGGCTGGCAGAATTCCAGCTTTCGCGGCTTCGCCGATTACATGCAAACTCCCGAATTCGCCGCCGCCCTCGCCCGCCTGGAGAAATTAGCAAAAACCAAGCTCTGCGCTACCATGTGCGCCGAGGCCGTTCCGTGGCGCTGCCATCGCTCGCTCATCGCCGACGCGCTCACCGTTCGCGGCCATGCCGTTGAGCACATCATGACCCCCGCGCGCCGCAATCTTCACAAGCTCACGCCTTTCGCCCGCGTTCGCGGCAAACGCGTCACCTACCCGCCCAATCGCGCCACTCGCGCCTACGCCAGGAAGCGCGCCGCGCACCAAACCGCGTCGGCAAAGTCCGTATAGCGCAAGACTTCGCGTCCCCGTCCCTCGTTGTCGCGGCGCCCTTCGCGAAGATCTGGGGCTTTTGATGTGCCCCGTCATTCGGATTTCTGCTAGCCCGCTCGTCCCGCACAGGGCAAACCTTTACCGCAGCAGCGCATCGAATCAATTGCCCGCCAGCATACGGCAAATTCGATTTTATTTTCTGATTATCATTAACCGTGGCATAATTGCCGCCGTCTGCGTTTCACTTTGCTCCACCCTAAGGACCGCGATGAAAATCTTACTGTACAACCCGGACAACGGCGTCACTCGCAATTTTATGCCCCACCTTTGGATGTTCCTCTTACAAGCATTAACTCCTCCCGGCCACGAAGTGGTGCTGATCGACGGCAACGCGCAGCCCATGAACGAGCAAAGCATCGCGCGCTACGTCCGCGAGCACAACATCGGCCTCGTTGGCATCGGCGCCATGACCAGAATGATCGCCAAGGCTTATCGTATGGCTGACGCTGTCCGCGCCGCCGGAGCGAAAGTCGTCATGGGCGGTCCTCACGTCACCGAAATGGCCGACGAGGCTCTCGGAAAAGATGGCGGCCCGCAGCACGCCGACGCTGTCGCGCTCGGCGAAGCCGATGAGACTTGGCCCAAAATTGTCGAAGACGCCGCCCGTGGCGCGCTCAAAGAGGTTTACGCGCCAGTTGACGCCTTTGGCCAGGAACGCAAACCTTCGCTTCAGCCCTATCCGAAAATTCCCTGGGACACTATCAAACTTAAGCAATTCAATTTATTGCCGAAGGTATTGCATCCGTTCCTGAAGCGCATCGGCGATGGCTGGGGAAGTTTTCGCATTATTCCCATGGAGTCCGGGCGCGGCTGCCCTTACGGATGCGAATTCTGCACCGTCACCGGATTTTTCGGCGACTCCATCCGCTTTCGCTCCAATGAAAGCGTGGTCAACGAACTCCTCCTGCTCAAAGCGCGCGCCCGCAAAGAAGGCGGCCAGATCGCCGTCTTTTTTATCGACGATAATTTCGCCATCAACATCAAACGCACCAAATCCCTGCTGCGCGACATCATCGCCGCAAACGCCCAGGTTCATTGGGTCGCGCAAATCAGCGCCAATCTGTTGCGCGACGAAGAGCTTGTGGATTTGATTGCCGCTTCCGGAGGCAAATGGATTTTCATCGGCATGGAATCGATCGACCCCGCCAATCTCGCCGATGTGAAAAAAGGCTTCAACAAGCCGTCGGAATACGCCGCCGTTCTCGAACGCCTCGCCCAGCGCAACGTCTATGCCATCACGTCTTTTATTTTCGGCATGGACAATGACACAGTCGGCGTCGCCGAACGCACTTTGAACCAGATCCGCACCTGGCCGCCTGGCCTCCCGATTTTTGGCCTGCTCACGCCGCTGCCTTCCACGCCGCTCTACAAACGTCTGGAAGCCGCCGGACGCCTTACGCGCGTCAAGCATTGGCAGGAGTTCATACCTTTTGCCATGGCGCACACGCCGCTGAAGATGAGCATCGATGAAGCGCACGAAGAAGTTCGAAAGGGCTGGCTCAACTGCTACAGTCCGCAGGCCATCGAAAAGGCCGTGCAGTCCATCAATGACAAGCCTTTGGGCTGCCGCATCAATATTTTGATCTCTCGTCTATGCTTCCGCGGAATTTATTTCCCGCAGATGGGCCGCTTCGCGTGGGTGAAAACAATCTTTGAAAATCGTCGCACAATATTCAGTTTGATCAGGCAAGGTTTCGCCCGCGGCCTTCACGCTCCGGCAACTTCACCCGCCGCCAAGCCATACGCCGAGCAGCAGACCTCAAATTGATTTAACTGTAGCGCAGAAGTTCCCTTGCCCCGGCGCCCTTTGTCGGGGGCGCTGTTGCGAAGATCTGCGGCTTTAAGTCTTTCTTGTCATTCCGAGCGAAGATGCGACCAGCATCTGACGAGGAACCTGCTTTTCGCTTGTCGAAGGGCTTTAGCCCCTGGAACTACCGCTCTTGGGAGCCGCTGATTCCACGGACGTCCCCGGTACGGGACTTCATTTTGTGGCCCGAATGCTGCGGAAGCTTCGTATCACAATTATCACGCGAACTCCTCAACCTCGAGCATTGTTGCGACGCGTGCGCTGCGGCGTCTATACTTTTGTTGAGAGTCATTTCGATGATTGAAGTCGCCCGCGTCTACGACCGCCCGCATCAAAAATCCCCGAATTCCTCTTCGCGCTACCTCGTTGAACGCCTTTGGCCGCGCGGCATCAAAAAAGAATCTCTCCACCTCGACGCCTGGCTCAAAGATGTCGCGCCCAGCCAGCGGTTGCGTGTCTGGTACGGTCACAAACTCGAACGCTGGCCCGAATTCCGTCGCCGTTACCTCGCCGAACTTCGCGCAAATTTCGCGGCACAGAAGGGGCCCTCGGGTCGACGGTCAGTCGAGCCTGGGGGATTAGTCGCGCTCCTCGAAGCCATCCGCCGCGGCGATGTAACTTTGCTCTACAGCGCCCGTGATAACGAGCACAATAGCGCCATCGTCCTCCGCGATTTCCTTATTTCCAAACTGAAGCGATAGTGACAGCAAACAATTGCTAGTTCGCTTACAACGGCAATCGCAAGGAGTTCATCTTTTGATTGCCACTTGTTACGGCTGCGGGCCGGGCCGCGGCGGGCGCACAAAAAATCCCATGTTTTCCGGCGGCGGCAATTCCCTCACCTGCCAAAAATCATCGCGCAGCGCATCCACCTGATTGATTTTCGCCTGCACCTCCTCCGCCAGCGTGTCATAGCGCACCAGCACGTTGCTCAGCCACGTCTCGCGATTCTCCGCGCGCCAGCGCTCCGCGTACATGGCGCGCAATTGCGTCAGCTTCTCGCGCAAATCCTGCAGACGCCCATTCACCGAGCTAATCCCAAGCAAATCGTTGCTCACGTCGCTGCCGTTCGCCATATCCATGTACGCATTCCAGTACAATTCGCTCATCTCCTGCGTGTATTCCAGTTTCATGCCCAGCGTATCCAGCCGCTGCGCCGCAAAAACCAGATCGTCCAGCGTGTCCGCGTTCATTCGCGCCTTCGCGCGATTCTCGAGCAACGATTCCCACGCCTGCTCCGCATCGATACGCAACTCATGCGCCACCGGAGCCGCCTTCTCCGCATCCTCCGCGCCCAATTTCGAAAATGGCGACGCCCAGAAGTACGACACTTGCGTCGCATCCATCTTCGCGCCATCCATCAGCGTGTTTGTCCCCGCCAATTTGTTCAAAATGTCTTCGAACGTATGATCCGTATTCCTGTAAAACGCCCAATCGTAGCTGTCCTCGAATTGCTCCACGGAAGATTCTCCCGGCTGCCACGCGCACGCCGCGCCAAACACCAATCCCGGCCAGTCCATTCCTCCCAGCTCTTCGCCCATATCTTTCCATTCCGTATTCAATTGCCCTATCGCGCCATATTTCTGCCCGTCGCGCGTTAAATTCCGTATGTTCATGAATCCCGCATTGAAATCCGGATACACCTTCCGCCAGTTATCAATTCCCGGCGAAACAAATATCTGCAATCCGGCATTCTTGAACGGCTCGAGATCTGCGTCGTACGACGGCTTAACGCCGTACGTCCAAATCACCGGAATCAAATCCTTCGGCAGCGTTGGCAGCAATTGCGGAAATTTCTCCGCGATGTCTGCCCAGAACATGGTCGTCTTGTGATACGGCTTCATCATGCCGTCCAGTTTCGCGATATGCGCCAGATAAACCGGCCCCAGCCCTTCCTGCGCGATCAACTGTTTCGTTTGTCCCTGCCCCAGCTCGAACGTTTCATCCGCGCCAATGTGAAAAAACGGCCCGGGAAACAGCGGCACCATTTGCGCGATCAATTTCCCCAGCAAATCGTAAGTTCCCGGCTGCGTCGGCGTCAGCACCGCTCCATGCGGCGTCTCCGCCAAATCGCTGTACAAGTCGTAACGCAGCACATTGTGCAGATGCCCAAACGTCTCCAGCTCCGGCACAATCGTCACATAATATTTTTTCGCATAGTCCACCAGTTGCGTGATCTCCTCCGGCGACAGCGCGTCCGGCGGCGCGAAAATCTGATTCCCTTTCACCATGAAAACGTCTTCCATATACAGCGCGTACATGTTCAATTTGTATCCTGCCAGCACGCGCACCTGCTTCTCCATGAACTCGAGCGTCGGCACCGGCCCGCGGCTGATGTCCACGCTCAGGCCCCGCCACTTCATCGCCGGCCAGTCGCGAATCGCCACCGCCGGGCATTCCAACTCGCCAACGTAGCTTGTCATTCCGAGGCCGGCCGCGGCTTTTGCGGACGTCGCCGAGGAACCTGCTTCTGCCCTCTGGCTATTCGCAGGCCGCAGCAACTGCCGCAGCGTTTGCACTCCGTAAAACGCGCCCTGCTCGCTCGCGCCGCCCACCAGAATCCGCCGCCGCTCCGCCAGAATCGCGTACCCTTGCGCGTCAAATCCGTTCTGCATCGCCAGCCCGCTGTTCACCAGCGAGGTGCGCAGCTTCGAATCCTCCGGCACGCTGCCAATGTAAATGAAGTCCGACCCGCCCGGCATCTCTCTGGCATCCTCAATTTTCAACTTCCATCCCGTCCAACGCGCAATCTCGTCCGAAAGCATCTGCGCGCCCTCAAAATCCCGCCCAAAACTCCTCGTGACAACAATCCTCGTCCGCCGCGTCACGCGAAACGCCTCTCCCCCAGCTTGTTTCACCTCCCGCGCCTGCGGCACCAACTGCAAATTCGCGCCCGCCTGCGTTTGCGGAGCTGGCGTTTGTGCCGGCGTCTGCGCCGCTCCTGCCTGCGCATTCACTCCAGCGCAAAATCCGCACAAGAAAATCCCCGCTGCGCACAACCTGAGCAAATAGCTCTTCATGATTTCTCCTCGGCAAAGTGCGTAGTATACTCGCGCCGCCGCGCATAGGTAGCAAATCCTTTACGCCGAAGTTGGAGGCCGCATGCAAAAAGCTCTGCGAATCGCGCCCTTAGTTGTTGCAATTTTTCTTCTCCCCTGCGCCGCGCTCGCGCAATCCAACTCCGCAGCGCCCTCCGCGCCTACCATCGAGCAAGCGCTCTCCATGAAATCCGTCTCCAATCCGCAAATTTCTCCCGACGGCCGCTTCGTCGCCTACCAACTCACGCACACCGACTGGGACCAAAACGCCTTCGTCCAGCAAATCTGGCTCGCCAACATCGCCACCGGCCAAACTTTCCCGCTCACCGAAGGCGCAAAGTCCGGCACCGATCCGCGCTGGTCGCCCGACGGCCAACAGCTCGCCTTTCTTTCCTCGCGCGAATCCTCGCTCCCCAACGCCAAAAAAGATACCGCGCAGCTCTATTTAATTTCCCCAACCGGCGGCGAAGCCCGCCAAATCACCAACGTCGAAACCGGCGTCGACTCCTTCGATTTTTCTCCCGACGGCCGCCACATCGCCTTCACTTCTCCTGATCCCGAATCCGACGCCCACAAAGCGCGCGTCAAAAAATACGGCGACTACAAAATCATCGGCGACGATTACACCATGACGCATCTCTGGCTCATTGACGTCCCTTCGCCCAACGCCACCGAACTTCCCAAGCCCGCGCGCCTCACCTCCGGCGAAAATTTCACCGTCGGCGATTTTCGCTGGTCGCCCGACTCCACGCGCATCGCCTTCACCGCCAGCAAAGATCCTGCGCTCGCCGACCTCGGCACCGCCAATATTTACGTCCTCACTGTCGCCGATAAATCCGTCAAAAAACTCGCCGGCGCTCCCACGCCCAGCGAAAATCCCGTCTGGTCGCCTGACAGCTCGCAAATTGCCTTCAACACCGCTAACGGCAACCCATATTTCTTCTACGCGAATTCCGTCATTGACGTTGTGCCCGCTTCCGGCGGCGCGCCAAAAATCCTCACCGCCAATTTTGACGAAGACGCTCGCGCCATCAAATGGTCGCCCGACGGAATTTATTTCGAAGCCCAGCAGCGCACCTACGCCTATCTCTTCCGCTTGAATCCGCAAACGGAAGCCGTCACGCGCATCTCCAAGCCCGACAAAATCGCCGCTGGCGGCTTCAGCTTCACTCACAACTTCCACCGCGTCGCCTACACGGCCGCCGCCGACAACGCCTTCTTCGAAATCTACACTTCGCCCGTAAATTTCTTTTTGCCCAAAAAACTCACCGACATCTCCGCTCAATATTCGCAATTCCATCTCGCCACTCGCGAAGTCATCCACTGGAAATCCGGCGATGGCACGCCCGTCGAAGGCATCCTCATCAAGCCCGCCAATTTCGATCCCTCGAAAAAATATCCTCTGCTCGTCGAAATCCACGGCGGGCCCACCGGAACCAGCCGCGCCACGCGCTCGCCCGACCGCTACTATCCCACTGAACTTTTCGCCGCTCGCGGCGCTTTGATTCTCGAGCCCAACTATCGCGGCTCCGCTGGCTACGGCGCAAAATTCCGCTCGCTCAACGTCCGCAATTTAGGCGTAGGAGATTACGCTGACGTCATTTCCGGCGTGAATTACTTAATTTCGCAGGGCTACGTGGACCCCAAACGCGTCGGCTCCATGGGCTGGAGCGAAGGCGGCTACATTTCCGCGTTCATCACCACTTACAGCGACCAGTTCTGCGCCGTGTCCGTCGGCGCCGGCATTTCCGACTGGATGACCTACTACGTCAACACCGACATCACGCCCTTCACGCGCCAGTATTTGCGCGCCACTCCCTGGAGCGATCCCGAAATTTACAAAAAAACTTCGCCCATCACTTACATCAACCACGCGCACACGCCCACGCTCATCCAGCAAGGCAGCAAAGACGCGCGCGTCCCGGTCCCGGACTCTTTCGAGCTGTATCATGGACTGCAAGACCGCGGCGTCCCCGTGAAGTTCGTCCTCTACACCGGCTTCGGCCATCCCATCACCAAACCCAAAGAGCTTCGCGCCGTCACCCAGGAAAATTACAACTGGTTCGCCCACTACATCTGGTCCGACCCCTTGCCTCCCGACTTGAAGTAGTCGAAGTGGCGTAGGCTCTCCAGCCGGTTGGTGGCTTAACGATGTGTACCCATGTCGTAAGTATGATCGCATAAACTATAGTGCGCCTCGCGGACTCGGACGTGATACACTCACCAGTTCTCGGAGATATGGCCATGCCCTCATTCATTCTCGACCCAGTGTTCCAGCGGTACTGCCTTCGGGTTCAAGAGATTATCGAACAGAATAATTTGGCCGGCCTTACCCGCGAAGAAATAGGCCGCCTTTTAGAAGGCCCACCACCAACAGACCCGCTGCAACGCGCCGCGTATGATGCAAGAGTGCTGCGGCATGCAAATGAGGAATTTGAGAAGGTGCGGGTGGCATGCAGGGCCATGTTTGAGGGAGCTTTTGAGGGGTGGGGATTCATTTGGCATCGGCGTGGCCGCGAGATCCGCTGGCACTTAGTCGCAAAAGTAGTGAACGGCTTTCGAACGCCAATACTGGGCTACTTTGCGGCGGGCCAAATCGAACACACGGTGTCAAAGGAATTCCGAACTCGCACTCGTTCTGCGACGCGCGTCCAGCTGGCCCAAGCAAAGTCATTGGAAAGTTATGCCCGGGGCCTTCCACCAGGGCCTGACCGCAAAGCGCTACTGAAGGAATTTGAAGAGCGATACAACGCAATTGAAATTCGTTCTCTGCGGCTGGCCGCACTGAACATGGATAGTGGAATGACCTTCGGAGACTTCGAGCAGCTTACGAACCCAAAGGACAGGCGGCTCCGTATATTTGCGAAACAAACGAAGGCATATGTTGACCTTCAGCGCAGAGCAAATAAAGAACTTTCCGACCTCATCGAAATGTATGAGATATTTAAGCAAATAATCGGGAAGGATCCAAAAGAGTTGGGTGAGGGCGCGGCAAAATTAGATAGGTCGAAACCTTAGAGATCATGAAAGAAAACATTCGCGAAATCGCAATCGAGGACATCCAGCCGGACCCGGATAACCTAAGGAAAACATTTGATTCCGCCGATATTGACTCGCTGGCGGAGAATCTTACCCAGATAGGGCAGACAGACCCCATTCAGGTGTTTGCCCGTGGCAATGAACGGGGCAGAGTTATTTACGACCTGTTCGATGGTGAACGGAGGTGGAGAGCCGCGAAGGCCGGGGGACTGAAGACCCTCAGCGCAATTATTATTCCTCGGCCAAGCGAGAACGATTTGCTCGTCCGGAAAATCAGTCGGATGATGCAAACACGCGACTATACATTTCAAGAGCAAGTCACTGCACTAGAAACGGGCCTCAAAGCTTTGGGCGTTTGGGACCGTCCCGACGAATGGGGCAAGGTCGCGCCAAAACTGGGGGTCAAGGCGGAGCAACTACGCGAACGCATGAGAATCGTCCGACTCTCACCCAAACTTCGCGAGCAATTCTTCGAGGGGGAACTGGACTATACAATCGCCCACCAGTTGGGAAGACTTGACGATCACCGCAGGCAAGCTGAGACCGCAACTTTCATCAAACAGAATCACCTGTCAAATCGCTTTGTCACTGCCAAGTTCATGACAACAGTCATCAAGAATCCTGGCAAGCCCCTCATTGAAATATATGACTTGGCTCGGAAAGAACTGGCCGACTCGGTCTACGGAAAAACCCGCCTCGGGACTGAGATAAAAAAGACTCTGCAGCAAAAGGTGAACGACTTCATCGACGCCCTGATGGGCGTAGAAAAAGAGCTAGAACAGGGCGCAAGAGGAGGCTTTTTCCGAGACGTGTTCGTGTCTGATTTCGAAAAGGCTCGTACCCTGGGCGCCCTGGCTCGACTGAAAAACGTCATCGAAGGGTTCTTAGAGGCAGCTGAACCCATTGGCTGCAGCAGCGGAGAAAATGAGCTTCCATCTTCCCAGCCGAAGCATCTTCCCATGCAGAGCGAGCGCGCGACAGTAAAGACCCGCTAGACTTCACCGGCTGCAAGCCAGTCGCAAATTTGAGAGAAGCACAATGGCCGCGGAAACGCGGCTTTTCGCTTTTCCAGCCTTGCAGATTACCCAGCGTGCGCTTTCGATTCATCCAAAAGTCCGCAATGGCTGCACTTCCCGCTCCACCTTCTTCTCCTGCTGGCCGCGCGTCATTTCCAGGTCATAACGCGTCTGCAGATTCACCCAAAACTCCGCCGTGGTGCCGAACAGTCGCCCGAGCCGCAGCGCCGTTTCCGGCGTAATCGCGCGCCGCCCATGCACGATCCCGCTCACCCATTCACTCATCGTTTTTCCCCATTCGCTGCAATTCCCTTGCCCGCCGCGCCCGCTCCGTGCTACCACTGGCCGATGTCAGGACGCACCTCCAATTCGCCGCCCGCGCCGCAGTCAAAGCCAGCGCCAATCGCCAGCACTCAATTCCCAAAATGGAACAGACGGGCAGATTCTCGACTTCCTATTTGCGCAGCTGTGGAGCGCAAACCATCTAGTCACTCGCCACTAGCCACTCGCCACTGCATCAAAAAATTAGAAATTCGCCTAACTCGCTCCTCTTCAGCCACTTCCATTTTTCTAATCGATAACTTTCGCCGCATTGTGAGCGGAGTGTTCTCAAACTCACCCGCCACCATCCGCGACCCGTAGCTTCGCGTTTCACGCCGCCTCAAAAATTCTAATCGAGTTTCTATGGGAAATTAGAACATGACGCAACTTACACAAAACAAACGAGGGAGGCCATTTCTAATCGAGTTTTTTCGCCGTTTTTTTAGCGCGAATGTCCGTTTTCGGACACTGGGAATATCGGAGGCTAACTGACGCTCATCGCACAATCACAACTCGAAGCGGCTTGCTGAATCCACCGTCAACGGCTCACCTGCTTGCTGCCCCCCCCCCGTGCGCCAGGGGCGGCGTTGGCCAGCGGCAACGTCACGCTAACGCAGGTGCCGGGATTCGCGGCGCGCCGCTTGCCCCGCTCCTCAGCGGTTGAGGCCGCCGCGCTATTCAGCGAGAACGCCCCAGAAAACGCAGCGGTATTGCTCTGGGTCACCCCATCGCCCGCGACCGGAATGCCCGAGGTAATTTCGAACGTCCCGCCAAGCTGGCGAATGCGTTCACGCATGCCGAGGATGCCCACGCCGGATTCCGCCGAGGCCGCCAGTTCGCGCTGCTTTTCCGCGGAAATGCCTTTGCCATTGTCGGTGATTTTCACTTGCAGGCCGCCATCGTTGTGAGAGACGCGAATTTTCGCAGAAGACGCGCCGGAGTGGCGATGGATGTTCGTGAGGCTCTCCTGAATCACACGAAAGACGGCAATCTCGGAATCTTTGGGCAGGCGCTCGAGACTCTCGTCTTCTTCGACCTCGACGCGAATGCCGCTGCGCTCGGAAAATCCCTGGGCGTAAATGCGCAGCGCAAAGCCGAGGCCCAGATCCTCGAGCAGCGGGGGATGAAGAAGATACGAAACAGTGCGGATTTCGCGCGTCAGATTATCGATCAAAGTGTTGCATTCCTGCACCACTTCGAAAAGTGTATCGGGGCGCGCCACATTTTGCGCGATCCTGCCAAGGTTCATGGACAGCGCCGCCAGCGTTTGGCTCGCGCCGGCATGCAGCTCGCGAGCGACGTAGCGCCGCTCTTCATCCTGAATTTTGAACAGGCGCGCAGTCACCGCGCGAAGCTCGTCCTCGGCGCGCTGCGTCTTGCTAACCTGCTGCTGCAATTCGCGCGTGCGCGCCTGCACTCGCTCTTCGAGCTTATCGTTGGCTCGCTTCAGCGCTGCTTCGGCCCGAGTTCGCTCGATGAAGTCCGCCGCCTGGCGCGCGAGGATGTCCAGCAAGCGCAGGTCGCGCTCCGAAGGATCGTGCGGCTGCTTCCAATGAGTGGAGATCATGCCCAGCAAAACGCCGGAGCGGGAAATCAGCGGCGTGGATTGCACGGCGCGAATTTCGGACTTGCGATAGAAGTGAAGGTCCTCAGTGCCGGCCATGAAGGCGCAATTCTCAACGTCCGGCACAATGATCCGCCCGCGAGTTTGCAAAGCCATTCCACAAGTGCTGGCGGATGCGGGCCGCACCCATTCCCAGAACTTCGCCGAGTTGGGATGAAAGCCTTTGTAAGCCAGAAGCCGCAGCTCGCCGCGCTCGGGATAAAGCATCTGCAGGCTGCCCATCTGGGAACGCATCACGGCAATGGCGGCGTCGAGAATTTTGGTGTAGAGGGCGCCTGTATCGCCCGCTTGAATCAGTTCTGTGCTGACCTTGCGCAAACGCACCGCGTCAGCCTTCTCATCGGCCTCTGCGGCGCGCAAAATTTGGTATCCCGCTGCGGCGAACGCGGCAAGGTCAGTGACCAAGCGAAGATCCTCCGCATCGAAGCGCCGCGACTGGTCGTGAGCCAACACCCACAGGGCGCCGGCGAGCTTGCCTTTGGAGTAAAACGGGACCAGCAGGCCCTCTTCAATAGGAGGGGTAATCGCGGCCAGATAGGTGAAGTGGCGCTCCGGACGGCGAAAGAGTTGCGCAGCGGGCCGCTCAAGCAGCGTACTGCAAATAGCAACATTTGCCGACGCGACTTCGCCGGTATGCGCAGCCCATTGTCCGGAAACGGCGCGCCACCGAAAGATATTGGTGTCCTCATCAAGCACGGTGAAGCCGGCGGAGTGGGCGCGGCAAAGTTCCAGAGCACCGTGCGCCAGTTTGTCGAAAACGCGCTCCGGGCAATCCGCGATGTCCTGCGCCAGCGCGAGCAATACGCGATTCTCCGCGGCGAACTGAGGGCGGCGTGAAGGGCGCTTACCGAGGTCGTCAGTGATGATGACGGATTCAAGCGGAACGGAGGGCTTATTGTTGTGGCCGTCGCCCGGCTCGGTAGAGGGTGCGCGGCGCTGCGGCTGAGCGGAATCGGCGCGCGGCGGCATTGAAGTTCGGGAAGCTTTTGCGGTGGGCATAATTTATTCAGGACTTTCAGGACTGATCACAGCGAACTTCTCACAGTGAACTTCGTCTTCCGGCAAACGCGCACCCTCGGCACAAATGGTGTACGCGAGTCACCTAGCTGGCAATACAGAGAGCCCTGTAGAAAGCGTCGGTGATTTCTAGAGGCGCCGGCCCCACGAGTAGGCGCGAAATTTGTCGGTGTATTTTACGCGCACGCGAACGCCGTCAAGTTCGAGAGGAATGGGATTATGCGACTTGCCTGTCTCGACGTAAACGATGATGGCCGCGTCGCTGGGATTGTCGAGGCTGGAAGTAACGCCAACGCCAAGAATTCCGGGCTGGTGTACGAGCGAGGAAGAATATTTATTTTTTACTGACGTTGCTGAGGCGAGTTCTTCAGGAGTGGGATTGGCGCGCTGGGGCAGGCCGGATTTTTTGAGGAGTTCGGCGGTGGATTGCTGATTGAGAACGCCAGTCTTGTTTGGCGATGGCGTCGCGACGACGCGGGTAAGCACGCCGCCAACAGTGGGCGGGACGGGGCGCACCAGCGGTTCGCCTTTTTGCACGAAGACGACAATGGCAGCGTGATTAGGACGGTCGAGGCTGCGGCCGACACCGATTGCCAGCACGGAAGGATCAGACAGCAGTTGCGGCGCTTTTTGATTTTTTACACTTTCGGCTTTGGCAATTTCTGCGGCAGTGGGTTTTGTGGGATTTGTTTGCAATGCGGTAGCGCCCAACGCGTCCGCGCCGGCAGAAGTGCAGCCGGCAACTGGGCCGCGAGTGGCCAGCCCGACAAAAGTGGGCGTGTTGTTATTGGTGTCGGCAAGATTGGCGAGAACCGTGGCGACCGGCGCGCCAATTGTGTTAGTAGAAGAGCCGGCGTAGAGCAAAGCGACGGGCTGTGCGCCAGCTTGCGAAACGATGAGCGAGCCGGAGTCTCCCGCAGCGCTGAACGTGCCACCGTTCACGGAGATTTGGTTGTGATAGAGGGCGGTGAAGCTGGAGCCGCCCAGCCCGCGCTGATATTGGACTGATGCGTCGACGTTTACTGCTTCAATGGTCGAACAGGTGAGGCCCGTGCTGCGACCGCTTTTAGCAACTGCGGTGCTGTTGGGCACGAGCGACGAAACCGGAAGAATGGTGCTGGCAGGAGCTTCGTCGGTGGGAATGCCATTGGGCGTGGAGTCGCCGAGTTCGATGATCGTGCCCGCAGAGTCCACGCTGGCAGGCGAGGTGACGACCTGCGCGATGGCGGCGTCGGCTGGTGGATTCGGCTGCTCGATATTGATGAATTGCGAGAGATGAGCGACGACGTTGCTGCCGGAGCTGGCCACGCAGGGACTGGGCGTGTCAATCAGGCCGGGCTGAATGATGGCTTCGCCGAGGCTGGCCGCGTCACTGCGGGCAAGGATGTGATTGTCGCTGAGAATGTATTGCGTTCCGGCGCGAACCACGAGCGAACCAAGCGTGCCACCGGCGCATTCGGTGGCGTCTTCGTCGTTGATGTTGCCGCCGGAACTGCCGAGTTTGACGGGGAGATTTTCGCCGAGCTGATTGGGCGATGTGACCGTGACTACGGCCGATGCGGAGACGGATGGATTCGCCTGCGGGATGGCTTCGATGCTCACGGAGATGGTTTGGCCGCTGGAAGCGTTTGCAGGGACCGATTCAGGGGCCTGGTAGAGACCACTGCCGCTGATGATGCCAACAGAATTGTTGCCGCCCGCGATTCCATTCACTTCCCAGGTGACCGACTGATTTGACGAGCCCTGGACAGAGGCGGCGAAAGACGCGGTTCTAAGCGTTTGAACACTTGCGCTTGGCGGCGAGACGGCGACCCTGATCGTTATGGTAATGCTGGCCTGGCCGGAAGTTAAGGGATTGGCCTGCGGAGTCGCGGTGACGGTGACTTGCGGATTCGCCGGAACGGTTGCCGGCGCCGTGTAAACTCCGGCGGAGCTGATCGAGCCATTGGCCGCGCCGCCTACCACGGACCAAGTGACGTTCTGATCCGAACTATTCACAACTGTAGCGGTGAAAAAAGAAGTTCCGTCCACGGGAACGCTGGTGGGATTTGCCGCTACGGTGACGGTAACTGGAGGACGCGAGCCGCTGCCTCCGCAAGAAGCGGCCTCGAGGAGGAGCATTGCCATCGTGAGCAGGATCAGCGCGCGGCGGCGCATTGGTTTTGCCTCAAGGTCAAACAAGTTCGTCAAAAAAAGGTCCGAAATGCAGGACTGCAAACGCTGCTGAGTCGCTGAAATTTGGATGCGCGAATGGCAAAAGGGTTGCTCAAATGCGGCGCACCGGAGGGCTTGGAAGACACGCGACCCCGTTTTATCGGATGAAATTAGAGAATCGTCGTATACTGCGCGCCATGGAAAAAATAAAGATCGAGCAGCACGGATTTGTGGGCGGGTTGTGGTTTGCGGCGTGGCTTTTCACGATAGGATTTTTGCAGCTCACTTTTTGGAAGGGCGTGTTCGCCATTGTGATCTGGCCGTACTATCTCGGCGTGAAGTTCAGTTCCCTGCTGCACTAGTCCCGCCGCGAATTGTCCGCACTTGACCTCTGTTCCTGAGCGCGGCGGGAATGTGCATGGTGTTCTCGCAGCGCGTGGGAAGCAGCGGGCATCTAAAGATGAGGGAAGAGGCTCTCATTGAGAAAGTTGGTTGAAAGTTCGGAGGAAAGTTGTCACCCTAGAAGGAACCCAGCTTGATCTCACGCAGAATGGCGTCTGCGGGGAATTGTTGCGACGGCCCTGTTGGGCTGGAAAGGTTGAGATATGCTGAGGTGGCTGTTAGCAGTATGCGCGGCGGCGTGCATGGCGGCGCCTGCGGCGGCGCAGACTCCAGGCGTAAAGCGAGGAATGACGCTGGAACTGGGCGGAGGGTACGCGTTCACGGATTTTCGGGCGGGTCAAGGATGGCCAAACACAAACGGAGTATATGGATCGTTGGCGCTCAACGTTACGAATTGGCTGCAGATTTATGCTGATGGAGACTGGCAATACGGTTCGATCCCGCAGGGCAACACGCGAATGTATGGGGACCACATTGGCGCGCGGTTTTATCACCGTTCGAGGTTTGGCATGTTCAATCCATTTGCGGAATTTTTGGCGGGGGCTTCGCGGCTGGATTTGAATTTGACGTCGATAAGGCAGAAGTATTCTGAGAATGGGTTCTCGTTCAGGACAGGCGGCGGACTGGATTTGAAGTTTACGCGGCGCTGGTCGGTGCGGGCGATTGAGGTGGACTACTACCGCACGCCGTTTCTGCAGGCTCATCAGAACAACATATGGCTGTCGGCGGGGGTGGTTTTCACGTTTGGCAATCGGGAGTATCCGCATTGACGGGAGATTGGCAGCAAGTGAAGTTTTGAGGCTACGACACCGGCTGCGCACAATTGAAGGTCGAGGAGAAAGTTCCCGTGGCAAAGAACATAAAGAGAAAGAAAAAGGGCGGCACGCGGATGGCGGCGAAGAAGAAGGCCAGCGCCAAGAAAACATCGAGGAAAAGAACGGCTGCGAGTTCGCGCAGAGAAGCAAAAAACAGGCGCGCACGAAATGCGCGGCTCTCGCGCGGGTTGAATTCCGACCGCGCCGGAATTGTGGCCGAAAGCGAGCCGGAGCGCACGCTGGAAGCCGGGCAATCGGGCGATCTGGAAGGATTATCAGATATCGAAGACGCGGATTCGGAAAGCGTGAAGGAGTTGGCCGAAGAGGGCCAGGATTACGAAGCTGAAGTTATCGAGGGCGTGGAAAGAGCGGCAGACCGCGACGAAAAACAAGTTCGTACAGACGTGGGTGAAGAGCCACGCCCGCGACGGAAAAGACAAACGTTGTAGCAAGCGCCGGGACGTAAAGCGCGAAAGCCGCGTGAACGCCGACATTCACGGCATGGGTAAACAGGGCTTCCCGGAGCCGCGCTGACTTCGCGCACTTCTTGAAGACAAAGCCGCAAAAGCGCGCATCAAAGTAAATTCAGCGTGTCTTTCTGGGGATCTGACATTATACTCCCCATTTTCCTGCGGCTTTTTCGCGAATTTAAAGGACGAGGGCGGCGGAACTGGCGCAGGATACGCCAGAAGATTATTGCTTGCGATAGCGGCGCTGAGGGATAAGAATGTGGGGCGACACGCAAGGGCCTAACCGGCATCGCAAAAGGAAACTCCGATATTCGAATTTTGTTCAAGCGGGCTGGCGCAGTTCAACGCAAACGGTGAAAACCGCAACCAGCAAAACGCGAGGCGGCGTTCTCATGCAAATGGACGTTATATGCGGAATGCGTGAGCCGTATGACGAATCGCGCTCGAAAACCGAGAGGATTGGTGACGAATGAGAATCGCTAGCGTTGCTGGCGCGTTTCCCAAGAATTACTTCAGCCAGGAAGTTTTGGTGGGCGCTCTGAAGCAATATTGGGGCGACCGGCTGAAAAAACCAGAAGTGCTGGACAAGCTGCACGCGAACGTGAGCGTTAAGGGACGCTACATGTCGATGCCGCTGGAGGGATACTACGGGCTTTCTACTTGGGGCGAAGCGAACGACACCTGGATTCAGACGGGGTTGGAAATTGGCGAGGAGGCGATTACCTCGGCGCTGAAGCCGATCGGGCTTCCGGCGCGAGAACTGGATGCGATTTATGTGGTTTCGGTGACGGGAATTGCAAGTCCGTCGCTGGATGCGCGACTTATAAACCGTTTGGGGTTGTGCCCGAACATCAAGCGCAATCCGATTTTTGGCCTGGGGTGCGTGGCGGGCGCGGCGGGAATTGCGCGCGCCGCGGATTACGTTCGCGCGTTTCCGGGACAGACGGCGGTGCTGCTGGCAGTGGAACTGTGTTCGCTGACGATTCAGCGCGACGATCTGTCGATGGCGAATTTGATCTCCGCGGGGCTGTTTGGCGATGGCGCTGCGGCGGTGATCATTACGGGCGATGAACGAGACTTCCAAGGGCCGGAGATTATCGCCACGCGCTCGACATTTTACCCGGACACGGAACGCACCATGGGCTGGGAGATTTCGGAGAAAGGCTTTCAGATTGTGCTGTCACCGGGCGTGCCAGACGTGGTGAAGCAAAATCTGGGGAGAGATGTGAAGCAGTTCCTCGGCGATTTGGGGCTGACGCGCGAAGATATTTCGAGCTGGGTGTTCCATACGGGGGGGCCGAAAGTGCTCGAAGCGGTGGAGGACGCGCTCGATTTGAAGAATGATGAACTCGCAGCTTCGTGGGATTCGCTGGCCAAGGTTGGGAATTTGTCGTCGGTGTCGGTGCTGCTGGTGCTCGAAGACGTGATAGCGAACCGGCGTCCAGAGCCGGGAAGCTACGGAATATTGGGGGCGATGGGGCCGGGGTTCTGCTCAGAATTGATTTTGCTGAAGTGGTGAGCGGGAAGCGGGAGAAGGATGGAGCGGGGGAGACTGGACACAGATGTTTTCGTCGTAGGGGGCGGGCCTGCGGGGCTGGCAGCGGCGATAGCGGCGAGACAAGAAGGTTTTCGCGTAGGCATAGCGGATCCTGGTGAACCACCGCTAGACAAAGCGTGCGGGGAAGGACTGATGCCCGCAGGTGTGACGGCGCTGAGGAAGCTCGGTGTGACGCTGGGGCTAAATGACGGAGTGCCGTTTCGCGGGATACGCTTTGCCGAAAATGGAACGACAGTGCAGGCCGATTTTCCAGACGGATGGGGCCGGGGTGTTCGCAGGACCACGTTACATAAGCTCCTAGTACAACGGGCGTGGCGCGCCGGAGTCGAGATGAATTGGGGCGTGCGCGTGACGTGCGGGCAATCAGGCACCGTGTACATAAATGGCAGCGTGATACGCAGCCGGTGGGTGATTGGCGCCGATGGACACAATTCGCGAGTGCGAAATTGGGCAGGACTAGGCGCTGATTTCGCGGGGTTGAAGAGGTACGGATTTCGCGGGCACTATCGCGTGGCGCCGTGGTCAGAACACGTGGAAGTTCACTGGACTGAGGATTGCGAGCTGTATGTGACGCCGACGGGCGCGCAGGACATATGCATTGCTGCGCTGACGGCAAACCCACGGCTGCGACTAGCGGAAGCGCTTGCGAAGTTTCCTGAAGTCGCGAAAAAAGTGGAGAACGCCGAGATTGTGGGCAGCGAGATGGGCGGAGTGTGCATGACGCGGTCGCTTCGCGCTGTTTTTCGAGAAAACGTGGCCCTGACTGGCGATGCGTCGGGCAGCGTGGACGCGGTTACCGGCGACGGTCTCGCGCTGGCAATGCAGCAAGCAATCAGCCTGGCGAAAGCGCTTCGGAAGAATGACTTGCGTGCATATGCGAACGAACATCGGCAAATGATGCAGCTCCCGCGGATGATGTCGCGCCTGCTGGTTTTGCTGAGTAAGCATGGATGGCTGCGGCGGCGGCTGTTGAGCGCGCTCTCGGCGAATCCCATGATGTTTTCGCGGCTGCTGGCGGCGCACGCAGGAACGATGAATTTGACCCGATTGGTCCTCGATTATGCCCCGGCGTTCACCTGGCAGGTTTTGACGGCGCGCGATGCGGCGTCTTCGAGCGAAATAGGCAGTTCGCGGTTTGACCGGCAATAAAAACTTCATTTTGTACAAGAACGTAGGTTAGCCGGCTTTGCGGCGGGACTTTACGATGCGAGGGCCGGTTGACTCGCTCTGCGCTCCGGAGGCTTCTTTCTGGCGAGACTCGACGCGAACCGGTTGCTTTTTCGGTGCGGCAGGCTTCTGCTCGAGGCTTTTCTTCAAGGCAGCCATCAAGTCGATAACTGGTGCGACAGCATGGTGTTGAACGGCGGTGACTTCCCTTCCCGCGGTCTTTGCTTCAACCAGCGAACGCAAACTTTCCTGATACGTGTCGCGATACTTGTCCGGTTCAAAAGTGGCAGAGAGGTTTTCGATTAACTGGCGGGCGAGGGTGCGCTCCTGCTCTTTGATTTCGGCTTTGCGCGTGTCGCCGTACTCGGAGGAGCGAATTTCGTTGGAATAAAACATGGTGTGGAGCGTGAGGCCGTTCTCGCGCGGGCGGATGATGACGATGTTCTCGCGATTGTGCATGCTGACTTTGGCGATGCCCGCGTAGCCGGCTTGCTGCATGGCTTCAGCGAGCAGGCGATAGGCTTTTTCGCCGCCCTCTTCCGGAGCGATGTAGTAGGAGGCGTCGAAATAAACCGGATCGATCTCCGCAAGCTTCACGAATTCCAGAATTTCCATGCTGCGCGCCGACTCCGGCTCGACATTTTTCAGTTCTTCTTCGGTGAAAAGAACGTATTGGCCTTTTTCGTATTCGTAGCCCTTCTCGACTTCCGAGCGTTCGACCATGCGGTTGCACGTTGGGCAGAAAAGCGGCTGCTTGAGTCGCGTGTGGCACTCTTTGTGAAGCTGATTGAAGCTGATGCGCTCGGTGCGCGCCGCCGGAGAGAGGCGAATCGGCAGCGAAATCAGCCCAAAAGTGAGGAAGCCTTTCCAGGAGCTTGGCATAGCTTGATAATTTTACATGTGTTGGGCAAAGAGGCCAAGCTATGTGCTGAAACGATATGGCGAATATAGAGCGAAAGGCTGTGCGCGGAAAGCCGCGCCAGGATTTCCCGAGTGCGTGTATACTTCGCGAAGTTTGGAGGCAATTATGGATGCGGCTTTCCGCGCAATAAAGAATCAAGGGCGATTCGCGATATTTTTTGTGATATTTGCACTTCTTCCGGGCTTCGCGGCGGCACAGAGGCAAACGAGTGCGAAGCATTGGGTGGGCACGTGGGCGGCGTCACCGCAAATGCCGGAGGGCGGGAATGGCATTCCTGAGTCGGATGAGGGATTCAATAATCAGACGGTGCGCATGATTGCGCGGGTCAGCATCGGCGGCAAACAGGTGCGTGTACGGCTGTCGAATGAGTACGGAACGGCGCCCGTAGAGATTGGCGATGCGCATATCGCGCTCGCGGGCAAGGGCGCGGAGATTGTGGCGGGAACGGACCGGCAGTTGACGTTCAGCGGCGAAAAAACATTTGTGATTCCGCCGGGCGCTGAGGTGATGAGCGATCCGGTGCGTCTCGATATAAAGCCGCTGACAGCTGTGGCGGTAAGCATTTTCGTGCCAAACGCGACGGGCCCGGCGACGTGGCACGCGCTGGCGCGGCAGACAACGTACATTTCCAGCGCGGGCAACTTCACGGCGACCACAAATATGGCTGCCGCGAGGACGATGCATTCATGGTATTGGCTCAGTGGCATTGAAGTGCTGGCAAGCGCGCGCACCGCGGCAGTAGTCACGCTGGGCGATTCGATCACCGACGGGGCTGCTTCGACGCTCGATGCGAATCATCGCTGGCCGGACGTGCTGGCGGATGAGTTTGCGAAGAATGGCGCGGCCTTGAGCGTTTTGAACGAAGGAATTTCCGGCAACCGACTGCTGCATGATGTGGCTGGGATGAATGCGCTGGCGCGTTTTGATGCGGACGTGCTGTCGCAGGATGGCGTGAAATACCTGATTGTTCTCGAAGGAATCAACGACATTGGATGGCCGCATATTCTTGGCGGAAAGTACGCGGGAGATGCCGTGAGCGCTGAGGAAATCATCGCGGCGCTGCGGCAAATTGCGGAGCGCGCGCATGCGCATGGCATTCGCGTTTTTGGCGCAACGCTGACGCCTTTCGAGGGCGCATTCTACGAAACGGCGGATGGCGAGGCGGAGCGCGAAGCCGTGAACCATTGGATACGCACCAGCGGCGCCTTCGATGGCGTGATTGACTTCGACAAAGTCACGCGCGATCCGGCGCAGCCGAAACGCTTCTTGCCCGCGGACGATTCGGGCGATCATTTGCATCCCGGCGACGCGGGATACAAAGCAATGGGCCACGCCGCAGCGGAGGCGCTGCTGCAAGGAATGCCGGCGAAAAAATAATCCGCTGAACTTTCGGGTTCGAGGGCGACATTTCGCAATTGTTTTTCGCGTGGAGGAAACTTTATGAAGCGCTACGCTTGTCTCGTGCTGCTGGCATTTCTCGCGACGGCTGTTTATGCGCAAGACGCTCTGCCGCCAGAAATTCCCTATCGCTCTGCGCCGAACTTTCTTAAATTGCCGCCGAATTTGTACCTCGGCGAAGTTTCCGGCGTGGCGGTGAATTCGAAAGGCGACGTGTTCGTGTTTTCGCGGGGCAACACGACGGGGCCAGCGTACGGCGCGGCGGCAGCGCAACTTCTGGAATTCGATGCGCATGGAAATTACATGCGCGAGATTGGCCATAATTTGTACGCGTGGTCGTTCGCGCATACGGTGAAAGTGGATCCCGAGGACAACATTTGGGCTACCGACAAAGGATCGGACATGGTCATCAAGTTCGATCCGCAAGGACGCGTGGTGATGGTTTTCGGGCGGAAGCAGGAAGCGGCGGACGAACATACCGGGCCGCTGAAGCATCTGCACCCGCCGTTGCCGCCGGTGGACGGAATGTTCCGGCAAGTGACGGACGTGGCGTGGGACGCGCAGGGCAACATTTACATCAGCGACGGCTACATCAATTCGCGCGTGGCGAAAGTGGACAAGAATGGCAACTGGCTGATGTTCTGGGGCGAGCCGGGGACCGGGCCGGGCAAGTTCAACACGCCGCACAGTATTGCGGTGGATGCGCGCGGCGAGGTTTACGTGGCGGACCGCGGCAATCGGAGAATTCAGGTGTTCGACGGCGACGGGAAATTTCTGCGCCAGATTACGATTGACGTGCCCGCGCCGCCGAATGCGCGTCCGGCGATTGGCAATATGCCGGCGAATCCTGCGGCGTTGAAAGGCACAATGGCGTCCGGAGCGCCGTGGGCGATTTGTATTACGCCGCCTCCCCATCAGGTGCTTTATAGCTCGGATGCGTATCCGGGAAGAATTTACAAGCTGACGCTCGATGGAAAAGTGCTGGGGATGCTGGGTGAATCAGGCAAGCAGCTCAAGCAGTTTGGCTGGATACATGAGATCGCCTGTCCCTCGGAAAATGTGCTTTTTGTGGCAGAGTTGCTGAACTGGCGCGTGCAGAAATTGATTTTGCAGCCACAACGCTGAATTCCCTCTTCGCGGAACTGCGACTTTTGCGGAATGCGGCGCATCCGAGGAGCAGAGGTAAATTTTTATGACGGGAACAATCAGCCGGGACGAACTGAAGCGGAAAATGGAGCGCAAAGACGATTTTCTGCTGTTGGAGACGCTTGCGCCCGCCGCGTACGAGCAAGGACATTTGCCGGGAGCGGTCAATGTGCCGCTCGATAAGCTGCGGGAGATGGCGCCGGACTTGGCTCCGGAGAAGGACGCGGAAATTGTGGTGTATTGCGCCAGTCCCACATGACACGCTTCGGAAAAAGCCGCCAAGGACTTGGCGGAAATGGGCTACAAAAACGTTAGAGATTACGCCGAAGGCAAGTCGGACTGGATCGCCGCGGGCTTGCCGATCGAGCGCGGAGCGGTACACGCCTAGACGCCGTTACATTCGGCTAAAAGCGGAAGACGATGCCGGCGGAGACGCGCGGCTCACTTTGCGTTTGATGATAGAGGCTGGTCCTCAAATAATCGATTTGAATCAGGCGTATGGCGAAAAAAGGAACGGCGGCGATATCCAGACCTCCGCCGAGGGCAGTTGCAAAAGAGGTGTCGGTGCCGGGGCTTACAAACGCCGTGTTTGTGAAAGTTCCTACGGACTGGTGGGCGAAACCGAATTCCGCGTGGACAAACGGCGAAACAGGGCCGGGCAAAGCGAGTTGCGGGCCGAATAAATACGTCTTCAGGCGGACGTTGCCGCCATTCAATTTGCCGTACTGCTCGCCGAAATCGAGATTGCCGCTCAAGAATGGGAAGAATTTGTATGCGCCGGAGAATTCCCAGCCGGGCAAATTGGGATGCTGGGTGACGAACGCAGGCGGTGGCCCAGGCACCAGTTCGACTGAACGGACGTCGCCACGCACGTAGGAAAAGCCGCCGAAAAGCTCGATTTTAGCCTGCGCTTGGGCGCGCGCCGGCACAAGAAAAGCAAAAAGGCAAACCATCACGGCAAGCTGGCAAACCCAGACGGCGCAGCATTTTGTGTTCCGCATGAAACCTCCCGTGCGACTGCCGTTGCAATCCCCTGCCGATTCCCCTATTCGATGCGGCGCAGTCGGCACGAGTTAGCTTGGCGATTCGGCGGTGTGCGCAGAAAGGAACCTGCAAGATGATGATGGCCGGCTAACGGGAAGACCGCTAAGTCAGCGCATCAGGAAGAGCAGAATGCCTCCGTAGGCGGCGATGCCGAAGGCAAACCACGCGACGTAATCACCGACGCGGCCGCTCTGCAATGGCCGAAGAAGTTTCAATGGCGCGGCGACGATGGCCGCCAGACCTTTTGAAATGCTGGCCACGCGAGAGCGCGGGAACAATCCCAGCGCCGCAATGCCAAACATCCCAAAGACGACCACGATCCGCGTCCACCAGGTGGATTGGAGGGGCGCGTCGCGCAGGTCAAATGGATTTTGCTTTGAGCCCGCGGGACGAAGGCGTGCCTCCGCCAATCCGAAAGCGAACCGCAGCGACGCCTCCCGGCACGTTGCGTCCTCGCAAACGCAATGCAATCGCCCGAAGCAAGATCCAAGTGCCTGAAAAGACAATCTGTGGCGCGTGAACAATCTGGTAGAGATAACGAGTCCGGAGAATGAAACGATCGCGCGTATGATGGAGGAAAACGGCGACCGCAAGCGTAGCAATGGCCGAGGCGACGGCTCCGATAAGTGCCTCTCGCCGGCCCGCGTTATTTGCGAAAGCCAGCCAAAGAATCCATTGGGAGATCCAGCTGAGAACGAAGGAAAATTTGCCACGCATGACGAGTTCGTCGCTTTGAAAAGTTCTGGCTGTTCAGCGCAATCTGGCCGCTTAGAAGATGCTCGAGAACGGACCTGAGCCTCAGCGGAAATATTGCGGTTTGAACGGAGGCGCGCAAATACCCGCATAACCCGAATATCATCCAAAATAACTGGTAGGGGATAATTGGGCGTTTGACGATTGCCGCTGGCTCGTGACACGATTGCCCGAAACAAATTAGTGGCTGGCCCGGGTACACATTTTTTCCAATAGTTTTACAGGGTGCGCGCCATTGGACAGTTGGATTAGAAGCGCTAGGATTGCTGCGCAGGTCCTAACCACGGCAAAGGGGCGAGTCCGATGAAAAACGCACTTTTAAGATGGCCTCTTTTGCGCCAGTTGGTCAGCGGCGGCGACGGCACAGGCCCCGAAGCGATGAGTCCGCGAACGCAATCGCTGCGGACGAAGAAGCATGGCGCGCAAAAATCGCGCTCGATTTGCCCGTACTGCGGCGTCGGCTGCGGACAACTGATTTTTCACCGCGACGGAAAGCTCGTCTCCATCGAAGGCGACCCCGAATCTCCCATATCGCGCGGGCATCTGTGCCCGAAAGGCGCGGCGAGCTACGAGCTCCTCACGCATCCGCAGCGCGCGACCAAAGTGCTGTACCGCCAGCCTCGCGGGACAAAATGGGAAGAGATCTCGTTGGAAAAAGCGATGGATATGGTGGCGGAGCGTGTCTGGCAGTCTCGCGAGCGAACGTTCGTCGAGAAGAAGGATGGTCACACGCTGATGAGCACCACAGCCATCGCTCATCTTGGCGGCGCAACTCTCGACAACGAAGAAAATTACTTAATCAAGAAGCTGTTCACCGCTGGCCTGGGCATGGTGTGCGTCAGTAATCAGGCGCGCATATGACATAGCTCGACGGTGCCCGGTCTGGGCACCTCCTTCGGACGCGGCGGCGCAACCACGGCGCAGCAAGACCTCGCGAATTCCGACGCGATTCTAATTATGGGCTCGTCGATGGCCGAGAATCACCCGGTGGGATTCCAATGGGTGATCGAAGCGCGAAACAAGGGCGCGAAGATCATTCACGTTGACCCGCGGTTTACGCGCACTTCAGCGATGGCGGACATGTGGGTTCCGCTGCGCGCCGGAAGCGATATTGTGCTGCTGGGCGCGCTGATTCGCTACGTTCTCGAAAACAATCTCGACTTTCGCGAATACGTCCTGCATTACACGAACGCCTCGGTGATTCTTCGGGACGATCTCAAAGATACCGAGGATCTGGATGGCGTATTTTCGGGCTGGGACGCGGAAAAGAAGGAATACAACGTCGAAACGTGGTCGTACAAAGATTCGCCCACGGAATCGGATGCTGAACCAGGACATGGCGGGCACGCGAAAGATCGCGGCGGCGAAAAATCGCAAGAAAATATCTACACGCCGGATCTCTCGCTGCAAAATCCGCGCTGCGTGTATCAAGTGTTGAAGCGGCATTTCTCGCGCTACACGCCGGAGATGGTTGAGCAAGCATGCGGAATTTCGCGGGAAGTTTTTGAGCAGCTCGCGCAGACATTCTGCTCGGCGTCAGGGCCGGAAAAAACTGCCGCCATATGTTACGCGGTCGGCTGGACGCAACATTCCGACGGAGTGCAGATCATTCGCAGCGCAGCAATTCTGCAGATGCTGCTTGGCAATATCGGGCGGCCCGGCGGCGGGATTTTGGCGTTGCGCGGACACGCGTCGATTCAAGGCTCGACGGACATTCCGACGCTCTACGATATTTTGCCCGGTTACCTGCCGATGCCGTTTTTCGAAGCGGATGCGAATTCATTCAACGACTATTTGGACAAGCATAAGACCAGCGCGGGCTGGTGGTCGAATTTCGACAAATATGCGGTCAGCTTATTGAAAGCCTATTACGGCGAGGCGGCGACAAAGGAGAATGATTACGGCTTTGATTGGCTGCCGCGAGTGAGCGGCGATCATTCTCACCAGGGCTATTGGATGGAGATGAATCAGGGCAGAGTCGAGGGGCTCTTTGTGATGGGACAGAACCCGGCGGTCGGCGCGCCGAATTCCGGATTGGAAAGAAAAGCGCTGGCTAAACTGAAATGGCTGGTGGTGCGGGATATGGTGGAGACGGAAACGGCTTCGTTCTGGCTGGATTCTCCGGAGATTTCGCGCGGCGAGCTGCATACTGAAGACATCGACACCGAGGTATTTTTCTTTCCGGCTGCCGGACATGCGGAAAAGAACGGCTGTTTCACCAACACGCAACGCCTGGTGCAATTTCACGAGCAGGCCGTCCAGCCGCCCGGCGAAGCACGCAGCGAAACATGGTTCATTTACCATTTGGGCCGGCGATTGAAGGAAAAGGCTCGCGCTCATCCCGTGCTGCGCAACGCGGGATTGAACGCCCTTACATGGGACTACCCTGTCGAAGGCGAAATCGCTGAGCCAGACGCAGAAGAGATATTGAAGGAAATAAACGGTTGGACCACGGCGGACCGTAAACTCGTCTCCGGTTATAAGGATTTGAAAGCGGATGGATCCACGGCGTGCGGCTGCTGGATTTACTCGGGTGTTTTTCCGAAGCCGAATGAAAATAAGGCCCGCAAGCGGGAACCGAAAGGCCGTTATGGGCACGGCTGGGGCTTCGCATGGCCGAGCGACCGGCGCATTCTCTATAATCGCGCCTCCGCGCGTCCCGATGGCCGGCCGTGGAGCGAACGCAAGAAGCTCATTTGGTGGGATGGGCAAAAAAACGAGTGGACCGGATATGATGTTCCCGATTTTACTAAGACAAAAGCTCCCGATTACCGGCCTCCGAAAAACGCGAAGGGCGATGACGCGCTTGGAGGCGACAAGCCGTTCATCATGCATCCTGACGGATTTGGGTGGATTTGGGTTCCCAGCGGACTGAAAGATGGACCGCTGCCCACGCATTATGAGCCGTTGGAAACACCGGTCGAAAATCAGCTTTATGCGAAGTACGGCGTCAATCCCGCGGCAAAAAAAATGGAGAATGCGGAAAATCCTTATGCGAATTCTCCTGACCCTCGCTTTCCTTTCGTCCTGACCACCTATCGGCTCACCGAGCATCACACCGCGGGCGGGATGTCGCGTTACTTGGCGCATTTGTCAGAGCTGCAGCCGGAACTTTTCTGCGAGATCTCGCCGGAGCTTGCTCGCGAACTGGAAATCGAGAATGGCGATTGGGCGACAGTGGCCACCGCGAGAAGTTTCATTCATGCGCGCGCGCTGGTGACGGAACGCGTGCGGCCTATCCATCTAGACGGGAAAGTAGTTCATCAAGTGGGGCTGCCGTACCATTGGGGCTATAAAGGCTTGGTGAAGGGCGACGTGGTCAACGATTTGATCGCTATGTCGGAAGAGCCGAACGTGCGCATCATGGAAACAAAGGCGCTGCTGTGCAACGTATTCCGCGGCAAGCAGCGCGGACCGCTGCGAGCGGAAGCCAAGGGCCGTGCTGCCAAGAGTGAGCGCCAGGCGGCCGAAGGCAAAATATCATGAGCGTAACCGCCTTTCTGACGGATTCGACGCTGTGCATTGGCTGCAAGGCCTGCGAAGTGGCGTGCAAGGAATGGAATCAGGTCCCCGGCGACGGTTTCGTTTGGAGCGGAAATTCCTATGACAATACCGGCGCGCTAGGGCACGCGACCTGGCGCCATGTGAAATTTGTCGAGAATGGCGTCACGCCGGGACTTGGCGGCAATTCTCCCGAGGCGTTTTCGTGGGGCTTTTCCTCGGATGTTTGTAAGCATTGCGAAAATGCCGGATGCCTGGAGGCATGCCCGACGGGCGCAATTGTTCGCACAGAATTCGGCGGCGTTTTCATCCAGCCAGATGTATGCAACGGCTGCTCGTATTGCGTGGTGGCGTGCCCGTTTGGCGTGGTGGAACGCGACGAGGAGGACGGTCGCGCGTTCAAATGCACGTTCTGCTATGACCGTCAGCGGGAAGGGCTGCAACCCGCGTGCGCCACAGCGTGCCCCACGGAATCCATTAAATTTGGCGAATTTGATGACTTGCGAGCGAAAGCGCAAGAGCGAATGGCAGAGTTGGAGGGCATGGGCTTCACCGACGCGCATTTGTATGACCCAGTGGATTCGAGCGTTGGCGGAACTCACGCGATATTCATCACGCGCGGCGATCCGCGCAGCTACAATCTGCCGCCGCAGCCTGAAGTTCCCACAATTTACCTGCGCAAGGGATGGACTTCTGCCGCAGTCTCAGGAGCTTTGGTTATAGCGGGCGCATTTCTCGCGTTTTGGGGAGGGCGCGAGCGATGAGAAAAGCACCTGATAGGCTCGAACAGTCGCCCGTTGCGCGTGATTTGCGTGAAGCGCGGCTGCAGCAGATCCGGCGAGAAGCGCAACGCACTGGATTGGCAACGTTTTCTAAAGACACTGCTTTGATGCCGCAGGCGCCGCCGGAAACGGGCTACTACGGTCTGCCCATTCTCAAAAAGCCGCAATGGACTAAGGAAGTTCCGCTGTACTTTTTCTGCGGCGGAGCGGCGGGAGCTGCAGCCATACTGGCGAGCGTGGCTCAATTGACCGGAGCTGATGAGCGGCTCATTCGGGATGGGCGGTATTTGGCGGCGATTGCCGGAACTATCTCGCCTGCTCTGCTGATCGCCGACCTGGGAATGCCGTCGCGTTTTTTGAACATGCTGCGCGTTTTCAAGGTTCAGAGCCCCATGTCGGTTGGCTCCTGGACATTGGTGGCGTTTTCGAGCAGCGCAATGGCTGCGGCGTTCCTCAGCGCATGGCAGCGCCGAAATTCGAGTTCCATGCCCATCAAAATTTTGGAGAGCGCCAGCCAGTTCATATCCACCATCACCGGGGCGGTTTTGCTGACGTACACGGGGGTTCTGCTGGGCGCGACGGCGATTCCTGTGTGGAATCAAAACGCGAAGATACTGCCTGCGCATTTTGCTACTTCCGGACTGGCTGCGGCGGGAGCTTTACTCGAATTGCGAGGGCATCAGGCGCCAGCGTTGGACGCCGTTGGCATCGCTACGGCGCTGGCGGAGACGGCGGTTGGCGCTTCCCTCGAGCTGCGCAGGAATCCGGCGCTGAAACCGCTGAAATCTGGACGAAGCGGCTGGCTGACGCGCTTGGGCGGATTGCTCGCGGGGCCGGTGCCGTTGGTTCTGCGGCTGCTGGCGCTCGGCGGCGACAAAGAACGAAGCATGAAGCTGAGGAAGATCGCGGCGGCTTCCTCAGTGGCTGGCTCGCTGGCGACGCGTTTTGCTTGGACGCAAGCAGGCGCGGCTTCGGCGGCGGACAATCGTGTGCTATTGAATGGACAATCAGACAATCGGGCAGAGAATCAGACACATTTGATCGAAGCACCCTAGCAGTCAATTACTCAGCAAAAGACCATCTGTTCAGTAAGTGAGCGACCAGCCAACTAGTGTAAGCGAGAGCACCGCGATCAGAGCGCAGAGGCTGATCAGGCTGAGGGCCTTTCCGTGCCCCAGCAGCGAATCGCGCGTCTGGCGGTGGCCACAGAGCAGCGTCAGAACAAAAACCACCGCGCCCCACGCCAGCGTCGGAGGCAGCCCGCGATAGCGCCCGATGAGCGATAGGAATTGATACGGTACTTGGCCGGCGGGCACCCACCAGGGAATCATTGGCGTAATGGCAGTGGCGACCACCAGCGTCAGAAGCTTTTTCGTCACCCAGCGCTTGATTTTGGGCCGCGTGCCGCGCAGCTTGGCGCGGCGCCAAACGAAGTAATCCCACGCGAGCAGACCGCCAATGATGGGAAGCCATCCGTAGATAGCGAGTTTGTTGTCTAGCCACAACCACGCGCTGAAGAGCCTCCCGGCGCGGTGCGCGTACGCCAGACGCGGCAGCACCAGCCATCCTACCGCTGAATTGCACGCCACGGCCGCCAGCAGCGTGACCAGGCTCATTAGTTGGAACCACTGGCGAGTAGGCACAGCTCCGCAACCTGCGCACACGCGGTGTTTAGGCTCGAATTCCTCTCCACAGCGGTCGCAGAAAAAGCTCTCCGCCAGCGGCTGAGCGGTTGAGGCCATTGCTAATAGTGTAGTTTAGCGGTTGCCACGGGACTACTGTACGCAAGTGCAGATTTGGCGCAGGTACGCCGGGCGCGACTGGAGGAGAGCAGGTGTAGGCTGTCTATAAGCACCTAAAACAAAAAAAGTTAGTAGCGGGCGAGGCTATAAGCCGGATACTCCGAGACGCTCTTTTGTTTCTGCAAGTTACGTGTTTTCAATCGCGCTCATCTGTCAACAGCGTCAATTATGTCATTTTTTTCCGCATCGTGGGCACAATTTGGGCACAATTTTTTTGTGGGAGAATTTGAAACTACAACCCGAATAGCGAATAGGTCGTTAAAAAAGCTGCTGCGAGGCCCTGTACAGTCAGAAAACAGACTTTTTTTAATGCGTAGCAGAGCTATTCGTCTATTCGTCATGGAAAATCATCATGAGAACAGCGATCTCTTTTACGTTGCCGCGCAGCATGGCGAACGGCCTAACGTCTAGCCGCGTACAGCGCATCTTGAGGCGCTACACGGCCAAAGACTACCGGCCAGCGCTTCCACCAGATTGCGGTACTGGCCGCGACAGAAGAGTGGTTTCGTTTTGGCTGGACTGGCATTTTGTGAATGCATTGCAGGCGCGTTTCGGGTGCCGGTCCCGGGGCGAATTGCTGCGCCGTTTGGTTCTGTACGATCAACGTCAACAGACAGGCCCCGCGCCGCGCGGGGCGACTTCTGGGCCGGTCGTCACGGGCCGTCGGGTGGTTTGGCAGGACGCGCCGACGCCGCGCAGCGATTCAAAACACGTCAGCGATCAGGAATACATCCGCAAACTGCATTCGCAAAAGTAACGTCCGCGCAGTTTTTTGTCGCGACGCCGGGGCCGTGGTGTTCAGCCGAGAATGTAGAGTGAGGACGGCTTCCACGGAAGAAAACGGAAAGCAAACCAAAGGTATTTCTTTGACGCAAGGGAAATAAGTGCGTACCCTTCGTTCAAGGAGCATTACGTGGCAAAACTATCAGTCTCGGATGCAATAGGCGTAGCCGGGATAGTCTTAATGATTATCTTACTTGTACTCGACAAAGCCGGTAGGTTGAAGGGCGGATGGCTGTTGGCGTTGCTTTGTCTCGCTGGTGCCATGACGTTTTTTATCGCCCTAGGAAATTCATGGGTCATGGATGCCCCTGATAAGTGGCGTTTCTGGCGCGGTGCACTTATGGTTTGTCTAGTTAGCTTAACCTACAGCGGGCTTATAATCTGGATTACGTTTCCTTCGGAGATACGCATCGCTTCGGGAGGCGAAGCAAGCCCAGTTACCAACCGGACGCCGACGCACACAACGAGGCCACTTAGCAAAGAGGAAGGCGCGGAACTGTATGCCCAAGTTTTAGGATTGTTTCCTGGGCCAGTGTACCAGTTCTATAAACACCCCCCTGTGTATTTCAAGCGATTGGACACGATGCTCTATGTCAGCATTACAAACCAAACTGACATTCCGTTGTACCTTCGGCGGTATTCTGCCTCTGCTTTCGTGGGCGGAAAATGGATAGCCTTTAAGAACGCTGATCCTAGCGCATATTGGGCAGACGAGTTTGGTGCGATAATTCCGTCGCAGAATCAGAACCCCGCAATGATCAAGAGATTTGACCTGTCTAAGAATGGCTACGACTACGTAATGAACCAAAGGCCTTTAGGGCCTCACGAGAATCTTAGGCTATGGATGTTCTTCATGTCCGGGATCGGTGACGCGTCGGAAGTTAAGAACTCAAAATTCAGGCTCACGTTTTACGACAGCACTAACAACAAATACGTGTGCGTGTCTCAGAATCACAGTGACGGAATAACCATAGGCCCGTCAGGGTCGGGAGCAGACCTAACCTACCTGCCTCCTGAACCCGTACCTGCTAATTTACGTGAGGAGCCAGTGCCAAAGGTTAGCCAGTAATTTGTTGCCCTTATCCCAGGGTGGCAACTTATGTTGGATTCGGGATTTGTTTAGCGGGCGGAAACGGGGCGACAGTGGTTCTCCAAAATTCTTCCCAGACCTATTCGAGAGATTCTAGACTCTTGTCAACGGTTTCCCAGGCGATACCTACGAGTGAGGTGGCTTTGTGCCTGGTTAATCGTGCAAAACCGGAAACTTGCTCTCTGACGGCGTGCAATTTTCCGAGTAGCGCGTTATGTTGATTCCTTCCGGTTTGCCGGTTTCGGGCACAATAGCCAATATTTCGGGGTCACCCACTTTTTTAGTTCTTGCACGTCGTTTAACAGCCGATCCCCTTGGTGGGAGGAAGCGATTGAGCTGACACAGGGGAGACAGAGAACTGGGTTGCTGGTGGGTCGCTTAATTCCGTGGAACCGATCGATTAGTACGCCTTCCGCTCAGCAACCGACTACTACGCTAATTCATCTTCGTGGAGGCAACAAATGAAAAAGTTAATCGTACTCTGGGTAACGGTGATTCTGGTTTTCATCGTGAGCTTTGCTTACCTGCCGACCCCCGCTAATCCAACAGAGACACACTCCCGCGTCAATCAAGGGGGTAGCCGCATCGCGGACCACGTAGCCTCGCGCATTACGCGCGTCACCAGTCCGCAAGTAGCTGAACCAGCACCGGGGACATGGTCGAACTGTCTGGTTGTGAATGGTGTCGCCTATATCTCGGGCATGGTTGCTCGCGGCAACGATGGCAAGGTCGTTGTGGGTGATGAGTACGAACAGGCTAAGCTGAGCTTTGCCAAGATTCGGAACTTGGTCGAAGCGGCCGGTGGCACGATGGCGGATGTAGTGAAGATCACGATCTTCGTCACCGATATCAAGCAGCGCGAAAAAGTGTGGCGGGCACGCCGCGAGTTCTTCGCGGGCGATTTTCCTGCAAGCACGCTGGTGCAAGTTGCGGCGCTGGCCGAGCCGTCGGTAAAGGTGGAGATTGAAGCGATCGCCTATATTGGCGCGGGGAAACGTTAACTCATCTGGGGTGAGCGCCACGAGGGAAATGCTACCGGCTTAGTCCTGGTAAGTCGGGAAACCGGAAACTTGCTCTGGGACGGGATGCAATGCGTTAATCGGGACTTAAGGACTACAGCCGGGTCTGGCAGTGACACTCTCAGAACTCGTGAACCCTCATAGCCAACGCCAATTGTTTTGCCTTTCCTTGTCAGGCTCAACCGGCATAGCATGAACACGAAAGAACCGAAATCAGCAGACGAGCATAGTTTGTCGGAATTGGAGACGTCAATGACCAGTGTACAAATCGAACAGAAGAGCTACGAGATGCCCCCGCGAGAGGGGATCAGCATCGCGCATTTTCTCACCGTCGCCGACGTCGAGCGATCGGCTCGCTACTACGAAAGGGTCTTCGGCGCTCGCATTCTGACCATGGGTGACGGCAACGCGCCTCCGTACCTTCAGCTTGCGAATATCTGGATGATTCTGAACGTCGGGGGCGGCCCGACCCCGGATAAGCCGACGGTAACGCTCAGTGTCCCCGATCCGAATCACATCAGCAGTTTTATGAATTTCCGCGTTGCGGATATTCAAGCGTGCTACGAATTGTGGAAAAGTCGAGGGGCCGAGTTCCTAACGGAACCAATTGCCAAGTACGGCGAGATTCGCTGCTACATCCGCGATCCGGACGGTTACATCATCGAGGTCGGACAGAGCACCGATCTCAAGTACGGTTAACGCTCGGCCCCAAAAAGCATTCTCACAGTCCCAGACGACTTGTCGCCAAACCGGAAGTTATCGACAGACCACGCGGTCCAGTCCTGATAAGTCGGATTATCGGAAACTTCGCCACCAAATCAACCTGAGTCATTGCCGAATCATCGCTCTGTTCGTTTCGGCGGAGACTTCAGGGCCTTACTCGCGGGCGTCAGCCTGATGATGTCCCGCGCCTTCGCCCACGTTCGCTGCGAGCATTTGACCTGGCCGCGTTCCAGTACAAACAAGTATCCGTGCGTCTGCTCGCTCAAACCATCTGAGCAATAAACGAATAACGGACGCAGATTTTCGCGCACGTCCGCGCGGGCCAGTTCCTTCTCGTCATCAGTCAGAGCGGGGAATGTATCGGCGAGGCGCTTCGGTCCCGTACGGCGACTGCGCAACTTGCGCCCCGATTATGTGGTTTTCGTCCCAGCGAGTCATCGGCGGCGAACTCTAGCACTTTTTGCTTTGCGTTGAGCAAATTTCCACTGAAAATGAAGCGCGGCAAACTCTTTCTAGGCGATGCCCGCGTGCGCCATAGTTACGTAGGCGAACAAATAGCGAATCTGCTATGCTCCGCTTTCTTGCGCGAGCGCGTCTGCTTCTGGCCGCTGCGGGGGCGATAAGGAAGCGCCGTGGGCCAAAAGCCCGGCCTTGGGTCGGAGGGGTCCAAAGCCATAGAGCTAGGACCGCCTATGAACCTATCGTCCCTATGAGCGTCAAGACCCCGGTGGCAGCGTCGATGCTGTACATCGAAATGTTGTTTGAACCGGAATTTGCCACATAGGCAAAGTTTCCGGACGGGCGGATGGCGATCGAGGCAGGAGACGACCCCGCAGCTATCGTTCCTATGGACGTTAAGGCCCCTGTGGTGGCGTTGATGGTGTACATCGAGACGTCGTTTGAGCCGGAATTCGTCACATAGGCGAACTTGCCGGTGGGATCCACGGCCACGGAAGAACAGCCTGTCCCGGCGGCTACCACTCCTATAGACGTCAAGGCCCCCGTGGTGGCGTTAATGGTATACATCGAAACATTGTTCGAAGTGGAATTCGTCACATAGGCGAATTTACCCGTAGGATCCTCAGCCACGGAGGTAGGATCTGTTCCTGCCGGGATCGTACCTATAGAAGTTAAGGCCCCCGTGGTGCCGTTAATGGTATACATGGATATGTTGCCAGCCGATCCAGGAGCGTCGCTGCTCGTTGCCGCATAAAGGAACTTGCCCGAAGGATCCACGCTCACCGCGATGGCACGGCCCCCTGCGGCGATCGTCCCATTAGATGTCAAGGTCCCGGTCGTGGTGTCTATCGTGAACATCGAGACGTTGGTTGGAGCAAAACCGCCCTCATCCGCCACATAAGCGAATTTGCCGGATGGATGCACGACTATCGAGTAGGGCGTGAGGCACACAGAGGCCGAATCCACGCACGCGGCGGCTCCTATTTGTGTTAAAGTCCCGGTCGTGGAGTCGAGGCTGTACGCTAAGACGCTGCCCGAATTGACCTCGAAGGCGCCATCATTCGCCACATAGGCGAACTTGCCCATAGGATCCACAGCTACTGAGTGGGGACCGAAATCTGCGGGGATGGGTGACCCTATGGACGTCAGGAGTCCGGTCGTGGCGTTGATTGCGTACATGGATACACTGCCTGCAAAGGCATCAGGGCAGCCGTTGTCTGCTACATAGGCGAAGCTACCTGTTGGGTCCACGGCGATCGACTGGGGACCCACCCCTGTTGCGGTTATCGTGAGGTTAGCGGTGTTCGAGCTACCGCCGCCAGGTGGCGGGTTGAAGACGGTGACGGCCGCTACCCCGCTCACGGCAATGTCATTCGCTGGCACCTGCGCCTCGACCCACAGGGCCCCGTTGAATGCGCCAAGAAATGTTGTTGGCAGGTCGCTCCCGTTCCATTGCACGACCGAGCTGGCCAAGAAATTTGAGCCGCTTGCCAACAAATTGAAGGCTTGTGCCCCAACAGGGGCGCAGTTTGGGATGAGGGAAATGACGCTGGGGAGGGGATTGGTGGTCGCGGCGCTGATCGTGAAGTTCACCGCATTCGAGGTGCCGCCGCCCGGCGCGGGGCTGGTCACAGTCACGATCGCCGTGCTGGCTGAGGCGATGGCTGTAGCTGGGATCGCAGCAGTCAACTGGGCGGAGCTGACGAATGTGGTGGTAAGCGCCGTCCCCCCGAAGTTGACCATCGAAGCTGCGACGAAATTCGTCCCGTTGATCGTCAGCGTGAAAGGTGCACCGCCGGCCACGGCACTGTTCGGCGAGATCGTGGTGATCGTTGGAGTGGGATTGGGATTGGCCTTAACCGTCGAGGTCGTGCCGCGTCCGCATCCAGCAAGGAATACCAGACTCGCAATTCCTAAAATTACAGAGATTCTCACTAGCACCGCTTGCCTGTTCATGACATGCTCGTCCTTTCGCGTGATAGCGTTAAGTTTTGATTGCGATTGCTGGTGGGTCAATTCACTGCGCATCAACAGTGGGTCAACTGTGAGTCTACCCGGGAATTGTGTGCTTTCACCGGGTTGCGCGCCATCTGCGCAGCATTCCGGGTCCGCTGAGAGGTAGGTTATCCTTGGAACAAGAGGGATACCCGTTGTCAAACGTCCACGATTTGCCGCGCTCGTTGCGCTTTGGCCAGTTCGAGTTGGATCTGCGCACCGCGGAAATTTACAAAGAGGGCGAGCGCATCAAACTGCAGGAGCAGCCGTTCCAGGTCCTCGCGATGCTGATCGAACGCCCGGGCGCGCTGGTCTCGCGGGAAGAGTTGCGAAATAGACTTTGGCCAAACAGTAGGTTCGTGGATTTTGATCACGGCGTGAACGTCGCAATCAATAAGCTGCGCGACGCCCTGGGTGATTCACCCGAAGAACCGCGGTTTATTGAGACTCTTCGCCGGCGGGGTTACCGATTCATGGCCGCAGTGGAAACGATTCCTTCCGCCCCGTATGAGGATTTGACCGCCCACACCGAACATGTAGTAATGGCGCGCTGGGCGGTGATCCCCGGGATTGCCGCGGTTTCGCTAGCCGCGATTCTGGCATTAGTCATCGGGCTGAATATCGGAGGCGTACGACAACGATTCCTGGGAACAAAGGCCGCGAGAACAGTGCAATCCGTTGCGGTGTTGCCTCTCGAGAATCTCAGCGGCGACCCTGAGCAAGCATACTTTGCGGAGGGTATGACCGACGAGCTGATTACCAGCCTTGCTAAACTCCAAACGCTGAAAGTGATCTCGCGCAGTTCGGTGATGCGCTACAAGGGAACAAATACACCGCTGCCCGAAATAGCCCGCGAGCTGAAGGTGGACGGCATTATTGAAGGCACAGTATTGCGCTCAGGAAACCGCGTGCGGATCACCGTGCAATTGATCCGGGCAGCCACCGACCAGCACCTATGGGCAGAGACTTATGAAGGCAACATGGAGGACGTGCTCCGCCTGCAGGATGCCGTGGCCCAAGCGATCGCCGCCGAAATCCACTTCAAGCTGGCACCTGAGGTAAAAGCACGTTTGGTCAAAAGCCCGTCGGTGAATCCCGCGGCGTACGAGGCTTATCTCAGGGGTCGCTACAATCTCCAAGATCGCTGGACGAAGGCGGGCTCTGTGGCCGCTAGCCACTACTTTGAAGAAGCCATCGCAAGAGATCCTCAGTACGCTCCAGCCTATGCTGGATTGGCCGACTATTACACGTTTGCCGGATTCACGGGTCAGCCGTTTACTAACCGAGAAGCCATGGAGAGGGCGAGGGATCTGGCGGCCAAGGCACTGCAATTGGATGATCGCTCGGCGGATGCCCATATCGCCATGGCAAACGTGCTCTTCCGCTACGACTGGAACTGGACGGAAGCCGAGAAGGAATTTAAACGAGGGATAGAATTGAACCCCAATGCTTCTTCCTCCTACACGGCCTACGCAATGTACTTAGGAGCTTTGGGGAGGTTTGACGAAGCGATCGCCGCCATGAAGCACGCTATCGAACTGGACCCATTTTCAGCAGTCACAAACAGTGACTTGGGTGTAGTTTTGCAATGGGCTGGTCGCGACGGCGAGTCGGCAGGGCAGGAGCGCAAGGCAATTGCCTTAGATTCATTCTTTCCTCAGGCACATTTGGTACTGGCCCGCGCTTATGAACAGTTGGGCAGGTATGACGAGGCCATTGCCGAGCATCTGGAAACGGATACTCTCGACGGCATTGACTCATCGGCTGTTGCCGGTTTCAAACGGGCCTATATGAGCTCCGGCATCAACGGCTATCGACGAAGAAGGATGGAATGGGAAAAACAGCGAGCAAGAAGTGGTAAAGCGAACTATTACCTCATTGCGGTCCTTTCTGCTCAACTCGGCGATAGAGATGCAGCGTTTCAGTGGTTGGGAAAAGCCTACCAAGAGCGGCTTCTCACCATGCCGAACATCAAAGTAGCGCCTGGCTTCCGCTCCTTACACGGGGATCCGCGATTTGCGGACCTAGTGCGCCGGGTCGGCCTACCGCCATGAGCTGAACGGAGATTGGCGCCTGTCGGGTGGCTCATTCTTGAACAGCAAGAGTGGGGGCTCTTTTCGCTAGCCTCTGTCGATTTTGTCCGTGAGGGCGTTGCAGGGAAGGGTTCAACGTCCATGCGAGTGGAACACAATCTGACACGCAAGCGCGGCGAGAGCAAGGTCAGTTGCGGGGAAGGGTTCAATGTCCACGCGAGTGGAACAGCGTGCGGCAGGATCACTCTTTTTTGGCGGGCGGCTGCTTCTCGGTCTTGGGCGCGATCTCGATACGGCGGCAAGTCACTACGAACCCGTGCGGGGTGGTCTCGATTCCGAGAACGCCCTTGCACAGCACGTCGGTGCGCGATCCGGGGTTCGAGGCACGGCCGAACGTTTTGCCTTGGTCTTCCGTGCAAAAGACATCGTTGCCATAAGCAACATGCGCTGCCACGGAATCTCCATCGGCCCATTCGGCGACAGCGCGTGCGAATTCAGTTTCTCCCATTTGTTTGAACACGCCTTGTTGCGGACGCAGGGCACCAGAACCGACGCTCCGTTGCCAATCCCGAAAAGGAATCTCATAAGCTGTTAGACACGCCCCAGAAGAAGACGATAAGAACAGCCAACGGCAAAAGAGAAGCACGCTTGACTCAAAACGTTCTGAAGGATGCCGAGGTAGTGCTCTACAGAGGAGCCGTTTCAGACAAGAACTGCTGTCAGAGAAAAACACAGCCGGGACGCACAAAATCGAACAAATTCGGCAGGTTTGAGTTACGCGGTTTTCAAAGCGGCTTGTACTGGCTGCACATCGAGAGCAAGAATTTCAGCGCAACGATACCGTTGCGCGTATCTAGCGACTTCAACGATAAAGCCTGCCGCGACCGTTCCGTCGTCCGCATCTTTACAGTTGATGCCCGGCCGCCCAAAGTGGAAACCCGTATCTATTGATCAGCAGCTTCCAAAATTCATTCCAAATGGGCGTGTAGTCGCGTAATCGGACAACATGTATTTAGAGCTCCAAAACAGCCCAAGAGATTCACCCACAAGATTCCGGACTGATTGTCGGCAACCCTTCCCTTACCAGATTACGGAAGGTTGCCCGTCATCCGCTCGCTGGTGCCGGGCTGCTTTGGAGTTGAGCTTCTAACTGCTTGAGATCCCAATAATCGCGCCAAGCAGCGATCTTTCCATTGCGCAATTCAAATATTCCCATACAGGGCACACTGATCTGCTTGT
>DATGHO010000037.1:0-219780 GCA_035307965.1 Candidatus Acidiferrales bacterium | reverse complement strand
TCCCAAGGGTTAGGCTGTTCGCCTATTAAAGCGGTACGTGAGCTGGGTTCAGAACGTCGCGAGACAGTTCGGTCCCTATCTGGTGTGGGCGCAGGAAACTTGAGAGGAGCTGTCCCTAGTACGAGAGGACCGGGATGGACGAACCTCTTGTGATCGAGCTGTCACGCCAGTGGCATCGCTCGGTAGCGAAGTTCGGAAGAGATAATCGCTGAAAGCATCTAAGCGAGAAGCTCGCCTCAAGATAAGGTTTCCCAACCCCGATGCGTCGGGGTATGAAGGCCGGTCGTAGACTACGACCTTGATAGGCGGGAGGTGGAAGCGCAGCAATGCGTGCAGCTTACCCGTACTAATCGGCCGTTCGGCTTGACCATAAAATTTTCCTAACGCGTGGTGACAATCCGGTCAGGATTGTCATGCTGAGGAGCAACGCGACGAAGCATCTCGTGTTCTCCGCAGATACGTGATGGAAAGCCGTCTTTCTCACTTGCGCTACTTCAGCAAAATCGTGGATTCGCCGCTTCCTTCAGTTTGCAAGGTTCGCCGCTTCTTGCTGCGAACTAAAAATTTCGGCTGCGCTTTTGGTTGCCTGCTGTTGAATTTGTTTTCTCCAGCCTACAACCTCTAGCTTCCAGCCTCCTGTTTTCCTGGTGGTCTAACCGCGGGGGTCACACCCGTTCCCATCCCGAACACGGAAGTTAAGCTCCGCAGGGCCGATGATACTGCACGGGTAACTGTGCGGGAACGTAGGTCGCCGCCAGGATTAAGTTCCTAACGCAAGGGCTCCGAGCATTCCAACCTCGGAGCCCTTTTTATTTTCGCAAAGGAATTTTGGCTCGCAACGGCTCGTCCGCTGCGGGCTTTTTCTTTTTCACGAGTCTCACTTCAACGGCGGGAGAAAATCATGAGAGCTCCAAAGCGGCACATTGCGCCTGAACGATGAAGAGTTCCTGCGTGCTTTCGAAAATTGCGACCTGCCGAACAATGCTTTTCACCACGGGGATCATGTTCGCGCCGCCTGGCTATACGTTCGCCGTTTCGGTGCATCCGAAGCTGCGGGACATCTCTCGCAAGGCATTCTTAGCTTCGCTACTCACCACGGCAGCCCGCAAAAATATCATCACACCATGACCGTGGCCTGGGTCCGCCTCATTGCTGCAGCGCAGCGTGAGACTCCTGAGATCAAGCGCTTCGAGGACTTTGCTGCGGCTCATCCCAGCCTGCTCGAACTGCGCGCCTTGTCAAAATACTATTCTGCTTCTCGCATGGGCAGTTCTGCCGCCCGCTCCGCATGGGTAGAACCCGATCTGCACCCACTTCCGTAGGCGAACTGCAATTCTTAGACGTGCTAAGCTTCCCCAGATGAGTCGTAAACAAGAAATCGGAATTTGTGAGCAGTGTGGGAGGAGTTTTGGATACTACCTCGTCCACAACGGCTTTGACGACTCCGTTTATGCCTATTGCGATCGCTGCAGTTACACGGTGCACCTGAGCGCTCTGTTAAAGAACCCTTTCAACATCACCCTGCACATCGGTGAGAAAATTCCGGAGAAGGTTGAACCCCGTTTGAAACCATGCCCTTGCGGAGGCTCATTCCGGACGAGCGCGTCGCCGCGGTGTCCTCATTGTCGAACACCAATTTCACCGATTTTCGCAGCCACGTACATCGAAAGGAATGCCGCTGGCACGACGAAGGGCTGGCGATGGCAGAAAAACTGGGATGACGTCTACTCCATCGTGATCGAGAATCTGGTTGTGGACGAATGGTGGAGTGAGACTCCTGCCGCATCGCGCTAGGTGCTCGCAGGCTGTTTCACAACCGCGGCCATGGCCAGTCCCGCGAAAAACCAGTCTATTGTTGCATTGGCGATGTACGCGACGGCGTAATTCGTTGGAAAGTTATACCAGTTCCAATATTCGAGGCCGAGGAAGAGTCCCCCAAATAATCCCGCGAGAGTTACTGCGAATACGCGTTTCCAGTACGAACTTTTGCCGCCCGCGCCCATCGCCAGAATGCATGCCAGGAAAAACGCGCTGACCACATCGATAACGAACTCGCCGCCGAGCAGCTTGCCGTAATTCAGGGTCACGCCGCCGGGGTGGTAGACCAAAATTCCCGTAGGGCCTTGCTGATATTTTGCGGCGTAAGCGGCGTTGTCCGATTGCATTTGCTGTTTGCTACGCCCGGGCGCCATATTGGGCGCGGGAAAAACGTAAAATCCGGGCTCGCGAATGACCGCGCGCATCGCGAAGAGCATTGCCTCCTCGTGCGGAATGGCTTTCACGCCGACCTCGCCCAGTCCCAGCGCCGTGTGCAAGAGTGAGCCAACAATGAAAACAACGACTCCGCCGACCAGGGTGCCCAAGAGAACCTTCTTTGTCATGGCTGGCAACCTCCAATTTGGCGCGGACTATAGTCTCGAAGAACGGCAAATGCAAGCGTAGCAGCTCGACGCATGCAGAACACTTTCCTGAAATTACACCAAGCGAAGGGCCTGCGTTAATGGAATGGAAAAAATCAACGGTGGGGAGGCGTTGCAGCAGTCTTATTGACGCGCGTGTAGACGGTTTCGAGCGTGGACATTCCGCCGCCGGGCCCTTCGCCGAGCAGCTTGACGCTGAAATGATCCGCGTCGTTCTGCGTGATAATCACGCGTAGGGTTTGCCGCTGCCCGGCCGGGCCCAGAAAAGCTCCTGAGTATCGCACGGTTTTTCCATGGTCATCGCTTGTGCCATCAAGCACGAGAAATGCAGTCGAGCCGTTGTAGATCCAGATAGCCTCGTATTGCTTCGAACCATTGTTGTAGCCATAGAGCCGCAGCCCTGTGTAAGGCTGGCCGAGCGATTCTCCGGAATTTTCCTCCTCCAAAAAGCGCCCACCGAGAATGCTTTTCAATTTCGCGGTCCCGCTGGATTCCTGTGGCTGCGCGCCGGGCGCATAAAATGTTTGCGTAGTGGCGTAATCTCCCGCGAGTTTCATCAGTTCCGCATGCTCGGGGCCCGGCTGCGCCGCAGCGATAGCTCGCTGCAATTCCTGCTGAGACTCCTGGGACGGGGCGGCCGGCTTCTGCGGCGATTGCGCCTCCCCCAATCCGCAAGCGAGCAAAAGCAAAAATCCGCACGAAATCAATTGAGAAGAAATGCGACTGTTCATCTCCAGTCTCCTGGCTGCTTATTCTCCGGTTTGATTGCCTTTGGGAAGAAGGGAGTTGCCGACGAGCAGCGAGCTATTGAACTTTTTCGTCATTTTCAATTTTGCCATCGCGCAGGCGGATGACGCGATGCGCGTGACGCGCAATGTCCGCCTCGTGAGTCACCAGAATGATGGTATTGCCTTCTCTGTGTAATCGGGCAAAGAGCGCCATGATTTCTTCGCCTGTTTGCGAATCGAGGTTTCCGGTGGGTTCATCGGCCAGTAAAATCGATGGATGATTGACGAGCGCGCGGGCGATAGCGACTCGCTGCCGCTGCCCTCCGGAGAGTTCGTTCGGCCGATGCATCATACGCTCGCCCAGTTCCACTTGCTTGAGTGCGTTGCGCGCGCGCTCCTGCCGTTCTTCCGCGGGCGTGCCATTGTAAATCATCGGCAGCTCGACGTTGTGCAGCGCCGTGGCGCGCGGCAGCAGATTGAACGTCTGAAAGACAAATCCAATTTCCTTGTTTCGAATGTAAGCCAGATCGTCATCGTCCAATTCGCTCACCAGCCGTCCAGCCAGCCAGTAAAAACCCTTGGTTGGCGAATCCAGACAGCCAATCAGGTTCATCAGCGTGGATTTTCCAGAGCCCGACGGACCCATGATGGCCGCATATTCACCTTTGCGAATTTCAGTGGAGATGCCGCGCAGAGCATGCACTTGCTCCGAGCCCATTACGTAAGTTTTCCATAAGTCTTCCGTGCAGATGACGATTCCCGAGTCGATTAAATCCTGCCGGAATGATTGGGACGCGGCTTCTTCAACTGCCATCAGGCCTCTCGTTTCCTCGCCAATGCTAAATCAGATGCCGGTGCTGTGGCGTTATGGAGTGGATTCGTTCGCCAAGTTTGGAACAGAGTTGTCGATCTTCACATGGGCGCCTGAATGCAACGAGCGCAGCGTCTGGTAGCTTCCGGTAACAATCACGTCTCCGGGTTTCAAGCCGCTGGTGACTTCGATATCCGTGACGCCGCTGATTCCGGTCTGCACTGGCACGAACACGGCTTTGCCATTGCGAACTACGAATACGCCTTGAACATCATCGTTCACTGGGCTTCCGTCCGAATTTACGGCTGGCTTCGTAGCAGCCAAAGTCACGCTGCCGCCCTTTTGGCTATTCTCATCCGCCTGAAGTTCTTGTTTGGTGCGTACGGCAAGAGCTTGAATCGGAATGGTCACTACGTCTGCATGATGCGCCGTTTGAATGTTGGCTGTGCAGGAGAGCCCGGGCCGAGTGTTTTTCGGCGGGTCGTACAGCCGCACATGAACTTTGAAGTCGCGCGCTTCCTGGCTGTTCGCTGAAGTCTGCTGGGTCGTAGCCAGGCCCGACGTACGCAGAATGGCTTCCTCGCCCACGTCGTGGACGTATCCTTTGAATATTTTCCCCGGATAAGCGTCGATCGTTACATCGGCCTTCTGTCCGGGTTTCACGTTGGGAATATCAGTTTCGTCCACCATGACCTCGGCATCGACTTCGGACATATCCGAAATGGTCATCAGGAAGCTGCCTTCAGCATTTTGAATGCCCGGGACGACGTATTCACCGACTTTCACGGGCACATACGTAACAGTGCCGTCAATCGGGGCGATGTAGGTAGTCTTCGCCAGCACATCGCGCATACGCACGAGGCTTGCCGCCGCTTGCGCCTGGTTGAATTGCGCCTGCGTGAATTGGGCATGCGCCTGTTTGGCGCGGGCTTGGGCCCCTGCAAGACCCGCGACAGCCGCTAGATAGCTGGATTTATATGTGTCGTAATCCGATTTCGCGATGAGCCCCTCTTTGTAGAGACCCTGCCCGCGTTTCCAATCCTCCAGCGCCTTTTCCAAACTCGCTTGCGCTTGCTCGACGGCCGCTTGCGTTGACGTATCATTGGCCTGCGCAGACTGAATAGCAGCATTCATCGCATCGAGGTCGGCTTGCTGCGCCTTGACGTCCGCTGCAGGTTGAATGCTCTCCACGTGCAGCAGAACTTGACCTTTCTTCACAAAATCACCTTCCTTAACGTCGATATCAGTGATCTTGCCGATGCCCTGGCCGAGCACGTTGGTGTAGCTCTGCGAGCGAATTTCACCCGACGCCGTCACCAGGGAAGTGATGTCCTGCTTCACGGCCTTCCCGGTTTGCACCGTGACTGTATTCTTGTTGGCCTGGAGCACGCTGCCGATAACGATGATAGCCAGCACTAGGATTGCGCCGATGATCAGAAACGGTTTTTTCCGTGTCTTCATTTTGCGTTTTGTCCCTGATTTTCAAATGAGGGCAGGATGCGAACGTCTGCCCACTAACTAATACGCTAAAGAATGGGGAAAAGTTTCCTCGCCGAACGGCTGCGTGCCTACAGCCCTTCAGGTCTTTAAATATTAGACGAGGCTGGTGCAAATCCCAACTCTATGTTGCCGCTGTTGTCAAATGCCTAATCGTTGGACGCCGGAAATCAATATCTGGCCGCCCGACACGTCAAAAAAAGTTCCGCATCTGCAACCCTAGGCCTCGATTTCGGAAACAGGCGGGCAACCCGCGCCTTCCCCCGTGAATCGGACTCGGTAAGAGTTAGTAGGAGCGCAGGTTAGCTTGACGGGTGTTCAGATGGAGCATAGAATTCCAGTGTCCGGGGGAATCCAGCTATGAATCGCCGCTCGGTTGTGCCGTTCTTTGCCATTTTGGCCTTAGGCTTGTTCGTGGCGCCGCTCGCTCATTCCCAGGATTACGATCAGCAGACGCAGGACGCCCGGGTATCGACCAAAGCGAAAAAGAAAAAGGAAAAGGACCTCTACAGAGAACTGCAGCCCGTTTATAAAGAATGGCTGAACGGGCCCGTTTCCTACATCATCACTCCGGAAGAACGCTCCGCTTTTTTGCACTTGCAGACCAATCAAGAGCGTGAAAACTTCATTGAGGCTTTTTGGGAGCGCCGCAATCCTGATCCTGGCTCGCCCGAAAACACTTACAAAGAGGAATACTACCGCCGTATAGCCTACGCCAACGAACACTATTCTTCGGGCATACCTGGATGGAAGACCGATCGTGGTCGCATTTACCTGATGTGGGGCAAGCCGGATGAGGTGACTTCCCATCCCGCTGGCGGACCGTACACGCGTCCAGCGGATGAGGGCGGGGGCGAGACTTCGACGTATCCGTTCGAGGACTGGCGCTATCGCTATCTGCCGGGCATCGGCGAAAATGTAGAGATCGAGTTCGTGGATCCTACGGGCAGCGGCGAATACCATTTGACCATGGACCCGAGCGAAAAGGACGCGCTCACCTATGTTCCCGGCGCTGGGCTTACAGATATGGAAGCGATGGGCATGTCCTCAAAAGTTGACCGCTTCAAGAACACCGATGGCACGCACATGGCGGAAACCGGCGTCCAGCAGCCGGAGAGTATGAATGAATTCAGCCGCCTCGAACTTTACTCAAAGATTCAAATGCCGCCCCCTGTCAAGTTCAAAGACCTAGAAGCGGTCGTCGATTCGCGCCTAACCGCCAACCAGATCCAGTTTCAGTGCCATTCTGATTTCCTGCGCATTACCGAGGACACGGATCTCGTGCCCATCACCATCCAGATTCCCAATCACGAGATGTCTTTCCAGGACAAAAATGGAGTGGAAGTTGCCACCATGCACTTGTTCGCGCGCATTACGAGCGTGAGTGGCCGCGTCGTCAACACCTTTGAGGATACAATTAGCGGAGAAACGCCGGACTCTCTGATGCAGCAATATCTGAAGACGAGCAGCATTTACCAGAAGGCTGTACCCTTGAGCCCTGGTCTTTACCGGCTCGATGTGGTCCTGAAAGACGTCAATAACGGCAGTCTGGGCGTCATCAACACGCGTCTGGCGGTGCCGCGCTACGAGGATGATAAGCTCGGCACGAGTTCGTTGATCCTTGCCGATCAGATTCAAAAGGTATCCTCTCAGGACATCGGCCTCGGCCAGTTCGTGCTCGGAGATTTGAAAGTTCGCCCGAAGCTCAACGCCACTTTCGAGCAAGGTCAGGACATGGGAATTTTTCTTCAAGTTTACAATTTGAAAGTGGATCCCAAAACGCACCAGGGCAACGCCACCATCGATTATCGGGTGTTGCGCGCGGATGATCCTCAGCCAGTTTTGAATTTCACCGAAAATTCGCAAAAGTACAATCAACACGGCGAAGAGATATGGATTGAAAAAGCCCTGGATTTGAAGTCGCTCGCGCCCGGCCAGTACAAATTGCAAATCCAGATCACCGACAACAACGACCAGCAAAAGATCTCTCCGGCAGCAAACTTTACGGTTCAAGCTCCCACGGCGACGAAGGCTCAAGCGGAATAAATGGGCGGGAGGTAGGAGCAAAGTGAGCTATCGAACGATTCGCGAAATGCTTTTGAGTTTGGGGCTGCTGGCGATCATCGCTTCGCCGCTCGCGGCGGCGTCGCGAACGGGCCGCCTTGTGGGTCAGGTTCTCGATGAAAACGGTGTTCCGCAGATGGGCGCCACCGTTGTGATCGCCCCCCATTCGCTGGTTTCGTCAGCGTCGGTGCGTTTATTGACGAATGCGCAAGGTCGCTTCGCTTCCGCCCTCTTACCGGGAGCGTATACCCTTCGGGTTAGCCTGGCTGGTTTCATGCCCACCCTGCGCTCGGATATTCTGGTGAACAGCCATCAAACCACGAATGTGCAGATTGCCATGGGCTCCATTTTCAGCGGCCTCGCCAATTTGAGCCGGAGGCCAGATCAGCAGCCTGGGAACGGCGAATGGAGTTGGGTGCTTCGTTCCGCCGCGGCTACCCGACCGATCTTGCGCTGGGGTAACGTCAATGGCGTCCAGAACAGTTCCAATCCGCTGACTGAGGTCGCCTCCCGCAATCGCAAGACTCACAGCCGCATCGACGTAACTTCCGGGGTGCGCCCCGGCTCCGCTACCAGTTTCTCGAATTCGCCGGCGACGGCGATCGCCTACGAAGAGAACGTAGGGGCGTTTGGCCAGCTCCTTCTGGCAGGACAGTTCAGCTATGAGAGTGACGCAGCGAATGGCGGATTCGCGGCCATTTGGCTCCCGTCCGGCAATCGCAGGGATGGCCCGGTAACCAGCGTGGTTGTGCGCCAGTCGCGTCTGGGGCTGGATGGCCCAAGTCTGCGGGCCATGCGCCTGGACCAGCAAGGCGTGCTCGCCGTCAATGACAATGTCACCTTGCGATACGGCGCGGAGTACCTTCTGACGGGGCTTGGGAACGCAACCACCGCCGGCATCCGCCCTCGCGCGGAATTGGCCATCCGTCTCTCGCCGAACTGGCAGGCTTCTGTTTTGCTCGCATCGCGTCCTTGGCCAGAGGCTAGCCCGGAAGCAACTGCGCCTCTGGAATCGGCAATGGATTCCCTGGACGCGCTTCCTACCGTGCTGTTCCGCGATGGCCGTCCGGTCATTGAGGGCGGCTGGCATGAAGAAGTCGCTGTCGAACGCCTGCTTCACAATCATGGCCGAATCACCCTTGCTGGCTTCCATGATGCCGCAAACGATATGGCGGTTTTCGGCCAGGGCAGCACGGTGGACAACAATCCCAATTTTCTGCAGGACTTCTTTTCCAATGGATTTGCCTATGATTCTGGGAGTTCGGACTCTTACGGCGCACGCGCGGCGTACCAGGAGAGGTTTTCGGACAATATGGAAGCCACCGTGGTTTACGCCTGGGCGGGTGCCCTGGCCCCGCTGAGTGAATTCGCTCCTAGCGCAGATTTGCGCGAGGAGTTGGCTATGCGCTACCGGCACAGCCTGGCGGGAAGCTTCTCCTCCGAGGTGCCTTTCACAAAGACGCGCTTGACCGCCGGCTACAAGTGGATCAATGGAACCGCAGTCTCGCGCCAGGATGAATTCGGCGAGGCCTTTTTCGGCGTTGACCCCTACTTCAATCTGGTGATTCACCAGCCGATTCCATGCCTGCGGCATATGCAAGCGGTCGCGGACTTCGGAAACCTGTTTGCGCAGGGGTATGTGCCGATCACGACGCGGGATGGTCGCGTGATACTGGTTTCAGCGTATCGGACATTTCGAGGCGGCATAAGCGTCCAATTTTAGGGATTTTGTTATACAGAAAATGGAATCTGTCTTCCGAAATGCGGAAGTGGAAGAGAATTTGAGTGAGGAAGATCTTTTAGCCAGAAGATTATAGGCCACTTATGGCAGACCTAACCTCCGTCTTCTGGAAATCAACGTGCACTGGTTTTAACGGGTTGGTGTGGATCGACGAGGCCCTTTGGGCGCATGAAGAATAGCCTGCAAACCCGCTTGGCTGCATCTCTGCTGGCGCTTTTGACGCTTGCTGCCGTGGTTTTTGGCGTGCTCAACTTCCGCCAGCGCAGCCAGTTCGCCCTGCCGGATGACGGAGTCACTTGGCTGGATACTGCGTCGGGAGTGCAGGCCTGGCGCGTACAGCCGGGCTCTCCTGGGGCCAATGCAGGCGTAAGGCCCGGCGATATAGTGACCGAAGTTGCCGGTAGTCACGTCTCGCGCGCTACGCAGGTCACCCAACAACTATGGCGAGCCGGCATCTGGTCGCGCGTTCCGTACGAGTTAGTTCGTGGCGGCGTCTCGTACCAAGCTGAGATTGTCACTGTTCCGTTCGTACGCCCGAATCTGATTTGGAACTGTTTCATGGTTCTTGCTTTTGTTTACCTGATCATCGGGCTGTTCATCGTTTGGAAGCGCTGGACCGCTCCGCGCGCGATTCACTTTTATCTTTTCTGCCTCGTCTCGTTCATTTTCTATGCGTTTCACTACAGCGGCAAATTGAACTCATTCGATTGGAGCATTTATTGGGCCAATGTAGTTGCGCTGCTGCTGCAAGCGGCATTGCTCGTGCACTTTGCGCTGGTTTTCCCAAACCGTCGCGTCCGTAACCTGAAGCTATGGCTTGGTTTGGTTTACGCTGTGCCTGTCGCGCTGCTTCTCCTGCACATCAGCGTAGCTACCGCGGCCCTTGATTTGATGCCATCCATCAGCAGTCGTGTCTTTCTCGATCAGGTTGAATTCGCGTACCTGGGAGTTTATTTCCTGGCGGCCGCGTTCATCTTCCTGTCCAGCTACAAGCGCGCGCCCAGCAGCCTTTTGCGCCAACAGCTCAAATGGGTCACCTTCGGCACTTTTGCGGGCATCGTCCCATTCCTCTGCTTGTACATAATTCCATTCAGCGCGGGAATTTTGCCCTCGGGCTGGATGATCGCCTCGGTCTTTTCGCTGGTGCTCATCCCTCTTTGTTTCGGCTACGCCATCGTCCGCTACCGCCTGATGGACGTGGACATCATTTTCAAGCGCGGTATCGTTTATACGCTGGCTACTGCTTCGGTCATCGCCGTTTACTTCGCGATCGTTGCCGCAATCGGTTTGCTTTTCCGTTCCACGGGTTCCGTCGGCACTGCAGGGACGGTGATCGCAATCGTGATCGCCGCTCTCCTTTTCCAGCCGGTGCGCGACTGGACGCAGGCGCGTTTGGATCACTTTTTCTACCGCGACCGCTTGAATTACCGCCGCACGCTCATCGAATTCGGCCGCACGCTAACCAACGAAGTGCGCCTGGAGCCGCTGCTCGGCTCGGTGCTCGATCGCATCTCACAGACGCTGCTGATTGACCGCCTCGCGATTTTTCTCGAGGCTCCCGCTCGCCCCGGCTCCTTCGCGCTTTCGCGCTCGCTCGGCATTCGCGCCGAGGCGCCCCTTGATCTCAGTTTCCTCGACGTTGCAAAGCGGCCTGCGCTGGCGCATTCTGGCCTGTTTTTCGAATCGGCCCGCAGCGCCTCCGAAAGCGACTCGGTGCGCGGCACACTCGAGCAATTGAGTCTTAATTACTTTGTGCCATGCCGTTTCCGCGAACATGTCGTCGCCGTCCTTGGACTCGGCAAAACCGTAGATGGCGATTATCTGACCAGCGAGGATATGGAACTGCTCGATACCATTGGCGGTTATCTTGCCATCGCCATCGAAAACGCGCGGCTGTACCATTCGCTCGAGCAGAAAGCCATCCAAATCGAGCATCTCAAGGAATTTCACGAGAACATCATCCAATCTTTGAGCATCGGCGTCTTAACCGTCGGGCTGGACGATTGTGTTGAATCCTGGAACCCGCAGATGGAACGCCTGCTTGGAATTTCCCGCGACGAGGCGGTGGGCCGCCCCTTGGGCGATATCCTTCCTGCCGACCTTTTCGCTGAATTGGCTTCGCGCGCGCACGATGAGCATCCCACCAGCGTTTACAAATTCAGGCTCCGCGCCCGCAATGGCGAATCCTTTGTGATCAATGCCTCGTTCGCTCCGCTGGTCGAGAAGACTGGCGAGCGCGCCGGCCGGCTGGTTTTGCTCGACGATATTACCCATCGCATCCGCATGGAAGAGCAGATGGCCCAAAACGAGAAGCTTACTTCTCTGGGTTTGCTCGCAGCCGGCGTAGCTCATGAGGTCAACACGCCGCTTGCGGTCATCTCCAATTACATTCAGATGCTCTCGAAGCAAATTCCCGGAGAAGATCCGCGCCAGAAAACCATCGACAAAATCGTGAAGCAGACATTCCGCGCCAGCGAAATCGTCAACAATCTGCTGAACTTCTCCCGCACGGGAGCGGCGGAGTTCGTCGAAATTGACTTGAACTCAATTCTCGATGACACTTTGAGTCTGGTGCAACATCCATTCAAAACTTCACGAGTTACGGTGATCCGCAATTTCGGCGATGGTTTGCCGCTCATGCTGGGCTCTTCCAGCAAGCTGCAGCAAGTTTTCCTGAACCTTTTCATGAATGCGCGCGACGCCATGCCCTCAGGTGGGATGCTGGAAGTTCGCACCTATGCGCGGAACGGCTCGGTTGAGGTCGAAGTGACTGATACCGGAATGGGCATTCGGCCGGAAAACCTTCACCGCGTATTCGATCCATTTTTCACTACCAAAGCCTCCGGGCGCGGCACCGGCCTTGGCCTGTCCGTGAGCTATGGGATTGTCAAAGAACACGCCGGCAAAATGGAGGTACGCTCCACGCCGGAAAAAGGGACTTCCTTCCGCCTGGAGTTTCCGGTAGCAAGGAAGGCTGTGCATGCCTAAAGGTGCCATCCTTGTAATTGACGACGAACTCGAGATTCGCGAGGGGCTCGAAGCGCTGCTATCGTCTGAAGGCTACAACGTCACCGGCGCCGGAACTGGCGAAGAAGGGCTGGCCCGCCTCGAAGAGCGGCCGTTCGATCTTCTACTGCTTGACGTGAGCCTGCCGGACCGCAACGGCATTGACTTGCTTCGCGAAATCCATGCGCGCGACCCGTTTCTGGCGATTATTCTCATCACCGCATTTGGCTCGATTGATATGGCTCGCGCTGCCTTCAAAAACGGCGCGCAGGATTACATCACTAAGCCGTGGTCCAATGATGAACTGCTCGCCCAAGTTTCTCTGGCCATAGAAGGCGCGCGGCTCCGTGAAGAGAATCGCCAGCTCAAGCGCGCGCTGAAAGAGCGTTACAATTTTCCGAACATCGTCGGCAAGAGCGAGAAAATGCTCGCGGTGCTCGACCTCGTCACGCAGGTCGGCCCATCGCGCTCCACCGTGCTGATCAATGGCGAGAGCGGCACGGGAAAAGAAGTGATTGCCAAAGCCATTCACGCAGCTTCGCCGAGGGCGGACAAGCCATTCATTCCGGTGAATACCGGCTCGATTCCCGTCGATCTGCTTGAATCGCAGCTTTTCGGCCACGTCAAGGGCGCTTTTACCAGTGCCATCGCTTCCAAGAAAGGCCTCTTCGAAGTCGCCGATCAGGGCACGATTTTCTTCGATGAGATCAGCACCGTCAGCCCAGAGACGCAGGCCAAATTGTTGCGCGTTATTCAGGAGCGCGAATTCATGCGGCTGGGCGGCACGGAAACGATCAAAGTTGACGTCCGCATCATCGCTGCCTCCAATGAAAACTTGCTCTCGCTGGTTCGCGAGGGCCGTTTCCGCGAAGATCTTTTCCATCGCTTGAATGTGATCGCCATTGCGTTACCACCTTTGCGCGATCGCAAAGAGGACATTCCCTTGCTCGTCGAGCGCTTCCTCGAGCATTTCGCAAAGGACAACGGCAAACCGCCGCGCCACTTTTCCCTTGCCGCTATGCGCATGCTCATGGATTACGACTGGCCCGGCAATGTGCGTGAGTTGGAGAACGTGGTCGAACGCGCCATCGTGCTCTCCGTGCAGGACACCATGGACGTGGATTTGCTCCCCGAAGCTGTCCGCAGCCGCGAGATTGCCAGGGGCGTGAATCTGCACCTTGGCGAATTCCTGCCGCCCATGCCCGGCGAGGTCGGCGCGCCAGCGGGAGGCCTGCGCTCACTGGGCGACATCCTCGAAGAGGTCGAGCGCCGTCTGATTCTCGACATGCTCGAACATTGCAGTTGGAACCAGACAGAGGCCGCTGAGCGCTTCCAGGTTCCGCTTTCCACTCTGAACCAGAAAATCAGGCGTCTCGGCATAGAAACTCGCCGTCGCAGCGGCGCGCCTCGCGGTTCTTCCGGCTTGAGTTCCTTCTTCGCCAGCGCTTTCAGCGCAAACAAACAAATATAGGCTTCCTTCTGCAAATATTCGGCTAATAGCTGATTTTGCCGCGCGATTGCGAATCCAGGCTCGTCTGGCCAACCGATTACGACGAAAATCTAGATCAGCGGTTTCAGGTTTAGCGTGACATTAATTGTTTTCCCGTTGCGCAGAAGTTTAAGCGTATGCGATGTCCCTGGCTGGCGCAGCAGCGCGCGCAGGTCATCGAGCGTGTACTCCGAGGCAGGATTGCCGTCGGCCTGCTCAATCATGTCGCCCACAGCAACGCCCGCCTCGGCTGCCGGCGATTTTTCACTGACGCGCGCCACTTCAAACGTACGGAACTCTGGCGGAATGGCGATCACAGTGAGGCCGCTCATGTCCGCGGTGAAAAAGTCCGGAAAATGTCTGTTGGCTTCGAGGATCAGAAGCTGCGCCGGATAGTCCAGAATCACCGTGAAGCGGTCCAAAATCTCTCCGCCCATTGCTCCAATGAATTGCTGCGGTATGCCGGCCGGCGCCTTAGACGGTTTTCCCGGGAAAATCGCAATCGGGCTGGCAAACGTGATTTTGCCGAACCGCATTGCGTGTACCCGGCCAAGACGGTCGCTAAAATCCGTGTCGCTCGCGGCATCGGTAGTCGAGAAAGGCACTGTTTTTTCCGGCAGATCTTCAAGCGAATGTGATGACGCAAAGCGCGCGGAGAGGCGCAAGGGCTCGGTTTGGCCGGTGGAAATCGCAAACGCGCCGCGGAAATTTCCGCGATGATGAATGGCAATCTCCCCGGCAATAGCCGGAATGCCATCTGCGACTTTCATCGCGAACTTGAGACCTTTTCCACGGTACTGAAACGATTTCGGATCGTAGAACTGCACAGTCTGCCGCTCGTAATCGATTTTAATAATCAGCCGGCTCAGCACGTCCGCCCCCAAAACTCCCTGCACGGCATGGCCGATGCGGGCCGCGAAATCCCCGAAAGAATCGAGAGCCAGCGAGGGAAGCGAAATGCGAAGGCCCGGAAATTCCAGCCGAACATTGGAAAAAGATTTGGGCAGCTTGCCTTGTGCTGATGGCGAATAGAGTCCAACGGCCACGGCGCGAACATCGTCAATGGCCGAGTTGGTGCGGGCCGTGTCCAGCAGAAACCACGAAGGCTGCGAGCCTTTCACGCGCACGGGAACAAGCACCAGCGCATCGGTGATCTGCGCCGGGATTTGCGCTACACTTCCGCCGTAACTGAACTGAATTCCGTTGCTGGAGGACGGCACGGAAATTTTTTGCGCCCCTTGCGAAGACTGCGTGCCGCCGCGCGGCACTCCCAGGCGTCCGGCAAAAAACGCCGGCAGCGCAACTGCTGCTAGAAACAGCGGCGCCGCTCTCTCGAAACTTTTAGTGAATCGCATCTGCGAATTTGATTCCATCCCCCCGCAGGCGTTATCGCCTCGCGGACCGCAACGAAGCAATGCCAATTTCAAAAAGACTTAGTTGCCGGAAGGCGCGGAAGGGTTTGCGGGCGCCTCCACTTTGGGCGTGGAAAGATAGCCGGAGATGAATTTCTTCTTTACGTCATAAACCACAATTTCGTAAAGCGAGCGCGATCCGCGCGTGTAAAACTGAATCGGCTCTTCGATGGTTTTGTCCTTACGTTCGACGCGACGGTCGTCGGCAATAATGTCCAGCGTAAACCGGAAATGTTTCGAGTCGATTTTACGCACCTGCAGCTCAATCGGGCCAACATGCTGCGGAATTTTTTCCTTGCCCATCTTGAATTCATAAATGTTGCGCTCACCCAGCCGCTTCAGTTCTTGCACTTCTTCATGATTCCGCGCGATCAGCCCGCTCTGAACCCCGAGGTCTCCGATGGCTGTCGTGAGCTTCGTTCTTGCATCATCCAGATCCTTGCGCGTGCCGGCCACATCGGTTTTGGTGCCGTTCAGCTGGTCCGATAATTGCCCATATTGGCTGGAAGTTTGCTGCTGCACCTGTCCCAGTTGCTCTCGCAGCAAATTGGCGGTTGCGCGCTGCTGCTTTTCTTCTTTGCCGACCGTCACAGCCAGGCTGCGCGCGCTGGCCAGTTCGTCTTCTGTGAGCCCCAGCTTCTGTTCCGTCACTTGAAGCTGCGCCTTCAAGTCGGCGATGGAAGCGTTGGTCTTATCGATCTCCGCGGTGAGTGCAGCTGACCGCTTGGCGGCGTTGCTGAATGCATTTGCGTCTTGCTGTTTCTGATGAACCATTGCGTAGACCAGATAGCCGATGACCCCGAAGGCCACCAGAAAAGCGATCATCACCCAGCGCGGCGTGTACGCATACGATTCCGCGGGCGGCGCGGCCGTTCTGTTCTGCTGCAGGTCCAGCGAATCCGACATTCCATCTCCTTAAACGCAATCAAACGATGAGCATAGCAAATTATGTCGAAGGACGGGTCGAAAGTCTACGAGCGAGCAGCAGAATTTTGCCCTCGCGGCCAACGCGCTTCCACATTCGTGAACAGCCCGCCGCGCGGCGTGAATTCTCCGCGCACCACGCACCACGCCGGATTCGTCGCTGCTACTATGTCGCGAAGCATCCGATTGACCGCGTTTTCGTAAAAAATCCCAAGATCGCGATACGCCAGCAAATACATTTTCAGCGCCTTCAGTTCCAGGCAAACTTTGCGCGGCTGGTATTGAATAATAATTGTGCCGTAGTCGGGCAGGCCGGTCTTCGGGCAGACCGAAGTGTACTCGGGAAAACGAATAGTGATTTCGTAACCCGGAAAATGATTCGGCCAGGTCTCGAGCTGCGGAAGTCTGGCATTGATCCCCGCGCGCGCGTGCGCTGCTGTGTAGTCCGGCATGCATTCCTCCGGCGAATATTCTATAACGGCGCTCCTCAAACCGTTCGCACTATCAGATATTCGAGCGATTTTCCCGCGTCTTGATAGAATACTTGGGCTCGTAGATAATTAAGTGGTTCACGATGTTTTCCGTATTGTGTGGGGCGCTCCAAGGTCGGGAACTTACGACTCGCGAATTGAAGTTCGAGCCCGGAAGTTCAGCTTCGGAGGGGTGGGTGAGCGGTTGAAACCGGCGGTCTTGAAAACCGTTAGGCCTCAAAAGGGCCTCGTGGGTTCGAATCCCACCCCCTCCGCCAGTTAAATGATCGATCGCCCGATCTTTTTGCTCCGCGTTTTTCTCGCATGAATGTATTCTGACGCCTATTTTTCAGGAGATTTCTATCCGCACTTACAATCTAGCCCTCATCGGATTCGGAAACGTCGGCAAGGAATTTGTGCGCCTGCTCATCGCGAAAACCGACGTGCTTCAAAAGAAATATGGAGTTGCATGGAAGCTCACAGGCATCGCCTCGCGCAGAATTGGCTGGCTGGCGGATGCCAGCGGCCTCCACGCCGCGCAAGCGCTCGATCACCGGTGGCCAGCCTTGTCGGGTCCACGGCCCGCAAACGTTCGCGAATGGCTCGCCGCCGCGCAAGCCGATGTGCTTTTTGAAGCCAGTTCGCTCCAGCGCCACAGCGGGCAGCCCGCCATTGATCACATCAAAGCGGCCCTCGAATCGGGCGCTCATGCCATCAGCGCAAACAAGGGCCCCGTCGTGCACGCCTATCGCGAACTCCATAAAATGGCGGAGGTTCATGGCCGCAAGTTTCTCTTTGAATCCGCGGTGATGGATGGCACGCCGATTTTTTCCATGTTTCCGCACTGCTTGCCGGCCGTTGAACTGCGCAGCTTACGCGGAATCCTGAACTCGACCACCAACGTTGTCCTCACCGAAATGGAAAAAGGCGCCACGCTGGACGAGGCTGTCAAACGCGCCCAGCAAATTGGCGTTGCAGAAACGGATCCGTCTGATGATCTCGACGGCTGGGACGCCGCAGTGAAAGTTGCGGCGCTCGCCATCGTGTTGATGGGCGCGGAAATCCAATTGAGCGAAGTCGAACGCGAAGGCATTCGCTCGCTGACCGCCGAGCAAGTCCGCGCTGCCCACGCTGAAGGCATGCGCTACAAATTAGTGTGCAGCGCCGAACGCACTTCCAGCGGCATCCGCACGCGCGTCAGGCCCGAGAAATTGTCTCTAAGCGATCCGCTCGCACAGCTCGAAGGCACCACCTCCGCGGTACGTTTCGACATGGATGTTTTCGGTCTCTCGATCATCGAACATAAGCCCGGCGTCATCGCCACGGCATATGGCCTCTTTGCGGATTTCATTCGCGCGGTGAAATCTTGAAGTAAAATCAGTCTTTGTGGATTGAGGTGACTTTGCATGAGCTCTCCGGCCCATAACGCGAACTCTTCACCGAGCAACTTTGCTGCGCTCGATGTGAGTTGGGTGCGCGCACAGTTTCCCTCGCTGAAGCAAATCGTCAATGGCCACAATGCAGCGTTTCTCGACGCGCCCGCCGGCACGCAGGTACCCCAGCAAGTGATTGACGCCGTCCGCGACTATTTCACGAATTCCAACGCTAACACTTGCGGCGCCTTCGCCACCAGCCGTCGCACTGATGCAATGATCGCTGCGGCGCGCGCGGCCATGGCTGATTTTTTTAACTGCGATCCTATCGAAGTGTTTTTTGGCCCCAACATGACCACTCTCACTTTTGCCCTCGCCCGCGGGATTGGCCGCGATTTGAATTCCGGCGACGAAATCGTGGTCACCACTCTCGATCACGATGCCAATGTCGCCCCGTGGCGCGCGCTTGAGGAGCGCGGTGTCGTCGTTCGCCAGGTGGACATTCGCGAATCCGATTGTACGTTGGACATGGACGATTTACGGCGCAAGATTACTTCACGCACCAAGCTCGTCGCCGTCGGCTACGCTTCCAACGCCGTTGGTACCATTAATCCAGTCAGCGAAATCATTCATCTCGCGCACGATGCCGGAGCGCTTGCCTTTATTGACGCCGTCCATTACGCTCCGCATGGCGTCATTGATGTGCGCGCGCTCGATTGCGACTTCCTGGCCTGTTCGCCATATAAATTCTTCGGCCCACACATGGGTTGCATTTACGGCAAACGCGACCTGTTGATGCGCTTCCGTCCCTACAAAGTTCGGCCCGCTCCCGAAGCTTTGCCTGATCGCTGGGAGACCGGAACGCAAATTCACGAAGGCCTCGCGGGCGTGACTGCAGCGATTGACTACATGGCTGAACTCGGCCGCAAATGTGATCCCGCTGTCACCAATCGCCGCTCTGCCTTGATGTCCGCTCATCGCGTCATGCGCCAACACGAAATGAATCTCGCCGAGCAGATGATTCGCGGATTGCTCGTCATTCCGGGCTTGCGCTTCTACGGAATTTCCGACCCGGCGCGTTTCGAGGAGCGCGTGCCCACCGTCGGCGTGCGCCTCGCTAATCACAGTCCGCTCGAATGCGCTAAATTCCTCGGTGACCGCGGCATTTTCACTTGGGACGGAAATTACTACGCGCTGAATTTGACAGAGCGCCTTGGGGTCGAAAAAGATGGCGGCCTGCTGCGCATCGGCCTGGTCCATTACAACACCGCCGAAGAAGTCGCGCGCTTGCTCGGCGCGCTGCGCGAACTTGCAGCCTCACCCGCGCGTAAACAATCTCAGTGACTTACAATACTGAAGGAAATTAAATGGCGAAACGTCCCAAACCAATCGTGCTTACCGTCCTCGACGGCTGGGGTTATTCGCCCAGCACCAATGGAAACGCCATTGCGCTCGCGCGCAAGCCGAATTACGACGCGCTTCTGAAAAAATTCCCCAATGTGCTGATTCACACTTCGGGTCCGTTTGTTGGTCTGCCCGACGAGCAAATGGGCAACAGCGAAGTCGGGCACCTCAACATGGGCGCGGGCCGCATCGTGCAGATGGACATCACGCGCCTTGACGCCAAAATTGCTTCAGGGGAATTTTTCAAAGAGTCGCTGCTGCTGCAAGCCATGGAGCGCGGCCGCCCGCGGCAACTGCATCTTATGGGGCTAGTCAGCGATGGCGGCGTGCATTCGCACATAAACCATCTTTTTGCGCTCTTGGAAATGGCCAAGCGAAACAAAGTCGAGCGCGTTTTCGTCCACGCATTCACCGACGGCCGCGACACGCCTCCGAATTCCGGGCTTGGGTTTCTGCAGCAACTCGAGAAAAAAATGACCGAACTCTCGCTCGGCCAGATCGCCACCGTCAGCGGCCGCTACTACGCGATGGACCGCGACAATCGTTGGGAACGCATCCAGCGCGCCTACGACGCCATGGTTCACGGACGCGCCGAATTGAAACACCCCGATCCGCTCGCCGCGTTGAAAGCCAGTTACGAACGGCTGGTCACAGACGAATTCGTTGTGCCTGCGGTAATCACCGCCGATCCCGCGCATGGCGGCTCTTCCGCGCCCCGCGGCGTCATTCGCGACGACGATGCTGTAATCTTTTTCAACTTCCGCGCCGACCGCGCCCGCCAGATGACCCGCGCTCTCGCCGAACCCGGCTTCAAGGAATTCGCCGACGCCTCGCGCCCCCAAAATCTTTTCTATGTCGGCATGACGCAGTACGAAAAAACCTGGCCGTGGTTGCGTTATGTGCAGGGCTCTGAAAAATTGGAACACATTCTCGCGCAAGTCTTTGGCGACATGGGTCTCCGGAATTTGCGCTGCGCGGAGACCGAAAAATATGCGCACGTTACGTATTTCTTTAACGGCGGCGTCGAGAAAGCCTATCCCGGTGAAGAACGCATTCTCGTGCCTTCGCCCAAAGTTCCCACTTACGATTTGCAGCCGGAAATGTCCGCGTCAGGCGTTGCCGATGCTGTCATTAAGGCCATCAACAAAGGCGATTTCGACGCCATCATCATGAATTTCGCGAATGCTGACATGGTTGGCCACACCGGCAAACTCGAAGCCGCCATAAAAGCCGTGGAGGTCGTCGACGATTGCCTCGGCCGCATTCATCAGGCGCTTGCGCCTCGTGGAGGTGCTTGGATTATTACTGCGGATCATGGCAACGCGGAAACGATGATCGATCCGAAGACCGGCGGGCCGCATACGTATCACACCACAAATCCCGTGCCTTTCATTCTTTTGACCGAAAAAGATCAAGAACGTTTGCGCCCGGGTGGTTCGTTGCGCGACGTAGCTCCTACGCTCCTCGGCGTTGTTGACACGCCCGCGCCAAAGGAGATGACCGGCCGTGATTTACGCGTGCTCACGCGCTGATTCGAAATTCTCCCGAGCACATGATTCAGACAACGATGCGCACAACTCCCGAGCAAACCAAGCTGGTCATCTGCGTGTGGCACAAGTTCAGTTTGTGGCGCGCACCGCGCGAACTCTCTGAAAAAATATCGAAGCGCTGGCCTGCCATGAAAGTGGTTCACTTGCAAAGTTATGACCGCGTGCTGGACGAATTGCCCGACACGGACATCCTCGTCGGATTTTCGCTGCGCCCGGAACAGTTCGGCCGGGCCAAAAAACTCAAGTGGATTCACGCGACGGCGGCCGGCGTCGGCCAGTTGATGTATCCTGCGCTTCGACAGAGCAATATCGTCCTCACCAACGCGCGCGGCATTCATTCCGTCCCGATGGCCGAACACGTTCTCGGAACCATCATCGCCTTAGCGCGACGTTTTCCGGATGCTTTTCGCTTTCAGCAGGCGGCACACTGGGCCCAGCAAGAAATGTGGGACGCGCGGCCGCGCGAGTTGCAGGACCAAGTTTTGCTTATTGTAGGTTTCGGTTCCATCGGGCGCGAACTCGCTCGTCGCATGCAGCCGTTGGGCATGCGCATCTGGGGCGTTAATCGCTCCGGCACTGGCGATACGCAACTCGCGGAGCGCATTTTTCCTGCAACGGAACTGCGAAACGTTTTGCCGCAGGCCGATTTCGTCGTTCTGGCCGCGCCGGAAACTACTGACACTCGCAAAATGATTGGCGGGGAGGAGTTGGCGCTGATGAAGCCAAGCGCTTATCTCATCAATGTCGCGCGCGGCACATTAGTGGATCAAACCGTTCTAACGGCTGCGCTGCGCGCTCGCGCCATTGCAGGCGCTGCGCTAGACGTTACCGAAGATGAGCCGCTTCCGCCGGAAGATCCGCTGTGGAAGCTCGATAACGTTTTCATCACGCCGCACATTAGCGCAGTTACCGACCGCCTGTGGCAGCGGCAGGAAGAGTTGCTGCTGGAAAATCTGGAGCGCTGGTTCAGGGGGCGCGAACTGCTGAATCGCGTTGACCTGCAGAGAGGTTACTGAAAATCTGGCCCGCTGACAAATCCGCACAAGCACCGGATTATTATTGATTAGGAATAAGTATGACTTCTGTTTTCAATAACTTACGCCAATTTCTAATTCCGGAAATTGTCGATTAGAATCCGCGCTTATCCCGTCTTCGTCGCCAAATAACCCGCGCGCGCATAGATCACCACCTTCTGCATTTTCCCTTTTTTGTTGGGCACCATTAGTGGCTGGCCTTTGTCGTCCACGACTTCCACTTTGATTTTGTGATATTTGCCATCGCGCGCCGATTCCGGCGGAACATAGCCAATGGAATACTGGTTTCGCAGGAAAGCAACTACGGAGCTGAAAATGCCGGGCATCTCGCCCTCGAAGCGCGGAAACCAGGCATATCCCCCTGTCAGCTTACCAAAATAATTCATCTCGTTCTTGGCCTGCAGATACGTGACCGATTCCCCGTTGGGATTCCGTACTTCCACCATTTCGGCAGCGCCGATGCAGTACACCGTTACGTTGGTCTGTTTAAGCACGTTATATGTCTCGTCCAGCGTGTGTTTGCTGAAAGTATCGAATCCCGTGCTCACCAACAGGATCGCTTTCTTCCCCTGAACATCTTTGAGCCGGTTGATAGTATCAATGAGCGCGTCAAATTCGTTCGCTTCGCTGAATCCCGGGAAAAAAAGACTCTGAATGGCGTTGTTTATCTCCTGCTTGTTGTGCGTGAAGTCCACTACAATGTGCGGTTTCAAATCATAGGTAACCAGCGCCACCCAATCCTTTGGGCCCAGGTAATTCGTGAATCCGTTCGTCAAATACGGTCCCAGTTGCGCAAAATAGGGCCCAAAAATATTGCTGAATTCGAGCAGAATCACGATGGTGATAGGGGCGGTGTTCGGCTCGAAATTGGTTACCGGCTCTTGCTGGTTGTCGTCAAAAATCCGGAAATTCCCCTGCTTCAGGCCGGTGATAATGTTGCCAGCCTGGTCGGTCACCACCGTGTTCACCTGAACAAGTTGCGATTGCACCGTCAGCGAATATTGGGGCTGCTGCTTCTGCTGCTGCGCGGGAGGCGGAGGAATTTTTGACTGCGGCGGCGGCTTCACTGGACCTTGCGTCGGCAACTGCGCGAGCAATTGCGGCGGCAAGGCCAGATTTGCGAGCACTAAGGCAAGGATCATGGCCCGAAATACCGTCAAACCAGAAACAGCGCTAACTCGCATCACGCGGTAGCCTCCGGCTAAGTTGGATGGCAAAACTCGCCATCGGGATGGTCATTGTCTACCAAGTTTGACAACAACAGTTGCACATCTGTTTAGCGTCGTTATTTGCCATCAATTATTTAGCAACAGTGCTTACGAACCGGCCGCAGATCGCCAAAACCTGCATGATAGTATCAAAGGGTTGTTTACGCTCGAACTTTTCTGCATTCTTTGGGAGTTTGCATGCGATACCGATGGTCGCTCCATCTCGCGCTTCTTTTTGTACTTTTAGCCGCTCCAGGCGTTTGGGCGCAGACACAATCTTCCCAACAATCGCCGGGGAACCAGCTGCAATCCTCTGCTTCCGTTGACTTCAGTAAACTGGATGTCGACGCCCTCGGATGGCTCCAAGGCCTTATCCGCATAAATACCACCAACCCGCCTGGCAATGAACTCGCCGCGGCGAAATATCTGGCGGGCATTCTGCAGAAAGAAGGCATTCCCGCCGAGGTCGACCAGAGCGCGCCCGGCCGCGGAATCCTCATCGCGCGCCTCTCTGCGAACCCGTTTCCGAATCCTACTACCGCGCTTTTGCTCATGGGCCATTTGGACGTTGCGCCCGCAGACAAATCGAAATGGAGCGTCGATCCCTTCGGCGCCGTGATCCAGAACGGATACCTCTACGGCCGCGGCGCCATCGACGACAAAAGCATGCTCATCGCCAACGTCGCCGTGCTCGTTGCCCTCAAGCGCGCCAATGTTTCCCTTGACCGCGACGTAATCCTGCTCGCGGAAGGCGACGAAGAGGGAGGAGGCGGTGCGGGAATGCGTTTTGCCGTGGACAACTACTGGCAGAAAATCGCCGCGGGCTTTGCGCTCAATGAAGGCGGCAGCGTTACTTTGAAAAACGGAAAAGTTCAATATGTCGGCGTGCAAGCCGCGGAGAAAGTTCCTGCAAAGGTCACCGTTACAGCGACGGGGACGGCCAGTCCCGGCGGTGTGCCTACGCCGAATAATGCAATCACTTCTCTTGCGACGGCCATCGCAAAAATTGCGGCTTACAAAATGCAATTCCGGCTCACGCCGGTGACCGAATCATATTTCGAAGCGCTCTCCCAAGTTGAAGATCCTAATATCGGTAAATGGATGAACCAGCTCGATTCGCCGGTACGGGGAGATTTAGCGAAAGAAAAAGTCGCGGCCGCAAATCCCGTCTGGAATGCGATGCTGCGTGACACCATCGTACCTACCAAGTTGCAGGCGGGAACCCAGTACACCGAGGCGCCGCCGCAAGCGCAGGCGACGCTCGATATCGGCCTGCTCCCCGGCGATAGCGTGGATCCGTTGCTGCTGAATCTGAAGCAAGCGGTGAATGATCCCAGCATTTCTTTCAGCGCGAATGTTTCCATCGGCGAGGCTGCGCCTTCGTCTTCGCTCGACGGCGCGCTTTTCAAAGCCATTCAGCAGGCCACGCAGCAGGAATTTCCCGATGTTCCGGTTATTCCCATGATGTCTCCGGAAGCCACTGATTCGGCATACTTGCGCTTGCGCAACGTTCAGACCTATGGTCTGCTGCCGTTTCCGCTCACTGAGCAAGATGCTGCCCGCGCTCATGACGCCAACGAGCGCATTCCGCTCGACTCCTTCAACAAAGGCGTCGAATACCTCTACCGCATCGTCTCCTCCTTCATCGCGGCAAAATGAATGGGCGCACACCCATCGTTCTGTTGTAACCCACGAAGGGTAATCCATCCGCCGCTGCCGTCCGGGAAAAAGCGCATTCTCCTTCATCTCCTGCTATTGCTGACGTTGTCTTTTTTTGGCGCTTGAACTTCAGCGGCATGGAATGAGGATTCGAGTGTTCGCGCCTTTACCGGCTGGTCTGTTGAGGCAATACCGATCGAGGTCGGCCGATGCGAACACGGGACCCGAGTAATACTTCTTAACGCCAGATACAAAAACTGCTGGCTCCACCCCTTCCGGCCCGAGGTGGTACAGCACCACCGACTTGACCTGTGCTTTCGATCCCAGCCTTCCGACTTCTTCCCGGTCTAGGATCTCGAATTTGAAATGTGCCATCATCGAGTCCAAGCGCCGCGGCGGCCAGCGGTTTTTTTCGGCCGCGATATGTTGGATTTTAGCCATGGCTTTGAGATCGAGAACTTCAGCTACGAGGACATCCGCTCCTTTGGCCAGTCGTGTCACAGCATCGCTTGGGCCTGTGTCACCCGTAAAGACGACCACGCCGTGCCGCGTTTCAAACCTGTATGAATACGACTTCATCCGGGCGCTGAATTTTGCCGGCATCAGCGCATAGTGAGAGTTTTCGGCTGCAATGACGCGAACCTTGTCATCTTGATAGACCAAACCGTCGTGCTGAATGTCATGGACCGCGAACGGGCTTTTGAGCGTGTATACGGAAGGAGTCTCCGCCGCAAAGATACTGAATGGAATGCTGATGTAGCGGAATGCGGCAGCGACGAATTCTCTTGTTTGCGGCGGCCCATAGATGCTGATGGTGCGTGTCGCGCCGGCCCCACTCAATTGAAAGAAATCATTGGCCATCAGTTCAGCGAGGCCAAGGTCATGATCGGGATGATGATGCGTGATGAAGATCGTTCCTATGGTCTCGGACTGGATGCCTGCATCGACCATTCTTCGCATCGTGCCAATTCCACAATCAATCAGGTATTGGCGGCCGTCCACGATGAGCAAGGTTCCGAGCGGGCCTTGCGTAACGGCGGTCCCCCGGCTGTCCCGAGAAGAAGAATCTGAGTGCCTCGCGAGGCTCCAGATGCAGTGCGATTCTGAGCTACGGACGATGGCGCGGCAATGGCCAGGGCCACAATCATCGGCGCAGCGAACCGGCAAATGTGGTGCAGCGCCGCGCGGCGCCTCTCCGGCGAAGCGCTCACAAGGCGTGCGCCAATCCGGTGAGGTTCTGCTTGAGAATTAAGCGTAGAGGCATGTATCCTCCGTTCGTTGAAAACGGAAAGGGCCGCGATCCGTGCTGGTGTTGCTAGTTGACCCAATTATCGGGCGGGCGAGGCGGCTCGCCGCGGTGCTTCCGCTTGTAGACTTCGAATCGGCTCATCAGCCGCCGCCGCTTCCAATCCGCATAGCGGTTGCGATAACCGTACCAATACGAGCCGCGCCGCAAATACAGGTAGCCGGCAAGCATGCCTCCGAGATGGCAGACGTGGCTGACGTTGTCTCCGCCAACGCCCAGCGTGCCGAAGAATTCGATCACGCCCATAACCAGCACGAACACGCGCATCGAAATCGCCACGGGAAACGGGAAAAGAAACACGCGCTGATGCGGAAAGAGTATCGCCGCCGCCAGCAGCACGCCAAAAATCGCGCCGGAGGCTCCAATGGTGGGAACGAGCGCCGTGCCAAGCCCGGACGGGTTCATAATGACTTTTACAATGACATTGATGATTCCCGCGCCGATGCCGCACACAAAATAATAAATGTAGAACCGTTTTGCACCCCAGGCTCGCTCCACGTCCCTTCCAAACATCCAAAGGAAGAACATGTTGATGAGGATGTGCCAGATGCCGCCGTGCAGAAACAGATAGGTGAACGGCTGCCAGATGAAACCGTGTTCGACGTAGCGCGGAACGAGGCCAAAATAGACCAGCCAGAAATTCCAGCCCGCTGCTCCGAAGAAAACCTGGGACAATTCCTGAAGAAGGAAAACCGCCGCGCAGGCGATGATCAAAAACTTGATCGCCGGCGTGATAGACCAGTCCCAGTCGAATTGAAAGCCTGTCGAAGCTGAAGAATAGCGGCGCATATCTGCCCATGCGCAGTTTATGCGCTCATTGCCGCAGAGTCAAAATGTGGAATGCGGGGGAGCGGAATTTCGCGTCTTAATCCATCTTGCGGCGGGCGAAATAAAACTGCGTCACGCCGAGCAGAGCAAACATAAGCACAGCAAACATCCGGTTCTCCGCGAGCGCGCCCAGCACGCTCGGCCCAATGTGCAGAAAATGCTCCGGCAAAAAGTGGTATTTGAAGTTCGGATCGCCAAACAAATAAATCACGATGCCCAACAGGCCGAAAATTCCGCCGCCGGCAATCAATCCGCTGGCGTAGAGCGGTCCCGGGCCGATTTCGCTGTCCGCGCTGCTTTTATCTTTCGCTCCGCGCTCGGCGAGCCAGCGAATCACTCCGCCAGCGAAAATCGCCATGGTCGTGTCAATGGGCAGATACGCGCCCACCGCAAACGGGAGCGAGCGTATCCCCAGCAACTCGATGGCAATCACTAAAAACACGCCAACCAGCACCAGCCGCCACGGAAGCTGCCGCTGCAAAATCCCGTTGATTACCGTGGCCATGAGGCGCGCTTGCGGCGCGGACGCTTTTTCGCTGCCGATGCCGTGCACCCATTGCACGTCAATCTCGCGCACGGCCGGGTCGTACAAATAATTTCCATCCGGCACCACATGCGAGCCGATGGCGTTCAGCAGCACGTAGTTTTTCCCGTTATGCATGAAGCTTTGCTGCTCGACGCTCACGCCCGAGGGCAATTGATTGATATTCACCGCGATTGTCGCCGGCTTGAATTCCTCGAGCCCCACGTTCATCAAATTCAGCGTCGCGCCCACCGCAAATACGGAAGTCATCACGCCAATCATCAGCGCCAGCTGCTGCTTCGAAGGCGTGGCGCCCACCAGAAAGCCCGTTTTCAAATCCTGCGAAGTTCCGCCCGCATTAGATGACGCAACGCATACAACGCCGCCGATGGTCAGCGCCAGTGCCGAAAAAGCGCTGCCCGTCCAGCCCGCCACCAAAAACATCGCGCAGGTGGCCATTAACGTGGCAATAGCCATGCCGCTGATCGGATTCGACGAATTGCCGATCAGCCCGCAAATGCGCGACGACACAGTGACAAACAAAAATCCGAACACCACCACAAATATCGCCGCGATCAAGTTCGACAATAGCCCCGTTTTTGCGCCGGGAATCGGCCGGAAGGTCAGCAGCACCCACATCATGATGATAATCGCCAGCGAACCGAGCACCACAATCTTCATCGAGAAATCGCGATCGATACGGCTCACCGCTGTTTCTATGGCGTTCACCGCACGGCTTTTGCGAACATCTTTCAGCCCTGCGCTCAGCGCCGCGACAATCGTCGGCATGGTCTTCACCAGCGTAATCACGCCCGCGGCGGCCACCGCGCCCGCGCCCATCGGCCGTATGTACGCCGTGTACAAGTTGTCCGGCGTCATTTGCCCGATGGGAATCAATCCGGGGAAAAGCGGCTGCGTCATCATGCTTCCAAAAAACTTGATCGCCGGCATCAGCACCAGCCACGAAAACACGCCGCCCGCGAAAATCACCCCCGCTACGCGCGGTCCGATGATGTACCCGACGCCCATATATTCCGGCGTGATGTTCGCGCGAAACGACGCGCCCGGCAGCCACTTCGGCTGATATTCCGGTGTGTCGCGCCAGAATCCCATGGTTTCCATCAAGAACGCGTACGCGCCGCCCAGCCCAAATCCCCAGAAAACTCTGCTCGCGAACGACCCGCCTTTGTCGCCGGCCACCAGCACGTCCGCGCACGCGGTGCCCTCGGGATAAAGCAAATTTCCGTGCTCCTTCACGATCAGTTGACGCCGCAGCGGAATCATGAACAGCACGCCCAGCCATCCGCCGAGCAGCGCCAGAAAAAAAACGCTCCAGTATTGCAGCGGAAAGCCAAGGAAAATCAGCGCTGGCAGGGTGAAAATCACGCCTCCTGCGATGGATTCGCCCGCGGAGCCGGTAGTCTGCACAATGTTATTTTCGAGCACCGTGGCTTTGCCAAACGCTCGCAGAATGCTGATGGAGAGCACTGCTATGGGAATCGACGCGGAAACCGTCAGGCCGGCGCGCAATCCCACGTACACTGTTATCGCGCCGAAAAACAGTCCCGCGAAAATTCCCAGAATGATGGCGCGCGGCGTGAATTCCGGAATTATTTTTTCAGAAGGGATGTACGGATGGAATTCGCCAGGAGGTGCGATGGAGCTCCACGGTTTTGAAGCCAAACGCCGCCTCCGAGATTCGCGGCAAATTTGCAGTAGCCGCGGAGTGCCCGCTGCTGATTAAAGGCCCAATTCGAACTGGCTATGCGAACTAAATTGGAACGCCCGCACGGTAACACTACTCGCAACTTCCAGCAAGTCCCGGAGCTCTGTTTTCGTCATCGCCTTTGGTCTTCGCTGGCCGCTGAACGTTCTCCACCGCTTCTAAATCGTTTCGTCCAGCGTGAGCTCCTGAATCATTTTGTCTAACTCCGCCCGCGCCTGATCGTGCTTAGGCTGCAGCTCCGCATTCTGCTTTTGCAGATTTTGCAGTTGGTCTTCCTGATTCTCAAGCTGCTGCGTGTACCGCTCGATCAGCGCGCGCTCTTCCGCTGTGCCTTTCAGCGCCTTCAGGTTTTCTCGAATGCGCTGCTGATCCGTAAAAATCCTTTGCCTCCTGTTATTCAGAGACGCAATCTGCGCGGCAAGCTCCGCCACCACATTCTTCTGCTCAATAATTTGTCTCAGCGCCGCCTCGATCTTCGGATTGATATCCCGGTCGCGCGCGAAAAACTCGATTTGGTCGTCGGTCAGGTTCGAAAGCTGATAGATGTTCTCCTGCGGTTCCGCCTCGCTCACATCTAATGTTTTCGTTTGTTTGGGCTTCAATTCCACGCGAAAGCGATAAACGCTGGAGGTCTTCTCCGCCGGCTGCGGTGCATTCTTTGCCAGTGTCCATCCGGCGCGCAAGGGATGCTCGATCAGCACTACGCGCGGCGTCGTGTCGTCGTCGCGCAGAGTGTATGTCGTGCTTTGCCGAAGCTCGCGCGTCTGGAACATCACTCCACGCGCAATTCGCACATGCGTCACTTTTTGCGGCTGGCTTTCCACGCTTTCGTTGACGCGCACGCCCAAATCCGCGGCATACGAAATCAGCCGCTTCTCATTCGGCTTGATCGGATCGGTCAGCCCCTCGCCTGCGAACGCATTATCTTCCAGCACCGTAAAACTCCCACCATCGAGCGTTAAAGCACTCGAATTCGTCAGCCACAACGCGCGCAATGGCCGCTCCGAGCCCAGCGAACTATTCCACAGCGACACCTTCTCTGCTTGGACGTGCGTTTGAAGAATGGGCACCAGCGCCGATTCGTTTTTGTGAATCGTCACCTGGTCCTTCAATTTGTATTCGAACAAATCGCCCAGGCTCGCGCCCTTGGCGGCCGCCGCCATGTTTTTCATCACATCCATCAGTGCAGGCATTGGGGCTGGAGGCGGAGCTCCGCCTATTATTCCTCCCACAACGCCATTTCTTGTTGCCATTACTTTGTCAGTTGCCGCCTGAGCTTCCACCGTTACGCTCTCGGCTACGCTACCCACTTGCAACATCGCATTCAAAGTTTGCGTGCCTCCTCCAACCGTCACATTCTCTACTAGCTGTTGAAAACCCGGCTTGGTGAATTCCACGCGATAATTTCCTGGAGACAGACCGTCAAGCTCGTACTTTCCCCGGTCATCTGTCGTGTCCGTATCTACAACTTGCCCGTTCGAGTCCAGAATTCGCACAGATGTTCCCGGTACGACCGCCCCGGCCGGGTCAGTCACGGTTCCCGTCAAGCTCCCCGTTCCGCTCGTCATCGCGCTTTCGTGCGTCTGCGGCGTTAGCTCCACGCTCTGCGGCAGCGGCACCACCGACCTTCGCGCGTAATAGGGCTGCGACAATTGCTGAATGAACGATTGCGGCGCGCCTGCCACCAGTGAAAGCTCTACGTTGTTCCAATCTTCGCCTGTAGTGTTGTCCACTATGGCCCAGCCCTGCAGCAACGGCTCGTCGCCCGGCTTCGTCGGCAGCACAATGCGATACGTTGTCTTCCAGATGGGCGTTTCGCTCACGTAGCTGACGTACAGCTCTCTTTCTCCTGTGCCCGCTGTAGCAATGGTCATTCGCCGCAATCCCTGCTGATGCTGCGATGCCAGCAGCGACAAATACTGCCCCACATCGCCGCGCGTCTCCGCATCCGCCAAGCGCACCTGCACCGCCGGCGTCACCTCCACGGTGTGGACATCTCCGCTGTCGCTCACCAGCGTCGCCAGATCCACTTCCGTCGCCGTGCGGTCATTCACCTGCGTCTTTGGTTCAACGCTCAACAGCCTTCCCGTGATGACGCTGTTCCCGCCGCGAATCTCCAGCCGCGTTCCGCGCAACGCCTCCAAAAACTTCGAGAGGCTCGTGTTCTCCCCCAGCGGCAAACCAAGCATGCCCAATCGCCTGCTGAAAGGCGCTTCGGAGTTGTAATCAATGCCGGTGATGCGCCCGCCATTCAAGTCCAGCACGGTCAGCGACCCTAGCACGTCATTCAACTGGTCGCTGCTGAAGTCAATGTGCACCGCCTCATTGCCGCTGATCCGGCCCATATGCTCGAAATATCCAACGCCGCCTTTGTAGAGCACGACGTTGCGTACCGGCAGTTCGGCGGGCGCCGCGGCGCCGTTATTCTCATTCGCGCTGGCCGCTTGCGCGCGTGCCAATTTTGATGCGGCAGCATGCGGCGTCTTGGTCTTCGCTGGCGGACGCGCTTGCGCCCGCGCCGCCTGCCCGCCCGTCAACAGACCGCACAGCAAAACGCACAACAGGACCCCCAGCCAAACAATGTTCCGCCGCATAGTTCCCTCCCGTGCGCGCAACCATACCCTAGGTGAAGGTTCTGGCCACATAGCTCACGGCTCACGCCAAGCCGCCCTGACCCAAAGACAGTTCCGCGCAGCTCTCCACTAAGTTGCAAACGGCTGCGAATAGTTTGACACCGTAAAATTGCGAATGGCGTCACGCTAACATCGCCTGTAGCCCACAGCAACCAGCGGCTCGGCCTCAATTTCGCACGCGCCACTCCCTGCCAACGGCAATAAGGTGAATTGGGTTTGAAAACAATTTGCTTCGAGGATGAGTCGTATGGACCTCGACATCACGTATGGCTTTTTCTAGCCACTCGTCACTGGTCACTCGCCACTGCCTTTTCGCCCATCAGCAGCAGCGAGCGCTGCGCGAACGGCAAATACAGCAGCGCCGCCGTCACTGCCAGCGCCAGCCCAATTCCAATTTGCTCGATCGCCAGAAAGGGAGCTAATGCCCATACCTCGTCGAGCGGCAGAAGAACCGGAAAGAGCCTTCGAAAGTTTCTGCCCAGTCCGCGATAATTGAAGGCCGCTGCTGCGATCAAATAAAGCCGCGTCGGGATTCCCGCCGCCGCAGTCACAATCAGCGCCACTAAAATCGCGCGCGCCGGCTCTCCGGCATTCGTCAAAATCGCATTCACTTCCGTCAATCGCGCCAGCGAAAGCACATAGAAGGTCAAATAAATCAGTTGAATCAGCACAAACAACGTTCGCGCAACCCTGCTCGAAACGGCGGGCAAATCGGCCGCGTCGCTCAGCACCCGCGAACGTGCCGACTCGGCATTCAAATCAACTGCCCCGCCGTCTGGCGCAGCGCTCCGCATTTCTTCGCCCTTCGCTCTCGCCGGCGTCGCCGCTATCGCCTTTTCCGTTCCCGCCACGATTTCCACCGGCGCAATGAATCGATATCCGCGACGCGGCAGCGTCTGTATGAATCGGGGATTCGCCGCATCATCCCCCAGCGCGCTGCGCAATTGATTGATTGCCGTATTCACTCCATGATCGAAATCAACAAACGTGTCCGCCGACCACAGCCGCTCGTGTAGCACCTCGCGCGTGACCAGTTCGCGCGGCCGTTCCAGCAGCATCAGCAGAATGCGAAGCGCCTGTTCTCGAAGCCGAGGCTGCGCCTTGCCGTCCTTGCGCAGTTCTCCCGTGTCTTCCTCGATTTCAAACACGCCGAAGCGAAAAATCCGCGCCGCGCCTTTCCCTTCCCCCACGCCTGCTCCTCCTCGAACCGCCTCATTCTACGGGAGAACCCTGTTTAAGTATCTGATTTTCATGCCGGTTATCCGTTTACCTTTTCCTGATGCAGAAACGACCCGCAGGTCATTGCCATTCCCGCCCGCCCCAGGCATTTTCTCCGCATGAACACGCAAAGAACCAACTTTCACCAGCTGTTGAACGCGATTCTCATCGCCGCCGCGTTTTTCCTCGGCGTCGGATTTACCGGCCGTCCCGTTGCGGCCGTCCAATTAACCGCCAAAACAGCTCGCGCTTTTGATCAATACGTTCGCGCCGTGGAAGCGCGCAGCGACGAAGAGCTCGCGGCGCATAGGAACTTCCTCTACATTGACGCGCTGCCGCAGCCACAAAAAAATCAGGCTTATGGCGAATTACAGCGCGGGGAGATTCTCATCCAGCGCAACGACCAATGTGCCTCGTCGCACTGCGCTCCGATTCCCGGCGGGCTAATCCACGACTGGATTGGCCTCGTTTTTGTTCCGGGCGTTTCGATGGCGCAGGCCCTTTCCGTTTTGCAGGACTACGACCGCGACGCCGGATATTACCAACCCCAAGTCATCAAATCGAAGCTCCTTGAAAAATCCGGCGGCGATTTCCAGGTTTTCCTTCGGCTCAAACAGGTCGAAGTCATTACGGTAATTCTCGACACGCAATATCACATTCGCTACACGCGCCTCGACCGCGCCCACGTCTATTCCCGCTCTTACAGCACGCGCATCGCCGAGGTCGAAAATGCCGGAACCCCGCAGGAGCGCGATGCCGCTCCCGGCAATGACCATGGATTTCTCTGGCGCCTCGACTCCTACTGGCATTTCTATCAGGCCGATGGCGGCGTTTACATTCAATGCCGCGCCATTTCGCTGACACGCGACGTTCCCACGGGGCTCGGCTGGCTGATCGGTTCATTCATCGAGAAAATTCCCGCGAAGTCTCTTCGCGCCACTCTTTCCGAAACTCACGCGGCTTTGCTGGATCAATTCCATCACGAAAAGGAGGCAGCACAGTGAACACAAAACAAGTGCTCATCGATTCCATGTATCCATCATGCGAATCTGAATCAGCTCCCGCGTCGTCCGCGCCGGGCGCTCCTGCATTTAACAATGCTAGGCGCATTCAAGAAAGCTTCACTGCAGCGCTGGAACGTAAACTTCTGCTCTGGCTCGCCGCGCGCATGCCTGCAAGAATAAATTCCGACCATCTGACGCTTCTCGGATTCGTGTCTATGTTTTTTGCAGGCGCGAGCTATGCGCTGGCCCGCTGGAATTCACTGGGTCTGCTGCTGGCCACATTTTTTCTTGCGCTGAATTGGTTCGGCGACAGCCTCGACGGCACGCTCGCGCGCGTTCGAAATTGCCAGCGCCCGCGCTACGGATTTTACGTGGACCACATCATCGATTCCGTTGGCGCAATTTTCCTCATCGGCGGCCTCGCCGTTTCCCGCTACGTCGACTGGCGCATCGCCGCGGGCATGCTCGCCGCGTTCCTGCTTCTTTCCATCGAAACCTATCTCGCCACATACACCCTCGGCGCTTTCCGCATGTCCTTCGGCAAATTTGGCCCCACCGAAATTCGCATCCTGCTCGCGTTCGGCAATTTTGCGTTGTGGCTTTGGCCAGACGCGCGAGTGCCGGGGCTTTTCTGGCGCGTCTTCGATTTCGGCGGGCTAATCGCCATTGCCGGCATGCTGCTTATGTTCCTTATCGCGGCGATTGTTCACACGCGGGCGCTCTACCGGCAGGAAACACAGCGATGACATTTCTGCGCGAACGCGGCCTCGCCATCGCCAAACGCTGGCTGAAATTCAATTTCGTTGGCGCCATGGGAATTTGCGTGCAACTGCCCGCCGTCTATTGTTTCGGCTCCATGCTCGACGCCAATTCTCTTGTTGCCACGGCGCTCGCCGTCGAAGCCGCCGTGCTTCACAATTTTTTCTGGCATGAGCATTTCACCTGGGCCGACCGCCGCGCTGCTGCGGTCGCGCCCGCAGCGCTTTGCCTTCGCTTGCTGGCCTTCAACTGCACTACCGGAATTGTTTCCATCGCCGGCAATTTGCTTTTTGTGTCGCTGCTCACCTTTCGCGCTCGCGCGCCGTTTCTTGTTGCCAATGCCGCCGCTATCGCCATTTGCTCGCTGCTCAATTTCGCGGTCAATGACCGCATCATCTTCCGCGCTAAACAGCCCGTGCGTCTTAGTACCCGCGCCCATGCAGAAATTCCCGCCGCAAAGACGGCAGAGTGAATTTCATGCTGGATCCGCGAGCCGTCTCCTGCTGCGGTAATTTTCGCATAAAGATTTCGTGCGGTTAGCTTCTCAAGCGCGAATTTTCCGGATATGCTTACAGTGGAGAATTTCCCGAATGAGCCTGACTGAGCAGATCCAAAAAGATTTGACCGCGGCGATGAAAGAAAAAGATGAATTGCGCTTAAGCGTTTTGCGCATGATGAAAACTGCGCTGAAGAATAAGGAAATCGAAAAAATGCGCCCGCTCGACAATGTGGAAGCGCTGCAAGTTCTGCAGACTCTCGTGAAACAGCGCCACGAATCCGTCGAGCAATTTACCAAGGGCGGGCGCGACGATTTGGCTGCGAAAGAATCGAGAGAAATCGCCATCATCGAAAATTATTTGCCGCCAGCGCCAAGTGACGCGGAAATCTCTCGCGCTATCGAAGAAGCGATTTCCGAAATTGGCGCGGATTCGTTAAAGCAAATGGGCGCGGTGATCAAAGCGGCGCGCGCCAAACTTGAAGGAAGAACCGTCGAAGGAAAAGCTTTGAGCGAAAAAGTCCGCGAGCGGCTTTCGTAGAGCTTCTCTGTCCAATGAGCGCCGGCCTGCAAGCCCGGCACCACATATCAGCACCGCAATCCGAAAGCGATCCCTGTGCGGCAGACGGCCGCCTGCTCTTCGTTATTCGTGGCGAAGCGCGACCATGGGATCGACGCGCATGGCGCGGCGCGCGGGAATATAGGCGGCGAGCAGTGCAACGAAGAGGACCAGGATTGGAACGGAAGCAAAGACCAAAGGATCGATGGGCTGCACGCTGAAAAGCAGAGACGCCATCAAGCGGGTGAGTCCAAACGCGGCGAAAAGGCCGATGAGGACGCCAATGGCTGCGACTTTCGCGGCGCGGCCGATGACCAGGCGCCAGATTTGGCGGCGCGTGGCGCCGAGGGCGATGCGCACACCGATTTCGTGAGTGCGCTGCGCGATCTGGAAGCTGAGGAGGCCGTAGACGCCGCCAAGGGTTAGCAGGAGAGCAAGGGCGCCGAACGAACCCATGAGCAGGGCGAGGAAACTGGGCTGAGCGACAGCCGTGCCGATGAGCTGGGACATTGGCTGAAGGTCAGTGATGCGCTGATCGGGAGAAATGTCGGTGATGGCTTTGCGCAAAGCGGCGGCGATTCCCATCGATGCTTTGGTGCGAATAATCCAGTCACTCGATCTATTCATCTGCAAGGCCTGAGAAGCCGGGACATAAACCATGTCCGGAGCCGGTCTATCGAGCAACCTTCCTTTCACGTCGGCGACGACGCCGATAACCTGCAGGGCAGGCTGGGGAATGTTGATGTATTGGCGGCCTTTGTATTCACCGATGACCACGCGGTCGCCGATGGGATTTTGGCCGGACCACCAGTCGCGGGCGAGAGTTTCATTGATGATGGCGACGGGCGCAGAAGAAGTGAAGTCCGTTTGCTGGAACGCGCGGCCGCGCAGAATTGGGATGCCCATGGTGGCGAAATAATCGGCGCTGATGGCACGGTATTCCGTGCTGAGGCTATTTTCGGGATGGCCATCGCGCTGCGCGGGTACGTTGCCCTGGCCGTGCAAGGGAGCGACGGAGACGATTGCCGGGGATTGCACGCCGGGAATAGACTGGATGCGCGCGAGGGCCTGGCGCTCGAAATTCCAAATCTTCGCGTCGGACATGTTCGAACGGAATGGCGTGTGCATCAGAACGAGATGGTCTGGATTGAAGCCGAGATTGACCTGATAGAGGTTGTAGAGAGTTTTGACGAGCAGACCTGCGCCGAGGGCGAGCATCAGGGAAATGGCGATTTCGCCGATGACAAGAGCGTTTAGAAGCGTGGTGCGGGTGCGGCGCGTGCCGGCAACAGCGTGGCCCTCTTTCAGCGTGCTGTTGAGGTCGAGCTTGCGCGTTTGGAAGAAGGATGCGAGTCCGAAGATGACGCTGGCGGCGAGGGCCACAGCGGTGGTGAAAAACAAAACCCGGGCGTCGAGGGCGATGCGATCCATCAAGGGCAGGTCCCACGGAATTGCGGAAACAAAGATATGCAACGAACTGACAGCCGCGGCGAGGCCTGCGGCAGCGCCGGTGATTCCGAGGATCAGGCCCTCGGCGAGGAATTGCTGCAGCAAACGGCGCGGGCCGGCGCCAAGTGCCAGGCGAATGGAGATTTCTTTCTGCCGCGAAGTGGCGCGCGCAAGCAGGAGGCTGGCGACGTTGGCGCAGGCGATGAGCAGCAGAAGGCCGACAGCGCTCAGGAGGATGAGCAGAGTGGAGCGATGGCCGCTGGCGAGATAATCCTGATAGCGGTCGAGATGGAGCACGCCGGCACCCTGGCGCTGTTCGGCGGAGGCTTGTGCGAAGAATTGGGAGCCAACGAGGCGCGCTTCGGCCTGAGCTGCGGAAAGTGAAACGCCGGGCTTGAGGCGGCCGATTACATCGGTGTTGAGCCCGTTATTGCCGAGGTCATTGTCAAAATGTAAAGAAACGAAGACGTCGGCAGGCTGGGTGTATTCGAATCCAGGAGGGAGAACGCCAGTAACGGTGTAAGGTTCGTTGTCGAGGATGATTTGGCGGCCGATAATATTTGGGTCTGAGGCAAAGACGCTGCGCCAGAGTGAATCGGTGAGAACGGCGGCGTTCGCGCCGCCGGGACGAGTGAATTGACGGGCGAAAGGATGGCCGAGTTGTGGACTGACACCAAGAGTTTCGAAGAAGCCGTCGGTGATGAAAGCGGCTGTGACCCAGCGCTTCGAAGGGCCTTGTGATAATTCTTTATCGGCATAGCCCTGAAAGCCGGCGACGGCGGTGAAATTGGTGGCATGGTCGCGGATGAACGCGAGTTCGGGAATCGAGAGATCGGGAATGAGTTGCTGCTTGTCCAGCCATCCGAAGTAAACGATGCGATCCGATTGCGGATAGGGAAGCGGGCGAAGAATAACGCCGTCGACAATACTGAAAATAGCGGTGTTGGCGCCGATTCCGAGGGCCAGAGTGAGGATGGCGACGGCAGTAAAACCTGGAGATTTGCGCAGCATGCGCAGAGCGAAGCGCAGGTCCAGGAGGATCTGTTCGAGCCAGACGAAGGTCCAGACGTTGCGAGTGTCTTCCCTGACGCGAGAGACGTTGCCGAATTTGAGAAAGGCTCGGCGGCGCGCTTCCTCGGGGGACATGCCGCCAGCGATGTTGTCCTGCGTTTCCCGCTCGATGTGGTCGCGGACGTCGGCGTCGAGATTTTCGAGCATGCGCTTGCGGCGCGACATGATGGGCCTCCTATTCCGCCGGCTGAAGAATGCGCGCAATCGCTCGCGCGAGCTTGTCCCATTTGCTGGTCTCGAGGGCCAGTTGCCGGCGGCCCTTCGGCGTGAGCCGATAGAACTTAGCGCGACGATTATTCTCCGAGGCGCCCTCTTCCGCTGAGATCCAACGGCGCTTGATGAGGCGGTGGAGCGCGGGATAAAGCGAGCCCTGTTCGACCTGCAGGACGTCGTCGGAGTTGAACTCGATGGCCTTGGCGATGGCATAGCCGTGGGCCGGGCCGCGCAGCAGGGTGCGGAGGATGAGCAAATCGAGCGTGCCCTGGAGCAATTCGACGCGTTTCGTATCTTCTCGGGTAGACATTCTAGGCGAAGATAATCGCGTTCCGGTAGAATGTCAAGGGGAAATTAGGCAGCTCCCGCGAGGGGAGCAGCGAGAGAACTGTTGGCGTTCAGCAGAGTTCTTAGGGCAGTCCCAAGAGAAAATGAAGGCGAAAAGAGATATATTGTGGCCATAATTGTCCGGAAAATTATGCGTGAGCGGAGACGCGCGACATGGAGATTAAAAGAGTACTGCTGGGCATGGCGATTGTATTTGTGGCGGGAATGTGCGCGGCGCAAACGCAGCCGGCGGCCCAGACTCTGCCGGCAGCGCCGGGTTCGGAGTTGACGATGATTACGCCGAAGCCGGGATATTTTACCGAGCCTTCGATCGCCATCAATCCTAACAATCCGCAGCAAGTGGTAGCCGCGTATCAGGATAACGCGCACATTGCGTATTCGACGGACGCGGGAAAAACGTGGGCGTTGGCGACGGGGGTGGCGTCCAAAGAATATCGTGTGTCGGGCGACGTTTCGACGACCTATGACAACAAAGGGCACGCGTTCATTTGCTATATCGCGTTTGACAAGCTAGGAACATACAGCTACTGGGGCCACAACGCGACGCGGAACGGGATTTATATTCGCCGGTCGCTCGACGGCGGTAAAACGTGGGAGAAAAATGAAATCGCGGTAAGCGCGCAGGCGACGAAACCGGGAATTCCGTTCGAAGATAAGCCATACATTGCGGCGGACAACAGCCACGGACCGGCTGCGGGAAATTTGTACATAGGCTGGACGCGATGGACACTGACGAATTCGGAGCTGCTGTTCGTGCGTTCGACGGATGACGGCCTGACGTGGTCGAAACCAACCGAGATTGATAACGGGCCCGGATTGCCGCGCGACGACAATGGCGCGTTGGAGGGGTTTGCGGCGGCGGTGGGGCCGGACAGCGCGATTTATGCCGTGTGGGGCGACGGGCGAAATATTGTGCTGACGACTTCGCATGACGGCGGGCAGAAATTTTCGCGGACGCGCAATGTTATCGAGACGGCGCCGATTATGTTTGACGTGGAAGCGGTGGCACGGTCGAACGGGTTTCCGCAGATTGGGATTGATCCGCGCGGAGGGCGCGAGGGCGGAAGACTGTATGTGACGTGGAGCGATTATCGCAACGGGGATGTGGATGTGTTCTGCTCGAGTTCGAAAGATCACGGAAAAACGTGGAGCGCGGCGGTGCGCGTGAATACGGATCCAGTGCACGATGGCGCGGACCAATTTTTTCAGTGGATGGCGGTGGACCCGGTGGATAGCTCGGTGGACGTGGTGTTTTACGACCGGCGGGGCGACCCGGAGAATCGCAAAGAAACGGTGACGCTGGCACGTTCGACGGATGGAGGAAAAACGTTTGAGAATTACGCTTGGAATGCGCAGGCGTTTGATGCGGAGGGCGTCTTCATGGGCGATTACACGGGAATTGCGGCGATGAATGGGCGCGTGTACGGCGTGTGGACGGTGAAGCCCAATGTGAAGGCGGCGAGCGGGGCTAACAGCAGGCCGAGGGAAATGCCGGCGCGGAATAGTCCGGAATACTGGAGGCTGCGCGGGACGCAGATTCAGATTGGCGTGGCGGATTTTAAGGACGGCAATAAGTGACCCTCCGAGTCATGTGGCGAGGGCGGGAAGAGCGCGGCGAAGGCGGGAGACGACGCGGGATTTTCCCAGAACGAGCATGGTTTCGAAAAGCGGCGGGGCGACAGCGCGACCGACAATAGCGACGCGGGTGGCGTTAATGAGCAGGCCGGCTTTGACGCCTTCGGCAGCGGCGAGGGCGCGAAGGGCGTGGTCGCAGGCGTCGTGATTCCATTCCGGGAGAGCGTCGAGAGCATCAGCAAGTTTTGCGAGCAGTCCCGGTAATTTGGCGTCCTTCCAGAATTTTGCGCGGGCATCTGCATCGTAATCGAAATCGTCGGAGAAAAAGGCGCGCGCCCAGATGGAAAAATCGTGGAGAAGGCGGGTGCGGGGGCGAAGAAGATCCACGGTATGCGCGAGCCATTCGCGCTGCTCGTTTTCCCAGGAACTTTGCCACAAGCCGGAGCGCTGTAATTCGGCTTTGACGTAAGGAAGCAGGTCTTCAATGGGAAGCTTCTGCAGATATTGAGAATTGAACCATTCGAGCTTGGCGCGATCGAAGATGCCGTTGGTGCGGCTGACGCCGGAGAGCGAAAAACGTGAAATGAGTTCGGAGGTGCGCAGAAATTCTTCGTCATTACCTGCCGACCATCCGAGAAGCGCGAGGAAATTGCGGAACGCTTCAGGCAGAAACCCTTCCTGCGCGTAGAGGCTGACGCTGGTAGCTCCGTGGCGTTTGGAGAGGCGCGTGCGATCGGGCCCAAGAATCAGGGGAACGTGCGCGAAGATGGGCGGCGGCGCGGCCAGTGCGTGGTAGAGCAGAACCTGCTTGGGAGTGTTCGAGAGATGATCGGCGCCGCGAATGATGTGCGAGATGCGCATCTCGATGTCGTCCACCACGACGCTGAGCTGGTAAGTGGGCAGGCCAGACGAACGGAGAAGCACGAAATCTTCGATCTCGGCGTTTTGCACTTCGCGCGGGCCAAAAACGGCGTCCTGAAAATGAGTCGCGCCCGCGCGGGGAGCGGCGAAGCGAATGGCGTATGGTGCGCCTTCGCGCGTTTTTGATTCGCGTTGCGCGGGAGTCAATTCGCGGCAGGGGCATGGCGCGCTGCGTGCCACTTTTCCTTCGCCCTCTTCTCCTTCCTCGACAGCGGCATCTGCACCGGTATATTGCACGGCGGAGCAGTAACATGGGAAAGCTGCTCCGCTTTTGAGCAGTTTTTCCGCAGCAGCGCGGTACATTTCGAGGCGTTGGGATTGGAAATAGGGCCCTTCGTCCCATTCCACGCCGAGCCAGCGCAGGCCTTCGAGAATTCCTTCCACAAGCTCGGGACGGTTGCGCTCGACGTCGGTGTCTTCGATACGCAGAATGAACGTGCCGCCTTCGTGCCGGGCAAACAGCCAGTTGAATAGCGCGGTGCGCGCGCCGCCGACGTGAAGATAGCCAGTTGGCGACGGGGCAAAACGTACGCGCGGTTTGGAGTCAAGAGTCATCAGTTCCTTGAGCGAATTTTCGCTGGGCGAAAAACGTCCATCTTAGCGGAACAGGCAGCGAAAATCGAGCCAAGTGATTGTCTTGCCGCCCCAACTGTTCGCGACCTCGACGCCAGCGACGATTATTCCTTGAGTTTTGTCAAGGGTGGGGTGTTGCGGCGAAATAGTGAATGCTTGAGAGCATCCGCCGAAACACTGCTCCATAGAGGTACTGTGGTACCGTTGCGTTTGACGGGCGAGACCTCTATATTGGGCATTTAGCAGGAGTTAGCACTACTTTTTTCGATAAATCGCAAGTGAAAATCGAGGCAGAGCACATTGCCGGGAACGTCAACAGGTTCGCAACGGAAGTGCCGCTCGGTAGCGAAATTCTGTTATCCTCGCAAAGCATCCTGCCTTAATTTACGTGGAGCTTCGACTTGTTGACTCAGACGGGAATCGTCGGGGTCGTTTTGCTGGCCGGCACACTGCTGCTGTCCGCATTCTTCTCCTACATTTACGCGCTAAAGCGCCACAGCTATCTGCTGGTATGGGCGGGCGGATGGCTGCTGGTCGCGCTGAATTCGCTGGGCGGCCTGCTGGAAGGGTACTTCGCCTACGCGAAAGCAATTTCAATCATAGGAGAGTGGCTGCTGGCGGTAGCTGCGTTGCTATTTGTGATGGCGGCGCGAGTGTATGCGCGCCTGGCGGCACGGGTAATTATAGCGGTGGGAATCGGCGCAATAGCGGCGCTGTGGGCCGTGGCATATGCGGAGAAATGGGTTAGCGTGCCGGTTTATCTGGGAACAGGGCTCTTGCTGTTGGTTGCCGCGCGAGTGTTCTGGCAAGAAGGGCGAAAGCGCGAGTCACCTTCTGACTTTTTGCTGGCGATTTCGTTCGTCACCTGGGGCGCGCTAGATCTTGGCATTGTGCTGCAAAACAGGCTGGCATGGCTCAAGACGGCGGATTTTCGACTGGCGCTGCTGATACCGCAACTCTTCTGCGGCGTGCTGATGGTGATGGCAGTGTACGAGGAAGAGCGCCACCGAATCGAACGGAACATGCTGGCGCTTTCGAACCTGAATCTGGCGACTTCGAGCTTCATGGGTGGCGAAATTCAGAAGATGCTGGCGCAAGCGCTGGATCGCGTGCTGAACGTAGTGAGGATTCCGTGCGGCGCGCTGTGCTTGCACTACGAGGATGCGGAAGGGCCGATATCGGTGGTGACCACTGGCCTGCGAGACGAATTCAGCGCGAAAGTGCTGCAAGAGGGTTTGGAAGACGCCATCGTGAAAATGGTGGCGCGGCTTGGCGGACTGGTGGTGTTGCGGGATCTGGGACGAGCAGCGCTGTGGGAAACGCTGGATCGCGAGCCATCGTTCAAGCGCATCCGCGAACTTCTGCTCGAGCAGGATTTGCGGACGGTGGTTGGAATCAGCTTGCAGGCGAAAGAACGAGTGCTGGGCGTACTGCTGTTGGGAACGCCGGACAATCGGCAATTCACGCCGGCCGAGCTAAGGTTGCTGCTGGCGCTGGGATACCAAATTGGAATGGCGGTGGAGAACAGCTATTTGATTCAGCAGACTTCGCGGCGCAGCGAGGAACTGCATATTCTGAACGAAATCGGGCGCACGCTGAGCTCAACTCTCGACAATGACACGCTCTTTGAGACGATTTACACGGAGATGCGCCGGCTATTCGATGTGGAGAGTTTTTATATCGCGCTCTACGACGGTACGCGCGGGCAAATCCGCTACGAACTGGAAGTGACGAACACAGTGCGGCAGCCGAAGCGCTCGCGGCCGGCAGAGAATCGCTTGACGGAGTACATGATCCACGAGCGGCAGCCGCTGTTGATTCGCGAGAATTTCGCCGGCGAATTGCAGAGGCTCGGCGTGAAGTCAACGCGAGATGCGGGCTGTTTCTGCGGCGTTCCGTTGATTCTTTATGACCGCGCGATTGGGGTGATGGCCATCAACAGCAGGCATGAACGGGTGTTCGACGAAGGGCACCTGGAATTGATGCGCGTGCTGGCGAGCCAGGCCGGAATTGCGCTTGAGAACGCGCGATTGTTTGCGGAAGAGCAGAAGAAATCGCGGCATTTGACGTTGCTGAACAAGATTTCGTCTCACGCAATCACGACGCTCGATCCGGAGGAAATGCTGGTCAAGGTGGCGGAAGAAATCGAGCGAGGATTGGCCTATGACCATATAGGCATCGGTATTGTGGATTATCCGGCGAAAGAAGTGGTGATCAAGGCGGAGGCTGGAAAGCGCCGCGATGCGATCGGACGCAGAATCGCGATTGGCGAGGGATTAATCGGGCAGGCGGCGCGCACAGGCGAGATCGCGATGGTTCGCGAAGTGAATCCGACAAGCCTGAGGCCAGTGCTGCCTGGTTCGGCTTCGGGGATCGCGCTGCCGGTGAACTGCGCGGAGAACCTGTTGGGTGTGCTGTACGTGGAATCTTCTGAGCCATCCGAATTCACCGACGAGGAAATGCAACTGCTGCGAACCCTGGCGGACCTTTTTGCGGGAGCGCTGCACAACGCGCAGAATTTCCAGAAGGCGCAAGAGCAGGCCATCACCGACGGATTGACCGGCGTTAAAACGCATCGTTTTCTGATGGAGGCGCTCTCGACAGAATGGAAGAGGTCAACGCGGTCGAGCCGCCCGTTTTCTCTGGTATTGATGGACCTGGACCGCTTCAAATTCGTGAACGATTTCTACGGGCATTTGGAAGGCGACGTGGTGCTGCAACGCGTGGGACTGATCCTGGAACAGAATTGCAGGCGCTCGGACATTGTGGCGCGCTATGGCGGCGATGAGTTCGTGATACTTATGCCGGAGACGAATGTGGAACAAGCGCGGCAGATTGCGGGCAAGCTGCGAAGCTGGGTGGCTTCGGATCCGCTGCTGCGTGACAAAAACATCACCGCGAGTTTCGGCATCTCGTGTTATCCGATTCATGGATCAACGCCGCAGGAACTGATACAAGTGGCCGACGCCTCGATGTATCTCTCGAAGCATCAGGGCGGAAATGCGGTGTTCACGGCGGAGCGGCGGGAACCGGGGGAGTCGACAACCTGGAAACGCGACGTGCTGGAAGCCTATCTCGGCGTGATGCTGCACCGGCAATTTTCGACGGGGCCGGCGGCGTTCGAGGAAATCTGCCAGAGGATCCAACAATTTTCGCAATCGCTGAGCGACCGAGGACAATCCACGGCCTTTGAACGGCTGCCTGCAGCGGTGATGGAGGCGATGAGCTCTCTTGCGTACGCGGTAGATGCGAAGGACCAATATACGCAGGGGCATTCAAAGAAAGTGTCAACATACGCGGCGCTGATTGCGGAGGCGGCGGGCCTCAAAGCGATTGAAGTCGAAGAGGTGCGGTTGGGCGCGCTGTTGCACGACGTGGGGAAAGTGGGAATTCCTGAGGACATTCTGAACAAAGCGGGACCCCTCGACGCCGATGAGTGGGACACCATGAAATCGCACACCATTCTCGGCTGGCAGTTGCTGGAGCCTTTGCTGACGCTGCGGAATGTAAGGCAGATGATTAAGCATCATCACGAATTCTTTGACGGCTCGGGCTATCCGGACCAGTTGGAAAAAGAGCGAATTCCGCTGGGCGCGCGGATCATTGCGGTGGCTGATGCATACGATACCATCACTTCGCCGCGCGTGTATAAGAAAGCGCGGACGGCGGAGGATGCGCTGGCGGAGATCGAGCGATGCGCGGGTGCCCAGTTCGATCCGGAACTGGTTCATCTCTTCCTCGCAACGATTCGCAAGCAGCCGCATCCGATACTAGAGCCGGTCCCGGCCGCTGATGAAGAAACTGATGGGGCATTTTGAAATTGCAGACGTAACTGCACGTTGTTGAGAAGTCATCCTGCGCGGGGGCGCAGCTTTCCAATGCAAACAGCGACAGTGAAGTGGGTGGGCGGCGAACAGTTCCTTGCGGAATTGCCTTCCGGACACGCCGTGCCGATTGATTCGAATCGCGAGCACAATTCGGCGCCGGGACCGATGGAGTTCATGCTGGCGGCCCTGGGATCGTGCACAGCGACGGACATTGTGCTGGTCATGGCAAAAAAAAGACAGAGACTCGATTCACTGGAGATTGTGATTCAGGGAGAGCGCGCCAAGGAGCCTCCGACGGTTTGGGTGAAATTGGAGATACTGTACCGGATGCGCGGGCAGATCAGCGATGAAGCGGCGAAGCGCGCGATTCAGCTGAGTCTGGACAAATATTGTGGCGCGGCGGCGACGCTGCGCAAGACAGCCGAACTGAGTTTCCGGTACGAAATTCTTCCTCCTACAAACTGAGATTCATTTCCATATCGGCGGCTAGGCCGATTCGTCGTACAATCACAAAGCTGCGGGCGCAAAGCTGCGGACGCAAGACTGCGGACGCAGGGTGCGGGGGCACGCAAATCATATGGCTAAACGGATAGCGGCGAAAATTACCGGTGTGACAGGATTCCTGCCGCCGCGAATCGCCACGAATTTCGACCTGGAAAAAATTGTTGATACATCGGATGAATGGATTCGCACGCGAACTGGCATTCGCGAACGGCATTACGTGGAGCCAGGAGTCGCGGCGTCGCACATGGCCACCGCAGCCGCAATGGAGTTGCTGAAAGCGAAGCGCGTAAATCCCGAAGAGATCGAGATGATCATTGTGGCGTCGGTAACGCCGGACATGATGTTTCCGGCGACCGCATGCCTGGTGCAGGATCGCATCGGCGCGAAGAATGCTTGGGGATTTGATCTTTCCGGGGCGTGTTCGGGATTTGTCTACGCGTTGACCGTGGGGGCGCAGTTCGTTGGAGCGGGAACGCACCGGAAGGTTCTGGTGATCGGTTCTGATGTGATGACTTCGATTCTGGATTTTCAGGACCGCGCTACCTGCGTCCTGTTTGGCGATGGCGCCGGGGCCGTTCTGGTAGAGCCCGCCGAAAATGATAAAGAAGGCATCCTCGACTTCATTAACGACGTTGATGGGTCGGGCGGATGCAACCTCTATATGCCCGCCGGTGGTTCATTGCATCCTTCTTCGCATGAAACCGTAGAGAAGCGGATGCACTATGTACATCAAGAAGGCCAGCAGGTTTTCAAATACGCGGTGCGACGGATGTGCGAGGTCTCGTGCACGCTGCTGGAGCGTAACGGCTATTCAAACAGCGATTTAGCGCTGGTGGTGCCCCATCAGGCGAACCTGCGAATCATTCGGGCGATGCAGGAACGGCTGGGGATCGATGACTCCAAGGTGGTAATCAACATCGACCGGTATGGCAATACGACGGCGGCGACGATTCCTCTGGGTTTGCGCGACGCAGTGCAGGAAAAAAGGCTGAAAAAGGGAGACCTCATTTTATTAGTCTCCGTAGGCGCCGGGTATACGACGGGTGGCATCCTGATGCGCTGGGCGTACTGAAGGGCGTGAGCTAGCGCTAGCACGAGCGCAGGGCGGCCAGATAAGCCTGGTTTGATACCAGACGGCGGTCTATCGAGACAGCGACGTAGCGGCTGCAGAAGACCTTTTCCTGCCGCACCCAAGAGCTCCCCTGAGGCAGGACTGCGGAGCAAAGCCAGGATAACAATCGCACAGCCTGATAATAGGCCTGCGCGGGCCAAAGCTTCGCAGACACGAATCCAACGCTGGGGCAGATTTTACTCACGGCGGCAAGGACGTCGAAGTCGTCCAGGTTAGCAGCCTTTCCGAAGGTCGCCTGCACCGAGCTTAGCGTTTCGGAAAGTGGCTCCGCTGCAGTTGCGAGCATGTTCGCGCGCCAGAAAAAGAGGACGAACTGCGCCATCATGGCGGCGGATATCACGAGAATGAGCGCTGCAAACATGTGTTTATTCTCGAATGGATTGTGCCAAACGGAGCGTCCCAGACCAATGGAACGAGTGTACCAATTTGGTAGAACTAGAGTTGCGGAGCAAACTCCCCGCATCACACTGATATGATGCCACTTATACTAAGGAGCTAGGAGCATGGTGATGAGCCGGCATGTGAAACTAACGATTGTTGTCTTTGCGCTAGCGATCGCGGCAGCTAGGAACGCAAATGCGCAAAAGAGCCCTGCCAGCCCTGATGCGCAGGCGGATACTCAGGCAATAACCAAGGTATTGAAAACCCAAGTGGCTGCATGGAATCGCGGCGATATTGGGGAATTTATGTTCGGTTACTGGCGGTCGAGATACACGGAATTTGAGAGCGATTCGGGGATTTACCAGGGGTGGGATGACGTGCTGAAACGGTACGAAAAGGCCTATCCCAATCGCGCGGCCATGGGTCAATTGACATTTTCCGGACTCGAAATTCATGTGCTATGCCCCGATTCGGCTTACGTAATCGGCAAGTACCGGCTAGACCGCGAAAAAGATCATCCGGAGGGCGTGTTCACGCTAATTTTCAGGAAATTTTCGGACGGCTGGAAAATCGTGAACGACCACACGACCTCTTTTCAAACGCCCAAACAATGAATGGCACACAGGTGGCGTCTGGGGGCGCGCTTTCCCTGCCTAAGCAAATCGACAATAATCGTGTATCTGGAATGAAACGACGAACTTCCATTTTGATTTTGCTGGCACTGTCACTCGGCGTCTACGTGGGAACGTCAGGATGGCCTCCATTGCTGGACAGTTCCGACGCGGGGCACGCCGAGGCCGCGCGAGAAATGCTGCAGAGCCACAATTGGGTGATCCTGCACATTGATGGCATACGCTACCTGGAAAAACCGCCATTGCAGTACTGGCTGGTGGCGGCGAGCTACGCAGTGTTTGGCGCGACAGCTTTTGCGACGCGTTTTCCGCTGGCGCTGGCTGTCATGGGGCTGGTGTTGATGGTGTATGCCTTCGGCCGAAGATGGTTCGGCGAACGAGCGGGATTTTATGCGGGGCTGGTGATGTGCACGTCGCCGGGCGTGTTCCTGTTTACGCGGATCATGATTCCGGAGGCGATTTACGCGCTGTTTTTCACGGCGGCGTTCTATCTATTTCTGCGCGCCTGGCAAGGGACGATGCCGCCTCGAAAAGGTTATTGGGGCGCGGCTGCATTGATTGCGCTTGCGGTGCTGACGCGCTCGCTCATCGGGATTGTGTTTCCCGTGGGAATTATTTTCTGCTTTCTGCTGGCCACTGGCCAGTTAAAGAAATGGCGGCGGCTGCCGCTGATCTCGAGCGCAATCGTGTTCTTGATCGTGGCTCTGCCCTGGCATATCGCGGCGATATTCAGCGGACGAGGATTTTTCGGAGGATTTTTCTACTTCTATTTTATCAACGAGCAGATTTTTCGGGCGCTCGGCTGGCGCTATCCGCGAGATTACGAAGCTGTGCCGTTATGGCTGTGGCTTGCGGAAAACATTGTGTGGTTCTTTCCCTGGATCGTTTTCCTGCCTTCTGGGATCCGCGAAATACCAGGTTTGCGTGAGTGGCGAAACAAGTTGGATGAGCGCGGGCAGACGCTGGTGCTGCTGACGATATGGACGCTGTTTATCTTTTTGTTTTTCTCGTGGACCAAAAGCCGCATGGAGTACTACAGCTTCAGCGCCTGGCCGGCCATCGCCATTCTGCTGGGGGTGGGCTTGGAACGCGCGGAGTCGCGCGCCGTTCGCTGGTTGCCGCGTGCGCAAGCTGCGCTCGCCGCTATTGGAGTGGGAATTGCAGCGGTTCTCGCTGGCATGCTGTGGGTTTCGCGGAACATCGCTTCGACCGGAGATATTTCGGCCCTGATGCAGAGCCATCCAACGAACTTCTATCGTGTGGCCATGTCCGATTTCATGGATTTGACGCCGCAGTCATTCGCGGATTTGCGCCATCAAGCTGCGAGCGCACTGGTGATCGTGCTCGTCGGATTTCTGGCGGCGTGGCTTTTGCGGAGGCAAAAGCGCCAAATAGCGGCTAACATTGCGATGGCCGTCACGCTAGCCGCATTTTTCTTTTGCGCGAATTGGGCGCTGGGAGTTTTTAGCCCGCGGCTATCGTCTGAAGCGCTGGCAAAAAGCATCTTAAAAGACTGGAAGCCGGGCGATAAGATTGCGCTGTACGGCGAATATGATGCGGCAAGCAGCATCGGGTTTTACACCAGGAAGCAGATTTTGATCTTCAATGGACAGTACAATGGGTTAGAATTTGGTTCATACTATCCGGATGCGCCGCACATCTTTCTGAATGATCACACATTTTGGCCTCTGTGGGATGGGAGCGGAACGGTCTTTCTGGTAGTGCCGCCAGGCCAAGAAGCTGCGGTGAAGGTGAGAATGCCGCCGAAGGAAACTTTCGTATTCGTGCAAATGGGCCGCAAGACGGTGTACGTGAATCATCGAATCCGCCCTGACGAGCCGAGTCTTGCACAGGTTGAAGAAGGTATGTCCGGGCACATGAAGCCCGCAAACGGGCCAGCGTCGCATGCTACCTCGCCGCCATCGCGGTGAGCGCTGAGGCACGCGAAACGAGAAGAGGGCGAAAGAATGAGCGATTGCGAGCGGTAATCACGGGGGGCGCGGGATTTCTTGGATCGCACCTTTGCGACGCAATGATTGCGCGGGGGTGGGAAGTTGTTTGCGTCGACAATCTAATCACCGGCGCCGAAGAGAATATTCAGCATTTGAAGAGCAATGCGCGATTTGCGTTCGTGCGCCAGGATGTGTGCGATGGGATCGACCTTCGCGATCCGGTGGACGCGATACTGCATTTTGCGTCGCCGGCCAGCCCGTATGATTATTTGAAATTCCCGATTGAGACATTGCGAGTAGGTTCGATTGGCACGTTGAACTTGCTCGAGCTGGCCAAGATGAAGAATGCCAGGTTCCTGATGGCCTCCACTTCTGAATGTTATGGCGACCCGGAGGTAAGCCCGCAGGCGGAGACGTATTGGGGGCACGTGAATTCGGTAGGCCCGCGCAGCGTTTATGACGAAGCAAAACGTTTTTCCGAAGCAGCAACCATGGCGTACCACCGGCGGCATAAAGTGGACACACGGATCGTTCGCATCTTCAATACCTATGGCCCGCGTATGCGTTTGAACGACGGGCGGGCGCTTCCCAATTTTTTGTATCAGGCACTGTCTGGGCAACCGCTCACTGTGTATGGAGATGGCCAGCAGACCAGAAGTTTTTGCTACGTTTCCGACCTGATTGAGGGAATTCTGCGCCTGCTGGATTCGGAAGAACACCTCCCGGTGAACATTGGGAATCCGAACGAAATCACGATATTAGAATTTGCGCAGCGCATCCGCGCGATCACTGGGGGACGCGCGGAGATAATCTTCCAGTCACTGCCGCAGGACGACCCGAAAAGGCGGCGGCCCGATACCAGCAAGGCAAAAAAACTGCTGAATTGGGAAGCAAAAGTGGACCTCGAAAAAGGGCTGCGCCTGACGCTTGAATATTTTGAGAAGAAGTTCGCGGAGGCGCGAGCCAGCTCAGGCTAATGCCTCGCTAGCCGGTAGCGCTGCTTTGGGGCGGCCCACGGACTGGTATTCAAAACCCAATGCGGTCATCTTCTCAGGAGAAAGCAAATTCCTGCCGTCAAGGATGAGCGGACGGGCCATGCTGGCATGGATGCGCTTCCAATCGAGACTGCGGAACTCTTCCCATTCGGTGACGATCAGCAGCGCATCGGCTCCGCGCGCGGCCTCATAAGCGTCCGGAGTGCAATTCAAATCCGGAAAACGAGCGCAGATCTTTTCGGCGGCTTGCGGGTCGTATGCGCTCAGATGAACTCCTTCCTCCTGCAGGCGCTTGATCAAGTCGATGGAAGGGGCGAAGCGGATATCGTCGGTATTGGCTTTGAAAGCAAGGCCGAGAAGGGCGATTCTCTTTCCTTTCAGGACCCACAGGGAATGGCGCAGTTTTTCGACAAAATTATCAATGCGCTGGCGATTGATGCGCTCGGCCTCGCGCAGCATGGAAAAATCCACGCCATGGCGTTCCGCAAGGCGCACGAAGGCCTGAAGATCTTTAGGCAAGCAGAAGCCTCCGAAACCGAGGCCCGGCTTGAAAAAGTGCAGGCCAATGCGCGGATCGAGCCCTACGCCGTTCATCACTTCCTCGATGTTGGCCCCTAACTTTTCGGCGAGATCGGAAACCATGTTGGCGTAGGAAATTTTGATAGCCAAGAAGGAGTTCGAAGCGTGCTTGATCAGTTCGGCGCTGTTGATGGTGGTGACTAGCCAGGCCGGCCGTTTCGCGGCTGGGCATGAGCCATTATGCACCGGGCACTCGAAAGCCTGCTCGAGAACCTTAGCGTAAATGTCGCGAAGCTGCCTTTCCGATGACTCATCGTCCACGCCAATAACAATGCGGTTGGGGTGCAGAAAGTCGCTTACGGCCGTTCCTTCGCGTAAGAACTCGGGATTTGAGGCGACACGAAAACGGAGTGAGCCGGTGCGTCCGTAGATCCCAAGGACTCGTTTCAACTGCTGGCCGGTCTGCGCAGGAACTGTGCTTTTTTCCACGACGAGCTTGTCTGAAGTGGACTCTGCGGCAATCATCTGGGCGACACGATCGATGGAACTCAAATCGGCATCGCCATTGGGAAGCGGCGGGGTGCCTACGCAAATGAAGATAACGTCACCTTCTGCGGCAGCTTTGGCGGTGTCGGAGGAGAAGGACAACAGGCCGTTTCGGCGATTCTTTTCTACGATGGCGTCGAGGCCTGGTTCAAAAATAGGCAACTTGCCCGCATTGAGCACATCGATTTTCTGGGCGTCGTTATCGGTGCAAAGAACCTGGTGGCCCAATTCCGCCAAGCACGCTCCAGTGACCAGACCAACATAGCCAGCACCTATGACAGATATCCGCACGTGAATCTCCTCGTTTCAAACCTGAAGCCCGGAATCCTAGGACAAACACCCATTATCTTACAATTGTGCCCTCCGACAATACCGGAATCTTTGTAGCGGGGAAACTGGCAAGCCCTGACTGCAAATAGTAGAATTCGCTGGGCTCAACAATAAAATTGAGGGGCTCATGGAGGATTCAGTGTTTCGAGGATGTTCGGGCCTCATCTTTACCTTCATTGCGATTCTCTGCTGCGGGACAAGCGTGCAAGCGCAAAATAAAAAGCCGCCCTTAACTCTGGATACCTTTTTCAATGTAGTTTCGTTCCCCCGGATAGTCGTTTCTCCGGATGGGCAAGAGGTGGTGATCCAGACGGAAAGGGCGGACTGGCAAGCAAACCGCTTCCGGGAGGATTTGTGGTTGTATCGCACGCGCGATGGTTCGCTGAGGCCGCTGACAACATCCGGACATGACAGCGAGGCGGAATGGTCTCCCGATGGAAAATGGATTGCATTTCAGTCAGATCGGCCGCGCCAAGACGCGAAGCATTCTGCGCGCGCCGCGAAGCAAGTCTATGCAATTTCCGTGGGTGGAGGCGAGGCATTTCCGGTGACGGCTGCGAGCGAAAATGTTCAGGCGTTTACCTGGTCAGCGGATTCGAAAGAAATCTTCTTCGCGACACGGCATCCTTGGACGAAAGAGCAACAAGACAAGTACAAAAATGAATGGAAAGACACGATTCAGTATCGCGAATCCGAGCGCAATTCTGACGTTTTCGTGATCGATCTTGCCGCCGTGCGCAGTTGGACTCGCTCTATTGATGAAGGTAAGCCTCCCGAAGCGCGGGAAGTAAGCTCGACGCCGTACCGCGTGGAACAACTGGCCAGCTCTCCCGATGGCCGGTTCCTGGCATTTGCGACTGAATCCCGTTCGAAACGCGAGGAATCGCTCGATGATGATGGCCTGTACACGCTCGACCTCTCTGCGGCACTCAATAACCAAATTAAGCCGGTTGCCCTGCTGCGCCATCCGCAGGCATTTTTCGATACGATTCGCTGGGCGCGCGATAGTAAACATTTGTTTTTTTCGTTTTTGAATGGCGCGGTTGATGGTCCATACAAAGATGCGCAGGCGCGGATCTACTGGGTGCGCGCGGGCACAGCGGCGCCAGCGAACTGCGGAACGCCGGGAAACGGATGCGAGCGCTGGGGCAGCAAGTTTTTTGGCTCGATGAACGGCTTTGCCGTGCTTTCTGATGGGAGCTTGCTGGCGGCTGGAAGGCTTGGCACGGAAGTGCAGCCGTACATCGAAGGCGAGCCTTCCGCGGCGTTCACAAAACAGCCGGCAGATGCCGGCACATACGAGGAGTTTGCCGCGGCGGCGCACGCGTCTACAGTTGCTTTTGTTTACTCCTCGCTGCAGAGTCCGGCGGAAGTTTATTTGGCAGTGAGTCCCAACAAAATCGCCGAGGCACAGAGAATCACATCGTTCAATCAAACGCTGGCGCATGACCAACTGCCTCGCGGAAAAACGTTCCAGTGGAAAGCAGATGATGGCACGACAGTTGAAGGCATGCTGATTTATCCACCTGGGAAATTTGGCGAGAAGAATTTGCGCATGTTCACGTTTATCCACGGCGGTCCGGAAGATGCGGACGGAAATCATTTCGAAGCCGATTGGTACCAATGGGCGGATTTGGCGGCCACTGACGGCTGGCTGGTCTTCGAGCCGAATTACCGCGGATCGGTCGGCTACGGCGATGCGTTTGCACTGGGGATTATTCCGCATATTGTGTCGCGGCCTGGGAAGGACATTCTGGAAGGCGTGGACGCGCTGGTTAAGAACGGCACAGCAGACCCGAATCATTTGACCATTGGCGGGTATAGCTATGGCGGCTACATGACAAACTGGCTCATCACCCAAACAGCGCGCTTCAAAGCTGCGGTGACGGGCGCGGGAGCGGTCGAACACGTGGTGAATTGGGGAAATGACGACACCACGTTTGATGATGCCTATTTTCTGGGCGGGCTGCCATGGAAGACGGAGCAAAATTACAACGCCGAGGCGGCCATTTGGCAGATTGGCAAGGTGCGCACGCCTACGCACATGGTGGCCGGAGCGGATGATATTCGCGTTTACGTCGGCGAAGACTACTTGCTGGAGCGGGCGCTGCATACCATGGGCGTGCCTTCGACACTGCTGATTTTCCCCGGAGAGGGACATTCGTTGGCGAATAATCCGTGGCACGGGAAGATCAAAGTGCGTGAAGAGTTGAAGTGGCTTGACAAGTACGGGCGAAAATGAACGATTTCAGGATTTAACGAGCATGAAATTGCCGATTGCCAGCGCATCCACGCCGGAGCAGAAGTAGCTGCGAACTGCGTCGCGCGGAGAAACTACCAGAGGCTCGCCGAAGAGATTGAATGAGGCATTTACCAAAACAGGCGCCGCTGCCTGTGCGCCGAAGGCCTTCAGGAGCGACCAGTAAAGCGGATTCGCCTCGCGCTTGACTACATGCAAACGGACTAAATCCTGCGCCAGCGCGTATGCCGAGAGAAGCTCGAAATGTTGCGGCCGGAGCTTGGCCATAGAGGCCATGAATTGCGCCGAAACTGGCGTGGCTTGAAAATATTTGCTGGCGTCCTCCTCTGGCACGGAAAGCGCGAAGGGCCGAAACGGTTCGCGGTGCTTCACGAAATCATTCAGGTTTTCTTTGACGTAGGCAGCCCACGGCGAGGCGAGCAAGCTGCGATTGCCCAGCGCTCTGGGACCGAATTCCGCTGCGCCGTGAAACCAGCCGACAATTTTCCCGGCGAGCAATAGTTTTACGGTTTGGTGGATAATTTCATCGTCTGAGGAAATCCAGCGATAAGTTGCTTTGCAATTGTCGAGAACAGCCTTTATTTCTTCATTGGAGTAGCTTGGCCCCAAGTACATATGCGAAAGCGCATGCGCGGCAGGGGTGGGAATCTTGTTGTGGCGGGCGAGATAGGCAGCGCCGAGCGCAGTGCCTTCATTTCCGGCGGCGGGCTGAACAAAAACATGGGCAAAACCGGCCTTTTGTTCGATTTCAGCAACTAACAGTGGATTCAGGAAGAGCCCTCCGGCAAGACAAAGGTTGTCGGAGTTGTATCGCTCACGGAGCATTTGGGCCAGATCTGTGACGACAATCTCGCATGCCCTCTGGAGGCTGCTCGCAATCTCTGCGCGCGTTTTGTCGGGGAGTTCCGATCGATGCTGCGCAGAAATTCCGAGCTGCTCGTAGAAAATTTGCGAAAAGGCCAGCCGGCCGGCGAATCCTCGCTTGAAAAATGAAGGAGCCAGTTTTGGAAATGCGCTACCGGGACGCCGAATCATGCGGAGAAAAATGTCCAAATAGCGCGGCTCTGCCGTGACGCTGAGCCATTGAGTTTTATGTTCATGCTCATGCGGGACGAAACCGAGCAGCTCAGTGATTTGCGAATATATCCAGCCAAGAGAATCAGGAAACGGAGCGGTATGAAGCACGCGAATCTTGCCTGAATCACCGAGGGCAACGATGCCCGATTGACCGCCGCCTTGTTCGTCGGAGGTGACGATGAGCGCCCGCGAAAAAGAAGCGGCATAAAAAGCACTGGCTGCGTGGCAGAGATGATGATCGAAGGCCAACAAAGGAACGCGCGCATCTGCGGACATCAGACGGAGAATGCGCTGATTGTTTAATTCGGTCGCGAGTTCTCCGATGGCTTTGCTTTCGTAATAGGCGCTGGAGATTGGCGAGGTGGCGAGAAACTTCGAATGAAAGGCAGCCCGACGCGTCCACACCCGCCACGGACGGTTGGCGACGGCAATTGCGCCGATGTCGCGCCAGTCGATTCCAGCGCGCTCCATGCAGAAATGGATGGCAGCGCGAGGAATACCACTTGCGTCGCGTGAACGGATGAGTTTCGATTCTTCGATGGCGGCAACAATGCCGGCCTCACCCAGGAGCGCGGCGGCGGTATTGTGAGCAAGCGCCGATATCCCGAGGAAGTACATGCTGGGCAGCTTTTAGGGATTTTCCTGATAGAAGCGGCGTCCGCCAGTGAGCAGCCCGCGAAGGCCCATTAGGATGAGGCGAGGCTGATTCAGGCAAACTCGCCAGAGAAGTTTGAGGGCTTCGTCGCGCGAAAACTGGCTGAGCGAGCGTTTGGCCGGCGCATTCAGCGAGTCGACAAGGCTGCTGTAATCGTCCTGCTGGAAATGGTGCAAAGCGCGGCGAATCAGAAGATGCAAATCCAGCTCGCGCCGCAAGCGCCGCAGTTCCGCGCGCGAGCCGCGATTCAAAATCGCTTCTGCTACGCCGAGCGCGCCTCGCAATCCGGTTACGATTCCTCCGACGGTGCTCACTTTTACTTGCGCCGCTGCGTCGCCTACGAGGAAAACGCGCGCGCCATCGAGTTCCTTCTCTACGGGAACCCAGCGATTGTAGACAGGAATGCGAGCGCCCTGAAATTCCAGGGGTTCGAGCTTGCGCTTTTCGAGAAATGCCTCGAGGTGCTTTCTCGCTTCTGAGCCGGATTCGCCGATCAAACCGAGCGCGCCTCTTTCTGCTGATTCAGGTATGAGCCAATAGAAGTAAGGCGTGTCGTCGGGAACGAACCAGACCCTCACGGTATCGGGGGACATGTCTTTCGGAAGCGGCACAATCGCTTGAATCAGAGGAACGGTGATGGATTGCGGCCATCCTGCGGCTTTCGCGACGGCGCTTGAAGACCCATCGGCGGCAATTACCGTTTTCGCTGCGAACTGCTCGGTCGAGCCTTTGCCCGTATGCTGCAGTTCAAGCTCCAACTTTCCTTTCTGAGGCTGCAGTTTGCGAAAATTCCGTCCGAGCTGTACTTCGGCGCCAGCGCGTTGAGCGTGTTCCGCGAGGGAGCGAATCAGTTTGGAGCGCTCAATGATCAGATCCGGGTGAGCAAGAGCCACAGTCGCGGCGCGGCCGTCGGTGAAAAGCTCGAACTTGCGTACTTCATTGACTATGCTGGCCGAGCCGGCGTCACCGAGCAGGTCGTTCATACGCCGGGTGACAATCAAGGTCCGTGCGGCCGCCTCCAGTTCCTCCGATTGTTCGAAGAGCTTGACAGCGACCCCTTCGCGAGCCAGCAGATAAGCGGTAAAAAAACCTGCGGCTGAGCCGCCAATGATCGCGACCGCTCCGTCGTTTGTAGTTGAGCTAGAAGTGCGAAGATGATTTGACGACGGACTCGCCACGGACGGACTTCCTTTTTTCACGGGAATTTACCGGGTAGCTTTCAGATTGCTATCCGTTGCAAACCAATGGCCGCCAGAACGGCCAATCAGGACTCCTTCTCCGAAGCAGAGAGTATAACGTAGCCATTTGCTTGCGCATAGTGGGTGCGTCAGTCCGAGCCGGTGAGGCGCTGAGGCGCTGGGGCGGCGGGATTGACCAGTTGACGTTGGTCTTCGTAAGGCGAACGCTCCAAGGCGACCACGGCTAATACAGCTGTCGCCAAGAGAAACACGCAAAGAGCGCCTTTCTCGAAATAGCGGAGGTAGGAAATCGCAACGCCTAGGATTCCGAAAACGCAGCCGACGAGGTACACAGTTAAAACAGCCCGCGTGTGTCCGAGGCCCAGATTCGAAAGCCGATGAGCGGTGTGATCTTTGCCGGGAGAAGCGAATGGCAAAAGCCCGCGGCGAGAGCGCGAAATGGAAATCAAGGTCGTATCAAAGATAGGAACTGCGAGGATTAGCACCGGCGCGAGCCAGTCCACTGCCGGATGAGCGACGGCCGGCCGCAGTTTCAGCCCAAGCGTGGCCATGAGGAATCCCAGGAACATCGCGCCGCCATCACCCATGAAAATTTTTGCCGGAGCAAAGTTCCACCGCAAAAAGCCCAATGAAGCGCCCAAGGCGGCCGCGGCAAGCGTGCAAACCATGCGCTGCCCGTTAAGCACCGCGGAAAGAGTGAAAAAGGCCGCGGCAATCGCCGCCACGCCGGCGCACAAACCATCCATATGGTCCAAGATACTGAAAGCGGCAGTGATGCCGACGACCCAAAGGATGGTGAGCAATACGTCGATAAGCGTTCCTGTTTTGCCACCGATGATTTGCGAGAAGATGGCAGGACGAATTCCTGCGGCCACGAGCATGCACGCGGCCAGAGGCATGCTCACAAAGAGTTTGATTTGATGGTGGAGAATGCCGCTATCGTCGAGAATGCCAGTGACGGCAAGGAGCGTAGCGCCACTCACAATGCCCAAAACTTCCATGCGCATGCCAGTCTCTATGGTCATGGCAACCGCGAGCACAAATCCCACGTAAATTGCCACTCCACCCAGCAAGGGCATAGGCCGCAGATGAACTTTACGCGCGCTGGGCCGGTCAACGAATCCGACATACAGTGCAAATTGCCTCACTGGCCAGGTGACGAGAAAGGAGACCATTAAAGCGATTCCGAAAGCGATCCAACTGCTCGATACCACGGTTCACCCCTGAATTCAGCGTGCGGTAAGCATTGTTTCCAAGCGGTCCCTGACTTCGTCTGGGCGGCGATCTGCAAAATACCAATCCATGGTTCTGCGCAAGCCATCGCGAAACATGACCTGCGGCTCCCAGCCGAGCAATTTCTTCGCAAGGGAGTTGTCTGCGACGCGATTCGCGGGGCCGGTGGGCATATTGCGCAGGAACTTGAAATCGGCTTTTTTGCCTGCGTATTCAAGAGCCAGTTGCGCGGCGTCGATGACGCGAACACGTTCCATGGTGCCCAAGTTCACGGCGGTCCCGTCATTGATCTTCACGGCGGCTAGAATAGTGCCTTCCACGATGTCGTCCACGTAAGTCCAATTGCGGATTTGCTGGCCGTCGCCCCAGATTTCGAAGGGGTTCTGGCCCACAAACGCGCGTCCAATCATGGCGATTACCGCGTGATTTTCCACGCCTCGCGGGCCGTAAACGGTAAAGTAACGGCATGAAGCCGCGCCCAGATTGTGCTCGCGGTGATAGGCCTGGAGGGTCATCTCGGCCATTAATTTTGCCCAGCCGTACATATTGTCAGCATCGTGCGGCGGTTTCACGTCGGACTCTTTCAAATAAATCTCCTTAGTAGTGTCGGTCTGCATATAATTCGGATACACGCAGCCGGACGAGGCATAGCAGACCTTTTCCACGCCTGCTTTCACTGCTTCCCAGAAGACGATTCCGTCGAGGAGCAGATTTGACGCGGGACCAGCCTGATGCAAATCCACATAGCCCCGCCCGCCGTGATCAGCGGCGAGATGGAAAACCACTTGGATGTCCTTCATAACCGCGCGAGCGACACCTGGTTCGCGCAGGTCCGCTTCGATGAAGCGAATTTTGCCGTTCAGTATATGCTCCTGAATATTTTCCAGCCGGCCGCTGGAAAGATCATCCACAACGCGGATTCGCGCCCCGCGCTCAAGCAAAGCGTCCACCAGATTCGAACCAATGAACGACGCGCCCCCAGTAACCAGCACCTTTTTGCCATTCCACATTTATGAATGCCCCTGTGCAGCATGAGATTGTGCTTCTTCAACGACGCTAACAAATTTGTCGAGTTCGTTCGCTCTGGCGAACTGGCGTGACGCTTCGCGAGCCCGCTGTCCCATGAGAGCAAGTTGAGCGGGATCATTTTTCAGCGACTCAATCGCCGAGGCAACTTCGGCGGGCTTATCCGGATCAGCCACCAATCCACAACGCTCGCGCCGGATAATTCGCGCGACATCAGTCTCTTCCGGAGCGACCGCGAGAACCGGTCTGCCAGCAGCGAGGATCGAGTAGAGCTTGCTGGGAACAACCACGCCGTCGAGGCCTCTGCGGATCGTCACCACGTGAACATCGCCGGCGGCAAGGACACAAGGAATTTCGTTCGCCGGACGGAAGGGAAGGAAGCGAACTATCCCGCAGTCTTGACTGGATTGTTCGAGCTGATTTCGGCTTGCTCCGTCTCCGACGAAAACCAGGCGAATGCCGTTCTGCGGCAGAATTCTGGCGGCCTCGAGCAGCGTCGGCCATGCCCCATAAAAACCGAGATTGCCGGCATGCAGCACGATGAATTCGCCAGAGCCGCGAATCTCGCGAATGGCGGGATGATCCGGTTGCGCATCCGGCACCGGCAAGGAAATGCCGTCTCGAACAACGACGACGCGGCGCGCATCGACACCTTTCGCCAGAACGCGGTCGCGCATATCCTCGCCGAGGACAATTACGCGGGCAGCGCGCCGAAGGGCCGCGCGATGCAACTTCTCCCAGGCGCTTACCCATGTTCGCGGACGAACGATATCTCCCCCGACAGCCATATCGGGATAAAGATCACGAATGTTATAGACAAATGGAACGCGTTTGATGCGGGCGAGCATGGCCCCAACGATTCCAGCAAATGGCGGGTCGGTCATCGCGAGAATCAAATCCGTTCTGATGCTCAACGCCCGCGGAACGGCCAGAGATACGTAAGAGAGATAGTTGGCGAGGCGCTTGCTCATTTGGTGGCGAGAATAGACAGTAGAGCCGACCCGCTCCACGGCAATGCCGTCGCGCTGCTCGCGCCGAAGAAATGCGAACGGATAATGTTCGTCCGGATCGTATGAGGGCCGGCCGGCAAGGACGGTCACTTCATGCCGCCGCGCAAGTGCGTTCGCTACCAGCGCGGCCATTTTGGCCGTCGCGGAAGTGTCCGGCGGAAAATATTCGTTCAATAATAAGATGCGCACAGCAAGTTTCCCAAGTTGTTAGCGTTTCATACCCAGCACTTCGGCAGAAGTATTCTCACTCAAACTTTCTGACGATTTCTTCTCGAGCATAAAGTTACCCAGAACCAGAACATCCATTTTGGTGCGTTCAAAGCAAGCCAGCGCCTCTTGCGGGCTGCAAACAATCGGCTCATTGTCATTGAACGAAGTATTGAGAAGGACAGGCACGCCGGTGATATCGCCGAAAACTCGAATCAATCGCCAATAGAGAGAATGCGTATTGCGATTCACGGTTTGCAAGCGCGCCGTGCCGTCCACATGCGTGGGCGCGGGAATTACCGCACGTTTCGACACGCGGACGGGATAGGCGAAAGTCATAAAAGGTGAAGGATGGGTCTGCTCAAAAAATTCATCCGTGGATTCCTCAAGAATTGACGGCGCGAACGGACGAAAACTTTCGCGATGTTTGATGCGCCGGTTCAAGATGTCTTTCATCTGGCTGCGGCGTGGATCGGCCAGAATGCTGCGGTTGCCAAGCGCGCGCGGCCCCCACTCCGCACGACCCTGAAACCATCCCACGATTTTTCCTTGAGCGATGCGCGCTGCGGTTGCGTGGAGCAAGGCATCCTCATCGAGTTCGGCAATTTGAACATTGTCTGTATCCAAAGAATTCCCTGAGAGAGCGACGCGAATTTCGGATGGCTCAAAGCCCGGTCCCCAGAACGCATGATCCATCTGAAAAGATCGGGGCTTTCCAAGCACTTCGTGCTGAACGGCAAAAGCAGCTCCTACGCAGAGCCCGCCATCACCTGCTGCCGGCTGCACGTAGACACGTTCAAAAGGAGTGCGCTCGAGGATTTTGCCATTGGCGACGCAATTGAAGGCAACTCCGCCGGCGAGGCAGAGGTTTTTTACGTTCGTCTGCTGGTGAAGTGCGTTGACATTAGCTAGCAGGATCTCCTCCAAACACGCTTGCATAGAGGCGGCAAAATCTTTATGACGATCGCTGATGGGCTCTTCTGGTGCGCGCGCCGGACCAAATTGTTGCTCAAGATAAGGCGAAAAAAGCCGCCCTAGCACCGGCGTTGCGCCAGCTTCTTTCCAGGTCATTTCGGGACCTGATTTATGGTGCGTGAAGTAGCGAAGGTTCAGCCGCACACCAAGCGGCCGGCCGACAGAGATGATGTCGCGAAACTGCTTAAGATAAGCCGGAGAACCGTAGGCAGCCAGGCCCATGACCTTGTATTCGTCGCCAAATTTGCAGAAGCCGAGGTACTGCGTCATTGCTGTATAAAACATGCCGAGGGAATGGGGGAACGAAACAGCCCCCGCAGTTCGAATTTGAGAACCCTCGCCCACGCCCCACATTGTGCTGGCGAAGTCGCCGAGGCCGTCGGCGGAAAGCACCGCCGCGCGCTCGAATGGCGAGACAAAGAAAGTGCTGGCCAAATGGGCGCGATGATGTTCGATGCGATGAAACTGCGCGCGAATCGCCTTCGCGTCCAAGTCCAGCGCGGCAGCCAATTCCTGCTGGATTCCTCCAAAACGAGCAGCAACCTTGGCGCGTTCCATTGCGAAACGAGGCATGCGCAGCGCAAAGCGCAGCTTCGTTCCAATGCGGGCCCAGGGGTCGCGCGGAATGGCAATGTGATCGACGTCGCACAGCTTCGCTCCAGCGGCCTGCAAACAGTATTGAATCGCGCGGTGCGGCAAGCCCGCAGCATACTTGACGCGATTGAGCCGTTCTTCTTCGACCGCGGCGATCAAGCGGCCATCCACGAGAATCGCCGCCGAAGCGTTCGCGTGGTATGCATTGATACCCAAGATGATCATGATCGCTGGGTTTTTCCCTTGCTCTCGCGCAAGCGAGACTCTCCGCGTTAGTGTAGCGCGGGAGCTGCCGCCTTACCTTCTGATGCGGATGCCAAAAAATTCGATGCGCTTGGCAGGTTCCGTGTCACCCATTCATTCAAGACAAAAATGCTCCACGGCCGGGACCAGCTCGTTCGGCCTGCAAGAAACCCCTGCCAGATCTTTGTGACCTCATTAGTATCGATGATAGAGGCGAGGCTGGGGTCACAATTCGACAGACTCGATTGGACCTGTTGCCGCAATGGTCCGCGCAACCAAACTTCCCAGGGCAAAGTGAACGTCCGCTTAGGTTGCTGAACAATGTTCGCCGGAATCAAATCGCCGAGAGCTTCAATCAGAAGAGACTTTCTGACGCCTTTTTTGTTCTTGGCGGCTTCCGGGCAGGAGAGGGCCATTGTCAAGATTGCATCATCGAGAAAGGGCACGCGAACCTCGAGAGAATGGCACATGCTCATGCTATCGGTGTCGCGAAGGAGCATGCTGACCAGATACGAGCGGGTTTCCAGCCAGGAAACAGCAGTGAAACGGTCGAGCTGCGCTGTATCTTCCGCAGCTTTCGCTATCCATTGCCACCACGGCGAGTTTTTCCAAGTGTCGGAAGACGCGCGCAGGAGTTCTCCCGCGGCCTGCGGCGCGAAAAGCGTGCGCGTGAAGAAATACGGATGCGGAAGATCGGCTGGCTGGATGAATGCGGAGCTTGCTTTGCGCATTCTGTCGGGACGCGTGCCGTTGGATGCTCCCGAAAGACCTACGCGAACTGCCGCCTTGCGGAGGAATTCAGGCGCAAATCGGGCGCTGGCCATAAGCCGCGAAACTTGCGCCGTGGCGCGAAAGGTGCTGTACCCGCCAAAAATTTCATCGCTGCCTAAGCCAGACAAAGCTACTTTTAGACCTGCCTGCCGCGCCGCCCAGGAGATGAAGTAGGTATTCATGCCGTCTGCGCTTGGCTGATCGAATCCGGAGATGGCTTCATCCAAACGCACGCGCATTTCCTCGCCAGTCAGCAAAAGTTCAGAATGTTCTGTTCCCAGGCGATTGGCCGTCGAGCGGGCCAGCTCTGCTTCGCTGAATTCCTGCTCGGAGAAGACCACCGTGAACGTTTTTACCCGCGCAGATTGTTTGCTGGCAATTGCGGCGAGAGCCGTGGAATCAACTCCGCTACTCAAGAAGACGCCAAGCGGAACGTCCGAGATAAGATGGCAACGGACAGAGTCCTCCAAGGCTGCGCGGATATGTTCAGTGGCGGATCCAGTAGAGTGCACCTCGGCAGATTGCGTCGCATCGGAAACTGTCCAATACGGCTTAGGCTCAAAAAGAGAGGGAGCGCCGGCCGAAACGTAGCCGCAATATCCGGGAGGTAAGGAGCGGATACCCTCGATCAACGTCATCGGTTCGCATACCGAGCCGAACAGCAGGTAACTTGAAACCGAAGAGGATGAAAGCTGCCGCGGAATGCAGTCACTGGCTAAAAGGGCCCGAACTTCTGACGCGAAAAGAAACTTGCCGCCCGCGAAGGCATAGTAAAGAGGCTTGATTCCCATGCGGTCGCGCGCCAGAAACACGCGGCGTGGGCGATTCATCTTTCCATCAGGCAATTCCATGATGGCGAAAGCAAACATGCCGCGCAGATGCCGAACGCAGTCCGCTCCCCATGTTTCATAGGCGTGGACGAGAGTCTCCGTATCGGATTGCGTGGAGAAAGCATGACCATGGTCCTCGAGCGAGCGGCGCAATTCGCGGAAATTATAGATTTCTCCGTTGAATACCACGGCAATCGTTCCGGATTCATTCCAGATGGGCTGCTGGCCTCCGGGAAGATCGATGATGCTGAGCCGCCGCATGCCAAAAGCAGCGCCAGGAGCAGCGAAACGGCCTTCACCATCAGGCCCGCGATGCGTCATGGCCTGCATCATTCGCTGAACCCGCTTCATCGCCGCGGTTTGGTTTTCATTACCGATGATTCCGCAAATTCCACACATAAGAATTGGTTTACCTGCCTGAGAAAGCTCAGCTTTCCCGACGAAGCCGTTCAACAAAATGCACTCGGCCAATGCCCACGCTCGCCGAGCCATACACCTGCGACAGCGCGCAATAGAAAGCCCGGTGAGCTTTCATGTTACAGCACCTTTCGGCAAGCGGCGCGATATACGCTTAGCATTTGGGAAATGGGCTCTTCCCAAGAAAGTCCGCTGACAACCGCCGGACAGGCACTACGAAAGCGCGACGCAATGGTCGGATCTTCAAGGATAAGCTGCAAGGCATTTGCTATTGCGCTCGCATCATGAGCGACAACCAAACCAGTCTTATCGGCAATGAGCGGGGCAATTCCGCACTGATCCGTCACAATAACCGGAGTGCCGCACGCCATCGCTTCGGCGGCCGAATTGCCGAAGTTCTCGTTCTGCGAAGGAAGTACGAAAACATCCGCATCGCGATAGGCGCTCCATTTCTTCTCATCGTAAAGCGGCCCAGTAAGGCGAACAGAATCCGCGACGCCCAACGAGGACGCCATCGAAGTAAGCCGCGAAGAATAGCCGCGCTGCTGTTCAGGCCCAGCAATTGCAAGAAAACAAGGTGCGGCGGCCTGGGATTTCCTGCGCCATTCCGCAAAAGCAGTCAGCAACAACTCCGGGCTTTTTTTTGCTTCCAACCTGCCGAGAAATAGAACTAGTTGCGCATCGGGTGGAATGTTCCATTGCGCGCGAAACGCTCCCCATTCCAATAAAAAGGAAGGCAATTCGACACCGTTGCGCCGCACAACTATCCGGGTTGGGTCAATGCCTTCAGCCACAAGCTCTCCCTTTTCCTGGCCCGACGTCGCGATCAGGCGCTGGGCGGCCCCAAGAAGTTTTTTCCCAAACATGCGGTGATAGAGCTTCTTCATGCCGATATTGCGAACGATTGGGCGAAACATGCCCATAGGCTCCACGACATACGGGATATGATTGCTGCGACAGAAGAAAGTCACGGCAGGGCCCAGAAAGTCGTAAAGACCATACACGTGCACGACGTCGTATCCCCTGATACGGCGCGATGAAAATGTTAACACATCTGGATTCAAGGACAGCGCGCGATAGCGCCCTACGCTTCGAAGGAAAAATGTTGTTACCCCGGACTCCTGGGCGCACCAACCTAAGCGGCATTTCCCTGCGGACATGGTTGGAGCCATCGATGGCTGAAATCCCCAATCTGAAGTGAGAACTGCTACCGAGTGACCCAGTTTTGCCAGGCCAAGTGCAATCGCGCGTACTTTGACGGCCGGTCCGCCCTTGTCATAAAATGGATAGTATGCCTGCGCGGTCATGAGTATGTTCATGGTTTGGCCAAATCAACTTCGGCTGGCGCTGCTTCGATTAGTTCCTTCACTGTATTCAGCAAGCGTTGCTGGAAGCATTCAAATGAAAATTCGCGTATAACGCGCTGTTTGCCGCGCTTCCCAAGTTCGGCCCGCAGGACAGGATTTGAAAGCAGTTGTGCGAGCGCGGATGAGACAGCCTCTGTTTCCGGGCTAACGAGCAATCCTTCACGATCATGTTCCACAACATCTGGGATTCCACCCGCATTTGCGCCAAGGACCGGCTTTGCAAATGCCATTGCCTCGAGAAAAACCAGGCCAAAGCCCTCGCCAGTGCTGGGCAGCGCAAAAACGTGAGCGTTAAAATAACAGGCGCCGAGCTCGTTTCGAGAAAGCTCAGTGAAAAAATGAATGCGTTGTGGCGCGCCACAATCCTCCGCCTCTTGCTTAAGCCTGGGAATGTCGTCGCCGGGGCCCACCAAAACAAGATGAACGTCAGGGAAGTCAGCTGAAAGCTTGGCGACAGAGTGAATCAATATATCGGCACCTTTGTAGCGTTCCGCCGAAGACCAACGGCCGACCGAAAGCACGACTTGGCCATGCGGAAATCCCTCGGGCGGCGGCAAATTGACCGGAAAACTGGCGAGTGCCAGAAATTCAGGGTCGAGCGGCCATGGGAGCTTGCGTATTTTGCCTTCTGGGACGCCTTGAATTTGTGCGAGTCTGCGCATGGTATCTGAACTGGGAGCAACGATCAGGTCCGCCTGGCGAAGCGCTCTGCGCCGCATGGCCGATAACGGCTGCCACACTTCGATTCCGTGCGTTCCGGCAATGATTCGCGCATTTCCTGCGACAACTTTCATGGCCGATGCGATCGGCGATAGATTTGGATGGGCCGCAAAAATCAGTTTCGGCTTGCCTCGCGCAAGATTGAGAGCTTCGAGCGTGAATGCCGATTTCCGGCGAGCAAAGCCACGAAAGCGAAAATGCGTGCCCGCCGCACAGGCTTCGTGCTCTTCCGAGGAATCGTTAAGACTCATAAAAAAGCATGGCCAGCCGAGATCGTTCGCAATATTCGTCAATGCCGCGGCCGTTTGGCGCCCGGCGGTTTGAACTCCACCGACGCTGGAAATTCCGGAGAAAAGTCCAACAATCATGAGCCAAACGAGAAGTGCCGCGCGTTCAATCTCGAGCCTCCGGACAGACAGGTTCCGTCACCATGCAGTGATTCGCATGTTTTTTCTCCAATACATGCTGCAGGATCTCGTGGAAACGTGCGGCGTTACGCTCCCATGTGTATTGGCGCGCCGTCTCAGCAGCCCTGTGACCTATACGCTGCCTGAGTTCTTTATCCTCGCAAAGCTTCGCTATCAAAGATGCAAGCTCCCGCGGTTCCTGGGGATTTTCGAGGATGTACCCATCCTCTCCATGGGCGATCAGCTCGCTGACCCCGGCCTGTCTGCTAACGATAACGGGAAGACCGCAGGCCATGGCTTCGAGCGGAGGAATCCCAAAGGCATCCTCCAGAGAAGGACCGGCGTATGCATCCGCCGCTGCGTAATAGAATTCAGGATCTGGCCTTAAGGGCAGGAACTGAACGCTCGAATTCAAGCCTCTGCTGTCCAGTAGCGCTCGAAAAGGCAAAATGTCGTCCTTTCCAACCACGGCTACTTTCACAGATCGCGGCTTTAGGAGAGCGGCGGCCTCGAGCAAACAGTGCAGGCCCTTTGTTCTCCAGTCGTTGCCTATCAGCAGCAGCACAAAATCGGATTCCGAATAGCCGAGGCTGGCTCGAGCCCGACCACGAAGGCTCTGCCGAACGTGTGGATTGAATCTCGATGATTCAATTCCGTTATATACGACAAAAGAGGAACTCCTACAGCCGTAAAATCGCTTTAGATCATTTTCAACTTTTCGTGAAACAGCAATAAGCGGAAGAGTTGGCCGCACATAAATCTGCCGCTCCAGCAAAATGATGAGCCGGTAAAACAACCTTCGGTGGATCGTTCGGAACCACGAGCCTGACTGGCTTGCCCGCGCAATCGAGCTCCCGTGGACCCGCTCAAAAAACTCGGCGAACACCATATGCACAGCGATCAGTTCTGCATCGAAACAGTTGATTCCCGGCGAGTAAGTGAGGTCGAAATCGACCTTGCCCGAAACGCGGCCAAGCCAGCGCCACAGGTGATTCACACAGAAAAACCAAATATATTTCACCAAGTGCGGGCCGGGAATATCGGGAATCCGGTGCCATCTGAACTTGCGCGTATCCATATCCGCGATTCGCGTGCTGTACACGTGGAATTCGTATTCGTCAGCAAGCCTTTCCACTTGTTCTGCGACACATAATTCCGTGCCATGCTGCTTGTCGAGGAACGGAGAAACTACAGCAATCCGCGGCTTGGGTTTATTTATCATGAATTCTGAACGTCCAGAGCGGCCGCTGGAACGGCAACGTCCTGAGCGGCCAGTTCCGGCAGGCGGAACAGAATGCCGACGAGCAGCCACAAAAAGGCATTATTGACGTAGTTTTGATACGCATCCAAACCCAGATAGGTCAGTCCAAAGAGGAGCAAAACGCCGTACCAAACGATAGCGATCCCAATCGGGAAGAATCGCGTCTCCTTCAAGTGAACTGCAACCCTCCAGCACGCAATTAGCAGCGAAACAGTCCATAGAATCCACAAAATAGGCGCCAGGATTCCCATCTCTGCGATCATCTGGCCAAATCCTTCTTCAACCGTGACGTCGGGGAGCGGCTTTTTAACAATCTGGCTGACGTACTGAACGCCGAGCGTGGCTGTTCCTGTTCCATTTCCGACAATCCAGTGCGGGCCATCAAAGGCTTTGCCTAGTTCCTCCATGGGATAAGTCCATGATCGGTCTCCCAATTCGTAAGCAGAACTGGACGGGGAAAGAGTTTGAGAATAATAGCCCAGCCGGGAACCTGCCGCAGCCGGAAAAATCAGGATAAACGCAGCTAATGCAAGGCTGGCAACGATCAGGCTTCGTCTGATTGCCTTGACGAGGCGGCGTCCGCGGCCCCAACGCCACGGCGCACCCCATAGAAACGCCGCGCAAAGAGCAAGGGCGCTGATCGAGGAGAAAAGGAATGCGCTGCGTGAACCGCTCAACATGATAGCCACGGCCACCAATCCAATTCCGATATACGTAGTCATTCGCCCTTTTAAGGACGAGAGAACAAAATAGCCCGCCGTTCCCATGCCTACGATAACCGCAAGGATCAGATATAGAGCGAATCTGCCCGAACTTACGAAGACGGCACACGGAAGAAAGAACAGCTGGTTAGTAAGCGGAGTCACTTTATCTAGCGAACCGAGTTCGCGAATATCGCGTTGGAGCGTTGGAGGGTTCAGAAACTGAGGACCCACGATTCCCTGGATAACTCCCAGACCGGAGATGACAATCGCAAGGACCATGAATACCAGCAAGAATCGTTGGAGATCATGCTCATCACGAATGAGCGCGTACGAAAGAAACATCAGCGGGATGTAAAAAAAATCGACTTTCAGCCCGAGGAACCCAAAGAGCGGGCTGGGAGAATAGGGATTGAACACCTGGAGAACGGCAAACCAGAAAAAGAAAGTCAAGAAAAGCAAGAAGGGAGGGCGGAAGGCGGTTGCTTCCTTGCGGCGAATTGCCAACAGCAGAGAGATGTAGCTGAGGCCCGCCAAAGCATCCTTGGCAAAAAAAATGGCCATGTTATTGCCAAGATATTTGCGAATAAGGTCTTCGAACAGAAGCCAGACCAGGAAGAAGTAGAAGCCGGCGTGCCAGTTTCGAAGGATCATCAGCGCAATCGCTACAAGAACCACGCCAACAGCTGCGAATATCAGCAGATTGGTCTCTCCGTTGGCGACCCAGTGGCCCACAGTCCAAGCGACCCACAATCCCATCAGCCACACGACCACGGTGATGAGCGACTGCTTGTTCCGCTCTGATATCGATACCAATCTCATCAAAAAGTCCTTACTTGACCTCTCGCTTCAATCATAGCGGAACAATACTGGCGAACTATCGTTTGCTAGTTCGACCAGCAACGGCATCAACAAAACTCTGAACATAAAGTTCCGGAGACCATCGAGCTATGCGGGCGCGCGCGGCTTCTCTTTGTTTGAAGAGCCACGCGGGATCCGACAGCATTTTCTGCAAGCAGGACGACAGGCTGGCGATATCTCCACACGGATAAACGCAGCCGGTTACACCGCCCTGCACCAAGTCGAGCCGCGCTCCAACCCGATCACTCACAATCACTGGACATCCGCAGAGCATTGCTTCATTTACAACAACGCCAAAGGCCTCGTATTCCGAGGGCAGGACCATCACGTCGGAAGAACAATAGACCTGCGGCAAAGCAGACTGATTCACGAATCCAAGAAAACGAACCCGTTCGCTAACGCCCAGCTCCTTTGCTTCGCGCTCCAATGGCTCACGCAAAGAGCCATCTCCCGCGTAGACGAGATAGGTGTTGGGAATATTTGCGCTAGCAAAAGCGCGCAGCAAATCTTGTGGCTGCTTCCATGGCTGAAGCTTGGCGCAAAAAAGAACAACGCGCGCATCCTCCGGTATTCCCCAAGCTCTTCGAACAGACTTGCGGTCAACCCGGCTGGCGTTTTCGATCCACCAATCATTGTCAACCACGTAGGGCATCAAAGTGATCTTCTCTTCCCGCACATTCAGGGAACGCATTAGCGCGGCTGTCCCGCTGGACGGTGCGATCACCATATCCGCCATTTGAAATAGCCGCGGCCACAGGTATTTTTTGACGGGCGTTTTCCAGCCTCGCCCGTCAATGGGGTGGAGCGTGGTGGCATCGGTGCCATACATAACGGGAATGCCAGAAAGTTTCGCGGCGGCGAGAGCTATCCAGAAAGTCGCACACATATATCCGGTGAAGATAGCAACGGCATCAAACCGTTCCGCGCGTATTACCTTCCAAATGCCAGGATTGATCAAGCCAAAAAGGCCGCCTACCCTGGGGCGGGGAGAAACATTCTTAAGCTGAATCCAGGGATAGCCATCGAGCAGTGGCACGTCCCACGCGACTTTCACGCCAAAATCAGGATCCATCTGCGCCTGAGCGCCCTGCATACTGCAATACGCCACAAGCACGTCCAGCTTGGAATGCTGCGAGAATCGCCGCCACATGGGAGAACCGTATTGCGTGGGATGCGAACACAGCAGCAATACGCGCATCTTCCTCTCGCTTGTCTTTTCGCCCGTCGCGGGCGCGGCAGAGGCCGTCATCATAGAAGCACCTTCAGATTCGCACAGCATTTGCAGTTTCCTCGCAAGACGTCAGCACGGCAGCAAGAACATCGGCCACCGTCACTTGAATCGCGTGAGTGATCTGACGATTTCCGTTCGCTGTTGGCTCCATTCTGCTCATTTCTCCACCATTGGCCCCTTTGCAGAAGGCTGCTCTTCTCCCAATTGACGCAAATCTCTGTTTTCGATCTGTCTCATCAGTTCGTGGCGGCCTGTGAAATAACGAGTGAGCGATTCGGAAAAGTCCGCCGGAACCACGCGGAATTGGTTGGAGACCATTTCGTCCCACGAGATCGATCCGCGATCTGGAATCAAGTGCATGCCCCACTGATATATCAGGCCGAAATTCCAGGCGATCAGCAGGCCTAATACCGCGATGGCGCTGGACACCGCCCCGGCGCGCTTGCGCCATAATTGTTCATATGCTGCCAGGAATGCTGCGAGGCCCAGCACAAATATTGGAGTCAGGGACACAAAGAAGCGATTGCCGTAGGACGAGATTCCATCCCAGTCCGGATACGTTGCAATTAGAAAATAAAATGCTCCGGCAGAGAGTGCTAGCGCGCCGCCAAGCGTTCTGTTCCGGCGCCACAAGAACAGTAATCCCGCAGATGCCAGCAGGAGAATCGGCGTCCAGCTAAACAGCCCGTGATCTGCTGAAAAAAGTACTCGGCCCCACAACGGATTTTTGAGGCTCCAGGCCCCGATTTCCGTATACCCTGTTGCGAAAAAGCTGCCGAAAATTATCCGGCGGGTTATCAGCGTTGGCGAAAACGCGAGCACCAGAGCGCCAGCAAAAGCCGCATAAAGCCCGATGAGATGCTTCGCATAAGATGCCCCTAGCGCCTCGGATTTCGCCCGCTTCGCCAGGCCAATTGCGAATTCCACGACAAGAACCAGAAGAAATATTGCGTTGGGATAATACATATCCATCATGAGCCCGCCGATCAGTCCAAGGACGACCCCCTGTCGGAGTGTGCGTTCGTTCCGGGTGCGATCCCAGTACCAAAGAAAGAGCGCCACCACAAATGCCGACTGGGCATGAGACCACGACGGGTTGAAGTACATGTAGACGGGCAAAGAGCTAGCAAACCAGATTCCCAGAGTCGCCAAAAACGCCCAACGCGCCGGAAAATATTTTTGAGCAAGCCGAAAAGAGATGAGCAGGCCTATGAAGCCGGCAACCGCGGTGACGATAGCCATAGTGTCGAGATAAGGCCATGAAAATCCATCTGCGGGAATGCGAGCGCCGAGCCGGTTCGCGCCAAGAACTATTGCATGAGCCGCTGTGAGGAAGGGCATCCAAATCAAAGCCGGCCCAATGGTGAAGTGATTGTCCAGATGGCCGGTGGATGTGTATTCATCCGCGCGAATGCGGCCATCGGCGTCTACTCTGCCGTCGCGAAAGCTCGGATTTGCATGCAGCCAATCTGGCTCAAACTGAAGGTTACGATCCACCACCAAAGCACGTGCATATGCGTAGTAGCCGACGCCGTCTCCTCGAACCCATGGATTCACAAGCGGCAAAGACACAATGAACAGGAGGACGAGAATCCGCTCATAAATACTAATTTTCCGCCACCAGCCGGGAAAATTCATTTCGATGCCACCGCCAGAAGACTTTGGCCAATGGGCGGCTCGCAGAGCCGCTCAAGCTTGAAGCTCCATGGGATAATCCAACGGTCATACCAGCGCACTTGGGAAGGCTTGATCGTTGTTTGACGCAGAACTTTTCCAGCCAGGAACCACGAAGCAATGCCCATAAAGTTGACGTAACGCTGCCTTTCGATCCGAAATCCGGCGTGCTCGAGTTTTTTTCGCAGTGCCGGTTTGCTATATCGCCTGTGATGTTCGAATGCCTCGTCCAAAGAACCGAAATTCCATTGCGATGCCGGAACAAACAAAAGGAGACTCCCGCCAACTTTCAAGCATTTTTGAATTTGCGAGAGCAGGCGTTCATCATCCAAGATGTGCTCAAGAACGTTGACGAGGACTACCGAATCCGGCGCCCCGGTCAAAACCGCGGGTGCGAATGCGCCCAAATGCAACCGCACTCTGTCATCGTTAAACCGGTTCCGTAGCAGAGGGAAGAGATTTTCAGCAGCTTCAAACAGCACCAGTTCTGAAGTTTCCTTGCGCCTTAATAGAAGTTCGGAAAACGTGCCCGCGCCCGCTCCGATCTCGACTATTTTCTCGCCAAGGTATGGCGCAAAATACCGCAGAATCCACTGGCAATAGTTGCGTGCCTCGGCCATTGCTTCCAATTCAGTTCCGGAATAATAGAAGTTCTCACCGGGCCCTGTTGAAGTAGCGCTTTCCATAGACCATTGCCGGTCGGTCGTAAGCTGGCCTGCTAGGGTCTCGCTGTTTTCCCCGCTTCTTCCGCTGCCGAGATCATCAGCGGCACACGCGACTCATGCTCGGGTATCGCTGCCACGGCTCGCTCGCGGAAGTGCGCGATCACACGATCGACGATTGTGTGGAGCGGAATCCTGGGAGAAAAGCCTGCGATCGCCTGCAGTTTTTTGAGCGATGGCACGCGGCGAAGCATGTCTTCAAATCCCGGCTCGTAGGCCTGATCGTAGGGAATGTACGTGATCGGCGAATGGCTCGCGCTCCGCTGTTTAACGAGTTGTGCGAGGCCCTCAACCGTGACCTCTTGATCGCTTCCGATATTCACGACTTCCCCTACTGCCTTCCCGCTATCCACCAGACGAATTATGGATTCAACGGCGTCGGTCACGTCACAAAAGCAGCGCGATTGCTGCCCCGTCCCAAAAATCGTGATCGGCTGCCCAGACAAAGCTTGCGAGACAAAATTGGGTAACACCATGCCATAGCGCCCCGTTTGTCTCGGTCCAACCGTGTTGAAAAATCGCGCCACAATCACCGGCAGTTTTTTCTCTTTCCAGTACGAAAGCCCAAGAAACTCATCCAGAGCCTTGGATGCCGCGTAACTCCACCTTCCTTTTGTCGTGGGGCCAAGCACCAAATCGGAATCTTCACAGAACGGCACTTTTGTGCTCTTGCCGTAGACTTCGGAAGTGGATGCGGTGAATACCAACTTTCTCTTCTTGTTGGCAGCATCCAGCACCAACTGCGTCCCGTTCACATTCGTTTCAATAGTCCGGACAGGACTTTCGACAATCAGGCGCACTCCCACCGCTGCCGCCAGGTGAAAGACAACGTCGGACTCATCCACCATCTCGGCGAGCAGATGTCTGTTTTGCAAAGAATCAAACACATAGTGGAATTTCGTAGAACCCTTCAGATGTCTGATATTTTCAACGCTTCCGGTCGAAAGATCGTCCAGAATAAACACATCATCGCCTCGCGCCAGTAACGCTTCTGCCAAATGCGAGCCGATGAATCCTGCCCCGCCAGTAATTAACGCGCGCATGAACCTCTCCTCTCACGGCTAGGAAGTTTTATCTCAGGCATGGCCAGCTTCGTTATTCTTCTCGTCTTCGCCATATCCATACGAATACGGATAGTATCGGTAAGAGTAGTAGTAATCCGGCGCTCCGGCGTTCACGGCGTTCAGCACAACGCCCAGCAGATGTCCTTTCACGCCGGCCAGCAACTCGCGCGTGCGAGAGAATGCTTCCTTGGGCGTCTCATTGCTCCATACCACGAGCAGCACGCCGTCCGTCAATGCTGACAGAATCACGGCATCCGTCGCTGCCATGATTGGCGGCGAATCGATCACTATAAATTTGTATTGCTGCCGCAGATCTTCAATCGCTTCGGCCATCCGGTGCGAAGAGAGCAAGTCCGCAGGATTTGGCGGAATTGGGCCCGTTGCGATCGCGTCCAGATTAGGAACTGCCGGATGTGACACGATAATATCCTGCAGAGAGGCAACACCAGCGAGATAAGAGCTCAGGCCAATCTCATGAGCGTGCCCGTTCGGCAAGTTCAGTGCGCGCCGAATTCCTGGTTTGCGGAGATCGGAATCCATCACCATGGTGCGGTCGCCCAATTGCGCCAGAGTAATCGCCAGATTTGCCGCCGACGTTGTTTTTCCTTCTCTGGGCAGGGCGCTTGTCACCAAAATAACCTGCGGAGCGTGATCAGCCTGGGAAAGCAGCAAAGATGTCCTCAGGGCGCGGAACGCCTCAGACACCACAGACTTGGGCTGTTGCAAGGACACCAGCTCGACTCGAGAATCCCCGTTTGTGGCCGCTCCCGCCTCTTTGGAAATGCGGGCCAGCGCGCGGCTGCCATTTCGCGCAAACGCGGGAACAACCGCGAGGCATGGCAGGCCCGTCAAATTCTGCACATCATCCGGCGACTTGATGGTGTTATCCAGGTACTCGCGCAAATAGGCCAGGCCCACGCCACCCACCAGTCCTACAAGAAATGCCAGAAAGATGTTTCGCGACTTCTGTGGACGCGCCGGAACGGATGGAACCAGCGCGGGATCGACTATGCGGATATTGCTGGAACGCAAGCCTGCCGAAATCCCTGCCTCTTTTAGCTTCTCAAGCAGACCATCGTAGAGCTGCTTGTTTGTTTCCGCGTCATGCTTCAGCATATTGTATTCGACAAGCCGCTGCGCCATGTTGTCCGCGAGCATTTCTTGATGGGTCAAATCGCGCTCGAGGAGGCGTTCATGCGCCTCCGACTGATGATATTGGTCATCGACCAGTTGGACCGCACTCAACTTCGCGGCTTTCAATTGCGAGGCAATGTTTTCATCCTGCGCCTTGAGCAACTGCACCTTCGGCCAATTTGGCCCAAACTGACTCAATGCATCTGCGTACTGTTCATCGATATCCGTTTTCTTCCTCATTAGATCCTGAACTGTTGCATTGTTCACTACATCGGGCAGGGAGTCGGCATTGTCGGAGTGGGCCAGATCGTACATCGCTTCTTTTTGAGCTAGATCCGTTTGCACCGACGTAAGAGCACTGCTGAGGGCCGATAGCTTTTGAGTTGTCGTATTTTGGTTCGCGTCAACCATCCAGATCTGGTTCTGACGTTCATAGGCAACCTCCGCGGCGTCCGATTTTTCCATTTTCAGCCGCAGCTCTTCCAGCTCCGAAGATAGGAAATTGGAGGCTTGCATAGTCGCGTCGTAGCGGCTCTTGAAGTTGCGTTCGATATAATTGTGCAGGTGGGCGTTCACTACTCTGGCCGCCAACTGCGGATCTTCAGCTGCGAACTGCACCTCGATCAGCCGGCTATTCGGCACGCGGCTAACCGTCAGGCGCGATAGGAAATCGCCCAAAATCGGCGGGGTTTTCTGGTTGGGACCGGCGTTCACCAACGCCTTAGAATCACCCCCGAACTCCGGGTAGCGGGGCAGATCCAAGGAACGTATGGTATCCATCGCCAATGTTTCGCTTTGGAGGATCTGCGCCTGCGTCTGAATGTAGTTGTCCATATCGACGTATTCGTCGTAATCTGTCCCCTGGAATGGCAGCGGGCCGTTGCTCTCGCGATCTACTTCCACGCGGGCGGAGGCGACATAGACGGGTTTCATTTTGAATGATGCAATCGTCACGATTGTGACAACGGTCAGGAGAAAGGTCAGAATCATCCACTGGTGCTTTCGCAGAACTATCAGATAATCCAGCAGATTCACTTCTTTTTGGGGCGTCCATGCCGCTGGAACCGGGGCCGGAGACACCACGGCTAGCGACTCTCTCCTGCGATCCACAGGAATTAGTTTAGGCGCTTCGTCCATCGGCTTGAGAGGGACCTTCCTCGTGTTTCATATCTGCGTCACGGTATCCGGTAAATTGCCAAACCTGTTCCAATGCCTATGGCGGCAGCTCCTGCTTTGCCTAGTACTCGTTTGGTGGTGCTATCCGGTACATACAAAATGTCTCCCGCATAAAGCTTAACGTCGGGATCCTTGCGGTCCATGATCCGTTTCAATCTGATGTGGATCTGTTGCGTTTGGCCAGTATTCGGATCTTTGCGCAAGATTACCGCTTTGTTCGCTTTGGCCGAGCCAATCAGACCGTGCGCGAGCGCAATGATTTTCATGGTGTTGAAGGTCGACCCCGGGTCGTTCAGCGTGTACCCGCCTGGTTGCGCCACTGCGCCAGCAACGTAGATGATTCCCGCGCGGGGCACTGTAATTACGTCGCCGCCATAAACAGGGACATTGAAGGCCGGGTCGCCCTTATCGAGCAAGTCGTAAATATTGATCTTCATGGTGTGCGAATCGACCGTCGGGTCGCTCGGCGGGTCGGCCTCGCCGCAAACCGTGCCGGCCGCTTCAGAGCGAGTTATCAAGATTTTGTCCCCTGCATCATTGGCAATGCCGCCCGCAGCCGCAAGCACCTCGATAAGAGTGGTAGGGCGGAATTCGTGATAGACGACAGGATGCCCTACCGCTCCCGCCACGGAGACTGGATCGCTATTTTGCTCTTTAACCATCACAGAAACTTGTGGATGCATCACCAGGCCATTCGTTTCCAGCAGCTTTTCCAGCCTGCCCTCAAGCTGGTAAGTGGTGCATCCGGCCACAGGGATTCGATCGGGAATAAGAGGCAGCGAGATTAGGCCGGTCTCACCAACTCGTACGTCGCGAGATAAGTCCGGCACTTCAAATACATCGATGTGCAGCAAATCACCTGAACCAATCGGTATCTCGCCAGTCGGCGGATGCGAACGCGCTGCCGACGCAAGTTCAGCAATTCTCGTATTGGTTTGCTGCGGGGTCTGAGGTTTGCTCTGGCCGAACGCGCACTCACACCCTACCAACATGAACAGAATCAACCAGACAGGCTGGACCCTGACATAGTCCAGTGCCTTCCGGACCGTAGAAGCCATGGATGATAATCAACCCCGCGAAAACTATGACTTAGCCCCAGTCTGAATGTCAATGGTGGAAGTCTTGTATGACTGCCGGTTCCCAATACTGAGGGCGCGCCGGCGAAAGGTAGGCGAAATAACAATGGAGGTCTGCACCAGAAACAATAACCCGTTTGCGGGAATGTGAAAGTTGAAGTCTACAAATCCGTGCACCAGCAGACCGAAGCAAGCCACAATTCCCGCTGTATGAATAGCTTGCGAAAAGGAGCTTTGTTCCTGGATCAGCCTTGATTGTGCAGTGCCAAAAAGCACAATGAGGAATATCAGCCCACACAAGCCACCGATGATTCCGGTCTCTGCCAGCAGTTCCGCATAATCGTCATGGACATGATCCACGATCCGGCCGTCGTAGTAGGTTTCATATTTCGGGTACACCGCTACCAGCGTGCCCAGACCGGTCCCCGTTAGCGGGTGGCTCCGAAAGATGTTCCAGGCACCCCTCAACATGCTTACCCTGCGGTCAGTGGAGATTTCTTGCAGATTCGGAGATTTAATTCGGTCTAATATTTTACCCGCGCCGAGCCAAGCGACGACCCCGACTGCCAGGATGAGCAGTCCCGAAGCCGCAAGCGCTTGGAATCTTGTCTTATGAGTTCGTGCAATCAGCGCAATCAGTACGATTTCGCAAAAGAAGCTTACGATGCCGCCGCGCGACGCGGTCAGGATTAACGCCACAATCGGAACCAGTGTCAGCACTCCCACAAATAACTGCTGTTCGCGGCGGACGCCGCGAAAGGCAAGCAAACATATGCCCACCGGCACAATCAACTCCATGAATCCGGCGAAATCGTCTCGGTTCACGTATGGCCCAAACGGGTTTCCGCCCCTTGTCAGCGGGCGATACCAGTAGAGGACATTATGCGAAGTATAATTTTGAGCGATCCCAAATACCGCCACAAAAAAACCGAAGGACATCAAGAACCAGGCCAAGAATTTCAAATCCTGGCGCGTCCGGAAAGATTGAATCGCGAGAAAGAAAAGCAGTGCGCAAGCTAGTAGCTTCATCAGCGCGACGCGCGTCAAAAACGGATAGGCGCTCCCGCCGAGTGCCAGTTGCAAAACTCCAATGGCCAGGAATGCAAGTACAGGCCAGCAAATTACCGGCCAATAGATTTGCTCGTCGCGATGCAGAGCGATGTCACCCGCCCACCACAACAGCAAAACGGCCGCTCCGATCTCTAGGATTGATTCCGACCATACCTCTACCGTCCCAAATGCCAGAACGGCAAAAGCCACGAGCACGCAAATGCCGACCCGCACCACTTTCATGGCGTTGGCTCCGCAGGCCCGTTGGGCTTCGACGGCGTGAGGCTCACATCATCTACCCAGACCGTCCCGCTAAGCTTATTGTCGAATAACCGGCTCGGGAAGCGGCGCAAGCGAATGTTGAGAAAATGCGTGTCCGCGCCGGTCGTGAAGTTCGCGCTGACCGGCGTCCACGGATTGGTGCCTGTTAATGCAGGCGTGTCCGCATTTACCTCGTGGTGGTTCGGGTCGACAATCTCGAATCTCATGCCGCTCTCGGTCGAAATCGAGCGCGTTCGGATAAAACACTGAAAGCTATATATTGTGCTGGGTTGTACCGGCACGAATTGTTGTACTGCAGCAAAGTCCAGATTGAACCCGCCCGTGAAGTCCACGCGCAACGATTGCTCGCCTGAATGGTGAACTTGCGGATCGATGCTGATATAGTAGCCAGGCTCCTGATCGAAACGCCAGCCCAGGCCGCCGTTTGCTATGGGCCCCTCAAAACCACCATTCCAGACCAGTGAATCCGCTTTGGATTCCGATTGAGGCCAATGCGCCGCCTTGAGAGCTTCCTCCCAAACGCGCCGCGCATCGGCGCTTCTATCCGAGGCTATCAAATCGTCCATGAATGGAAATGTGACGGGAAGACTTAGCGGCTTCGCTGCGGGAAAACTGATAATCTCTTGCCACGTTTGCAACGCCGCATCTTCCTGGTGCCTGGCCGCCAGAAAATCGAGCGCATCGAAATACAAACCGCGATCGTAGGGGAGCACTCGATGGAGCAGCAAATCCACGTTTGGCTCGAAGCTCCAAACCACAGAGATTGCCAGAGGCGCCAGCTTCGGGTCCGCCAGGATCGCGCGATGAATTTTTTCCAACCCTTCCGAAGTCTGACCCTGCCGCAACAGAAAGTTCCCGAACCGCCATGCGACGTCCGCTGAGATCGGATAATCTTTCTGCGCTTGCAGGTACGCGGATTTTGCCTCGGAGATGTTTCCCTGTTCTTCGTAGGTTTCAGCGATATCCATCCATAGGCGCGCCGAGCGCGGGTTCAGCTGCAATGCCCGTTCGAAAAACGATCTCGCTCGATCCGGCTGGAAATTATCGAAGTTGGCTGCAATCGCCTCGCCGAGGCGACCCCATGCTTCCGCGTTTCCTTCGAGTTCCGCTCCTCGGATCTGCGTGGCCTGGTTGCTTGAGCGCCCCAAATCCCACGCGATATACAATCGAATGGCCTGGTACATAGCCGTAAAAGAGACCACTACAGCGGCAAACAGAATGGCCCATCTTTTTGCGGCGTCTCCCAAGAGCACTCCGGCAACCCGTAATCTGCTGTGAAGCCTGCCCGCACACAAAAGCATTGACTGCGACTGCTGCTAGTTCAACCGGCTTTCTGCTCTTGCAACATCATGGCATCCGAAACGGCTGTACAGATGGCACTATACAGACTTTCAAGATCAGGCGCCGTCTCGCGCCCAATCAGGCGCAGCACTGGAATCGACTTCACCACCGCTCCCAGGGTCAGAAATTCGCCCGCGCGCATTTGTGGATCCAGCATTCTGTTCGCATAGGTATTAGAAGCAAGCTCGATTAACGCCTCTTGCGGCGCAAGTATTTTCAGAGAAACCGGCGGACCCCCGGCAGAAACACTGTCGAGGCTGACCACTGCGCCCAGCGGCAAGGCCTCGCTCTGAAATCGGAGCTCTCCGCCCCCAAGAATCACTTGCTGTTTTTCGACGGCTGGATCAGGGGCCGGCAAAGCCTGCGACGAGCCATACAGTAATTTCACGGAGTCAGGCAGCAGATTCAACCGGGGATACCCCGGCCGAACTGCGAACCCTCCGCAACTTTTGTCTAAAACGGCGATATCATCAGCTAACACAGCATGGCCACGCCGGGCGAATATCGCTGCGGTCGTAGACTTTCCGGATCCTTCCATGCCGGCAAATACCACGGCTTTGCCGCACAGCGCGACGGCGCTGGCATGTAGGCACGTAAACCCTTTTAATCTGAATAAAATGCCCAAGACCGGGCCCAGCAGAAATGACGCAACATCTGCGTCAGTAATCGCTCCGCTGCCGCAAACAGAGATTGTGGACAAATCGGAATCCACGCGAAACGACAGGCCATGACTGTAGCGGATTGCAAAATCCCCGCTCTTCTTCTTCCAAATTTTCAAAGCAGGTTCGCCATTTGCGTCAGTAATGTAAGTCGTATACCAAAGTGTTTCGTCTTCGGGGCTTTCCGAGGTAGCCGCGTCGACAAAGCGAATGTGAAGGTCGGGGGAAGCAGGTGATGGCGTCTCGTCAGCGGCAAGGCCAGGAATCGGCCGGTCACAAAGAATTCCCAGACCGTAGGCTGAATAGTGTAGCGGAGGCTTCAATTGAGGATCTGCTGGATTTTAGATGCAAACAAAAAGCAACCGCTCTCGGATTTCCGCGACTTATGCATGAGTCCGGTGACGAAAACCAACGCGCCGGCCGTCAACGTTGCCATGCAGGCCGACATTTTGCGTAAGCGTCCACACCGTTCCATATATCACCACAACCGGCGCCTCATATGCCTTCTTGCTGGAACTATCCGAATGTCGAGTGTCCAGTCGCTGGGAACTGAAATTTGTGCCCAATGTTATTAGCCGTCTTCAACTATAGAATGGCTAGTCATCTCCCTACTTCGTAATGGAACGCTCAACTAGTCGCCGGTCAAAACAAATTCGAAGTTCTTAGAGATCGCTTGGATGGCCCGAAACACAACCTGGAAGCAGAGTCTCAAAAGCCTCTGCACACATAGGCCCAGTGGCGTTGCAGAGCAGGCTTCAATTCAGGACCAGCCGGACTTTACGTCAACAAGCACGCATTCAAATCGAACGTCATTTTCCTACGCATGTGTTTTGTTTCGAAAACCGGGCCGCGGTGAATCAGGATTGCCATTTGGGCCGACCTTCTGCGTCAACTGCCATACGGTGCCATAGGCAACCAAAGCTGGCGTTTCGTACACTTTTTTCCCGCAACGATCGACGGATCGTTTATCCATGACGCTTTGGCACCTCGATGATTTTATACCCGTTTGACGGTCGCGCTTCAACAGAAACTTCATTGCGGTCCTGCATGCTTGACTGTAGAACTATGGGCGAAGTCTCAGGTAAATTACTGATTTCTGGCGAGAAATCCGGTGCCGACCTCGCCTCCCACCCGCCAAAAGTATCGTCATCCTGTTTTCCCGGATGCCACGGTGGCCGATTCCTCGGAGTAATGCCCGGCGCGCCGCAGCCAAAAATTCAAGCACCACGGCCGGACTTTCATCGCTACCGTTTCGGAGTCCCCTGCCCAGCTCAGCCGCGCAAGAGATTCCAGATTCACGTACCGCCCGAGTTCCGGGCAAATGTCTTTTGCTGGCAGGCAAGATGCCGGCGCACTCCTAAGCGCTTCGCCCAGCGGATCATGCGCCGGAATTTTGGGCCGTTTGCGGATTTCCTCGGGAAGCCGTCCGCGCACAGTTTCGCGCAGCAGAAGCTTGCGAAAAAACCACGGCATCGCTGGAACGGCCAACAGGTATTCGACAATCCTCAAGTCGAGAAACGGATAGCGAACTTCGACCGCTGCCTTTGTAAAAGCGGGGTCCTCTCTCTGGAACATATAGGTCCATTGTGGATAAAACAGAGACCCGTACGCGGCGGGATGCTCCGGGTGCGCATTCCAAGGAATTGCCGGCATTGGATCCAGCCAGCGCGCCCTCAGGTTCAACTGATTTACGAAATCAGGATTGAGCCAATCTGGGAAGCGATTTTCGGTTCTCTCTCCCGCAATGTTTCGGCGAATTCGGCGCAACGGGCCGCGCAATCCATCTGGCGCCCGAAACCGCGCAACGGCGTGCTCTGCCAAATTCGCGACCGCCTGCAGCCTGCGTTTTTGCCGCCATAAATTCTGAAGATGCGGCCACGGCTCGAATTCCATCAGATTGTCGGCTCCTTCTCCGGAGAGGATCACGGGCACGTGTTCGGCAATTTCCGCGAACTGCCTCACCATGCCGATGGCGAGCGGCTCGTCTAAAGGCTCCGGCCAATGCGTAGAATCCCAGCCTTCAAAAATCGAGATGCTGTCAACGTTCATGCAATGCAGGGGAATTTCCAGTGAATCTGCAACGGTGCGCGCAGCTTGGCCGTCCGTGTCATGATGATCCTTGGTGGTAACGGTAAAGGCGTGCAGCTCCAGCCAATCGCGTTTTCTGCTTTCGTCACGGCAAAAAGCCGCCACCGCTGAAGAATCAAGCCCGCCGCTCAGCAAAATGCCAGCGCTGTTTCCGCGCGTTCTGTCGCGAACCGCCTTACTTAGCAATTCGTCAAAATGCTCGACATACTCTTCGCGCTTTTTATAGCGAATGCACCCGTCGGTCGGCGGCCGCCAGTATTCTTCGATGTGAATTCCGGCAGCTGACCATCGAAGGAAATGGCCTCTTGGCAGGCGCTGAATATCCGCGAAGGAAGTTGTGTTCTCACACTGATTCAAGCCGAACAGGAGAAAATCGGCAATCGCTGCATCATTCAGGCGCGCGGAAACTTTGGGATGGAGCCTCAGGCAATCGAGCGTGTTGCTGCAAACAAATGAAGCGCCGAGTTGTGCGAAGTAGAGTTGCCTGATGCCGAACTGATCGCAGGCGCAGAATAGCTGCTGGCGCGGCTTGTCCCACAAAATAAAGGCAAAATCTCCAAAGACATGCTGCAGGCATTCCTCGCCCCAGGCTTCATACGCGTGGAGGAGCAGCTGTGAATCATTGCACGATGAGCGAGCCTCTTGCCCCCGCGCGCGAAGCGCCGCCACAAGTTCGTCGCGTGCGTCCAGACGGACATCAGCAGTGATCCAGCGGCCCGTTCCGAGGGTCTCGGGAGCTGCGCTGCGCGTCGCGTCGCCCGGCATGAGTTGCGCTGCGTGGCCCAGGCCCGCGCTATAGTCAATCCAAATCTCCTGCTTATCAGGTCCGCGAAAGGCCAGAGAACGCGTCATTCTTAGCAACAGCTCGCGCTCCACCGTAGCGCCATCGGAATGAACGATTCCGACTATGCCGCTCATTTTTGTGGGGTGAGCTCGTGGTTGACGTGGACTTCAAAAGGCTTGAAGAGCTCTCGCGCATCATCACGGCCGTTCACTACCTGGCCGTCAATTTCGACCCAGGCATGCGCCTCGAATGCCTTCCCTTCTCTCCGGCCGCCTAAGCGCATTCGAGCGTCGTGGCCCTCCCATCGTAGCAGGTGCCAAAGCGTTAAAGACTGCGAAAGGCAGTTCCCGCGAACTAGCCCGTAACGCGATGCGGCAACTACGATCCTGGCGATCGTGCTTACATTTCCAGAATCCTGCCGCGCTCCGGTGCTCTTTCGCAAATCCGCACGCTTGCGACGCCGTTCCAATCCCGCTTGGACTTTCGGCAGGCCAAAAATTCGCAACGCACATGCAATCAGCGGAAGCAAAATGGCCGAGCGAAAAAAGAGTGCGCGCTCCGTGGGAGACAGCTTTATGAACCGCAGCAACGCCCGCCTCATCTTAGTTCCGATGCCTCAAGCTCGAAGAAGTTCACCGCGGAGCTTACTAGTCCAAAAGGGCGGGGGCTTGGCTGCGAACAGCGCCGCTTACGCTGGAGGCGCATAAGATTCTGCTTGGCCATCGGCGGCGCTCAGCTCAACCAGTCCTTCGCTGAGCATTTGCTGCAGAAGCTGAAGAAGATCGCTCTCCGCGCGCTCCGCGGTCACATCGTACTCGCTGACAATCGTGCCGCAAATTTCTTGAACGCTTCTCGGTTCCTGCAGCAATTGCCACACTCGCGCGCCCACTGGATTCAATCCATAGTAGACGCTGTTTTTCATGCCGAGGATCGCAGCTTCACCGCCCAAATCGCAGGAAACTTGCTCTTTGGTTGCCACCACGACTGTGCGGTTGCAAAGCTTGGAGTTCGTATCGGCCATATCGAGCTCAACGTGCGAATGAACGCTTTTCCTGCCGCCGCTGGAACCGGAGCCAACTCGCGTTGCACCTCCATTCTACAGGCTTCGCGCGCATTCAGGCAATGGCCGCTGGATCCGGCCAACTGGATTCCGCTGGCCCACTTCGGATATAACCTCTCCTGTGGCTCGCCCCGCCATCTTCGTGGAAAAATTGGAGAAGTATTTTCCTCCGGCGTATTCCGGGTGGCGTGCGCTGCTACAGCCCTTCGCGCGGCAAACGATGCGCGCTCTTGCGGACATTTCTTTTTCGGTAGAGTGTGGCGAAGCGGTCGCGTTAGTCGGCGGTAACGGCGCCGGCAAATCAACTCTTCTGCGCGTTCTTGCTACTTTGCTTTTTCCCACTAGCGGCCGCGCGGAAGTTAGCGGAGCGGACATTGTTCGCAATCCGGCCGAAGTTCGCAGCAAGATTGGATACGACACCGGAATCGAAGAGGGCTTCTATGGCCGGCTTACCGGCCGCGAAAATCTGCGGCTATTCGCCACGCTGAATAATCTGTCGACCTCTGACGCTTCCGCCAAAATCCGCCATCTTTCTGATCTCCTCGATTTGCACGAATTCCTGGATCGACAAACTCGCACCTGCTCTACGGGAATGTTGCAGCGCCTCGGCCTCGCGCGCGCTCTGCTTCATTCGCCCGCGGTCCTGCTTCTCGATGAGCCCACGCGAAGCCTTGACTCTCTCGCCGCCTCGGACTTTCGCCATTTCCTGCGCAGTGAAATCCTCGGCCGCTACGGCACAACGCTTTTATTCGCATCGCACACTCTTTCCGAAGTCGAAGAACTCTCTGACCGCGTTATTTTGCTTCATGAAGGCCAGATAAAAGCCGCCGGTACTCCCAAAAATCTTTGCGCGATGACAGGAACGCAGCGCCTCGACGATGCGATAAGGGCGCTGACGCCGCACGCAACAGGATCCGAAAAATCGTCATGAAACGCGCCCTTCGCAAAATCTATGCTCTGTTCCGCCGCGACCTTGGCATTGCGCGCGGCTACCGCAGCGCCTTTATTCTGGAAATCGTTGAAGCGTTTTTCGGTGTGGCGACGTTCTATTATCTCTCGCGCTTTATCGAAAGCCCCGAACTCACCCGCGCTCTTCCTCAGGGAGGAAGCTACTTCGCGTTCGCCTTAATTGGCTTCGCGCTCTTCGACTACCTCGGCGTCGCGCTCGACTCGTTTGACAGGACGCTTGAAGACGCTCGCCAGAATCGCACTTTGGAAGCGCTGCTGGTCACGCAGACTTCGTTGCCGACAATGCTCGTCGGTTCGCTGATTTATCCTTTCGTGTCCACGGCTCTGCGCACCATCGTTTATTTTGCCTGGGGCGTTTTCCTCTTCGGGTTTTCTTTGCGCGGGACAAATTGGCTCGGAGCGCTCCTGGTTTTGCTTGCTTCCGTGCTGGCGTTTTCTGGTTTGGGAATCATCTCGACGAGCTATGTGCTTCTCTTCAAGCGCGGCAATCCGGCAAAATGGCTGCTTCTCGGAATTTCCGGACTTGCAGGAGGAATGATGTACCCAGTCTCAGTCTTGCCGGGCTACCTGCGATTCATCGCGCATCTCCTGCCGATCACTTATTCGCTTGACGGCATGCGCGCGGCGCTGCTTGGCGGAGCGGGATTTCGTGAACTCTGGCCCTCGATTATTGCCTTGCTGATTTTTGCCGCGGTTCTTCTCCCGCTTTCCTTTCTTGTATTTGCATGGTCGCTTCGCCGCACTAGAATCACCGGCACTCTAACTCACATTTGATTCTTGGCGGAATAGCGGTTATGAGGAGAGATCAATCGAAGAAACGATATCGCAGAATCGCGTACAAAGTGGTCACCCCGTCTCGCCAGGTAATCTTTTTTCCTTCTTCGTAGGAGCGGCCCGCGTATGAGATGGGTACCTCGTAAATCCGCCAGCGGCCCTTCGCGACCCTCGCGGTAATCTCCGGTTCAAATCCAAAGCGGTCGGACTTCAGCTTCATGTTGGCGATTACCTCGCGCCGAAACACCTTGTAGCACGTCTCCATGTCCGTGATTTTCAAATTGGTGAGCATGTCCGAAAGCAGTGTCAGAAATTTGTTCCCGACGTAATGCCAGAAAAAATGGACGCGTGTCGGGCCGCCCAGGAACCTCGAGCCGTATACCACATCGGCGCGTCCATCGAGGATCGGATCCACCAGCCGGGCATACTCGCGCGGGTCGTACTCCAGATCCGCGTCCTGAACCAGCAATATGTCTCCCCGAGCTTCGGCGAATCCACGCCGGAGGGCTGCCCCTTTACCTTGATTTTTTTCTTGAAAGAGGAAGCGGATCGTGCTGAGTTTCAGCTGTGCTTCGCCATCGAGAATTTCCGCCTCGCTCTCGCCAGCCTGCTGCCGCCGGTGCATTTCCGCGAGCCATTCGCGCGTGCCGTCTTTTGAACCATCGTCCACAATAACGATCTCATCGACCAACGTCTCGGCCTGCACGCGGCGAAGAATCTCCTCGATAAACTGGCGCTCGTTATAGGCGGCAATAACAACGGAAACAGTAGGCTTCGCTTTTCCACGCGCCGGGGCGCGCGAAGCCGCCGGAGTTGCTGCGGGTTGTAGCTTTTCCGCGATGCGAGGCGAAGCCATTGGGACTCCTTCAAAAGATTATCATGGAGGCTTTATGGTCACATAAAAAAGCGTCCCTCGTAATTGCACACGATGGCCTGAAAACAGTAAAGTGGAAAGCGTGAAAACCGTAACCACCGTACCTTATTACGATTTGAAGGAGCAATACGCTGCGTTGCGCTCTGAAATCCTGGACGCCCTGGACCGCACCTGCCGAAACGCCTCTTTTAGTTTGGGCGATGATGTAGCCTCCTTCGAAAAGGAATTCGCCGCCTATTGCGAAGCTAAACATTGCATCGCCGTGAACTCCGGCACCAGCGCTCTCCATCTCGCGCTATTGGCTGCCGGAGTTGGCCCTGGCGATGAAGTTATCACCAGTCCAAACACGTTTATCGCCACGGCGGAAGCGATTGCTTATACCGGCGCGAAAATTGTTTTCGCTGACATTGATCCGCTCACCGCAAACCTGGATCCCCGCCTTGCCGGGTCGGCCATCACTTCACGCACCAAAGCGATTCTCCCTGTTCATCTGTACGGCCGCCCGGCCAATATGGAAGCCCTCCAAAAGCTTACTGATGCTCGCAATCTCGCTTTAATCGAAGATGCCTGCCAGGCCCACGGCGCGCGCTTTCGAGGCCGGCGCGTCGGCGCTGTCGGCGCGTCGGGCGCATTCAGCTTCTACCCTTCGAAAAATCTTGGCGCATACGGCGAAGGCGGCGCTCTCGTCACCAACGACGATCGCATCGCTGAATATTCCCGCGCGGCTCGCAGCCATGGCGAAGCCCGGCGCTATTTCCATGATTTCATCGGCTACAACTATCGCATGGAGGGGTTTCAAGGCGCGGTGCTGCGCGTCAAACTGCGTCACCTTGATGAATGGTCGTCGCGACGGAAAGCAATTGCCGCGCGCTATCGCAAAAAACTGTCAGGCCTGCCTCTGAATTTGCCCCAAGATGACCCGCGCGACGAATGCGCCTATCACCTGTTTGTGATTTATGTTGAAAACCGCGATGCCGTTCAGGCGCAACTGAAAAGCCGAGGCGTTGGTACAGCAGTTCATTATCCTTTGCCGCTTCACTTGCAAAAAGCTCTCGCCCCTTGGGGCTATAAGCCGGGCGATTTTCCGCATACGGAACGCGCCTGCCAGCAAATTTTGGCGCTGCCTCTATTCCCTGAATTGACCGACGAGCAAGTGGATTATGTCTGTGAATCGCTTGGCGAGATTCTTGGGCGCGCCTAGCGCGTAAAGATAAGCGCGGCCATACGCAGCAACAGACCGGGGTTTTTCAAATACTTCATGCAGAAGCGTGATGCTGATTCGTTTCTTCAGCCGATGAGGAACGCCGAATTTCCGCAACTCCCTGCGCTTGTTCCTTCATCTTTTGCGCCACTGTTTCGAACACATCCGCGCAAGCCTGGCGTACTGCTCGCTCTGTGGCTTCCGCCGCCGCGTTGACACGCTCCACGGTGCGATGATCCAGTTGTCCGAGCGCCGACTCAATCGTGGAATTTGCCGCTGCTCGCATTTCTTCTCGATGCTTTTCGAGCGCCCGTTCGCTCAGCGCTTGCTGCCGGGCGGACCACGCTTCCATCGCGGCTTCGCCTTCTCCGCGCAGCTTTTCAGTCTTCGCATCGAACTGGTGCGTCAGAGTGTCGCCTGCGCTCCTGATCGCCTGCTCTGTCTTTATCGCAAGCTGCTCCTGAAAGTGCTCGAAAGAAGTCTGCGCGTGGTTCTGAACGTTCTGCAGCACGCTTTCGCCCGCCGCAGCCAGCCGCCCGGCTGCCTGTTCGGCCTTAGCGGCGCTCGCCACTGAAAAATCCGCGAGCGCCGTGGCTCCCGATTCCGCGATCAGTTCGCCAAGCTCGGAAGCGGCCGCTTCCGCCGCTTTCATGAATTCGCTCTTCGCCACATCAAGCTGCTCAGACGCCGACCGCGCCAGCATTTCCCGCGCTTTTTCCAGCTCTCTCGCTTCCGTCTCCTCAAGTCGAACTCGAAATTCGCCGCAGACCGTCTCCATTGCCTGATTCATGTTTTCTTGCGCCGAATGAACCGTATGCTGCGCCCGCGATTCCAGTTGGGCAACCGCTTCGTTCAACTTCCTGGCAGAATCATTCTCCAGCGCGGCGGCCGCTTCTCGCCTTGCCTCAACTATTTTTCCGGCCAGTTCCTCGCTCCACGGTTTCAGAGCCTCTTCCCGCACACCTCGCAAATCGTTTTGCAAATTCGACAAACTCGCCTCGAAATGGGCCGCTGCTTCCCGCTGGGTCTGCTCGGAAACTTGCCGCAATCTTTCGCGATGGATTTGGAGGATGTTTTCCGCCTGTTCTTCGCGCGTGGCCAGATCTTCCCTGGCTCTTGCTGCGGACTCCACCGCGGCCGCCGCTCTTGCCTCGATTTCTTCGCTGCTCCGCCTAACGGTTTCGCGGCTTTGCTGCTCCAGCGCTAAACTCGTCCGCTCCGTGAACGTTCGTTCCAATTCCGCGGCGCGCTTTTCCATTTCCGCGCATTGCTCCGCGACGGCTGACGCCAGCCGCTCTCGCAACTCCTTAAGGCTATCCCGGCTCGCCGCTTCGAGCTGTCTGGAATATTCTGAATAGTTCGCCGCCGATTGCTCAACTTCCTTCAGCGAGTTTTTTGCCTGCGATATTTCGCGTTCCATCGCGGCCTTCAGGTCCTCGAGAGCAGCGCGGCTCGTCTCCGCCGCCATTCCCGATTCTTTCTGAAGCTCTGCAACGCGCCCGGCAAGCTCTTGTTCCCCTTTGCGCAACAACTCTTGAGAGCTGGTCGCGATGCGCTCAGCCAGCCGCCCGGCTGCGCCATCAAGCGAAGTTTCCAGCAACTCGCTCCATTGCCCGCGGGCGTTTTCGATTTCTTTAGACAAATCCCCTCGCACTACCTCGGCCGCCTGATTCGCAGAAGCGCTTGTTCCCGCGGCCTCTACCGCACTCGCCTTCAAAGACGCCTCAAGTTCGCGCCGAATCTCCTTCAGCTTTTCGCTCAAGAACTCGTCGCTTCGGCTGAGCGTTGCCTCGGCGCTCGCGCGCACCTCATTGCGCAAAGACTGCGCATCCGATTCCCACTTGGAGAATTCCACTTGCGCGCGGCTCAGCTTCTCCGCCCACTCAGTGGTCAGCGTATCTCTCACTTGCTCTTGAAAGTTTGTAAGCCGCGCCGCTACATCCTCCGACACTGCAGACGTGATTTCGCGCTTGGTATCGGCTCTGTCGCGTTCGAATTCCTTGAGCCATCGTTCGTAGAATTCCTTCGCGCTCGCCTGCTGCGAACTCTGCAGATTATCCTGCAGTTCGCTTGTTCTCGCTCGTACCAGCTCTTCTGCCGTCGCCCGCGCTTCGGCAATCATTTTCTCCGACTGCTCCAAAAATTCCTGGCGAAGCTGTTCGATGGCCGCGTCGCCGTCATCTCTCACCTCTGCCTTCTCATCTGGAGAGATTGGCGCGCGTTTTGCGCACTCCTTCGCCATTCGCAGGTAATCCTCAAGCGAGAACTCGCTTTCCGTCGGCTGGTTGCTCGGAACACTCCCAGTTACCACAGAAAGCCCCGCTGGTTTGTCAGAGGTCCAATCATTGGGCGGAAACGCCACATTCCAGATGTTTTTGCCCTTTTCCATCTCGACGCCCACTTGAAACAATTCCCGCAGCGTCCGCGGCCGCTGAATCCACGCCACACGCGCACGCACGCACACCGCTTCCTTGTGCGAATCGCCCGAAGGCACCTCTAGCGTGACCCAGGTGTTTTTCGGCAGGTGATGTTTCGAAGCGTACCGGCAACCCTGAAAACCCAAATTTTGCGTGGCGGTGCGTTCCTCAAACGGCTGGCCCAGCAAATCTACCCCGCGAATGATTACCGGCGAAGTTTGCTCGAGTCGCGTGCTCCGCCGCCGTTGCTCTCCCAAGTATGTTGATGCTGCCTGTGCCAAATCTTTCTCCCGTGGAACGTTTCCGAGTTTGCGCAAGCATAGCACTCCCCGGTCATCTGGTCGAGCGCTGCGCTGTTATAAAAAATTACTTGCAGGAGGGCGATTCGAAACCCGGTGCCGGTCTTGCACCGGGCATTCCCGCCGCGACCGTTAATGTTCGTGTTTTCGCTCGTTTACTACTGTTTCGAATGTTCGCCGGTCATTGCATCCAACCCAGCCAGCGCCTGCTTTGCTTCCGTCGCATATGGCCCGTTCGGTTGCAGCTGTAGGCATTTCTGATAGGCCTCCTTGGTTCCAGGAGGTATCACGTATACGTCCTTGCCGCCTTCCTTCTTGGTGTCAATCTGCGCTGTGAGCGAATTGCCGAGAAGGTACCAGGTCTGCGCGTCATTTGGATTCAGCTGCGTCGCCTTTTGCAGCGGCCCAGCCGCATCAGCCATCTTCCCCGCATTCGTCAGCACGATTCCCAAATTTTTGTAGCAGATTCCCGCGGTGCTCTTATCCGTGGGATCCAGCGACGCAGCCTTGTCGCACGCCGCGCCGGCATCTTGCATTTTCCCCTGATATGCCAGCTCCGTTCCCAGTTGCTCATAGGCCGCTGGAGTAGGCTTGATAGTGATTGCCTGCTGCGCCGCGTCGGCCGCTTTATCGTATTGCCCTGCGCCTTCATAGGCGGCGCTCAGATTCCTCAGAATAACCGGCAAATTCGGATCCTTTTCGTTGCTGCCCTGGCGCGCTTGCTGGAACTCCGTTATCGCCGTCTGATAATCCGTGTTCAGACTCGCCTGCATCGTTTGTTTTTGGGATGCGTCAGTTGTGGTCCGCAATTGCTGCTTCAAAGTGTCCGCGTCGTGCATTGCCTTCACGCCATTATCGAAATGCGCTTTCATCGCCTTGAACGCGTTCACTGCCTCTTCCCGCTTTTTCGCCGCCTCCAAATAGGCCGGGTTCTTCGCTGCGATCTCCTTGAAGTTCATGGGCAGCACCGCGCCGGTGTCCGCCATGCTCCCATTGATCTGCATGTCTTGCGTGTAGTCGATGTTATCTTTCTTGAAATTTACAGTGTAACTTCCGATTTTCAGCCCGTTTTGGGCCCACTTCCCGTTTTTGTCCGTCGTTACCGTATATTTCGTCCCGTCTGCTTTGTTGGTGATCGTAATCACCACGCCGGGATATGGTTTCCCCTGGAGGTCCAAGACCGTGCCAGAAACCCGCGTCAATTGCGCCGAAGCAATCGGCGCCAGCAATAACATCGGCGCCATCACCAGCGCCAGAAGCCCCAGTCTCGAGAGCAGCGTCCTCTTCATGACATCTCCTCCTGAATAGTCCTCATTAATTAGATGCCCGGCCCTATTATTGCGCAACTTGTGCCCGGTAGGCGACTCCATAGACAATCGGATCCTTATATCCCGCCTCCTCGAAAGCCCGCAGCCGCAGCCGGCAACTATCGCAAACGCCGCACGCTTCGTCTTCCGCCTGATAGCACGACCAAGTGCGCTCCAATGGAGCGTCTAACTCCATGCCTTTGCGGATGATTTCGCTCTTTCGCATGTGGATCACCGGAGTTTGGATCTCGATTTGCGTCTCTGGCCGCGTCCCCACCCGCACCAGCTCCGAAAAAATCCGATAATACTCCGGCCGGCAGTCCGGATATCCGGAGCTGTCCTCGTGGACTGCGCCGATGAAAATCGCGCTCGCGCCAATCACTTCCGCCCAGCTCACCGCCGCGGATAGAAAATGCGCGTTGCGAAACGGCACGTAGGTAATAGGAATCTCGTTCGCGTTGGGCGCGTTCTCCGGTACCGCAATGCGCTCGTCCGTAAGCGCCGAGCCGCCGATTTGCCGAAACGCATCGAACTTCACAACCAGTTTTTCCTTCACGCCATAAAATTCAGCGATTTCCTCGAACGCGCGCCGCTCGCGCTTCTCTGTCCGCTGCCCGTAGCTCGCGTGCAGCAGCGCCAGTTCGTGCGTTTCATTCGCTATCGCCGCGGTCACGCACGAATCCATCCCGCCGCTCAACAGCACCACCGCTTTCGGTTTCTCGGCCATTCGTTTCGCTATTCCCCGCGTCCTGCTCGCGAGTCGCTCACACGCCATGCATCGCCGGGTCCCAAATAAACTTGTGAATCTGCAATCCCAGCCGCACTTTCAAATCGTCCGCCAAAATCCATTCCGCCAGCGCCCGCGCATCCATCGCCGGCCATTTTCCCTCCGGATCGGCAAACACCGGCGAAAAAAGCACCTCATGAACTCGCTCCGTCAGCCTGTGCTCAGCCACAAAATCGCGCGCGAATTCATAATCCCGCCTGCTGGCAATCACGAATTTAACTTCATCCTTCTGTTCCAGTGCGTCGAGATTTGCAACGTTGAAGGTCCCGCACTCGCCGGAATCAGGACACTTCACATCCACAATTTTCACCACTTCGCGCGGCAGCTTGCTCACGTCGCGTTCCCCGCTCGTTTCAATCAATACTGTATAGCCGTCATCCAGCAGCTTCTGCGCCAGCTCGGGCGTCTCGGGCTGCAACAGCGGTTCGCCGCCGGTAATCTCCACCAGCGCCGATTTTTTCACCGTGCCATTCTTCTTGGCACGCAGCTCGGCCACCCGCGCCATTACTTCCGCAACGCTATATTTTTTCCCGCCGTGAAACGCATACGCCGTGTCGCACCATGTACATCGCAGATTGCAGCCCGCCAGCCGCACGAACACGCACGGCAAGCCCGCGTAACTGCTCTCGCCTTGAATCGACTTGAATATCTCCGTGATCAACATGCCGCCACTTCGCCCTGAATTATTGCTTCGCCTCTGGTCCGGCCGCAGCGCCCTGGCTGCTCAGCCGCGCCCGCGCCGCCTTTCGCCGCAAATAAACCACGCCGCCTATCGCCGCCGCCAGCTCCAGAACGATCGTCACCACCGCAGCCGTCAATCCCCAGCCGTAGTACAGCCAGCAAAACGAAACAATGAACGCCGGAATCGCGATTATGTAGAACGCTTTATTCACGAAATTACTTCCGTCCTGCGGCTGCTCTTATGGCCTGAAAGTCGCCGCGCTCGTATCCGTCTCCCATACCATGATTCCTGAAACCACCGCGCCATTCGGCGATTTCCGCATCTGCTTCGCCGTTTCGTCGTAAATATATTTCGCAATGTTTTCCGCTGATGGGTTCAATTTGTCGAACGGCGGAAAATCGTTCAAATTCTTGTGGTCCAGCGTGCGAATCACCGTCTGAATCACCTGTTTCAAATGTACGAAATCGTACAGCAGGCCCGTGGAATCAAGTTCGCGTCCTTCCATCGTTACGCGCACGCGATAATTATGCCCGTGCTGATTCTCGCACTTGCCCTTGTATCCGCGCAGGTAATGTCCTGCGGCGAAATTTTCGTCCACGCTGATTTCGAACATACTCCCGCTTTCGTTCGCGCCCGCGCTTCCATAACGCCTGCGCAAATTCCGCGCCTTTACAGTTTCTCCGCGAAACGCGCTACTTCGGCGAGGTCTTGCGCAAGGGTGTATTCGGGCAGTGATTCCAGGAAAATTCTACCATATTGCATGCGCTGGATGCGGTTATCGAGGATGCACAGAACGCCGCGGTCTGTCCGCGAGCGAATCAATCTTCCAAACCCCTGCTTTAACGAAAGCACCGCCTTGGGCACCTGATATTCGGCAAACGCATTCTGGCGGTCGTCCTGCAACGCCCGCACGCGCGCCGCCACAATCGGGTCTGAAGGCACCGCGAACGGCAGCCGATCGATGATCACGCACGAAAGCTGCGACCCCGGCACGTCCACGCCCTGCCAGAAGCTCGCCGTCGCCAGCAGCACCGACCCCGGCGTCCCGCGAAATCTTTCCAGGAGCGCAGTGCGCGGAGCCGTTCCCTGCAGCAGCAGCGGAAACGCTACTGTTCCGGCCAGCCGTTCGTGCACGTCCTTCATCTGCGCGTAGCTCGTGAACAGGCAAAACGCCCGCCCGCGCGTCAGCTTCAAAATTTCCGCGATCTCTTCCGTTGCTCGCGCTGCAAAGTTCGCGTCGCGCACGTCCGGCAGGCTCTTTGGAATGTACAGCAGCGCCTGATTCGCGTAGTCGAATTCCTGCGGCAGCACTTTTTCCTGCGCCGCGGAAACTCCCAGCCGGTGCTTCGCGTAATCGAAGCGCCCGCCCACAGCCAGCGTCGCCGAAGTCAGCACAATCGTGTCGAACTGTTCGAAGAGCTTTTCGCGCATGATCTCGCTGACGTCGATCGGCGTCGCCACCAAAAAAATGCCTTTGCCGCGCCGCTCGAACCAGTACACATAACTTTTCTCGTCGCTCTCCAGCAAAAATCCCAGTTCGCGCCGCAATTCCGCCGCGCGCCGCGCCAGATTCACCAACTCTTCCGGCTTCTCGCGCAACGCCGCCAACTCTGTCTCCATCCGTTTCAGCGCCGCCAGCAATCCGTCATACGCCTCGCGATTCCGCTCCAAAAACGCCGCGCGCTCTTCGCGCTCGAACGGAAAGCGTCCTTCTCTTTGTGCGAATCCCTCAAAAAATGTATGCGCTCGTTCGCGAATCTGCGCCAGCGGCCGCCGCGTCGCCGCCGTTCCGACACCCAGCATCCGCAGGATTTGTTCTCCATCCCGCGCCAGTTCGTCAAACCGCCAGCTCGAAATTTCCCGCCCAAAATAATCGCTGGCCACGTCTTCAATCTCATGCGCCTCGTCGAAAATCACCGCGTCATAATCCGGCAGAATCGAGCCAAAATCATCCTGCCGCAGCGCCAAATCCGCGAAAAACAAGTGATGATTCACAATCAGAATGTCCGCTTCCTGCGCGCGCTGCCGCATCGCCGTCAAAAAGCAGCGCTGAAACTGCGGGCATTTCTGGCCGGTGCACGTTTCGCGCCGCGCGTCGATGCGATTCCACAATTCCGCATCGTCCGGCAAAAAATTCAACTCTGCGCGGTCGCCCGTCTCCGTCAGTTTCTCCCAATCGCGGATTTGCGCGAACCAGTCAATCTCGTCCATCCCGCGCAGCACCGGCTGGCCTTCCATCAAATGCACTTTTTCGCGGCAAACAAAATTATTCCGCCCCTTCATCAGCGCCACTTTCAATTCCGGCGCAAAATGCTTCCGCAAAAACGGAATGTCCTTCTCGAAAAGCTGCTCCTGCAGCGATTTTGTCGCCGTCGAAATCACCACGCGCCGCCCGCTCCGTATCGCCGGAATCAAATACGCCAGCGTTTTGCCGGTGCCCGTTCCCGCTTCGATCAGCGCATGCTGATGCCGCGCGAACGCTTCATCCACCATCTCCGCCATCTCCAGTTGCGCCGCGCGAAATTCATATCCCGCATGGCACTTCGCCAGCATCCCCCCAGGTCCAAACACCTCCGACATTGTGACGGCAGCCTGCGCCTGCGATTCGCTGTTCGCCTTCGCTTCATCGGGAGACTTCTTCGTCGTTCGGGTTTTTGCGGTTACACTCATCTGGCGCGCTTGTGTTCGCTAAAATAACACATTAGCCTCTTTATCGCGCCGTGGACAAACGGGGTAGCGCTTCAAAGGTCGGTTACGCTTTGGCGCGGAACAAATTGCGGGAGCGGCTCCTACACATCAATAGAGAGCAAATATTGCGCGGATCGTCGCCTGCCTCGGCATTTTCCTTTAAGAATGAAACAGCGAATTCAGGATTCCCTCAGTAGGTTTCATCAAATGGCTCCGCAACAATCTGAAATTCATCCTCGTAAGCCACATAGCCCACTCGTTCCGTCTCCAGCACCTGAACAGCAACTCCGTGGTTCTCGAGAATTGCTACTAACTCTTGCATATGCTTCAGATGCTCATGCGCGCTGTCCTTGAACCACGAAATCGCTTTATTAAGCTTTCGATAAAAAGGCGGCTTCGATGTCGTGAATCGAGTCGGTCTTTTCAAGTGCTCGTCGAACCATTCACGAACAAAATCGTAGTGCTCTTCCTCCCAATGGTACAGCTTTCCTTCATCATGCAAATAGCGTACGGCATGGAATACCCCGAGTTCTCTACCAGAATGCTCATCGAATTGGGCCACAACGAATCTCAAAAACATGGGAATAAATGAGGCCATCATCAAATAGATTCAAAACAGAAGCGCACCTTGCAAATGATCTGGAAAGCTAATTACGCGCGGAGTTCTTAGAAGAGAGAATTCGAGCTTAACCCATGAAATCTCTACGGGAACAAGCCGCGGACCACGGTCGCGTCCGCCACGCGCCCCACCGCCAGCATGTATGCAGCCGTGCGCATGTGCACATGATTCTTCCGCGACGTTTCGTACACTTGCTGGAACGCGCGCCTCATCACCGCCTCCAGCTTCGTGTTCACTTCCTGTTCGCTCCAGAAGAAGCTCTGCAAATCCTGCACCCACTCGAAATAGCTCGTAGCCACGCCTCCGGCATTCGCCAGCACATCCGGCAGCACCATAATCCCGCGTTTCGCCAGCACTTCATCCGCGTGCGGAGTGGTCGGCCCGTTCGCTGCTTCCGCGATAATTTTCGCCTTGATTTGCTCCGCGTTGTTCAGCGTGATCACCGTTTCCAGCGCCGCCGGAATCAGAATGTCGCACTTCATCGTCAGCAAATCGTCATTCGAGATCCGCGACGTTCCCGGCATCCCTACCACCGTCCCGGAACGCTCCTTGTACCGCGCCGCCTTGTACGGATCGATTCCCCGTGAATTGTGCACTCCGCCGCGCGAATCGCTTATCGCCACCACTTTCGCTTTTTTCTCGGTGAACAGCCGCGCCGCAATCGAACCCGCATTCCCGAATCCCTGAATTGCCACGGTCGCTCCGCGCAAATTCATGCGCTTCGCTTTGCACGCTTCTTCCGCCACGAACAAACAGCCGCGCGCCGTCGCCTCGTTCCGCCCCTCTGATCCGCCCAGCGGCACCGGCTTGCCGGTCACCGACGCCAGCGCAGTGTGCCCCACGGTCATCGAATACGTGTCCATGAACCACGCCATCGTCTGCGAGTCGGTGTACACATCCGGTGCCGGAATATCCCGCTCCGGCCCGATAATTGGCAGAATTTCCGAGCAATAGCGCCGCGTCATGCGCTCCAGTTCCGCCTTGCTCATCCGCTTCACGTCGCAAATCACGCCGCCCTTCGCGCCGCCAAATGGAATATTCACCGCCGAGCACTTCCACGTCATCCACATCGCCAGCGCTTTCACTTCGTCGAGCGATACGTTGGGGTGATAGCGGATGCCGCCCTTCGCCGGGCCCCGTGCGATGTTGTGCTGCACGCGATAACCCTGAAAAACTTTCACCTGCCCATTGTCCATCTTCGTGGGGATGGACACTTCCATGATGCGCTTCGGCGTGCGCAACAATTGCCGCAGGCCCGCATCCAGCTTCAAGTGCTCCGCGGCAATATCGAATTGAATTTGCGAAATGCGGAAAACATTCAGATCTTCGCGCGGCGCAATCCGCGGAATTGCCTGGGGAACCGCTTTGGCGCTTATGGCCATTCGGATTTCTCCTCCTCGCTTACGCTCCCGCTGCTACTCGGCTGTGCTCGCGACCCTTGTCACCCTGTGCAGCGCCGGCACAAAGGTCGCGTTGATAACGTTCCATGCAAGCGCGCGAGCAAAAGTGCAAATTCTCGCCCTCCTGCGGCAACGAATAAGAAACATCCTCCGCTACGTACGTTCCGCACACCGGATCGCGAAACAGAGGTTTCGCTTTCGGCAACTCCGCATCTCCGCGATACGAAGCGTGCGAATTTCCCACTGGCCTTTGCGTCGCGCTCTCAAAAATCTTCCGCGCAATCCACGCGATGCACGCTGTCACTGCAACCCAAAAAATGTACCGAAGAAACCGCTCCATATATCTCATCCCTACACCAACCCGTGGCCCGATTTGCCAATTCGAACTGTTTACGTTCCTGTAAGTCTTGTCTGGCCCGCAGTTTATTCAACCCCATGCTGCCAGTCAATTAAAAGCGCCCTAAAATCATACAATTCTGTGCCCTGCCCGGAACCCCCGAACGCACTTTTATTAGTGGGAGTATCGTAAGCTATTTAGCATGAATAAGTTACGCGAGAAAGGCTCTGCTCGGGCTGGGAACGCTCTAACGTTCGAACCACCGCAACAAATATTAGAGTGAGGCTCTCTTTCATGGATGCCTCCCTGCGATTTGTGCAGTGGATCAGTTTGAATTTTCTAAGTCGTCGCCATAGCAGTCAAAATTTCAAACTGGCGCACGACCGCAATTTGCCGTCTCGTGATACTATTGGCCACACCCAACCCGGCGCCATAAGTTAAGCATCTCATCGTTTCATATCGTGCTTGCAATTCAGGAGTCCTATGCTTTTTGGGCCATGTACAATCGCTTTATCTTCCTTTCTTCCGCGCCGTCTTACGATGATTCGTCTCGTTTCACTTTGTTTGTTCTGTGCCGGATTTATTGCCTTGGCGTGCTCTGGCGCCGCTTTCGCCCAGACCGTCGCATCTTCTTCCCAAGCTGCTTCGCAGTCGCCTGAGCCTGTGCTCAAGCACCGGAACTGGCCTCCGCCCGCGCCGCCAGCCGCAAATCCGCCAGACTCCCTGATTAACTCCGCCGGCTCGCATTCCATCGTGCCCCCTACAATTGAACTCACCCTGGCGCAGGGCACGCCCATCCGCGTCATCATCAATAAGTCGCTGCCCGTCAAGAAAGTTGGCCAGCCAGTCCGCGCTTACGTTACGGACTCGGTCTACGCGTTTGATCGCGTGGTGGTGCCCAAGGGAAGCGAAGTTGATGGCCACATCGTGCAACTGGTCCATCGCTCCACATTCCGAAAAATTGCCTCCTATCTGAACGCCGATTTTTCTCCGCATCGCGCCGTCCACGTGCAATTCGACACACTCATTCTGCCGAATGGCGAGCGTGTGCCTCTCCAGACAAAAGTGCTGCCGCATGTCGGGCCGGTGCTCAAGCTGGAAACAAATCCGCAAAAAAACACGGTCATGCGCCGCGCTCGCGGCCTCGTCAGCGCCCAGTTCCACGACGCTATGGCGCAGGTGAAGCCCTCGGCGCTATGGAGCCGGGCAAAATCGTTCGCTGCGTCCGAATGGCCCTATCACAAACAAAAAATTGCGGCCGGCTCCGTCTTTGTCGCCGAACTTGAGCATCCTCTTGACTTCGGACCGGCGACAATTCCCGCCTCTGAAATGGGTTCCATGGGCAAAATGCCCACTGCAAACGCCGAAGCCTATGCGCGCCTGGTCACTCCTTTGAGTTCTGCTACCGCGCATGTAGGCTACGCTGTTGATGCCGTTTTAACGCGTCCGGTGTTTTCCGCCGACAACAAATTGCTCCTTCCGGTAAACACACAGCTGCATGGAATCGTCGTCCGCGCGAAGCCAGCGCGCCGTTTGCACCGCAATGGCCAGTTGCACTTCAAATTGAGCCGCGTGCAGTTGCCTTCCAGCGCTTCGCAGCCCGTCGAAATGGCGCTCGAAGGCATTGAAGTCCCCAAGGCGTCGCACATCCAGGTCGATTCCGAAGGTGCAACTCATGTTGCTGGCAACGCCAGATCCCGCGTGCTCAGTACCGCTCTTTCCGTCGCCATTGCGAACTCGACACTGGATTCCGACAGCGGACATGCCGGCGCCACCGCGCAGAGCGAAAACAGGCCGCTCGGAGGCGCCTCCGGGTACAAGCTGATCGGTTTTGCAGTAAGCTTCGCGGCGGCCTCGCCCATGCTTTCGCGTGTAATGGGATTCTGGGGCGCTGGAGAATCTGTCTACGTTCACTTCATCACCCGAGGGCAAAATCTGGTTTTGCCCGAGGATACTCCAATGGAAATCAGCTTTGGAGAGCCGCGCGTTCGTCCCATCGCGAACGGCCTTCCGCGCGTCGCTCAGGCCTCGGTGGCAAAAACAGTCGCTCTAAAATAAGAAAAATAAGATCCGCGAATTTCCCGCCTGCACCCAAAATTTCGCGCCGGCTGTACTGTTCAATATTTTCTTGCCTTCGCAGATTCAGCAACGTGCGTAACAGCAAGCAGCAGCTTCGCATTTTGAGCACCGCGTGGCGGGCCGGTTTGAATTTTCTTAATCGTGACAATAGCAGTCAAAATTCAAACTGGTCCACTACTGCCCGCCTGGAAACCATTGCTTTTTGTCCTCTCTTTGAATCACAATTTGCCCGAGGTGCGCTCTCCTATGTCTCGATTTTTTGCGGCCATCGCAATCGTATGTTTAGCTGCTGCCGGATGCGGGACTCGCTCTTCCGATAATTCCGGCCATTCCGCTTCAATCCCCGCGGAGGCTGGTCCTTCCGGAAACGTGAATATTCTCACTTACCACGACAACAACGCGCGCACCGGAGAGAATCCCAACGAAAAAATTCTAAAACCCAGTAACGTCAATTTTCGCCAGTTCGGCAAAGTTGGATTTCTTCCCGTGGAAGGTCTGGTGGATGCCGAGCCTCTGTACGTTTCCCAGCTCAAAATTCGCGGTGCCAAACACAACGTCGTTTTCGTGGTCACCGAGCACGATTTGGCTTACGCCTTCGACGCCGACACTTTCCAGAGGCTCTGGATGGTTTCGCTGCTCGGCCCCGACGAAACTCCCAGCGACGACCGCGGATGCGGGCAGGTTCGCCCGGAAATTGGCGTCACCTCCACGCCGGCAATCGACCTTCGCTCTCGCATCATGTATGTGGTCGCCATGTCCAAAGACAGCTCCGGCAAATATTTCCAGCGTCTTCACGCGCTCGACCTTACCACCGGCGCCGAGAAAAATGGCGGCCCGGAGACAATTACCGCGACTTTTCCCGGCACCGCCGTGCCCAATTCCGACGGGCAAGTTGTCTTCGATCCGAAGCAATACAAAGAACGCACCGGCCTGCTGCTCTCGAATGGCGTCGTGTACACCGCGTGGGCCTCGCACTGCGATTTCGATCCTTATACCGGATGGGTGATTGGATTCGATGCTCGCACGCTCAAACGCAGCGCTGTGCTGAACATCGAGCCGCACGGCAGCGAGGGCGCGTTCTGGATGTCCGGCGACGGCCCGGGCACCGATGATTCCGGCAACATTTATTTGCTTGCAGGAAACGGCACCTTCGACACCACCCTCAATTCCCAGGGGTTTCCTCAAAAGGGCGATTTTGGAAACGCCTTCTTGAAATTGAAAACGAGCCGCGGAAAACTTTTCGTCGGCGATTATTTCGACATGCACAACACCATCGCCGAATCGCGCAAGGACCTCGACCTCGGCTCCGGCGGCGAAGTCGTTCTGCCGGACATGAAAGACAGCTCCGGCAAGACTCGCCATTTGGTGGTGGGCGGCGGAAAGGACGACACAATTTATTTGGCCGACCGCAGCTCCATGGGGAAATTCCATCCTGACCGCGACGACATCTATCAGGAAATTCCCAGCACCGGCAGCGAAGATTCAAATGGGCTTGGCGGCAACACCGGTGTGTACTCCACGCCAGCCTACTTCAATGGCACGCTCTATTTCGGAGCGGTCAACGATTTTCTGCGCGCTTTCAAGTTTGAACACGCGCGCCTGATGACTCCCGCCGCATCAAAAACAGCCATCACTTTTGGCTATCCTGGCACCACTCCCAGCATTTCATCCGATGGCTTGCGCGACGCAATCGTCTGGGCCGTCGAAAGCAACACGCCTGCGGTGCTGCACGCCTATGATCCCAATGATCTCGCGCATGAACTCTACAACAGCAATCAGCAGCGCAAGCGCGACGAAATCACCGGCAACAAATTTATCACTCCCATGATTGCCGGCGGCAAAGTCTTCGTCGGCACTCCCACCGGCGTCGCCGTTTTCGGCTTGCTGCCCGGCCAACATCCGCCAGCCCCCACCCGCTAGTAGTCTTGCCCCTGTAGCGCAGATGTCGCGCCACTCAGCGACCGCGGCCTCTCCCGTCGGCGACTGTTACGCCGTCTGGGAGGCCGGGCTTCGGCTCTCGCCTGCTTTCTGGCACTCCGCAAGAACTCGTTTGGTTGTCGGTTCTGTTCGAATGTTATCCCGGTTAAAATCTCCGCCCAAGACCGTGCGAACGACCTCCGCAGCGCGCCCAATCAAATCATCACACCTAGCCGAATCCCAGAGCGCCTCCAATATCGGCTTGCAATAGTCCTCCATCTCACGCGAATTGAAGCGGGGCAACGGGGCGGGATTCCCCAGGAGTCGCACCGCGAAAAGAATGTGGAAACGCGCCGGCTTATATTTCGATTCCAGTTTGCCGTTACGAAACAGATACTCCAGCTTGTAAAGCGCAAACGCAGCCGCATAATAAGGCTCCATCCTGTGCCCCTTGCCAAAGATTTCCTTTCCAACCCTGTCCTTCAAAGCGGAATAGTTCCTTGTTGTCCGGTGGGCCTCCTGCAGAAACATCGCCGCAAAGGCCTTAATGACATTAGGTTGGGTTATGACCCTGGTCTTCTCGACCGCTAAACGATCATACTGCCGAGAACGACGCTCATAATACAGCCGATGCTGCGGCGGGAACGTCTGAAAAAAAACTTCTAACTGCTTCGGGAACTCCTGCAGAGCGAAAAATTGATCCTCTGTGACTTGCGTTTGGCGATTCGTGGCCCGGATTATCGCGTTGATTACATTTTCATCCTGCGTTCCAATTAGCCGAACAGGGACCGCGACCGTCCTATCCTCTTTTTCTGCTTGTCCGAATACAACGTGAGTTGTTTGGCATCCATTAACAATTTGATAGTCCTCAATTACAAACTTGTTTCCGGTCGGTCTGATATCGCGCGCAATGACCGTAATCCCATTGTTCATCAACACGAAGCGGCTTTTGTCCCCTGATTTAAGCGTGCCTTTGATCTCCGAATTTACCTCGTTGTAGTCCTGCCAGTCACGCGGATTGCTGTAAAACAAGCTCCCAATCATCTCGCCGCTCTCATCAGTGATAATTTTCATCAGTTCAGGGACCGGAAGAAATCCAAGGTACGCCTGCGTGACGCCTGGAACATCCGGAATCGTGACCCGGTGTTCGAAAATAAATTCCCGCTCAATAGCGTTCTTCGTCTGCCGATAAAACCTCTGAATCTCCGCGGCTCCTAGGGGAGTCAAGGTAGCCTCCCGAAAAAGGTTCGATGCACTCAGGTCGTCGACAACAGACCTCCGTCGACCTTCTAGCAACGGGTCGCCGACCCATGTTCCAGTTGTCGCGAAGTAAAGTCGACATGCCGGATTACCACGCTTAAACTTAGTACTTCTTTTGTAAACCGCTGACATGATTTCAGCTGCGGCAGCGACCTCTGCGTTTCTGGGTAGGGTCGGATGCTCTTTAAAGAAATCGGAAACTGCAAATCCGAAACTGCCAATCTTAGCGGCATCGAAATTCGAACCTCGGTCCGCCTGAACGAAAACAAACGTAACATCAAATTCCGGCGCGCTATCAAGCTCTTCCATGCTCTCAACATCCGTAATCAGCGTTCCGTTCACTATAATTGCGATCGCATCGATGCCCGCGGCGTCGCCTACCAGAACGTCTTCGGTATCAAAGGAATCTCCATAGTGTCGACCCACCGTCACGAACGAAACGAAGTGCTCAAACCGTTTATCCTCGGCGAGGAGTGCAATTCCATGCTCATTCGAAAACTCTGTCAGCAGCGATTCGGAAACGCGGTCCATTGAAGGCTCCTTCTGTCGCAGACGCTTGCGTGCTGCCATTCTACGCTTCGAGGTAGTGGCACGCCAACATGTGTTCAGTTCGAAATTTAATTGACATCCTGGTTAACTTCTGCTATAAGGGTAGTTTATGGTTAACGTCGTCACCAGCCCGGCACCCGCCGCATCCCGAGGACCTCGGCGTTGTTTCCCCGCCGCCTAGCCTCCAGCTTCCTGCCTATAACTTCTCCCTGGTATCAGTACTCTAATCGCAAGTCCTATGAAAAATTAGAAATCAGCGTAAACTGCCTTAAACCAGCGACATCCACTTTTCTAATCGTAAGAAAAACGCACTTTGCCCAAGGTGAGAATGCACAATTTCAGTGCATCTTCGCCAGCCGTTTTAACGAGAAAAGGGAAACGAAAGGAGGAAACTGACGGAATAAAGCAGCCAAAATTCGCCGCTCCCAAACGCTGTCATTCCGAACCCGGTCGCGACGAAACTGCTTGGCCATCCTTGGTGACGAACACGCGAACGGCGGTGAGGAACCTGCTGTTGCCGTTGCCGTCGCGTCGTTACACGCGCTGGATGTAGCGGCCTTCGGAGGTGTCCACTTTGACGCGGTCGCCATTGTTGACGAACGGCGGCACGTTGATCACCAGCCCGGTCTCGAGCGTGGCGGGCTTCATCACCGCGCTGGCGGTGGCCTTCTGCAGAGTAGGCTCGGTGCCGGTGACGGTCAGGTCCACCGTGTCGGGCAGCAGGACGCCCATCGGCTTGCCTTCGTAAAACTCGATGCTCACGGGGAGATTGGGGATCAGGTAATCGGTGGTGTCGCCGAGCGTGTCTTTGTCGAGCGCGATTTGCTCGTAGGTTTGCAGATTCATGAAATGGAAACTGCCATTGTCGGCGTAGAGGAATTGGAATTCCACTTCGTCCATGATGGCGCGCTCGACGAAATCCTCAGCGCGGAAGCGGTAGTCCACGATCGAGCCGGTGCGCAGGTTGCGCATTTTGGTCTGCATGGACCCGCGCTTGTTGCCCGGCGTGCGGTGTTCGACGCTGAAAACGGTGTAGAGCTGCCCTTCGTGCTGGATGATCATGCCGGGGCGCAGTTGTGTTGCTTTAACCATGTGAAAACTCCTGGCGCTTGATGGGATTTTGCGTGCAGTCGAAGCTGGTGGCAGCTTGTCCCGCGAATCAAACTTTGAGATTTAATTATACCGGGGCGAAGCGAAGGCGGTCAATGAGTTAGAAGCCGGGGACGCCGGTGGCTGCGGGGCGGATCTCGGGGGCTTCGGAGCGGTGGCCGACGCGCAGGCGCTCGATGAATCCCTGGCCGAGAGACATCAGGCCAGTGTAGAGATAGCCCCAGACGAAAAGAATCAGGAACGGCACAGTTATGTAGTTTTCATTTTGAACGGCATAGACAATCGTGGCGGCAAAATAAATTCCGAGGAGGACTTCGACGTAGGGAATCCAGCCAGCGCGCTTGCGGTATTTCTGCTTGAGCCACGCGCCGCGCTGCTGGCCTTCGATGCGATATTTGGGAGTGCGCACAAATTCGGATTGCTTGCCGACGAGCGCCTCGAGCACCGCGACGGCATTGCGCACGGAAACGCCAATGCCCACGGCCATAACGAAAGGCATGTAGGCGATGCTGCGCCACCAGGTTTTAGGATAGAGGACACGCTGCGAGGCAAGATAAAAGCTGGAAATCGACAAAGTGGAAGCGAGGAAAAGCGGCAGATCGATGAGCATCATCTGAAACCAGCCCTGGTAGAAGCGCACAATCATGGCGGGCAGGAGAATCACGGAAAGCACGACCATGAGCGGATAGCTGATGTTCGCGGTGAGATGGAAAAAAGCTTCGGCTTTGACGTAGCCGGGCTCGTCGGACTGCAGGACCTTGGGGAGAATTTTTATGGCGGTTTGCATCAGGCCTTTGGCCCAGCGCGCTTGCTGGGATTTGAAAGCGTTCATTTCGACAGGCAATTCGGAAGGGCAATCCACTTCGGGCAAATAAATGAATTTCCAGCCGCGAAGCTGCGCGCGATAGGAGAGATCGGTGTCTTCGGTGAGTGTGTCGTGCTGCCAGCCGCCCGCGTCTTCAATGGCCGCGCGGCGCCAAACGCCTCCTGTGCCATTGAAATTAAAAAATGAGCCGCGGCGGAAGCGCGCGCCATGTTCGATGACGAAATGGCCGTCGAGGAGGATGGCTTCGGCCTCGGTTAGCGCAGAGTAGTTGCGGTTGATGTAGCTCCAGCGCGTTTGCGCCATGGCCAGCTTGGGATCAGCAAAGTAGGGAACAGTGCGGCGCAGAAAATCGGCCGGCGGGAGAAAATCGGCGTCAAAAATGGCGATGAGCTCACCGGTGGCGGTCTTCAAACCTTCCTGCAAAGCGCCGGCTTTGAAACCTTCGCGATTGTCGCGATGAATGTAATGTATGGGGACGCCGAGGCGCTGCTGCTGTTCGACACAAGCGCGGGCGACGGCTTGCGTTTCGTCGGTGGAATCGTCAAGGAGCTGGATTTCGAATTTGTCGCGCGGATAATCGAATTGCGCGACGCATTCAACGAGGCGCTCGACGACATAGCGTTCGTTGAAGATGGGAAGCTGTATGGTAACCTTTGGCCACTCGGTGACCTGAGGCGGCGGGCCGGCAACATTGTCGCGATAGCGATAAAAATTGTAGACGAGGACGTAGCGATAGATTCCGTAAGCAGCCAGGATGGTAAGGACCACGAAATAGGGAATCATCATGGCCAAGTCGAAGGAATTGGCCTGGTAGATGCCGCTGAAAGTGTGATTTCGCAGCCTGTTCAGATAGGACGTGAGGGGGCTCATCTGAAGCGCGAAGAGCATCGCGGAGATGGAATGAAAATTCACTTTGCGTCTGTCCTTGAACTCTTATGAAGATGCAACCGCGCGCAGCCGGGTTGGGGTCGAGCGTGCGCTCAAAAAAAATTCAAATAAGTATTGCGTGTGCCGGGCTGGTAATCCTCGAAGTGCTTTTCGCCGTTCTGTACCACTTCCAAAATCTGGAACTGCACGTCATTGGCACGATCATCGTGGGCCTGGCCGCGGGCATCGTGTATTTCGCGACGCTGTATGGCCTGGAACATTGGCCGCGAAATTCGCGAGCAAGCCGGGCGACGCTCTGGATCATTCTCGGCGGCGCGCTGCTTTTCCGCCTGACGCTGCTGCCGCTTGCTCCTACGCTCTCGAACGACCCGTACCGCTATCACTGGGACGGCCAAGTCCAGCTTGCCGGTTACAATCCGTACATCGTCAGCCCGGACACGCTGGCGCTCGGCACGCGGGTCACGCCCACGGGCCATCGGCTGCCGGCGCATGACATGCCAAACATTTACCCGCCGCTGATGGAACTGCTCTTTCGCTCTGCGGCGCGATTCCTGCCGGGCATTATCGCTTTCAAGCTGCCGTTTTTTCTGGCGGACGTGCTGGCCGTCCTGCTATTGGCCGCTTGCCTGCGGAACTCCGAGCATCGAGATTTCCGGCTGGCGATTTACGCCTGGAACCCGCTGGTGGTGGTGGAATTTGCTGGAACCGGCCACAGCGATTCGCTGGCGATAGCCGCGGTGCTGGCGGCAGTACTGATTATACGGACAAGAATTGGGGTGTCAACGCTGTTGCTGGCTGCGGCGGCGCTGCTGAAAGTTTTCCCGGTGATGCTGTTTCCTTTATGGTTACGGCGCGCCGGGTGGCCGCGGACGTGGCGCTCCTGGGGCGTTGGATTTGCGTCAGCGGCGCTTGCGGTGGCGTGTTTCTGGCCGTACCGCGCGGCGCTGGCGCACATTCCCGCGACGCTGGCGTATTTTACGTCTCATTGGCAGAACAACAACGCCTGTTTGTGGACAGCGCTTTCCGCATTCAGCGGAATGCCGGATTGGGCTAGCGGCATTGGCGAAGGGATTGTGGCGGGAATTGCTTTATGGGCTGCAGCGCGGCGGTTGGAGCCGGAACGCGCCGCGTATTTAATTTTTGGAGCGATTCTGCTGTTCACGCCGAATGCTTATCCGTGGTACTTCACGTGGATCATTCCGTTTCTGTGCTTCTTTCCGAATCCGGCATGGCTGCTGCTGACGATTTTGCAGTTTTTGTCGTACCAGGTGCTCATTGGCTACGGGATTCTGCACGAATGGCATTGGAGTCCGCTGATGATCGCGCTGGAGTACGCGCCGTTTTACGCGTGGCTCTTGTTGGATGTGATACGAGGAAAAGCGGAATTAGTCTCGCCGCTTCGCGCAAGACGAGAAGCCGATCTTTAGCGGCTGAGAGAAATTGACACCATTTCCTTAGGGGCTAAAGAGCTTGTGTGACGGCCGCAAAATACATACCTCAGCGGCTGAAGCCGCATTGATATTGCAGCGGGTACGGCACGGCTGAAGCCGTGCCCTTACAAAAACAGGAGTCGTCACACACACTCTAAAGCCCACTGAAAACGAGCCCTTCAATGTCGGAGCTAAAGCTCCGAACCACCAAGAAGCATTTTTTTTTGGCACCCTGCTAGGCCTCGGCGAGGAAATTGTATTGCGCTGCGGTGAGCGGGACGACGCTCAGGCGGCCCTGACGGACCAGCGGAGAATCGGCGAAGAGTTTGTTGGCCTTGATTTCGGCGAGCGTGGTTTGCTTTTTGAACGGCGCGCCGGCTTTGATTTTTACCTGTGGGTTTTTAGGATTGCTGGCGTCTACCGAAACTACCGTGGCAGTTCCGACGCAGCTCTTGTGGTCGCCGGTTTCGTAGATGATGAGATTGTCGCCGGACTTCATTTCGCGCATATTGCGCAGCGCGACGGGATTGTGGACGCCATCCCAGATAGTGCTTTTATCGTGCTGCAGATCGGCAAAGGAGTATTCAGAAGGCTCAGTTTTGAGCAGGTAGTCCACAATGCCTCCTAAAGAATCATTCTATCTTGTCGCGTTTCTCGAGATTATGTCGCACGCAGAGCAATTGAATATTCTTGGCAACTAGTGATGATCCGCCCTTGGAGTATGGCAAAATGTGATCAAAATGAAGGTTGTCCTTGCTCCCACACTTACAACACTTCCCTTTGTCTCGCTTCCAAACGGCAAGTTTGACTGAGGTCGGAATGAGTCGGGTCTGCTCAATTTGTCTCTCGCCTTCCGTATTCAGGGACTCGACAGCGTCCACAAGGCTCAATTTGAACTTGAAGACACTTCGCTCCCCGCTCTGCTGACGCCACGCATCAATGAGCTGGAAAGTACCGTTATACACCCAGATGCCCGCATGAACTTTCTCGTAGACTTGAACTGGTTCAGCGGCTCCCTCGCCTCGCTTGAAGCGTTGTGCTGCTTGGTAGAACAATTGATTTTGTGTTGGCATGCCACTTGGGCTTGCCGCAGGCTGATCGACCCGTTTTGGGTCAGGCCCCCCTTTAAGCCGCGGCGCATCGTGTCCTTCGTAGATTAGTATTTTACCATTATCTTGCACCTGGTCCTCGTAGACGGCGTCGCGTCTCCTGCTCATAAGCAAAACGCTGGCGGGTCCACGTAACTTGAAGTACATTCCCCTTTGAAAGCTGGCGCCCCACTCGCGACACATCTCCAAATAAGAGATCACGTCGCCCGCGTTATGCATCCTGACCTCGCTCGCCTGGCATGGTATTGGACTAGACGTTTAGAGTAAGACTGGATTCGGGAATGAAAGTGGAGGTGCGGTTGGCGGCGGGGGTGGGCGGCATTTTGGAGCGGTCGACGGCGTTGTACATGGTGTCACGCTCGATGGGGACGCGGCCGGCGGCGCGAATGAGGCGCTCGAGATCGGCGCGCGTCATGTGCTGCGGAGTCGTTGCGCCAGCATCGTGATAAATTTTTTCTTCGATGACTGTGCCGTCGATGTCGTCCGCGCCGAAGCGCAGCGCGATTTGCGCGATGCTGGGCGTCAGCATGATCCAGTAGGCTTTGATGTGGCCAAAATTGTCGAGCAGCAGGCGGGAAACGGCGATGGTTTTCAAATCATCGAAGCCGGTGGGCTTGGGACAGAAGTCGAGGCCAGTATTGTCGGGATGGAATGCGAGCGGGATGAAAGTCTGAAAGCCTTTGGTTTTGTCCTGCAATTCGCGCAGCAGCAGCAGATGCTCGACGCGCTCTTCGGCGGTTTCGATGTGGCCGTAGAGCATGGTGGCGTTGGAGCGCAGGCCGATTTCGTGCGCGGTGCGGGCGATATCGAGCCACATGCGGCCGCTGGTTTTGTGGTCGCAAATAATTTTGCGCACGCGCGGATTGAAAATTTCCGCGCCGCCGCCGGGGAGCGAATCCACGCCGGCCTCTTTCATGGCCAGGAGCGTATCGCGAATGGAGAGCTTGGAAATTCGCGAATAGAATCCCACTTCAACCATGGTGAAAGCTTTCAGGTGGACTTGAGGGAAGCGCTGCTTGAGGCCGCGAATCATGTCGAGATAAAAGTCGAACGGCAAATCGGGATGCAAGCCGCCGACAATGTGAAATTCAGTGGCGCCTTCAGAGACGCCCTGGGCGGCGCGCTGCCAGATTTCTTCGAGAGAATAGGTGTAGGCGCCAGTGGACTCTTTGTCGCGGCCGAAGGCGCAGAGTTTGCAATGCGCGCCACAGACGTTAGTGGGATTGATGTGCCGGTTGACGTTGAAGTAGCAGATGTTGCCGTGGAGCTTTTCGCGAACGTGATTGGCGAGCCAGCCAATCGCGAGTAGATCGTTGGAGGCATAGAGAGCGAGGCCGTCTTCGGCGGAGAGACGCTCGGCGGAGAGCACTTTCTTAGCGATGGGCTCGAGACGCGAATCGTTAATGGCTGGTTGCATCATGGATTCTGTAGATTCTGGTTGGTTCCTTATTGTAATCCTTCACGACCAAGTTTTTCGCGGATTCGACGCAGACGAACTGCATCGCACCTGGCGTCTTCCTTGATAGCGGACACACCTCAAAATCGCCGAAGATATCAACCCCGAAAGTGCTTATATCGGACAGTTCCGTTGGCATCCAGAAAGCGCCATCAGGATACCGCTTCGTAATGCTGCCGGGCACGTATTGGACGCCCAGAAGCCGGCGAGTACCGATCGGCCATATGCGAACGTTATGCGACCCATTGGCGAATGTCATCCGACCATGCACAACGAGGCAGTCACCAACGAGTTTCGGGTTACCCTTGCACTCGGGGACCTTCGCTTCTTTGGTGTTTTGGGACGCTCTCTTTGGGAGTGCGACACTAACCACCAGCATGAGTGCCAGCAAACTTCGTGATAGTACTCGCCACATCAAATCTTCACCTGAGAAGCACCGCCGCGCCCCAGAAAATCAGGAACAACAGACTAATATAGCCGTTGATGGTGAAAAACGCAGCATTGATTTTGCTGAGGTCGTTCGGTTTGACCAGCGAATGCTCATAGGCGAGCAGCAGCGCGACCACGACGATTCCCGCCCAAGCAGGCCACGCCAGCGCGAAGGTCCATGCCAGCCAGGCCAGCAGCAGGACCATCAATATGTGCATCATGCGCGCGATGCCCAGCGCTCCGGCGACGCCAAACCGTTTCGGGATGGAGAACAGGCCCGCCTGCTTGTCGAATTCGACGTCCTGGCAGGCGTAGAGCACGTCGAATCCGCCGACCCACAGCGTGACCGCGGCGCAGAGAATTAACATGCGCGGGTCGAGGGAGCCGCGCACGGCGATCCATGCCGCGGCGGGAGAAATTCCCAGGCAGAAGCCGAGAACGAAATGCGACCACGCGGTGAAGCGTTTTGTGTAGGAGTACAGAAATAAAATGGCCAGCGCGACGGGGGAAAGTTCAAGTGCGAGGCGATTTAGTTGCCACGCCGCGACGACGAGCACCGCGGCGGAAATCAGCGTGAATGTCCACGCGAAACGTAGCGAGAGATGGCCTTTGGGCAGGGCGCGATTTTGCGTGCGTGGATTGAGCGCGTCGTAACGAACGTCGGCGATGCGATTCATGGTCATGGCCGCGGAGCGCGCGCCAACCATGGCAACAATGATCCAGCCCAGATGCCATGCCATGGTGCGGGCGGCGGGCCAAGAGGCGCGCCCCGCACGTTCCGCGAGCAATGCGGCGACGAGGGCGAACGGAAGCGCGAATACAGAGTGTTCGAACTTGATCATTTCGAGGACGGTGCGGATGCGGCTCTGGCTCTGCGGCGTCGGCGCTAATTTTGGCTGGACGTTTGATTGCGAGGCGGGGAGTTCACCTGCCATGCTTGCCGCCTTGCCAACGGTATTGCTCGTCCTGCGGTAAATCGAGATGCGCGAGGACGCGCAAGACGAACTGCTCGACGGTGTCGGCGATGGATTTGGGCTCGTAGTAAAACGCGGGCATCGCAGGCATGACCAGCGCGCCGGCGTCGTGAACGCGGAGCATGTTTTCGAGATGAATGCGGTTGAGCGGCGTTTCGCGGAGGCAGAGGATGAGTTTGCGGCGCTCCTTGAGACAAACATCGGCGGCACGGGTGAGCAAATCGTCGCTCACGCCGGAGGCAATCGAGCCGAGCGCGCCCGCTGAGCATGGAATCACCACCATGCTATCGACGGCGGCGCTGCCGGAGGCGATGGAGGCGCCAATGTCTTTGTTTGCCAGGCATTCGATTTTTTTTGCGGGAGTTTTGGTGAGGAGCGAGGCGAGTTTTTTTGGCTCCTGCGCGACGATGCCCAGTTCTGTGGCGATGAGGCGCAGACCCGCGTCGCTGGCGACGAGGTAAACGCGCGCGACTCGCGTGTCTGCGTCAAGAACGCGCAGAATTGTTTGCGCGTAGATTGCGCCGCTCGCGCCGGTCACTCCTACGGTGATGGTCTTGCTGTCGGTATGGGCCATTGGGGTGAGTTGAACTAATGAGTGTAGGGAGCGCGTTTGTGCAAAGTCAAGGAGGCGAGCTATTTGATTGGCTTTAGTCTGGGGGCATTGACCAAATCGCAATTGGGTTCCACACTTTACTCGATGAAACTCCCGTGGCGTATGTTTGGTTTTTTGACGGCGACATTGTGGATTTTTTCTCCTTGCTCGCGTGCGTCGTGTCCCGTGCCTGGAATCAGGCCGAGCGGAGAGTATTACAAGAGCGACGTAGTGTTCACCGGCACTGTTATTTCTGTCCGGTATACGAACCGCGATGTCGGTGGCTGGTTCTATCGTATACGCGTTGGAAAGGTTTTTCGAGGACCCGCTCAAGATGAATTTACGGTGTACACGGAGGATAGCGATATTCGCTTTCCTCTGGAGAAAAATCGTTCTTACTTGCTCTTCGCGTACAGAAGAAACGCACGTCTTGAAATCGACAGTTGCGGCAATTCCAGCTTGCTCTCGAAAGCGGAGAAATCGATTCGTATCTTGGAGGCCATTTCCTTGGCACCGCCATACGGTGAGATTGAGGGCTGGGTCGTCGGAGAAACCGGTGGCATTGACGTGTCAGGAGTACGCGTCACCATCCGCGGCCGCACCAGAAGCTACAGCACCGTCACGGACAAGGACGGCTGGTTTCACATCCGTGCGCCAATCGGCATGTACAGAGTTGACTTCAGCTCGCGCAAGTACTATTTGAACGCTGCTGATGACTTTTGGTATGACCCGGACCATTTTACACTACACGCAGGAGAAACTGCTTCGCTCCAACTCGTTTCTGTACGGCATTTGAGAAAATGACTATCGCCGGCGCAAGCAGGCCCCTGCTGCCGAAATGCTAGAATGGGCGTTTGCATTTTGAGTGGCGGCTACGTAAGAGCACGCATAGATGAACGAAAAAGACATACGCGAACTGGTGGAGGCGGTGCAGAAAGGCACGGTATCGTGCGAGCGCGCGATCGAGCGGCTGAAGAATTTGCCGTTCGAGGATTTGGGCTTCGCGAAGATTGACCATCATCGCGCGCTTCGGCAAGGATATCCCGAAGTGATTTTCGCGCGCGGCAAGGCGCCGGCGCAAGTGGCGGGAATCGTTCGCGGAATGCTGCGCGCGAAATCCTCGCACAATATTTTGATTACGCGCGCCGACGCGAAAGTGTATGCGGCGGTGCGGCGGCTGGCGCGCGAGGCGAAATTTCATGAGCTTTCCGGCGCGATTACCATTCGCCGCGGGAAGAAAAACACCGGCAAGGGGCTGATCCTGGTGGTCACCGCGGGAACGAGCGACATTCCCGTGGCGGAAGAGGCGCTGGTCACCGCGGAAATGCTGGGGAATCGCGCCGAGGCGATTTACGACATTGGCGTGGCGGGATTGCATCGGCTGCTGGCGCATCGCGAAAAGCTGCTTGCGGCGCGCGTGATTATTTGCGCGGCAGGGATGGAAGGCGCGCTGCCCAGCGTTGTTGCAGGGCTCGTGAGCGTGCCGGTGATAGCGGTGCCGACGAGCACCGGCTATGGCGCCAGTTTTTCAGGATTGGCGGCGCTGCTGGCGATGCTGAACAGTTGCGCGTCGAACATCAGCGTGGTGAACATCGACAACGGCTTCGGCGCCGCGTGCGTGGCAAGCTGCATCAATCACCTCTGAAATTTTCAGACAAGCAACTTCCGCGTTGGTTACGCGAGCGCCGCCGCGAGCGCCGCGTTCAAAGCGCGCTCTTCCTCCTCCAACACGGTGCGAAGGTCTATGACGAGAGCATTTTTTTCAATTCGCGCGATGACCGAGGGGCCTGAGACGGATTTGCGCAGACGCTCTTCAAGTTGTGCCGCAGAATATTTTTCGCTGCGGAGGGCAATCAACTTCGCCGGCAGTTTTTCTTCCGGAGTCGAGCCGCCGCCGATTACCGAAAAGCCTTCGCGGAGTTCGAGAGTCGCTTCGCGAGGCAGTTGCGCGCGAAAAGTTTCGACGAATGCGCGGGCGCGGCGCTCGCTTTCTTGCGCGCTCATGCGAATCATGCGCAACGCGGGAATTTCATCGAGCGCGCCGCGCTGATAGGCATTCAACGTGGCTTCTAGAGCGGCGATGGTGAGTTTGTCCACTCGCAAGGCGCGGAAAAGGGGATTGCGGCGGATGCGCTCGATAAGTTTTTTCTTTCCAGCGATGACGCCGGCTTGCGGGCCGCCCAGCAATTTATCTCCGCTGAAGGTAACAATGTCCGCTCCAGCGGCAAGGCTGGCGCGCACCACCGGCTCGGCAATACCGGCGGCACGCAGATCGGTCAGGCATCCTGAACCCAGATCTTCAAAAACCGGAACGCGCCGCTTGCGCCCCAGCGCCACAAGTTCTTCCAGCTCGGGTCGCTTGGTGAATCCCACAATTTTGAAATTAGAAGGATGAACGCGCAGCAGGAGCGCAGTGTGCTCATTGATGGCGCGTTGATAGTCGGCGATTCGCGTGCGGTTGGTCGCGCCCACTTCACGCAAGAGCGCGCCGCTTGCAGCCATAATTTCCGGAATGCGGAAGCCGTCGCCAATTTCGATGAGCTCGCCGCGTGAGACGATCACTTCGGCGTCTTTTGCGAGGGTGTTCAGCACCAGAAAAACCGCAGCGGCATTGTTGTTTACGACGATGGCCGCTTCGGCTCCGGCAAGCTCGGCTAGCAAACGATTGGTGTGCGTGTCGCGTTTGCCGCGCTGGCCGATGGAGATGTCGTATTCGAGGTTCGAATAGCGCGTCGCGGTAGCAGCAATTCGTTCGATCGCGTGCTTCGCGAGGGGCGCACGGCCCAAATTCGTATGTAGGACTACACCCGTGGCGTTGATTACGGGCCGCAGCGACGGCGCGAGCGCGTCCTCAATTTTTTGGGTGATGGTTCGAAGAATTTCCGCGCATTCGAATTGCGCGCGAGCTGCCCCATTCGCTGCTGCTTTCCGCAGATCGGCAAGCGCGCGCCGAGTGGCATTTACCACCATCGCGCGTCCTGCTTTTCGGATAAGCTCTGAGGCTTGCGGTGAATTGAGAATTTCATCCACCGACGGGATCTGCTGCAGAAGCGCGGCGCGCTCGGTGTGGAGTTTCACGTTCTTGTGGCTAGAGGCCGGCACAGTGGCATCATTTCAGCACACGCGCTAAAGCTGCGCAACTTTCGCGTGACGGCTGGCGAATACCGATGCGACACGCAGTTGCGATGCGACGGTTGACGCCAAACATAGGCAAATTTACGATAATTGCAGTCCCTTGCACCCGTAAGCTTGCGGAGAATATGGCGCCAACAACGGACGAAGATCTGTCTCAGATCGAAAGAGACATTCGCACACTGAAAATCGAGTATGAGCAATTTTTCGGCGGCGGGCGCAAGCGGCCCCCGGCGGAGACGCAGTGGCGCGTGGAGACGCTGTTCAAGCGCTATGGCGACCGTGGCGGCGACATGAGCTATGCGCAGCGTTTTCGCTACAGCAATCTGGCGCAGACTTTTGCCAAGTATTGCGAGATCTGGCGCAAGAAATTGAAAGAGCGGGAAGAGGGCAAGACGGTGCGGCACTTTGGCGCGGCAGCAAAGGCGATTGAAGCCGAGCGCGCCAAGCCCGAAGCGGGAGCGCATCACAAAGCCTCCGGTCCGGCCTTTGCTATGACCTTTTCCGATCCCGAGCACGAACCCTCTAAAATCGAGAAGCTGTATAAGAAGCTGGTCGAAGCGCGCACGGCCAGCGGCGAAAAGAAGGGCATTCCCAGCTTCGAGGAATTCGGCAAATTCGTGCGCGAAAAAACGCACGAGCTGAAATCCAAAAAGGGCGCTTCGCAGGTGGAGTACACGGTGAGCATCGAAGACGGCCGCGTAAAACTAAAAGCCCGCATCAGCAGCTGAATTCGTACTTTTCTCTTTCTCCTTCTCCATTCCCGCGCGACCGCATACACTGGTATGCCCTTTTCATCGTTTTTCATTTACCAGAGGAGGCGGGTGTGGCGGTCGAACGGGCGCTTATCAGTGTTTACGACAAGGCGGGACTGGCGGAATTTGCGCGGCATCTCGCGCAGTTGGGAATCGAAATTGTGTCCACGGGCGGCACAGCGCGATTTTTGCGCGAAGCGGGCGTCGCGGTCCGCGACGTGGCGGAACTTACTGGCTCGCCAGAAATGCTCGGCGGACGCGTGAAAACGCTGCACCCCAAGGTTCATGGCGGGATTTTGTATCGCCGCGGGCATACGGAAGACTGCAAGCAAACCGCGCAACATGGCATCGCGCCGATTGACATGGTGGTCGTGAATCTCTACCCGTTTTCGGCGACGGCAGCCAAGCCGGGCGTCACCGCCGAGGAGCTTATCGAGAATATCGATATTGGCGGGCCGACGATGGTGCGCTCCGCAGCGAAGAATTTTGAAAGTGTGGCAGTGGTCACCGATCCCATGGATTATCCGGCGCTGCTCGAAGAATTGAGTCGCGGGCGCGAAATTGCACTGAAGACGCGGCTGGAGCTGGCTCGCAAGGCTTTCGCATTGACCGCGCGATATGACGGGCAAATTTGCACGGAGCTCGAACGGCTTGCTGCGAACGGACAACTGCAACTCGCGCCTGCTTCGGAGAAGCTCCCGCTGCGATTGCATTTCGATTTCGAGCGGCGGCAGAGCATGCGCTATGGCGAAAATCCGCATCAGCAGGCCGCTCTGTACGTTCCCGCGGGCGCGGCACCGAAAGGATTTGCGGCAGCGCGCCAGCTTAACGGAAAAGAGCTTTCTTACAACAATTTGGTTGATCTGGACGCAGCATGGACGCTAGCGCGAGAGTTCGCTGCGCCCGCTACCGCAATCATTAAGCACAATAATCCCTGCGGCGCGGCGGAAAATGATTCGCTGGCAGAATCATACCGGCGCGCGCTGGCGTGCGACCCAGTTTCCGCTTTTGGGAGCGTGATCGCCTTCAACCGCACGGTGGACGCGGAAACGGCCGCTGAATTGGAAAAGCTATTCGTGGAATGCGTTGCTGCGCCAGGCTATGAAGAAGCTGCGCTGCGAACGCTTTCGGCGAAGAAGAATATCCGCCTGCTGGAAATGCCGCCGGAGGCGCCAGCATCTGAACTGCAATTGAAGCGCATCAGTGGCGCGATGCTGATTCAGGAGCCGGATGAGCGCGCGATCGTTGAATCAGAATGGAAAGTTGTCACTAAGCGCAAGCCGAGCGCGGACGAAATGCGGGCTTTGCGATTTGCGTGGATTGTGTGCAAGCACGTGAAGTCCAATGCGATTGTGTTCGCGCGGGAACGCCAGACGCTGGGCATTGGAGCCGGACAAATGTCGCGCGTGGATTCAGTGAAAATTGCGGTGATGAAGGCGCAAATGCTTCTGGCGGGAAGTGTGGTTGCTTCCGATGCTTTTTTTCCTTTTCCGGACGGCATCGAAGAGGCGGCGAAAGCGGGAGCGGTTGCAGTGATTCAGCCGGGGGGCTCGGTTCGGGATAATGAAGTGATAGCCGCCGCCGATCGGCTTGGCCTAGCGATGGTCTTCACAGGAGTGAGACATTTTCGCCACTAATTGGCGGCAGCAAGCGGCGGTTTCCGCGCATCAAAGGAATGAGACTAAGCGAAGCGGAAACCGCGCCGAGGAAGACTTTGACGCCCTTCGCCGCATGTAGAATAATATGTGGCCCTGGCATTTTGGAGTTGGTATGAAGATCTATTTAGCATTTTCTGAGACTATTCTGGCCATGGCTATTTGCGTCACAGGAGCTGCGGCGCAAAGCAGCACGGGCGGACCCGCCTCTGTGGGCGATTCCGGCTCTACTTCCACGTATTCGCAGCCTGACCAGGCAAAGCGGGCCGAAGCTTATTCGGATTTTATGATTGGTCACCTTGCGGAACGACAGTTCGAGGCCTCCGGAAAACCGGAATACGCCCAGCAAGCCATTGACGATTACCAGAAAGCTCTGGCGTTGGATCCGGATGCCGCAATTACCGAGCGACTCGCCGAGGTCTATGCCGCGTCTGACCGCACGTCGGACGCGATTCGCCTGGCGAATCAGGCTTTGCAGCAGGACGCCAACAATCTGTCCGCGCACCGTTTGCTGGCGCGCGTGTACATTCACGAACTGGGGCAGGCGAGCGCCAGCGCCACTCAGAATCAAACGATCGCCGCAGCGGTCGAGCAACTGGAAGCCGTGCAGCGGCTTGATCCCAGCGACATTGAGTCGCAACTCTGGCTGGCCCATCTCTATGGATTCCAAAACAGGCCGGAGCAAGCCGAGAAGGAATTGCAGCATATTTTGAATCAGTCCCCGGATAATCCGAGCGCTATGGGGCAGTTGAGCCAGCTTTACCTCGACGAAGGACGTCCGCAGGATGCTATCACTCTGTTGAAAAATGCCGTGGCTTCGTCCGGCGATGCTGAACTCTACGACCTGCTCGGCAATGCTTACGTGAAAACTCATGATTATCCGGGCGCGCAAGAGGCTTTTGAACGGGCTGTGCGGCTCGACCCCGACGAGCCGAGCCACCGCCATGGTCTGGCGCAAGCCTATCTTTCAAACGGTAAGTATCCGGAAGCTCTGCAGCAGTTCCAGCAGTTGACGAAAATGGAGCCGGATAACTACGAAAACTATTTGCGGGTTTCGCAAATCTATCGCCACATGAACCAACTGGATAAGGCTGACGCGGCTCTGACGCAGGCGAAAAAATACGCTCCGGGCAATTTGGAGGTTCTTTACAACGAAGCGCTTCTTTACGAAGCTCAGGCGCGCTATACGGACGCGATTCAGGTTCTTTCAGACACGATAGCGAGTGTGAAGGCGCAACAGCCGGAGGGTCAGCCGGCGCCGAAAGCGCTCGCTGTTCTTTACGAGCAGCTCGGAATGGCGCATCGCGACGCGGGCGACTATGCCTCCGCCGAACAGACCTTTGAGGAGATGCAGGAACTTGGCCCGGAGGCGAAAAAACGCGGCGAGCTTCTGCTTATCGATACTTATCGCGCTAGCGGCAATATCAAGCAGGCGCTTGCCGAGGTTCAGAAGGCTCGTAGCTCAAGCGCTAGCGATCCCTCGCTCGGAGTCACCTATGCGATGCTTCTCGGCGACAATGATCAAACTGACGATGCCGCCAGGGTCCTTCGAGGCTTGTCCGGCCGGTCGAAACGAGATACCTATCTTGACCTCGCCCAGGTTGAGGAGCGCGGGAAGCGCTACAGCGCCGCGGAAAAGGACGCCAATAAGGCGCTCGAGCTTTCGACTGATCCTGCCGACAAAGAGAGCGCGTGGTTCATGTTGGGCGCTATTTACGATGACCAAAAGCAATACGATCAGGCAGAAGATATGTTCCGCAAATCGCTCGCTGTGGACCCACACGATGCTATGGTGTTGAATTATTACGGCTACATGCTTGCGGATCGCGGTCTTCGGCTGGATGAAGCGATTTCCATGATTCACAAGGCCGTAAACGAAGACCCCACAAACGGCGCCTACCTGGACAGCCTGGGATGGGCGTATTTCAAAGCAGGAAATCTTGCCGAAGCTCAGCAGTATCTGCAACAAGCCGTTGCGCATGACGGCAACGACCCGACGGTTCTGGGGCATCTGGGTGACGTGTACGCCAAGGCGGGCCAGTTTGAGCGCGCCGAACAAGTATGGGAAAAGGCGCTGGCGCGATGGCAAAAGGCGCTTCCGGCGGATTACGAACCGGCCAAGGTAGCAGCGCTGCAGAGCAAATTGAAGAATCTCAAGCACCGCGTCGCGCAACGTTCTTCCAGCGGCGAGAATCCGCGCTAGCTTCGCGCCGCATGGGCAAAATCGTTCGCCTTAAGGCATTCGCGAAAGTCAATTTGTGCTTGCACGTGCTGGGCAAAATGCCGGACGGCTATCACGAGCTGCGGACCATTTTTCAATCCATCTCGCTGCATGATTCACTGGAACTGCAGTTTTCTCCCTCGCGCGGACTTTCGCTGGAAATCGTGGATTCGGAACTGCCCGCGGATTCAAAAAATCTGGTGTGGCGGGCCATCGACGCGCTTAAGCGCGAGCTTCGCATCCACAAAGGAATTCAGGCACGGCTGATTAAACGCGTTCCCGTTGCTCGCGGACTGGGCGGCGGCTCGAGCAACGCTGCCGCTGCGTTGATCGGCGTTCTGCGACTGGCGCGGTGCGAACTGCCGCTGCCGCGTTTGCTGGAAATCGCTTCTTCGCTGGGCGCGGATGTGCCTTTCTTTATTTTTGGCGGGCGCGCTCTTGGCGTTCATCGCGGAGACGAAATTTATCCGCTGCCGGATTTTCCCGCGCAAACGGTCCTCGTCGTTTCTCCTCGCGACATCTCGGTGAGCACGCGTGACGCCTATTCCTGGCTCGATCGCAGGTTGACAACGCCTCGTTCTACCCATAAAATGTGGAGTTTCTGCGCTCTGTGCTGGAGCAGGCAGGGCGGCGGCCTTTCAAATGATTTCGAGGCTGCTGTCTTTCGCCGCCATTCTCGCTTGCGTCAAATCAAGCAGAGATTGCTCCAGGGAGGAGCTGCGGAAGCCGCGCTGGCGGGTAGCGGGTCGGCGGTGTTCGGAATCTTCCGAAACCCAGCGCAGGCGCGCCGAGCCGCTCGAGCATTTCCGGAAGATCAAGTTTTTTTAGCGCGAACTCTCTCACGAGAAGCTTACCGCGAGGCTATGCTCGCGCGGTAATTGCAAACGAGGACTTTCCTTGGAGCACGACAAGTTCAAAATCTTCAGCGGAAGTGCGAACCCCGCGCTGTGCGAGGCGATTTGCCATTACCTGGGTGTGCCGCGCGGACGCGCGGAGCGCGGCCAGTTTAGCGACGGGGAATCGCGTTTTCAGATTCTCGAAAACGTTCGCGGCGCTGATGTTTTTGTTGTGCAGGCATGCAGCCAGCCAGTGGATTTCCACCTGATGGAACTGCTGCTGATGGTGGACGCATTCAAGCGCGCTTCGGCGTGGCGCGTCACGGCAGTGATTCCGTATTACGCGTATGCGCGGCAGGACCGCAAAGACCGCCCGCGCGTGCCCATTTCCGCGAAGCTCGTCGCCGATTTGCTGGAAACCGCCGGCGCCAGCCGCGCGTTGACGCTGGATTTGCACGCGCCACAGATTCAGGGCTATTTCAACGTGCCGGTGGATCACTTGTTTGCCGCTCCCGTGCTCGTCGAATATTTCCAGAGGAATGGAATTCGCAACGCCACGGTGGTTTCGCCCGACGCGGGCGGGGTTGAACGCGCGCGTTTCTTCGCCAAGAGGATGGACGCTCCGCTGGCCATCGTGGACAAGCGGCGCATCGACGTGAACGTGAGCGAAGTGATGCACCTCATCGGCGATGTGAAGGGCAGGCCGGCGCTGGTGATTGACGACATCATTGATACCGCTGGCACGCTGGTGAAAACCGCGGAAGCGTTGCTCAAAGAAGGAGCGACGGAAGTTTATGCCGGCTGCACGCATGCCATTCTTTCTGGTCCGGCGGTGGAGCGCATTTGCAAGTCGCCGATCAAGGAAGTAATCGTCACGGATTCGGTGCCGCTGACGAAGGAAGCGCAAAAAGTACCAAAGATTAAGGTGCTCAGCGTGGCGGAGCTTCTCGCGCGCGGCATTCGTTCGATTCACGAAGAAACTTCAATTAGCGAGCTGTTCATTTAAGGGCAGCGGAGGAAGGAAGCAATGGAATCATTTGTTGTTGAGGGCGCGACGCGCGAGGAACGCGGCAAAAATGCCGCCCGGCGCACACGCCGTACCGGTCAGGTGCCGGCTATTCTGTACGGCGGTAAGGATCAGCCCGTGGCTATGAGCGTGAACGCGCGGCAGGTGGCGCGCATTTTGAGGTCAGAGAGCGGGCACAATACCATTTTCACTGTCCAGGTCGCGGGCCACAGGGACGAGCGGGCGATGCTGAAGGATTGGCAAGTCGATCCGGTCAGCGGCAATCTACTCCACGTGGACCTGTTGCGCATCGCCATGGACGTGCGCATGCGCGTCAAGGTGCCGGTGCATACTTTCGGCGAGCCCGAAGGCGTGAAGCTGCAGGGTGGCATTTTTGAAATGGTGACGCGCGAGGTTGAACTGGAATGCTTGCCCGGCGACATTCCCGAAGAGTTCAAGATTGATGTCAGCGGATTGACCATCGGCAAGCAGTTGCGCGCCGCCGATCTGCCTTTTGATCCAGGCAAAGTGAAGCTGATCACCGACCCGCAGCGAGTGCTGGCTCACGTAGTCGTTCTGAAGAAGGAAGAAGAGGTCGCTGCGCCGGAAGCCGCTGCGGTGGCCACGGAAGCGGCCCCAGCTGAGCCCGAAGTCATCAAGAAGGGCAAGAAGGAAGTGGAAGAGGGCGAAGAAGGCGCGGAGCCGGAAAAGGCCGAGAAACCCGAAAAGGAAAAGAAGGGCAAGGAGAAATAACTTTCGCGCGTGCTCGGCGATGCAGGACCGGGCGCGGGCGATTTGCGGCGGGGATGCTTGGATGCGAATCATTGTTGGCCTTGGCAATCCCGGTCGCGAATATGCGCTGACGCCGCATAATTTGGGTTTTCTGGTGATTGATTGCCTCGCGGAGCGATTTGGAATTCGCGTGACGCGGCCCGAAGCGCAGTCTTACGTTGGGCTGGGACAGATTGCAGGACAAGACGTGGCGTTGGCAAAGCCGCAAACGTTTATGAACGCCAGCGGCCATGCAGTGGCCGATTTGATCGAACGGTACGAGGCCGATCCGGTGGAAGCCATCGTCGTTAGCGATGACGTGGCCCTGCCGTGGGGCGCGATTCGCATTCGCGAACGGGGCAGCGCTGGAGGACACAACGGGCTGAAGTCGGTAATTGGCTCGCTGGGCACGGATGAGTTTTTGCGGGTGCGGCTGGGCGTTGGGCCGCAGTTTACGCCCAATGACCTGGCTGATTATGTTCTAGCTCCAATGGGCAAGGACGTTCGCGAAGTAGCTGCGGAGATGGTCGCGAAAGCGGCTGACGCGATCGAGATGATTTTGACCGAAGGCGCGGGTGCCGCAATGTCGCGCTTCAATCGCCGTGAGAAGCAGGCCGGTGAGGAAGAAGACGAAGCAAGTTCCTGAATTAGCGGTGTAACGAAGGAAAAGAGGAAAAATGGAAGAAAGACTTTACGATTTGATCTTCATCTGCCGGCCGGACACGCCGGAAACGGAGATCGACAAACTGATTGCCACGCTGCAGCACGCCGTGGATGAAAAGCAGGCCAAGCTGGAGAAAGTCGAGAAGTGGGGGGTGCGGCGGCTGGCCTATCGCGTGAAGAAGCTGCGCGACGGCTTTTTTGTTTACATGATGCTGCGCTCGACACATGGCGAATTGCTTAAGGAACTGGAACGCCGTCTGCACGTTTCAGACGCGGTGGTGAAGTATTTGACCATTCGCCTTGATGAGGAAATCAAGCGGCGACAGAAATTATCGAAGCGGCGTGAACGCCGCGCGGCGCGCCGTCCGCGCAAGACTGCGCCTGCACCAGCAGCACCCGCGACTCCTGCCCCTGAACAGGCCGCGGCAAACGGATAGGGAGAAAATCAATGCCAGAAGAAACGCCATCAACGCCAGCACCACAAGCCCCAGCCCATCAAGCGCCATCGCATCACTCGGGAGGCCCATCGGGTCCGAGGCCCGGTGGAGCAGGCGCGCGGCCCGCAGGGCCTCGCCGCGGCAAGCGCAATTTCGTGCGCAAGAAAAAGGTCTGCCGGTTCTGCGTGGAGAAAATCGACCTGATCGATTACAAAAAGCCGGAGATACTTCAGACATTCGTGCAGGAACGGGGAAAGATTCTACCCCGCCGCATGACCGGGACCTGTGCGCGCCATCAGCGCTGGCTTACCGTGGCCATCAAGCGCGCGCAAAACATCGCCCTGCTGCCGTTCGCATCGGAGCTGTAACCGGCGGCCGGAATCGCGGCATGAATTCGAGAGTTTGCGAGGACATAAAAATGGAAATCATTTTGCAGGAAGATATCGACAAGCTGGGCATGCGCGGCCAGGTGGTTACTGTGAAGGAAGGCTATGCCCGCAATTATCTGCTGCCGCGCAAGCTCGCGGTGGCGGCGAACGCTTCCAACATGAAGCGGCTCGAAAAAATGCGCGCCGCTTTTGCCCAGAAAGAGGCTACCGAACGCGAAAGCGCGCAGCAGCAGGCGGCGCAGCTTGCCTCGGTTACCATTACGCTTTCACGCAAAGCAGGCGAGAACGATCAGCTTTTCGGCTCGGTTACTGCCGCGGATATCGCTGACGCGCTCAAAGCGCAGGGCTACGAAGTCGACAAGCGCAAAATCCAGCTTGCGGATTCCATCAAGGTCATCGGCGAATATCCCGTTACGCTGAAGCTTTATCGCGACGTGACCGCGACCGTGCAGTTGGTCGTATCCCGCGAAGCGTAGCGAATCTCGCACAACGCGCCGATTCGACGCGCGAACGCCAAGATTTGCAGGAACCGGCTGATGGCGTTTTACGTCTTCGTCGATTCCCAATTAGCGCTCTTCAGGAACACTTAGCCGCACAATTTGCTCGGTTGCAGAAACGAAGAAGGTAAAATCCCGCCATGACTCTGCTGCGCGTCATCATTCTTGCGATCGTGCAAGGCCTGGCCGAATTACTGCCCATTTCGAGTTCCGCGCATGTGATTGTCGCGGAAAAGCTCATGGGCATGGATCCTGCCGCGCCGCAGATGACTTTGCTCCTGGTGATGCTGCATACCGGCACGATGTTTTCCGTAATTGTGTATTTCTGGCAGCGCTGGCGGCGCGCCTTTTTCCAAAACATGGAAGATTTCAAGAGTTTCGCCGTCGCGTTGATTCTGGCTACGGTCTTGACCGGCATCGTGGGAGGCGGGCTGATCGAAGCCATCGAGAAATTAACCTTCCGCCACTCGGCCCATGCGTGGATTGAGCAATGGTTCAACCGGCTCAGCTTAATCGCGCCGGCGCTGGCCGCGACTGGCGTGCTCATCTTGATCGCGGCTTTGCACGAGAGACGTTCGCCGCCGGATCAAACCGGCAGCGCGGTTATAACCACGAAGCAAGCCGCATGGATCGGGGCTGTGCAAGGCCTGTGCTTGCCGTTTCGTGGTTTTTCACGCTCGGGCGCGACGATCTCCACCGGCATGCTCACTCATGTCGCGAAACGGCGCGCCGAAGACTTTAGCTTTGCATTGGCGGTTGTGCTTACGCCCGCAGCAATCGCCCGCGAATTGTGGAGACTGATTCGCGTGCAGCATATCCACACCGGCGCGATGCTGGTTTCCACCGTCACGCCCACAGTTCTTGGCATGATCTTCGCGTTTATCGCGGGACTGCTGGCGCTGAAGTGGCTGAGCCGGTGGCTGGAAAGCGGCCGGTGGCATCTTTTCGGCATTTACTGCTTGCTGGCGGCGGGCGGACTCATTGTGCTGCACCACTTCGGCTACTAGCGCTAATGCCAAACGCGTCCGGCTAAGCTGAAGGTCACGTCGCTTTTTCACAGGATGCTGTGAATTTCACGCTGCCGCTGTGGTTGACTCAATCCCGGCAAGAGCACAGAATACTCGCCAAGCATGATCTTCAAAATTAAAGTCACAGTTTGCCTGTCCCTTGCGCCGCAGCCGCTTGTTCGCGCAGAATACAGGGCGAAAGCTAGGCGAAGGACTTAGCGCCGGACGATGCCTGATATCGAAAAGCCGCTGCCGCATTACCTCGAGGCCGAACGAAGCGTGCTCGGCGCGATCCTCGTCAATAATCCCGCACTGATGACCACCATTGAGAAGGGCCTCAAGGCGGAGGATTTTTTTCTTCCGCAGCACAAACTGGTGTTCGAAGCCATGTTGAGTCTCGACGAAGCTCGCCAGCCGGTGGACGCCGTTACGCTGACCGAATTGCTGCATCGCGAGGGAAAATTGGACGCGGCGGGCGGCCCTGAATACATCGCGCAACTGATGGATGGCGTTCATCGCGCCATCAATGTGGAACATTATGCGCGCATCGTGCGCGAGAAGGCCGTGCTGCGCAATTTGATCCATGCGACCGAGGCTATCCAAGAGCAAGCCTTTGAAGCGCGCGACAGCGTTGACGAAATTCTGGACCGCGCAGAATCTTTTGTTTTCAAGCTGGCGGAAGAGCGAATTCGCGCCGGGTTTGTCGGCGTCAAAGAGCTCATCTTGGATAATACTCCAAGACTCGAGCGGATCTTCAACGAGGGAAAGCGGGTCACCGGACTGGCGACAAATTATAGCCAACTTGATAATCTAACGTCAGGTCTTCAACCTTCAGAGTTGATCATTATCGCCGCGCGCCCATCGATGGGGAAAACGGCGTTCGCACTGAACATCGCCGAGAACGTGTCGGTGTTGAGGAAGGAACCTGTCGCCATCTTCAGTTTGGAAATGTCGAAGGAATCCTTGCTGCTTCGTCTTGTGGCCTCGCATAGCCGCGTGGATGCGCATAAATTCCGTACTGGCCATCTTGGGCACGAGGATTGGTCAAAAATCGTTGCTGCGCTGGCGCGGCTAGGTGAAGCGCCGCTGTGGATCGACGATTCGGCGGCCAGTACCGTGTTGGAAATGAGCGCCAAGGCGCGCCGGCTGAAAAAAGAAAAAGGCCTCTCGTTGGTGATCGTGGATTACATGCAATTGATTGCCGCGCACGGCCGCTTTGGGAATCGCAACGAAGAAGTTTCCTACATTTCGCGTTCTTTGAAAGCAATGGCCAAAGAATTGAAAGTTCCGGTCATCGTTTTGAGCCAATTGACGCGCGCGCCGGAGAAAGAAGAGCGCGAACCTTTGCTGGCGGACTTGCGCGAGTCGGGAGCGATTGAGCAGGATGCTGACGTCGTTCTTTTCATTCACAGACCGGGATTTTACAAAACTAAAGACGAGCTGCCTGAAGAAGAGCGCAACAAAGCAAGACTGATAATCGCCAAACAGCGAAACGGCCCGACTGACAAGCTGAATTTTGTTTTCTTGGGTAACTTCACCCGGTTTGAGGAAGCAGCTCCCAATTCGTTTGGGACTTTTCCCGAATAGCTAAACGGCATCTTCCGGCCCCGCATTCTCCATTTCGCATCCAACTGTCCATGTTTACTATCCGTGAGGCGCGACGGCAATTTGCCATGCCGGAAAGCGCGCCGCGAAGTACGCTTATGGTTTACGTCCGATGAAGCAGCCAGTCCAATCTGCGGGCCGATTCGACGCTCAATTCGAAGGCCGTCCCGTATGGGCGGAAGTATCGCTCGGCGCGATTGCCCATAATCTGCGGCTGATTCGGCGCACCGTTGGGCGGAAGCGCAAGATTCTGGCCATCGTAAAGGCCAATGCCTACGGCCTGGGCGCAGTAGACATCAGCAAAGCGCTCGCGCGCATGGGGGTGGAAGCCTTCGGCGTCACTTGCTCGCAAGAAGGCGTCGAGCTGCGCGAAGCAGGGATTCGTCAGCCGATTTTGCTGCTGACGGGATTTTGGCCAGGCGAAGAAAAACGCATTCTGCAATCCAATTTGACTCCCACAGTTGCGCGTCTCGGGCAAGTCGCCTTATTGGAACGCGCTGCGGCGAAGCGCAACGGAAAACGCTCGCGAAAGAAGCTCGCATTCCATCTGAAAATCGATAGCGGAATGAATCGCCTGGGAATCTCACCGCGCGACATTCCCGCATTCATCAGGGAACTCGCGAAGTGTCCACACCTGGAACTCGGTGGTACGTTCACGCATTTCGCTTCGTCTGAAGATTTCCGAACGGCTCAGAACGAACGGCAGGAGAAAATCTTCGCCGAATCCCTGCAGCAATTGCGCGCCGTGGGAGTCTCGCCTGGAATTGTGCACATGGCGAATAGCGGAGCCATTTGCAGACGGCCAGCCACTTGGGCGGACATGGTGCGGCCCGGCGCGGCCCTCTACGGATATCATCAGGGCTTTGAGCCCGCCGAAGTCGCCGCGGACGTTCGGAAAGAATTGCCGCTGAAGCCGTGCTTGAGCCTGCGCTCGCGGATTATTTCTCTGCGCGAAATCTGCCCGGGAGAAAGCGTGGGTTATAGCGGCCGATTTATCGCAGAGCGCCCTTCGCGCATCGCCGTAATTGCCGCGGGCTATGCGGATGGAATCGTTCGCCAGCGAACGAATCGAGGTTGCGTGATCCTCAGAGGCCGGCTGGTCCCGTTGGTAGGGACGATTTCCATGGATCTTTCCATGCTCGATGTGACGGATATCACAGACGCCGCAATCGGAGACGTGGTTACGATATATGGCCGGGACGGAGACGCCTCGCTGGAGGTCGATCAGGTGGCGAGGCAGATCGGAACGGTCACCTCTGATTTGCTCTGCGCGATGGGACGGCGCATTCCGCGATTTTATCTGAGCTGACGGCAAAGGGGTGTATACTTCCCACAGCTTCCTTGCATTTATAGATTTTTTATAATGAGGTTTTTCATTCCGGCGGTGTTTATTCAACTTGCTTTTTAGTTCATAGGGCCGAGTCGCTGAATCAACAATCATGGATGCTTGCAACTGAATTCATACGCGTTTTCATAAGGGGCCCACGATGAACCGCACTTCTAATCAGCAAACCCGCAGTTCAGTCGCTAGTAATTCGGAAAATGCCCGGGCAAAGCCGGTGTTGCTATCGCGACCCGACAGCGGCGGCGTGGGCAGTTTTTGGGACATGCTCGCGATTCGGGCGATTTTCGCCATCGTGTGCATGGCCGCGGGCTACCACTTCCGACCTTTCAGCCTCTCGCACGTTTTCGGGACGCTGACTGGCTTGGGCTTCGCGGTTGCGGTGATTCTCTTCGAGATTCGATTGCGAAGGGCCAGCCTGCGCCGTTTGATTGGCGCGGTGATTGGTTCGATTCTCGGAATTCTGGGCGCGTTCCTCACCACCCTGGTCCTGGCGCATACGACCATGCCGGAGAGCACGCGATCGTTTGTGAGCCTTGCGGTATTTCTGATCATGGCATATATCGGGCTGATTGTAGGAGCGAATAAAGGCGACATGCTGAACTTGCAGGCGCTGGGCGGGCTCTTCGGGACGGAGCGAGGCTCGCGACAGACGTATAAGGTTCTAGATACAAGCGTGATTATCGACGGACGCGTGGCCGATATTGCCGAAGCGCATTTCATCGACGGTACCGTAATTATTCCGCAGTTTGTGTTGCGTGAATTGCAGATGGTCGCCGATTCCGCGGATCCACTCAAACGCCAGAGAGGCCGGCGAGGGTTGGAAGTGCTGCAGCGGGTGCAGAAAATGCCCTATCTGGACGTACAAATCGCGGAGGACGATTTCCCGAGTATCGCCGAGGTGGATTTGAAACTGATCGAGCTGGCCAAGCGCTACGACGCAAAGATCATAACCAATGATTTCAACCTGAACAAAGTGGCCACGCTGCAAGGCATCGAAATTTTGAACGTGAATCAACTGGCAAATGCGCTGAAGCCAGTGGTTTTGCCCGGCGAAATCATGCGCGTTTTCATTTTGCGCGAAGGCAAAGAATACAATCAGGGCATCGCCTATCTGGATGACGGGACGATGGTGGTGGTGGATGGCGCGCGCAAAATGATCAACAAAACCATAGATATTTCGGTGACCTCGGTCCATCAAACTACCGCGGGTAAAATGATATTTGGACGCTTCGATGATCGCGGCGAACAGGCTGCGCATCGGCAAGCGCAGCCCGCTGCTCCGGCGGACGCATCGTCTCGGGCCGCTGAAGTCGCGTCACCGGCGCCCGCTGCGCCCCCTGCAGTGAACGACCGGCCGCCGCGATCCTTTGCGCCGGATACGGGCCGTTCGTAACTCGCGAAGCTGCCGTGATGTTTACCGGCCAATGCGAATGCGTTAGACTTCATTCATTCCTGATGACACGAATCGCCGCCATTCTACCCGCCGCAGGACTCGGAACCCGCATGGGTTCGGAAGTTCCCAAGCAGTTTTTGGAAATTGATGGAACGCCGATTGTTTTGCTGACGCTAAGGCGGCTGGCAGAATGCCAGGCCATCAGCGAATTCTTCGTTTCCACGCGGAGCGAAGAAACGGGCCCGTTGGAGCAGCGGCTCGCCAAAGAGAAATTCAACGGAACGGTGCACGTGGTCAAAGGAGGAGAAACGCGGCAGCAATCGGTGGCGAACGCGCTGGCGCGAATCGGCGCGGAGACCGATTTGGTGGCAGTGCACGACGCCGTGCGCCCGTTTGTGACGCGAGAACAAGTGCAACGGGTGATCGCTGAGGCCACCGCGCGCGGCGCAGCGATTTTGGGCGTGCCGGCGATTGACACGGTGAAAGAAGTGCGCCGATCCAGCTTGCCGCAGGATGTGGCGTTGATTTCCTCGACGATTCCGCGCGAAAAGATCGTGCTGGCGCAGACCCCGCAAGTTTTCGAGACCAAGCTTTTGAAGGATGCATTTGCGCGGGCGGAGAAAGAGGGCATGACCGCTTCCGACGAAGCGGCGCTGGTGGAATGGATCGGCCACGATGTTTATGTGGTGCAGGGGTCTGAGCGCAATATCAAAATCACACGGCCTGCGGATATGGAGCTGGCGCGCTTCTATCTCGAGCAGGAGCGGCGCGGGAAATAATCATGTTCGAAAAGTTCAGCGAAGAGGCGCGGCGGTGCATCTTCATGGCGCGACTCGCCGCTATCACGGAAAAATCGAAAACCATTGGACTGCCCGAGCTTCTGGCCGGCATTCGCAAAGAAAATCCGGGCGTTTTTCGTGGTGTTGAGTGGCAGAAAATTTCAGTGAAGCTAGCGCGGCTTTCGCCCGACACACTACATCAAGCAAGCCAGGCAAAAGGGGACATTCCCCTGAACCCAAAGGCGAAGAAGGCACTCGTTGTCGCGCCCGAAATTGCGAAAAAAACGGGCAGCGAGCAAGTTACCTCCGCGCATCTGCTCGCGGCGGCGCTCTCCGTTGACGCCAAACTGCGAAAGCAGATGCAAAAGGCTGGTTTGAGCAAAGAGAGCGCAGAAGTAAAGCCGGCGGCGCGACGTGGCGCGGGCGCTGGAAAAGCGAGCGTTTCGCGCTCCGGAATTGGCTATGACCTGCATCGGCTCGCGGAAAATCGCAAATTGATGATTGGCGGAATCGAAGTGCCGTTTGAGAAGGGTACTGTCGGGCACTCCGATGGCGATGTGCTGTGTCATGCGATTTGCGACGCGCTGCTCGGCGCAGCCTCGCTGGGCGACATTGGCACCCATTTTCCGGACAGTGATGCGAAGTGGCGCGGCGTTTCAAGTTTGGTGTTTTTGCGCCAGGTGCGCCAGTACCTCGAGCGTAAAAATTGGAAAATCGCGCACATTGACGCGGTGGTCATTGCGGAAAGGCCGAAACTCGGCCCGCATTTTCCCAACATGCGCGTAGCCATCTCGAAATCGCTTGGCATTTCGCAAGAGCAAGTCAATCTAAAGGCCAAGACAAACGAGGGTGTCGGCGAGATTGGGCGAGGCGAGGCGGTTGCTGCGCACGTCATCGCCATGATCGAGACCTGAAGCCCGCAGCGAGAAAAATCCCATGTCGAGCACTTTCGGTAGCAGTCAAAGTTCGAACTGATTTACGACCGCATTTTCTGATGTTCTCCTGCATGGTGTTCTCCTGCGGTACAATTCCGCTATGCAAGCCGAAACTGCATCCGAACCGCGCATAAATCCCTTTGACGCGCGAGACACGGAGCTTATTTTGCGCGAGCGCGGATGGCTCTGCATGCAGACAACTCCCGAAATGGAAGAATGGCTGCGGGATGCCGCGGCGTGGTTGGGTGGACAGGCCGCTTCGCATTCCGCGGATTTGGAAAAGGCTCGTGAAATGCTGACGGAACTTTTGACGCTTATTTTTTCATACGATGCGACGCGGCTTCTCGAAAATCAGGAGAATCAGGCAATCATGGCGCGCGAAAGTGCTCGGGAGGTCATTCGCGAGCTGGCGAATCGCTTATTGGAAGGCGGCGAGCTCGATTCGCAGCGATTTCGAGAAATTGTCGACCGGTTGAAAAAACAATTCGGCTCGCATGGCAGGCAGATCTTTTATCCGCTGCGATTGGCGCTTGCGGGACGCGCCGGAGAGGGCGACTTGGATCGCGTGATTTTGCTGCTGGATCGCGCGGCAAAGCTCCCCTTCAACGTGGCCGTGAAAGGAACGCGCCAGCGGATGCTGGAATTTTGTGCGGCGTTCCAATGAATACGAATCAGCTGGCGGGAATTCACGCGGTGGAAGAGGCGCTGATTGCTGGGCGGCCGCTCAATCGCATCGTCGTGGCGCGAGGAATACACAGCGGGCGCATCCAGAAAATTGTGGAACTGGCGCGGTCACGAGGCGTGCCGGTGCGCTTCGAGGAACGGGCCCAGATGGACCGCTCCGCGGCGTCCGAGCACCATCAAGGCGTGATGGCGTTCGCTGCTTCGCGCGCTTCCGTGGAATTGGAGGATTTGCTGGCGGCGGACACGAGTAAGAATCAGCTGCTCGTTTTGCTCGATGGAATTGAGGATCCGCACAATGTTGGCGCTATTGTGAGAACGGCGCTGGCGGCGGGCGCTGCGGGCGTTGTGATCCCAGAGCGTCGCGCAGCAGGGCTGACGGATACGGTTGCGCGCGTTTCAGCAGGGGCGCTTGAACATTTGCCTGTGGCGCGCGTGAAAAATCTGGCGCGCGCGGTGGAGCAACTCAAAGAGGCGGGCTATTGGCTGATTGGCCTCGACGAGCGCGCCGACAAAAATTATACGGAGGTGGATTACAAAGGCCGGATCGGCATCGTCATGGGTAATGAAGGTGCGGGCCTGCACGAACTGGTTCGCAAGCGGTGCGATTTCGTGGTTTCGATTCCCATGGCTGGCCCAATCGGCTCGCTCAATGTTTCCGTGGCCGCCGGAATCGTTCTTTTCGAGGCCGCGCGGCAACGCAAAATGCCGACACAAGGTAAAGGGTAGAACTATTTGTCGTACTGAATTAGCGAAAAAACGTCTGTGCCTTGGAGCTTTTGGCGGCCGTGAAGGAAATTCAGTTCGACGGCGAACGCAGCGCCAGTAATCTCGCCGCCCAGGTTACGAATGAGCTCGCTGGCGGCGGCGGCGGTCCCTCCGGTAGCGAGCAAATCATCGCAAAGCAGCACGCGCTCGCCGGGCTTGACCGCGTCCCGATGAATTTCGAGTTTGTCAGTTCCGTATTCCAGCTGATAGGTTACTTCAGCGGTCTTCCACGGCAACTTGTTAGGTTTACGGACTGGAACGAATCCCGCGCCCAGGCGATAAGCGAGCGCTGGGGCGAAAATAAATCCGCGCGCTTCGATTCCTGCAACGATATCAATGTGCTTGCCGACAAATTTGTCGCACAGTTTCTCGATCAAAACATGGAAGCCCTTCTTGTCTTGCAGGAGAGTCGTCAAATCGTAGAACAAAATGCCGGGTTTTGGGTAATCGGGCACTTCGCGAATCAGCTTTTTCAGTTCGTTCATGCTGCAGAATTCCTTTCACCAGGAGTCATTCTCAATCGAAAAGTCGTGCGCGTATTTTTCCTCGATGCCAGCCTCTTCTTCAAAAACATTGGTAACCACAGAACTTCGCGGACCGCGTTCGAGCTCACGACGAAGCTTGGCAAGTTCAGAAGGCGCACCGATAGCATAAACTTCCACGCGGCCATCCCGCAGATTTTTCGCGTAACCCGTCAAGCCCAAGCGCGCCGACACTCGTTGCGAAAAGAGTCGAAAGCCGACACCTTGCACAGTTCCACAGACGTAAAATAGCTTTGCCAGTTTACCTTCGGCCATTTCAGATGCGCGCCCGCGGAGGATTTTAGCAGAGGCACCAGGCTTTACGCGCTGTTTTAAGGCTTCGTTGAGCACGCGCCTGTGCGATTATTACGCAGCTTGGCAGCGCCTGCAAGTTCCGCGCTCGTCCACTGCGAATTGAAAGTTGACCTTCTTTGGGCGCAAAGGCGAAGCCGCCAATCATCCCAAACGAGGTTTTTGGCATCTAAGCTGGGAAATGGCGAGACTATTCAAATTTGCCGGTATTTTGCTTTTGCTGGCTGTGACCGGTGCGATGACGCCGGCTCACGCCCAAGTAGCTGGCCCGATCGCGCCTCCGCCGAAATTTAAGTTGAAAACCATTCCAGCAAAGCCCAATCCAAGCGCGCCGCCGATTCCCGCGGAGCAGATTATCCAGCGCTTTACCCACAATGAGGACTTGAACAAGCAGGCCTATGACGCCGATACGATGGACCAAACGGTGAAGGTCGAAGAGTTGGTCGACAATGGCGGGACGTTCCAATTTAATGGCCAGCAGTATATGAAATCTGACGGGGAGCATTACGAGAAAATCCTCGAGCCGCCTACCTCCAACCTGCGTTACACCGAATTTTCTCTTGCCGACGTGAAGTATCTTGCCGGCATGCCGCTTTTTTTCCTTACCACTAAGGAGTTGCCCAATTACAACTTGAATTATGAAGGTAAGGAGAAGCTCGACCAGATTGACACCTACATTTTTGGCGTTCACCCCAAACAGCTGGGAAGCAAACCGCTATTCGACGGGGTGATTTGGATCGACGATCAAGATTTTTCAATCGTAAAGAGCTACGGACATTTTGTCACTGGCGCTGGAGATGCGGGGGGCGGTTTTCCCTTCGAAATGTTCGATATTTACCGCGAGAATCTTGTGGGCCGACTGTGGTTTCCGACTTACATTCGCTCGGACAGCGACGTGAAAATGCCGCAAGGTTCTGTTTCGATACGCCTAATCATCCGCTCGTCGAATTTCAAACCCAGCGCACCCGCCGCCGCGCCTACAGCAACAAAGCCAGTCTCACCTGCCGCGCATTCGTTCAACTAGTTTTTGCCGCAGGTGACAGAATTTCCGTTAAATTCGCAATCGACGGAATCAGCACGCAGGGACGCTTTGCTTTGAGCCGTGCCGAACTGGGGAAGGGTCCAATCACGCCGATGGATCTGACGCCCGCGCGATGCGCCATTTCAATATCTTCCGGCGTGTCGCCTACGTAAACGCAGTCGGCGGCGTTCACGCGCATGCACTGCATGGCCTTCTGCAGCGGAGCCGGGTGAGGTTTACGGTGAGCGGCATCCTCCGAGCAAATGCATGTCTGGAACAGTCCGGTGAATCCAAATTCTTTGAGCTGCCGGCGAACTCTTTTCCTGCCGCCGCTGGTAACAAGGCCGAGCAAATAGAGACGGCTGAGCCGTCGCAGCAAAGTCCTGACGCCGGGTAACAAACGAGGGATCTCGCGCCGATAAGCCTCGCCCCAAAGCGCATCGGCTAATCGCCACTGTTTCTTGGGAATTTTTGCGGCGCGATAGACGCGATACCAATCGGGAGAATAGTGCCGCGCCAGTTCGCGATTACTGAACTTAATTTCCAGCGCGCGGAACATAGCCTGATACGCGCGAGCATCCGCACGGTAGGAATTCAGCAGCGTGCCATCCCAGTCAAGAATTACCGCGCGTGTATGAATGCGGAGCCGCTTCACTTAGGGAGAATTAGTATAGCGGCAGTGTGGAGTCTAGTGAAAATCCACGGTCGAGGGAACCACATCATCGCGGTCGAAATCGATATCGTCAAACGATGCCGCGAAGCCGCTCCAGCCAGGCACGCCGCATTCTTCGATGCGTACGATGTGAGCGGCCGTCTTCAGGCGGACGCTGCCGCGGCCGAGAGGCCGTTCAATCAAACCCACGGCAAGCTCGATCGCTGTTCCCGGCTCGATTTTCGTAGGGGCCAGGAAGAAAATACCGCTGGAGCTGATGTTCTTGGTCACCAGCGTGATCGGTGCCGTTTCCACGCGTCCTTCAATGCTGGTGAGCTGCAGGGGCAAACTCAAGCAAGCCCTGGGGCTGCGACGCCGATCCTCGACCACGCTGATCGCGTGCGTCGGCACGCGCAAAAATGTCCTATGCGGTATGCTAGGAAGAGCTTTCGAGAAACTTGGCGCGGTCGCGTCCGCTGGTGTGCTGAGCAGTTGCAATTTTCTAAGCGCCCCCATATTCATTCCCCCAAGTCGGCCTTCCCTGGGCCGAGACCGAAAACTATGCATCCGGACGCCATAGACCGTCAATGATGTCAAGAGAAAAAGTGTCCTGTAGCTCAACAGCGGAGTACTGGAACTTCGGGCGCCCAAAGAGAATCAGTCAGAGCCCTTTGAACGCAAGAATCGGATAGATATCATTTTAGCGGTAGAGTAATTTTGGGCCATGAACATCACGACGCAAATGAATATTTCGCGTGAACTCGCTGACATTTCGCCATCAACTTGCTGGCGAGCCGTGAAGCAGCGAAACTCAACCGCTGACGGCAGGTTTGTCTATGCAGTACGCAGCACGAAAATCTATTGCCGCCCCTCGTGCGCATCGAAACGGCCAACTGCAGACCGCGTGGTCTTCTTCGCGGGCCCGCGCGAGGCAGAGCTGGCCGGGTTTCGCGCGTGCCGGCGCTGCCGCCCCGAGATTAAGTCGCCACAGAATGAGTCCGCGCTTCTCGTGCGGAAAATTTGCGAGAAAATTGATCAGACGCTGGTGGCAGAATCTGACGCCCCGCTCACTCTCACAGAACTCGGCCGGTCCTTCGGTGTCAGCCCGCACAAAATTGAGCGCTTATTTCGCAAAATTCTCCGCGTCACTCCGCGGCAGTTCACCGACGCGCGGCGAATGTTGCGCCTGAAATCTAAACTACGCAAGGGAGAGGAATTGACAATGGCTATGTATGACGCGGGCTACGGCTCGAGCAGCAGGTTATACGAACGAGCCCCATCACAAATGGGGATGACGCCGGCGGCATATCGCCGCGGTGGTGAAGGCATGGAAATTCAATATACGATTGTTCCGTCTCCGCTGGGACGCCTTTTGGTCGCGGCTACGCGGCGCGGCGTGAGCGCCGTTTACCTTGGCGATTCGGATGCGCCGCTCGAGAAAGCGCTCGCGCGAGAATACCCTCGGGCGGAAATTCGCCGCGATGCAGCAGGCATCGGCCCGTGGGTGCGCGAAATTGTCCAGCATCTGCGTGGCCAGGAACCGCACAAAGCTCTGCCGCTCGATGTGCAAGCTACCGCTTTTCAGCGGCGTGTGTGGGAGGAACTGCGCCGGATTCCCTGGGGCTCCACGCGCACATATAGCGAAGTGGCACGCGCGATTGGCAACGCGAAAGCTGTCCGAGCCGTCGCGCGCGCCTGCGCGACAAATCCGGTCTCCGTTATCGTGCCGTGCCATCGTGTGGTCCGCGGCGATGGCAACCTGGCTGGCTACCGTTGGGGTTTGGCGCGCAAGAACGCACTCATTGCAAAGGAACAATCACGGCGGCCTCGCCGCAGTTCGTAAGAAGACCTGGCAGGTAGAATTATTCTGTTCTGGCTTTAACGCTTTACCACAACTTTGTAGTAAAGAAGCGAACCATCGTTTCCGCGCACGGGTTGAATGCTTTCTATTTTAAAGCTCCGACTTTTCAGATCGCTGGCGGAATCACTGAGAATTTGATGGGTCTTCTGCTCCAGCTCTGCGGTTGGTTCGCCGCGAAACGGCGGGTCGCCGAGCAGCGACCGATCCAATCTAAAAGTCTCAACATGCGTAACTGGATCGTCCGCCTCAAGTACAACACCCGCGGAGCTCATGGAGGTGTTTGGCGGCTGATCATGAAACCATCGCCGAGGCGTTATCAAAACAAATAGAACGATGGCCGCGACCATAACATCGTAGGGCCAGCTTCCTCGATCATAGGACCATAGAATCGTCGATGAAATAGCACGCAGGAATTTTCGCATATCGGTTCACAAGGCAAACTTGGCGCGTTACTGAATCAAACTGCTCAATGTTCGCTCGAAGCATCGAATTTAGCAGCCGATTACAGGAGTGTCAACGCGGTGCGAACGAAGAGATTTTTCGACGAAGCGTTCCGAGCTGCGAGAGAATCAAGAGAGTAGTTGACTTCAGATGCTAAGCTGGGACGAGCACTCCCCGGCGCGGCGCGCTCGCAGGAGCCATGGCAACCAGCAGATTTCTCAGACGATGGCGATCTTCCAAATCCATTGCGACCATTTCTATACCAGCCTGATTTTGTTTTGTGAATCGAACAAGCACGTCCAGATGAATGGGACGCATTCCCGACGAAATCCGCAGGTTCGCTGCCGCGCCCACGGAGAGTCGCAGATCCCCACTAAGAAGTCCGCCCTCAAGGCTAAGAATCTGCACCTCTGGCTGGCATTTGCCGCGGCTGGATTGCACCACGGCGGGTACGGGATGGGACATCCGGATCCGCTGATATCGCCGGTAGCGCACGAAATCGCGATCGCTTCGCGCATCCAACGGCGCAAAATTCAATAACCTGGCATCCAGGCCGGCATTGGAGAGCAAAGTCGGCGCTCGTTCAGGATCCAATTTTATAAGCGCCTGCGCAGCCGCCAGCCGCATTTCGGCGGGATACGCCCATCGCCAGGCCCGTTTCTCTTCCACAAAGCGCAGCAAGTGCGGCTCCATCGCGGAGACGCGAAGCCGTCCGAGCGCCTCAATCGCCTTTACGCGAACGAAATCGGAGGTTTGCGGCAGGCGTTGACCATTCGCCAATCGCAAGAGTTCCGGGCCAACAGAGACGTCGCCGCTCATCCCGATTTCATCGAGCGCCATCGGAAGAATCATGGAATCAAGGAGTTCGATCATGCTAATCAGCATCCGGCCACGCTCTGGCGCCGCTGCGACCGAGAGCTGCCGCAAAGCTTCGTCATGCGTCTCCCGTCGCCCGGCGGCAATTCGGCGCGGCAACAATTGCGCCACCACAGCTGGCTCCAGGCGGCTAAGAAGCCCGGCAACACGGACTGCTTTCGGCGCCGGCGCAAGCTCCAAAGTTTGCCGCAGACGCGCATGGAGGGGTTCGCCAATGGCGCGGGCCAAGTCCACGATTTTCTCGCGCTCTGAGGCGCGTGCGACGCGCATGAGCCGGTTTGCGAGGTGCTCCGCGGCCGCTTGGGGCACCCCGCGCATCACTTCGATAAAATCGGACTTCAGGGGTGCAGCGCCCAGGCCATCTTCGATGAATTCCGGAATCCTGTTGTCAAATCCGATGCGTGGCCTAAGGCTTTGTGTCCAGCTTGGCCGTGATTTCTCCAGATCCGCAAGCGTAATGAGCATCCTCTGCATGGCGGGAAATTCGCAGCGCTCTGCTGCGTGGCTGCTCAATTTAACGAATGCGGCGCTGAGCAGGCTTTGTATTTCGGAATCGCGTTCCCGCTGAAGTTGTTCCCCGATCGCGCGTACGGCCCCGCTCAGAGGCGCGCCGCCGAAACTAGCATAGGTATCCGCAAGCTCATTGAGCCCGACTGCAGTCCTTTTGCGCGCTTCTGACCTTGCGCAAGAAACGCAGTCTGCGTACTGTTGCAGGACGCTTTCCGCGATGGATCTATTTCCGCCACGCTGCAATTCCTTGACGCACTGTTGAATATTTCTCGGCGGCACGCACCAACTGGCGGAGGAAACGAGAACAGCTTGCCTGGCGTGTTCGGAAATTGAGGCCCAGAATTCACGTTCTAGCGCATCCGTCTGCACTGGCGCGGAGACGTTTGTCCCTTCGGATCTTCCTTTGCGTGACGGCAGAGCAGTTCGCAATCCGGCAATGCTGTTGCACAGTTTGGAGAGCAGCGGTCGGACGCCCTCCGCGCCGATAATTCCGCTTTCGAAACGCTCGGTAGCGCAACGAATGGCAATGTCGTTCGATAAACGCACGAGGGCCACGTCATCAAGCCTGGTCAACCGGCGCTTTGCGGTTAGTTCGCTTAGCGCTAGTTGCAAAACAGCTTTAGAATTTTCTGTCAGCGAATCAAGCCGCTGCTTCCATTCTTCGCGTTCAAGCAGTTGCTCCTCAGGCTGTGCTCCTATTTGCGCGACAAGCTCTATGAGTTGCTCCGCTTCTTCTTCCGTTACCGGCCGGCTGAATGTCCCTTCGCCGTTCGCGCCGCCCAGCAGTTCTTCGCCGAACTCAAATGAATTGAATCGTCGCGAGGACGGCTCTATGCCGTCAGTTCCAATCATCGCGCCGAGCTGCGCCGGATCGCGAAGCCAATTCTCCATTGGCGCATGATTGCCTGAATGTGCTGGTACGAATCGAATCTCGTTGATGCGGATTCCTCGCTCTGGATTTGCCTCAAACGAGTTCCTGAGGAAGCGCAAGCGCTCAGAAGGTTTTGTCGCCCCTCGAGCGTACGCTTTAACAAAATCCAGAAAAGAATCTTCAAGCAGTTCGCGCGTGAAAACTATGCTGGCCACGCCGGCGTTCGCGAAAATATCAGCGAGGCTTTGTCCTGCCGCGGATGATTCAAGCATTGTGCCATTGAGAACGAGGTCTTTTCCGGATGTGCCGATCATCAATCCGGCCGCGCCAGACGCCTCGATAGACGCTCGCAATTCACGCCAGGTCTCTTCAAATTGCTCATCCGACCGTATATGGTGCAGGCCATACAAGCGCGCGAACTTCAAGAGCGCGTTCAAGCTCTGCACAATATTTCGCAAAGCGGGCGTTGGAGTCTCGCTGGATCTGGGCATGGCGACGAAGACCTCAGGAAAAGGCTACAATAATGGCTACGATAATCGTGCGCTCTATTAGGGAGGGCTGAAAATGGTACGGAAGTACTGCAGTGCGCATTGCATTAACACAGTCGCTCTACCTATGTGACTGATTTTAATAGGCCTAGCGATTTATGAAGCGATCTTTACTCGGACTTCCATCTTCGTCAGCGCAGGGCGCACTCTTCGCGCGATTTCGGTTGCCCACAGCCCCTTGCTGAGAACAACTAGCGAGCCATTCTCGAAATCGCAAATTCCGCATAGGAAATAGTCAGAATAAGCTGCCTGATAAGCATCCAATCCGCGGCGCGCGAGCTCACTTTCGAGAGCGTGGTCTTGCATCGGCAGGCGGCTTCCTGCGCGAATGCCGAACGTTTCCGACGCAAATCTTCCAAGCAGGGATTGCATGGAATCTGCTGGAGGCGCGGCGATAACAATCAGGCGCTTCGACACTTCGCGATAGTCGATGGCCTTAGCTTGGCAGAAGTCGCGCACGCGGTCCACGTGCCCAAAAAAATCAAGCGACCATGGTTCTTTGCCCGCCAGCGCAGGCAGAGCGGCACTCCACACTTGTACCGCATTCTCGCCACGGACCGGCTCGTGGTCCATGCCTTCCACCAACTCGAGTCCGACGGCGCGGACATCCTCTCCCAAGTCTAGCGGCTCCACTTCGAGGCTGATCATTGGGCGAAAATCGACGATTCAATATGAAAATGTACGATTCGATTCGTTATATCCATACGATTTATGCTGAATTCCGCGTAAAACGCTCGCGAAATTCCGGGGATTGCTTGCGAATCTCGAGCCAATCGAAGAATGCATCCGGTTGCTCCAGCCAGACCGAAAACCAGCGCGCCACTTCTTCCTTTTCAGCCCGTTTCTCCGGTTCGACTTTATGATTTCGCGCAATCATCTCGGCGCGCCTGCGACCAAGCCGCGCAACCTCCAGGACGCGCGCCTCCGCTGCACGTTCGCCCTCCGTTTCGAATTTCCTGAGCAGCTCGTCCAGACGAATCAAGCACATTTCCGCCTCCTCGAATGAGGAGAAGTGCAGCAAATCCTGAAATTCCTCTTCGTAGCGGCCATGAGTATCGGCCTGCGCGGACAAGACGACGCGCATCTTGGCTTCGGCCAGCACGTTAGCTATGTAGTCTGGCGACGTTTTGCCGGCCTCGCCCGATTCGGCGATCAATTTGCGGCGAATTTGCTCAATTTCCGCAGGCGTAAAAACGTTTTTCTTCAGCTCACGCGCGGCGGATACAATCATTTCTTTTTTGGCGAGATGCTTCGCCTTGCTCATAAACGTCCTGCAATTTTCTTTTTTGTGGAGCTATGGTTCTTGGAGCGCGGGGCTGGAGAGGCGCCGTGTTTCGCCCGTTTCATTTGCTTGGGCCGCTTCACTGGTTTTGCTGTCTTCGCGGGTTTTATTTGCTTCGTTCGCACCCGCGGAGGCAGTGGCGGTTCGGGAGGCAAGCCTTCGAGCAAGCGGCGATACTTCTCCACGTTGCGGTCGTGCTCGGCAAGCGTGCTGCTGAAAAAATGACCGCCCGAATCGTTGGCCACGAAATAAAGGTATCGCGTTTTCGCAGGATGCAAAGCCGCGCGAAGAGAGGCATCGCCTGGATTGGCGATTGGCCCGGGCGGAAGGCCACGATGAAGATATGTGTTATAGGGCGACTGCGTGTGCAGGTCCTCAGCAGAAACTTTGAGCGTTGGCTTACCCTGCAAGTCCAGGGCATATTGCACAGTAGGATCGCACTGCAATGGCAATCCGAGCTTCAAGCGATTGTAAAAAACGCTGGCGACGATAGGCCGCTCCTGAGGCTGCGGCGTCTCTCGCTCGATCAGAGAGGCCAGTGTGACGATCTGAATCGGCGAAAGAGGCATGGGAAACTTACCTGGGTCTGGCTGGATACTCGCGGAAACCGGCTTCTCAACCGCCGGATCTTCTGCCGCCGCTGATTGCAGTTTGCTCCACTCCTGCTGAAACTCGCGCACCATGGTAGCAGCCATTTCCTCGGGCGATGCGTTGCGGGAAAACTGATACGTGGATGGAAAAAGGAAGCCCTCGAGGCTCTTCGCGTGGGGCGCGAAGTTGCGCACAAGGGATGGATCCTGAGCTACCGCCAAAAATTCCGCCTTGGTGCAAAGCCGCTGGCGCTGCAGCTCCGCCGCAATGTCGAACATGGTCCAGCCTTCCGGAACCACGACAACATGGACGTAAATATGGCCGCCCGCGATTTGGTCGAATACTTGCCGCGGAGTCTGCGGCTGATTGAACAAGTATTCTCCGGCCTGCAATACGTGTTTGCGATGGCGCTCACTTACGAGCAGGAAGGCCAGGCGGCTGTGGATTATGCCGTCGCGTTGAAGAAGGCTTGCGATGCTCCAGCGCGATGTTCCGCGGGGAATATCCACGAAGACTTGCGCGGCCGAAAAACCGCGATAAGGCCGCGCCAGTTCCCATCTGAGCCAGAGCGTTATGGCCGCGGCGAGCACAAGCAGAATCACGAGAATGATTGCGAGTCGTCGCATCACGTACCGACCGGCCGATCGGATTCACGAGCGCGCTCTTCGTCCAAATACTCGCGAAGAAGTATCGCTGCGGCTAACGAGTCCAAGTCTGCGCTCTCGGCTGATTTGGACGCTTTAGCCATCTCTTCTGCTTCCCAACTGGTCAGCCGCTCGTCCCTCATCACCATAGGCAATCCCAATTCTTTTTGAATGCGCGCTGCGAATCGTTCTGCTTCTCCCGCCATTTCGCCCCGTTGTCCGCTTAAGTGCAGCGGTAATCCAACGATAATGAGAGCCGCTTGATTCTTTTTGACCACTTCGCGCAATCGCCGCAGATCTTCACGGCGATTCTTTCGTTCTAATGCGGCAAGGGGCCGGGCGGTGACTCCCAGTTCATCAGAAATGGCCACGCCGATATGACGGCGGCCGTAATCAAGCGCAAGTATCCTCATCGCTTTAGGTGAAGCGGCGGCATGGGCGGCGCTAGCGGCGACGCGAGTGAAGGAAACCATTCATTTATTATAGCGTGCAACATCCAGGGCGAGCGAAGTTGGCCTACTTTGTGTAAACATCAAGGAACTTGCGATTGGATGCGGCGACCGCGCTTGCCATCAGCCCACATTTGCCAGAGCCCCATCAATTTCATTTGCTTCTCCACTCCAGTTTGCTGCAGCAGGCGCGCGACCTGCGCACGAGTCTGGCGAACGCCCAGCCGCTGCGGCATATCCGCCAGAGCGTAGGCGGTGACCGCAGCGATCGCCTCGTTTTTCTTGAGTTGCGCGAAATCCACTTTGTCGAAAGTGTCTGAGAATGCGTGATAGTTCATCATGTAGTCGTCCGGATCTTGATTGGCCACGAGGGTAGGCACGCCTTCGAGCAGGAAGTCGAAATTATCCGTGCCAATTTCGGCATCCGTTGTGTTTTTCATTGGGCCGAGACTCGCGAGCGGTTTCAAGGTTTGATCAAGCCCGCCAACGAAATCTTTTCGCCCGCTCACGGAATATCCTGTCACGCGCCCATCTCCTGCGTCGAAAACGATGGCGCCGTTCATGTTGCCCAGTTCGGCGCGATGCGCCAGCGCGTATGCCCATGAACCCAGCATGCCTTGCTCCTCTCCTGTAAACAGCACAAAGCGTATGGAACGCCTGGGAATCGCTCCCGACGCGTGAATCGCTCGCGCGGCGTCAATCACCATGGCGGCATTGCACCCATCATCGAGGGCGCCGGTGCCTAGTTCCCAGGAATCCAGATGCGCAGCCAGAATCACGAATTCATCTGGCTTGTCGCTGCCACGAATTTCGGCAACGACATTTTCGGCGGCAGTTTCGCCGGTGATTTTGTTGGGCATGTCGAGATTGACTGTGACCGGCTGCCCCGCAGCGATGAAGCGGGCCAAACGTTCGGCATCCTCACGCGCCACTACGGCCTGGGGGATGCGATCGATGTTTCCGTCCTGCGAAAAGATATGGCGGTAAAGCAGCATGTAGGGGCGCGTGGACATCCACAAAACCGCCGCCGCTCCTCCGTCAATTGCGCGCTGCTCCACGGCAGGCTCATAGAGATATTCATTGAACAGATCATTCCAGGTCTTCAGGACGTTGGTATGCACCAGCAGGATTGCGCCTTTAATGGATTCGCCGGCACGCTTGAAGTCCGCCGGCTCGCCTGTGCCGACGTCCACCACATTTGCGGTGATGCCACCGGCGGGAGTCGCCGGCGACCACGCGATCGACACCAAATGCGCTGCAAAATGCGCGGGCGACAGCACTTGCATGCGCGTGTGGCCCTCGGCCCAGCCGGCGGGCAAAGTGAAGTTTTCAGTAAGTACCTCGTCCACGCCTGCTTGGCGAAAGGCGTTGACGGCCCAATCCACCGCTTTGTCGGCGGCGGGTGAGCCTGTGACGCGTCCGCCAATTACATCCGTCAGTTCGCGAAAATTGCGTTTCAGCGGCGACGAGCCCAGCGCGCTCTGGATGATTCGGGGCGCCACGTCCGTGCATGACTGATGTATCGAGCAGCCGTATGTTCCTTGCGGCATTTTTGGCTCGAATGGTTTGTGAACGGGAGGCAATCCCTGGGCAGGCGCACAAGGAGCGCAAACCATAACAGCAAAGAGTGCTGCCACCCAAAACCAGTTCAACTTGCGCGCTTTCGCCAACGCCATATCTCCAATTATGCTTTCAATGCCGCCGCTTGCATTATAGCAATGGGCTGAATGCGCCGGTTATCCGCGCGCCGTCAAGATGCGATCGGTGATCTTGGCCACTTGCGCCATTTCATCCACGTCATGAACGCGCACAATGTGCGCTCCGCCCAAAATGCTCGCTGTAACTGTGGCCGCCGTACCCCACGCGCGCTTGTCTGACGGAACGCCGCCAAGCGCCGCTCCGATGAAGCCCTTGCGCGACGCGCCCACTACAACTGGCCGTCCAAGCTTCACCAGTTCCGGCAATCGCGCGAGGATTTCGAAATTCTGCTGAAAGTTCTTACCGAAGCCGATCCCAGGATCGAGCAGAATTTGCGTTCGGTCAATACCTGCCCGCATTACGCGGAGCATTGCATCGCGAAGGCCTTTGACCACGTCGCGCATCACATTCCGGGCAAACGGGCCTTTTTGCATGGAGCCGGGCTCGCCGCGCATGTGCATCAAGATTATCGGCATGTGACGATCTCGCGCGATGCCAGCCATATCCGGGTCGGCGCGCAAGGCGCTAACGTCATTCACTATTTCTGCGCCCAAATCGATCGCCGCTTTCGCCACAGCCGCGTTCCGCGTGTCTACGGAAATCGGTATCTTCAGTTTGCGGCCCAGAATTTTTAACACGGGCGAAATGCGCCGGAGTTCTTCTTCAGAAGATATTCGCCTCGAGCCCGGGCGCGTGGATTCGCCACCGATGTCGAGAATATCCGCTCCGGTGCGTTCCATCTCGAGCGCGCGAGCGACCGCTGCTTCGGTATCTAGAAACGTTCCGCCATCGGAAAAACTGTCTGGCGTCACATTGAGAACGCCCATGATCAGCGTCCGCTTGCCCAACACGATTGTGCGGGAAGGCATGCGCAATCGAAATGTGGTGCGCTGGATCATTCGTATTTCACCAAACGCTGAGTGTTACGCCGAAGGTGGCGCATGACATCAGTTCTCGGCCGCCAGGTAATACGCAGGGCGGTTTACAACGCGCACCGCGCCACGTCCCAGCACTTCCACTTTCAGCGAGTGCCAGCCGGGCTTACGACCCGCCGCAGGATAATAGCCGAGCGTGTACTGCGCGCTCAATCTTTGCACTATGGAACGATAGGCGCCAGCGACCGTGCCGGCCTCGTTCAGGAAATAAAGCTGGCCGCCGACGCGTCGCACCAATTCCGCGAGAAACGCAGTATAGGCGGGAATGCCAAGGGTCAGCGCGGCTGGCGTAATCAATGAATCGGCCTGATGCGAGGCCAGCCATAGCGGCGTCATGACGCGCGGGCGATTTTGCGTGGAGATTGCGTAGACTTCAATTCCTTGCGCGCTCAATGCGCGGACTACATCTTCAAAAGTGGCGCGATGCTGCGGACTTCCATCATGCGGCTTCACACCGGCGCCATATAAACTGAGGCCCAAGCCGCTGTCTTGCCCGTCGGTGAGCAGAATAATCGTTTTTTTGCCGGTGCGGCCCGGGAAAATTTCGTCGGCCACCAGATAAAGCGAGCGATAGATATTCGAACCGCCTGTGTCGCCGAATAGCGCGCGGACGTCCACCCCGCTGATGGCTTTGGCCAAAAGTTGACGATCGCGGGAGAACGGCAGAAGCAGAAAAGTGTGCTGCGAAAAATCGGCGACCGCGACTTCGTCCACCGGCGAAAGGCCTGCAATGAGTTGCTGCGCTGCCGCTTTCATCGCGGTCGAATCTGGCAGCACGCTAGGGCTTGCGTCCATTACCAATGCGATGCTCGCGCCTTCGCTTGAGGCGTCAAAGTGTGAGATTTTCTGCTGCACGCCGTCTTCGAACACGCGAAAATCGCTTTCATTGAGGCCGCGAACAGCGGCGCCATCCGACGAAAATACGTTGCAGGATACTTCAACAAGGTTGACGTGCACGCGGAGCAGCAGCCCGGAGCGGGATGGTGGAGCTTCTGCACCGATGTTATCTGCGCCTCGATTGCGCCGCAAAATCAGTTCGCCGGTTCTGGCGTCGCGAATCAACTGCACATCGCGATCCATCTGCACAGGTTTCGGGAGCTTGCGTCGCGTTTGTCTGGCAACATGCGCTGAGGACGCGGCACAGAAGAGCGCGACATACGTCACGCAAGCTGCTGCCGCTGTAACGCGCCGATTCATAGTCTTGAGTTTATGCTTACGACGGCGCGCGCGAAAAGCGCCGCTCAATCGAGGTCGAAATCGCGAATCGGTTTTTCCACCGGCTTGTCTTTGGCCTTCTTTAAACCTTCCGCGAACTTCCGTTCTAGAACGTCGTCCTTCACGCGTTCCGCTTCAACGGATAAACGGAACTTTTCTTCAACGCGCGCAGCCTGTTCGCGAAGCAGCCGCGCCGTGTCGTCCAAATCCACGGACGGCGCGCCCTTAGGCGGAGGAACATGCGAGAGAACCACGCCGAGCTCGCGGTCGATTGTCAGCTTGGCCTGACAGCAGGGGCATGCCACTTCAAGCGGCGGTGTCGATTTCTGTGCCATGCATCCATTTTACGACAAATCTATGCGGGAGGTGTGCGGGATACTTTCGCGCGCAGAGGTCGAGAAAAGAATTGCCCGCTGAACCCGAACTTCAGGCTGGCGCTGGTTTTTCGCCCTTCGCCATGCCTGGCAGGGCGCGTGGTTCGGGCCGCAGTGACAATTGCGGCTCCTTGGATGGCACAGGCGGTGCCGAAGGAGGAGGAGGCAGCTTTTCCGGCAGGGGCTTGCCGTCGATCAGCAGGCGCAATTCGTTGGCATCAAGCACTTCGCGCTCCAGCAACCCGCGAGCAACGCGCTCCAATGCGTCACGATGCGTCTCCAGGATATTGCGCGCCCGCGTATACGCTCCTGTAACAATCCCGCGCACTTCGGCGTCAATCTTAATTGCGGTGTCCTCGGAATAGTCGCGATGTTGCGCGATCTCGCGTCCGAGGAAGATGGCCTCTTCTTTTTTGCCAAACGTGAGAGGCCCCAGCGTGCTCATGCCCCATTCGCAAACCATCTGCCGGGCTATCTCGGTAGCGCGCTCAATGTCATTCCCGGCGCCGGTAGTGATGTGCTGGAGGAAAATCTCCTCGGCAGCGCGCCCGCCCATAAGTACGGAAAGCTGGCTCTCGAGGAATTCGCGCGTGTAGGTATGTTTGTCATCGATAGGCAGTTGCATGGTGACGCCCAGAGCCATCCCTCGCGGAATAATCGTCACTTTGTGCAGAGGGTCGGCGCCCGGAGTCATCGCGGCAACAAGCGCATGACCAGCTTCGTGGTAGGCGGTGTTCTTCTTCTCCTCCTCGGAGAGGATCATCGATCTGCGCTCTGCGCCCATTAAAACTTTGTCCTTGGACATTTCGAAATCGTCCATGGTCACGACTTTGCGGTTCTGCCGGGCGGCCCAGAGAGCCGCTTCGTTCACCAGATTGGCGAGGTCTGCGCCGGAGAATCCCGGAGTTCCGCGAGCCAGAATGGACAAGTCCACATTATCGGAAATGGGCACTTTGCGCGTGTGTACGCGGAGAATCTCTTCGCGCCCTTTCACGTCAGGACGCGGCACAACCACGCGACGGTCGAAACGCCCTGGCCGTAAAAGTGCGGGATCCAGGACGTCTGGCCGGTTCGTGGCAGCAATCAAAATGACGCCTTCGTTGGACTCAAAACCGTCCATCTCCACGAGGAGCGCATTCAGCGTCTGCTCGCGCTCATCATGGCCGCCGCCGAGGCCGGCTCCGCGATGGCGTCCCACAGCGTCAATTTCGTCGATGAAGATAATGCACGGGGCGTTCTTCTTGCCCTGCTCGAACAGATCGCGCACCCGGCTGGCGCCCACGCCTACGAACATTTCGACGAAGTCCGAGCCGGAAATCGAGAAAAACGGCACATTCGCCTCGCCGGCAATCGCTCGCGCGAGCAAAGTCTTACCCGTTCCCGGAGGCCCTACAAGCAACACGCCCTTCGGGATGCGCCCGCCTAACCGCTGGAATTTCTGCGGATCCTTAAGGAAATCGATAATCTCTTGCAGCTCTTCTTTGGCCTCTTCGATGCCGGCGACATCCTTGAATGTCGCCTTCTTTTGCTGTGCGGTCAGCAGACGCGCGCGCGACTTGCCAAAACTGAGAGCCTTATTTCCGCCTGCTTGCATCTGGCGCATCATAATCAGAAACACGACGAGCAGTAGAATAAAGGGCACACCATCAATCAGAAAATTCACCCAGTTGTTCTCGCTGACAGTCTTGATGTTGACGTCAACGTTCTTCGCTTCCAATTCCTTGGTCAAATCGCTCAGCGTTTCCTTCGGCACGGTCACATGGAACTTCTCTTTGGGCTCGCGGAATTCGCCGTCAATTTCCGCGCTGACCGACGAAAGCATAATCGTGGCTTCGCTGACGTTGCCCTTTTGCACCTGCGTTTGGAAATCCGTGTAGCTGGGAGTTTGTTCCCGAGCGGTCTGGCCGCCGGTGGAGGCCATCCTCCACAACAAGAAGGCGAGAAGAATCATCGCCACCCAGAACAACACTGTTTTGACTGTTGAGTTCACGTTGCTACCTCATCCGGCCTTGTGTTTCGGTTTATGCCGCTTCGGATCCGCAATCTTCCTTTTCGTGCTCTTCAGGGCGTTTGCCAGCCGCGGCGCTCGACTGCCGCCATTATCGGCTGCACTTACGGTTGCAATGTATGGCAAATTGCGATAGAGCCCATCCCGGCCTGCCAGGCCATAACCCACCCAATACTTAGATGCACTGGCGAAGCCAACGTATGTCGCTTTCAAGCTTACCTTATGGTCCTTCTCCTTATCAAACAGGACGGCCAAGCTCAAGGACCTGGGCTTGCATTCCTCGAGGCGCTTCCAGAGAAAATCCTGTGGCACGCCTGTGTGCAGTATCGCATCAACCACCAGCACGTCGCGTCCCTCCAAGGTCGGAGGCGTCGAGAAGAAAAGCTCCGGCCATTGTGACCCGCCGACTTCTACGGCTCTCAACTCAGTGCGGACAAAGTGGCAAACGACCGGGCAAGAAATCTGGCGCACCAAATCTGCCGAGAACAAGAACGAATTCTCGAGGATCGCGACCACATCCAAGGTGCGGCCCTGATAATCCCTGGAAATTGTTCGTCCCAGGTCGGCTACACGCGTTGCTAAATCCCTACGGGAATAAGCAACCTTCACACGAACCTCATCGGTCGTCCTCGAAGATCCATAAACCCGTTTGTGTCGCCTCGCTAACCGAAAACTCTGCCCCTGGGGGCATTCGGTCTGCCCAGGCGACGCGCCCCGCGCTCGTCAAGACCGGCCAGAGCGCCCTTTCATGCCGACCGATGCGTCCGGCCATCAGCATCCGAGCCAGGCTCTGCGCCCGCCGCCCTCCACACGGGCAGTAGGCGTCACCAGGTTTCCAACTACGCAGAACCAGCGGAGGGCGGAGCCGTTCCGTATCAAGAACCACTCCCTCTCCCCTAGTTTCGCGCTCCCGCATAGGCCAGTCAATCACTTTCAACTGGAACCCTCGGCCAAGTTCCGGGATGGAAACAGCCGCCGCGCCGCGCGCCGGCAGGTCAATTCGATAAGCATAAGCAGCGCTCTGCCGCTCTATGGTTCGAGATTGTTTGGTAATTGCAGATTTGGCAAAAATTAATTGCTGGAATTCTCTGCGAACCTGAATTCGTCCAGGCAACTCCACGTGCCGGCCGCTGGAGCCGCTCTCCGCCAATCGAATGACCTGCTCAACGTGTTGCCGCGAAAGTTCGCCTCCGTTTGGCAAAGCATCAGAATACAACTTGCGAATGAGCCTCTGGCTCAGTGCGTGAAAAGGCTTGCGCGAACCGGCATTCCAAAGACGCATATCCTCCAACGGCGAAAGAAGGTCTGCCACGGCAATGGTGAATGTTGTACCCGTCGCCCTGACAAATTTCCCGCATAACGCTTCAACCAGCACATTCCAAAATAGTCCTTCTTCCCGCGCCAACGCAGCGAGATTTGTTAACTTGCTCACGATGGATCGGGAGAAATTGCTTTCCATCTCCGGCAACAAATGCTTGCGCACGCGCGCTCGCAGCCGGGCTGTATCCGTGTTGCTGCTGTCCTCGCGCCATTCCTGATGAATGCTCGCCAAATAGCTGCGCAATTCCGCGCGGCGCGTATCCAACAGCGGCCGGATGATTTTTCCCCGGACTGGATAAATCGCGGCCAGTCCCGCCGTTCCGGTGCCGCGAATGATTCGCGTTAGAACAGTTTCAGCGTGATCGTCCGCGGTATGCGCAGTGGCCACGCAATCGGCGACATCGCGCTTCAGGACATCGTCGAAAAAGCGATAACGCAACCGGCGTCCCGCATCCTCCAAATTCCAGTGATTCTGTCTGGCAAGAAGGGCCACGTCGGCGCGTTCGGCGATAAAGCGCAGGCCCAGCATTTTTGCCGCTGATGCAACAAACGTTTCGTCGGCGTTGGATTCTGCGCCACGCAATTGATGGTTGAAGTGAAGCACCGAAAGCGTAATGCCCAATTCAGCGCGCAGCGAATCAAGAACCCGCATCAAGGCGATTGAATCAGCTCCTCCGGACACGGCAACGGCGACTCGTTCGCCGGCACGGATCATCTGGTGCCGTTTAATCGTTTCTCGAATATGGCGGATGAGCGCAGGGGTCATAGCGTGCAAGATTCTTTGCTCATAATATCAGCGGCGGTAGAAGAGGTACAGGAGGGCTTCGCTAACGCTGAGACATTTGCTGTGCAAGCAAGGCACGGCTGTACGCAATACGGCGGTCCAAGGCTACAGCCGCAAAGTAGGTGCAGTTGACGCGTTCATTGTCTGCCCATACACAAATCGCGGGCGAGAGCGCGCGGCCCATCTTTTCCAACCAACCCATGAGGCGATAATAACTGCGAACAACCACGAGGTCACCTTGATCATCGCCCTTTTGAGGGCACAGGCGCACCAGTTGAAGCAATCGGCTGAACTGTTCGCTTCCCAGCGGCTGTCCTTCAATTCCCGCAACCTCACGCACTTGCTCGGAAAGATCAGACTTCCGGTAGGCCGCAATCACAGAACGGGAATAGGAAACGAAGAATTGCAGCAGCGCCGCAATCGAGATTACGCAGATGAGCGCGGCAATCATGAGTGTTGGTGTGCCGCCACGCGAGAGGCCGGCACCGGCCTTGCAACCCGGGCCGTCTCCAAGCGCGCCTCTTCAGGAATTTTGGTGAACGTGTACGCCCAAGCCAGCGGCAGGAAGGTGCCAGCTATCGGCGGAACCCATCGTAAGAACGCCCCTTCGAGCGAGGGAAACAGGTTGCGGAGAGCGTAACCAGCTGCGTCAGTGCTGAAGAAAATGCCCAGCGCAAGCACGAGCTGGATAAGCCGCGTCCTCGTTTCGCGCAGCTTAATTATGGCACCCCAGAGCAAATAGGTGAGAACCACACCAACAAAATAAAGATTTTGGCTCATCTCGACCACAAAGTGCGTAAAGTGCGCTGCAGTGAGATGGCCCAAATTTTGGTGCACCACCGCAAACGAAAATGCCGCTGTGGCGGAAAGAAGAAGAATAGAGGCCAGTCGAACGTACTTGCCGGTTCCCATCTGCCGAAACACCTGATGATAAAAGCTCATAATCACGAAAAAGAGGGAAATAGTCAGGAGAGCGTCTGTATAGTAGTAGAAGTACCCATAGTCCGGTGATGTGACTCCGTAACGACGCAGCGTGAAAAATCCACCAATGGTCACCGCCGCAGCAGCGAGCATGTAGACGTTGAGTGCGAGATATGGGAACGAACGTTTTGATACGCAGAGGCGAACCACCACATACACCTCTAGCGTTAGGCTGAGAAGAGTTAAAGCGTAATCAAATGGGCCAAGCATAAACCCTTTTCTGAGGCTCGGCCTGGCACTATACGCTAAATCCGCCTATCGGCGAAAGCTTTTAGCGCAAACCGCTCTTCGGTTGCGGTACCGGAAGGCCAGTGCTGGCCATTAACGTCAAATTCGACGTTTTAGACTGCGGTACCGGAAGACCAGTGCTCGCGATCGTTGGTACGGCCGACTGATTGGCCGTCAAATTGCGAAGACCGACCGCGCTCGCCAGGACCAACAACACTAAGACCACCAACATTAACAGCTTGTTCATGGAACCCCCACGAGTTTGAAGTTACAACCGTGAGGATTCTATGTGGCCTTACGTTGTCAAGGGGTAAAAGTTTAGACCTTGTGTCTAAACGGTACACCCCTCCGCCCCGGGCACTAAACCAGAGCCTCGAGTCAATTGCCGTTGCCACGGTAACTGCAGGGTACGGCAGTGTCAACGGTACCTTAGTACCAACGAAAATAGGCTGCTGTGCGTGAAGGATTGTGGCATTGCGTCGCGCGGATTCGCTCACCGGGCTCCGTTTGCAACATTTACACGCCCTTTGCTCTGCCGGTGTAGAATGTCGTTGATATGGCCGTTCCTACGTCGGCATTGCCCGGTGATCTTGTCGAAAGCGCCGCTCCACGCGTCACTTTGCGGAATGCGTTCGCCCATCCTTATGATTCGGCGATCGCCGCTGCGCGTACCTGTTATGCGCCGCGTTTGATTCAGCCCGAGGAAATAACCGAAAAGCAGAGGATCAATATTGGCGCGGCAACTTTCTACAGCGGACATCACACCGTTTACCAGCACGCGCATTTCGAATTCGGACTTGAGAATATCAGCCGTCAGTTTGTCTGGTCATTTCTTCATGCTCATCCTTTTTACAATTCTGAGCAGCAGAGCCAGCGCTATGTACGCCTTGATCGCGCACAAGCCTACATTCCGCCGGAAGATGCCAGTTTTCGCGCTGCGGAGCGAGCCATCTATGAACGTGCGATTGCTCGCGCGTGGCGCCAATATCGTGAACTCGCCGCGATTCTGGAGCCGGAAGCGAATCGCATTCTCAGTGACATTTGGCATCTCGGCCCGATGTCTCACCCGCGCCGGATCGAAAAAATCAAAGCTGCCTCCGGAAAACGCTCCATCGAAGTCGCGCGTTACGTTTTGCCGGTGGCCGCTTTTACCACCATGGTTCACACGCTTTCCGGCATCGTTTTGCACCGCCTGTGGCGTATGCATGGCGCTTCCGATACGCCTGCTGAAGCGCGCGCGGTTCTCACGCAAATGGTGGAGTGCGTCCGCAAATTGGATGCGCAATTTTTCGATCGATTCGAAACGCCGCCCATGGAGAATTTGCCCGAGTGGTCCACGGCATCGCGCGTAAAGCAGGGTGAATCCTTCACGACGGAATTCGATGCGCGACTTGAAGGGCGCACTTCGCGACTGGTCGATTATTCCGGAAATGCCGTGACCGTTATAGCCGATGCGTATCGAGCTGTACTCGGTCTGACGGAAAGAGAGTGCTCAACTGCTGACGCGATTGACGCTCTGCTCAATCCCGCTCGCAATGCTTACCGGCGCGAATCGCTCAACATCGGCGTGCACGCGCCTATCATGCGCGCCCTGCAACATGCGCACTTTACTTTCGCAAAAAAAATCAGCCACACGGCTGACAGCCAGGATCAGCGCCATCGCATGATTCCAGGCTCCCGGCCGCTCTTGACCTTGGCCGACGCACGCTCACCCGATTACATCACTCCAATGCTCATTCGTGAAAATCCGCTTGCGCGAGAACTGTTTGAAAAGGCTATGGCGGATGCCTGGGCCGCCAAGAACGAACTACTCGAGCGCGGCGTTTCCATTGAGGTCGCTCAGTATCTCCTGCCCAACGCGAAAGCGATTCGTCTTATCGAATCCGGTTCTCTGTTGCACCTGCTGCATAAATGGACGATGCGCACTTGCTTCAACGCGCAAGAGGAAATTTACCAGTCCTCGATGGAAGAGATCGAACAGTTGCGCGCTGTTTTTCCGGAACTTGCCGCCTACATCGGGCCGCCCTGCTATCTGCGCGCCGGCATCACCACGCCAATCTGCACAGAGGGCTCGCACTTCTGCGGAGTGAAGGTGTGGCAGGATTTTCCTAACATTCAGCGCCGCATATGACGCGCAGAGGCAGCCTGGCGTATTACCTCGCTGCCTGGGTTTGCGGATGCTTTTTCATGAGCTTGGCGATTTGGCTTGGAAATCGGTTACGTCCCACCGCTCCTCCCTCCGTTCCGCTACTCCTTTATATTTACTTTCTCTCGCTGATGCTTGGAGCAGTCGCGTCCCTTCTTTTTGGTTTTCTGCTTCGCAGCGCTGCGGATGCTATGCACTGGAACAGGATCTGGCATTGGCTGCTCGGAGGCGCGATCCTCGCCCCAGCGTTGATCGCTATCCTCGAAACTGTGGCTTCCTCCCAGGCTCTTGAAGGAAGCGGGTGGCGCTTCTGGATTTCGGCGGCATTGACAGGCCCATACCTGTCCTGCGGCAGGCTCGAGTGGATGCTTGTGCTCACAATACCAGTGGGCATAGCGACAGCCTGGGTGCTATCTCGCGTTCATTGTGCGTTTGCCCAGCAGCCGAAGTGAATCTGGTGCGGCGGTTTCTCGCCTAAGAAGAAAGAAAGGGCGGGAATGAGAATCCCGCCCTTTGAAGCTATTTAAGTTGCAGGCTGCGCGCCCTAGAACTCCAGTTTCAGAGCAAGTTGAATCTGGCGTGAAGAGCCAAAGTCGCCGGTTGGGAAACGCGTACTGCTGATTAGCCCAAACGTGCCAGTCCCGAACCGGAGATTGGGATCACCAAAGTTCGGATGATTGAAGATATCGAAAAACTCGGCGCGAAATTCTGAATTCACGCGCTCGGTAATCTTGGTGCGTTTGATGATCGAAAAGTCCGTGTTGACGAAGGTGGGGCGATCACGGTGTTCCGGCCGAGGTTCCCGAAGTGGTAGTCAAAGCCGCCATTCGGGTCGGCCACGCGCGGCTGAGACAAAGCACCGCGGTTGGCGATCCATTGAATTCCGTATTGCGTGGCGCTAAATGGAACGCTTTCCGTCTGAATCGGAGCGCTCGCATCGGGGAAGAGCGTGAAAGCACCCGTTGGAACCGAATTTTGGACGATGATGGACAGCGGGTTGCCCGACTGCGCCTGGGAGATACCTGCGAATTCCCAGCCCGAAACGAGCCGGTTGCCCTTGAATGGCAGATCGTAAACCGCGTTGATGACAAAGCGGTTTCGTGCGTCGAAATCGGACGGGCCGTAGTTCAGCCGCGGATCTGCCGAATCTTCCACAGCGTTTCCGTTCAATGAATTGTAATCGTAAGATTTTGAGTAGGTGTAGGAAGCGTTGAATTGAAGGCCCTGCGAAAAGCGTTTGTTTGCCGTCACCCAGAGCGCGTTACACAGCAAATCCAAGCTAAGTGCAATAGATTTAACAATCTCGGGAGGCATTCATCCAGCAGGATGGAGATGCTCCCAACTATGGAAGAGAACTATGTTTTTTTGTAGAAAATAGGAACCGACTGGCGTGGCGTTATCAAGCCCGAGATTGCTGTGGATAAGAGAAATGGTCTTGATTTAGGCCAAACCTAAAAAAATCTCGGGACATCCCAATTGCTGGATTTCGTCATCTCTAGTAGTCTTTCTGGTTGTCGCCGCGTGTCAATAGGCGACAATCTATTTGACAAACCACTTGGACAAAAGAATTTGAGCCGACGGAGAAAAATTTCTGCAGGGGTTTTCATGCTGGGAGTTTTACTCCTCGCGTCCTGCGGCGGAGTCATCAATTTGCCGAGGCCGGCAATCAGCACGCTCAATCCTGCGAGCGTGGCAGCCGGCGCAACCACCTTCACATTGGCAGTGATGGGCTCGGGCTTCGCGCCCAGTTCGCAAATACTGTTCAATGGATCCCCGCGCGCGACGATTTTCCTTTCCGAAACGGAATTGACCACGCTCGTGAATCCAAATGATCCGGATATCGCGACGGCTCAGACCGTTACCGTAACCGTCTTTACTCCCGCTCCAGGTGGAGGAACTTCAAACTCCGTCACCTTGACTGTGAATCCTACAGCTCTTCCCGTGCCGCAAATTTCGACGATTACTCCGAGTTCAGTCCAAGCAGGCACGGGGGGCGCTAATGTGACGATCATCGGCACGAATTTCGCCAGCGAATCGGTTGCTACCGTAAATGGTGCGAATCGACCCACGAGATTTGTCTCAAGCACGCAATTGACAGTGACGCTCCAATCGTCGGATGTGACCGCAGGCGGCGAACTGCAAATAGCTGTTTTGAATCCGCCGGCGCAGAATGTCACGCCGCCGGGAGGCGGCATATCGAATTCCGTGGTGCTGAATGTGGTGAATCCGAGCCCAGTGATCAGGGGGGTCAACCCCTCAAGCCTGGTTGCCGGCAGCACAACAACAGCGGCCATCAGCGTGACCGGAAGCGGTTTTGACCCGGCGAGCGTGGTGCTCGTAAACGGAACGGGCCGGCCAACTATTTTTTCAAGCTCGTCCTCATTGACCGCGCAACTTGCAAGCGGCGATACGGCCGCGGCTGGCACATATACCGTTCAAGTGGTAAATCCCGCGCCAGGCGGTGGCGCAACGGCCATTTTGCATTTTTCCGTGGTGCCTTCGGCGTCTGGAGCCGGCCTGCCTAACCTGGTAGACGTAGCGACGGATGGAGCGCAAGCGAACGACGGCGCTAGCCCGCCAAATCAAGCCGGCCCCTCGATGGACGGCAGCGGACGATACGTGGTTTTCGCATCATCCTCGACAAATCTGCTGGAAACCACCACAATTAATCCGCCTCCCAATCCCCTCACAAATGGAACATCGAATATTTTTCTGCGGGATACATGCCTGGGGTCGTCAAGTTGCGTGCCACGCGAAACGCTGATAAACGTTGGTCCGGCCGGAATCGTGGCGAATGGACCGAGCTTTTCCCCGGTTGTTAACTCCAACGGCGCAAACGTGGTGGCATACACGTCGCTGGCCACCGATTTGGTTTCTGGCTTCTCCTTTGACGGCACAACGCCGCAGGTATTCCTGTCCACTTCCTGCATTAATGCTTTCACTGGATGCACGCCAAACACCAGTTTGATTTCCGTAGGCAGCGATGGCGTAACGCCCGGGTCTGGAGCCTCAGGACAGGCCTCGATCAGTAGTGATGGCCGGTTCATTGCGTTCGCCTCGAAAGCGACAAACCTCGTTTCCGGCGCCACAACAGGAGCCCAGGAAATATACTTGCGAGACACATGCGCCGGTGCAGGTTCAATGTGCACGCCAACGACGTTGCTTGTATCGGTAGCGCCGGATGGCGTGACTCCCGCGGACGGCTCTAGCGCAGAGCCGGTCGTAGTCTCCGGAAAGAGCGGGCAGTTCGTCGCGTTTACCTCCACGGCGACCAATCTGGTCAGCGGTTCGAGTGGCGCCCAGGAAATCTATCGTGTTGGACTCTGTATTGGAATCAGCACGGGGTGTACGTCCACTTCCGCGCAGCTTATATCAACTCCCGACGGAACCACTTTCGCGGATGGCGCCAGCGTCGAGCCCACGATGACGCCCGACGGAAGGGTCGTTGCCTTTGCCTCGACCGCCACAGTGCTGGGGGCAGCGTCTGGAGGCATACAGGAAATCTACGAAAGAGACACATGCCAGGGAATAACGAGCGGCTGCACGCCGGCAACGACACTGGTTTCAGTCGCGGCGGACGGCACGACTCCTGCGAATGCGCTCAGCGAAAATCCAAGCCTGGGCAATACTGGACAACTGGTAGCTTTTGCTTCGCTCGCTACGAATCTAGTCACCGTGAATACCAACGGTCTTGAGAATGTCTACGTTCGAAACAGCTGCGTGTCAGGTCTGAGTTCCTGTAAAGTTGCCACCGCGATGGTGAGCCGGTCAGCCCTTGGCGCAGCAGGAAATGGCGCGTCGCTCAATCCTGTAATCAGTGGGGCTGGGCATATCGTGTCCTTCTATTCATCCGCGAGCAACTTGGTAAACAATGACCTCAATGGATTCCCGGATATCTTCCAGGGCGTCTCGACTTTTTAGCCACATTTGGACCTTCAGTTCGCCACATCTCCCTTCAAACTTGTTCTTCTTTCGAAGCAGGGTTCTTGACGCGCTTGGAAAGTGAATAACGACTACGAGCATTCAATCAGTGCGATGTATGGCTGTTAGCAGCGAAAAAAAGCCCGGCTGCCGGTAGGGTCAGGTTTGGGACACCGGCAGACGGGCCAAGGTTTCGAGCTGGAAGCGGCCTCGGCTCTTTTTAGAACCGTTCGTCCCCGCAGCACGCCTTCCAACCCGAATCACGATGCTAGATAATCGGTGGAGAATCACGCAATGAGGCGAAAGGTCCAAGGTGTCTGGTACCACGGGAGTGGTACTGCATTCAAAGAATGGGAGTTAAGAAAACCCTCCACGGGCGCAAACCAGCTATTTACGACGGTTTGTAGGTGCGGTCCGGTGGAGGGGTTCCAGACGAAGATTGAGCACGGTCTCTCTGCCGGCGTGAACCATAACATTGTGTTTCCATGTCGAAGCTGTCGAACGACTTCCCGCGCGAACGTCGTAAAGACCAACACGAATGTACCTGAATAGAAACGCCCCCTCGGAATTCGTGCGCACCGCGACCGGCGCAGAGCCATCGGAACGTTCCAGAACTACTTCTATGCCTGCCGCCGGTCTGCCATCGCGCTGAAGAATAATGCCTCCCAGCTTGCCTGTGTGGACGCGCGCAGCCGCGTTAGCGCCCACTAGTACCAGCGAAGCCGTGAGAACACCGAGAAAAGTTCTCCGCATGTGCACCTCCGCGATGCAGTGATGAATCTATTGTAATTCCACGTGATTAGCAGCCCAGCTGCCGGATTTGGGTTACAGCGTGTGAGGCAACTGCCTGAGAAGACAGCTCGAGAACTGGTAGATTGGACAGGCGGTAAGTCAGAAGATTCGCTGAGTTCGAGAGGAAGCAAAATATGGCGCGTTTTATTTCATTGCATACGCTGGCATGCTTGACGCGGCAGGGAGCGGAGGAATTGACAGCGCGTTTGCACGGAGCAACAGGGTTAAAGACTGCCCGTATCGTTGTAAATCTTTACCAGGGCAAAATGCTTGGCGAATTTGAGGCAGAGAAGCGAGAAGTTCTCGAAGAATATTTTCGCAAAGAGGCAATCCACTTCGATTGGCTGATGCGCGTGGAATTGGAGGCAACCGACGGTGTCTTGAAGCCGGCAGCAACTTAGTGGTCCACCAGCGCGGCCTGATTTTTTGCAACGCCGCCAGGAACTCCGCATCGAATCAAAATATATAATGAAGTGAATTCGACGAGAACCGGCCAGGTTTTTCGAGAAGGAGAAAGCGAAATGGCAGAATACGCGCATCCAGAGGTGTTGGTTTCCAGCGAGTGGGTCGCTGGGCATTTGAACGATCCTAAAATACGTTTGGTAGAAGTCGACGTGGACACTTCCGCGTATGAGCAAGGGCATATTGCAGGAGCAGTGGGCTGGAACTGGCAAACGCAATTGCAAGATGGCGTCCGGCGGGACTTGCTGGACAAGCCGGCATGGGAGGAGCTCCTCGGCCGCTCCGGCGTGTCCAACGACACTACGGTTGTGCTGTACGGCGACAACAATAATTGGTTTGCGGCCTACGCGTTCTGGCAATTGAAATATTATGGTCATGACGATGTGCGGCTGTTAAATGGCGGACGGAAGAAGTGGATCGAAGAAAAGCGGCCGCTCGTAAAGGAAATTCCGCAATTGCCCCAAACGAAGTACCAGGCAAAGACGCCGGACGAGAAGCTGCGCGCGCGGCGCGAGGACGTATCCGCCGCGGTTGAAAGGAAAACGGCAAAACTCGTTGACGTTCGTTCGGTGGATGAGTTTACCGGGAAAATTATCGCGCCTCCGGGCATGAGCGAAACCGCCCAGCGCGCGGGTCACATTCCGGGCGCGGTGAACGTGCCGTGGTCGCAGGCGGCTAACGAGGACGGCACATTCAAGTCGGTGGATGCGCTGAAGCAGCTTTACGGCGGCAAGGGAGTCAGCGGAACCGGCGAGGTGATCGCTTACTGCCGCATTGGCGAGCGCAGCTCGCATACGTGGTTCGCGCTGAAATATCTGCTCGGATACGACAATGTGAGGAATTACGACGGCTCGTGGACGGAGTGGGGCAATTTGATAGGAGCTCCGATCGAAAAAGGCGCAGCCGCAGCGGCACGCTGAGCTTCGCCGGCGAAGCGCTCTTCCGCCCACAGATAACCTCGGCCAAATATTACTCGCCTATTTCGTGCATCGGTTCGATGGCGCGGTCAGTTTCACTTGAGGAAGAGCCGCAAGATTGTATTTCTCGAGCGTGCTATTCAGCGCCGGCAAATCCGTCGCGCTCAATTTCTGCCATTCCGCAAAGCTTTTATCGAGTGCCGCGCAAACCTCTGAAGTGTCCTCCTTTAGGCCTCGCGCCGGCGCGCTATCGCCCATATTTATGGCATAAACCATTTGCGTGAGGGCGGCATTCGCGAGGCCAAAGCCGGGCGCGGTGAACGTGCCGCCTTCGATGGCCGCAAGCTTTTTGTCGAAGGCAGTGGCCGCGTCGAGCGCGGGCTTGGCTTGTTTGTTGACTTTCAGATCCGCGATCCGCTCGTCGAGCGCTTGGCGCAAAGGAGCGATGGTATTGAATGCGGTATAGCTCGATGCCAAACCGTCGGTCATTTGCCGAGTCAAATTCAACTGCTCGACGTAATCGTATTGTGAGAGCGGCACGCGCGGATCCTTCACCACATGCAGGATTCGCCGAAAAGTTTGTCCGTCAACGTCGAGGACGATCGAATAATCGCCCGGAACGACCTGCGGACCAAGCGGCTGAAAGCGTGGCGTCACGCCCGGCACCGCATCTTGTGTGCCATAAAACGCGACCGATTTCTCCAAGCCGCCGAATCCGTAGTTGAGCACCTCGGGACTTGGATAGCGTAGGTCCCAAACGAAGCGGTTCATCCCTGCGTGTTTCGGAAGAACAACCGGTGGCGCGAACCAATATTCAGGAACTTCGTCCGGCGTGTGCTCGCTTGATTTGGGCGGCGCGCTTGTGTACTGCCGAACCAGATTGCCCTGAGAATCGTAAATGGCCATGGTGATGTCGCCCGGCGGCGCGGACGTCAAATAATAGTCGATGAAAGCTCCGTCCGGCGGATTCTGTCCCGCAGGAACCTCGGGTGGCAGCGGCGTATCCGGATCATTGTCCCAGATGGTGCGAACGGCAGTTTCCGGCCGATACAGATATGCCGAGGCGCTGGAAATTTGCGCACTGGCCTGGCGCAATGAGGTGATGTCATCGAGTACCCAGAGCGAGCGCCCATAGGTAGCAATGGCCAAATCGTCGGCATGGACGATCAAGTCGCGAACAGAAGTCGTCGGCAAATTGAGCTGGAGTGATTGCCAGTCGTTCCCATCATCAAAGGACACAAACACGCCGGTTTCAGTTCCTGCGAAAAGAAGGCCCTTGCGCTCGGTGTCCTCGCGAATCACGCGAGCGATGCCCGTCTCCGGAAAGCCGTTGTTGATTTGCTGCCAGGTCTTGCCGTAATCAGTCGTGCGATAAAAGTGCGGATGGCCATCCTCGAAATCATCGACGGCAGCATATGCCGCAGCCGGATCGAAATGCGACGCTTCAATGATACTGACGAAGCTTCGGTCGGTCAGATCGGGAGGCGAGACACTTTCCCAGTTTGCGCCGCCGTCACGGGTAACTTGCACCAGCCCATTGGTTGTGCCTACCCACATAATGTTCGAGGAAATTGGCGAAGGCGATAGCGAGCTAATCACGCCGTTGCGCCCCCCGGCTCGGCGAGGACTCGGAGTAGTAGTTCCTTTTTCGGCCGGACGCAAACCCAAGTTTGGGCTGATTTCGTGCCAGCTCGCAGCGCTATCGTTTGTCTCCAACACATACTGCGCGCCAAAATAGAGCGTGTGCGGGTCCTCCGGAGAAAACTGCAAAGGCGCGTTGTTGTACGCGTGATATTTGCTTCCGGCAGAGAAAACAGTAGTAACCTGATTGGTTCGGCGGTCCAACCGGACGATGGTGCCGGGACTCCCATCTGCGTAGACCAAATAATGATGGATGGGATCTTCCACGATGTAGCCGAATTCGTACCCGCCGGGTGAAAAAACGTCGCGATCGCGGATGCGTCCAAAATCGCTGCGGCTGGGAATGGCCACACTGCCGCTGTCCTGCTGGGAAGCATAAATCATGTAAGGAAATTCATAGCCGGCGGAAAGGTGATAGAGCTGCCCTGTGGGCTGGTTGTACCACGGGGTCCATGATTTTCCCCCGTCCAAGCTGATGGTCGCACCCTGATCAACGCCTAGGAGCATCCGATTGCTGTTCGTCGCATCGATCCACAAGACGTGATAGTCATCGCCATCTGGCGCGCCTTTAAAAGCCTCGAAGTGCACGCCACCATCTGTCGAGCGGTAGGAGCAGGTCTGCATCACGTATACGACATCAGGATTCTTCGGGTCGACAAAAACGCGGCTGAAGTATCCATTGCCCACAATGCGCGGGTCTTCGGTGATTTTGTGCCAGTTCATTCCAGCATCGTCGGAGCGGTAGAGGCCTTGCGAAACGATAGCAAAAAGGCGACGGCCGCGATTTCCAGGAGCTACCGCCAGGCCTGTGCGGCCCCACTTTTCTGTAGGCATGCCATCGGCATCGAGGCGCTTCCAGGTTGAACCTTCGTCCGTGGATTTGTAAATCCACGCATCGGGGCCCACGGGAGGCTTGCCGGAGGGCGGAAAAAATAAGCGCGCTACTGGATGCCACAGAGCCGCATAAAGCACGCGCGAATTATTCGGATCCATGACCATGTTTGCAATGCCCGTCATGTTGTCCTGGAACAGAGTTTTCTTCCAGGTTTTACCGCCGTCAGTTGTTTTATAAACGCCGCGATTGTCGCCTGGCGTGCTGTCACCCATCGCGCCAACAAGGACAATGTTCGCATTGCGCGGGTCGACTAAAACGGAATTGATGTAATGCGTGCCAGCAAGACCGATGTTCGCCCAGGTTGCGCCAGCATCCGTAGATTTGTATACGCCATTGCCTTCCGTCTGCTCGCCCGTCCCAACGTAAATCACATTTGTATTGGACGGCGCGAGAGCGATGTCGCCAACGGAAGCAACGTGTTCCGCGTCGAAAATCGGTTTCCATACAACGCCGCCATCGGTGGTCTTCCAGACGCCTCCGCCCGGCGTCCCGATGTAATACACCGCAGGATTTCCGGGAACGCCCGCGACAGCCGTGACGCGTCCGGCGCGATAAGGGCCGATAAGTCGCCAGCGCATGGCATCGAAAAGATTGGCGTCAACCTGCTGCGCGCGCAGTGGCGCAGGTGCGGACGCCACCAGAAAAGAAATGCAGACAGAGAAAATTGCGGCGGGAAAAAAGAAACGGCTAAAATAGCTCACGATGGAGTTGCTCCCTTCCTTCATAGACGCTTATAAAAGTAGAACGCGGAGTATATAACGGGCGCACAGAATATTGTGAGCAGCAAGCTGCCCAGGAATTTGACTCAGCGTTTGCGGGTTTCCGGAGTGTAATGCGAATCCAGATATTTCAGGATGCTGGCCTGCGATTCCGCGGGAATTTGTGCGCCGAACGCCTTGCCCATTTTATCCACTTCCGCTTTCCACGTGGCGGCTGGAAGCGGAGGCTGCATGGTGACGTAACTCGGCGTGTGGCAGGTGTTGCAATAAGCTTCCACATCTTGACGGCCGGCGCCGGGAACCAGCGCGGGCGTGTACAGCGGAAATGCCGAGATTTTGTATACGTCACTGGTCTGCTGTGCGGCTGGAGCGGCTTGCGAAATTGCTCCAAGATTGGCCGGCGCGTAGTACCCGATTTGCAAATCGGCGTAAATTGCGCCCACGGCAAAAATGCAAACCGCAGTGAGCACAATTAAGATATTCCAACGCTTTTTACTCAGCCAGTTCATTCGGCGGCTCCAACAGTCACTTCCTGATGCTCGATTTTGTTCCACAAGTAGCCGCCAGGATTCCAAACGCCTTCGTCCGGTTGCACATTGCCTTTTCCGTCGGTAGCGCGAACCGCGAGCCGGTATTTTCCGGGCCTCTGTGGCGTCCACTGAATTTCCCAAGCGCGAAACGCATACGGCCCCAGATCTTCGCCGAGCTGAGCCGTACGCCATCCGCCACGCAAAGCGTCGGAGAATTCGACTTTGCTCACGCCGCCATAGCCGCTGAAGGCGATTCCGCGGACCGTGATAGGAAGGCCGGCAGGAATCTTGGTCTCGCCGTCGGGCGAAATAAGGAACGAGCGCACCGGCATGCGCGAGATGGGAACCATTTTCACTTTGCCGGCTTTCACGTCGGCGGGACTCGTGTTTCCGCGCGGCGTTTCCGGAACACGATACGCGGGATTCATCCAGAAATTCTCATCCGGCTTTTCGAGCAGACGAACGTCCGTGAGGCACTTCACCCAATATGTCGCGAAATATCCCGGCACGATAAGCCGCACAGGAAATCCATTCAGCATAGGCAGAGGCTCGCCATTCATCGAGTAAGCGACGATGGCCTCATCAAGAACGGGATTGTTCAAGTCGAGCGATTTCTTGAATTCATAAGATGGCATGCCCACAGGCCCTTTGCCACGCTCGAGTCCCTGCATTTGCACTTGCACCGAGCCGCTTTCGACGCCGGCCATGTCGAGAATCTCGCGAAAACGCACGCCTGCCCATCGCGCGCAACCCATCGCGCCGTTGCCCCATTCGCCGCCCGCCACGCGCGGCTCAAAACGGCTGCGGCTGTTTCCGGAACATTGATTTACGGCGGCGAAACTGACCGGTTTGAATTTATGCAGCAAGTCAGGCAAGCTCAGTTCCACTGGCTTGTTGACGTTCCCTGCGACGCGCAAACGCCAGGATGAAAGGTCCACTTCATTCGGAATGCTTTCCAGATGCCAGCGAACGAAAAACGCGTCATTGGGCGTTATCGGATTCAGAAAATAATGGCGCGGCGTTTCCAGTTGCACGGGGCGATCGGTCAGCACAATCAGCGGCGCCTTTTGCGGAAAGGCGGCAATCTGGCCGACCGAGTTCCAGTAGGGATTTGCGCCGGGGCCGGTGAAAGGGGGAAGACGCTTTGCGGCAGCAGGCTCCTGCTGCGCAAACGAGTCGCGCGGACGAAAACGGTCGAGCGCGAACGCGCCTGCTCCGGCTCCGAGAATCTTAAGAAGAGAACGGCGTGAAGAATCGCGCGGAAATTTGTCCATGGTAAATATTTTGCGGAAACACTATCGGCCATGAAATTCCGGCTGTCAAGAATCTTTCGGCTGCTTAACTCACGGCGATGTCGCGTGCAAGCGAATTATGGTGATCGATACGAATGAACAGAAAGCGAAATTCATTGCGGTTCGGCGGTGATCCCCAAGTCTATCGCGCGTCAGGGCGTGTGAATCCGATCGGGGATCACACGGATCCGTAGCTGCCGAATATTCTGCAGAAACGGTCCGCATCAGGGAGATTTACATCTGCGAAGCGGTCGCAGGCGCAGGTCGAACGCCTCATTAAACGGCGACCGCCGCTTCAAAGCGCTTTCGCGATTCTGATAATTCGAGCGGCACGCCATCACGCAAAACAATCGCTCTCCCCGAATTGGCAGGCACGCGATCCCCGAGCAACACGATTCCAATCAAGTTCAGCGGATCGGCGGCGAAAATGGTGACCGTCTCGTTTGCCGCCGCTGCATGCCGCGTGGCGCGAAGAGATTCGACAGCCACGGGCAGAGCGAATTGCTCGCCGACGAATCCGCTGATGAAACGCCCGCCACGCACTTCACCGCGATCTTCAAGCCTGCGGAACGCCAGAAGCAGCTCGCGCCACCGCGGAATCAGCGTCTCTCGCGCGACAAGCTCGCGGAAAACGACACCGTAGCGATTGAGCAGCATCTGGCAGGTCGCTTCGACCACGTGCGTGCGATCGGAGATGTCATCATGCGCGTAAAGCAGCGACCATCGTCCCACGCTGTGGCGCGGACGCGCATTGTGACCGCGCCCCTGCCCGGCGCGCCGTTTCACATCAATCAGCGCGCGCATGTTGTCGAACCCATCGGCGGTGATCATGCCGGCCGTCACCAGCTCCCACAGCGCCGTTTCCACTTCGGCCTTTACACGTTGCGTGCCGCGAACAATATCCGCAAAAAAAGAAGCGCCGCGCTGCCGCAGAAAATTCAGCACGTCGCGCGCTGCAGGACTCAGTCCGCGAGGCTCCAGCTCGCCGTGTTGCTGGTGGCTCGGCGCCATCCAATCAGATTCAGCGCGCACAAAGAAAGTGATGGGCGCAACGCTTGAAGGAATCACGCGGCGATTCGCAGAGCCCTGCTCTTCCAGCGTTGCGGGATGAGGGGACAAGCGCCCCCAGCCCACCGCGCCAGTGAGGCACAACTGATCGAGAACTTTGGGATCATAGTTGGCGATTCGCGCGCTGAGAATTTCGCGCTCCCACGCATTCGCGGGAGCTTCGAATCCCTGAAGCTGATGTAGAACCTCGAGCGTGCCGCGCTCGCCGAAAACCTGCGTGCCCGGAGCCAGATGCTGCCAGCGAAGCAGCCAGCGCATAAATACCGCGGCGCTGACCGGCTCGACTTGCTTGCGCAGCGTGCCCAGCGTCATCCGGTGAATGCGCGCAAGGAGCCTGCGATCGCACCATTCGGTCTGCTCCGGCGAAGCATTGGTAAAGTTGCCACGCAATGCGGCGCCGCTTGCTTCCAGGCGCAGGAACGTCTGATCAATTTCCGCGGCCGGGATTCCCAGAGCCTCGGAAAGAATCTTCGCGTTAACCGGGCCGCTGTGCGCCATCCATCCAGTGATGCCACCAAGCATGGCATCTTCTCTCGAAGCAGCCGGCGTTCCCAGTTCCGGCACTTCCGACTGAAAGCGGGCATCGGGGAAAATGGCCTCGAAGATTTTCTTCTTCTCAGCCGCTATCCAATAAGAGCGGTCGCCAACCTGGGCGCGGTCCGCGCGCCGGTTTGCACTAAGCGCGGCAAAAAATTCCTGCCAGCGCAAAGCTGCATCAGAAATGGCCTCCTGCAAGAACGACAAATTGCCGGAAGGCGTCTCTGCCTTCAACGTTCCGCGTGCCAGCGGTTCCGGAAACGCGATCAGACTTTGCAGCACATCGTGCAGTTCGTCTGCGTCGCGAACGTCCGGCCACGCTTCTTCGCGCACGCTGGCGATGGCCGCCGGATCGAGGCGTCCAATCTCAGAAAGCACCGCCTCAGGCAACGTGCGGCGCATCTCGACGGCGCGCGCACGCCGTTCTTCAAGCGGTGCGTCATCGAGATAGGCGTACGGATTAGCGTTCAAAATTTCATGCGAGAATTGCGAAGGCACTGGAGTATCCACGGCGACGCTTTGAATTTTTCCAGTGGCGATCGCTTCCAAAATACTTTTCAGTCCTTCGATGTCCATGGCCTCGGTGAGCGCGTCTTTCATGGCTTCGCGCACCAGCGGATGGTCCGGAATGTGGATGTCGCCAACGATATTTTCCTGGCACGCCGCCGCCTCGGGAAAAACAGCTGCTAACAGGTCGTCTGAGCGCATTCGTTGAATCTGCGGAGGAACTTTTTTTCCGCCCTGGAATCGCAGAAGCGCCAGAGCGCGTCCGGCAGCCCAGCGCCAGCGCGTGGTGAAAATCGGCGACGCGAGAACAGCCTGAGCGAGCAAATCCTCTACCGTGGCAGATTGCAGGAAATGGAAAACGTCGGCGAGCGGAAAGCTATGCTGCTCGCCTAATGAAATATTCAGGCCATTATCAGTGGCGGCGGCCTGCAATTCAAAGTTGAACGAGCGGCAAAAACGCTTTCGCAGCGCCAGGCCCCAGGCCTTGTTGATTCTGCCGCCGAAAGGCGCGTGAATCACAAGCTGCATCCCGCCGCTCTCGTCAAAAAAACGTTCCGCGACAATGGTTTTTTGGGTTGGAACTGTGCGCAACACCGCCCGTCCGGCAACAATGTATTCCACAGCCTGCTCGGCGCCGGCGCGGTCAAGGCCGCAGTCCTGGATCAGCCAATCGATCGCAGCGCTGCGCGTAGGATCGTTGCGTGACCCGCCCGGGGCTGCGCTCTCCGCGAGCGAGCTGATTTTCTGGCGAAGTTCCGCAACTTGTTGAGAAAGTTCCGCGGTTCGCGCCGGAGCCTCGCCGCGCCAGAACGGGACGTTCGGCGCCGCGCCGTGCGCATCTTCCACCAAGACCGAGCCCGACTGAACGCGGCGAATTCGCCAGGACGTGTTGCCAAGGAGAACGATATCTCCTCGCAAACTTTCCACAGCAAAATCCTCGTCCAGCGTGCCAACGACGATTCCTTCCGGTTCCGCAATTACCGTGTAGAGCGCGTTTTCCGGAATCGCGCCGCCGCTGGTGATGGAAGCGAGCCTGCTCCCACGCCGTGCCCGCAGCCGTTTGTTGACCGCATCATGGTAAAGATAAGCTCCATAACGTCCGCGGCGCGCGGAAATGCCGCTCGACAGCACCTCGACCAGTTCATCAAAATTCTCACGCGACAAATTGCGATAAGGATAGGCCCGCTTCAGCAACGCGAATAAATCGTCTTCCTGCCATTCCGCCGCGGAGCACTCCGCAACAATTTGCTGCGCGAGCACATCGAGCGGGCATTCAGGAATGAGAATGCGGTCGAGCAGCCCGTGGCGAATCGAGCGTACCAGCGCCGCGCATTCCAGCAATTCATCGCGCGTGGTGGCAAACAGGCGGCCCTTTGGAACGGCGCCGCGCCAGTGTCCTGCGCGACCAACGCGCTGAAGCGCCACAGCAATCGAACGCGGCGAACCAATCTGGCAAACCAGATCAATCGCGCCGATATCGATTCCCAACTCCAGGGATGCCGTCGCAACCAGCACGCGAATCTCTCCGGCCTTCAATTTGTTTTCGACCGCGAGACGCCGCAGCCGCGAAAGACTTCCGTGATGCGACGCGACCGCGTCTTCGCCAAGCAACGCGCTCAAATGATGCGCCACACGCTCGGCGAGCCGGCGCGTGTTCACGAAAATCAACGTTGAGCGATGCTGTTGAACCAACTCAGCAATGCGCTTGTAAATCTCGTCCCACATTTCATTCGAAGCCACCGCACCCAGCTCGCTCGCCGGGACTTCGACTGACAAGTCGAACTCTCGCCGTTGCGCGACCTCCACAATCGTGGGCAAAGGGCGCGAACTGCCGGAAAGAAACTGGCCGATGCGCTCGATGGGCTGCTGCGTGGCGGAGAGGCCGATTCGCGTCGGATGGCAACCGGTCAAAGCTTCCAGGCGTTCCAGCGAAAGCGCTAGGTGCGAGCCGCGCTTGTCGTCCGCCACAGCGTGAATCTCATCAACGATAACGGTGCGAACCGTTCGCAGCATCTCCCGGCTTTTTCCCGCGGTAAGTAAAATGTAGAGAGATTCCGGCGTGGTAACCAGGATTTGCGGCGGCCGCTTCTGCATCGCGCGCCGTTCATGCATCAATGTGTCGCCCGTGCGTACAGCGGTTCGGATTTCGGGCATCAGGAAACCGCGCGCCGCGGCCAGATGGAGAATCTCCCCGAGCGGCATTTCCAGATTCTTTTGAATGTCGTTACCGAGCGCTTTCAGCGGTGAGACGTAAAGCACTTCAATTTCGTCGCGCAACCCGCCCGTGATTGCCTTGCGAACGAGCCTGTCAATGCAAGCAAGAAAAGCGGCGAACGTTTTCCCTGAGCCAGTGGGCGCGCTTATGAGGGTGTCTTTACCAGCGAGGATGTGCGGCCAGCCCAGTATCTGCGGCTCGGTCGCTGTGCCGAACTTGCCGACAAACCATTCCTGAACGAGCGGATGCGCCCATTCCAATCCGGCCGCTGAAGAGAGCGCTCCAGTTATTGCATTCATGGCATCAGAGGAAAACTATTCACGCTGAAAAGCTGCACCTATTGTCACTCAAATAGGCGGAGGAAAGCAAAACGCTGTCTTTCTCCATTTATCGCGGTGGCAGGTTCGTTTGAATTTTACTAATCATGGCAATAGCTGCCAAAATTCAAACTGACCCGCTACCTTTATCGCCGTCCATTTGTTCATCGCTGACACTCGGAGTATCCTTGAACAGGCCGGTTTGTCTAGGCCGTACAGTATTAACAGTATTGTTGTCGGTGGAAGTCCGCTTTAAAGTAAGTTTCAGATCTAACCCCAGGGGGAATTCAATGGCAGAATTGTATCGCAGCACTCCGAAGCAAGATGTTCCAACCAGAGAGCAGATCGCGCAGCGCGCCTATGAACTCTATCAACAGCGCGGATGCGAACCCGGCAGAGAGATCGAAGACTGGCTTGCCGCAGAAAGGGAATTGCGAAACCAGAATTTGGCCAGCACGCGCCCTTCGCCCGCACCTGCCGAGAAGTCAAGCACGCTTATCGGGTCGCGCCAGAGGCAGCCAAAAGCCAGAGCAGCGTCCGCATTCGACAGCTCAAAATCATTTGACAGCTCGAAGTCAACAGACAGCCACACCAACTCGAAGGAATTCTAACTACTCTGTTCAGCCTCAGGCCGGCGGAAAAGCTTCACCTCAATCGTTCGAGGCGCTCAACCGCCGGCTCAATTTCCTGACGTTGCTCCCAAAACCCGCTCCACAGGTCGCCCGCTTTTGCGATCCTTCGCGCCATCGAGTTCAAGTTCCACTTTTCCGGGTGCAGCGCCGGCGCAAGCTCGCTGCTGCGAACGGGCGCGGAAACCGGCGCATGCGGAAACGCGCGCACGCTGTAAACCGAGGCAAGCGATTGCCCGGACGAATTCTGGTGCGCGTCCAGGTAAATGCGCCCTTTCGGACGCTTGCTCACGCTTCGTTCCGCGGTCAGCAATTCGGGGTGTCTTGCATCCACGAGTGACGCGATTGCTTCCACAAACACGCGCGCCTGCGCAAAGGTATAGCGCGGTTCGACCGGCACGAAAATATGAAATCCTGTGGCGCCCGACGTTTTTGGGAACGCCGCGAGTTCCGCTTTTTCAAGTATCTCCAGCAGAATTTTCGCCAGCTTAATCACCGTCGTGAACGGCGTGCCCGGCGTCGGATCCAAATCAAAAAAAATGTAGTCCGGATTTTCCAGGCTGCCAATCCGGCTGGACCACGGATTGTGGTCAATGCATCCCAGATTCGTCAGATAGAGCAGCGTGGCGCGGTTGTTCGCGACCATATAATGCGTAGGCTTGCCAGTCCCCTCGGACATGATCGGGACAGTCTTCACCCATTTCGGAGTGCTCCTGTCTGCATCTTTCTGAAAAAATGATTGCCTCTCGATTCCGTTCGGATATCGCCGCAAGACCAGCGGACGTTCCTCCAAAAAAGGCAAAATCAGCGGCGCCATCCGGAAATAATAGGCGAGCAAATTTCTCTTGGTGATCCCATCCGCCGGGAAATACACTTTGTTCAAATTGGTGAAGTGCAACTTCCGCCCGTCGATTTCGGCGAATAATTCTTCCGCTGAACCGCTGGTCAGTTCTTTTTCTACTGCGCCCGGTGTAGTCGTGCTTCTCGCTGCTGAATTTTCACTGTCCTTCGAACCAGCGCGGCCTCTGGCTTCGCGGGCAGAAGGTTCGTTCTTTTCGCTCGCATTTATTTTTTCCTGATTCACCGGCGGCCTCGTTTCCTTCTCCAGAGTGCATTCGCGCGGATCGCGATCTTCTTGCAAGCCCACGAACCGCGGCTGCCGCAGATGCGTTCCCTCGGTCCAGCCGCTGAATTTCGCGCGCGCCACCAGCGCGGGCTTCACCCAGATGGCCTTTTCGCGGGTCGCAGGCCGTTCAGCGAACGGGCATTCTTTAATTTGCAGCGATTGCAGTTGCGGCCAAATCCGTTTCTGCGTTTCCACGGTGAAACCGCTTCCGATCCCGCCGATGTATTTCAGTTCAGTTCCGTCATATAAGCCAAGCAGCAGCGCGCCAAAATATTCGCGCGACCCGCGCGGCTCCGTCCATCCGCCCACCACAGCGTCCACTTCCTTGTCCGTTTTGAATTTCAGCCATGCGGTCGTGCGCCCCGCCGGATAAACGCTCGCTGCCTGCTTGCCGACAATCCCTTCGAGCTGCTGCTCTTTGGCCAGCTCAAAAACTCTCTTCCCCTCGCCAACTTGATGATCCGAGTAGCGCACCACGCCGTTCGCGCGCACAATCTGCCGCAGAAATTCCTTTCGCTCAATCAACGGCACGTGCCGCAAGTCATGTCCGTCGCAATAGAGAATGTCGAAGACGTAATAAACCACCGGCGCTTCGGCGAGCAATTTCGCTGAAGGATTTCGCACGCCCATGCGCGACTGCAGCCGTTGGAAATCGCTGCGACCGGCGCTGTCGAGCACCACTACTTCGCCGTCAAGCACCGCTTCGCTCGCGTTCACGGAATTCGCCAGCGCAGAAAGCTCCGGAAATTCGCCGGTGATGTCGCGTTTCGCCCGCGACCACAATTTCACTTTTCCATCCTGCACTCGCGCAACCGTGCGGATGCCGTCCCATTTTATTTCGTAAATCCAGCTCGGATCCGATGAAGGATTCTCCGCCAGCGTCGCCAGTGCCACTTGCGGCGCTTCCGGCATAGCCGCCTTTCGCGCGCCCTCCGGCAATTGTGGACGAGCTTCTAATGCGCCGCGCCCATCTTGGCCATCAACGCCAGTCCCACGCTTTTTGTTGCGAACTGGGAGCATCGCCTGCGCTGGAATTCCTGCCGACCCGCTGGTAGCCGCCGAATCGCGATGCTTGATCAGCAGCCATTCTTTTTTTTCGTCATTGCGCCGCAATCGTACCAGCACAAAGCTGCCTTTCAGCTTTTTCCCGTGCAAAGTGAACTTCAATTCGCCGCGTTCGATTTGTACGCTGGTGGAAAGCTCTCCCTCCGGCTCAAATGTCCCGCTATCCCAAATGGCCACTTCGCCCGCGCCATAATGCCCCGCAGGAATGGTTCCTTCAAACGTGCGGTATTCGAGCGGATGATCCTCTGTCTGAATCGCCAGCCGCTTGTCTGCAGGATTGAGCGACGGTCCTTTGGGTACGGCCCAGGATTTCAGCACTCCATTGACTTCCAGCCGAAAATCGTAATGCAGCCGCCGCGCATGATGCTCCTGCACCACGAATCGGTTTCCGCGCGTGCGCGCAACTTTCCCACTCGGCTCCGGCGTCTCCTTGAAGCTGCGCTTTTCGCGATATTCTTTGAGCGAAGCCATCTTGGCGATTATAGAGATTCTCTCGCGCTCTTTGGAAACTGAACTATCACCTACGGTTCTCCCGCCCCGCGCAGCAAGGTTTTCCCCGACCCGCCAATCTTCGCTCTTAGGTTTATACTTGTTTAGAGCGCGAAAGTGAGGTCACGGACATGCCTTCTTCTGCCTGGAAAGGCGCCATCAGCTTTGGACTGGTTTCCATTCCCATTCGCCTCTACGCCGCTGCGCGCACGCAGCGCATCGAACTGCATCAGCTTCACAGCGTTTGCAATACGCGCCTGAAGCAGCCGCTTTTTTGCCCTACGTGCAACCGCATCGTCTCGCGCGACGAAGTTGTCAAAGGCTATGAATACGAAGATGGCAAATACGTTTTGCTCGAACCCGAGGAAGTTAAGAGAATCGCTCCGCACTCGGCGCGCACTATGGAAATGCTGGCCTTCGTGAAGGAATCGCAAATCGATCCGCTCTTTTTCGATTCATCCTATTTTGTCGTTCCCGAAGAAGAAGGCCGCAAAGGCTATCAGCTTCTGCTGAAAACTCTCGAGAGCACCAAGCGCGTCGGCATCGCTAAATTGTCCATGCACCAGCGCGAATACACGGTCTTCATCCGCCCGTACGACCATGGTTTGGCGCTGCACACTATGTATTTTGCCAACGAGATTCGCGAAGCGCCCGGCTTCGGCAAGACCGAAGAAGTGAAACTCAAGCCGCAGGAAATAAAATTAGCCGAGCAGCTGGTGGACACGCTGTCTGAAGATTTCAAGCTCAACAAATATCATGATGAATTTCAGGATCGCTTGAAAGCGCTCATCGAAGCCAAGCGCAAGGGCAGGGAAGTGGCGGCGCCCCCGGAACCGCACCGCGCACCCGTGATTGACATGATGGCCGCTCTGAAAAAAAGCCTCGCCGCGACCGGCGGAGCACGCAAGCAGCCAGCGCATGCTGAGCGCCATGCGGAATCGCATCGCCGCCGCGCTCGCCGCGCCAGCTAATCGCTTCAGCCTATTCGCATCTCCTAGAACGGGCTCGTCGAAGGCGGCGGCAGCGGCTTCCGCGGAATCATTTCATCCCGATTCGCGGTTAGATACACGAACGACGCCACAATCACCGCCATTTGCTTCATGTCCGGCTCCTGCAGCCGCTCGTACACGTCCATGTTCGAGTGGTGCGTGCGCGTTTCGTATTCAATCGGGTCTTGGATGAACTGAAATCCCGGAATCCCCACGGCGTTGAACGAAAGATGGTCCGTCCCTCCGGTATTGCGAATGGTCAGCGTGGTCATTCCCAGATTGTGGAATGGCGCCATCCATTTCTCGAAAAGTGGCGCGACCGCTTCGTTTCCTTGCAGATAAATTCCGCGAATTTTGCCGCTGCCATTATCGACGTTGTAATACGCATCGAGTTTTTCCTGCTCCGGCTTGAGTTGCATCGTTGTGGGATCGCCAAAATGATCCTTCACGTAAGCGCGCGAGCCTAGTAACCCTTCTTCTTCGCCGGTCCACAGGCCGATGCGCACCGTGCGCCGCATTTTCAGTCCGCTCGCTTTCAGAATGCGCATCGCCTCCAGCATTACGCCGTCGCCCGCGCCGTTGTCGGTCGCTCCCGTTCCGGCGTGCCACGAATCGAAATGCGCGCCGATCATCACTACTTCATCCGCTTTGTCCGTGCCAGGAATTTCGCCGATAATGTTGAACGAATTCAGATCGTCGTCGTAGAACTTGTTCTGCGCATTGATTCGCAGCGTCACCGGAATGTTCTTTTGCAGAATCCGGTAAATTCGTCCGTAGCATTCGCTCGCCAGCATAAAGCTCGGCGGTGCTGGCGGCCCATTCGGCTCATACGAGCCGCCTGACTGGACGTAAACCGTCCCGTCGTCCCCGCGCGACGCTTCCACCCATCCCGCTACGCCTTCCTCAGCCAGGAACGCGCAAATTTTCTGCTGCAGCGCGAAAAGCGCGCGGAACCGCGCGAAACGATCTGCATTTCGCCCTGTCGGTATTGGTTCTTCAGACATGGCCTCCAGTTCCGCGTCGGTGTAGCGGTGCGCCTGCGCGTCGTAGTGCGCCGGATCATCGGGCGGAACCTGCGTCAGCACGAATTTGCCTTTCAGCTTCCCGCGATATTTGTCGAAGTCGGCCTCGCTCTCTATCGGCGCGTACACTGCCTGCGCCGTCACCGGCCCATTCGTTCCGGGCGTCCATGCCAGCGGATACGCGATCAAAATGTACGGTCGCGGCGCCGTCATCATGGCGGAGAAGCGCTCGTTCGACCACCCTCGCCCGAACTTCCACGGCTCAGTGTGCACGTTTGCCAGGCCCCATTTCTTCATTTCACCTTCCGTCCACTGCGCCGCGGCGCGCATATCTGGCGAATTCGTCAGGCGCGGGCCATAGACGTCCGTGAGGTAGCTCATTATGTCCATCACTTGCGAATGGTTGAAGCCGATATCCTTGATCTTATAAATCGCGTTCAAGTCCGCTTGACTCTGCGCGTGCACCGCAACCGGCAGAATCACCGCCGCAAACAGCAATGCCGCAAAAGCTCGTCCGAGTTTTCGCACAATCATCCTCCGCACCCTCAGTTGCAGGTTTGTTGAAATTGGAAAACACGCCCCGCGAAAAACTGTCGCCGAATGAGACGCTCGCGCCTCTGCGCGCGTTTCAGGGCGCTCCGAACGATACTGATTTGCGGATTTGCTGGAAGTAGTGCTACGCAGTTTCGGCGGTCGTAGGCTCTTTAGATTGAATTTCGCGCATCTGCCGCTGCTCTCGCCATCGCTTGCGCGACCAAACGCCGACGCGCCACAGCAGCAGTGCTCCTACGATCGCCGCATATTCCAGCGGCTTGCGCTCATCCGATTTCACCAGCCACATATAATGAATCACTCCCGCGATTGCGCTCAGGTAAATCGCGCGATGCAGCATTTGCCACCGTTTTCCGCCCAGCCGCCGAATCCATCCCGCCGTCGAAGTAACCGCCAGCGGAATCAGCAGCACGAATCCGGCAAATCCCACAGTAATGAACCGCCGCTTCTCCACGTCCGCCCACATTTCGTGAACATTAAAATATCGATCGATGCCGATCCACGTCGAGAAATGCAGGCACACATAGAAAAATGCAAACAGCCCTAGCATTCTGCGGAAACGAATCAGTTGCGGCATTTTGAGGAGCTTGCGCAGCGGCGTAATGCACAGCGTGATAATCAGGAAGCGCAGCGTCCAATTTCCCGTCCAGTGCTCGACGAACTGTACCGGATTCGCGCCCAGGTCATTCTGAAAAACCTTCCATGCAAGCACCGCAAAGGGCATGAGGCAAAGAAGAAAAACGACGACCTTCGTCCATTTGCTGGTGAGAATCGAATTTACGATGCGCGCTACCGGCAATTGGCCCTCTGCAACATTTCCGCCCTTTAGTAGTATTTGCGAAGGTCCATCCCTGAATAAAGGCTCGCCACTTGATCGCCATAGCCGTTGAACATCTGCGTGGGAATCGGCCGCGCAAAAAGGCCGGTGCCGAGCCTGTGTTCCGTCGCTTGGCTCCAGCGCACCGTATCCACATTCGGATTTACATTGGAATAGAATCCGTACCACTCCGGATTTTCAGTGCTCCACGTGGTCGGCGGCTGATTCTTCACGAAGCGAATCTTCACCAGCGACTTGATGCTCTTGAAGCCGTACTTCCACGGAATCACCATGCGCACTGGCGCGCCATCCTGATTCGGCAGCGTCTCGCCGTACATGCCCACGCACAGCAGCGTCAGCGGATGCATCGCTTCATCCATGCGCAATCCTTCCACATACGGAAATGGAATGCCCGCCTCCGGTCCTTCCGGCATCTGTCGCGTGTCGTAATAGCTCTGAAATGCCACATATTTCGCCTTCGGCGTCGGCTCCGCCAGCTTCACCAAATTGCTGAACGAATACCCAATCCACGGCACCACCATCGACCACGCCTCCACGCAGCGATGCCGGTAAATGCGCTCCTCCAGCGGCGCGATTTTCATAATGTCGTCCATGCTCAATTTCAGCGGTTTTTTCACTTCGCCTTCAATCGAAACTTCCCACGGCGAAGTCCGGAAATTTTTCGCGTTGCGCGACGGATCTCCTTTACCCGTGCCAAATTCGTAAAAATTGTTGTACGTGGTCACGTCGCCTTCCGGCGTCACCGCATCTTTCGCCTGAAATGGCCCTTTCTTCACGCCGCGCAGCGCCCGCGGCACCGACCCGGTTCCCGGCCCGGAAAGCCAATTTCCAAAGTACTTCCACCCTCCCACAGCGCCGCTCGTCGCCAGCAGGCCCAGCAAAAAATTCCGCCGGTTCGCGTACATCCCCTTCGGCGTCACTTCCGAATAGCTCAATTCTTCCTTGCGCTTTATCACCATGGCCATCTCTCCATGAACAAGTACTCCGCTCGAATACCGGTTGGATGTACTTCATCTCGTGCCAGTAAACCAGTTAGATGCGCCTGTTTCGCCATTTGATTGCGCTGTTTTTAGGGACTTATCGTGCGCGGTACAAGAGAAATATTTGTGCCCAGGCGAACGTAGATAATTAGAAGGAGTCGTTCATGGCGCTGAAAATATAGCAGTTCATCAGCATTTTTCTTTTGGCTCTGGTCACTGGCGTATTCTGGGGACCGTGGCTCGGCCTGAGCCGCTCCATCGCTACTTTCCAGCCAGAAGTTTTTCTCGCCATTGGACACCGCATGATCCGCAACCTCGCGCCCATCATGCCTTTTCTGATGCCGGCAGCGATGCTATCGCTGGTGCCGGTCCTGGTGCTCTCGTACGGCGAGCGGTCGCAAACCTTCTGCCTGAATTTGGCCGCTTTAGCCCTGTTCATCATCGCCCTGCTCATCACTTTGATTGTCGAAGTCCCCATCGATAATCAAATCATGAAGTGGACTGCTGCAACGCTTCCAGAAAACTGGCAGCAGTTCCGCGACCGTTGGGAGACGTTCCACGTCATCCGCACCTTCGCCTCCGTTGCCGGTCTTGCTCTTGTCCTCATCGCCGCCCTCTTCTGAAGTGGGCTACAAAACCGCTTGCCTATCACCGCAATGGAAAAGGCCGCGCTCTGATTCTGTAAGTAGCTTAAGTATAATGACTTACGCGCCGTGCTGCTCGTTCGGTCAGGATGCCTTTTCGCGCACACAGGCAGTGGCGCGCCGTTGACCCATGCCCACCTCTACCCTTAGCCTAGGGTCACAGGGGAAGACCTGCTCATTCGTTAGTCTGCACGACTGAGGACGCAAAAATGCGAATTCGTGAATGTCCATTCTGCGGCAAGAAAATCTCTACCACTGGCAGAGACTGCCCGCTTTGCCACGAAACCCTGCCAGAACGCCGCATTGCCGCCCGTAGCACCATAACACCTGGACGCAACATGCTTCGCCGCGGCCTTTTCTACATGATGTGCGTCGCGGCCATCTACTATTTTCTATCGCCGGCCAGCCCCTACAAGCTCAAAGTGCCTTTTGCCTTGCTGCCGCTGCTAACCACCTATTTCCTCCCGCTCTTTTTCCTCCTGGGCCTCGGCATCGCCCTCTACGGCCTCTTCCAACACGTCCGCGCCGGCGCCTAGCCCGCCGTCTTTTCCCGTTGCGTGTGTTAGCATTGGCGCGTCATGAAGCAGGAGGAGTCCGCTCCGCTCAACGCGAGAATCTTTGTGGGTCATGGCTTCAGCCACGACATAAACGCTGCATCAGTTCGGCTTCAGCCGCTGAAGTACAGATTTTTGCAGTTCTCACACAGACTCTCTAGCCGTGCCGTAAAGCAGTTCATGAGATCGATTCCTTTCGCGCGTTTTTATCCGCGCGATGTACTCGTGTTTCCCAGTTCTCGAGAGGCGTCCTGATATTCGCAGGTAACTTGTCAACGCCTCCGACTAGCATACGCCGCGCAAAACCGCTAAAATCATTATGCAGCGCAGAGTCTCGCGCTCTTGGAAACTCTGCGCCTTTTCACCATCATTCGCACTCGCGCATCTCAACGGACACTTATGGAACCGGCAATCGCTCAGCGTCACAAAACAGTCGGCGTGAAGGTCGGCAAAGTCCAGGTCGGCGGCGACGCGCCCGTCGTCGTCCAGTCCATGACCAACACCGACACCGCCGACGTTGCCTCCACCACCAGGCAGTATCTCGAACTCGCGCAGGCCGGCTCCGAAATCGTCCGCGTCACCGTCAACGTTCCCGAGGCCGCCGCCGCCGTTCCTGAAATCAAGCGCCGCGTCCTTGATGCCGGCTGCGACACGCCGCTCATAGGCGATTTTCACTATAACGGCCACGTCCTGCTAACCAAATATCCCGAATGCGCCAAAGCCCTCGACAAATACCGCATCAATCCCGGCAACGTCGGCAAAGGCGCGCGCCGCGACGAGCAATTCTCTACCATTTGCAAAGTTGCCGTCGACAATGGCAAGCCCGTCCGCATCGGCGTCAACGGCGGCTCGCTCAATCAAGAATTGGTCATGCAGAAAATGCAGGAGAACACTGACCGCAACCTCGGCCGCACCTCCGAAGAAATCATCAACGAATGCATGGTTATCTCCGCCCTGCAATCCACCGAACTCGCTCTCGCCTGCGGCCTGCGCAAGGATCAAATCATCATTTCCTGCAAAGTTTCCCGTCCGCGCGACCTCATCAGCATCTATCGCGAACTCGCCCGCAAAACCGATCAGCCTCTGCACCTCGGCCTCACCGAAGCGGGCATGGCGGCCAAAGGCCTCGTCTGGTCCGCTTCCTCCATGGGCGTTTTGCTCGCCGAAGGCATTGGCGACACCATTCGCGTCTCGCTCACTCCGCGTCCCGGAGGCGACCGCCGCGACGAAGTCTACGCCGCCTGCGAACTTCTTCAGGCCCTTGGCCTGCGCTCCTTCGCCCCCAGCGTTACTGCCTGTCCCGGCTGCGGACGCACCACCAGTTCCACTTTTCAGGAGCTCGCCGAGAAAGTTCAGAATTACATTCGCGACAAAATGCCGGAGTGGAAAACGCAATACGAAGGCGTCGAGGAATTGAAGCTCGCCGTGATGGGCTGCATCGTCAACGGCCCGGGCGAATCCCGCGCCGCCAACATCGGCATCAGCCTCCCCGGCACTGGCGAAGAGCCAAGCTGCCCCGTTTACATCGACGGCGAAAAATTCGTCACCCTGAAGGGCAATTACGACGAACTCTCCGCCGCCTTCCAAAAATTAGTGGACGACTACGTCTCCACCAAATACCCCCGCCGCACCTCGACGAAGAACGCGTCTTCGACTTTACACGTACTTTCTCGCGGATAGCGAGGACGCGTGGGCAAACACAAAATCTCGGTAATATTTGCGACTGTAGGATTTTCAATCGGGACAGCCCTGTGCGCGGCATGGTTTTACGTAGATACGCACGATGTTTTCACTAAGCGCGTCTACTGGTCCTCACCGAACGGGCAGGCCTCTGGCTTCTATACACCCGCGTATGATAATTTCCAAACGCTCACATTTGCTCTGTGCCCGGCCTCGGTGATCTTGATCGCAAGCATGAATTTTAGCGACAGCCGGTCTACTCGGATTTTCAATGTCGTACCGTGGGTTATCGCATCATTCCTGAACGGCTTGCTTTATTTCGTTATCGGGTTCCGATTGCCTATTGTTGGAATCGCTGGCACGCAAATCGCATCAAACGCGTACCAAATTGACGTATGGAGCTAGTTTCAGTCGTAGGGCCCGCGCGCTCTCTTAGCCTGTGTGCCCGTGCCTCTGTAGCGCAGAATCGCGCCCTCTGCGAATCTGCGGCTTTTCGTCTTTCGTCGTGTCATCCCGAACCGGTCGTCGTCGGTTGCGGCAAGCAGCCAGCGTGAAAATGCCCCGAACGGCGGCGAGGAACCTGCATTTGCCTTGAGTGGCGCAGGCTCTTAGCCCGTGTGCCCTTGCCTCTGTAGCGCAGAATCGCGCGCTCTGCGAATCTGCGGCTTTTCGTTTGTTTGGAGTGCGCCGGCTCGACGCCGCTTTATGCTGCGCCCGTTTGGGTAGTGTCCTAATTTGGACCTAGTGCGGGCCTTCCTAGGGAGTCGGATATCCAATGAACGTGACCGTCTACTTCACGAACAGTAGTAAAACGGAAGGTTTTTGCTGATGGAATGGCTTTTACTGTTTTACTATACGGCAGACCAGCATCAACTATAAGTATCTATAACGGTTTCTTCGAAACTCTGCGGCTTTTCCCTACGATCCGGCTATGCTGCGGCGATTTCTCTTGACGTTCAGCTATCTACGCGGTAAATATGAATGAGCACTCCGGAACTTCCGGTCTGCGCGCAACTTAGCCATAACGGGCCGCCTCTTGGCGGCTTTTCGCTTTTTATGCGCTTTTGAAGATTGTGCGGAGGTCAGGGCGCGCCGACGCAGCGGCGGAGGCGGCTAATCGCGGCAATATGGAAAATTAGAATTCGATGCAACTCACTGAAAACAAACGACTGGAACCCTTTCTAATCGAGGAAATCTCCGCCATTAGAGAATTTGCGTCCTATTTTCGGGCACCTCAAAACGGGCTCATCAGGCGCTCTTACCCCGCGCCGCCGCACTTCGCGCTGGACTCTTGCTTCCCGCTCTTGGCCTCCAGAATCAAAAGGGCCACTCGAAAATTAGAATTTCGCCTAAATGCCTTTACATCAGCAACTTCCAAATTTCTAATCGATAATTTTAAGCCACTTTCGAGCTGTCAAAACGAAGGCCCAGCATGAAAATTGACGAATTCAATGAGCGCCTCCGCGACGCCATCCTCGTCGCCGACGGCGCCATGGGCTCGATGCTCTACGAAATTCTCGGCCCGCAGCGCTGTCTCGACGAACTCAACTCCACGCAGCCCGAAGCCGTTTTTCGCGTCCATCAGGCCTATCTCGAAGCCGGCGCGCAAATTATCGAGACCAACACGTTTGGCGCGAATCGCCACAAACTCGCTGCCATCGGCCTCGGCGAGCGCGTTGCGGAATTGAATCATCGCGGCGTGAAAATCGCCCGCGAAGCCCGCGAATCCTCCCGCCATGAAGTTCTGATCGCCGGCTCGATTGGCCCGCTTGGCACGCAGCGCCGCGCGCAGCAGCTCGCGCCCGAAGAAATTCGCGAAATTTTCCGCGAGCAGGCTATCGCCCTCGAAGAGCGTGGCACGGATTTTTTCATTCTCGAAACTTTTGGCGCGCTCGATGAAATTCTTTGCGCCATTGACGCCATTCGCAGTTTTTCCAAATCGCCCATCGTCGCGCAGCTTACATATTCCGAAGAGGGCAGCACTTTCGACGGCACGCGCCCCGAAGACGCCGTCGCAAAATTGAAAACAAAAAATGTCCAAGCGATTGGTGCGAATTGCACCATCGGCCCGCAGCTTCTTCTGCCGATTCTTCGCGAGCTCGCGAACGCAAACGATTCCAAGTTTCATCTGAGCGCGATGCCCAACGCTGGATTTCCGAAACGCATCGGCGACCGCATCGTCTACCCAAAGTCTTCGCCGGATTATTTTGCGCAGTTCGCGCGCGACGCGGCATCGCTCGGCGTGCGCATTCTGGGCGGCTGCTGCGGAAGCACTCAAGAGCACATTCACGCTATGGCCGAAGCGGTAAAAAATCTGCGCCCCTCCACCACCGCGCGCGTTTCCGTCGCGGGCGCCGCTGAAGAAGTCCTCGAACCGCGCGAAAAAACGCGCCGCCTGGCCACGCGCGAGCCGGAGAGCCAGCTCTGGCGCAAAATTCAGGAAAAACAATTCGCAGTATCGGTGGAAATCGATCCGCCCAAAGGCACAAGTGTTGATCGCGTCCTCGAACAGGTGAAGCGCGTGATGGCTTCCGGGAAAGTGGACGTCATCGACATCAACAGCGGAACGCTCGCGCGCGTCGGCATGGACGCACTGATGATGGCCAGCGCACTCGAAGCGCATGGATTCGAAACTGTTCCGCATCTCACCACGCGCGACGCCAACATCATCGGCCTCCAGGCCATGCTGCTCGGTGCGTGGTCCGTCGGCGGCGTGCGCAACGTACTGGCCATCACCGGGGACCCTCCGTCGCTTGGCGACCATCCTGAAACGAGCGGCGTTTACGAGGTGGACTCGACGGGTTTGGTGAAAGTCCTCACGCGGCTGAATCAAGGGGCCGACTGGGCCGGCAAAAATCTTGGCGGCGCAACCAATTTCACCATCGGCGTCGCCGTGAATCCTGTCGCCGACGACATCGAAGAGGAAATCCGCCGCTTCTTCGCGAAAATCGAGGCCGGCGCGCACTTCGCGATGACTCAGCCGATTTTCGATCCCGCGCACTGGCACGCGTTTTTGAAAAAAATCGGCGGCAAGTCGCCGATTCCTGTTTTGGTGGGCTTGTGGCCGCTGACCAGCTACAAACAGGCGCTGCGTTTGAACAATGAGGTGCCCGGCATCGTGATTCCCGAAGCGACGCTGAAGGAGATGGAATCCGCCGGCGCCGCCGCGCGCGATCGTGGATTCGAATTGGCGCGGCGCATGCTCGAATGGGCGCGGTCGGAGATGCCGGGCGCCTATTTGATTCCGCCATTCAAACGCTACGAAGAAGTGCTGGAATTGTTTTCGTGATCGAAGGGTGAGCTACGTTCCGAGTTGCGAGATAGACGCGCCGCGAAACTACGCGCTTTGAATGCACGCGGCGAAATGAGAGCGAATTTGCACGCCAGTTCTTCTATGGCTCAGTAATCGCCGCGCTAGAAAAACCAGAAGCGTTTTTTTGGCGGCTCCGCTTCCGACTCGCTCAGTACGCTTTTCCAATCGCGCGGCTCGGGAAGGTACGGCAAAGCTTTTCCTTCGAGCACAGCGCCAGGGTTTTCTACAAGCAGCGCACGTGCAATGTCCTCGCCTTTATCTGCAACGAGCAGATCGAACGCCGGCTTGAGCCGCAGCGGCCGGCTCGTCGCGTTGTGCGCATCGCTGGCGACAAAGTGAACGGCGTTCCCATCGAGCAGCAATTCGGCGGCCTCTTGCGCGCGCCGTCCAAATCCGCCGGTGAGGGATTGCGCGGTCACTTGAACCAGGCATCCTTGCCGCAGCCACCCCCACAGACGATCCCACTGCGAGCGGATTAGCCTGTTGCGCTCGGGATGGGTGATGATAGGGCGAAGGCCAAGCAGTTGCAGTTGATGGAGCGTCTGCTCTACGGAAACGGGAATAGCAAAATCGTCAAATTCCACGAGCAGGTACCCCGTTTGATTCAAAGTAAAACGTTTGGGATCGTCGCGCAACGCGGCAAGGTTTTCGAAGCTCAAATGAAAATCACAACCAGTGGAAATTGCCAGGCGGTCGCCAATCCGCGACTGAATCTCATCGCGGCGCGAGCGCACCAGTTCCGCAAGAAAAGGATATTCGCTGCTGGCATGGGGCGTGGCAATCACGTGCGTCACGCCGTCGGCGATGGCCATCTCCGCCATTTGCAGAGAAGTTTCTAGCGAATCGGCGCCGTCATCGAGGTCGGGAAGGAGGTGACAATGAATATCGACCATTGTTCTCGAAGATAGCGCAGGAACACGGGAAGCGCAAACTCCCGGCGTGCCGCGTGGCGTCGAAGAAATTGAGTTCACGCCTCTTCGAAGGCGAATGAATGGGCTTTCTCGGCGAGATGGTTTGCATGCAATTTCTCAACTCCCGTTTCAGATTCAAATTGCGACGGCAAGCTTCTTATGCGAGTCTTTATTACGACGATGATATATAACCGTTCGCATCAAAATTCCTCCAGATTCCGAATTGCATTCCTTTTTGCAGATAGGATTTCATGACCGTTCTCACGTTCTCGCTGCTCATCCTGGTTTCTGCTCTGGTCGCGGGGCTGCTTGGCTCGCTCACCGGCCTTGGCGGCGGCATTGTTATCGTTCCGCTGCTGGTGCTAGTTTTTCGCGTAAATATCCACTATGCAGCCGGCGCATCCCTGATTTCGGTGATTGCTACGTCTTCGGGCGCCGCTGCCGCCTACGTGCGAGAAGGTTACTCGAACGTTCGCATCGGAATGTTTTTGGAAGTTGCCACCACGCTCGGGGCGCTTCTTGGCGCGTTTCTGGTGGCGAAGGTTTCTCCAAACGCGATCGCGATTATTTTTGCGCTTGTTTTGCTTTTCTCTGCCTATTTGACACTGCGGAAACAGCCAGATATTCATGACACGCGGCCACCGGATCGACTGGCAGAGCGCCTGCGCATGAATGGCGACTATCCGACCGCGCATGGAAAAGTGTCCTACACGGTTCGCCGCGTACCCATTGGATTTCTGGTTTGCCATGCTGCCGGGATTCTTTCCGGACTCTTAGGGATAGGAAGCGGCCCGCTCAAAGTGCTAGGAATGGATCAGGCAATGGAAGTTCCTTTCAAAGTTTCCACGGCTACGAGCAACTTCATGATCGGGGTCACCGCGGCGGCGAGCGCAGGCATTTACATCCATCGCGGATACGTGGACCCGGCGCTGGCAATGCCCGTCATGCTGGGTGTACTTGCCGGAGCGTTCCTCGGAGCGCGCATCCTGCCCGGCGCGGGAACGCGTTACCTGCGGATTCTATTCAGCGTCGCAATTATTGCGCTGGGAGTTGAAATGTTCGTGAAGGGGATCACCGGGAAAATCTAAAATGGCTCAAAACCAGTGGAATGACGAGCGGATGGATCAGATCATTTCGGTGTTGCTGCGCACCGGCGTGCTGCTGGCTTCGGCTGTGGTGTTCGTAGGCGGAATCCTTTATTTGGTCCACCATCGGGGCGTGCGCCCCGAATATCATACATTTCGAGCTGAGCCGCCGGACTACCGTGAATTTCGCGGGATTTTTAAGGGTCTATTTTCTTTGGAAGGCCGCAATTGGATTCAATTTGGCCTGGTACTGCTGGTGGCGACGCCAGTGGCGCGGGTGGCCTTCAGCGTTTTTGCGTTCTACAAAGAGAGAGATCGGATGTATGTGTCTCTGACGCTGGTAGTGCTGAGCGTGCTGGTGTTCAGCTTTTTCAGGTATTAGCTCCGCCGCTTCGAGGGCGCTTAAGGAAGGGCCGCGTGCATAAGGCACGACGGGCAGTTGCATGGGCATGCGCTGGTGTTTCGCCCCGACTTTAGATTTTTTCGCGCACGGCGAGGGGCTCCGACTCGCGCGCCAGGGCCTGCAACACAGGTGTGGTTGCCAGAGTGGTGACGATCGCCATGATGACCAGCATCGCGAATAGCGTCGGGGACAGCACGCCCAGATCCAACCCCACGTTCAAGACGATGAGTTCCATCAGGCCGCGCGTGTTCATCAGGATTCCGAGAGAACCCGCTTGCCGCCAGTCGAGTCCCGTCAGCCGCGCTGCGACTGCGGCTCCGCCGAATTTTCCAAGTGACGCTACGGCGATGATTACAGCACAAATGACCCAATCCCGAAGGCCGTGAACCAATCCGATCTGGGTGCGCAAGCCGGTAAAAGCAAAGAAGGTAGGAAGAAACAGTATTACAACCAGGTCTTCAAATTTCTGTTTGATATCGCGGGCCAGTCGTGAATCATAGGGAATGACGGATCCGACCAGAAAAGCGCCGAACAGGGCGTGAATTCCGATCCATTGCGTGGTCAGGGCAGCAAGCAACAGGGCCACGCAGGCGACGACGATCGAACTCTGGACGGTTTGCTCTCTTCGAGCGTGCCGGCGGACAAACCAGGCAGCTGCCGGCCGGACAAATACAAATATCGCAAAGATAAAGCCGGCAGTCAGCCCCAAGGTAATTAGAACCCGACCGGCATGCGCTCTTGCCACGCTGACGACCAGGGCAAAGAGGCACCATGCCGTCACGTCGTCCACGGCGGCACAAGCCAAAGCGATGGTGGCTAGCTGGCCCTCCTGCATGCCGCGATCGGTGATGACGCGCGCCAGCACCGGGAATGCTGTTACCGACATGGAGATGCCCATAAACAGAGCAAACACGGCGAACCGGATGTTACTGGTGGAATAAAGAGGATATAGCCATAGAGCCAAAGCGCTGCCTAACAGGAAGGGGACAATGATGCTGGCGTGGGAGGTGGCGACTGAGGCGTGGGTGCGATCGCGCAGCAGTTTCGTGTTGAGTTCAACGCCGACAAGGAACATGTACAAAATCACGCCAATGTTCGCAATCACGGAAAGATACGGTGCCGCCTGATTTGGGAGAAGGTAAGCGAAAACCCCGGGTGCCAGCCGCCCTAGCAAGGAGGGCCCCAGCAAAATGCCCGCGATCATCTCGCCGATAACCGGCGGCTGATTAAAGCGTGCAAAGACCGTTCCGAGGCCACGAGCGCAGAGGATGATCACTACAAGAGCCAAAAGGACGTGCGTAAAGGCGCTAATCGAGGCCGAAGGGGCGTTCTTAGCATAGTGGCCCAAGTTCACATTAACCGGCGCGACCAGAGACTCGCCGGCCGAGCGAATCCAAAAGAACACCCCCACCGCCGCAGCCAACATCACACCGTAGAACAGGGCTGTTCGTGGCTTCATACTCTCCTTCCGCTGGGTCTACCCATCTTAGGAATTAAGAGGGCAACAGACAAGGCGAGGTGACACAGTTGCGGCTTTTGCGCCGGTTGGAATGTTGCTATAGTTTTCGCGCCAAGCTGCGCAGGCTGCGGCGAGTAAGTTTGCATGATTCGCCGCTAGACTTTCAGAATTGAGGGAACGTGCAGGATTTTACCGAGCGAATTTGCGCCGAGCTTCGCGAGAGCGCGCGCGTCAAAGAGAGCTTCTCCGAAGAGTTGGTGAAGAAAATCGCGCGCTGCGCGGAAGCGAGCGCGACGGCGATTCGCGACGGGCGTAAGATTGTGTTTTTCGGCAATGGCGGCAGCGCGGCGGATGCGCAGCACCTGGCCGCGGAATTTGTTGTTCGCCTGGAACACAATCGTCCGGGAATTCCGGCCATATCGCTGGCAACGAATATTTCTGTGCTGACCGCGGCAGGAAATGATTTCGGCTTCGAGCAGATTTTTTCGCGCCAGATCGAGTCTTTGGTTTCGGAAAAAGATGTGCTAGTGGCGCTTTCCACCAGCGGAAACAGCGCCAACGTTTTGCGAGGAGCCGAAGCGGGGAGGTCGCGCGGCGCGTTCCTCGTGGGAATGACCGGAGAAACCGGTGGAAAGCTCGCCGCAAAGGTTGACCTGCTGCTCAATGTGCCATCGCGAAATCCGCAGCGAATTCAGGAAGCGCACATCTGCATTGGCCACATTGTTTGCGCTCTAGTTGAGCAGCTATGCCATCCTTCGGAATAGCTTACCGCGATCCGTCTCGCCGCAGGATGATTGCGGTGATGTTAACTGACTCGCATGAGATCTTTGGCGCACATTTGCCGCATGCAGTGAACAACGCTAAGGTAAATCCATGGCAAATCCTACGGCCCCAGGCGAGCTGGCAATTGATAAAGGGCGGCGGCGCAGCATGCGCGTCATGCTTTCGATTGCGGTGATGATTCGCGCCAAGAATCGCGACGGCAAAACGTTTTTCGACGAAGAGACCAAAACGCTGGTAGTCAACGCGCACGGAGCGCTGATTCATCTTCGTTCCGAAGTGATTGCAGACCAAAAAATCACCATCACCAACAAAGCCACACAACAGAGCGAGGGCTGCCGCATCGTTTACGTCGGCGCGATGCAGGGCGGCAAGGCCCAGGTGGGCATCGAATTCGACAGTCCAGCGCCGAAATTCTGGGGAATCAGTTTCCCGCCCGCGGATTGGAATGTGCCGGAGGAGTGACGCGATTGAACGCCGCGCCGGCCTCGAACGCTGAATCGGAAGTCAGCTCGATTCTCAGAACGCCTATAGGAAGATTTGCTTCGCACAGCACGGGCGTGCGCGCTCGGTTGCTTGCGAGCCAGAGCGCGAAACGCTCATCCGCAATTTCTTTTCTTCCGTCAAGCAGGCGAATTTTAATTTCCGTCGTCTGGAAATCTCCCGCCGCGATATGTATGCTTTCGGTTTTTTCATCCGTCGCGATCATTTGATAGATGTTTTCGCCGTCGAAAACCGGCGCACGCATCTCTGGCACGCGGGACCAATCGATTGTGCGCAAGAAATAAATTGCGCTGAGCGCGTCGCGAGTGCCCTGCGGGACAAGCACGTGCGGCAATGGCGCGTCGGAAGCTTCGCCGGGGAAGACGAGCGACGCCTGGGTGTCCTGCGGCCTGCCGAATTCGCGAGAATGCTCCTGGTATTCACGGGTCTGGAGATTCGCGAGCGAGGCGTAAGCATCAATTTGGTCGTCGAGCGGATATAGCGCGCGAAGCGGTTCGGCCGTGTGCAGAGCAGCACGAAAATGCCACACGCTTGCTCCGTAGAATTCGCCGCGATCAACAATTCGCAGTTGGGCGACGGCCGCTCCGGCATAACGCTGCCAATCAATCCGGTAAGTCAAAAGTTCGCCGATGCGCAAAACCGCAAATTTCGGATCCATGCTGGCAGAAGCAGTATGCGTTCTTGCGCTGGAAGGGATGCACATTGCAGCTAACACGGCGCAGGCGAGCATTGCGAGAAAAATCACGCCATATCGAATCGCGGCGCGCGAAATTACGAGCGAGCTGATTTTCGCTGTCATTGCGCTGCGATTTCGTCGTGGATGTATAGCGGCAGGTCAGCCAGATTGTCGAGGAGCAAATCTGGTTCCGATTGTGTGATGCGCGCGCTGCCAAGTCCATAGGTTACGCCGCAAGCGAGCGTACCGGCATTGCGCGCGGTCTGCACGTCCACTTCGGAATCGCCGACCATCATCAATTCTCGCGGTGCTAAATCGAAATCGCGGAGCAGGGTGTGGAGGCCGATGGGATCGGGTTTCTTTTTTTCAAAGCTGTTTCCGCCGTAGACGAAGCGGAAATAATCGCTCATGTTCAGGCCGGCGATAATAGCCTCGCTGAATTTCACCGGCTTGTTGGTGAGCACGGCGAGCGAACGGCCACGAAGAGCGTCGAGACATTCACGCACGCCAGGGTAGGGAAGAGTGTTGTCGAGCATGTGCGCGCGGTAATAGTCGAGAAAAAAAATGATGGCGTTTTCGACTTCTTCGTCTGAGGCGTCAACTCCCAGCGCGCGTTTAACAAGCAGCAAGACCCCGCCGCCCACATAACTTGCGATTTGCTCGTGTTCAAGGGGCTTGCGGCCAAGCTGAACGAGAGTCGCGTTCATGGAGAGCACGAGGTCGAGTTTCGAGTCGATGAGCGTGCCATCGAGATCGAAGACCAGGGCCTTCACGCCGGGAAAGCGCTTGCCATTGTTCGAGCTGCTCGCGGACATATATTCCAAATTAACACGAAGGAGAATTTTTTTCAGGTCACATGCAAACAAGGCAATGGGCCAGTTTGAATTTTGACTCTTTGTGTCACGATCAAGAAAATTCAAGCTGACCCACTACCGCAAACAAAGCAGTCTAAAAAGAGGCGCCGCCAAGCATTCGCGATGGCACGATAATTACGGGTTAGGTTACTTGTGCGCGGGAAGAAGATCCCAGATGCCGGGGTCCTCATTGCCCAACGACCAGGAACAGAAGCCGGCGAGGCCGCGGCGCTTCACGAGATCATAACGTTCGCCGAATGTGTGCGCGTCTGTATAGAAAATCCATTCGCGCATGGCGTCACGATAAAAATAAAACCACGCAGTACGGTCGACGGGATCCCATTCGATGTGGCCACCGTAAGCACGGGCCAGGTCGAGTGCGTCGGGCGTTGAAATATATTGCGCGGAAGGATTGGGTTTATCGGCGGGCGGGACGGGCGTTCCGGAGAACCAGCGGTAGCCATAGAGCGGGATGCCGAGAAAAAGTTTACTGCGCGGAACAAACTGAAGCGCGTAATCAAGGTTGCTGACGGTCCATTGCCAGCCCGCGACGGGACCCGGCGGCGTGTAGCGAGTGTGCTGGTCGTAAGTCATCAGGCAAATAAAATCAGCGGACTGAGCGAGCGATTTGAGGTCGTAGGCGCCCTGCCAATTGCCGAAAAGCCACGCGGAAAAGGCTGTTTCGCCGGCGGCGCCCGGGGCGTTGGGGACGGTGGCGACGCTGAGCTTCAAATTCTGCGCGTGAAAGGCGTTTGCGGCTTCCTGAACGAGGGCAGAGAATAGCGCGCTATCGGTCCAATTGACATCTTCGAAGTCGAGTTGAAAACCGGTATAGCCGTTTTCCTGGCATGCGCGGATGAGCTCGGAAAACATTTCGCGATAGGAGGCCGGATTGGCGAGGAGCTTGTGAACGTCAGCCTGAACGAAACCACCGCCATTGACGATGGGCATTACGGCCACGTGATGTTCGCGCGCGGTATCGAGCACCAGAGGGTTTGGACCGCCCGAAACGAGGCCGGTGGAATCCACCGTGTACCATGCAGGGACGAGGATATCGACTTTGTCAGCGTTGGCGAGGAAAGAGCGGACGGACATGGGATCTCGCGTCATGTAAAAAAGAGATTTTGGTTGTGAGAATGCCGTCAAACTGACAAAAAGCGTGAGCAAAGAAAGACAGAATAGCCGTCGAATCATGCGCGGTAGTGTAGCCATTGTCGCGAAGCGAGCGCAACTTGAAGATTCGATGCAACAGGATTTTGCCGTTCGCACATTGGAGCGAGAGCGATGAGCTTGCTACAATGGCGCGCTTGCGCGAATCGAATTGTGTCTTAGAGCGTCTTTTGATTCGAGGACTAGCATAGGCGCGCGCGAAGAAAACTGTGGCGGACATTTTTCCATTTCGGGCAGTGCGATACGATCCGCGGCGCGTTGCGCTCGGTGATGTGCTGACGCAGCCGTATGACAAAATCACGCCGGCAATGCAGGACCGATATTACGCCGCGAGCCCGTACAACCTAGTCACAATTGAAAAAGGGAAACCGCTGGGCGGCGATTCAACGGCGGAAAATGTGTACACGCGGGCGGCCGGGAAATTCGACAAATGGCTGGCGGAAGGAATTTTGATTCAGGATTTGCAGCCGGCGATTTACGCGTATTTTCAGAATTACAATTTGCCCGGAACGAATCGGCGGCTGGAGCGCCGCGGATTTATTGCTTTGGGGCGGCTTGCGGATTACAGCGAAGGAATTATTTATCGTCACGAGCGCACGCTGACAGGTCCGAAGGCGGACCGATTGGAATTGCTGCGGAACACACGTTGCCAGACCGGACAGCTTTTCCTGCTATATGAAGATCCGACGCGGCGCGTGGATGCGATTCTGGAAGAGGCGGCGAAAATTGCGCCGATTGCGGAGTTGCGCGACGAATACGATGTGCAGCACCGGCTGTGGGCCATTTCAGACGCAGGAAAAATTGGCGAAATCACGGGTGCGATGGCTGCGCAGAAGCTGGTGATTGGTGACGGGCATCATCGTTATGAGACGGCGCTCGCGTATCGCGATGAATGCCGCGCAAGGGCGGGGCGAATCGAGCAAGATGCACCGTACGAAAAAGCGATGTGGACGTGCTTCGATATTTATCAAAGCGGGCACGCCGGCGGGCATCACGAAGGGCTGACGATTCTGGCGACGCACCGGCTGATTCACGACGTGGCGGGATTTAGGTTCGAGCAATTTCTGAAAGCGGCTTCGCAGTATTTTAACTGGTACGCATATCCCTTCGCGAAGAGCGGCGAGCGCGAGGAGAGTTTTGCGGAGTTTCGGCGCGATCTGGAGCGGCGCGGGCGCGCGGGGCATGCCATCGGAGTTTATGCGGGGAATGGCGCGTTTTATTTGCTGGTGCTGCGGAACAGCGCGGAACTCGAGCGACTGCTTCCGGACGTGAGCGCGGCCCAGAGGCAGCTAGACGTAGTGCTGCTCCACCGGCTGTTGCTGCACAAATGCCTGGGAATTACCGCCGAGAAGGTGACGTCGGAAACAAACGTGAACTACGAACGAGAAATGGTAGCGGCGATTGGAGCGGTGGATCGCCGGGAAGCGCAGGCAGCCTTTTTGCTGAATCCGGTGCGTGTGAAACAGGTGATGGAAATTGCGCTGGGCGGCGGCGTGATGCCGCAGAAGTCAACCGATTTTTATCCCAAGTTATTGAGCGGGCTGTGCATTTACAGGCTGTAAACACTCGCGATTCGCGGCCTGTGATGTGTGACTCGTGAAAAGCGATTCCCAAAGCTAATGGCGGATTGTATGTATTGCGATCTTTCAGCCGCGCTGCCTGGAGATTTTTCCCGCTTGTTGCATCTGCATCTTTTCTAAGCCAGCTTAAGCCCAGTAGGTGCGGTCGAGGGTGCGGTATTGGATGGCTTCGCTGAGCTGGCGGGACTGAATTTCGGCGACGCCATCGAGGTCGGCGATAGTGCGCGCGACTTTCAGGATGCGATCGTGGGCGCGCGCGGAGAGGCCGAGTTTTTGAATGGCGTTTTCGAGGAGCTTTTCGCCATCTGCGGAAATTTCGCAATGCTTGCGAAGCAATTTGGGGGGCATCTGCGCGTTCGCGTATATTTTTCTCTCGCCTTTGAAGCGTTCAAGCTGCACCGCGCGCGCGGCGATGACGCGTTCGCGAACGGAAGCGGATGCTTCCGCGGGATTGCCGTTGCGCAACTCTTTGTATTTCACGGCGGGCACTTCGATGTGAATGTCAATGCGGTCAAGCAGCGGGCCGGAAATTTTTGAGACGTAGCGTTGAATTTGCATGGGCGAGCAATGGCATTCGCGAGTGGGGTCGCCGAAAAATCCGCAGGGGCAAGGATTCATGGCGGCGGCGAGCATGAAGCGCGCGGGGAAACTTACGGAGAGCGCGGCGCGAGCGATGGAGACGATACCATCCTCGAGAGGCTGGCGCAGAACTTCGAGGACGTTGCGCTGGAATTCCGGAAGCTCATCGAGAAAAAGCACGCCATTGTGGCCGAGGGAAACTTCTCCCGGGCGCGGGATGGCGCCGCCGCCGATCAGTCCGGCGTCGCTGATGGTGTGGTGCGGAGAGCGATAAGGGCGCGTTGCGACCAGGCCGCGAGAATCTTCCAGCACGCCGGCGACGCTGTGAATGCGCGTGGTTTCGATGGCTTCATCGAGGGACATGGGCGGAAGAATGGTGGGAATGCGTTTTGCGAGCATGGTTTTTCCGGCGCCGGGTGGTCCGATGAACAAAATGTTGTGGCCGCCAGCGCAGGCAACTTCCAGCGCGCGCTTGGCGGATTGCTGGCCGCGCACATCGCGCAAATCTACGGCATAGGCGCTCGCTTCGCCGAGCATTTGTTCGGTGTTAACGCGGATACGCGCAAAGGATTCAGGAGAATTGATCAGGTCGGCAGCCTGCGGCAGGGATTTCACGGCAAACACGTGAATGTCTTCAACGACGGCAGCTTCGCGCGCGTTGGCTTCCGGCACGACGAGGTTCTTGATTCCCTGTTCGCGAGCGGCAATGGCCGCAGAGAGCGCGCCGCGAACCGAGCGCACGCTCCCATCGAGAGAAAGTTCGCCGAGAAAAACGTAATCGGCGAGAGCTTTGCCAAAAAAAGTTCCCTGGCAGCCGAGAAGGCCAAGGGCCATGGGCAGATCGAACGCAGAGCCTTCCTTTTGGATGTCCGCGGGCGCGAGGTTTACGGTGACGGCCAGATGCCCCGGAAAATCGAAGCCACAATTTTTCAGCGCAGCGCGCGTGCGCTCGCGGCTTTCTTTTACGGCGATGTCCGGCAAGCCGACGACATTGAAATTGCCGGGCTTGCCGGGGCCAACGTCAACTTCGACCTCGACGAGATAAGCCTCGATGCCGGAAACGGCCGCGCTGTGCGTCTTGAAGAGCATGGAAGGGGAAGATCCTTTTGCCCGCCAGATGGACGTGTTTGTCACGCGCAAGATAACCCAAAACGTACGTCTACGCCAGATAAACTCTTCAATTGGAAGATTGTTCGCAAGGCACCACCTGATAGACAGGTACGCAGTAGTAAAACGACCGAGAGTTTGTGAGAACTCTGAGCGATAGGTTGTTCCTCGATAGCTCCCAATAGGCCATGGTTGCCCTCGGATGAGCCTTGTAGTAGTGTTTGAGCCGCGATTTTGCTGGTATAGGGATGAAATCGGGGCTCGCGGCAATAATAGGTTTGGCGTTGATAATTCCTGCTATTCCTCTGCTCACCTTCGCCCAAGGAGGTATTTCCACTCCGCTGATAGGAGGAGCGGGCGGAACAATCACCGTCTATGTGAGAGACGAATTCGGCGCGCCACTAACAATAACCCCTAAAATAAACCTCAGGGAGATCGGAATGGCGGGATCTCCTAACAGCTTTCCACAAATTGCTGGCGAGGGATGGGTCTTCACAAATCTTGCTACGGGGCAGGATTACCAAGTGGTAGTCGAGGCCGAGGGCTATCAAACTGCGTATGAAGACGCGTCGCTTCCTCCCTTTGACAATGCGTCGTCGATCGTACTCGTTTACATGAAGCCTATTGGACAGAAGAACGAATTTCGCAAACCGAAGGGTCAGTTTGTCCTTGCGCCACGGACAGAGAAGGAAGTGGAACACGGATTGAAGGATTTGCGTTCCAGAAAGTTTGATTCTGCAGAAAAACACCTGGCCAAAGCGTTGCAGATGGCGCCGGGAAATCCCTATGCGAATTACGTGATGGGAATGATCTACTTTTTCTGGGAACGGTTACCCCAGGCGGAACAATATCTTGCAAAATCCGTGTCGATCGATCCGCGCGAGCCACCAGCGTTGTTGGCGTTGGGGACGGTACGACTACAGCTTAATGACAAGGCGGGCGCGATTCAGGCGCTGAGCCAAGACGTTCAGTTGGATGTGAAATCGTGGAAAGGCGAGTGGCTTCTCGCGAACGCATATTTGTACCAGGGGAATTATGCGCAGGCGCGCGACTTTGCGGAACGGGCGATCGCAACAGGAAAGGTAGAGGCGGCGCCAGCAGAGCTTATTCTGGGGGACGCGCTGGCCGGACTCGGAGAGCGCGAGAAGGCGATAAGCACGTTTCAAGACTACTTGGACAAATATCCGAACGATTCCCGCGCGGCGCAAATCCGGGAGTACGTAGCGCGGCTGGAGAAGAATCCCGAAGCCGTAACCCCAGTGGCGGAGCACGTGGCGGCACCATCGGGGCCCTCGAACGTCACGCAGCCCGCCGAGCCGGCACCGAAGGCTGCGATTAGCGCTCCTCCTCCGCCAGTGGAGTTGCCGCCAAAGGCAAACTGGGCGCCGCCAGATGTCGACGCTGCGAAGCCGTTTATTATTTCCGGCGCAGGATGTTCTCTACCTAAGGTGATGAAAGCGGCAGCGAAGAGTGCCGAGGAGTTTGTGAGCACGCTGGAGCGATTTTCGGCGACCGAGGAATATCAATCCGTGGAGATAAAGCGAGACGAACAGCTGGAAACACCGGAGACGCGAACCTATAATTACTTGGTCTTGGTGGAACACCCGAACCCGCATCTAATTCAGTTGGATGAATTTCGAGATGAGGATGCAGCAGCGAACAATATGCCAGGCCTGCTGGCGGATCTCGGAACGCCGGCTCTGGCGCTAGCGTTCCATCCGATTTTTAGCAGCGCGTTTAACTGGAGTTGCGAAGGTTTGGGAGAATGGAACGGTAAATCCGCCTGGGTGATCCATTTCGAGCAGCGCGCGGATCGTCCAACCAGCCTGCTTCAGGCTTTCGAGACCCGGTCAAAAGAATATGCGCTGCCGCTCAAGGGACGTGCGTGGGTTTCGGAGAATGGCGGCGAAATCATGCACCTCGATACGGATCTGACGCACCCAGTAAAGGAAATTGGAATGGTGCGGGAACACTTTTCAATCGATTATGCCCCGGTAACGTTCCAAACGCACAAGGTGCGGCTGTGGCTGCCGCAGGACGCGGATGTCTACTATCAGTATCGGGGGCACTACATCCACCACTACCACCATTACAGCGATTTCAAGCTCTTCTGGGTCGGCACAAAACAAAGGGATTCCAAAACGCCGTACAAGCCAAAAAATAAGAGCACGCAGTAGTTTGTCTGCGGCCAGAGTTCATAGCGCGAGGCTCGCGGAACGTGTATAGTTTCGGCGTTCGCATTCGCACTAACTCCTTCAAACCCGTCGGGAGAGCAACGTATGAATCGCGCCATAGCGGGAATCCTTCTGCTGGTAATCGCGGGAATCATGAATGGTAGCTTCACGCTGCCGATGAAATTCACGCGCCAATGGGCTTGGGAGAACACCTGGCTGGTGTGGACCATCTGGGCGCTGGTGATTTTTCCTCCGGTCATGACCGTGCTGACGGTTCCTCACCTGCACGCCGTTTATTCGGCTGTGCCGGCAACGGTGATCATTACCGTGGCAGCGTGTGGGGCGGCCTGGGGAATTTCGCAGGTGTTTTTTGGGCTGGCGGTGGATTCAGTAGGCATTGCGCTAGCATTTTCCGTGATTCTGGGAATTTCAGCGGCGGTTGGCGCGCTGGTCCCGCTGTTTCAATCTCACAGGCACGCGGCATTTGCGCAGCGCGACGTTTTTGTGCTCGCGGGCATCGCGCTGATTGCAGTTGGTGTGGGCATATGCGCGGTTGCAGGGCGCAGGCGCGAGGCGGCGCTCGGCCAGAAACTTGATCCCGGCAAAGCCTCGGTAATGCGCGGCTTGCTGTATTGTACAATCAGCGGCGTGGGCTCGGCGCTGGTTGGCATAGGACTTTGGCTCGGAGGGTCTATCGGAGCGGTAGCGGAAAAGTTCGGTGCGAGCACCACATGGTCGCCGAACGCGATTTGGCTGCCCTTAATGATGGCTGGGGGGATTCCCAACCTTATCTATTGCATCTATCTGGTGAAGAAGAATCGCACCGCCGGGCGCTTCTCCAAACCAGGAACGGGCAGTTACTTCATTCTAGCGGGAATCATGGGCGTGTTTTGGTTCGGCAGCACTTTGATGTACGGCATTGCCGTGCGGCCGCTGGGCACGGCCGTGGCATGGCCCATATTCATGTCTCTGATTGTTATTGTGGCCAGCATTTTGGGCGTGCTGACGGGCGAGTGGCGCGGAGCGGGCAAGCGGCCGCTGCAAATTATGTACAGCGGAGTCGCTGTGCTGATTGCGGCGATCATTGTACTGTCGCGCGCCAGCTGAAGAGTAGATTCGCCGACGCCTTATTAGAACGGGTATTGGATCCGGTCCGTTGCTCCGGCTCCGCCGCGATAATCAGCTGCACAGAGCCAGAGCAGATCGGACCGGGACGTTATTTGACCGGCTTCACCGCTATCGGGCTGCCGGCAAACACGGTCGGCGCGCCGGCGGATTGTGCGGCCCGGTTGTATTCCGCTACGTCAGTCTTCAGCGCTTCGTTGAACCGGCTGATAAACTGACCATTCTTCTGGAAAAGTTTGGTCATTTCCGCGCGGACAAGAGGCGAAGGAGCTTCACCGTACCCGCCACCCCCTTCAAACATGGTGCGCTGAAGCTGGCCGTGGAAGTCGGTGAGCTCGTGGATATCATCCTCAGGAGCCGCGCGCTGCACATTCGGGCTGTAGACGCTATCCCTCATACCATTTAGTTTCTTTTCGAGCTCTTGGCCACGGGCGAGGATGGCCCGGTACTTGGCCTGTTCCTGCGGATCCTTGCTGCTTTGCACTGCAGAACGAAAATCTCCAAGCTCCTTGTCGATGGCGTTGATGCGATTGATCACTTCGTTCAAGGCGCTTATCTGATTGCGCGCCTCGAGCCCGGCGCGTTCCTGTTCGCGGAAAATGGCCGGATCGACGTGGAGATTGGGATCCTGCTCCACAGTGACGGTTTGCGATTGAGTTTCCCCATTTGCCGTGACCGAGATTTTGTAGGTTCCCGGCGCGACGCGCGGTCCGCGGTTAAAGTTGAAGAAGCCGCCGCCCCCGCGCGGCCCCGGACCACCGGCCAGCGGTGTTGCTCCTTCATTGGACATGCTCCAGACATAACGATTCACGCCGGCATCGCCAAGCCCGTATTCCGTCGCGACCGTGTTGCCCTGCTGGTCAGTGATGACGATCTTCACGGGACCCTCGTGTTGGCGGCGCTCTTCGGGAGTCGGTTTGATTTCGGATTTCAGGTAATAGTCAATAATGGCGCCGTTCGGCGCGTTCGGCGCGGAATAGCCTTCACCCTGGCCTTCATCAGAGCGCCACATGTGCCACATGATTCCGGGCGCCGGCGTGAACAGGTGGAACGCGCTCGATTCGACGTCCGGCGTGAGCTCTTCGAGCGGACGAATGTCGTCCAGTACGAACATGCCGCGTCCGTGCGTGGCGACCACCAAGTCGTGAGACTGCTTGATGAATTTCAGGTCGTAAACCGCTGCCGTTGGGAAGTCCGACTTCAGCGGCTGCCAGTGATCTCCGCGATCGTCTGAGTAATACAAACCGGTGTCCGTTCCGGCAACGAGGAAGCCGCGCTTGTTAGGATCCTCGCGGACCACGTGCGCAGGCACATTGTCAGGAAGGCCGTTGGTAATTTTTGTCCACGTTGCGCCGTAATCGTCGGTGCGATACACGTAGACGCCGCGATTATCGAGCATGTGCGCATCGTAGGTGACATATGCCGTTCCCGCGTTGAACGGCGACACGCCCACCTGATAGACGCGCGCCCACTCCGGTGCTCCGGAGATGTTTTTCGCCACGTCGGCCCAGGTTTTTCCGCCGTCACGCGTGACTTGCACCAGCCCGTCATCGGTGCCCACCCAAATGACTTTTGGATCCGTGGGCGCGATAGTAATGGCTAGAATCGTGTCGTATGTTTCTGCGCCACTGATGTCATGCTGAATGGGGCCGCCGGCGATTGGTTGTTTGCTTTTATCGTTGCGCGTGAGATCGCCGCTGATGGGAGCCCAGGTTTTCCCGCCATCGGTGGATTTGAAGAGAGCGCTCCCGCCGAGATAGACTTCATTGGCATCGGTGCGCGAAACGGCGATAGGCGCAGTCCAATTGAAACGATATTTCAGGTCAGCGGGAGTTTCCTCCTCTACGCCGGGCAGATAGGGTCGAATGAAACGGCTGATGTGCGTCGCCAGGTCGAGTCTTTCGATGGATGCGTTTTGCGAGTCGCTGTAAACGATGTTTGGGTCGCTGGGCGCGGGCACAGCGTATTCGCCGTCGCCGCCAACCACAGTGTACCAACTGCTGCTGACTTCGCGATTGTTGCTCAAATCTGAGGAAGGCCCGCACCACGCGCTATTGTCCTGCAAGCCGCCGCAGAGATCGAAGGGCTGCTTGCTGTCGGCCGCAACCATATAGAATTGCTCGATTGGCATGGTGTCGAGAAAACGCCAGGTCTTCGTGCCGTCGGTGGAAAGAAAAACGCCGCCGTCCGTGCCAAGAATCATGCGCTCGGGATTTTTTGGGTCGATCCAGAGCGTGTGGTGGTCGGAATGGACGCCGCGATCCGCCACGGTTGCCGTCTTGCCGCCATCGAACGACTCCATCATGTTGAACGACATAAAGTACACTTTGTTTTCATTGTCGGGAGATACGATCACCTTCGAGAAATAAAATGGCCGCACGTCCAGCGCGTGACTATCGCTGACCGGAGTCCACGAATCACCCATATCTTCCGATTGCCACAACATTCCGTGTTTGGCGGCAATCAATGCGTAAATGTGGTTCGGATTGGAGGGCGCGATAGCGACGGCGCTGCGGCCCCACGGGCTTTCCGGCAGACCTTTCGAGAGCTTCTGCCACGTGTCGCCGCCGTCCGTTGAGCGATAGAGGCCGCTGTTCGGGCCGCCATCCATCAGCGTCCAGGGGTAGCGGCGGAATTCCCACATGCAGGCGAAAAGCTCATTGGGATTGCTCGCCGCCATCGCCAGATCCGAAACGCCAGTCGTGTCGTTGACGTAAAGCACCTTCTTCCACGTTTTGCCACCGTCAGTGGTCTTGAAAACACCGCGCTCCGCGTTGGGTCCCCAGGCGTGCCCGAGCGCGCCGACGAAAACCGTATTGGGATCATTCGGGTCAATCGCGATGGATGTAATGTGCTGCGTGTCACCAAGGCCCATGAACTTCCAGGAATTTCCGGCGTCGGAAGAAAAATAAACGCCGGCGCCGTCGATCAGGTCGTTGCGAATGTTCCCTTCGCCGGTGCCGACCCAAACGTCGTTGGGATTCGAGGCAGCGACGGCAATCGCGCCGATGGATGCTGTTTTCGCATGCGTGAAAATGGCTTTCCAGGTCAGGCCGCCATCGACAGTCTTCCACACTCCGCCGCCGGCCGCGCCGACGTAATAAATATTCGGATTGCCGGGGATGCCAGCGACCGCTGCGACACGCCCGCCGGCAGTTGCTGGCCCGAGGTCGCGAAAATTCAGGTGCGCGAGCACATCAGGGGTTTTCGATTCGGAAGCAGGTTGATCTTGCGCTGCAAGCGCAGCGGGTAGAAATGACAACGCCAGCGCCAGCACTCCGGCGCAAACAATGCGGGATTTTGCCATCATTTATCTCCTTTAAGAATTACAAGACCGCCGACTTCAGAGAGAGAATTGAACCGCCGATAAGATTTGCAATCAAGCATAATCGAAAGTGTTGCGCGGCTTTAGGCCGGGACCATATATATTCAGTTTGAGATGTTTAGAAAAATGTACAAAGGAATACAGACGCATGAAAAGGCGCGCCGGTTACGGCATGCTCTGCAAATACACGGACGCATCTTTTGCGGGTCGCAGGGATCGATCCCGTTGCCGAGTTGATGCCACGTCGGCGTGCCGCGCTCTATGAGCTCTTTTTTTTTGAGCAGATGCTCAGCGGTGACTCTGCCAACCGCATGGTCTAGGGCTGCGTGCCGGGCTTAGGCCGTTTGCTGAAACGCTCGTACAACTCGAGCTGTTTGTTATCCAGGCTTGTAAGCTGGCCTTTGATGAAAAGATACTTTACTTGAGTGCGCAGTTCGAGCAGGTCGCCATTGGTGACAACAACGTTCGCGATTCTTCCGGGCTCGATTGTGCCGATGTCATCGAGGCCAAGCATTTGCGCGGCGTTCGTGGTGACCGCTTTCAACGCCTGATCGTGCGGCAAGCCATACCCCACAGCAGTGCCGGCATATTGCGGCAAACGGCGCGAAAACGAAGTGTTGAAGCTGCCGAACGCGATTTCCACGCCGGCGGCATAAAGCTCGCCCGGCATGGCGTAATCGGCGTCGTAAGCATCGTCTTCGTCCTGTGCCATGCTGAGAATCGGGCCGATGATGACGGGAATGTTGTACTTTTTCAGCAGGCCAATCGTTTTCCATGCTTCGTCCGCGCCGCCGAGAATCATTCGAACTTTCTGCTGCTCGCAAAATTCCACAGCGTGACGAATGTCGCGCGCGCTGTGAGCGATGACCAAAAGCGGCTCTTGTCCCTGTACCACGCGTGCCAGCGCTTCAAGCTTCAGATCGCGAGGGAAATTCGGGGCGCCGCTTTGCATGGCTTGGGCATAATGGCGGGCCTTGTCGAACAGATCCGAGAGCTGGTCAACCTTTTGCTGATACTGCTTCTGAGCTTCGGCAAATGGCAAGCGATGGAACGCGAACGTTGAGAAATCGAACAAGCCCGTGGAAATGGAGGGCCAGGTGAGCTCCATTGCGGCGTGCCGCCGAATCGCCATGTCGTTGATATTCCATCCGCCCAGATCCACGGCGGAAGCGTTGCCGCCGATGATGGAGCCGCCGGCTCCGCCGAAACCGCCGCCGAGCGAACCGGGAACTGTGAGGACTTCGGTGACACCCGCCGCACGGGTAACGTCAACATGCGCGCTGTCGGCATTGAATGCAGTAGCCGCAGTGACATCGGGATTGAACAGGCCCGTTTCGACGGCGTCCACAGTGGCTTTGACGGCCGGTACTTCTTCGAGGCCTATCTGAGTGGCCGCATCGAACATTCCCGGATAAACCTCAAGCCCGGAAGCGTTGATAATTTCCGCGTCTGCGGGAATTGGCACGTTCGCGCCAACCGCGGCGATTTTTCCGTCGCGAATAACCACCGTGCCGTTCTCGATGGGCGCGCCGACCAGAGTGAAAATCTTCGCGCCCTTGATAGCGTATACGGCGGAGCTTGCCGCACTTTGATTTTGCGCAGCCGCAGGAAACACGAATGCGAGCACCAAGAGTGCGCCTGACAGAAGTGCGGACGGAAAGTTCGCGCGCCGGATTTTCATCGCGCACCTCCCGCCATCACACCGGCAAGCTCCGGGGTTTTCTTGCGCTTCTTGGACTTTTCATGCGGCTTCTTCCTTTCGGGCTTGCCTTTCTCCGCCGCGGTAGTTGGTTTGCCGGCATTTTGCTCTTTTTCGAGCAACGCCTGTTTTTCTTTTGCCAGTGCGGCCCGCCGGGCCATGTCTTCCTGGCGGTCGAAATAAACTTTGCCGTCGATGATCGTCTTTTGCACCACGGCGTAAACGCTGAGCGGGTCGTGATTGTAAATCACCAGATCCGCATCTTTGCCCTGCGCGATGGAGCCGACGTATTTATCAATTCCAAGCTGAATCGCAGGATTGAGCGTGACCAGGCGTAGCGCCTGATTCTCCGTCAGGTTGCCGTACTTCATGCTTTTCGCCGCTTCTTGATTCAGGTGGCGCGCTTCCTCGGGATCATCGGAGTTCACAGAAACGATCACGCCGCGGTCGGTCATCAGCGCCATATTGTACGGAATGGCTTCGTACGCCTCCATTTTGTAAGCCCACCAATCCGAGAAGGTCGATCCGCCGACGCCGGCCGCAGCCATTTCGTCGGCGACTTTGTAGCCCTCAAGCACATGCTGGAAAGTGCGCACCTTGAATCCAAATTCCTTGGCGACGCGCATGAGCATGAGAATTTCGTCGGACACGTAAGAATGACAATGGATGTAGCGCTTGCCTTCGAGGACTTCTACCAGCGGCTCCAGCTGCAAATCGCGGCGCGGTGGAATCAAATTTTGCTGGCCCGCAGCTTTGCGCCGGTTGTAATCCGCCCAGGCCTGTTGATATTGCTTGGCGCGGGCGAACGCGTCGCGAATGGTTTCCTCCACACCCATGCGCGTTTCCGGATAGCGTGAAATCGGCCCGCCAAAATTCGAATGCTTCACGTTTTCGCCGAGCGCGAATTTAATTCCGGGCAACGCGCCCGGAAATGGCAACTCATCCGGCGTGGAGCCGTATTTCATTTTTATGACGATGGTTTGGCCGCCAATCGGATTCGCACTGCCGTGCAGCACGTTGCCGATGACCACGCCCCCGGCGAGCTCATGATAGATGTTAATGTCGTACGGATTCAGCACGTCCTTGATATTGACCATGGACGAAACCGACAGGCTGCCCTCGTTTACATCGCCATCCACCGCGATGTGCGTGTGGCAATCGACAATGCCGGGCATAACGTACATGCCCGAGCCGTCGATGACTTTCGCTCCAGGCGGCGCGGAGATATTCGCGCCCACATCGGCGATTTTCCCGTCGCGAATCAGAACTGACCCGTGCTCGATACGCCCGTGCGTAATCGTGATTACCGTCGCATTCTTGATGAGCGTGATGGCCGCCGAATTGTCTTCCGGATTTTCCTGCGCTCGCGCTCCTGCAGCGAAAATCGCCAGTGCCAATGCCACAGCGGCAACAATCGTGATGATTTTCGCGGGATGTAGTTCTGCAAATTTCATTGCTGCACCCCCTGTGCGTCCGATGGCATCGGCGGATGCGCGCCCGCACCGGGCGGCCCGGAGGGAGCTTCCGGGTGAATTTCGTAGCGTCTGCCGTCGACGAAGACATCCTTGATTTTCGTTTTCTCGTTGAAAATATCGCCGTCGGTGACGACAAGATTCGCGATTTTCCCCTGCTCGATGGAGCCGATGCGATCCGCAACGCCCAGCATCTCCGCAGGATTAATGGTCATGGCCTTGAGCGCGTCCTCCGGCGAAAGGCCAGCGTCGATAGCTTTCTTCACGTCTTTCAGAATTTCTTTCGGGTCCTTGACACCGCCGGAATAAAACGCGTACATCACGCCGGCCTTCGAGAGAGCGGCGGGCGTGGACGGTGCGCGATCCCAGAAGCGCAGTTCGCGCAGCGTGATCTGCGACTCATCCGCGCCTTTTTCCATGTGCGGCCAGTTCACGTTGACGAACACCGGCATTTTGCTCGCGGCGATTTCGCTTGAAAGTTCGTAGCCGTTCTGCGCGCCATACATCGCGGCGTGGATTTGCCACTCCTGTGCCAGGCGAATCGCACGGTAAATCGCGAGCCGGTCGTTCGCGGGCAGCAGTATCGGTTCGTTCGACTTGAGCGCTTCGCCGACGACCGCCTCAGTGCGGTCGTACGGCGGATGCTCGACGCCGGCGGGATGCGCGTCGTAAACAGATTCGGCGTCTTGATACCAGCGCGTGTCGATGAACACCTGGCGCACATAGGCAATCGATCCCATGAGCGAATTGGGGAAACTCGCAAAGCTGCTCTCGGTAGCGAACGCAATCGGGAGCGTGGCCTGCGGCTTCACTACCATTTCTCCGGCGGGCTCATCGGCAAAATCAATCACGGAACCGTGCCCGGGGAAAATTCCGCGTTCCGGCTGGACGAGACCAGTGGTGAATCCCGCGGCGCGCCAGCTGATAATGCGCGGATCGGCAAGATTGAGTTCGTCAGCGGCGATGCGCCACGGAGTCGTCAGCGGACGATCCTGCGGCCCCGTGGAAATTTTCGTGGGAACTGGGCCGCGCGGGCCCGCTTGGCGTCCGGTCGGGGCGCCTTCCGCTTCGGCGGGCAAGCCAACCGTCGTTCCAGCGTCAATCAACCCCGGATAAACCGTCAGGCCCGCGCCGTCAATCACCGCAGCTTCGGCGGGAATTTGCGCTTCCGCGCCGACCGCAGTGATGATTCCGTTGGCCATCACCACGGTTCCTTTTTCGATTACCGGTCCCGATACCGGAACGATGCGTGCGTCTTTAATCGCGAAAAAGCGCGGCTCACCCGCATGCGCCAGTCCTGCTGACACCGAGAGGCCCGTTTGCGGCGGCCCTTGCGCTAAAATCACGCGCGGAAACGTAAGCGCTGTGACTAAGAGAATTGCAAAGGCGACCAATGGCATGGCGAGCCAACGAATGTTTCTGCGCTGAATTCCCGTATTCATTTCGCACTCCCGGTAAATGAGAGATAAGTTTTTTGTGCCGCGCACGGAGAGTCTCCAGGCGCAAACATAGCGCTATTTGCATCAAGACCGGGGGAAAACACTACCCGAGTTCGTCATGCGAGTCACGGATTTTTAGCAAACTCCGTGTACGTGATCTGCGGGATGTACCGAGCTTGGATCCTTCATCTGTCCTTCACTCTGCCGCAGCTGGTTCGAGATTGATCTCACCACACGCATCTCATCTCGGTACGATGTGCCAGACAAGCGCAATTTCACTGACGATTCCTTGAGCTTGGTTATATAATAGGCATCTATCTTTCAAGTGAGCAGTGTCACGGCACCATTTTAGAAGGGGTATACCTGGACATCTCGCTGGAGGTTGTCGCGTGGGGGCGCAAACCCGTGCACGGGCGTTTGCGACAGTTGCGGCGCAAGCGTGATCGATCGTGGAATCTCTTCGTGGTAGGGTCGCCCGTGCTCGCGGGCAAAGATTTCGTGGTCGGTAGCCCTTCTGCATGCCATATGGCCGGCAGAGGGCATTTGAGATTGACGTTCGGCATATCTCCGATGGGCGTGCCCGTGTTCTGCGCGAGCGCGACAGAGAGGCATCTAGTCGGGCGACTCTGTGTAGCGCAATAAAATCTCCTCGGTCACTGGTTCCGGTGCTTCGAGGCGCTCCAGCATCTTCCGTTCGTTCCGGACGTGCGCGCGAATCTGCCTGGTCAGTTCTTTTCCCGACAGACTGATCGTCGCGGCGGCATCGGCTGTGGCCGATTCCAATTCCTCCCGGAAATGACGCAGAAGCCTTTCGATCTCGGCGTGCTCCGAAGTCATGCACAGGTTTTCGGCGCCGTTCAAATCGTCCCGAAACGAGGATTCGGCCTGGTGATCTTGCGATTGACAATGCTCGGCGATTCCGTTCAAGTTGTGTTCCAGAGCGCCCAAGGCGAGCAAGCCTCTGACCCGCTCTTGAAAATCCGCGCTCTTGGCTCGTGCGAGGGCTTGTTCCATTCGACTCAAGGCGTCGAGAATCTCGCCCAGCTCCGCTTGGCGGTCCTCCAACTGATCATTGCGCCTCATGATTGCCTCCTTCTCGAAATGCCCCGGTGAGTTCCGAGCCGGATAACGTTCCCTTCCGTTCCGTCGCGGCTTGAGGCACGTCGCTCAACGGCCGCTCACGGACGTCAGCTTTCACTTTGTGACCAAAGACCACCCCACGCCCTGAGCGCGTTCATTTTGGATCGGCAAACGTCAGAGATGCTGTGATGGCGGGCACGCGTGCCTGTGACTCGTCGCACACCTCTGCTTTAGCGGACTCCCTTGCGAATATGGGCTGCAAGCTTCGGACGATAGCTCGGCTGGGTCCGGGATTACATCTATAGGAATGGTGCGGCGCGCTTCACCAATTCCTCCATGCCGGGTTCGTCAGGGTTTCGTGGTTTGCCTGGATGAATAATGGAGACTGGGCAGCTTTCCGCTGCTTCAACAAGCTGGCGATAGGATCCGGCATCCCGGTCCGCAATAAACGCTTGTTTTTCGCTGTTGTACGCAAACATCTTCTTGTTGAGATTGATGCATTCGTTGCAGCTTGTGCATCGTGACGTTTCGATGTAAGCCTCATCGGAAGGCGGCGCTGTTTTAAGCTCAGCGGGCGGCGATGGCGGGCTTGCAATAGAGGTAGACAGCCCAGGTGCGGTCCCCCGGCCCGCGGGCATCTGTCCATTGCCTCGGGCCTCAGCTTCGTGGCGCAACTGCTCTTCCCAGGCTTTACGTTCCCGAGCAAGAAGCCTGTCGGCATGCGAATTATGAATACCAGCAAGTTCCTGAAGACTGCGCCACATCTCCCGGCAGTGGCGCGCTTCCTGAATCAGCTTATCGTCGACGATCACCTTCTGGAGCACGTCGTTCTCGTCGAGCATCAGGACGTAAGGAATGCGGTTGTGGATCGTTCCCGTTTCATTATTCAGAAGCTCGGGCACGCCAAGGAAATCTCCTTCCCATGCTGAACGCGGAACTTTTGCGAAATCCCGCGCATACCGCCGGTCACAGCCCAAGAAATCCACGAGCGTAAAGGCGTAATTTTCGGGAACCCTTTGGTGTGCCTCATCTTCGTAGCTGAAGTCATGCAGCGGCCAGTCCGCTTCCACTTGCGGATTCACCTCGAGAGAAAATCGTGAAGCCCAGTCCCGTCCTGCCGAAGGGTCGTAGACAAACGTCGGAAAGGCCCGTGATTCCATTGCTGCGGCAGCCGCCAAGTATGGTGGGACATGGCTGGTGTTTTCAGATGCTCCCGAGAATACGCTGAAGAGCGCAGGGCCGCTATTCTCCATTCCGCGGTAAATGCGATCGCGAAGCTGGAACAAGGCTGAGCTGCTGGATTGCAAAACATAGATTTCGCCTCCAATCATCGAAGAAGCGATGCGACTGCTGCGCAAGCCAAAGGCTAATTGGCCGTCTACCAAAGGCGATGGCGCTACGATATTGTCCGTTTGGACGAGCACCTTCACGGGCAAGCTTGCCGACAGTGCTTCCGCCACCGTCGCCGCCTCGACCGCGGATAGGCGATGAGCATTGAGATGAACGAGATAATCAGGGAATAGAGCAGCCTCGCTGGGATCCAGATTCTCCGCACCAAATTCCTCGAAGAAAGCGTCGTGCCTTGAACCCTCATAGCGCCCCTCGATTTCCAAGTCGGCGATGGCAAGGGCTTTTGTGAGCTCGACCATGTTAGGCAATCGTTCGCGGTACGCCTCAACGGCGCTGGCACAGTTCTCGAAGGCAAACGAATACAATTCTGCGCCTTCGTCACGCCACTCAGGGCCAGACTGCGCCGGGAAAAACCTCTGCGACTGCAGCACAGAGAGCAGCCACTGGACGCGGCGGCTTCTTTCACGCGTCAAGCCGTCGGAGCCAGACCGGGCGAGCAAACGCGACATGGTTTCGAAATCGAAGGACTGCTCGTATCCCGAACCGACCGAGGCTCGCAGCATTTGAGGGCTGCGCCCTTCCTCGGAGCGGGCAAAACCGGCCCGGAGAATGTCCGAGAGCTTCGTGGCGAGCCTGTTAACCCGTTCACGGAACCGGTGCGCCTTCTTTCGCTGTACTGTTTCCCAGGCGTAACGAAACAGGCGTCCCGGCGTTGCCTTGTCGCAGTCGACAACTTCTCCATCCAGTTTGCGCAAACTGCTAAGGCGCTTGATGCTATCCCAAAAGAGATCTTCGCTGTTCGATAACTGGCTCGCCGCGATGTCCCACAGCGCGGAAAAGGAACCGGAGGTGTCCTGCGCGAGGAGCGTGCGTATTTCTCGCTCCATGCGCAGCCCATGTCGTATCAATCGGTCGCCGTTGGCGTCGCCCGCAATTTCTCGAAGCATGCTGTCGAAGAGTTCCGAAAGGGACTGTACCCAGGTATCGCCAGAGTCCTCGCGGACGAGCACGAGCGGAAAGTCGTAACGCAGCTTCTCAAGCTTCCGATACCGGGCGAAAAGGGCGGGAAGCAGATTAAGTCTCTCGATGGTGTCCAGGCCAAAACCTCGCCTCTTTCCTGTCAGATGGAAAAAGACATCGGCTTTGAATTCGGTTTCCATATTCGTAGAGCTTTGTCTCCTAAATCTCCCTTAAAGCATCAACACCTTACTGGCTGCCCTGCGAGTTTCTTTCCTGGCCAGTCATCCGGATCGTGAACTTGTCTAGTTGGGCTTCGAGGCCGGCCCGGATCACTTCTGTCGAACTCAGGCGCGTCAACTTCCTCAGATCCTCGTAACACGGAACGCTGGGGTTCCGGTAAAGGATCCCTACAGGAAGCAGGTCGGGAAGCGAGGCGATTTCCCGCCCTCGGCTGAGATTTGATGGATCGTGCTGCTCTTGATTTTTGTAAACCTTGGCCAGCGCGGGGCTGATCTGTAAACCGCGTTCGTGGCTCAGCAATAAGATCTTCTGGGGATCGCGCACCCATGGATCGAACTGCTTCGGCAGCCACTCCGGACAGCGCTGGACGATGCGAACGAACGAGAGGCCCTTGTGGTGAAATCCCATTGAAATAACCTCGTAGAGCGCTTCAGGGATCCAATCGACGGCTTGAGCGACAAAAGAGACGTTCTGCACTCCGAGCGTAACGGCCAAGGGCTGGAGCGGCTCAAGATAGGCCCCTTTGGGCGTTGTGTTCGTCCGCAACCCTTTCGGCGAGGTCGGCGAAACTTGCATCTTCGTCAGTCCATACACTTCATTATCGTGCAGCATCACCAGCATATTCATGTTGTAACGGATAGCGTGGATCCAGTGAGCAGCGCCAATGCTGCAGCAATCGCCATCGCCGGTGCTCACGAACACATGTAAATCCGGCCTGGCCATTTTGATCCCTTCGGCAATCGGCAGCGCTCGCCCATGAATTCCGTGGAACCCGTACGTTTTCATGTAATGGGGAAGGCGTCCCGAACATCCAATACCCGATACAAACACTGTTTTTTCTGGCCGCAGATTCTCATCCCGGCACAAGCGCTGCACGGCCGTAAGAATCGCGTTATTCCCGCATCCCGTGCACCAGCGCGGCACGCCTCCCTGATAATCCTCGAGCGCGTAGCGTTCGTCGTACATGCTCAACAGACATTCCCTGTCGGCATCTCTCATACGGATCCTCCTGCTGATTGCGGGCGCAGCCGTTCGCGGATTACGCGGCGAATCGTGTCGGGCTTAATCGGCTTGCCCTGCACCTCGCTCCAGCAGTCGACGTCGACCAGGAAGCGCGACCGCAGGAGCATGGCGAGCGCGGAGTAGCGACGGTTGCTGCTGTCAATCAGACTGTCGTCCAGGCGGTCGCACCAGTTACCCTCGATGGTCATCACGTTCTTGAATCCATCGAGAATCTCTTTGATCCCGGGAGGAAGAGGCTGCAGGAACGTCAGGTGTAAGGAGGAAACTTTCAAATCTTCAGCGCGAAGGCTCTCCACGGCTTCTTCAATCGCGCCCTTGGTGCTGCCCCAGCCGACAACCAGCAGGTCCCCCGATTGATCGCCGAACGCAGTCGGAGGTTTCAGGCTCCTCTGCAGGGCGGCGAGTTTCAGGCTGCGAAACCGCAGGCCTTGTTCATTGCTTTCCGGGTCGTAGGCGACATGGCTCAGTTGATCATGAGCGAGCCCCGTCAACACATGCATGCCACCGCGTTGTCCGGGTATAAAGCGGTGCATGAGGCCCGTCGCCCTCTCCCAGCCATAGGGCTCCTTCCCGGAGGGAACTTCACTCTGATCCGCCGGCGGCGCCAGCCATGCTTCGTTGAACTGGGGTCGCGGAAACGGCTGCTGGGCGGTCGCCAGATTGGCATCGGAGAGCACTACCACGACCGTGTTGAAGGTTTCGGCAATCTTGCGCGCCGTAATCACCGAATAGAAACAATCTTCAATCGTGGCGGGGGCCATCACCACCTTTGGAGCATCGCCGTGACTCCCGAAAATTGCCGCCAGCAGGTCGCCCTGCTCGCCCTTGGTTGGCTGGCCAGTGCTGGGCCCGCCGCGTTGCACATCCACAACGACCAAGGGGATTTCGCCCATCACCGCCAATCCGAGTCCTTCCTGCTTCAGGGAAAAACCGGGACCGGAAGTGATCGTCACGGCGCACCTGCCAGCATAGGAGGCCCCAATGGCGAACGCGCACGCGGCGATTTCGTCTTCCGCCTGATGAACAATACCGCCCACATTTCCGAAGGCTTCGCTCAGATAATGCGAAGCAGACGTCGCCGGAGTGATCGGATACATCGCACAGATCTCCATACCCGATGCCAGGATGCCAAGGGCGAGCGCCGTGTTTCCGTTGACGACGATTTGCGTTTGGCTGGCGGGCACGGCAGGTATCTCAAACTTAAAATCGAGACTTCGCTCCGCCCAGCCGTAGCCTGCCTCCAGCAGATTCACGTTGGTCTTGATCACGCTTGCATCCTTCTTCGCAAACGTCAGTGCAATCTGTTCTCGCGCCGTTTGCAGGTCGAAACTGTAAACATTGCAAAGCGCGCCCAGCACCCACATGTTTTTTCCGCGCCGGGCATCTCCGATGATTGCCGCGCATTCCCGCTCCATCGGAATTTCGTATACCTTGTAGCCCGCGGCGAGCAGCGAGTCGTAAACCTCGGTGTAGGATTTCGCGATCCCCGCGTCAGAATTCTCCCGCCACATGCTCTCCAGCAGAATGATGCAGCCGGTCTTGAGCTCACCGGCACGCACCCGTCCCAGAAGCACTTGTTCGTTGAATGCCACGACGAGGTCCGCTTCGTTACCGCCGTTGGTGATGCGGTGGGAACCCAGTCGGACGCGGTTCCCGCTCGCGCCGGCCACGCTGCGCGCAGGTGGCTGAATTTCAGCGGGTATGATTTCCACCGTCCAAACCCCGTGTCCGGTTCTGGCTGCGATTGCGCCCAGCGACTGGCCGCACCTCTGCGCGCCTTCGCCTGAATCGCTGACAATTTCGACCACGTGCTCGGTCAGCTTAGCCAGCACTTTTTCACGCGAGGACGATTGGCGCGCCGAAGCAGTGTCTTCAACCGGTTGCGACATGGATGCTTTGTTCATAGTTCATCGCAGCAGTTCATGAATTCTTCCCAGCGGCCCTAGCCGCGCATTCGTTGCTGTTAAGCAACCCGGATGCGGCAAAAATTCTGCTCACTCACATCGATACCAAACAGCCGGCTTCCAGGAACCCTTTCTTCCAACAGAGCGCTCGGGGCGCAATCGCGAATTCTCAAATACTGCCTCATGCCGGCTGCCGCCTTCCGCCCTGCACCCATGGCTTCGATCACTGTCGCGGCGCCGGTGACAATGTCCCCGCCCGCAAAAACGCCGGCCATCGATGTCTCCAGATTCTCATCGACTTCGATGTAGCCCCGCTTGTTCAGCCGAATCTTGGAGGTCTGGCCAATAATGGGATTCGCGTTTGTTCCGATAGCAAACACCACCTGATCGACCTCCAGCACATGCTCGCTTCCGGGGATAGGTACGGGGCGGGCGCGGCCGGATTCGTCGGGTTCTCCAAGCGTCATCCGCACGCAACGCATGGCGCGGACCTTCCCTTGATCGTCACCGAGGATCTCCACCGGGTTTGTGAGCCAGTGAAATTCAATTCCCTCTTGTTCGGCGTGATGGACCTCCTCCGCCCGCGCGGGGCACTCGGTCCTGCTCCGCCGGTATATACAGTAGACCTTCTCTGCGCCAAGCCGCAGACTCATCCTTAAAGCATCCATCGCTGTATTCCCGGCGCCAACCACAACGACCCGTTGTCCGAGGGGCAGCGGCGTGTCATATTTCGGGAATTCCCTCGCATGCATCAGATTGCAGCGCGTTAGGAGTTCATTGGCTGAGAGGACATTGTTCAAGGATTCGCCTGGTATGCTGGGCATCGAAGGGTATCCCGCTCCAGTCCCGACAAACACGGAGTCGAAGCCCATCTCCTCGATCATCTGTTCGATTGTGAACAAACGCCCAACCAACGTATTGCAATCAAACTTGACTCCAAGCTTGCGCAGATTGTTGATTTCGGCGTCGATCACCGCATTGGGAAGGCGAAAATCCGGGATCCCATACCTTAGAACCCCTCCGGGTTCTTGAAAAGCTTCGAAGACGATGACTTCGCACCCGGCTTTGGCCATATCCGCGGCACAGGCCATCCCCGCCGGCCCCGAGCCAATGATGCCTACCTTGAACTCGTTGCGCTCAATGTAGGGAATATGGGTCCAGCTCTCTTTGATGGCCCGGTCTCCGACCCACCTCTCAAGCCGACCGATGGCCACCGGCTCGAGTGGTTTCACTACGCACACGCCTTCGCATTGCGTTTCCTGCGGGCACACTCTTCCGCAAATTGCCGGTAGGAGGCTGGTTCGAGTTATGACCTCGTAAGCCCCGCGGAAATCCTTGACCCCGATCTTTTCAATAAACCCCGGAATATCAATGTGGACGGGGCAGCCCGCGACGCAGGCAGGCTCAGGGCATAATAGACAACGCTCCGACTCGCGCAACGCTTCGCTTTCTTCATAGCCGCAATTCACTTCATCGAAATTCCTCGCTCGTTGTCCGGCCTCCAACTCTTTCATCGGAGTCCGTTCCTGTGGAATTGTGCGTATCGTTCTCTTCGCCATCGCGCTTCCTATTTCAGCTCCAACCCGCTGTCGCCCTCGGAATCGGGCCAGCCCTATTCCATGCTGTTCATCGATTCCGAAGTCTGCTGCGCGGCAGCTTTCAGTCGGCAGCTCTGCGACCAACGTTCCATCGCCAACTTTTCCTCCTGCGAATAGCGCCGCAGGCGGGCTGCGAGATCGTCGAAGTCCACCTTGTGTCCGTCGAAATCAGGTCCATCAACACAGGCAAATTTCACCTGCCCGCCCACTCTGACTCGGCAGCCCCCGCACATTCCCGTTCCGTCAACCATGATCGGATTCAGGCTCACGATAGTCTTGATGGCGTAAGGACGCGTTACTTCGGAGCAGGCCTTCATCATCGCGGGCGGCCCGATGGCCACGACGCGGTCAATGTGAAGGTGCTTCCCGATGGCGAGCTGCACACCTTCGGTGACCAGTCCCCGCATTCCCGCCGAGCCATCGTCCGTGCAAAGGATCAGTTCATCGCACCATTCTCTGAATTTCTCCTCCCAAAAGATCACGCTCTTCGTGCGGAACCCCAGGACGCCAATCACGTACGCGCCGCTCTCTTTGAACCCACGCACTTGTGGGAATATCGGGGCGGTTCCCAGCCCTCCGCCAGCGCATACAACCGTCTTCGCGCCATCCGTCGAGGTCGGCAGTCCCATCGGTCCCACGACGGCGAACAGTCTCGTTCCGGCTTTGCAGGTCTCCTGCATCTCCTTAGTTGTCTTCCCGACCGCCTGGGTCACCAGGGTGACGGTTCCTTCTTGGCGGTCGAAGTCCGCGAGGGTCAAGGGGATTCTTTCCCCGTACTCATGAGACATAACCATGACAAACTGCCCCGGTCCCGCAGACCTCGCCAATAGTGGATGGCGAATGGAAATGGAATAGGTAACCTCCGAAAAATCTTCGCGGGACACGATTTCGAATCCGCCGTCCGGATAGCAATCACCCATCGACCTTGCCTCCCGCTGCAAACAGGCTTCTAGTTTTTATACATTCCCTGGGGCGCGACTTAATGTGACGCACATCACGCCCTACGGTGACGCAAGAACGTCGCCCTCATGCCGGTCGGATCGGCCGACGGTGAGGCGCGGTTTGTCAACCGACCTCTTCTGATAGTCTTCTTGCCAATGATTCTGACGCCGATAAGCTCGGATCGTCCTTTCGCAAACAGTCAACTCGCCTGGAGGCGATTCGAACCCATCAACACGAGAAGCGTGAGTACCTGCGAAACGCGCTGTTAAATATCGCCAAGGGAATTGTCTCGACGACTGCATTCAAGTCGGGGGCCGCGTCAAGTAGAGTGCTGAAGTTTCGCTCGGCACACATGAGCATTAAGAACGAAGCGGAATTTGGATCCGGGAATTCTCGGGGAAGCGTGGAACGTCGGAAACCGAGGTTTTTTTTGTCAAAATAACGTCGATTAGATTCTGGCTTACGATTAGAAATGGGACGCTCGCGCCGGCGAGCCTTCCAACCAGTCTGCTTCGAGCATCGAACACGTCTGGCCTTGATCGTCTGGGTGGGGCAGGTCCTGCTCC
>DATGHO010000036.1:0-18365 GCA_035307965.1 Candidatus Acidiferrales bacterium | reverse complement strand
AGCCTCACGCGTATATCGCGAAGTGATCCAACGAATGGTGTCATCCGGAATGGAGCACTGCTCCGCGCTCAGCCCAGTTTCCTTAAGCTGTTTCGGAAGAAGATAGCGTTTGGCGATCTCCAGCTTCTCTTCTTCGCTATAGCCGGCCAGCCGCAGCAATTCCATGCGGTCCAGCAGCGGGCGTGGAATGGTATCCAACGCATTCGCTGTCGTGACGAATAAAACTTTCGACAGGTCGAACGGTAGATCCAGGTAATTATCCCGGAACGTTTTGTTCTGCTCGGGATCCAGGATCTCGAGCAAAGCGGCCGCGGGATCGCCGCGGAAATCGCGTCCCAGCTTGTCCACTTCGTCGAGCATACACACAGGGTCGTTTGTCTCCGCGCGGCGAATTCCCTGAATGATTTGTCCGGGCAGCGCGCCAATGTACGTGCGCCGATGCCCGCGAATTTCCGCTTCATCGTGCATACCGCCGAGAGAGATGCGCACAAATTTGCGTCCCAGCGCGCGTGCAATGGATTTGCCGAGCGATGTTTTTCCCACGCCCGCAGGCCCGAGGAAACACAAAATCGGACCTTTCATTCCTGGCTGAAGCTTTTTGACTGCCAGATAATCGAGAATGCGCTGCTTCACCTTGTCGAGGTCGTAGTGATCCTCATCCAAAATTCCTTGCGCCTTGGCAATATCAATGTCCTCCACGCCCGAGGATTTCGCCCAGGGTAGCGAAGTCATCCATTCGAGGTACGTCCGCGAAACCATATATTCCGCAGATGCTGGCGTCATCCGTGAGAGCCTCTTCAATTCGCGCTCACATTCTTTTTTCGCTTCCGCGGACATTCCCGAGGACTCCACTTCTTCGCGAAGCTCGGTGATTTCCGCCTGCGTGTCGTCGCCGTCACCCAACTCCTTCTGAATAGCCTTCATTTGCTCCCGCAGCAGAAATTCCCGCTGCGACTGATTGACTTGCTCTTGGACCTGCTCGTGAATTTTGGCGCGCAGCTCCAGAACTTCTTTTTCTTTGGTCAACTCGCGAATCAAAATTTCCAGCCGTTTGCGCACGCTGGGCGTCTCCAGCAATTCCTGGCGCAGCAGCGTATTCAGTGAAGGCAAAGTACCGGCAACGAAATCCGCTAACTGGCTCGGCGATTCCATGTTATTGGCTACGCCCTGCAGATCGTCAGAGAGCTGCGGCGACCGCGAAACCACGTCGCGGAAAAGTTCCTGTGTGTTGCGGTAGAGCGCCGTCAGCTCCGCCTCGGATTGGTCTTCGATATCCGGCAGCTCTTCCACGCGGGCGCGCAAGAAGGGTTTCAGGCCAACAACTTCAATAACACGCATCCTGCGAACACCTTCCAGAAACACCACCACGTTCCCATTCGGCGTGCGCACCATCTTGTGCACTTTTCCGAGCGTTCCGACCGAATGCAGATCTGTTCCAACCGGATCTTCAATCCGAGGATCCAATTGGGCCACCACGCCCAAAACTTTCTCCTCGCCCTCAAGCGAATCCAGGAGAGCCAGCGAACTTTCGCGCCCTACCGTCAGCGGAATCACTGCGCCGGGAAAAAGCACCGTGTCGCGCAAAGGCAAAATCGGCAACTCCGCCGGCAATTTGTATTGTGATTTAGCCATTTTGTATTCCTTCCCCAACCTATAGTCAACCGGTCCCAAACCCAAGGCTACTGAAATATGATGCCGCTCTCAGTTATATGGTTACATAGATTATCATATCTGTGTCAGGCAACCTTAGTGTCACATGCTAAATGTTGTCAAGCGCCACTGTGAAGCCTTCCCTGTTTCTCGAACAGATCACAAGCAATATACACAAAATAAGCTAGTTAGTTTAGGCGATGGACTCTTTAGAAAATTGCTTTTTCACTAGTGAACGGGCCTCCTCCTGCGTTTCAATCCTGCCTTCCAGCTGCGCATCCTCGACAAAAGCAAGGATTTCCTTGAATTTTGGGCCCGGCCGGAAGCCCATCTTCTTCAAGTCATCCCCCGTGAGCAGTCGCATCGGTCGTACAGCTTCTGGCGGCGTTTCGGACAAAAACCGCTGCACAAACTCATAACTCGAGAGGCTTCCATGGCTCGAAAGGCAATCCAGCCGGTGCAGTTCGAGGTGCTGCTCAAAGTGCGGAAGGCGCACGAAGCGCTTTCGCGTCGAATCGCGCATCTGCGGCACGTCCTTGAAGCGCATGTGATTGGCCACCAGCGCTGCGATCTGTTCGCTATCCTCATTTGAAAAACGGAATCGGCGGCAAATCTCTTCCGCCATGCGCACGCCTACGTCCACGTGCTCGTCGAAGCGTATGCGATCGTTCGGCCCGCTCGGAGCTCTAAAAGTCGGCGGCTTGCCGACATCGTGGAGCAGAACGCCCCACGCCAGTGTGCGCGCCGCGCCAGCCGGAAGCTTTTCCAGCATCAGCACCGTATGCGTCCACACATCGCCCTCGGGATGAAATTGCGGCGGCTGTTCGACGCCTTTCATTCGCGAAATCTCCGGCAATAGTTCGCGCAGCAGCCCGCTTTCATCCAGCAACTCAAAAGCCCGCCGGGCCGCACCTTCCGTGAGCATTTTTGTCAATTCATCGCGCAGACGCTCCTGTGACACTTGCCGGATTTGCGACGCATGCTTTTTTATGGCTGCGAAAGTTCGCTCTTCGATCGAGTAGCCGAATCGTGCGGCGAACCGCACCGCCCGCGCTATCCGCAATTTATCCTCTTCGAAGCGCAACTTCGGCTCGCCAATCGCGCGCACAATTCGCGCTTTGATGTCCGGCTGCCCGCCAACATAATCCAGAACGCGGCCGTCCCGCGGGTCCATCAACAATCCATTGATGGTGAAGTCGCGGCGCCTCACATCCTCCTCAGGCGAAGAAGAAAATTGCACGCGCACCGGATGCCGTCCATCCGCCGAACCAATGTCAGAGCGAAAAGTGGCCACTTCTACTTGCGTGGAATTTTCAACCACCACAATCACGCCAAATTGCGCACCGACCGCGAGGCTCCCTGGGAAAAGCTGTTGCACACGGTCAGGCGTGGCATCTGTGGAAACATCATAATCGGCGGGTTCGCGCCCCAGAATGATGTCGCGCACACAGCCGCCATTGTATAACGCCTGATAGCCTGCGCCGCGCAGCCGCGCGCAAATTCGCTCCGCCAATTCTCGCGCCTTCATATAGGAATTATGACGCTCGAACTGAGAAGGGGCAAATCCGGGTGTGCGCAAAGCGCCGCTGAGGCATCCACCAAACAGACTTCTACAGGAAGCGCACCGCCATGCACGTGATGTCATCGTGCTGCCGCGCTGGTCCGACATAGGCATCCACATCGGCCATCAGCGACGCCAGTACAACTGCCGCCGATTCGCTGGTGAAATGCTCGACGCGATTCTGCAGGCGCGATTCGCCATATTCGTCCCCTGAACCATTCACAGCTTCCGGCAGACCGTCCGTGAAGATCACCAGCAAATCGCCCGCGCCCATAGCTACGGGGACGGAATTATATTGCGCCGCTGCGTCGATGCCGAAAGGAACTCCGCCTTCGCCGAGGCGCACCACTTCTCCGGAAGCGCGGCGCAAAAATGGCGGATTGTGCCCGGCGTTGACGTAGCGCATCTGCCGGGAAGGCAAATCGTATTCCGCGACGAATGCGGTGGTAAAGCGCATCCCCGCCAGGCTGTGTCCGCACGCATAGCGGTTAAGGTCGCGAGCAAGTTCGTCCAGGCTTCCGTGGCGCGCCGCCAGCGAATGAATGCTGGCCTGAAAAGTTGCCATCAGCAGCGCTGCCGGCACGCTTTTACCGGCAACGTCTGCCACCACCATCAGCAGGGGCTGCCTCGCCGTAACCTCCGGCCCACTGCGCAGAAACGCATCGTAGTAATCGCCCGCCACGGTATTTTGCGGACGGCTCGCGAACGCAATATCCACTCCCGGCACAACCGGCGGACGCTCTGGCACCAGCCAATGCTGAATCTCGCGGGCAATTTCCAGGTCGCGCTTCATGGTCACGCGATCAGCAAGCTCCAGCGCCAGCAACAGAAACAAAATTGCCGAACCAACTCCACCCAACGTAAAGGAATACTGATCATTGCCGAACCGGAATTCCGGCTGGAAAATCAGCAGCACGCAGGCAATCAGCAGCAGCACACGCCGCGCCGGCGTCAGCTTCATCAGCATGGCCTGAAAGAGCGCCCATACTGCGCGGAACACGCGTTTCCACCGCTTGCCCTGATTAATCGAATCCCAGTCCACGTCACGCGCGTAAAACGAATATGTCGAACGCGCATCAGCTTTCATCTGGCCCCAAAGCTGATCGACTTGCAGACCCTCAGTCACACGTTCCCAATATTCTCGAAGACGCGTTTGCTTCTGGCCGCGATTCGGCGGCGGCGCGGAATGGGTAGTACCGGGGGAAGCCATTGTGGAATTATACGGCACAGAGAAAAAACGCGTTTGGGGAACCCCTCGACTACTTCTCGCCCCGCGAACGCAACGAGCCGCCCAGTTGAATTTTTGCAAAACCAAAGCGGTCGCGCAGCCTGTCGGCCGCTTGCGCCAGACGTTCCAGCTTTTCGCGATTCCCGGCATCGAGCAATTCGAGCTGCCCTGTGGCCGCGGATGCTGCTAGAAAAGACGAAAGCGCCACGCCTACCAGCCGCAGTTTCGCCGAGCCATTCCACGCGTTCTGCAAAAGCTCGCGAATTGTCACGAGGATTGCACCATCCAGATCCGAGGGTGTTGACAGCGTGCGGCTGCGGGTGATGGTGCGAAAATTCGCGAAACGCAAGGTCAGCGTCACGGTTCTGCAAAAAAGTCCTGCGTCGCGCAGCCGTTTCCCCGCTTTTTGCGACAGCAGACTGAGCGTGGATTCCACCGCTTCGCGTTCCGCAGTGTCTTCGCGAAACGTGCAGTTGTGCGAGATTGACTTCGGCTCCGCATCGATAAAAAATTCGTATGTATCGTCGCCGCGCGCTTTGCGGTAGAGCGCCGTTCCCCAGCGGCCAAACATCTTCTCCAGCCGTTCTCGTGGAATGGCCGCAAGCTCCTGCACGCTGCGAACCTGCGCCGCCGCAAGCGCCCCCTCCGTCACTTTGCCAAGCCCGGGAATTTTCCGCACGCTCAATGGCGCAAGAAAAGACGCTTCCGCGCCGCCCGGCACCCACACCAGCCCGCGCGGTTTGGCCTGCTCGCTCGCCACTTTCGCCACCAGCCGCGTCGAAGCCAAGCCGCCCGAGCACGGCAAGCCCGTTGAAGTTGTTATCTCCGCCAGCAAACGGTGCGCCGCGGCAAGCGCCGGCCCCAACATTCGCTCCGTGCCGCTGAGGTCGATGTAGGCCTCATCAATTGAAGCCATCTCCACCACGGGAGAATATTTCGCCAGGATTCCCGCCACGCGATCGCTCCATTGCGCGTACAGCTCGTGCCGATTGTCGAGAAAAACCGCATGCGGACAGAGTTGCCCGGCCGTTCGTAGGGGCATTGCCGAATGAACGCCAAATTTGCGCGCCTCGTAGCTTGCTGAAGTGACTACGCCGCGCTCAGTGGCCTTGCCTCCTACGATGACCGGCAATCCGCGAAGCTCCGGGCGGTCCAGCAATTCCACGGAGACGAAAAATGCGTCCATGTCCACATGCAGGATCGAGATACTGCGCGCCGCTTCGGCCGGCTCCTCAGCCTGTCCCTGCGGAATTGGCATACTCGGCGGTTCATGTTTAGCGCGGTATTGCGCGAGCTTAGGCATGGGAGTTGTGACAAATGATACAGGGAATCGCGGCGGTGCGAAACCGTGCGCCTATTTTCGTACCGCGGAAATCACCCGGGGAATGCCGGCAAGATCGTTCGTCACTCGGATATCGTTCCACAATTGGTCGTCGAGCATTTCACGCATGCGCTGCGCAACGCCAAAACTAATTTCCATCACCAATAATCCGCCTGCGCGCAGATGTTGTGCCGCCTGCGCGATGAGACGATCGTAAATTTCTGTACCGGTCGCACCGCCAAATAACGCGATACGCGGCTCATGCTCGCGAACTTCGCGCGCCAGCTCGCTCTCTTTTGCGCGCGCAACATACGGAGGATTGCTGACGACCACATCGAATCCCGCCGCATCCCGCGCCGCGCCTTGAAGCAAATCGCATACAACAAAAAGAACACGGTGCGAAACGCCGTGCCGCTCTGCATTGCGCCGCGCAACTTCGAGCGCTGGGGCGGAAATATCCGTGGCAACAATTTCCGCGCTCGGCAGTTCTTTTGCCAGCGCAACCGCGATGCATCCTGACCCCGTGCCCACGTCCGCCACGCGCAATTGGCCGATGACTGCACGCGGGCGCAGCCGCTCCAGCACGACTTCAATTACGTGCTCTGTCTCTGGACGAGGAATAAGCACCGCTGGCGTCACCTCGAATTCCAATGCCCAGAATTCCTGCTTGCCGGTCAGATATTGCGTCGGCACGCCGGAAGCTCGGCGCGTAATCAGCTCAAAAAAGTTCGTTGCGGACTGTTCGCTCAATTCCGCTTCCGGATGCGCATAAATCCATGCGCGGTCCCGGCCTGTCGCATGCATCAGCAGCAATTCCGCCGCCAGCACATGCGAAGGTGTTCCCGCTGCGAAAAGCTGCGCTATTGCGTCGCGCAACGCGCTTCGCACAGTCGTTCCTGCCGCGCTTTTCATTTGCATTTGTGGCGTTGCGTCCGCTGTCATCCCGATTTTCCGCCGCCATCGCCATTCTCGTTCAATTCTCTTTTCAGCCGCTCCGATTCGTAGTAGGTCACCAGCCCATCAACTAGCGGCCCCAGCTTCCCGTCCATCACTTCCGTCAACTGATGAATGGTCAGGCCGATACGATGGTCGCTCACGCGATTCTGCGGAAAATTGTAGGTGCGAATTTTCTCCGAGCGGTCGCCCGTTTTGATTTGCCCTTTGCGCTCCGCGGCGATTTGCTGATGCTGCTTCTCCTGCTCCATTTCATAAAGACGCGCGCGCAGGACGCGCATGGCCTTCGCGCGATTCTTGATCTGTGATTTCTCGTCCTGCTGCGAAACCACCAGCCCCGTCGGAATATGCGTGATGCGCACCGCTGAATAGGTCGTATTCACCGACTGACCGCCGGGGCCTGACGAGCAGAACGTGTCAATCCGCAAATCCTTCGGCTCAATCTTGATGTCGATTTCGTCCGCTTCGGGCAGCACCGCCACCGTTGCCGCCGAAGTATGAATCCTCCCTTGCTGCTCCGTGGCCGGAACGCGCTGCACGCGATGCACTCCGCTCTCGTATTTCAACTTCGAATAAACCTTCTGCCCTTGAATCGCCGCGATAATCTCTTTCACACCGCCAATCGAAGACGCCGAGCTTTCCAGCACCTCCACGCGCCAGCCCTGCGTTTCCGCGTAGCGCGAATACATCCGAAAAAGCTCGCCCGCGAAGAGCGACGCTTCATCTCCGCCTGTGCCCGCACGAATTTCGACAATCACGTTTTTATCGTCGTTCGGGTCTTTCGGCAGCAGCAGCACTTTCAACTCTTGCTCGACAGTCGCGAGCCGCGCCTCGAGCAGGTGCTCTTCATCGTGAGCCATCTGCTTCATTTCGGCATCTTCCGCTTCCGCAATCAATTGCTTCGCGCCCGAAAGCCCCTTCTCGATGTCTTTCCACTCGCGGTACTTCAACACCATTTGCGACAAGTCCGCATGCGTTTTCGCGAGCTTCTGGTAACGCGCTGAATCGCTCAACACTTCCGGCGAAGAAAGCTCGCGCGTCAGCTCTTCGTAACGCGTCTCAATCTGCTCCAGTTTTTGAAACATATTCGAATTGCTCATGGCCTGCTCCAGTCGAAACTGCACGCAAAGTACGCGGAAAAATGACGAAAAATAGCTAAAAGGGACGAAAAAGTGTGACACCCCAGCGCGGGGCTTAAGCAGGTGGCGCTAATAGAACGCGGCGAACATTCTTACTCAATTAGATGCAGCATATCCGTGCGAGACTCCTCTGTCAATCCGACCGCCCTCTATACTAGGATAGCGCGCAAACATGAACGAAATCCGCCAACCCGTCGCAAATGGGGACGATCCGACCGGCGGCTCTTCGCTTGGCATGCTGTGGGATTTTTGGTATCCCGCGCTACGCTCGAGCCAGCTCTCCGGCCGCAAACTTCACAAAGCCACTCTGCTCGAAGTTCCTCTATGCATCGGGCGCGATGCCCATGGAAAGCCGTTCGCTCTTCGCGACGTTTGCCCCCATCGGGGGATGCCGCTCTCCTACGGCCAGTTCGATGGCGAATGCGTCGAGTGTAGCTACCATGGATGGAAATTCGATGGCCACACCGGCCAGTGCCGCGAAATTCCCTCCATCACGGCCGATTCCAAGCTCCGCGCCGATCGAATTTACGCAGGCGCGTTTCCGTGTGACGAGCGCGATGGCTACGTCTGGGTTTACATGCCAGCGCCGAATTCTCCGCGCATCGAACAAGCCCCGATTCCCGTGCCTGAGCTGCCCAAGTTCAGCGGCCGCTACCGCCTGGCGCATCTCTGCGCGGAAACGCCCGTTCACGTAGATCACGGCGTCATCGGGCTTATGGATCCAGCGCACGGACCCTTCGTCCATCAAGCGTGGTGGTGGCGCAGCCGCCGTAGCATTCACGAAAAGCAAAAGCAGTTCGAGCCCATTCCTGCGGGCTTTCGCATGAGCCCGCACACGCCCTCATCCAATAGCCTGCCCTACAAAATTCTGAAACTCATCACCGGCGCGCCGGTCACGACCACAATTGATTTCACGCTGCCCAGCTATCGCTTCGAACAAGTGCGTTCTGGCAGGCTGTGGTTCTCCAGCCGCGCGGTGGTCACGCCCATTCGCCGCGATCTCTGCCGCCTGGATTTTTGCGCGGCTTGGAACGTTCTGCCTTTGGTCCCAGTAATCAGCTTCATTATTGGCGTCCTCGGCCCACGATTCATCGCGCAGGATACCGAAACCATGACCAAACAATCCGAGGGCCTGAAATCCAATCCGCATTTAATGCTGATCGACGACGCCGACCGTCCCGCGAAATGGTATTTCCAACTCAAGGGCGCGCACCTCGAATCTAAACGTACCGGCGCTCCCGCTGCGCATCCCATGGGCGGCCCGGTGACCCTCCGCTGGCGCTCCTGAAAATTCAGACGGCGCCCGCCAACGACGGCTCACGAGGTACAAAAAAAAACCGGCTGACCAAAGTTCGGCCAGCCGGTTGCGTATTCCTTTAGAAGCAGCAATTCTTACTGGGAAACGGGCGCCTTCATCTGTTTCTGATTGATTTCCTTCACTTTTTCCAGAAGGTCGTCAGCCTGCTTTTCATCGGCCTGGCGGGCGCTCGGATCAGACTCCATGTCCGCCTTTTCGCGAAGCAACAGGTTCAAATAAGCCATGGCGTTTGCGTAGTCTGGATTGATCTGCAGCGCATGTTGGAGGTTTTCCATGCCCTCTTGCACGGTCTGACCTTCCTGCTGGATAAATTGATCGCGCACTTTGGGCGGAAGGGGATCCAGCGGCTGGATACGCTTTTTGGCTTTTTCGTTATAATCGGCACGCAATTGCGCGTTGGTGCGAAATGCGATCCAGTAGTCAATCACCCCCACCCAGTAATAGGCCTGGGCGTCATTGGGATTCAGCTTGATGGTTTTCTCCTGATAAGCTTTCGCCTGCTCCATCATGTCGCGATTGAAAGGATTGCTTGCGACGTTGTAAAGCATTGAGCCTATGCCCGTTAACGCCCTGCTGTTGTTGGGATCGGTGTCGAGGACTTTTTGCCATTCAGCAATGGCTTGGGTAGCGTTGCGTTTGTTCTCTTCCGAGGGCGCTCCAGGAATATATTGCTGCGCATAGGCCTGGGCCAGAAAAAGCTTTGCGTTGATGAGCTTCGGGTCGTTCTGAGTGGCGTCTTTGAAATACTCGATGGCTTGTTCGAACTGAGCGTTGTTGTAGGCTTGCACGCCTTTATTCAAGTCGTCACGCGCCTTCAATTTGGCGCAACCTGCTGCAGCGAAGGCGAACGTTAACGCCAGTAAAAGTATAATCGCGCTAGGCTTGCGATCCATTCCTATCTCCTCAAAAATTTATAAAAAGAAATAACTGCGACTCCGATGGTTCCTCCCGTCGCACGTGGCGAAATCGTGAGACAGACAAGGGACGTTTTCCAATCGATTCAGAAGAGCCTATTGACCTGCTTCCATTTTGGCCGTAATCAAGCCGATATCAGTGATTCCGGCGCCGCGCATGATATCAATGGCGTGCTCCACGTACGCAAAAGGCGCATTGTCATCGCCTTTGACAAAGGCAATTTTCTGGGCGCGGATTTTGAAAATATTGTCGAGTTGCGGGCCAAGGTCGGTCCACGAGGTCGGCGTCTGGTTGATCATCACCTGACCGTTGGCGCTGACCTGCACGACGATAGTGCGCTGGTCGGGCGGCGTGGGCTTCGAATTCTTTGGCGGCGGCTGCGGCACATCAGCCGCCATGCCCGTGGGTGTGGTCGGCGTGATGGCCATAAAAATAATGATGAGGACGAGCAGAACGTCGATGAGTGGAACGACGTTCGGCTCGGACATCGAACTGCCGTGATGACCTACTGAAATTCCCATTGCAAAATCCTCCTTACTAGCTACCCGAATTCAGATTGGGCGGTCCCGGCGGCGAGTTAGACTCATCCTTGAGGGTCAGCAAGCCGACGTTTTCCACGCCTGCATCGCGGACCGCGTCGACCACTTTCTTGACGTCGCCGTATTTTGCCCGTTCGTCGCTGCGGATATAGACGGTTTTGTCCAGCCGATTGGTGAGCTTGTCTTCAACCGAAGAGGTTACCTGGTTGAGAGCAATCTCGTTGTTGCCGAGGAAATAGCGACCATCACTGGTGACCGCGACAACAACGGCGTCGTCTCTCTCTGCAGCCGGCATGTTCTGCCAGTTTTTCGCCTTGGCCATGTCGACCAACTGATGGTTATTCAGCATGGGGGTGATGACCATCATGATGATGAGCAGGACGAGCATGATGTCGGCCATCGGAATAACGTTTGGCGCCGCCATAGTGGCGCCAACTTTTGGTTTATAGGCCATGACTTACTTCCTTCCGCCTCGCCGCGTGATGAAATAGTTGACCAACTCCATCGAGGAGTTGTCCATCTCCACGTCGAAGGCTTCGACTTTGTTGGTGAAATAGTTGTAGGTCCACACTGCAGGGACGGCGACGAGCAAGCCGAGAGCGGTGGTGACCAAGGCTTCAGCGATACCGCCGGCGACCGCGGAAAGACCGCTGGCATGTTGCGCCGCGATGCCTTTGAACGCGCCGATGATGCCCATGACGGTTCCGAACAGTCCGACGAAAGGCGCGGTAGCGCCGATGGTCGCGAGACCGGAAAGACCGCGCTTCATTTCGGCATGAACGATGGCGACCGAGCGCTCGAGACCGCGCTTGGCGGCTTCGATAACTTCCTCGTCAGCGACCTGAGCGGATGCCGCCTGGAATTCAGAGAGGCCGGTGGCAACGACCTTGGCGATGTGACTCTTCTTGTTGCGCTCGGCAATGGAGATGGCTTCGTCGAGCTTGTTGTCTTTGAGCGCGCCGGCAACCTGCTGCACGAAAACGCGCGACTGTTTGCGAGCCGCGCTGTACATCAGAGCGCGGTCGATCATGATGCCCACGGACCACGCAGACATGATGAACAAAATAATCACCACGGCCCTCGCCGGCCAGTCCATGGTATGCCACATGCTGCGTATGTCCCAGCCCGGCGCTCCGGCGGTGCTCTCCTGCAAAAACAAGAAGCTAGCCCACATCAAATTAGCGAACATAATTTCCGTCCCTCCTCGAAGTGTTCAAATTTTCGCCGGCAACTGCGAGCCGCCGTCAATCCCCCAAATTAAATATCACCGTGACCGTTGTGTCGACCTTAACTGGCTGGCCGTTCAGCCTGTAGGGCTCGTAGCGCCATTGCCTGACAGCCTCTTCGGCCGCTTGCCTGAGAAGCGATGGCCCGGAAATGACCTGCAATTGCTGAATCGTGCCATCTTCGCCAATGATGGCATGTAGAACGACGCTGCCCGACTGATGCGCAATTTTCGCGATTTGCGGATATTGTGGCGTTATCTGGCGAATGAGCTTACCTTGCATGACGTTGCCGCCAACGCGGATGATCGAAGGCTTGGGCGGAGGCGCTGGCAGACCTCCCGGCGCGCCACCAATAATGCCGCCCAAAACTCCTCCCGAGGAACCACCCGGCACGCCGCCTGGCACGCCGCCTGTGACTCCGACATCCGGCGGTGGCGCCTGCTCTTTGATGATTTCAATCTTCTTGGGAATGACCGTAGGAGCCACCATCTTCTGCTCCACAAATTTGGGCTGCTTGATTACCTTAACGACCGCAGCCGGCGGAGGCGGTGGCGGCGGTGGTGGTGGAGCGGCCAGGAACGAGGTGGACAGCAATGGCGGAAGCGCACGAGTGTAAATCAAGGGAATGAGAATCAGGATTATCAAAATCAAGGCCTGAATCCCAGCGGAAAGCCATACGCTCCAGACCTTATTGGTCTTTTTCTTACTCGTTGACTCCACAAGTTCATCAAACATTGTTGTTTACCTCCTAGCTGCCGCCAGACGCTTCTCGGCGCGTTTGTCCGCCGAGGAAGCTACTGGAGCCGTGGCGCCATGGCCACGCCATTTATTCCAAGCTACAACTATAGGAGCGGCAATGCCGAAACTGGAATAGGTACCGACCACAACTCCAATGACCATCGCAAAAGAGAAGCTTCGAAGAACCTGACCGCCAAAGACAAACAGAAGAAAAACAGTGAGAAAGGTAAGGCCGCTGGTCAGGATGGTGCGAGAAAGCGTCTGGTTGATGGAGCGGTTGACGATAGTGGTAAACGGCTCGCGGCGCATCAGCCGCAAATTCTCACGCACACGGTCGAAAATCACGATGGTGTCGTTCATGGAATAGCCTACCAGGGTTAGCAGGGCCGCAATGACCGTGAGAGAAATCTCAAAATGGCTATAGAACAAGCAAAAAAAGCCCAGCGTGATCAGCACATCGTGGAAAACGGCGATGACCGCAGCAGCGCCGTAAATCCACTCGAACCGGAAGGCCACGTAAATCAGCATTCCCGCGAGCGCGTAGAGAGTGGCCAGTATGGCCTGCCGTCGCAATTGCGCTCCGACGGTGGGGCCGACTACCTGTGCCTGCAGAATACTAAAGTTATTGAGAGAATAGCCGTTTTTCAGTGCGGCGATTACCGCTGCGTTTGCGCCTGACACGTTGCTCAACTCGTCAAAGTTTGTGATGATCCCGCCGTGCTCGCGGTCACGCGCATTAATCAGTTGCTGCGCCAGTTGCGTGTAACGATCGCCGGCGGACGTCTGGAGCATCAGTGGGTCAAGCCGCGTCAGATAATTGGCCACGTCGGGAGCAGATGCAGAGTTGAAGTCGGGCTTGGAACTGCTGGGAGCGCCGAAGTTCTTTTCAAGAGCGGTGAGAATGGTCTGCTTGGCGGCATTGAGGGCATCTTCGCCTTCGCCCTGTTTGGCGACGCGAATCATTACGTCATTCTTGGAATTGGGATTGGAGATGTCGCTGCTGCTCGTGACTTCGTTGTTTTTGAGCCCCGCGGCATCGAGAGCTTTACGAATTTTGCTAATCGGCGGAGCCGAGGAAAAGCGCACGATAACCAGCGTGCCGCCTTCGAAATCAATGCCGTAATGCAAGCCACGATGGTAGATGGCCGCGGCGGCGCCGATAGCCAGCAGCGAAAGGGAAAGGGCGATGAAATACTTGGCCTTGCCCATCCAGTCATAATTAGGCGCGTGAAAAAATTCCATCGACTATTGTCCTTGCTGAATTAGACACCACCGCGAAAAGAATGTTCCCAGAACGGCACGATGGTTACCAATTTGCTCAGCGACTCAGTTATCTCATTTAAAACAAGCTAGATACTCAACTCTGCTTCGCGACTCATGCGTGACAAATGCCAGTCGAATATAACCCTCGAGACCCATACAGAAGTGAACAAGTTCGCGAGAAGGCCGATAATCAGTGTGATGGCAAAGCCCTTAACCGGGCCGCTGCCGAACATGAAAAGAAAGGCCGCAGAAACCAGGGTGGTGATGTGCGTATCGATGATGGTCAGAAAGGCTTTGTCAAAGCCAATGTCCACGGCAGAAGCGTTAGCCTTGCCATTGCGCAGTTCTTCCCGGATACGCTCGAAGACAAGCACGTTGGAGTCAACGCCCATACCAATAGTCAGCACCACTCCGGCGATTCCTGGCAGGGTTAGCGTCGCGCCGCTCATGGCCATGAAAGCCACTAGAATGATGAGGTTAAGCAGAAGAGCGACGACCGCGTTGATCCCACTGAGCCGGTAATAAACAACCAGGAAGATCCACACCGCGATGAGGCTGGCGATTGAGGCGGTCACGCCTTCGCGAATCGAGTCGGCACCGAGGGAAGGACCAATGGTGCGCTCCGACAGATATTTGATGGACGCGGGGAGAGCGCCGGCGTTCAGGATCAAGGCAAGGTCTTTGGCCTGTTGCTGCGTGAAGTGCCCTTCAATATCCCCCTGGTCCGTAATGTGGCCTTGGATCACAGCTGATTCTTGGACTTGGTTATCCAAGACAATCGCCATGTAATGGCCGAGATTCGCTGCTGTGAATGGGCCGAAACGCGCGGCGGCTTGATTGGAGAGCGAAAAATTGACTTGGTAAAAACCCGGCTCGGTTCCATCCGGGCCCACGTTAGAGTCGCGCAGGTCCGCGCCAGTGACGATAGGAGTGCGATTGAGCAGCCACCAGCCCTCTGCGCCAGTCTGGCCGCTGGTCCCGGTAACCTTTCCCGGAACGAGTTCGCTGCCGGGCGGCAGCACGCCACCATGCGCAGCCAGAGCAGCCGCCTCGGAGGGATACGGGTTGTTATCGAGGACCAGCTGCAATTTTAATTGCCCGCCGGCCTGGATGACCTGCTTGGCGCGCGTGGGATCGCCCTCGCCCGGGAGCTCGACGAGAATTTCGTTCTGCCCACGGCCAGCGGGCCCCACATTGGGTTCTTTCAATCCCAGCCCGCTGATGCGCCGGCGAATTGTTTCTACCGATTCGGTCATAGCCCGCTGCTCAATGTCGGCAACAACCGCGGGCCTCATGGTCAGGACGAAGCCGTTTGGCTGGCCTGCTGCTGGCGCCATGGTCCAGTCGGGAAGCTGATTCTGCACAAGCGCCTGCAGAGTGCCGGAAGATGCTGGCGCGACATTGGGAACAAGAATTTGCGTGTCGTTGAGGCGGCGGACTTGGCCCGCAGTGATGTTTTGCTTGTGAAGCTGGTCTTCGAGTTCGCTAATCGTCTGGTCGGTGTGATTTCCTACAGCTTCTTGCACTTCCACTTGCAAGACCAGGTGGCTGCCGCCGCGTAAATCCAAGCCCAACTGCATGCGATTCGAAAAATTGTCAGCTGCTTGGCCCCACGATGTGGGGAAAGAAGGCACGCCGAATAGCCCATAAAAACAGATCAGCACGACAATGGCAATAAAAAGAGCCTTCCACTTAAGATTCGAATTCATCGGTGCGCCTACGTCTCCTTGGGCTCCGGCTGCAGCCCGGCAATGGCGCTGCGCGACACGCGAATTTTTACTTGCTCAGCAATGCGCAGTTGAACTGATTCGTTATCTAAACCAACAATGGTGCCGTAAATTCCGCCATTAGTGACGACTTTGTCTCCATTTTTCAGCGCCGCAATCATGGCTGCGAGCTTTTTCTGGCGGCGCTGCGCCGGCAGGATCATCAATACGTATAAGATGACCAGAATCAGTACAAAAGGCAGAATGGCGATAAGGCCGCTCGGCGCCTGCTGCGCTGCCAGAGAAGGATTAAACAACGGGCCAAGCAACATCAAAAATCACTCCCTTTACGGATTCCCTATTAGGTTAGAGGAACGATAAGCCGAAAACGCTGCTCCGGAGAGCGCCGCTCGCGCCTGGCCGCCAATTATTCAATTGGCACTCTCGATTCGGCACTCATTGCCGCGTGCTAATCGGAGATAGTCGTGTCAAGACGAGCCTGAAGCGCAGAACAGAATCCCAAGAGGTTCCCAAAACGGATAGCCTTGCGGATTTTAGCCATGATGTCAAGGTAAAAGTAAACGTTATGCAGGGTGTTCAAAGTTGCTCCGAGGATTTCGTTGGACACATAGAGATGGCGCAAATAGGCGCGGGAATAGCGCCGGCAGGCCGGACATTCGCATTCGGGATCAATCGCGCGCGAGTCATTGGCATAGCGCGCGTTCTTGATGAGCAAGCGCCCTTGCCAGGTGAACAGGCATCCGTGGCGCGCGCTGCGCGTGGGCAAAACGCAATCCATCATGTCCACGCCGCGCGCGACGTAATCGGCGATTTGCTCGGGTCGGCCCACTCCCATCAAGTAGCGCGGCTTGTTCGCAGGCAAGCGCGAGGTGACTTCCGCGGTCATCTCGCAGGTGGTTTGGTGTGATTCGCCGACCGCCAAGCCGCCAATGGCGTATCCGGGAAAATCGAGCGCGACCATTTCGTCTGCGTATTTGCGCCGCAGTTCGCAATGCGCTCCGCCTTGGACGATGCCGAATATCATTTGGCGCTGCGCATCCCCGCACTCATTGAAATACTTGAGCGACCGTTTGGCCCATCCGAGCGTGCGCGCGGCGGCGGCGGAAGCGCAAACTTCATCGGAGGCGGACTCGATGCACTCGTCGAGGACCATGATGACGTCCGAGCCAAGCGCGATTTGAATTTCGAGAGCCTTCTCGGGAGACAAAAAGCGCGCGGAGCCGTCCAGATGCGAGCGAAATTCGACGCCCTCGTCGGTGATTTTGCGAAGAGCCGCTAGGCTGAAAACCTGGTAGCCGCCCGAATCGGTGAGAATCGGATGCGGCCAGGAAATGAATTTGTGCAGGCCGCCCATTTCGCGGATAAGCTCCGCGCCCGGCCGAAGAAAAAGATGATAGGTATTGGCGAGGATGATTTGCGCGCCGATGGATTCGAGGGACTCCTGCGTCAGTCCTTTGACGCTGCCGAGCGTGCCCACGGGCATGAAGGCGGGCGTCTCGACGATGCCATGAGGAGTTTCCAGGCGGCCGAGGCGCGCGCCGCTCGGGTCCGTGTGCAGAACTTCAAAGCGAAATGCCATCCACAGAGTGTATCAGGAGGTTATCGCGGCCAAGCCGACCTTAACAATGACCCAGACGATCCAGATGCCCAAAACCCATGTGAGCGCGCTGCCCATTTTGATTTTGCGGGGTCGCGCCACAGAATAACCGAAAGCCATCAACCCAAGGACCCAAAAAGTGAAGACGTCAAGCGACGTCAACAGGGACACCAGCCATTTTGGCGCAGCGCCGCTAAGAAGTGCGCCGGGATTGGACGCAACAAGGTTCTGGATGTCGATCGTGTCGGGAGCTTTGATGAACATCAGCAGAATTCCCAGCAGGCCGACAATGGCAAACGGCAAGTATGCGTGTGAAGTTATCCCCAATGAGGTGTTGAGATCTAGTCCCGCGCTCGACGTGGCATTAAAAATCCCCATAAATATCGCGGCAAGGACCAGCAGAACGATGGGAACGCCGACGACTCCGCCGACGTAGCCGAAAATGCTGGCGACCTTTACCTGAGTTTGCAGTGTCTTTTCGCGCTGCGCCGGTGTCATCTGCTGCATGCGCTGTTGCGCGGAAGAATTTTGCGCAATCTGCTTTTCCATGAAGGCGCGCCAGCCAACGCGCTGGCTGAAAATCGCGGTGACTGCAATGTTGATGATAATAAGTAGCATTATCGGCATAATCCAGCTTGGTTTCCGAGCGATGTCCTCGAAGGTCGCTCCCGGATTCACCAGCACGCCAATCACGCGTCCGAACGGACCGATTGGTTGCGGTGCTTCGGGTACTGCTGCGGTAGTTGAGGACATTAGTTCCCTCCCGAGCGAGCGTCTCGCTCCCTTGCCCAGTACGCGCGAGCAGGCGAAAAGTTCCTTTGCGCGGGAGTCTAGCGCAAATCAACGTTTCCGAATAGCGATTTTTAAGCAGGTTGTCGTTAGCACATGATATGTCCGGGAGATTAGCAAGTGAAATGTCCGCTCGAGGAGAGGGCGAAGTGGGGTAAACCGGCAGGCCGGAGCACGCACCGCTGGCTGGGTGGCGAAGAGTATCACGACCTGCTGGTGATCCTGGACGACGCCAGCGGCGAAGTGTACTACGCGCAGTTGGTGGAGCAGCGCGGGATTTTCTGCACGCTGTATAGCGATCGCGCCAGCCATTTCTGGCTGACGCCGAAGCAAGGGGAGCCCGTCGACCGGCAGCGGCTGACGCAGGTGGGACGAGCGCTGCGGGAGCTGGGCATTGCCA
>DATGHO010000035.1:0-315781 GCA_035307965.1 Candidatus Acidiferrales bacterium | reverse complement strand
AACGACAAACTCCGAAGCGTGCGCAGCAATCCAGCCCGCTGCTCGCTTCGCCCCACAAAAAGAGCATAACCGAGGCGCAAGTCGTGCCTGGGCTGTTTTTCTGAGATCTCACCGTAATTATTTTGATTTCTTGAAACTCTTGCGCATCCCCGCACGTCCATCTTGCTTCCCGTAAGCCGATCATTTCAGGGGCCGTAATTAATTTCGTTCGTCAAGAAAGGACACAATGAGAAAAGCTCATTTTGTTTTCGCGATTGCAGCGGTTTTTCTAATTTCCATCACGACTTCGGCACAGCGCCGTCGTCCGGGCATGCCGCCGCCCGGCGCAGCGGAGCAACAGCAATCGGAAAACGCCCAGCAACCAGAGCACAAGACGCCGCCTCCTCCCCCTGTCGAGAAAAGCTCGGTGACGCATCACTCCGCGCGCATCGGCGGCCAGGAAATCAATTACACGGCCACAGCCGCTACTTACGTCATCAAGGACGACGCTGGCAATCCCAAAGCCACATTCTTTTTCGTCGCGTACACGAAAGATGGCGTGCCGGACATTTCCAAGCGCCCCATTACATTTGTCTACAATGGTGGCCCCGGTTCCGCCTCTCTTTTCACTCACATGGGCATGGGTCCCGAAGAGGTCGTTCTGACTTCCGACGGCCATGGCATGCCCGCGCCCTATTCCGTCAAAGACAATGAAGATTCATTCCTCGACGCCACCGATCTCGTCTTCATTGACGCCGTCTCGACTGGCTACAGCCGTCCCGCGCCCGGCCAGAATCCCGCTCAGTTCTACGGTGTCGTTCAGGATGCCAACATATTTGCCGACTTCATCTACCAGTACGTCACCCGCAACGAGCGCTGGGATTCTCCCAAGTTTCTCCTCGGCGAGAGCTACGGAACCACCCGCTCCGCCGAGCTTGCTGGCGTGCTCCTTCATCGTCACAACATGTATTTGAATGGCGTCATGCTTCTCTCCACCATGGCCTTCGCGCCGTGGGGCGCCGATGACCGTTCCGAATTCTATTTGCCCACTTACGTCACGTCCGCCTGGTATCATTACCTGCTCGCGCCCGATTTGCAGCGCCTCAGCGTCGCCGAGGTTGCCCAGCGCGCCCGCGAATTCGCTCATGGCGAGTATGCACAGGCGCTCCAGGAAGGCGACCAAATCTCACCTGCAGATTACGCCAAAGTCGTCGCCGACATGGCACATCTCACTGCTCTTTCTCCGGCATTCATCAAAGAATGCAACCTCCGCGTCGCACCGTTCCGCTGGTTCGCCGAGCTGATGCGCAATCAACGTCTCATCGTCGGCCGTCTCGACTCGCGCTTTACTGGCTACAATCGAGACGCCGCTGAGGAGTATCCCGAATACGATCCCAGCGAAGCTTCTTATCTTGGCGCCTTCGTGGCCACGTTTCAGGATTACGTCCGCCGCGATCTGAAGTGGGATAGCGACCAGTATTACACCGTAAGCGCCAACGTGCGCCCGTGGGACAGTCAGGCTCTCCCCGAAGTCGCCGAAACTTTGCGTTCTGCGATGACCGAGGAAGGGTCGCTCAAGCTCATGGTCCTTTGCGGATACTACGACCTCGCCACGCCGTTCAATGGCATCGAGGAAACCGTGTCGCACATGATGCTCGAGCCGCCCATTCGCAAGAATGTGAGCTTCGAGTATTACCCGTCCGGTCACATGGTTTACATTGACCAGAAGGCGCATGACAAACTTCACCATGACGTCGACGCCTTCATCGACTCGAGCTACAGTCACTAGAAGGACTGCCATTCCGAGAGTCCCGATGTTTTTCGTCGGGACTCCGAGCGTAGCGCCGCGGCGGGGAATCTGCGGTTGCGTTCGTTTTTTTTTTGCGGGCACCTACTTTCCTTTGAATTTGCCACTCGGGGGTAGCGGCAGACCTAGCGCCTTGCAGCACCGATGGCAAAGAACGTAGACCCCTCTTTTCGTGTCGACGACGTACATCTTGTCGCTGTGAATTTCGCCGCGTGCTTCGCAGGGTGCCGTACTTAGCGCGCGGGCTGCTTCACCGAGTACGTCGTTGATGGTTATTTCGGTGTAGTCGAAAGTTGATAGAGGCCATTTTACCCAGATACTTGACATAGCGGAATCGTACACCTTCATCCTAACGCCACCCTAACATGAGCTAGTGGTCGGTAGGCGGACTATCGTGCACTCGAAATTCCCAATAAGATCCAAGAGGATGAGTTCTGAGGTTCAGCAGCAATATATTGCTGGTAATCTGGCTTTCTATCGCTCGTGGCGCGTGAATGAATCCTTAATTTCCTTAGCGATCCAGATCGGTCCGACCAAAAAATAAATCACGCCTTGAAAAAACGCGGGCCGATTGCCTTCAATCCTGTGCCCACCAAACAAAAAAATCCAGCCCAAAACAAAAAGTGCCAGGCCAAGCTTCCAGCGCAGCATCGCCAGCAGCACCAGCCCCGCAATCACCAGCGGAATGCCAATCCCGTGGCACACTTTGTTCCACCGATTCGTATGCTCGTGGTCGTACCGCGCCATGTATTCAGAAAGTGGTGGCATGCACGCCTCCTGAGCAACTTCGCGCTGGATTTACACGCGGATTATATACGAAGGATGGTTTAAATCATTGATTCTGCAAGAGCGGCCAGGCTGCTATCAAGAGTTGGCCGATTGTCGTGAGCCTGTAGGAGCGACTGACTCTAGCGCGTAGCGCAAAATAGCTAGGGCCGCAATCACCGCAGTTTCTGTCCGCAGAATTTCGCGCCCAAGCGAAGCTTCGCGGAATCCGTTTTTTGCTGCGGCGTCAAACTCTTCTTCCGTCCAACCGCCCTCCGGTCCAATTGCAACGCAAACGTCTTGTGAAGATTGATCTTGCAAAACGTCGCGCAGCGGCGGAGCACCTGCACGCTCGGAAAGCAAAATTCTCAGATTCTCGTTTGCGCAGGCAAATGCGTCCGGCGTTTTTGCGGCCGGCGCGAGCGCTGGCGGCCGCAGCCTGCGCGATTGCTGCGCGGATTCCAGCAGAATTTTGCCCCAGCGCTGGCTGCGTTTGGCCGCAGCCAGGACCAAAGCCTTTTCGCTGCGCGCCGCTGCGACCGGCACGATCTCCGTGACGCCCAATTCCGTAGCTTTCTCGAGGCACCATTCCATGCGCTCGAATTTCACAATCGAGAGCAGCACGCGAATTTGCAGCGCTGATTCGCTCGCGGAGAGTTTCTCCACCAAAGTGAATTCAACCTGCTGATTGCTCCGCGCCTGCGAAACATTTGTCACGCGCGCGAGCCACACTGCAACGCCGTCGCTCAGTTCATAAAGCTGCCCCGGCTCAGCGCGAAGGACACGTCCAAGATGCTCCGCTGCCTGGCCGCGTAACAGCGCGCGACCCGCTTCGAATTTGTCGATGAAGAATCGCCTGCGCATTTTCCTTTCCTGCTACGCAACCCAATCGCGGCACGCCTCAGGCAACTCCGCGCTCCTGTTGTAGCCTTATGTGGTCGAATTAATGCATGTATCAGTGTTGCGATGCGTACTGCAGGAATGGCGCTACGGCGTAAGCCGCCCGTGCGTGTAATGGAATGCGTGGTTGGCTTCGTCGTAATCATGCATTTTGGGCAGCACTGGAACGCGGCAATTGCGGCAGCCGCGATGATAGTGTTCAGCGAACTCCTGCTTGAATTCGCGCACAATGCTCGGAATAATCAGCGAATGCTCGGTCGGCAAGAAGCAGCGGTTACCGCGCGGCGAATTCAGCGACGCCTGCAAAATCGCTTCCACATCAATCTCATCTCCGTCGCCATTGATGAGTTTCTCGAGCCGCTCGGTCGCCTCCTGCGTTCCTTCTTTGCATGACCGGCATTGTCCGCAAGATTCAATCCACAAAAATTTCGAAAAGATATAGGCCACTTGGACCATGCAGTTCGAATCGTCGTACACCATAAATCCCGCCGAGCCCAGCCCCGACCCAGCATTGCGCATGGAGCCGAAATCCAAAGGCGTATCAATGCCCCGCGGATAAAGCCCGGCGCTGGCCACGCCGGAAAAAATTGCCTTCAATTTGCGTCCGGGCTTGAGCCCGCCGCCCCATTTCTCGATTAGTTCGCGCATCGTGGTGCCCATCGGAAGCTCATATAGCCCTTGGCGCTGCACGTCACCCGAGAGCGTGAAAATCGTATGCCCCGGCGTGTCTGCTGTACCCATGGAGCGAAACCAATCCGCACCATTGTGCAAGATGTGCGCAATCGTGGACATCGTTTCGCAATTATTTACCAGCGTAGGATTTGTTTGCCCAGGAATGCACGAAGGATATCCAGCGAAAAGCCCGAGAACATAGGGAGGAAAGTCCATTTCTCGCGGCATGGCTTCGCGCCCTTCGATCACTTCGAGCATGGCCTTTTCTTCGCCGAGCAAATAATCTTCCGGCCCGTAGACAAACTCGATAGGAATGTCGCCTAACACGTTCCGCTCACTCATTTCCTTGTGCGCCTGCGCCGAACGCGCGATAGCTTGTTCGAAAGTCCGCTTCATAGCGATGAACGCTTTCTGCGCGTTCATCACGTAGGCGGCTATCGCGACTCCCTCGAGAAGCTGGTACGGATTGCGCCGCATCATCATGCGATCTTTGAACGTGCCCGGCTCGCCTTCGGTGGCGTTACAGGCGACGTATTTTACGGGGCATGGATCGGCTGCAATACTGGCCCACTTGATTCCTACCGGAAAGCCGGCGCCGCCGCGTCCGCGAAAGCCCGATTTCTTGATCTCCGCGATTACCGCCTCTCGCGGCATGGACTGCGCCCTTTTCAATCCTTCAAGCCCGCCAATGGCGATGTAATCATCAATTGAATTTAGCGGTCTTTCCGGCAGGAGGTACGGTTTTCCGTTTCGCGAGGTTTGGCTGGTTTCCATCCGTAGCGCTTCTCCTTTAAGGGCAAAAAAATCAAAAAATGGTACGATAAATTCCGCGGCGCAGAAAAATGTTGCATGCGACCGCCGCAATCCTGAATCGTAGCACAGAGGCGCGGCGGACGGGAGCGGCAACGAAAAAAAAGCTGACGGAGAGTTGCAACGGGAGTGCCAGCGCAAACGTCAGATAAAGAGGCGAAAGCTGCCGGTGTTTAGCCATTGGAAATAGGATTGTTAGAGCTTTGCGAACCTTTCTGAGGCGCTTCCCGGTAAATGCCTAAGACGACAGTATGTGGTATGCAGCTTACCGCAACAGCTGCCGAGGCGAAGGGAATTCGACGGAATTTCATGCGTACGGAGAAAAATGAGCAGATTGTCTAAATTAGCCGCAGTTCTTGCACTAGCGCTAGGCCTGGCGGGATGCACGGAGCACGCCGCTCCGCCGCCAGACGCTCCGGTGGTCCCGGTGATGGCGGCCAAGGCCGTGTCCAAGTCGATGCCCATCGAGTTACAGGAAATCGGCACGGGCGAAGCATATTCGACCGTCTCCGTAGAATCCCAGGTTGCCGGCATTGTGAGCGCGGTGCATTACACGCAAGGGCAATTTGTGAAGAAGGGAGAGCTGCTGGTCACCCTCGATGACCGGCCTTTTGTGGCAGCGTTGCAATTGGCACAGGCAAACTTGACCAAAGACGAGGCCAATTTGAAGCTGGCCCAGGTGCAATCGGAGCGCTATCAGCAACTCTACAAATCCGGCATCGTTTCCAAAGAACAGATTGATCAATACACTTCCACAGCCGAAGCGGACCAAGCGGCCGTGCAGGCCGATGAAGCGGCGGTACAAACAGCAAAATTGAATGTTTCGTACTGCTCGATTTATGCGCCCATAGACGGTCGCACCGGCAGCCAGTTGATTTATCCAGGTACGGTAGTGAAGGCCAACGATCTCCCCGTGCTGGTGGTCATCAATCGAATCTCGCCGATTTACGTTGATTTTTCCGTGCCGCAGCAACATCTCGACCAAATCAAGGCGTACATGTCGCGCGGCAAACTGCCGATTCAGGCGACGCCTGCGGATAATTCCACTCCGGAGTCCGGTTATTTGACCTTCATCAACAACACCGTGGACACGACCACCGGCACTATTGAATTGAAGGGCACGTTTGCGAATCACGATTTACGTTTGTGGCCCGGCGAATATGTCACCGTGGTTTTGCGTCTGGCCGAGCAGCAAAATGCCATTGTCGTTCCTTCGCAAGCGGTGCAAACTGGCCAACAGGGCGATTATATTTTCATCATAAAGCCGGATATGACCGTGGAATCGAGGACCGTGAAAGTCTCCCGCACTGTAAACGGCGAATCAGTGATTGCGGAAGGAATCAAGCCCGGCGATTTGGTTGTCACCGATGGGCAGTTACGTCTGGTTCCCGGCATAAAAGTCCAGATTAAGACAAGCCTGTAGGTAGAAGCAGGAACGAAAATGCAAATCGCCGAAGGATTCATCAAACATCCGGTAATGACCAGCCTCTTGATGCTGGCCATTTTGCTTTTTGGCATTGTGGCTTACCGCAATCTCGCGGTCAGCGATTTGCCTAACGTCGACTTCCCAACGATTTCCGTGAATGCGAGTCTGCCCGGCGCAAGTCCCGAAACCATGGCCTCGGCGATTGCCACGCCACTTGAAAAACAGTTCACCACCATCGCTGGCTTGGACTCGATGACCTCGACGAGCTCGCTGGGCTCGACCTCCATCACCCTGCAATTCGATTTGAGCCGCAACATTGACGGCGCCGCGCAAGACGTGCAGGCCGCCATCACCGCCGCCCGAAATCAGCTTCCGCCGAACATGCCCTCGCCCCCTACCTTCCGCAAAGTCAATCCTGCGGATTCGCCGATCTTCTTTTTGGCCCTGACTTCGCCCAGCCTTCCGCTTTCCGAAGTAGACGAATATGCGGAAACTCTGCTCGGCGAGCAAATCTCGATGGTCAGCGGCGTCGCGCAAGTGTCGGTGTTCGGCTCGATGAAGTATGCAGTACGAATAGATCTGGACCCGAGGGAAATGGCCAGCCGGCAGATCGGGATAGATCAGGTCACGCAAGCGGTTCAGAACGCCAACGTCAACATGCCAACGGGGACGCTCTACGGCGCACACCGCGCGTTCACGGTGCAAGCGAATGGGCAGCTCGAAGACGCCGCAAAGTTTCGTTCACTTATTGTTGCTTATCGCAATGGCGCGCCCGTGCGCTTGGACGAGCTTGGCAAGGTCTACGACAGCGTGCAGGACACAAAACTGGCGAACTGGATCAACACGGTTCCGGGAGTCGTTCTGGCAATCCAGAAGCAGCCGGGAACAAACACGATCGATATCGTCAAAGCCATCCGAAAACTCCTGCCGGGTTTCCGCGCCATCATGCCGCCGGCGATGATATTGACCATCGAACACGACAAGTCCATATCCATCCAGAATTCCGTGAACGACGTGAAGTTCAGCTTGTTTCTGGCGATGATTCTCGTGGTGCTGGTGATTTTCCTGTTCCTGCGGAACGGTTCCGCGACGATCATCCCAAGCATGGCGCTGCCGATGTCCATCATCGGCACCTTTGCAGTGATGTACCTGCTCGGATATACGGTGGACAACTTGTCGCTGCTTGCGCTGACGCTGTCTGTGGGTTTTGTCGTCGACGATGCGATCGTCATGCTCGAAAACATCGTGCGCCACATGGAGCACGGAGAAGGCGTCCGCGAGGCTTCCCTGCGCGGTTCGCGCGAAATTGGCTTTACGATTTTGTCCATGACGCTTTCGCTGGGGGCGGTTTTCCTGCCAGTCTTTTTCATGTCCGGAATTTTGGGGCGCTTGCTGCACGAATTCGCCGTGGTCATCATTTCGGCGATTCTCGTTTCTGGATTTGTCTCTTTGAGCCTTACGCCTATGCTGTGCAGCCGTTTCCTGCGCCCGCATCTCGGCGAAAAACATGGCCGCATGTACAACGCGTTCGAACGCTTCTTCGCGCGCACGCTTCGCGGGTACGAAGTTTCGCTGCACTGGGCCATGCGGCATCGCTTGATAGTCATGGGAGCCGGTGCGCTGCTGTTGTTCGCAACCGCCTGGCAATTCTATGTGATCCCGAAAGGATTTTTGCCGGAGGAAGACCAATCGGAGGTGTCCGGCTCTGTCGAGGCGAATCAAGGGATCTCGTTTGATGCCATGAAGGCGCATATGGAGGCGGTGAATAAGGTTGTCTGGGCCGATCCGAACACCATGCAGTTTTTTTCCAGCGTCAGCGCCAGCGGCGGTTTTGGCGGGGGAGGGCTCAACAATGGCAGGTTTTTCGATCACCTGAAGGATCGCCCAGACAGGCCATGGACCAAGAATCCCACCTGGGACGGATGGGAAGCGAAATATGGCAAGAACGCAGTAATGCATCCCATTTTGGCTGCAATTCGCCCACTTTTTGAGCATCACATGACCATCTCCGACATCATTCTGGAGATGCAGCCAAAGCTTAACGCCATACCGGGGATGAAAGTGATTTTGCAGAATCCTCCAGCCATACAGATCGGAGGATATTCCACGAAAAGCCAGTATCAGTTCACGTTAGTGAGTCCGGACACGAGCCAGCTCTACAAGTACGCGAAAATCATGGAAGACAAAATGAAGACTCTACCGGGGCTGACCGACGTAACTACAGACCTGCAGATCAAAAATCCGCAAATTAACATCAACATCGACCGTGACAAGGCGCAGTCTCTTGGCGTCACGCCCGAACAAATTGAAAACGCGCTATACACGGCCTATGGCCAACGCCAGATTTCCACCATCTATGCGCCGAACAACGAATACTGGGTCATCATGGAGTTGCAGGACAAGTATCAGCGTGACCCCGATATGCTTTCTTACTTGTACGTCACCTCAAGCAGCGGCAAGCTCGTTCCTTTGAGCGCTGTTTCCAGCGTGACCACTGGCTTGGGCCCGCTGACCGTCAATCACACGAAGCAATTGCCTTCGGTGACGGTTTCGTTCGACCTGGCGCCTGGCGTCTCCTTGGGACAGGCTGTCGATGAAGTTCAGAGTCTCGCAAAGGACATCCTTCCGATCACCGTCACCACAAGTTTCCAGGGCACCGCACAGGCTTTCCAGCAATCGCTCACCGGCCTCGGATTATTGCTGGCCATGGCGATCCTGGTCATCTACATCGTGCTCGGAATTTTGTATGAGAGCTTCATCCACCCGTTAACAATTCTTTCAGGCCTGCCCGCGGCTGCTTTCGGCGCCCTGCTGACGCTAATGGCTTTCCACATGCAACTCGATCTGTTCGGATTTGTGGGCATTATCATGCTCATCGGCATCGTGAAGAAAAACGCCATTATGATGGTGGACTTCGCCCTTGAACTACAGCGCTCGGGCGACTATTCCGCTGCGGAAGCAGCGGTGCAGGGCTGCCTGATTCGCTTCCGCCCCATCATGATGACCACGATGGCTGCCATTATGGGCACCGCGCCCATCGCATTTGGATGGGGCGCAGGAGCCGATTCCCGGCGCCCCTTGGGCATGTCGGTAGTCGGAGGCTTGGTATTCGCGCAGGTTGTAACCCTGTACCTCACGCCGGTCTTCTACACGTACATGGATTCCTTCCAGAGCTGGCTCGGGAGAAGCGGGCGCAAGCGCCTACGGGAAGCGCAGGAGCAGTTGCGCCTGCACGAAGAACCAATGCTTGCCCCGCATGCCAAGCGCATCGCCGAAAACTAGTTTCAATCGCGTCCTTTCGGCCTTACATTCGCTCGTTTTCTCCGCCCTAGGTGAGAAAGCCCTATCAGGCTGGAGAACGAGTGTCCTTTAGCTTGTGCCAAAATGGGTCAAGGGCAGACGTAAATTTCAAATGAGTACCATTGACGGCGGCTAAATGCAGTACTAGTATCATCTGAATGACCTACGCGATAACTGGCGCGATAACATTAACCCTCCTGATTTCAATTCCTTTCATTTCTCAAAGGCTGCCCTCATGAACGACAACGGCCAAACTTTCTCGGCATCCCCTGTGGAAGCGAAAATGCGAGGAAAGCGCCGCGGGCCACGCATGAATTCACAGGTCCCCGTGTCAATCGAATGGCGGGAACAAGCAATCAACAGGACCAATCGTGCGCAAGCGCACACTCGAGTGGTCAATTTCTATGGATGCCTGCTGGTGGCCGCCAAGCCTATGCCTATCGAGCAGAAAATGACCATAACCAACCTGGCAAATCAGAGAAGCATGGCGGCGGTGGTTGTCTACCGGGGCAGCAAAGGCCTCGATGGATGGGAGATGGGCGTCGAACTGGTCAAGCCCGAGATGGATTTTTGGGGCATCGAGCTGTAGCGAGAGCCGCAAGTCTGGCATTTCCCTCGCCGTTCTGTTTTCTTTATCGGATTATTACCCATCAGCTTTTTGCGAGCCGACAGGCATGAATCCGGAAGATCTTGCTCCAGGGCATGGCGCGCAAGTGGCGCCACAGGATGAGCGCCGGCGCAGCCAGCGCGTCATGCTGCGCGTGGGCGTCAAATTGCACGTCACCATTGACGGAAAGCCGAGCATCGTCCGCGCATTCACGGCGAACGTGAACGACCATGGGGCGCTGCTGCTTTCGCCCGAGAATTTCGTTTCTGGCGCTCGTTTCGTCCTCGAACATGAACGCTCGCACGAGCGCATCGGGTGCTATGTTACGCGCCACCCGCAGGCCGCAGCGGAAGGATTTCAAGTCGCAGTAGAATTCGACCGGGCTGCTCCGGGTTTTTGGCACATTACTTTTCCGCCCACTGATTGGAAGGCCTAACATCCTGAGCTAGACAGGATAGGGCGAGATTTTGCCGGAGATTCTGCCGCTATTTCGCCGCGTGAACAAAAGGAATCTGATCCAGGTCCAAGTTGCCGCCCGAAAGAAGTATCCCTATGCGTTTCCCGCGCGCGGCAATTCTATTTTGAAGAACAATAGCAGCGGAGACCGCGCCGGACGGCTCGACAATCAGCTTCAGCCGTTCCCACAGCAGGCGCATGGATGCCAGAATTTCCTCTTCGCTCACCACCGCGATCTCGTCCACATGTTTGCGAAGAATCGAAAACGTGAGCGGACAGAGCACCGCGCGCAGGCCGTCGGCAATGGTCTGCGTTTTCGCGGCCGGTTCGATTTTGCCTGAGGCAAGCGAGCGGTAGGCGTCGTCCGCATTTTTCGGTTCCGCTCCAACCACACGCATTGAGGGGTGCAAAGATTTTGCCGCGATGGCCGTGCCGCTCAAGAGTCCGCCACCGCTTACCGGAGCGATGATGATGTCGAGGTCCGGTACATCTTCGAGAAGTTCAAGAGCCGCGGTGCCCTGTCCGGCGATGACGCGCGCGTTGTTGTACGGATGAATCAGAATCGCGCCAGTTTTTTCCTGCACTGTTTTGCAGGCAGCATCTCGCGAGGCCATGTAGTATTCGCATTCGGTGACGCGCCCGCCGTAGGATTCCACAGCTAGCCGCTTGGCCTTTGGTGCGGCGCCCGGCATCACGACCCATGCAGGAATTCCGCGGCGGCGCGCAGCAAGCGAAATGGCTGCTCCGTGATTGCCGGAAGAAACAGTCACCACGCCGCGCTTGGCTTCTTCATCGGTCAGGGAAAAAATTGCATTCGTCGCGCCACGAAATTTAAACGAGCCGGTCTTTTGCAGATTCTCGCATTTGAAAAAGAGCTGTGCGCCGGCCATCTGGTCGAGCGTCTCCGAAGTGAATACCGGAGTCCGGTGAATTTGTGGCCGGATACGCTCGTGGGCCTCGCGAATTGTTCTCAGATCCGGCGCAGATGCTTCGCCAGTTTGTTCCATTTGTGTTGTTGTCATGCCACAAATTATTACACACCGCGCGGGTGGCCGGTGGTTTAAAACGAGGGGCATTCATTGTTTCGTGCTAGGCTTTAGCTATCTGACTGTCGGGCGGAACAACAGATTATGAGTTCAACAGTTGATCTCTCCTTTCGATATCTGCGGAGCGATTATGTCCGAGCCGTGCGCGCCAACTTTGGTTCGCGCACACGAATATGGTGTGACATCATCGTCATTATCATCGTGGCAGGTCTGGGCGTTTATTTGCTTAAATCGCAAGAGCTCCGGACGGGCATAGTATTTATCGGGCTCGCTACGGTTTTCGTCGTAGTTCTGATCGCTGGGCTTACTGTCATTCCAACGATTACCTTTAGTCACAAACCTAAGTTCCACGACGAATGCTCGCTAGCATTTTCGCAGGAAGGGATTCACTTCCGCACGTCGCAGATTGATTCCCAGCTTAAGTGGAGTACTTATTTACGTGTGCTGATCGACGCCCATTTCGTATTTGCTATACTACGGTCCGCGGTCCTTCGCGATTGTTCCGAAGCGGGTTTTTCAAGGCAGCGATCAGCAGCAGGCATTCGAGCACTTGCTTGCGCAAAACATTCCCCGAATTGTCAGGCGTCGGGCGCATCTATCCGCAAGTGCCGCTCCGGTTGAGCGCTGAAATGCACGTACCGACAGCGGCTATTTTGTCTAATGCGCGCTCCCGCCGACGGTGAAGGTGACCTTCCCGGTGGCCGTATTTTCAAATTCGTCGGAGACGCGCACAGCGACGGTGTGCTCGCCCGGCTTCAAATTGCGCAGCGCAATATCGTAATTTTCCGACGGCGCATCGGTGAGCTGGCCGAACGGAAAGACCATTTGCCATTTGCCCGCGTCGATGCTGTAGGAGGTGCGCGCGATGGCGCTTCCACTATCGTGAGCGACGAAGCGCACGTGCCATTCGCCCGGAGTTTGCTCGGCGCGAATGTTCTCAATGGTTGGCGGCGTGTTATCGACTTCGAAGCGATCGCTTTCCATTTCTGCGGTAAGCGCTTCACCTACAGGATTCGAAGGCGCATCTGACGCCGCAATCTTCAAGTAATACGCGCCATCGGGCATGGAAGTGGTATCCCACGAATAAAAATCTTCATGAAGGTTGTCCTTTAAAAGCTTCCATTCCTTCTCGCCCTGCCCGCGATAGTAGACGGAAAAGATCAATTCGTCTTCGTTGTCGTCGTGCGCAGTCCAAACAACGGTCTGATAACCTTTCGCGCGGATACCTTGCGGCGGAGACGTGAAGCGCACTGGATTTTCTTGCGTCTGCGCAAACACCGCAAAGCTTTGTTCTACTTGCTGAGGATTTCGCGGCGGGTGCAGGGGAATCACAGAAGGAGGATGCGGCCCCTCCGGATTTCCTTCGAAGCCTTGCGCGCGTATGCCAGGATCTTGAACGGCGATGCCGTCAATGACCGGCGCGACATTTTTTCGCAAATAGGCAAGTTTCACCCATGAGAGCGTTGGCTGGTTTTTCTGCCCTGCGACATGAAATACGGCTTTCCACTGGACAAATCGCGCAGGCGGGCAACCTACATTCGAGCCAGTGGCGCTTGTGTACGGACCCGACCACGCACTCCAATAATCATCCGGATCAGAAGTGTTGCCGGAGCGAACATAAAATTCCACCTTGCCGTCCGCGCCGTTCCGGCCCCACCACGACAGCCGTCCCCAGCGCGAATAAATTTTCGCATCGAAGGGATCCGATTCGAAAGTTCCTTCGGCGGCATAGGATGGGCCCAGCGTGAACACTTTTCCCGGGTTCGCAGTCGCAGCGTAAACGGTGTGACCGGGCCCGGCAATCAGCGCCGTTACCTGCGAAGCGTCAGAGTTTGCCAGCGAGGAAAACAGGCGGTTATCGTCGAGCTGAATCACGTCGCCATGGTTTCCAGTGCCTAACAGCAAATGATTATCCGGCGAGAAGGCTAACGTATACACCACGTCCTGTGGCGAACTCCAAAGCGATTCCGGGGATCCATCCGGAGAAATGCGGTAGACTTCGGCGCCGCCAGTGGGGCTTGGAAATTGAGGAAAAATCATCGGCGTAATTGCCCCAGGTGCGCCAACAGTCGCGGTCCCAGTTGGATGCTGGCCTTTCTGGGCAGCGGCTGCAAGCGCAGCAGCAAATTGTTGCGCCGCGATGTTCTGCTGAGCGCGTAATGGGCTCGGCCGCTGAGCCTTGTTGCCAACCGCGGCCGCATAAATATTGCCCGCGCTGTCCGTAGTAAGGGCCGTGACTTCTTTCTTCTCCGTCTCGTAAATCACAAATGCTTTGCCCGCCTTGGGAACGCCTGAATTCTGCGAAATCACCGGAACGCGAATCACCAAGCCGCTGGGATCCGTGCCGACCAGCAAATTGCCATGCTGATCGAACGCCAGAGACCGCGCATGGGTTTCGTCGCACTTGTAAAACAACTGCCCTTTGCCATCAGGCGCGACAGCGAAGATCTCGCCCGTATCGCCGGTGGCCACAAAGAGCGTTCCTGCTGGATTGAATGCCAGCGCCCAAATATATTTCGTTTTAGGGTCAAAAAAAACGCTATGCTGGCCATCCGAAGTCACTTTGTAAACTTTGCCATCAGGGGAGGTGGCCACATAGAGATTGTCCTGCTTGTCGATAGCCAGCGCCTGCGCTTCGAGTTCAGCCGATTGAAAGACAGTGGCTGGTTTTTCGCCTGCGGCGAGCCGCAGCACTTTCGCGTCTGATCCGCCGGCCGCGTAGAGACGCCCTTTCGAATCCACAGCCAGCGCCCAAATATATGCCAGATTCGGATCAGCGAACTGCTTGAACTCTGGAGCGGGCATAAGCGTTCCGTCGCTGCGCAAAGCCATGCCCTTCTTTGTTCCTTTGTCGAATTCCTCGAAGCTTGACTGCTGCCAAAACCTTGTGTGCTCAGCCTGGGCCGCGACAGCGCAAAGCCCAACGACCGACGCAATAAACACGAATGTGAGTCGCCGCATCGATAATCTCGCAATCTTTTTTAGGTTTGGGATCACTTGACTGTGACGGAAACGTACTGTTGCCCCGTTACCACCTGCTTCAGGGGCACGGAATGTTGCGCGATCACCGATTGATAGAGCAACTGCGGACCGCCCGGCATGCGCTGTTGATCCAGCACGTTGATTTCCGACGCTGGAACGTTGGGGAGCTCTTTATCTTCGACCAGCAGCGTTGGCGCATTTTCCAGCAGCGTGACGTACAGACGATCGTTCTGGCGCTCGCGGTTCATGATGCGAATTAATTCGTCGAGACTCTGCAGTCCGTCTTGGCCTCCTTCGCCAAGCATCCCCCGCATTCGATTAATCGAGCTGGCGTCACTCACCAGGATTTGCAGATTTCCGTGGGGCGCCTGCGCCGGAATGGTAATGGGAATCTCTTGAATGAAAGGAGCGCCGCGATAAGGCCGCAGCAGCACTTTAATTGTAACGGCCTGCCCTGGTTGAACATTGCTGCGATCAATCCATGCGCCGTCTATCGCCGCCCACCGGCTTTCCGGCATGCTGGTCACGTTCAGCGTGACGTTTTGCACCTTGGGCTGCTCATACGGATTCGTGTAAATGCGCCCAAACGCCGATTCGACATTTAGCGCCAACTCGTATCCGTCTGGCATCAAGTTTGACGGAATGTACATCCCGCGCAGATCTAATGACGGATGGCCGGAGATATTGACCTGGCCATCCAACTGAAGCGTCGAGCCTTGTGTGTATGCGGTGTTGGTCACAATGCCGTTATACGCGGCCACGGCTACAAGCAGGGGCGTGAGCTTCGGATTCTGTACTACATTGAAATGAAAATGGCGTTCCTCGTTCGGGGTCGTGATGTTTACGGTCACGGGGAGCATCGCCGGCCCGGGTCCAAGCTGCCCAACTACGCCAGTCAACCGGTCCTGCTGGAACGTACCAATCGTGCCGCCGGTATTCATAATCTTTGTGGATTCCAACGAGGACGCCAGGGTGGTCACCACGTAAGCACGCGTCATAGGCAGCGACACGGAACCGGCATTTTGAAACTGGTGCCCGCAAACGAATACCCGGCCGCGAATAATCGCGGTCACAGTGCATCCCGCGTACATAGACAGATCGCCGGAAGCCAGTTGCATGCCGACCATGTCGCCCGGTTTCAGCTTGGCGTCTTCAGGGCTCGGTGGAACGGTTCCGCCCGGCATTGCGCTTAGACCATAGGACTTGAAAACCGATGAGAATTGCGCCAGCGTTTGGGGCATAACGCCGGAAAACACGAGAGGCGTCTCAATAGGCACCAGAAATTGATCTCCGCCCAGCGCGACTTTCTCGGGCATGTTGACGGGTTGCGCTCCGGCGCGAACTTCCGAAGCTCTTGCCACGGAGCCTCGATTCTCCGATGGCGCAGCCATTGTTTTCTGGATGTCGAGCATACTTTCGATAGGAGTTACGCCCGCAATCGCGTCCTTCGTGAAATTACCGATTTTCAAGGAGATAGCGCCCGCAAGTTTGCCGTCAAAATAGACGGGGCTACCGCTCATGCCAGCAACTACGCCCGTTTTGGCAACGTCGGCGCCAGAAAGTTCCACGAGAATGATGTCCTGCTTTGGGCCCAGGGCGTCTTTGAGAACGCCGAGCACATTTACATTTAGCTGCTGAACCTGGTCGCCGCTGAAAATCGTGTAAGCCACGCCCTGCATGCCCGGGCGCACCTGGCTCAACGGGAAAATTTCAGGAGCGTCCGCGGCGTGGGTAGAAAAGCCGGCGCTGGAAAGCAGGGTGAGAATAGCCAAACACAGGATGCCGAGTCGGAGACGCATAAGACTTTTCATATTAACCTGCACAGTTGCGGGAAGCAAATTGCCGTTTCACGTTGGTGATGTCCCAGTAACGGCAGCCATTTTCAATGCGCCGCCACAGAGGACCGAGCTCCACGCACTTCATTTGACACCGGAGAGGCCCACAAGGTTGTTTGCTTGGCCCATGTTAAGATTTCCCTATGTACAAAAAACGCATCACTCCGGCGAAGCCGTTTCGCGGCGTGCTCACCGTTCCGGGAGACAAGTCTATTTCGCATCGCAGCGCTATCTTGGCCGCCCTCGCCGAAGGCAAAAGCGAAATCTTCAATTTTTCGCCCGCCGCTGATTGCGAGAGCACGTTGAAATGCCTGCGCGCCTTAGGCGTGAAAATCGAAGAGAAGGGAAGTGGCATTATCGTGGAGGGGAAAGGGCTTGCTGGCTGGGAGGCGCCGCGGAAAAAGCTCGACGCCGGCAATAGCGGCACCACTATTCGCCTGCTGACTGGCGCGCTCGCTGGCCAACACTTCGCCTCGGAGCTTACGGGAGACAGATCCTTGCAGCGCCGTCCGATGCGACGCGTGATGGAACCTCTTCGCCAAATGGGTGCAAAAATTGAAGCGCACAACGGCGACTTTGCGCCGCTGAAAATCCACGGTGGCGCGCTTCATGCGATTGAATACACGCCCGCAATTCCGAGCGCTCAGGTGAAATCGGCGGTCTTGCTGGGCGGTCTTTTCGCGGAGGGCGAAACCATTGTCCATGAATCGGTTCACACGCGCGACCATACAGAGCTCGCCCTGCGCGAAATGGGCGCGGCGATCACGCACCAGGATGGCGCCATTCGACTGCAAGGCCGCCCAAAATTGGCCGCGCGCCAGGTCGCTGTGCCGGGAGACATTTCCGCAGCTGCATTTTTTCTGGCTGCCGCGCTCATCGTTCCGGATTCCGAACTGATCATTCAAGGGGTGGGGCTGAATCCCACGCGCACTGCCATCCTCGATTTCTTGGCCTCCATGGGCGCGCCGATTTCTGTGGTTGCGCTCGCCTCGCGCGATGGCGAACTGGTCGGCGACATCAACATCCAACACGCGCCGCTCAAAGGCGGGAAAATTTCCGGTTCGCTCGTCGCGCGGCTGATTGACGAATTGCCTATGCTTGCCGCTCTTGGCCCCTACACGGAACAGGGAATCGAGATTCGCGATGCGAAAGAATTGCGCGTGAAAGAAAGCGACCGCATCGCCGTTGTCGCCGAGAATCTTCGCGGCATGGGCGCGGCCGTTGAGGAATTTCCTGACGGACTGCGCGTCGCCGGGCGCGCGGCGGGACGTCTTCACGGCGCCACGATTGACCCGCATGACGACCATCGCATCGCCATGGCCTTCTCAATCGCCGCCCTCGGCGCTGAAAGCGAAACTACCATTCGCGACGCCGGTTGCGTCGCCATTTCGTTTCCGGGTTTCTTCGAGCTGCTCGACAGCCTGCTGAAGCTGCCGACAGAAACGTAGCGCGCGCAAATCTCCGCGCGGCAAACAGGCCAGCGGTTTTATTGCGCTTTATGTATGGAAATTGTCCCGTAGGTAGTGCTCAGCGTAATGCGCGGGCCGCCCGTGCCGTAAGTGCCTTGCAGAATTGTTGTCTGTCCTGAAGTTGAAGACTTCAGCGCCGAGCCTTCGAAGTCATTATCAATTTCGCCGTTTTTAGAAATCGCTGAAATAGTGAAGCTCGAGTGCGCGGGAATGGTAATGTCGATATTCCCGGATTCGTCCGCGATGCGAACATCATCACGCGGCGCCTGCGCGAAATGAAGTCCGATATCCCCGCGCCTGTCGGTCACATCAACACGGCCCTTAACGTTATCGAGCCTGAGGTCCTTATTCGCCGTGCTCAGCGTAACGCTGCCGTTCACGTCGGAAACGGAAAAGTCGCCGGAATCCATTTCCATTTGCCCGGAAAGTTTGCCAAGGGTCAGGTTGCTCACCGAAGATGTGAAGCGCGTGGTCTGCCCAATGTCGTGCGCGCGAATCGGTCCGTAAAATTCGCCATCGACGGTGGCATCGCCGGTGATGTCCGACAGATTCACTTCGCCGCCGCGCCCGTCGAGCCGCACATTTCCTTTCACGTCTTCAATGTGCGCGTCGCCATGCGCCATGGTCGTGCTGACGTCGCCAGTAACGCCGTGCAAATCGACATCGCCGCTCCTCGAATTGATCGTTACGGGCGCATTCATGCTCGCGACTCGAATGTCGCCATGATTGCTCTGCGCGTTAACGGTCGAATGCGGAGGAAGGAGCACTACCAGATCCGTTCGCACGCTCGAACTCTCAAAGTCGCTGGTGCGGCCCACTTGGGGCTCGATGCGGTAACCATTGCCCTGTGGCGTGATTTTCACCTGCACATTGTCAGCGCGTCTTTTTGCGTCGTCTCTCGACTCGGCTTGCGCAATCTTGTCCACGCTAACATGCAGCTTGGCGTCGCTCGCTGGATTGACGGTGATGCTTCCGTGATCGGTCACAATGGAAATCGTGCCATTCGCATTTGCCGGAGCGGCTGGCAAATCGCTTTTCCAGTCGTAGGAATGGTCAAACATCCCATTCATGTCGATATCGAAATCCGGGCTGTGTTTGCGCGCCCAGTCCAATCCGGCAATGCCGGCAACCACGAGCAGGAGAATCGTAATCAGCGCAATCTCGCCGCCGGAAACCGCTGAGGGCCTGCCGCCTCCGAGCCACGATGCCAGCAGATGATCCAGCAGCAACGCCACGCCCCAAAGGACCAGCAGCAGTGGCCAATAACGCTCAAATATGGGCCCGATGCCGATATCTGGACGGTACTCGTGCAGCAGGAAAACCACGCCAATCAAGATCAGGACTATCCCGCCAAAAATCGAGCGCCGTTGTCGATGATAATAGTAGGCCATCAGAGTGCTGGAGGAGCACCTGTAGGAGGTGGAGGAGGTGGTGGCGTTTGCGAGCTCGGCATCTGCGGAGGCGTCTGCCAAGGGTCCACATGGCCGTGCATAGATACCGAATCGGCGAGCAGCTTCATCACGCCCCACACAATCAGAATGACCGGCCAGGTGCGGCCAATCGAAAAGTGCCAGCTCGTTGTCTGATCCAGGAAGAAAAGAATACCCACAGTAATAAGAATCGCCGGGCCAATCAGTCCGTGCGTCCAGCACCGCGCACAACCACAATTTCTCCAGCGTGCCATCTGCAATCCTCCCGAATAACTACCTCAAGGCGCTCGTCGCGTGCGCCGCAAAATCAACGCTACTCCAATTGCCACCAGCGCCAGCGGCCAGAGGTTCCACACCCAGACCACGCCCATAGTTCCAAATAGAAAAATCACACCGAGCACAATCAGGACAATCGCGCCGGTGAGGTTCGGGCGGTGAGGCTCGGCCACGTACTCGCCCCCTGGGGCAGGTGCGACCCCGGGCGGGGATGCTCCAACGCCCGCTGGCGCCGTGGCGGTTTCACCAAAGAAACCGGTATAGGGCAAGCCGTATCGTTTCGCTTTCGCCACGCGATAAGCCTCAATCGGCATATAGCAAATGAAAACCGCGAGAAAAACACCTAAAAGCGCCTGCATTCCGCTTGGTGTCGAATCGCTGTTCAGAATGGCGATAACACCCCCGAAAATGAGCACGTGAATCAGCCCCTTGACGTATTCGCCGTTGTAAACCGCGCCCAGTCCCGGCACAAATCCCAGCACCGCCGCCGTCGCCGGATTCGGCCCTTGCGGTTCCACCGCCGCGTACGCGTATCCAGGCGCGGGCGCCGTAGGCGCAAATTGCGCTGCGGGCCCTTGAGGAGCCATCATCGCCGCCAGGCAAGTTTCGCAATAGAGCGCTCCGCGTACTTCGCGCGCGCATTGCGAGCAGAGCGCCTTCCCGCAGTTCCGGCAAAAGCCGACAGCGTCAACTTCCGGGTGAACAGCGCATTTCATGGAGCGCTCCTTCCCGTCGCGTTCGCCACTAGCGCAGCAACTTCCGCAAAGCGTTGGTTGCTGAAGCCGTCCTGCTGCGATTCGTTCGGGGATTTATGTTGTTGTTGAGAAGGCGTTGCCGATGGCGTCTGCTGGCTGGGCGCGCCGCTGGTTGCGGGTTGCAGGCGCGATTGAATTTCATACACCACGCGGAGATCAGTTATCTGTTGTACTGAGTTATTCACGAATTTCACGCTGCGCGCGAAAGCGAGATGTGCGTGCCGGTTCGCGGATTGCACGATATTGACAGGATTAAAATCAGCAAGCGTCAAGTCCGAGGGTTTCACGCCCGTCGCGTGGAAAATAATCAGCAGCGTAGCAAGCACCGTCACAATCCCCGTTGCGAACCGAGGCTGCCAGAGGATCGGTATCCAGCTTAGCCACTCCTTCTTCGATTTTCGCGGCCCAACAGTCTGGTCCAAGATTTTCGATGTCAGCCCCGGAGAAACAGGCTCAGCCTCAAGCGCGTGCAGGCTTCCCAGCACGTGGCTGACCTGCGCGACCAGCGGAGCGCAGCGCGCGCACGCATCCAGATGCTCGCGAAATTCGATTCGCTCGCTCTCGGCGAGCGCGTTTTCCAGATAATCGCTCAGCCGTTCTTCGACTTGTACGCAGCTCCAGCTCATTCTCTTGGCCCGGCCGCTACGATGGCCTCACTCCCATGTCCTGCAGAATTCGCGCCAGTTCGATGCGCCCGCGATTGATCCGCGATTTTACCGTACCTTCCGGCACGGACAGAACCTGCTGAATCTCGTTGTATTCCAGGCCCTGCAAGTCGCGCAAAATGATCGCCTCGCGCAATTCCGGCGAAAGCCGGGATAGCGCTGACTGCACTTGCTGGCTCAATTCGCGCGCCATGGCCGCTTTGTCCGGCGTGCGCACCGGCGAATGCTTTTCCTCGACCACTGGAAGCAGGTCTTCCAAAGAATCGGTCATCCGGTCGTGCCGCGACCGTCGATAGTGGTCTACCAGCAGATTGCGCGTCACGCTGGTCAACCATGTTGGAAAGGCGCCATATGCCGTGCGATAGCTTGCCAGCGTGCGGTAAATGCGCAGGAAAACTTCTTGGCTCAGGTCCTCGGCTTCGCTCGAATTGCTGGTGAACCGGTAACATAGGTTGTAGACTCGCCGGGAATGCCTGCGCACAAGTTCCTCCCACGCCGGTCCATCGCCCCGGAGGCATCGCTGGACCAGTTGGGCGTCCGCTTCCAATCGTCATTTTCCTCGTCGGCAACATCCCCGTTCGGCCTCACTCTATGGAACGAAAAAAGAGGCCGAAAAGTTCCGTATGCCGCGGCATCTTAGCTGGCCCTTAGTGTTAACACAAGTGTCCTGGCGCAGACGCTAGCATTTTTGAAATGGGAGGAATTGCCATGGCTGCTTGAGCGCGCCTCTGCGGATGCATCTGCAAGGCCAATTGCCATGGCTTTGAGTGTGACACTAAATTTGGCAGGGAAATTGTTAGAAATCTGCTACCGACAAAAATTCAGATAAATAGCTCTTCATCTGGACTCGACGCCGCATTACCGCGGGACGAATGTTCGCCGCGAATGTAGTCAATGCCCGTCCGAATACCCTTCAGGACCGCCGAAGCTTGTTGCAGCGGTCCCAGCACCGATCGGCGCACCTTCACTCCCGCGTCCTCCACCGCTTCCAGTGTTCCGGTGATGATAGTGTCAAGGCGAAGCACCTGCGCATGAGTTCGCTCCAGCGCGTCGCTCACCACGCGGTCAACCTTTTGCGCTTGGCCGCGGGCCAAGCGCGTCATTTCCGAAGCATCTGTCACAATGTTTGAAATTTTCTCTTCGGAATTTTCGAGGATGCGGTTGATGCGAGAAAAGATGGGATCGAGTATCTTCTGCGTCTCCTGGACCGTTTGATGAGTTTCCCGGCTAATCCGTTTGAATTCCATGAACATCCCAGCCAGGATGAGCATTTGCATCACCACAGCTATCGCTATAACAACGAACATCGCAACGACCCAGCCGTTCGTGGGCATGAACTCTTCTCGATTCTCGCAGCTTACTGCGCTTTCGCCTTCTCTCGCTGATAAGTTTCTTTGCCCGCTTCCACAGCCGCGGCCAGTGAGCCTTTTTCCCGATTGACAATGTCTTTGCTGCGCTCAATCAGGTCCTCAGCGCGCTCGCGCAGTTCACGCGCCTTCTTTTGTGCGTATTCGCGGCCCGCGTCTGCTTTCTTGGACAGGAGATCGCGTGTTTCTTCGCCCGAGTTGGGTGCAAACAAAATCCCTACCAGTGTTCCAATTCCCAAGCCCACGATGAAGTAACTGATCTTTGCTCCCACATTTTCCGCCATATCACACCTCCACTTGGACCTTAACATAGAGTCGCGCTGCGAACAATGAATGCTAAACCGTATGTAAGTCTAGATTTCGCTGTATCCGTACGATTGCGTATGGCGGCGCATCGCCCCTCGGCGTTTTCTTCCCCGGCTTAGCATCATCCTCGTAAAAATTGGTGTAGCTTCTCTGCTTTGCCCCGCGGAACCGCGCTGGCCAGTTCGTCCACGCTCATTTGCTTCAATCGCGCCACGCTGCCAAATTTTCGCAGCAGCTTCCTCGCAGTTTGCTTCCCAATTCCCGGAACTGCCGTCAGCGAAGTGCCCATCCGCGCCCGGCTTCTCCGCAGTCTGTGGAAGGTCACCGCAAAGCGATGGGTTTCGTCGCGAATCTGCTGGATAACGTGCAAAATCGGCGAACGATGATCCAGTCGAATGGGTTCGTGCTCGCGCCCATACACGTACAGAATTTCTTCTCGCTTCGCGATGCTCGCCAGCGGCTGCCCCGTCAAGCCCACGGCGTTCAGTGCTTCCGCGGCGGCGTGCAATTGGCCGATTCCTCCGTCGATCAAAACCAAATCCGGTAGTGGCCGCTTTTCCTCGACCAGCCTGCGATACCGCCGGCTCACCGCCTCGCGCATGCTCGCAAAGTCGTCCCGCAAAAGTTCGCTTTCAAGAGCTGACGCAGCCACGCGGGGGCCATTTTCATCAGGCGGGCTGATGTCACTGTTAATTTTGCCCAACCCGATGCCGCGAATAATGAATTTGCGATAATCCGACCTCTTCATTTTCCCGTTTTCCCAAACCACCATCGAGGCGACCGTGTCTGACCCCTGAATATGCGAGATATCGAAGCTCTCGATTCGCTGCGGAGGCGCCGGCAATCCCAGCGCTGTTTCCAGCGCCTCGGCAATCACCTCAGATTGAGGTTTCATCACGCGAAAACGCTGCATGAACGAATGCCGCGCATTCGTCTCCACCAGATCCACGAGCGCGCGTTTCGCTCCGCGCTGCGGCGCCAAAATGTCCACGCGATGGCCAATGTTTTCTGAAAAAACCTCCTGCAAAAGCTCGCATTCCTCGAAGGTTGTGGGCACGTGAATAAAGCGTGGAATGTACTTCGCGTCCAAATAGATCTGCTTCAGCAGCGAAGTCACAAATTCCAAGGGTTCGAATTCCTCCAAATCCTCCCAGTAAAAGTCCCGCCGGTCCACCACCCGCCCACTGCGCACATGAAATAAATTCGCGGCCACCTGAGGCGGTTCCGCGTACCACGCCAGAACGTCGATGTCCTCGCCGGCGGCCGCGGCGATTTTCTGCCGCTCTTCCATGTCTTCCACCGTGCGAATCAAATTGCGATAGCCGCTGGCCGCCTCGAATCGCTCTTCTTCCGCCGCGCGCCGCATGCGTTCTTCCAAACTTTTCACCAAATCCCGCCGCCGGCCTTCCAGGAACATCCGCGTGTCCCGCGCCGCCTCGCAGTATCTCTCTTCCAGAGTTTGCTGCGCTGCGCGCGGGCCCAAGCTCCGGCTCAGATAAAATTCCAGCCATGCGCGCGCGTGCGGCCGGTTCATTTCCATTTTTGTGGAGGGTATTCCGAAATACCGGTTAATAAAATGAACGATGCGATGCGCCAAGCTTGCCGGAAAGTAAGGCCCAAAGAAAATTGAGCCATTCTTCTCCAGCCGCCGCGTCACAAACACACGCGGGAACGCCTCACTCGCGGTGAAACAGATGTAGGGATAGGTTTTATCGTCGCGCAGCAGAACGTTGAACTTCGGCTTATTTTGCTTGATTAAATTGTTTTCAAGCGCCAGCGCCTCGCGCTCGTTGTCCACCACAATGTATTCCGCGTCGGCAATTTCGCGCACCAGCGAGCCGGTCTTCGCGTCCGCCTGGCGCAGCGCCAGAAAATACGATCTCACGCGGGGGCGCAGCGATTTCGCCTTGCCTACGTAGATAATTTTCTCAGCGGCGTCCTTGAATAGATACACCCCGGGTTGCAGCGGGAATTCGGCGACTTTTTCACGCAGGTCCATAAAAAGAGCTATTCTGTAAACAGTGCGATCTTACGATCGCGCCATTTCTTGCGGGACGTTTTTATCTTAGCAGAAGCGCGCCCTTCGTTCCTGCGGCGTCCGGCAGAGGAGATTATGAATCCGTTCGCGAAAGTTGGCTGGTGTGCTATTTTCGGGCTCTGGCTTGTTCCAGGGATCGCCGCGCAAAGTCATCAAGCTCCGCAGCCGCAAGAGCAACACTTCGATCCGGTGCGCGCCGTTCACGACGTGAACGTAGGGAAGTTCTATATGAAGCGCGGCGACCTCGGCGGCGCCATCGCCCGCTTCAAAGACGCCCTGCTGTACAAGCCGCATTACGCCGAGGCCTGCCTGTTGCTCGGCCAGGCCTACGAAAAAAGCAACGATCCTGGCAGGGCCATCACTTACTATCAGGAATATCTAAAAATCCTTCCGAACACGCATGAATCGAAAAAACTGCACGGGCACATTGCTGCGTTGCAGAAGAAAATCGCCACGGATAAGCCCGCTTCCACCGGCAGAAACCTCTGACGCTCAGGCGGCGCGAAAGCCTTCAGGCAAACCGCTTCAGAAATTTTACCGCGCGCCGGTAATCCGCGAACTTTTGCTCCTCGACTCGAAATTCACTCGAATGCGCCTGCAGCCGGCATCGCGCCAGCTTGATGGGATGCTTACGATGCAGCATTTCGTGATACAGCACGTAGGCTACTACGTATTCTGGCACGTGGGGGCGGTCCAGCGCCGAATTGAGCGCGATCTGATTCAGCGCCGGATCGAAGACCCCCAATTGACTGCGCCATCGCCGCGTGCTCCAGCCAATTTTAGGCTTCGGCAATTGCCCTTGAAAATACTGCTGATTCAGCCGCTCAAACATCTCCGTCAAATCATAACTCCGGCCGAGCGCCGGCCTGATTTTTCTTCGTGCGCGCTTTTTGCGCAGTCCTTGCAGCTTTCGCCGCGTTGCATGCGCCTGCGAATACCTGCGGTAAGTCTCTGCGAGTTCCTGCGGTAATCTGCGCCGGTACAATCTGGATAACAGAATCGCTGCTGCCGCCTCCACCACCTCAAGGGGCGCGTTCCGCAGCATGTCCGAAAGCCGGACGTACGCTGTATCCCGTCGCAGCCTGATCGAATGCGCCAGATTCGCATAAGGATAAAATTCCACCGCAAATTGCGGCGGCCGCCCCTGGCAATTCAGCCGCGTGTACATTCGCTGAAAAAGCATGGCCCCGCTGGGAACGTGACGCGCCGCGGAACTCCTTATGCTCAAGGTTTTCTCCGAATCGGCGTCGCCCCATATTCTTTCGAGGCTTTCGCTGCGCCCTTCAAGGCGTCTTGTGTCGCGTCAATCGCATCGCCCAGCGAATCCTTGTACGAGGCAAGCTCCGGCCCATTCGCTTCCTCAATTGTTTTTAGCGTTTGCAGATATTCTTTTCCGCGCTTTTCCATCTCTTTGAGCGCCGGCCGGATTTGCGCGCCGCTTTGCTTGCCTTCATCAATGCGGTCTGACGCCTCATCCATGCAGTTCGAATAGGCGCGCAGCAGTCCGTTTAGAATTTGTTGCTTGTGATATTGCGGGCTGGTGAGCTGGAGCTCATACTGCAGTTTCTTGAGGCGGTCACCCGCGAAATCGATAAATAGCTTGATGCGATCGTTCGGCGCATACGCATTACGGACTTTGTCCGCTTCCGCCGGACTCAGATAATCCGGTTGCCCTTGCGCGAGCGCGACCCTGCCCGCGAACATGCACATCACCGTCGCCGCAGCCAGCGCCATCGCTGTCCGTCTCTTGCTCTTCACGGCACCCTCCCACTAAGGACTTTTCTGATTCAGCTTTTTTTTATGATTGGGTTGGTTAGGGAAAAGCTCCAGAATCAGTTTTTGATTTAGCGTGTCGAGCGCCTTCTGCAACTCCTCAAATGGCTTCCGTTGATTGAAGGCGACTCGGGCGGTGATGTCCTTCAATTCTCGCGCCCGCTCGCGAACCGAAATTTGCAATTGGCGAAATCCGTTCGAATGCTTTTCCGGGTCAGCGACGCTCTTCGCCAATTCATCATGCGCGGCGTTTGCCTGTTCGTTATAATCTCTCAAGTATTGCAACGCGGCATTTTGATCTCCGTCTTTCAGGGCCTGCCGAGCGGCAGTATATTCTTCGCGCCCGAGCTTCGGAACGGACTTAGCCCGTTTTACAGGGTTATCCGCATTATCGTATTTCGCTTTTTCCTTGGCAATGTTGCGCAGCACACGCGCGTTCTGCACGGGCGTTACGAACAGGAGGCCCGCGATGAAAACCCCGCGAATGAATGCCGCGCCCATCTCAGTGTCCCTTCTGTTTAAGCAGATGCGCGAGAAACCGCGCCCGCGCCGCCGCTTCGAAATACTGATCACTGTTCTGGTTGGTGTTCATGGCCAGAAACTTGTTATACGCATCGAGCGCCGCTTTTGGTTCGTTCAGGCGATCGTAGCATGACCCGCGCACAAACCACGCTCCTGCGTTCGGCGGAACGCGCTTCGCTAGTAAATCCAGCGCCGCCAGCGTACCGGTAAAATTCTTGCCCAGATATTCCGCGGAAATCAAATCTCGCAGCGTATCCGTGGAACTGGCATCCAATTGTAACGATCGAGTCAATTCCCGCGCCGCGTTCGCATAATCTTTTGTCTCCAGCAGTACGTGCCCGAGCCTCGCATGTATCACCGCGTCCTGCGGAGCCAGTAATTCCGCCTTTTGCAACGCGGCAGCCGTTTTTGCCCAATCCCTTTTCGTGAAATAAATTTGCGAGCGCAGTTTGAGCGCATCCAGCGTCTCCGGAGCGTCTTTCGCCGCCCGGTCCAGCGCCGCCAGCGAGTCATCGTTTTTTCCAAGCTGGAAAAGCAGCGCCGCCTGCATCACCTGCGCCTTCGCGTCAGCCGGATTCGCGTTCAGATAATTTCCAAGCGCCGCGGCGGCGTCGGCAGTCTTCTTCTGCAGTACCAGGCTCTGCGCCAGGCCAAGTTGTCCCTCGGGATCATTTGGCTTCAGCCGAAGCAATTCGCGAAATTCCGTTTCTGCCGCCGAGCCTTTTGCTTCGGCAAGAAGCAGTCGGCCAAGCGCAGCGTGCGCGTCTGCATCATTCGGATCCAGCTTCACAGCGACGGTGTACTCTTTTTGCGCGGACGCTGTGTTTCCGCTGCGCTCTTCGGCCACGCCCAGCGCAAAATGCCCACGCTCGAACGCGTAGTTCATCTCCACCACTTTTTGCAGCGGCGCGATTGCCTCCTTCGGATTTTCCGTCAGCAAGCTCATTCCCAAATTTAGATGCGCCGCCATCATCTTCGGGTCAAGCGCAATCGCCCTGCGATATTCTGCGATTGCCTTATCGGTTTGCTGCTCCGCGGTGTAAACGTAACCCAAATCGAAATGCGCCGCCGCATCATCCGGTTTATGCGCCAGATATTTCACGTAATCTGCTTCCGCGGCGGCATAATTCTGGCCGTCCGCTTCGCCTTTGGCCTTCACCAGCAGATCGTGAAGCGCCTGTTCCTGCGCGGAAACCGCGCGCCCGCGCGTTCCTGATTTGACCTGAGCCTGCGTGAACTGTGGCGCCATCGAGAACGAGGCCATCAGGCAGATCGCGCACGCGCCCATGCGGATTTTCATGGGAAGGCAGGACTGCGATGGTTGGAATGATTTGCCGCGTTATTTCCATTGCGCCCATTGCCTTTCAGCACGCGCGCTAAAAACTTGCCGGTATACGACTGACTGTTGCGCGCCACCTGCTCTGGCGTTCCGCACGCAACGATCCGCCCGCCGCGCTCTCCGCCTTCCGGCCCCAAATCAATCACCCAGTCAGCGGACTTTATAATTTCCAAATTATGCTCGATGATCAGCACAGACGCGCCGCCTTCCAGCAATTTGCGAAATGCCGCCAGCAGCTTGGCAATGTCATCGAAGTGCAATCCCGTCGTCGGCTCATCGAAAATATACAGCACACCGGTGTTCTCTCGCCGCGTAAGATGCGCCGCCAGTTTCAAGCGTTGTGCTTCGCCGCCGGAGAGCGTGGACGCCGATTGCCCCAGCCGCAAATATCCCAGCCCCACTTCTTCCAGCACTTTCAATCGCGAAGTCACCTTGGGCGCGCCGGCAAAAAACGCGATTGCTTCATGCACGGTCATTTGCAATACATCATGCACGCTTTTTCCGTGACAACGCACCTCCAGAATCCCGCTCTTATACCGCGTGCCTTTGCATTCCTCGCAAACCAGTTCTACGTCCGCCAAAAACCGCATCTCCACCGTTACCGTGCCGTCGCCCTGGCACGCTTCGCAGCGGCCACCCGGAATGTTGAACGAAAAATGTCCTGCCGTGTATCCGCGTTTCTTCGCCTCTAGCGTGGACGCAAAAAGCTCGCGAATCGGATCAAACGCCTTCAAATACGTTGCCGGATTCGACCGCGGCGTTCTTCCAATGGGTGACTGGTCCACCAACTCGATGCCCGCAAGCGCCGAATCGCCTTCAATGTTCTCGCATGCATCGCGCCAACTTCCTCCGTTGCGTTTCGCTTGCAACGTCTTGTACAGCACATCGTAGACTAACGTGGATTTTCCCGAGCCGGATACGCCGGTGATGGCCACAATCATGTTCAGCGGAACCATCAGGTCGATTTCCTTCAAGTTGTGGCTGCGCGCTTTCAGCACTTTCAGGAATTTCCCGTGCGGTTTGCGCCGCGTTGCCGGCACCGGAATGTGCAGTTCGCCGCGCAGATATCGCGCCGTCAGCGAATGTGTGTCCGCTTCCAATTCCTTTTGCGTGCCAGTGAAAATAATTTTTCCGCCGTGTTCGCCCGCGCCTGGCCCCAAATCCATCACGTAATCCGCCGCGCGAATTGTGTCGGCGTCATGCTCCACCACCAGCAGCGTATTTCCCAGTTCGCGCAAACGTTCCAGTATCGAAATCAGCCGGTGAGTGTCCCGCGGATGCAATCCAATGGAAGGCTCGTCCAGCACATACAGAGCGCCCACCAGATGCGATCCGAGGGAAGTCGCCAGTTGAATGCGCTGCGATTCGCCGCCCGAAAGCGTCGAAGTCAGCCGGTCCAACGTCAGATAATCGAGTCCTACTTCATCCAGGAATCGCAACCGCTGCTGAATCTCTTCCAGCACTTTTCCGGCGACGGTCGCTTCGCCCACGCTCAATTCCAGCGACGAAAAAAACTTTCGCGCCTCCGCCACCGTCATCTCGCACGCTTCCGTAATCGATTTTCCGCCGACGCGCACCGCCCGCGCCTCTTGACGCAGCCGCGCTCCGCGGCATTCCGGACACGTCGCATATCCGCGATATCGGCTCAGAAAAACGCGCACGTGCAATTTGTATTTTTTTCGTTCCAGCCACGCAAAAAATCCCTTCACTCCGTCGAAGCCTTCTTTGAAGTCTCCTTCGATGATTGTTTCGCGCTGTTCTGCCGTCAATTGCCGGAAAGGCACGTCCACCGGGATCCCTTTTTTCTTCGCGTACTGCTTCATCTCCTGTAGCACTTGGCGGTAACGTGGCCTGCTCCACGGCTCAATCGCGCCATCGGCCAGCGACCTGCCCTTGTCGGGAATTACGCGGTCGAGGTCGAAATCAATGGTATTGCCGAATCCCTGGCATCGCGGGCACGCGCCATACGGATTGTTGAACGAAAAAAGCCGCGGCTCGGGCTCCTGATACGTCACGCGGCACTTTTTGCACTCGAACCGCTCGCTGAAAACCATCCGCTCCGGCGGCGCGCCCTCGTTCCCCGGCACAAATTCCAAAATCGCTTCGCCGCGCCCTTCGCGAAAACAAATCTCGATCGAATCCATCAGCCGCGAGCGAATCTCCGGTCCCAGCGCCAGCCTGTCCACCACCACGAATACCGGCTCGCTGAAATCAACGTCCAGCAGCGTCTCCGGCGAAGAGAATTCGTACACGCGGCCCGCCTGATACAGACGGTTGAACCCTTGCTTCTGAAGATTTCCAAGCGCCAGCTTCATCGCATCCGCGGCGGGAACTGTTTTTTTTGCGCCGCGTCCTCTCGCCGCCGTTTCCGCTGGCAACGCAAGCTGATACAGCACATAAAATCGCCGATCCGCTGGCAGTTTCAGGACGCGCTCCGCAATCTCGTCAATGGTGTCCTTCTTCACCTCTTCGCCGCAAATCACGCAGAACGTGTGCCCCACCCGCGCATAGAGCAGCCGCAGATAATCGTAGATCTCCGTCGCCGTCGCCACAGTCGAGCGCGGATTTCGCGTCGAATTTTTCTGCCGTATCGCAATGGCCGGCGCGATCCCGGTCATTTCGTCCACGTCCGGCTTTTCGATGCGCTCCAAAAATTGCCGCGCATACGCCGAAAGCGACTCGATGTAGCGTCGCTGCCCCTCCGCGTAAATTGTGTCGAACGCTAAACTCGATTTTCCGGAGCCGGAAACGCCTGTCACCACGGTGATGGCGTTATGCGGAATCTCGAAATCAATGTTCTTCAAGTTGTGTACGCGCGCCCCGCGCACGCGTATCGCGTCCTCTTGCTGCACCGCGCGCGCAGCGGTGCCTGTCCCCGAAGCTGTTTCTTTGGGACGCAAAACTGCGGACGCCTGCTCTGTGGGTTTCGTTGCCATATGCCTAAACTTAAAATTATACGCGCCCGCGCAAGCCCCGCCGCAAATTGGCATTGCGTCGGCATTGTGAGCCTATTCCTTTTCAGTTTTGTTGGCTTGTGAGCAGACTGATTCGATGAGAAGAACGGAGACCCACCGTATACAGCCTTCCCTTCTTCAGGATGGCTGGGGGCTTCACCCCGGTCGAACGAATCTCTTCGTCAAAGGGGTTTTTGGCCCTGTAAGCCCTCGCGTGCCCAAAATGCCCGCGGCTATTGCGCTCCGCCCTCTGGAGAAACGGGAATCTTGAGAGTTTTTTCCAGCTTGAAATCGAGCTTTGTCTCCGACGGGATGCGCACCTGCTTCGCCTTGGTGACTCCCTGAACAACGCCGCCCGCGCCCGCGCCCGCAGCCCCTCCAATCACCGCGCCTTTGCCGCCGCCGGCAATCGCGCCGATAATCGCGCCCAGAATTGCGCCGCCGCCGACTTTTTCCGCGGTATTTTTTCCGCGCGACGCGCCGGCAACCGTGTACGTGCTGGAGTTCATTTGATATTGCGCGCCCTGAAATTCCAGCCGCGCGAGCTGCAGTTGCAATTCGCTGCGGCCTTTATACTGGCCCGATTCCTGCGCCGCCACCAATCGCAGGTAAACGTTCGCGCCTGCTGGCACCACCACGCGGCCATTCCACGTGAGCGGCTGCGCCAGCGTTGCTTGGTATTCGTCGCCCGGCTGGGCTTTTGTCGAGTCGATCGGGTCAACGGTTTGAATCTCAACCGTCGTTCCAGCAGGGAAGACCGCCCTTACCGGCTGCGCCGGAGCGGGTTCGGGCGCAGGAGCGGGTGGTGTGGCTTGCGCCGATGCGTTCGCTGGCGGTGGATTTACACCTTGCGCAGGCGCAGCATCACCTTGGGGCGGAGCCTGCGCCGAGGATTCTGCCTTCTCCTGTTGCGCGCGCTGTTCACGCTCTCGGCGCAAACGTTCTTCGCGCGCGCGGCGCAGCCGTTCCTGCTTGTCCTCGCGTGTCCGCTCTGCTTTGCTCTTTTTCGCAGGCGGCGTTTCAACGGGAGCCACTGGCGCAGCCGCCTCCGGAGCCGCGGCCTCTGGCGAAGAAGCCGGCGGCGGCGTTGCTTGCGCGCTTTGCTGAGGCGCCTGCACGGTCATTTGATCGTTCACCTTGCGCACGCCTGGCGTGTTCGTGGCGATTTTGTACGCCTCCAAACGCGCCGCATCGCTCGGCACGTTTCCCGAGAGCGTGACCACGCCGTCTTTCACCGCCACTTGCAAATTCGCGCCATTCGTCTGGGGATCGGAAAACATCTGCGCCTTCAGATTCGTAGACAATTGTGCGTCGCTGACTCTTGTGCCGCATCCCACCGTCAGCGTCACCGCGAGCGAACTCATCGCCAGCAAATTTCCAGCTCTGCGCAATCGCATAATCACCTCGCGTGCTCCTTCCGCTCTAATGTGCTCTAACGCTTTTGGTTTAACGCACGAAATTCCGCATCCACTAGACTGATACCGATAGTATTTTCGATGCTTCCCTGCCCCTGTAATGCTGCATTGTCACGGAATTACTTCGCCAGTGTACCGCAACTTTCTCCGCGCGTTTGTGTTTGACGCCCTGAGGGGTGGTGCAGAACCAAGAACGGTTTGAAAACCCTCGCTCTTTTTTTAGCTTTTCGGCCATGTTTTCTTCGTCCGTTCTGGGGTGGAACAGGAGAAGAGGATGCGAATCACGAAAAGTATTAGCGCGATTTTTGTGGTATTGGTGTTGATTGTACTGGCTGGCTGCGCGGGTAATTCCATGAACCAAGATCCGCCGCAGATGGGCAACGTGTTTACGTTGGGAACGGACGCTCAGCCCACTTTTCCAAGCGTAGTCTCTTTTCAAGTGATGATTACCGGAATCACTGTCAACAATGCTGGCGGCTCGCTTCCCGTGCTGCAGAATCCCGTCACTATTGATTTCGCGCGCTTCAGCGGCCTGCACGATTTGCTGGACCTTCAGCCCGTGCCCAACGGCTCCTACAGCAGCCTTACGATTTCCGGCTCGACGCCAGTGATTGGTTTCCTCGACACTACGCAAACGCCTCCTGCGCTCAATAGCATCAACGGCACGCCGGGAACGTTTAGCGTGACCGTACCGCTGGCGAAAGCGCTGGTCGTGGACGCCAACGATTTGGTCGGCTTGCTCATCGACCTCGATCTCGCGCAAACCATTCAAACGCAAAACGGCCAGGTCACCGGCACGATTACGCCGACTTTCGACGTCCGCGCACTCACTGCGGATGATTCCGAAGCGGAAATTGATGACTTCCGCGGCAGCGTCACCAACATAGACACTTCCACCTCGTCTTTTGCGATGGATGGCGGCCATGGCCGCTCGTGGACCGTCGTCACCAATACGCAAACCAGTTGGGACGATGGCGGCTCGTTTTCTGCGCTCACCACAAATTCCATCGTGGAAGTTTCCGGCAAACTTGACCGCGTAACGCACGAAATCGACGCCGATGAAGTGGAAATCGTCTCGCAGGATCACTTCTTCGTGGGAGGCCTGGCAACTTATGTGAATCCGCCGACTCCAGCGCCCGCCACCGAGCTGCAACTCTACGTTCGCAGCGAGCTTCCCGACGTTCAAAATGTGGCGCCGCTGGGAGCGATTGACAGTTTCGCGCTGAACGGCTCGGAAAAGTATTTCATCGCCGATTTCCGCAATCCGCTCACCACGCTTCTCTTCAACAATATGACTTTGGCGCCGGGGCAGCGGCTCGGAATCGGCGGCAGCTTAAGCGGTTCGGGCGCTTCGCAGACACTCACCGTTCATCGCGTCGTGCTTGGACGTCAAGGGCAGGAGGGCAGTTGGGTTGCTGGCAGCACGCAGATTCAGAGCGGCGACAGTGGCACATTTCAGATCAACGATGATTACCTCGCCGGCATTTTGCTGCCTCAGCCGTTGACGGTAATTTCCACGCAGTTCACCAACTACGTCAATTTGAGCGGCCTCTCCGCGCTTTCCGGCACCGGCCCGTTCAACTTGCGAATCGTAGGCTTCATCTTGGTGAACCAGCAGAATAATCAGCAGGAACTGGTGGCCCGCAGGGTGGAACTATTGAACTAATTGCAATCGCGTCGCGCAGAAAGTAACCGTCCTGCGGAAGCTAATTCCGCAGGACGATTTTGTCTTTGGAGCTCCGTGTCTAGTGCGGTATGAACAGCCGGCCCGTGCGGTAAATCCTGCGAGCCGTGTCAGTTTATTCCATCAGCGGGATTCCGCCCGCGATGCAATAATTTCTTGCCCTTTGACTTCCACTTCAATCGCCAATGGCGGCCGCACAGCCGTGCCCTCGACAATCGCTCCGCGAACCAGCCCATTGGGCCCGCTGCCATATTGGGTTAAATCAAAAACGGCGTGCGTGCACGGATCGGCGATCATTGGATACGACGCATCCAGGTGGTAATCGGTTCGCAATGTTTCCACGCTCACAAACTCTAAATCGCAACTTTCGTAAGGCTCATGCAGCGAAATCGCCCAGTACGCGCCCTCCGGCAAATGAAGCAGCAGTCCAGGAAGGGTCTCGCCATTGGTTCTGCGATATACAAATTTCTTGATGCTCCATGGCCGCTTCATTTCCGCAATCGTAGCAATCGGTCCGGGCGCCACAGGCGGGGACGCCGAGGACTGTGCCGGCGCGGGGTGCGCGCTTGATGCAACGGAATTCTCCGCCACAGGAGCGACATTCCCGCCGGCCGCGCCGTGCGCCCACCATAGCAGGACGATTACCAGCAGCAATATCGCGCCTCCTCCGCCGGCCCACAAATAGGGCACGCGCGGAATGTTCGCCCCGTTCGGTTCGCGTTTTTTCACGGTGCGCTCCGGCACGCCCGGAATCTTCGGCTGCGCCGCCTCGAACGCTTTCGGTTTTTTTGTGTCGTCCGCCATGGCTGGTAACGCTACTCCGAAAATTTGCTTCTGCTTGCTCTGCCAGCGCGCTGAATGGAAGGCCTCGTTCGAGTCAGTAAAGTCCGCTGGCGAAAAATTCGTGCCGGGCCGTGGCGCGCTTCAATGCACTCGTTTCACTGGCACAGAATGGTGCGCGATGTAGTCCTGCAAATTCGCCAGGCACAACAGCAATTCCAGGATCTGCTCATTGGTCGCTTCGTTGCGCATCGTAGAAAGCGCCCGCGCTGCTTCGCGCGCGTCTCCGAGCAGCCAATCCACCACTTCCTGATCCGCAGGTTCGGCTGCGACGCAACAGGCGCGCACGTGGTCGGCGCGTTCAATTACTTTTTCAACGAAGTGATTCAGGCACACTCCATCCGCGGACAAAACTGGCAAAACCTCGGCGCTGCATCCGGACACATGGCATGGGCGGGCCATCGTGGGATTCCTTTCGCGCCCGGCGAGGGGACCGGGCAACTCCCTGCACTATAACGCGCCTCCTCCGCGCGCCGCGCAACCCGTGCCCAACATGTAACTGCGGCGCGCCAAGCATTCCGCGTCCCCCGCCTGTATAGCGCACGGCTTTGCATTTGACGCTCTTCGCTGTCGCAATCCTTGCTTTCTGAGCGAGCTGGTCTTACCGTTCTCGATTCGTCTTTTATAAAGGCACTGCCCAGAAAAAAAGGCCGGCAACCTTCACCGGCCTTCGAGGAGCATGCAAAAGAATTATCCAATTTCCAACTTATCTCGACTCGATGCGAATCGCGCCCGAACTGGTGCGCAACTCCACCACCGGCCCGCCCGCTCCCACTTTTCCTTCCAAGTCTCGCGGACTGATGGTTCCTTGCACCGTAATCGGAAACGTCGAGTGAATGCTGCCCGAATTCGCGTGCGCGTGCAGCTCGAACGAAGCCTGTTGCGGCAGCGTTACCGTCAAGTCTCCGGAGCCCGTGTGCAGCCGCCAGTCTCCCGTCGGCGTTCCCTGTGCACTGATGTTTCCGCTTCCCGTGCCGATGCGCACCGTGCCCTTCACGCCATTCACTTCTACCGTGCCGGAACCCGTGGAGACATCCACATCGCCTCCACCCGTTTGCGTCAGCGTGACGTCACCCGAGCCCGTCGAAGCGCTCATGCTTCCCGCAACGTCCTCCGCGCGAATGTCCCCGCTGCCTGTCGACGCGTGTAAATTTCCCTTCACGCCATTGAGCCTGATGCCGCCCGAGCCTGACCGCGCCGTCACGCCCGCGCCAATGCTGCTCAACCGCAAGTCGCCCGAGCCTGTCGTCGCGTCCACTGGACCGGCAAGCCCATCCACCGTTTGATTGCCGGATCCGGTCGCCGAATGCAAATGCGTTTCCGCTGGCGTGGTGATGTCGTAACTGATGGAAATGTTGCGCATCAGCTCGCGATCACTCTCATGGCCAATCGTGATCGTGTTCCCGTTCTGCTCAACCGGCGGATGCTGCTCGATATATTGAATGCGCGATTCCACGTCGTGCCCGCCGGAGAACCATCCGTCATTCGCGCGAATCGTCGCGTGAATCCGCACCTGGCCCGCGCCGCCCGGATGAATCGTAATATTTCCTGAGCCCGTGCTCACGTCGAGATCCACCGCCCCGTTAACGCTCAGCGTCTTGTCGAAATGCCCTTCCTGCGCCGCTCGCGCCGGAGCCACGCCAACGGCTCCTAAAAACGCCAGCGCCAGCGCCGCGCCCAGCAACTGCAAACTCTTCATCATGCGCCTTCACCTCGCTCCAAAAGTTGCGGCTCCCCGAGCCGGCCGGCCTTCAATTCTCGCCTGCTTGAAATACGCAAACACCCCTCGATTTGTTCAGACGGACGGGCAGGCAAATCGTTAGCAAGACCTCAAACCAATCCTAATTACGCGGAGAATTAGAGCAGCTCTTGGAATTGCTCGACTGTGATTTTCAGGTCTTCGATAACAGAACGTAGGGTCTTGCGCTTCAAATCTCCTGCGTGCATCGGGATCACAACACGAGCTTGATCGCTTGCGCGAACATATATCGCGTGGCTGCCTCTCTGACGGCGAAATTCGAATCCAAGTCGTTCGGCTATGCGGGCGAGCTCCTTCGCTTTAATCGCGGGGAGCTTCGCTGTCACGCGGGAATCTCGATGGGCTTGATCAAAATATCTTCAGTGGGAATCGGCAGACCGTCTTCGACTAGCGTCTCAAGATAAAGCTCGATGGCCTCGCGGATATTCTTCATGCCTTCTTCGATGGTTTCGCTCTGTGTGTGGCATCCCGGTAAAGTAGGGCAGAATACGTGATACCCACCCTCTTCTTCCTTGTCGAAAATCACCGTGAATCGATGTGCCATAGCAAAGCCTCCCTTCGCTCACGGGCAGCGCTTACGCCGCGCGGCCGCAGCACTTCTTGTACTTTTTCCCTGAGCCGCACGGGCATGCATCGTTGCGCCCGATTTTCGCGCCGGTGCGCACCTGCTTTGGCGCTTCCGCTTTTTCGCGACCAATCTGAAATTGCAACTCCTGCTGTGCGCGCCGTTGCCGCCGCTCGATCTGCTTCGCTTCCTCTTCTGGACGCGCCGGCTGCATTAAGTACAGGAAGCGAATCGTCTCCGTATCAATGCGTTCCATCATGTCTTCGAACAGCTTGAATCCCTCTTTCTTGAACTCTACCAGGGGATCAATCTGCCCGTAGCCGCGCAGCCCGATTCCTTCCTTCAAGTGGTCCAGCGTCAGCAAATGGTCTTTCCATTGCGCGTCCACGATATCCAGCGTGATATGCCGCTCGAGCCAGCGCATCATCTGCGTGCCAAAAAGCTTTTCTTTTTCCTCGTAGCGCGCCTTGGCTTTTTCAATCAGCGCGTCGAGCAATTGGTCATGATTCATCTGCAGCGGATCGATTCCCGCCGCTTTGATGTCCACGCCAAATTGATTCAGCACTTCGCCATTCAGCTGTGCGATGTTCCATTGATCGGGGTGCTGCTCGCGCGGGCAGTACGCGTCCACCAGTTCCGTCATCACGTCTTCCGTCAGCGCCAGAATGTCTTCTTTTTGATCTTTTCCTTCCAGCACCGCGCGGCGAATCGAATAAATCGTCTCGCGCTGCTTGTTCATCACGTCGTCGTATTCCAGCAAATGCTTGCGCGCTTCGAAGTTCTGCGCTTCCACCGTCTTTTGCGCGTTCTCGATGCGCTTCGAAATCAGCCGCGACTCGATGGGAATCCCTTCTTTCATGCCCAGCATGTACATGAATTTCTGCACGCGCTCGCCGCCAAAAATGCGCAGCAAATCGTCCTCCAGCGAGAGGAAAAATCGCGAAGATCCAGGATCGCCCTGGCGTCCTGCGCGGCCTCGCAGCTGATTGTCAATGCGCCGCGCTTCGTGCCGCTCCGTGCCCAAAATGTGCAGCCCGCCCAGCGCAATCACTTCGTCATGCTCGGTGCGGCACTGTGCGGCAAATTCATCGAACACCGGCTTCCACTGGTCGAGCGGCACCTGGAAAATCTTGCCTTCCTGCTGAAACAAAACCATTGGCACGCTTCCCGCGCTTGCGCCATTGCCGCTGCCTGTCGCGGCGCTCTTCGAAGCTTCATCCGCCGTTTCTGTGCGCGCGCCACCCGCCGTCTGCTCGTCTCCGTTTCCAATCACCGCGCCCGCTGGCGCGTAGGGCAGCGCCAACTTGTTTTTCAGACAGTATTCGCGCGTCATCGCTTCCGGATTTCCGCCAAGCAGAATGTCCGTTCCCCGTCCGGCCATGTTCGTCGACACGGTCACCGCGCCCTTGCGCCCCGCCTGCGCCACGATTTTCGCTTCGCGCTCGTGCTGCTTCGCGTTCAGCACTTGATGCGGAATGCCATGCTTCTTCAGCAGCTCCGCGATTTTTTCAGACTTCTCGATGGAAATGCTGCCAATCAGCACCGGCTGCCCGCTGGCGTGCAATTGCTTGATGCCTGTCGCGTACGTGCCATCTTCCTGCATGATTCCGTTGACCACCGCTTCGAACTTCTCCGCTTCCGTGCGGTACACGACGTCGGGATGCTCCAGCCGAATCAGTGGCCGGTTCGTCGGAATCACCACGACATCCAATCCGTAAATTTTGCTGAATTCTTTTGCTTCCGTCTCCGCTGTTCCGGTCATTCCGGAAAGTTTTTTGTACATGCGGAAATAATTCTGGAACGTCACGGTGGCGAGCGTTTGATTTTCCCGCTCGATTTTAACGCCCTCTTTCGCTTCGATGGCCTGATGCAATCCGTCTGACCAGCGCCGTCCGGGCATCTGCCGGCCGGTGAATTCGTCGACGATTACGACTTCGCCCTCTTTCACGACGTAATCCACGTCCTTTGTGAACAGCGTATGCGCGCGCAGGCCCTGATACACGTGATGAATGGTCTCCAGATTTTGCGGGTCGTACATATTCGGCAAGTTCAGCAGGCGCTCGCATTTCGCCACGCCCTCTTCCGTCAGCGTCGCGGTTTTGTGTTTTTCGTCGAGCGTGTAATCAATGTCTTTGATCAGCTTAGGAACGATTTTGTCGATTTTGTAATACTTGTCGGTGGATTCTTCCGCAGGCCCGGAAATAATCAGCGGCGTGCGCGCCTCGTCAATCAAAATCGAGTCCACTTCGTCGACGATCGAGAAGTTGTGTCCGCGCTGCACGCAATCCGCGAGGTCGTATTTCATGTTGTCGCGCAAATAATCGAATCCGAATTCGTTGTTCGTTCCGTAAGTGATGTCCGCCGCATACGCAGCGCGCCGTTGCACGTCATCCAAATCGTGAACAATCACGCCCACCGTCAGCCCCAGCAATTTGTAAATCGGGCTCATCCATTCGGCGTCGCGCCGCGCCAGATAATCGTTCACGGTGACGATGTGCACGCCGCGCCCGGTGAGCGCGTTCAGATACGCCGGCAAAGTCGCCACCAAAGTTTTTCCTTCGCCGGTCTTCATTTCCGCGATTTTTCCGTCGTTCAGCACCATGCCGCCGATGAGCTGCACGTCGAAATGCCGCATGTTCAGTTTGCGACGGCCCGCTTCGCGCACCAGAGCAAACGCCGGCACCAGCACCTTCGCCAGCGCCTCCTGCATTTTCGGGCGATATTCCACATCGCGAACCTCGATGCCCTCGAGCTCCGAAGTCACGCGCTGCTTGAGTTCCGCGGTGCGCAGACGAAAATCGTCGTCATCGAGCTGCTGCATCTCCGGCTCGAGCGCATTGATTTGCGCCACCAGCGGGTCGAGCTTTTTGATGTCGCGCTCGTGCTTCGTCCCGACGAAAACCGCTATTACATTTTCAACAAACTTATCGGCATCCATCCGTTTAGTTTTCTTGTTTCAATAATTTAGCCGATTGCCCTTCGGTCTTTTTCATATTAGATGCGGCGATTTCCTTATCCGCATTCTCATTCTAATGCGGCTAGCTTTTTCATTGTACGCGTTCGCCGCCATTCACGCAAAACTTGCGCTTCCTGCGAGTTGCTCAGCCAACACGGTCGTCCTATGATTGTGCATGCGCGCAAAATGCGATGCACGCACGCGAAAGGACCAACATTGGCTCCCGACTCGACTGAGAAGAATGCAGCGCAAAATGAATTAACCGAAGCGGCCGTCTATGACGCTCTCCGCACCGCCGAAGACCCGGAGCATCATCGCAGCATCCTTTCGCTGAACCTTGTGCGCAGCCTGGTCGTCCGCGATGGCGCCATTTCGCTGGTCGTTTCGCTCCTGCGCCCCGAAGAATCCTACCGCCAGGTTCTCGAACGCAACATTCGCGCCGCAATTGCGCGTTTGCAGGGCGTGCAATCTCTTGACCTGAAATTCGAAGCCACCACTCCCGGCGGCCGCCGCCTTCAGGAAAAGCAGCCCATCGTGGGCGTAAAAAATCTGGTCGCGGTTGCCAGCGGCAAAGGCGGCGTCGGCAAAACGACGGTCGCCGTCAACTTGGCCATCGCGCTCGAAAGAATGGGCGCAAAAGTCGGCCTGCTCGACGCCGATGTTTACGGCCCGAACGTCCCGCTGATGCTCGGCACCACCGCGCAGCCGCAAGCCATCGCCGAAAACGTTATCATCCCCGTGCAAGCTTACGGTGTGAAAATGATTTCCATGGGCCTGCTGAATCCCGGCGACCGTCCGCTGATCTGGCGCGGGCCAATGCTGCACGGCGTGATGCAGCAATTTTTGCGCAGCGTGCAGTGGGGCGAACTCGATTACTTGATCATCGATTTGCCGCCGGGCACAGGAGATGTGCAACTTTCGCTGGTGCAAACCGTGGTTTTGTCCGGCGCAGTGCTGGTCACCACTCCTTCCATCGTTGCGCTCGCTGACGTTCGCAAAGCCATCGAAATGTTCCGCCAGGTGAACGTCGAGATCCTCGGCATCGTTGAAAATATGAGCTACTTTTCCTGTCCTCATTGCGAGGGCCGCATCGACGTTTTTGGCCACGGTGAAGGCGCGCACATGGCCAAAACGTTCGGCGTCCCGCTGCTCGGCGAAATCGAAATCGATCCGCAAATCCGCATCGGCGGCGATACCGGAAAGCCCGTCGCGGCGCAGGGCGAAGATTCTGCCGGCGCGAAGAGCGTCTTTGCGGTCGCCCACGCGCTGGTGTCGCGTCTGGCTGATCAAGGCCGCGCTGCTGTCGCGTCGCCGAACATTCAGATCCTGTAAAATCGGCGTCTTGATGCCAGAACCACCTTGGACGAGTTTTCGTTCAGCAGAAAAGACTTGCAGAAAAAAGCGCGATATGGCACGCTGTTTTACTATAACCTCGCTTTGTGTGCCGTTCCTGCCCGATGTGTAAATTTCGCGTTTCATAATGAATGAAACGAATGCATGGTTGTTCTGCTGATTCGTGCCCTGCCCTTTCTGGCACGAGCTAGAGCGTGTGGAGATAGGCGAGGAGAGCGCGGAGCTGGTCGTCCGTGAGGCCGTAGGCGACGGCGGGCATCATGCCGCGTCCGTTGACGATGGTTTGGGTGACGAAGCGGTCGTTCGCGGGTAGGCCGCTGGGCAGATACTTTCGCTTGAACATGCCTTCGAGGCTGGGTCCTTTCGAGCCGCGCGAGGAATACGCGTAGTGGCAGGCGGCGCAGCGCTGGTTGTAGATCTGACGGCCTTCGGCCTGCTGCGCGTTCAGGCCGAGCTGCGCGTCGCTTTCGACCGATTTGTCAGGGCCGCACCCGGCGAGCGCAGCCGCGACAATCGTGAGAATGGCGCATCCAACCACAGCCAGCATCGCAGGACGCCTACTCATGAGTCGGTGTCCCACTCCTCGGGCCGTAGCAAGTGGGTCACTTGTGATTCGGCGGGATCTGAAAACAGCCACAGTGGTATTTTGAGAGCAGGCTTGCCAGTTTCAGGCTTGGGTGTGATTACCATCCTGCCGGGCATCCTGAAATTAAATCCGTGCGCTGCTTGATCAGCTACCCACCGGTTTGTGAAAAGAACAACGGTGGAAATCTCTGCGAACGGGATGAATTGTTCCTTGCGGAAGAAATTGCCATAAGAAATTCCGTCTGTCCGAATCTCAAGCTTGAAAGTGCGAAGGAAAATCAACGTTAAGGAAGCCACTACAAAATAAATCAGAAGCCCGAGCGGAAGTGATCGCGACCTCATCAGATTGACGGGACCGATCATCAGGACAGTTAGGACAGTTATCGTGCCGATCAGCACGTAGCCGCCCTTAGCCACGGTGTATGTTGCGGGTATGACTTGAACACCGCGTGCAGGATAAGGTTGTATGAAAAGGCCGTTGGACATGGCTTGACTTGCGTTCGAGTTGTGAGGGTACCGCAACAGGCGCGCACCTCACAAGGCTTACTCGCCAACGGAAGTCGCCAGTAAAGCGGCTGCCTTGTCACAGCTCCGATGCGTGTGTTAGTTTCGATGGTCAGTTGAAGACGCCGCAAATTTCTAGCAGGAGCATAACTTGATACGGGCGTACCGCGGGAAGGCGCCGCAGGTGGCCGCGTCGGCGTATGTGGATGCGGCGGCGACGCTCATCGGTGACATTCAAATTGGCGAAGAGTCAAGCGTGTGGCCCGGCGTGGTGATTCGCGGCGACGTGCATTACGTGCGCATCGGCGCGCGCACCAACATTCAGGACGGCTCGGTGCTGCACGTGATGCGCGATGAGCATCCGCTGATTTTGGGCGACAATGTCACGATTGGGCACGGCGTGATTTTGCACGGCTGCACTATCGAGTCGCGCTGCTTGATTGGCATGGGTGCGATTATTCTGAATGGCGCGCGGATCGGCACAGGTTCGATTGTCGCGGCGGGCACGTTGGTGACGGAGGGCGCGGTTGTGCCGCCGGGAAGTTTGGTGATGGGCCATCCGGGAAAGGTGCGGCGTGCGGTGACGGAGGACGAGCAGAAGAGAATTGACGGCTACGCGGCGCGATACGTCGAGTATCGCGCGACCTATCGCGAAGAGGCGGCGAAGTTGTAGCGGCCGCCTTCAGGCGGGCGCCTTTGGACCGAGCGCCGGGCGCCACGCGAAATGCGCCGACCTAAAGGTCGCCGCTACGATTTTTTGCATGACATAGAAGAGGGAAACGTTGGGTGAAGCTTCAAAAACGGAAACTGAACGCCGTAAATTTCGCGCGATAAAAGGGACGCGCGATATCCTTCCGCCGGATTCGGCGCTGTGGAATTGGTTCGAGGCGACCGCGCGCGGCGTCATGGAGTCGTACAACTTCGCGGAGATTCGCACACCGATTTTTGAGGAGACGGAGCTGTTTGCGCGCTCGATTGGCGTTGAAACGGATGTCGTAAACAAGGAGATGTACTCTTTTGCGGTGGGAGAGATCGGGCGGCAAAACAGTCTTGAAGAGCTAGTCGGGGAGGTGGAAAGTGCGTGGCGGGTTGGCGCGATCGAACATACGGGCGAGAATCAACAGCACGTGTGCAGGATTCGTGACTTATACGAGGCTGTTCGATCGGGTGCAGGAGGAGCGACAGCAATTACTCATCAGTTTGGTTCAGGTGTCATTTGGGGCCAGATAAACGAGATTAATAAGTTGGTGGGCGAACTATCTCTGAAATTGACGCTGAGGCCGGAGGCGACGGCGTCGGTGTGCCGGGCGTATATCGAACATGGAATGCACACGCTGCCCGGCGACGTGAAGCTTTACTACGCGGGGCCGATGTTCCGGCGGGAGCGTCCGCAGAAGGGGAGATACCGGCAGTTCTATCAGATTGGCGCGGAGGTGCTAGGCACTTCGGACGCGCCGGCGATTGACGCGGAGCTGATTGAGATGCTGACCGTGCTGATCGAGCGCTGCCAAATCGAGAAATGGACTCTGCTAGTCAACTCGATTGGATGCCCCGACACGCCAGAACGAAAGGGCTGTCGCCCGGTATACGTCGAGCTGTTGCGCGCGGAATTGCGCAAGCCGGAGATTTTTTCGAAGCTGGGCGCGGACAGCCAGCGGCGCGTGGAGACGAATCCGCTGCGAGTGATGGATTCGAAATTGCCGGAAGAGCAGGCCATCATCGAGAAGCTGCCGAAAATTTCCGAGCATTTGTGCGCGGAGTGCAAGGAGCATTACGAAAAACTGAAAAAAGAACTGGCGCTGCGCAAAGTGCCATTCACGGAATCGCCGCGGCTAGTGCGCGGGCTGGACTATTACATGCGCACGACGTTCGAAATCACCAGTCCCGTGCTGGGCGCGCAAAATGCGCTGTGCGGCGGCGGGCGTTACGACGGGCTCGTGGAAATGCTCGGCGGGCCGAAGGGAATCAAAGGAATTGGATTTGCGCTGGGCGAGGATCGGTTCATTGACGCGATTGTCGAGGCACGGAAAATTGATGCAAAGCGCGCGGTGGACGTTTTCGTGGCGTGGATGGGCGAGAAGGCGTATCCCGAGGCGGTGCGGCTGGCGCGCGTTTTGCGCGATGCGGGGCGCGCTGTCGAATTGCCGCCGGAGGAGATGAAATTTCGCAAGGCGTTCGAGCGCGCGGATAAAATTGGTGCGCGATATGTTTTGATTTTGGGCGAGGATGAGATTAAGGCGAAGCAGGTTACGATTAAGCGGCTCGCGGATGGGAAGCAGGAGAAAATTGCACAATCGGAAGTGTTGACGAAAATGACGAGGGCCGACGTCCCGCGCAGTGAAGATTAAAGTCAACATCCGGAATCGCGGAAGTCGAAAATGCGCGCAATCGAAATCAAAGCGAAACTAAGAAAAAATCTCCATCCAAGGGTTTATCGGGCCTTGAGCAAAGGGTATGGTTACCTGCGTGGTTCGCCGAAGTATGACCCTCCATTAGATTTTGACCTGGCATTGCAAGAAATTGGCGAGCCATTTGCCAGCGCTCTCGCTTCGATTTATAAAGGTGAGCCCCAGATGGGGGAGAATGGCCGCAAGTATGATGTTGATCCGATCACGAAAATCTCCGTCCAGGAGGGTTTGTATCTTTACCACACCTGTCGGAAGGCAAACGCACAGCTGACAATGGAGATCGGTTGTGCGTATGGATTCAGCACTCTATATTTTCTGGCTGCCCACGCGACAAACTCCGCTGGGAGGCATGTAGCGATCGATCCATTCGAGAGTTCGTCTTGGCACGGCATCGGAGTTCACAAAGTTGCGCAGGTAGCCATGCAGGAGAGGTTTCGACTGGTCGAAGAGCCGTCTTTCTTCGGCATACCCCTACTGATGCGGGAAGGCCTGCGGTTTGACATCATCTTCATCGATGGAAGTCATTTTTTCGAAAGCGCACTGATGGACTTCACGCTGAGCGCTAACCTCTGCAAGATGGATGGCTTAATCGTCCTGGATGATATGTGGATGCCAGCGATCCGGAAGGTAGTGTCGTTTATCCGGCGTAATCGACCGGATTTTGCGGAAGCGCCGACGAGTATAGAGAATATATGCGTGTTTCGAAAAGTCGGCGAGGATCGGCGGCCTTGGCAACATTTCGAGGATTTTGATTAGCAAATGTGAAACACGGGGAGATGAGAATTGTTTGATTCGCTGGGTGAACTGAAGCGCACGGGATACTGCGGGGATTTGCGCGTGGCGGACGCGGGACGCAACGTCACGCTGATGGGCTGGGTGCACCGGCGACGCGATTTGGGGAATTTGATTTTTCTCGATTTGCGCGACCGCGCGGGGATTTGCCAGGTGGTGTGCAATCGCGACCAGTATCCTGAGGCGCACGCGAAGGCGGACGAAGTGCGTCCGGAATATGTTGTGGCCGTCGAGGGGAAAGTTTTCCGGCGGCAGAAACCGAATCCGGAAATTCTCAGTGGCGATGTGGAAGTAGCGGCCACGCGCGTCTACATTTTGAACAACGCGAAGACGCCGCCGTTCCAAATCGAGGACGAGACCACCGCGAGCGAAGAAACGCGGCTGCGCTACCGGTATTTGGATTTGCGCCGGCGGAAGCCGCACAAAAATATCGCGCTGCGTCATCGCATGGTGATTGAAATTCGCAAAGCGCTCGACGAACTCGGATTTTACGAGATTGAAACGCCGATGCTGACGCGTTCGACGCCCGAAGGCGCGCGCGATTATCTGGTGCCGAGCCGCGTGCATCCAGGACAGTTCTACGCGCTGCCGCAGTCGCCGCAAATTTTCAAGCAGATTCTGATGATCAGCGGGATGGACCGCTATTTTCAGATTGTGCGCTGCTTCCGCGACGAGGATTTGCGCGCGGATCGCCAGCCGGAGTTCACACAGCTTGATTTGGAGATGGCCTTCCCACGGCAGCAGGATATTTTCGAGGTGATCGAGCGCGTGATGGAGCGCGCCATCAGCGTGATTGGCGGGAACGTGCGGCGGCCGTTCCGCCACATGCTGTACAAAGACGCGCTGCGGCGCTACGGTTCGGACAAGCCGGATTTGCGCTTTGGCATGGAATTGCAGGACGTGACGAAATATTTTGAGGCGGCGCGGGCGACGTTTGGCATCGAGGGGAATGTGTACGCGCTGCTGGCGCAGGGCGCGGGGGCGTGGTCGCGCAAGCAGCTTGACGACTTGAGCGAGCTGGCGAAAAGCGCGGGCGCGAAGGCGGCGTACACGATCAAAGTTTCGCCCGAGGGCGTCAGCTCTTCGCTCGAAAAAACTTTGGGGGCGGAGGCGCTGCGCGAATTGGCAAAAAGTGTCGGCGCCAAGCGCGGCGATTTGATCGTGGCCATTGCGGCGAAAGAGCAGCTTCCACACGGCGACGCCGCGGCGATGGTTGCGGGACAAATTCGCCTGCGGCTCGGCGAGCAGCTTGGCCTGGTTCGCAAAGACAAGTGGGAATTTTTGTGGGTGACAGGCTTTCCGCTCTTCGAATGGAGCGAGACGGACAAGTGCTGGGTCAGCGCGCAGCATCCGTTCACGGGAATTGTCGAAGAGGATTTGGACAAGCTCGAGGACGAGGCGCGGCGCGGGGAGATTCGTTCGAAGGGCTACGACTTGGTGCTGAACGGCGTCGAGCTGGGCTCGGGCAGCATAAGAATTCACCGCCAGGACGTGCAGGCGCGGCTGTTCAAGGCGCTGGGACTTTCCGACGAGCAGGCGCGGCGGCGATTTGGATTTTTTCTCGACGCGCTGACGTACGGCACGCCTCCGCATGGCGGAATTGCGCTGGGAATTGATCGCATGGCGGCGCTCTTCGCGGGAGAAAAATCGTTGCGCGAAGTGATCGCCTTCCCGAAGACCACCGCCGCGCAGGACCTGATGGCCGAGTCGCCCAGCGAAGTGGAGGAGGAGCAGCTCGAACAATTGGGCATCGCGCTAAAACCGAAGGAAAAACCAACGGCCAGCGGCGCGTAGAAAATGGATCGCAGATAAATGTCGCGAATCAGGATATTGCCGGAGACGGTAGCGAATAAAATTGCGGCGGGCGAGGTGGTGGAGCGGCCCGCGTCGGTGGTGAAGGAACTGCTCGAAAATTCGCTGGATGCAGGCGCGAAAAGCGTGCGCGTGGAAGTGGAATCGGGCGGCAAGCGGCTGATTCGAATTGTCGATGACGGTTGCGGGATGCTGCACGATGACGCGCTGCTGGCGTTCGAGCGGCATGCGACTTCGAAGCTGCGCAGCGCGGACGATTTGCTTTCGATCTCCACGCTGGGATTTCGCGGCGAAGCGCTGCCGTCAATTGCCGCGATTTCGCGGCTCACGTTGGAGACGCGCGCGGCCGAAGAAGAGCAGGGAACACGTCTGGAATTCGCGGGCGGAAAATTACTCAGTGTGAAGCCGGCAGGCGCGCCCGCGGGAACGGCCATTAGCGTCGCGGACTTGTTTTACTGCGTTCCGGCGCGGCGAAAATTCCTGAAATCGGAAACTACGGAGCTTGGACACATTGCTTCTCTAGTGACGCACTACGCGCTGGCGCATCCGGACAAGCACTTTGCGCTCAAGACGCCGACGCAGGAAATTCTGAATGCAACTCCAGCGCAGACCATGGCGGAGCGCGTTTACCAGGTTTTTGGACGGCAGGCGGCCGCGGAGATGGTGGAGATGCCGACGACTGAGGCGCCGATTCGCGCGGCCATCACTGAGCCGGAAGTCGAACCGGGTGAGGAAGCGGCGCGCATCGGCGTGTCGGGGTTCGTTTCGCGTCCGGAAATCCAGCGCGTCAATCGCAACGGCATTTTCATTTTCGTGAATCGGCGGCTGATTCGCGACCGGCTGGTGCTGCACGCGATCAACGAGGCGTATCGCAACATCGTGCCGCCGGGAGTTTTTCCCGCGGTGCTGCTGTTCATCGAGCTGCCGTATGAGGAAGTCGACGTCAACGTGCATCCAGCGAAAATCGAGGTGCGTTTCCGGCATTCGCAGGTGGTGCACGACTTTGTGCGCGACTCGATTCGCATGGCGCTGTCAAACGCGCGGCCGGTGCCGAGTTTTCCGGCGGCGGCGGGGAAGAGCGAGGCGGCGCTTGCGGCGGGAGCGGGCGCGAATGGCGGAGCGACGCAGAATTTCGCGGCTAGTGCGGCTGCGGTGCCGGCGTTCGAACCAACCGGCAAGCGTGATGTGCAGCGTGCGGATAATTTTGCGGCAGGGGAAGCTGCGCCGGTGCCGCTGTCGGCGGAATTCGAGGGGCGGCTCGAAGACGCGTTTGTGCTTTCCGGCGCGCCGGAGCAGCCGATTCCGCAGCGGCTGAATTTTGAGAGCGCAGAAGCAATTGATTTGCGCGCGGGAATGCCGGCGTCGCTCGATTCATGCGGCCAGCCGATTGCTGCAGAATCCGAAACAGCGGGCGCGCTGCCTGCGCCGGAGGACATTGGCAGTCTGAAGCCGCTGGGGCAAATCAACGCCAGCTACATTGTCGCGGTGAATACGGAGGGGCTTTGGATCATTGACCAGCACGTGGCACACGAGCGCGTGCTGTTTGAAAAGCATCTGGCGGCGCGGCGCGCTGGAACGGTGGAAGGGCAGCGGCTGCTGATGCCCATTGTGGCGGAGCTGACGCCGAGACAAATTGTGATTTTCGAGCAGATCGGCGAAGAGTTGCGCGCGAACGGATTCGAGGCGGAGATGATGGGGCCGCGCAGCGTGGCGATTTCTGCGGCGCCGGCGGGCGTGTCCAGCGCGAATGCCGACAAATTGCTGGCGGAAATTTTGGACGGCGTAGCGCGCGAGTCGCAGGCCATTTCGCTCGAGTCTTTGCAAGCGCGCATCGCGGCGTCGACGTCGTGTCAGGCAGCCATCAAGGTGAACATGCCGCTCGATCATGAAAAGATGGAGTGGCTGCTCGCGCAATTGGCCAAGGCGGAGTATCCGATGAGCTGTCCGCATGGCAGGCCGGTGGTGCTGCGGTATTCGGTGCGCGAAATCGAGCGCGCATTCAAGCGAATTTGATGCGCAAGTTGGTGATTGCCATTGATGGGCCGGTGGGCTCGGGGAAGAGCACTGCAGCGCGGCGCGTTGCGGAGCTGCTCGGCTACACCTACATTGACACTGGCGCGATGTACCGCGCGGTGGCGCTGAAGGCGCTGCGGCGAAAAATCTCCCTGAATACAAATGAGTCGAAGGAAGCGCTGGTTGCTCTCGCGGGCGATACGCGCATCGATTTGCGCGCGGGGGCGGCTGTCAATGGCGGCTCGCAGCGCGTTTTGTTGGATGGCGAAGACGTGACTGCGGCGATTCGCACGCCGGAAGTTTCCCAGGCGGCGTCGCAAATCGCGGTCATCGAGGGCGTGCGGCACGTGCTGGTTGCGGAGCAGCGGCGCGCGGGAGCGGCGGGCGGCGTGGTGATGGAAGGGCGCGACATCGGCAGCGTGGTTTTTCCGGATGCGGGGCTGAAAATCTTCCTGACGGCGTCCGACGAGGTGCGCGCGCGGCGGCGCTGGCTGGAGCATCAGCAGAAGGGCGACGCCATCGATTTGACACGCACGCTGGAAGAGATTCGCGAACGTGACCGGCGCGATGCTGGCCGCGAACATTCGCCGCTGGTGCGCGCGGAAGGCGCGGTGCTTGTGGACAGCACGGCGATGGATGCGGAGGAGGTTGCGCGCCTGATTGCCATGCTGGCGCGAGAAATCGCGGCGAATCCGACAGGCCAGGCCGTCAGTTAGTTCGCGGCGAAGCCTCTGGCGCGCGAGTCCACAACGTTAGTTTGACTCGACGTGACTAAGAAATATCGATGGACATCGCAGCCACAGGCGGTTTGCTACGTTGGCCTGTTGCTGTCAGCAGAGCCAGGCTTTTGCGCGAAGGATAAGCACAGAATGGAAATTCCGGTTCAACGCGGAGGTGCACGATGAAAATGCTGACCATGCTTCTAATCGCTTTCGCCCTCACGGTCCCTGCCGCCAATGCGCAGAAGATGTCGGATTGCGGGCTTGCGGTGCATCACTCCACCAAGAAAGTTAAGGGCAAAGATCCCATCGAATTGGCGCCGCTGCCCGCCGGTAAAGCGCTGGTCTATGTGGTTCGTCCTACGCATTTCGGCGCCGCCATTCAAACAAAGTTGTCCATGGATGGAAAGTGGATGGGTGTGAATATGGCCAATTCCTATTTTGTTTTTCTGGCCGACCCGGGTGAACACAAGTTCTGCTCGCAGTCTGAAAACGCCAGCCGGCTGTCCTTGACTCTCGAGGCTGGCAAAACCTATTTTCTGCAGCAGCATATCCGCTCCGGATTCTTCAAAGCGGAAAACGAACTTACTCAACTCGATGACAAGCACGGGCACGAAGCTCTCGATAAATGCAAGAGGATAATCTTCTGGGAAAAGGGCAAGCCCCGGCCGGCTACGTAGTATATTTTGCAAGCCACGCCACGCGATATTCCCTTCGCAATGAAGGTGGTAACTAGAAACTGAGCCGCCGTGGCACGGGGCGGTCTTGACACGTGAGCTATCTTAGAGTATAACGTACGATATATCGTACCGATATATCTGTAGACATATCGTCCGCTATACCGGAATCACAGGAGGATACAATGTGTGGCGCATATGCTTATGGCGGCAGTTGCGGTTCTGGATCGGAGAGGCGCTGGATGCGGCGAGGAGGCCGGAGATGGTCTGCATTCGCGGGTGCCGAAGACCCTTGGAGTTGGGGGCTTGAGCGGGCGCGACGCTTTTGGGGGGGCCGCTTCTTTCAGACGGGTGAGTTGCATCTGGCATTGCTTTCGCTGCTCAGCGAAGGTCCCAGGCACGGCTATCAGCTCATGAAAGACCTCGAAGAGCGTTCTGGTGGGATGTATCGGGCGAGTGCGGGCGCCATTTATCCCACGTTGCAGCAACTGGAAGACGAGGACTTGGCGAAAGTCTCCGAGCAGGAAGGGAAGCGTGTTTATCGCATCACCGAGGCGGGCAAGAAGGAAGTCGAGGCCAACAAAGAGGCCATCGCGCGAATCTGGGAGCGCGCTAAAAACTTGCGCGCAATGGCGGGACCTGAACACTTGAACGTGTTCAAGCCCGCTATGCACGTAGCGATGGCGGCAATTAGCGCGGCCACGCGCGGAGGCGGCGAGCCCGACAAAATTAAGAAGATTCGCGAGATTCTGGAGAAAGCGCAACAGGAGCTGGACAAGCTGGAGAAGTGAAAGAGACGGCGCGTAGCTCAGGTCCTATTGCAGCGGGGTTTGCTGCAATTGACCTGAGGGTTTGGTAGTGGGCCAGTTAGTAAATTCAAACTGGCCCACTACCGAGCGTTTTGGAGGCGGAAAGGCCCCATGTCAGTTCGCGCAAACCGGGCGCGAACGGGACGTGAGCTACAAACTCAGTTGGGGCTGGACATGGAGCCGAGGAATTCGGCGTTGCTCTTGGACTTGACGAGGCGGCCAAGGAGCAATTCCATCGCTTCCACCGTCGAGAGCGGGCTCAGCACTTTTCGCAGCACCCAGACGCGATTCAATTCGTCCGCAGGGAGGAGCAATTCGTCCTTGCGCGTGCCGGAACGATTGATGTCGATGGTCGGGAAAACGCGCTTGTCGACGAGCCGGCGGTCGAGATTGATTTCCATGTTGCCGGTGCCCTTGAACTCCTCGAAGATCACGTCGTCCATGCGGCTGCCGGTGTCAATGAGCGCGGTGGCGATGATGGTGAGCGAGCCGCCCTCTTCGATATTGCGCGCGGCGGCGAAGAAGCGGCGCGGGCGCTGCAGCGCATTGGCGTCAATACCGCCAGAGAGCACTTTGCCGGATGGCGGCGTGACCGCGTTGTAAGCGCGTCCCAGACGCGTGAGCGAATCGAGCAGAATCACCACGTCGCGCTTGTGCTCGACAAGACGCTTGGCTTTTTCGAGGACCATTTCGGCGACTTGAATGTGGCGCTGCGGCGGCTCGTCGAAAGTCGAACTGATCACTTCGCCCTTCACTGTGCGCTGCATGTCGGTGACTTCTTCGGGGCGCTCGTCAATCAGCAGCACGATGAGCGCAATTTCCGGATGGTTGGTGGTGATGGAATTGGCGACGGATTGCAGCATCATGGTTTTGCCAGTGCGCGGCGGAGCGACGATCAGTCCGCGCTGGCCCTTGCCGATGGGGCAGAGCATGTCCAGCACGCGGCCAGTGAGATTTTCCTTGGTGGTTTCCAGGCGAATACGCTCCTGCGGATAGAGCGGCGTCAGGTTGTCGAAGAAAATTTTGTTGCGCGCGACTTCGGGGTCTTCGAAATTGACCGCTTCGACCTTAATCAGCGCGAAGTAGCGCTCGCCGTCTTTGGGTGGCCGCACCTGGCCTGACACAGTGTCGCCAGTGCGCAAATCGAATTTGCGAATCTGCGACGGCGAGACGTAGATGTCGTCCGGGCCGGGCAGATAGTTGTACTCCGGCGCGCGCAGGAAGCCGAAGCCGTCGGGCAGGCATTCCAGCACTCCTTCCGAGAAGATCAGGCCGTTCTTTTCGGTCTGCGCGCGGAGGATCTGGAAGATCAATTCCTGCTTGCGCATGCCGCCGGCGCCGGGGATGTTCAATTCCTTGGCGATTTTCGCCAGGTCGGTGATGTTTCGGTCTTTCAGTTCTGCAAGACTAACGCTCATAGAATTCTTTCCTTCGGATTTTATTTTTTGGATTTACCGCATTCAATTTTCAACCTGAGGCTTCTCCGGCGCGGAATGCGTTCGGGTGCTTCCTCGGGCGGGTGATGTTTCTTAAAACTGTGCTTCAGGGGCTTCCCGACAAAAACCAATCAAAAGATGAAAATTTATAAAACGGCCAGCCTCGGCGGTTAATTTGTGAATTCGTTATCCTGCGGCACAGAGGCGTCGAATTTCTGCGCAACTTCCGGAACTTCCACGGGGCTCGCTTCCAACGGGCGTTCCAGCGCCAGAAGCAGCACCTGATCCATAGTCTCAACAAACTTCACCGACATTTGCGCCTGAATTTCCGGCGGCACTTCCGCGAGGTCTTTTTCGTTGTCGCGCGGCAGAATCACGGTGCGCAAGCCCATGCGATGCGCGGCCAGCAATTTTTCCTTCACGCCGCCGATGGGCAGAACTTTTCCGCGCAGGGTGATTTCTCCAGTCATGGCCAGGTCGCAGCGCACAGGAATGCGCGTAAGCGCGCTGGCGATCGAGGTGCAAAGCGTGATTCCCGCCGACGGGCCGTCTTTCGGAATTGCTCCCTCGGGAATATGCACGTGAATGTCGAGATGGCGGTAGAAATCCTTGGATAAGCCGAACAAATGGCTGCGCGAGCGCACGTAGCTCATGGCTGCCTGCGCCGACTCCTGCATGACGTCGCCGAGCTTGCCGGTGAGCGTGAGGCGTCCTTTGCCCTGCATCAACGTGGCTTCGGTGCTGAGCACCTGCCCGCCTACTTCGGTCCACGCGAGACCGACCGCGAGGCCCACTTCATTTTTCTTTTCGGCCCAAATGTCCCGGAACTTGAGCACGCCCAGATAATCGTTCACGTTGGCCGGAGTGATTTCGATGCGCGCGGACTTGCCTTCGGCGACGAGCTTGCGCGCCACTTTGCGGCAAATGTTGGCGATTTCGCGTTCGAGGCTGCGCACGCCGGCTTCGTGCGTGTAATGGCGAATCAAGTGCAGCAAGCCTTCGTCGGCGAAAATCAGATTATCGTCGCTGATGCCGTTGGCTTCGCGCTGCTTGGGCGCGAGGAAGCGCTTGGCGATTTCGAGCTTTTCCTGTTCCGTGTAGCCCGGCAGGCGCAAAACCTCCATGCGATCCTGCAACGGCTGCGGAATGGTGTGCAGCACGTTGGCGGTGCACACGAACATCACTTTCGAGAGGTCGTATTCAACGTCGAGATAATGATCGGTGAAGGCGTGGTTCAATTCCGGATCGAGCACTTCCATCAGCGCGGCCGACGGATCGCCGCGAAAATCCATGGACATTTTGTCCACTTCGTCGAGCACGAACACTGGATTGATGGTGCCGGCCTTGCGCATCATTTGGATGATCTGGCCGGGAAGCGCGCCAATGTAGGTGCGCCGATGGCCGCGAATTTCCGCTTCGTCGCGCACGCCGCCGAGCGAGACACGCACGAATTTGCGCCCGGTAGCTTTGCCGATGGACATGGCCAGCGAGGTTTTTCCAACTCCCGGAGGTCCCACGAAGCAGAGAATCGAGCCTTTGGGATTTTTGACCAGTTGGCGGACGGCGAGAAATTCCAGAATGCGCTCTTTGATTTTTTCCAGGCCGTAATGGTCTTCATTCAGGATTTGTTCGGCGCGCTTGATGTCGCGAATTTCGCGCGAGCGTTTCTTCCACGGCACCGCAAGCATCCAGTCGAGATAATTGCGCGACACGGTTGATTCCGCGGACATCGGCGGCATCATTTCGAGGCGCTTGAGCTCCTGCATGGCCTTTTCCTGCACTTCTTTGGGCATGCCGGAGTTTTCGACTTTCTTTTTGAGCTGGTCGAGTTCGCTGGCTTCGCCGCGCCCGAGTTCCTTTTGAATGGCCTTGAGTTTTTCGTTGAGGTAATACTCTTTTTGCGCGCGCTCCATTTGCCGCTTCACGCGCGTATTGATATTGCGGTCGACGTTCAGTTTCTCGGTTTCCGCGTCGAGAATCTCCGCGATGCGGTTCAAACGCTCGAGCGGATCGAATATCTCGAGCAGTTCCTGCTTTTCTTCGACGGGAATTTGGAGATTGGAGGCAATCGCGTCAGCCAGTTTCGCAGGATCGTCCACACGAACTGCGGCAATCATGGTGTCGTAATTCAGCGACTGCGAAAGTTTGACGTATTGCTCGAAAAGGCCGGTGACGCGCGTGGCGGTTTGCTCGAGCTGCGGACTCGGCTCTGTTTTCACCGGAATAATGCGAACCGTGGCGCGGAAAAAGCCTTCATCGTTGGTGACCTGAACGATTTTCGCGCGCTCAGCGCCTTCCACCAGGACTTTGATGTTGCCGTCGGGCAGCTTGACGCTCTGGACGATATTCGCGAGCGTGCCGACCTGATAAATTTCGTCGGGGCGGGGATCATCCACGGAAGCGTCATGCTGAGTGGCCAGGAAAATCTTTTTTTCGCCGGCGAGAGCCTCTTCGAGCGCGCGCACCGAAGCTTCGCGGCCCACGATAAAAGGATTCATCATCTGCGGGAAAATGACGATTTCCCGCACCGGCATCATCGGCACGCGTTTCGTTTCGGATTTTTCGCGATTAAACATATCCCCTAAGTTTTCCCCTTCGCGGTTAGCCGGCTTTTTCAAGCAAGCTCCAGTTGATCTCCCGGCTCTTGACCATTTCCGCGGTGACGATGAAGTCGCGCATTTTCCGCTGAGAAGGGAGGTGATACATCAGGTCAAGCATCAGGTCTTCCAAAATCATGCGCAGGCCGCGCGCGCCCACTTTGCGCTGCAGCGCCAAATCCGCCACTGTTTCCAGCGCGTCGTCGGTGAATTTCAAGCGCACATTCTCGAATTCAAAAAGCTTCTGGTACTGACGAATGAGCGCGTTTTTCGGTTCCTGCAAAATTCGAATCAGCGCCGATTTGTCCAGGTCGCCCAGGACGCCCATCACCGGCAAACGGCCGACAAATTCGGGAATCAGCCCATAGCGAATCAAATCCGTGGGCTGAGCCTGCTCGAGCATCTCGATATTGCGGCGCGAGGGCGTGGCCGGCTGCGCGTCGGCGTGGAAGCCAAGAGATTTCTGGCCGGTGCGCCGCTCGATGATTCTTTCGAGGCCCACAAAAGCGCCGCCGCAAATAAACAGAATGTTCGTGGTATCCACCGCGGTGAATTCCTGATGCGGATGTTTGCGCCCGCCCTGTGGCGGAACGTTGGCGGTGGTTCCTTCCAGAATTTTCAACAGCGCTTGCTGCACGCCTTCGCCGGAAACATCGCGCGTGATGGAGGGATTTTCGTCCTTCTTGGAAATTTTATCGATTTCGTCGATATAAATAATGCCTTGCTGCGCTTTTTGCACGTCGCCATCGGCGGCCTGCAGCAGCTTCAAAATAATATTTTCGACGTCTTCGCCGACGTAGCCCGCTTCGGTGAGCGTGGTGGCGTCCACAATAGCGAACGGAACTTCGAGCATGCGCGAAAGCGTCTGCGCCAGAAGCGTTTTCCCCGTACCGGTGGGGCCAATGAGCAAAATGTTGGACTTGGTCAGTTCCACATCACTGGGCTGGCGATTCAGGAAAATCCGTTTGTAATGGTTGTAAACCGCCACCGCGAGTTTCTTCTTGGTTTTGTCCTGGCCGATCACGTAGCCGTCGAGGAACGACTTGATCTCCGGTGGCCGCGGCAAGCGCTTGCTCGCCGGGCTGCTCTGCTCGCGCTTTTCCTCATCCAGAATTTGCTGGCAAACGCTGACGCACTCGTTGCAAATGTAGGAGCGCGGATACTCGGAAGGCGAGCTGATCAGTTTTTCGACCTGCTCCTGCGTTTTATGGCAGAAGGAACAGTGCAGCGTTTCCTCTGGGCTGAATCTTTTCACCGGCTTGTCCGCCTTCCTTGCGAACCGCGCGCAGGGCCAGGATAAAATCTACACTTCATTTTACGCCACGGGAGATTGAGAGGGAGCAAATTCATCGGTTTAGCTACTAACCTTTTGGAACGGCACTAACGGCTTTTCGAAATGATCTCATCCACGATTCCATATTCCTTGGCCTGTTCCGCGGACATGATGAAATCGCGCTCGACGTCGTGCTCGATCTTTTCCACCGCTTGCCCGGTATGATGCGCAATGAGCTTGTTCAGCCCCGCGCGCGTGCGCAAAATCTCTTTGGCGTGAATGTCGATGTCGGTAGCCTGGCCGGAAAGCCCGCTGAGCCATGGCTGATGAATCAAAATTCGCGCATTGGGAAGCGAGTAGCGCTTCTTGGGCGTTCCGGCCATCAGCAGCACGGCTGCGATGGAGGCCGCCTGACCGACGCAATACGTCACCACGTCGGGCCGCACGAACTGCATGGTGTCGTAAATGGCCATGCCCGCGGTAATGACGCCGCCCGGAGAATTGATGTATAGCGAAATATCCTTCTCCGGATCCTCGGCGGCGAGGAACAGCAGTTGCGCGGTCACCAGATTCGCCACGTGGTCATCAATCGGCGTGCCGATGAAAATGATGTGGTCCTTCAGCAGCCGCGAATAGATGTCGTAAGCGCGTTCGCCGCGGTTGGTCTGTTCGACCACCATCGGCACAAGAGTTGTCGCGTACAGATGAGGATAGTCCATATCTCTCACAGGGAGTTACCGGCGCGCTGAGGAGCCCGAACCAGGAAATTATTTTTCACGTTTAGCTATGGTTTGAATTTGAGCCGTGCGGTAAAGCCAATCCACTGCTTTGTCACTGCGCAATTTCGATTTAATCCTATCGAGCGTGTCTTCCTTTGTCAAGCGGGCGCGAATCACTGCTACGGATTCGCCACTACGCTCGGCGAGCGCTGCGATCTCTTTTTCGACGTCTTCATCGGTGGCTTCGATTTTTTCCGCGCTGGCGACGCGGTCGAGAAGGATTTCGGCCTTGACGTCGCGCTCGGCGCGGTCATGCTGGCGCTGGCGCATGGAGACCCAGTCCACGTTCACGGCTCGCGGGTCCACGCCTTGCGCCGCCAGCGAACGCACCACGCGCTCCAATCGAACATCCATTTGATGCTCGATGAGTGCCTGAGGAACCGGAAAGTCGTGGCGCTTCACCAATTCCTCGAGAATTTTCTCGCGCGCTTGCGCTTGCTGCTGTTCATCGCGCGCGGCTTTGAGCTTTTCGCGGATTTTGTCGCGCAGCTCGGCTAAATTCTTTGCTCCGGCCGCGCCTTCCCCTAAATCCTTCACGAATTCGTCGTTCAGCTCCGGCAATTTCTTTTCTTTTATGCCGCGGACTTCCAGCGCGAAGTTGTACGTCTTGCCGCGCAGCTTCTCATCCGGATAATCGTCGGGATACTTCATCTCGAAGTGCGGCGTGTCGCCGGGTTTCGCGCCGCGCAAATTTTCGTTGAACGCGGGCAGCGTCTCTTCCGCACCGATGTGGCAGGTGACGTTGTCGGCGCGCACCGGTTCGCCTCCGCCGGCGGGCGTGCCCATCAATTTCACTTGAACGTAATCGCCATCCTGCGCTGGACGGTTTTCCACAGGAGCGAAAGTCGCGGAGCGTTCGCGCATCTCTTCGAGCGTCTTGTTGATTTCTGTGTCGCCGACTTCGATTTCTTCCACTTCGATTTTCAGATTTTTGTAATCGCCCAACTCGAAGTCGGGAAGCACTTCGAAACTGGCGCGGAATTTCAACGGGCCAGAGTCGGTGAAATCCACTTTATCAACCTGCGGCCGCGTGATGGGATTCAGTTTTTTTTCGGTGAGCGCCTGCTGAATGTATTCCGGCACCAGCGATTCCAGCACCTCGCCTTTGATTTCTTCGGCGAAGCGGCGGCGAATCAGCGTCACCGGAGCTTTTCCCGGGCGAAATCCCGGCACGCGGGCCACACGCGCCAGATCGCGCGCAATTTTCTCCGTGGTCTTCTGCACGTTTTCCGCGGGAATTTCCAACTCAAGTTCGCGCCGGCAAGTGGCTTCAGCCATTTCGTTTTCTTCCTAATATTTGTCGCGGCATATCGTAGCGGCGGCCTTCCGCGGTTTTCGCGTCCCGACGCTTTGTGTCGGGAAGGCCGGCGCCTTTTCGATCCGGACCTAGCGGACTTTGCAACGTTCGCGGCGCATTTTCGGCCCACAATGCAAATATTCGCGCTGCCTTTAGCCTCTTCGGGAAATTTTCAGGAAGAAGGGCAGGGAGAACGGGGCCGACCTTACAAACCTTACGCCGAACACAGTATAAGCGAACCCCTCTCTTGCGTCAATCCGGGCTCGAGATAAGCGACAGAGAGGCGCGAAACCGCATCCACTTTCTTCAGTTGTTGCCAGGGGAGGGCAGAACTCTACACGCTGTCGCCGGGGAATTGGTTGGCGGCGACATTCTGCCGCGCGCTGTGTTTATCCCCTTGCCGAACCAGTTAGTTGCAACAGGCCATTGCCTGACCATGCGTGCAACAGGACATCGCCTGGCCATGCGTGCAACACGCCATCGACGGGCCCGTTGCCAGAGATGCCGCTACCATTAATCCACAGAAAGCCACCAGCAGAAGGATTCTTACGGTCATTCTTTTCATGGTGTAACCTCCAAGTGCTTCTCAACAGGCAGGGTGACTTAGGCCCCATGGGCCCGTAGGCCGAAGAACAGATTTGCGCGTGAGGCTATCGCGAATAGTCTCTGGGCGCAAGCGAAAATTATTCTGGGGAATTATCTATGAGACCGACCTGACTAGTGGCGTTGCCCAGTTCAAAAAACGGCTGCCTTGGCTCCGCGACTATCGACTAGAGCGGATTGTGCGAATGCAAGGCCGGGGAGCGATAGAATCGCGAACGTGATTTCCAAGCTGCGTCCGGGAACCCGTGATTATGGTGGCGGGGCGGGATTCGGATACGAGCAGGAGCGCGCGCTCTCGCTCCGGGTGACAGGCCTGCTGGTGGGTTCCGGGCGTTCTCAGTCGCAGTCGCGTGCCACGGCAGAGACCAAACAGGATCGACCGGCTTCCCCGTCCGACGTGCAGCATGGTTCAAGTCGATGAGAGTCCATGTTTCCCGCCCCGGCCTCAAACAAAATTATCGCGCCGCGCCGTTTTGGTTGTCAATTTGTGAAGTCAAACGCGCCGCGCGTTTTCAGTGAGGCTGATTTGGATTCGGTGGCTGCGCCGATGCCGGAGGCGCGGGCTGCGGCGCGGGGCAGTTGGCCACGCACTTGTCCGCGAGCCACACGACTTCCGCGTTTTTGTGCGGAACGCGCGAGTCGTCTTCCGGCAAGACAACGAGAGATTGCGGGCCGTCGCCGGCGTTGAACGTGCACTGGAACTGCAGTTTCTGCACGCCGCGCTGCTGGCACGCGTTTTTCTGCAGCGCTGAATCGAGCGTTTGCGGATTCGAATAAACTTGATCGGCGACGCTGGACGGCAAAACCGCCACCGTCATGGGCACAGGCGATTTGATGTACACGCTGATCTGCTCGCCGTCGGTGTCGGGCGTGTAGCCGCCATACACTTTCGGGAATGTGGTGAGCTTGTACTTTTCCTTGACTACGCGAGTCCACTCAAACTCAGGCTGGACGCAATTCTCGACGCACGCCCAGCGATAATATTGCACGTGAACGTCATTCGGGTCGGTGAAATGCTTTTTGGCCGGGCTTCCGCCGCCGAGAAGGGCCGCGAGTCCAACGCTGGCAATGCCAGTCGCATTGTTGGCGGCGGCGTTGTTTGTGTTGGTGTCGAGCGCCGCGCCGAGTCCGGCGAAAACGGCTTTGCTGGTGCTTTGCCGTTCGTCTTCGATGACCAGCGTCATCGGCTCAGAAATGAAACAGGTGTAGGTCGTCTCGGTGACGTACGTTCGCGCGCAAACTTGATTGAGCGTGGCCATGGCCGCAGGATGCGTCAGCGCGTAGCTCCAATCGGCCGCGCGCGCCATGAAAATCGTGACCGGCTTCTGCGACTTGATGTCCACGTGCATATTGCCGCCGCCCGGGCTGGGATTGTAGGTGCGACCGCCGTAATAATTGGCGGGGTCGAGGCGCGCCGTCTCGTCGTTCGCGGGCAGCCAGCCGAATTTTCGCGGGCCTTGCTGGGCAAACGCCGCGCCAGCGAACGCGCAGCCAAGTAACAACGCCGCCACAGGTTTCGTTTTCATAGTAATGGCAGTATTTCCGGCGGTGCGAATTTTCACAATAGGCAGGGCCGCGCGCCGCCACTGGCAAGTAACCTGTACGGGTGGCCAGCGGGTAATTTGCGGCCTGGATTTGCGTCACGCGCGAGCGACGGTGCCTTATTTCTCTGGCTTACTGCTGGCGTGGGGATAGCAGCCGAGGATGCGCACATCTGTTGTGCACGTTCGCAACTCATCGAGCGCGCGCTGGGTTTGCGTGTCGTTCAGCGCTGCTTGCAGGTCGAGATAGAAGCGGTACTCCCAGGGATGCCCGGGAATCGGGCGGCTCTCGATTTTCAGCAGGCTGATATTTCGCGCGGCGAACGCATCGAGCGCGCGTTTAAGCGCCCCCGGCTTGTGTTCAAGGTGCACCACCAGCGACAGCTTGTCAGCGCGTTCATTGGGCTCGGGCGCGGCCGCCAGCAGCAAAAAGCGCGTGAAGTTCTCAGGATGGTCTTCGATATGTTCGCGCAGAATTCTTCCGCCATAAATCTCCGCAGCGCGCTTGCCGGCAATCGCCGCACGCGGCTGGTCGCCGCCAAGAATGATTTCACGCACGCTTCCGGCGGTATCGAGCGCCGCCACGCGCCGAATCTGCGGATGCTCACGGAAAAAGCGCTCGCATTGCGCCAGCGCCACCGGATGCGATTCCACAGAAGTGATTTGCTCGAACGTCGCCTTCGGCAGGCCAATTAAATTGTGCGCGATGGGCAGAATCACCTCCGCGATCACGTGCAGATGGCTTTCGAGCAGCAAATCATAGGATCTGTGAACCGAGCCGGCCAGCGAATTTTCGATGGGCGCCAGCGCGTAATCGGCAACGCCTTCTTTCACCGACGAAAAGAGCGCCTCGAATGTTGGCCGCGGAACAGCGTCAATTTCTTCGCCGAGCAGGAGCACGGCGGCCTCTTCGCTGAACGCTCCGCGTTCGCCCTGAAAAGCGACGCGCCGAATCCGACCCTTGGTGGACATTTCCTGGATTACGTTAGCATTATTCACAGTGCCGCGAAATATTCGCGCTTGTTGTCCTGCAAAACGTATTGTGTCAATTCTTTGTTTGCGCGCGGCTGCGTAGAAGAATATCCTTGCGCATCAGCAAGTCCACCGGGAGGCTTTGTGGACACACATTCGATCGCAGCAAGGCCAGAGTCCGCGCGGCAAAATCTTTTCGCAGGCATATCCCAATTATTTACGCTGCTTCTCGTCGTGGCAATCATTGTTCTCGCCATTCCCGCTCGAGCGCAGCAGCGCAGCGAAATTGCGCAGCTCATCGCGAAGTATGGTTTCAAGACGAATATCGTCAAGCCTGCTGGCGGCATTCTGACGCACGAATATTTGGTTCCCGCGGGCCCGTACACGCAGCTTTTCGACTGGGACACGTATTTCATGGGTGTCGCGCTCAGCTATGACGGCGTGGGCAAGCCGCTCGAAAATTCCGCCATGGATTTTCTCGACGCGACGGATTCGCGCTGGGCGACCACGGGTTACACGCCGCGCCAGATCGATACCGTGGCTTTCGACGCGCTGCCGCAGATGTGCAAACCGTTCCTCGCGCAAATGGCCCTGCGCGCTTCCGAAACGCTTCACGATTACAATTGGCTGCGGCAGCCGAGCCGTGTGAATGACGAAGACGACGCGCGCACCTATTATCAAAAGCTGGGCGATAGTCTGGTGTTCTGGGACATCGCGCGGCGCTCTCCCGACGGTTTGTACCGCTGGTTCAACGGCCTCGAGAGCGGCGTGGATAACAATCCGGCGGTCTCCGACAATCCGGCGAACGTCACCGAGGGCGTGGACTTGCAGTGTTACATCTACCGCGAATATCTGGCCATGGCTGCGCTAGCCACGAAGCTCGGCAATGCGGCGGATGCAAGAATGTACCAGCAAAAAGCGAGCGCGCTCGCGCAATTGGTGCGCGCGAAAATGTGGTCCGGGCGCGATGGCATGTTCCTCAACATCGATTCGCGCACCGGAAAATTGGTCCACATCAAAACGTGGACGAATTTCGTTCCGCTGTGGGTGGGAATCGCCACGAAACAGCAGGCCAATCAAATGATCCGCGAGCACCTGCTGAATCCGGGCGAGTTCTGGTCGCCGAACGGCATTCGCACCATCGCCGCCACCGAGCCGCTCTACAATCCTCGCTCCGGATACTGGCGCGGGCCGGTGTGGGTGGTTTCAAATTACATGTTGATGCACGGGTTGGAAGATTATGGCTACAAAGCGCAAGCCGTCGAACTCGCGCGCAAAACGGTCGACGTCCTGGTTCGCGACTTGCGCAAAACCAGCGGCATGAACGAAAACTACAATCCAGAAACGGGGGCGCCCGACGCGGCCGGCCATTTCGTCAGTTGGGATTTGCTCTCCGAACACATACTCGAAGAAGCGCAAACCGGCGCCGACCCCGCCGCCATTCCCGCTATCGAAAAATAATTTTATTTGGCGACCGCGCGTGGAAGTTTGGTGAGGACCTTTGGGATTTAAGGGATTGCCTGAGTTCCGCTCGGGCCGCCGCCCAAAGCCTTCGAGAGCACCGGCAAGAGCGTCTCGGGGCCATTGATTTTCACGTTATAGTCGGCGCCAACGAGTTGGGGAATCGAAGGGGGATTCAGGGCAAGTATCCGCACGCCAGGATAATTTGTCCTTAACCATTCGACCATCTCGCGCCGAGTTTCCTCGGGAGCCGCGTGTCCGACGACGAACAGATCACACGCCTGATGAATGCCCAGGACGGTCTTAGCCGCGTCATTGCCCAACACAGTGATCACTTCGTAGCCGTGAAGTCTCAAGGCTTGAGTTCGCACATTGGCCAGCTCCGGAGCGTAAGTGATCTGGAATACCACGGGTTTTTTCCCGCGAGAACTACGAACGTTGACGCGCGCCACGATCTCCCGCGTCGGGATATGAATCGCGAAGCACTCATTGCTCGTGCGTCTGCTCAATTCCTCCAGCCTTCGCCGAGTTTCGAGCAAGCCGGAGGCGTGTCCGCGCCACACGGGGAAGCCGTCAAGAAACTGCTCGAACAGATCATAGTCCCGTTCCACAGCGAGACCCCCAACCCCCTAAACTCTCTGGAGGTTTAATTGTACCCCCCCCGCAATTCTAAAGCCAGACCTCATTCATTGTCCGCAAGGAGCAAGAAGAGCGAGCAACCACATCGGCGCTCGATTGGCCTTAGCGCAAAATAATATCGAGATATTTTTATAAATGCTAGAATTATGTCTCCCGCCCATCTTGAATGACATTTGCGCAGAGCCGCCCTTTCGACGGGCGCGTGCATCTAAACATGGGCAGCATGAAAAGAAAATTCCCAATTTTGTCGTCGCAAGCGTTGCGCAACTCGATTCGTGCCAGCGCCCATGAAGCCTATCGCCACGTGCGCATCGACCCGGGCGCGTATCTTCGTCACGTGCAGCGCGCGCACCATTTGCCTATCGAAAAATGGGATGACGTTTTTTTCCTCGGCTCGCAGAACCTCAAGCCGCACGCCGATAGCGTAATTCGCGCCTCTTCGAAAGCGGCTGCGCTGGAAGGCATGGGCCTCGGTTTTGGCGGCTTGCTCACCATGGTGCCCGATATGGGATTTCTTTCAGTCATCACTCTGCGCCTGCTGCAAAAACTGAGCCTGCTATACGGCTTCGAATATCAAACCGAAGAGGAAGTTGTGGAACTGTGGATGGCGGCCGCTACCGCCGCGGGCGTGGACCTGACGCGCGATCTTATCGAGAAGCAAGCCGTTGGCCGCCTGGTACCGTTCATAATGGACCGCGTTGCCGTCAAAATTGGCGAAGACGTTGCCGAGAAGTGGACCGCGCGGCTGATTCCGATAGTCAGCGCCGGCGCTGGAGGCGCACTTAACTACTACTTCGTGCGCGGGTGGGGCCGCCGGGCGCAAAGGCATTTCGAGCAGCGTCATGGCGTGGTTCGCGCACAACGTTTCTCGCGGGGCCTGCTTTCTTCCGACCGTCCTTATCAAATGTGAATTTGCCCCTCGGCCTTGGGTCTCTCAACTCTGGGATTCATGCCGTGCCTAAAGCGCCGGTCACCACGCGCAGCCAAGTTTTTGGGCCATTCGATTCCACATTGTAATCAGCGCCTGCCAGTTCTCGAATCCCGGGAGAATTTAGCGCCAGGATGCGGACACCGGGGTATTTGTCTCTGAGCCACGCGGCCATTTGCTTTCGATTTTTCTCCGGCGCTGACTGTCCAATCACGAAAAGATCGCAGTGGTGCGGCAAGCTTAGGATGACTTTGGCGGCTTCGTTGCCAATTACGGAAACCACTTCGTATCCGCACAGTCGCAATATCTCGGCGCGTTCGGTAGCGCGCTTGCCGTCATAGGCAATTTGAAAGATCAGTCGTTTGCTGCCTGCGCCTCCGGGCGCTTTAACGGTAAGACGAGCCACAACTTCCTTTGTGGCGAGATGAATCGCGTAGCACTCATTGGCTGTGGTTGCGGCGAGTTCCTGCAATTTCAGGCGAACATTTGGCAGGCCCGAGGCGTGGCCGCGCCACACCGGGGAACCCCCGGGAAGCTGTTCGAAAATATCATATTCGCGTTCCATCGGGGCCCCTCCCGATACGACAATTGTGGGAAGCGCAAGTTCTATAGTGAACTCGCGGTAAAGTCAAGACTTTCAGCGTGCACACGTTGATGCCCACGAAGAGGAATGGGCAAGCCCTTGGATGGGCACAAGCTGCTGAGCTCGGAATGGCAGGCCGGCGGTTCGCGTTGGTTTATGCGCGGGCGGATTGGGCGTGCAGGGCCATGACCTGCTCGGCGACCCGCTTCACGTTGGGTACGCCGCAGAGGCCCACCTTCATTGGAGCGACCATGTTGTTCCCGCGGCGCTGAAGGGTGTTAGTCATCAGGACGATGTCGCCGGAGCCGTCGGGGCGCTCGCGATGTTCGACGCTGTTGGCGCGAGAGTGACGGCCAGGCCGATCAACAGAAAGGGCACTCCGAAAATCGGGAAAACGCTGAATCCGCGCGCGAAGCTGTTGTGCGAGGACCCGGCCATAGCGTGGGTAGCGCGAAAAGCCAGCGACATCCAAAAGAGCGCGACGCCGGCGAATGGAATCCCGAAAATTGCCGCGGGAATCGCTGAGAAGGCCGCGCGGCGAGGGTCGGCAAAAGGCGCACAGACTGAAGCTGTGCCACTAAAAGGGGAGATGGCGCTAGTCGGTTGGTGCGGGTGGCTCGCACTCTTCCGAAACGCCTCGAGTGATGGCGCGGAGTTCGGTGCGGATGGCGTCTGAGGAGAAGCCGGCGCGGAGGAGGCTGCGGTAGAGCGAGGCGCGTTTTTTCTCGTCGAGCGGCTTAGCGGGGTCGCCTGAACTGCGCAAATTGCGCAATTTACGTTCGAGGCGGGCGCGGACGAGGGCGTTCTCGTCGGTCTCGGCGAAGACGGATTCAAGCGCGGCTTCGATGTGGCGATCAGGCACGCCGCGGGCGCGCAGTTCGCGGGCGATGCGGAATTTGCCCTGGCGGCGGCTTTGCGCATGGACGCGCGCGTAGTCGCGGGCGTAACGGGCGTCGTCAACGTAATTGCGCTCCTTCAATTTTTGCAGAACGGCGGCGGCGTGCTCGGGGTCTTCCGCGCGCGCCTTTAGATAGTCCTTCATTTCGTGAATGGAATAGGCGCGGCGCATGAGCGCGCGAGTGGCGGCATTGTAGAGGCCGTCTTCTGTAGAAAATTTGCGAGGGGAGGAGCGCACGGAAAAGAGAATACCAGTGGCTAGTGACTAGTGGCTAGAAAAGACGAGAGCCGTCGAAGGGGGCAAAACTTCACCCCTTGCAGGAGGCGCTCACGCCCGGCCGATATGGAGGGTTCGAGGCGACGCCTTCGAATCATTTGCGGGGGCGGCAAAGCGGCGTCGAGCCGCCGCACTCCCAAAAAAGCTTGACCTTGCACAGAGGATTGCATGGATAAAACTACAGATCACGCGAGCGCAGGAATCAGTCGCGGCGGTTGGGGCGGCGGCGGCCCCACCAGTCGTAATCTTCGCATTCTTCGGAGAAGGCCTGATAGAAGCCCCAACGGCCGGGCTCGATGCTGCTGTGCAGGCCAAACCAAAGGGCGATGGAAAAAAGTCCGGTGACGAGCGCGATGGTCAGCGTGTGACTGAAGGCGACGGTAGCGGCATCGGCGAAGCGCGAGAAGAGCGCTCCACCGCTGCCGAACGAAGCGCAAATGAAAATGCCGTAGGCCAGCGCGAGAATCATTGTGAACAGGCGCAGTAGTCCGCGCACTCCGAAAAAGAATGTGTACCAGGGATGTTTTGGCTCGACGTATGGCATTTGAAAGCGCGAATTTATATCACAAAGTTTGGTACAGCAATGGATTTTCGGCGCGGATTTCCAAAATTGCGAAGGGAGACAATCAGATCGGGGCCAACACCCGGCGTTCGTACGGAAGAGCAAAGCAGGTTGCTCACCGCCGTCCGCGGCATTTTCAAGTTGGCTGCTTGGCGCAGCCGACGGCGACCGGAATGACAGCACCACGGCGCTAGCGGCGAGCTAGGAGTTCAAATGCCGTGGCTTCTGAATATCAGCATGATCGTGCCGTCCAGAATGAGCGCGGCAAAAAGTATGAAGTAGAGGAGGGCCATTCGATATGTCCACGCCGAGATCTTTCGAGACCAGAGCGCGCCGCGAATGGCAGATGCCGCTGCGATCAAGCCGTCGAGGCACCAAGCCAGCAGGATAAGTTCGAAAATGGTATATCTCAGTTGAGGATAGATGTAAGGCGGAAATATCTTTTCCTTTGGGTAAATCCAGTAGTCATAATATCCGTTAGTAACTATGCCGTAAAGCAGACGTCCCGATACAAGGCAAATGACTAAAGCTAGCGGGATTGACACTGCGCGCCGCTCAAGAAAACGCTGAAGCCTCGGAGGCAGATGCATCATGCAGCGCCTTTTCGAGAAGCCTACTGCTTAGCGGCGGGAGCCGGTGCGCTCGAATTCGTTCATCTGGCGCTCCATTTCCTCGCGCGCGGCGTCGGCGGTGGAGCGGATGCCCTGGATGCGCAGCTTGAACTCGTCGGGATTCGAAGCGCGAATCATGGCTTCGTCGAGAGTGATCAAGTTCTTGGAATACAAATCGAAAATGGATTGATCGAATGTTTGCATGCCGTACTGGCTGGTGCCGGCAGCGAGGGCGTCGCGAATCAGACGCGTTTTGTCGGGATTGATGATGCAATCACGGATGTAGCCGGTGGAGATCAAAACTTCGACGGCTGGCACGCGGCCGACGCTATCGCTCTTGCGGACGAGGCGCTGGCTGACGACGGCTTTGAGCGTCGAGGCCATCTGCAAACGGATTTGCTTTTGCTCGGGCGGTGGAAACACGGCGATGATGCGCTGAATGGTTTCCGTGGCGTCGAGAGTATGCAAAGTTGAAAAGACCAAATGGCCGGTTTCCGCTGCGAGCAGCGCGGTGGAAATGGTTTCGAGGTCGCGCATTTCGCCGACGAGGACGACGTCAGGGTCCTGGCGAAGCGCGGCGCGCAGCGCGGTGGAAAAGGTGGAAGTGTCGACTTCCACTTCGCGCTGATTGATGAATCCTTTTTTGTCGCGATGCAGATACTCGATGGGGTCTTCGATGGTGATGATGTGCTCGGCGCGAATGGAATTGATGCGATCAATCATAGCGGCGAGCGTGGTGGACTTTCCGGAGCCGGTGGTTCCGGTCACGAGCACCAGGCCGCGCTGCTCTTCGCAGATTTTCTCGATTACCGGAGGAAGATTCAGTTCCTCGATGGTGCGAATCTTCGTGGGAATGACGCGCAGGACCATGCCGACGTTGCCGCGCTGCTGAAAAACGTTCACGCGGAAGCGGCCGAGGCCGGCGACGCCGTAAGCCATATCGAGCTCGGCGGTCTCTTTGAATTTTTGCTTTTGGCGATTGGTCATCATGCTGAAAGCCATGGAGAGCATTTCTTCCGGCGTGATGCGCGGGACTTCGGCGATGGGCTGGAGGACGCCATCCACGCGCAAATAGGGATGGTTGCCGACTTTGAGGTGCAAGTCGGAGGCTTTGCTCTCGACAGCTTTGCGCAGCAGGTCATCAACGGCAACGGCCATACGGATTCACCCTTTTCCCCGAGGAGAAGATTCTTCACCGTAGCATGCGAGATGAGGCGGGGCAATCGTTGTGCGCAGGGTGATTGCTTGAACTGCAACAGTTCTGGAAGGCGCAAATACAAAGAGGAAAATGCCGGATGATAAGAAGGCAAAGTCAGGAGGTGCGGACGAAGAGAGCGTGATAAAGCCAGGCGCCGATGACGCCGCCGAGAAGCGGTCCCGCCCAGTAGACGCCGTGATTGGCGAAATGATGCGCGGCGACGGCGGTGCCCAGAGCCATGGCGGGATTCATGGATGCTCCAGTGAAAGGCGCGCCCGCTAGAATGCCGGCAAAAATGGCAAGTCCTGCGGCAAAACCGCCAAAACGCGCAAGATGCGGCGAGTCCACCGGAACGTCGGCAACAGTGGCGAAAAAGACGAAGACAAAAATGAAGGTGAGGAGAAGTTCGATGAAAATTCCCTGCGTGCGCGAAATGCTTGCGCCTAAATCGGGCGTTCCAAGGGCGACGGGAGCCCATATTTGCTCGGGGATGAGGCGCGCGAGCGTCCACGCAGCGAGCATGGCGCCGAGAATTTGCGCGACGCCGTAAAAAATCGCTGGGAAGGAGCCTATTTTTCGCGTGACCCAGCAGCCGAGTGTGATGGCGGGATTGAAATGGCCTCCGGAGACTTGCGAGAGGGCGGAGACGAGGACGGCGAAGGCGATTCCGCGCGCGAGAGCCATGCCAAGAAGGCCGATGGCGGGCTGGGTCGCCGAGCGAAGAGCCGCGTCGGCGCAAACGGCGCCTGCTGCGAGAAAAACGAAAAGGAAAGTGCCGATGAATTCGGCGCAGAGCTTTTGCCAGATGCGGTACATGAATAGGCCTCCGACGAGCGAGGGGATTCTACAAGGAAGCAGGGAAGCAGGGGAAGAGTGTTTGGAGCGAAGGGGATGAAAATTGGATGAAAATGCAGAAAACAGGGCGGCCTCGTTTGAATGGGCGGGATCGTTTTGTTGACGAGGGCGCTGGAATGTAATAGCGTGCAAAAAGCGAGCTGAGAATGAGTCCTAATATCAAATCAGGCAGAGCGACAAGACAGCGCGGGATGGCGGGCGGAGAGGCGCTGTCGCGGCGGACGCGGGAGCGCGAGGTGATTTTCGACTTTGTGGAAACGCTGCACGGGCACTTTTCCGCGGATGATTTGCTTTTCGGGCTGCATCGCCGAGGGAAGCGCGTTTCGCGAGCCACCATTTACCGCACGCTGGATTTGCTGGTGGATGGCGGAGTGCTGCAGCGCGTTCCGGTGGATGAGGGCGGATTTCTCTACGAGCACATTCACGGGCGGACGCAGCACGCGCATCTTTTTTGCCTTCGGTGCGGGGAGCTGACGGATTATCCGATGCCGGCGCTGGGGCGACTGCCGCAGCGAGTGCGAAAGCAGGCGGGATTTGAGATGGAGCATGTGTTGCTGCGCGTTTGCGGGTACTGCAGGAAATGCAGAGCTGCGGCCCATCGAACGCAGTGGAGGGGCAGAAGTCAAAGACCCCCACCCTTCGCAGAAGACGCTCAGGATGGGCACCCGGCGCCGAAATGACTTTTGGAGGGCGAGCCAAATTGAGTTCAAATCTGAATATTTTATGAGGAGGAAGGAAAAATGGGAAAAGTAGCACGGGAAGTTGTGGCCAAGGCCGGAGTGAACGTGGATGAGCTGGTGAAAAAGCTGATTCGCGCCGCGGCGGCGGAACTGACAACGTTCTATTACTACACAATTTTGCGCGTGAATGCGATTGGCTTCGACGGCGAAGGGCTGAAGGAAATTATTGAAGACGCGCGCATCGAAGACCGCAATCATTTCGAGGTGCTGACGCCGCGGATTTATGAGCTGGGCGGGGCGTTGCCGCGGGACATCAAGGATTTTGCGAAGGATGCGGGATGTCCGGACGCTTACCTGCCGAAAGATCCGCGTGACATGGAAGCGATGCTGGGAGTTTTGGTGGAGGCGGAGCGGTGCGCGATTCGCGTGTACACGGAGATTTGCGCGATAACCACGGGCAAGGATCCGCGAACGTATGACGTGGCGCTGGCGATTTTACACGAAGAGGTCGAGCACGAGGCGTGGTTCTCGGAATATTTGGGCGAAGGGCCCTCGGGACACTTCCGGCGCGGGTTCCCGGGCGAGTCGCCATACTGCGCGAAGTTCATGGTGGTGCCGGGCGCGAGAGGCAAGTGACGAGTGACGAGTAGAAACGAGTGGTCAGTGGACAGTGGCCAGTGAAAAACCATGCGCGAGGCCGCCGGAGGTAAAGCAATGGCCTTCGGCGGCGCTTTCTTCAGTTGACGAATGTCAGACAAATCCGAATCGGTAGAAAAGCGATGGGTGGAAGTGGCGCGCGTGAACGACGTGCCTACGGGGGCAGTGCGCGGAGCGCGCGCGAATGGGCGAATGCTGGCGTTGGTCAATGTGGACGGCACAATTTATGCGCTGGATGGGGTATGTCCGCACATGAAAGGGCCGCTATGGCAAGGCGATGTCTGGCGCGGGCAGCTCGAGTGTCCCTGGCATCATTACAGGTACGATCCTGCGACCGGACGGAATACGTATCCGGCGAATGTGTATCCGGAGGATATGCCGGAGCTACAGCCCGATGTTGCGCCTGTGAAGACGTATGAAGTGCGAGTTGATGACGGCAGAATCCTCGTCAGAGTGTGAGAGGGGAATTCTTTAGGTGCCGGCGATGATTGCTCGTTACTATTCCTGTGCCTGAGCGCCAATTTCGTATTCGCTCTGCACCAGGCCGCCTTTATAGGAGCGCGTCGCGATATGGCGAAGATTGATGTCGCGCGGCAGTGGCCCAAATAGCGGGATACCTGCACCGATCAGTATCGGAACTCTTGTGATCACCAGCCGGTCGATGCATCCGGCTGCGAGGAATCGCTGAATGGTGATGCCACCGTCAATATAGGCATGTTTGAAGCCGCGGGATTTGAGCTGCATTACGATTTCGGTTGGTTCGCCCGACATCTGCTCGACTGCGCCGCCCTTGACCGCAGAGAAGTCGAGCGGACGGCTGCTCAGCACCATTACTGGCTTCTTGCCGTAAGACCACTGGCCGAATGTGAGTACAACTTCGAACGTCTTGCGTCCGATTACGACCACATCGACACTGGCGTAGAATTCCTCGAACCCATGAGGTTCTTGGCCGCCCGCATCCAGGAAATCGAGTGCATGGTCTGGCCGGGCCAGAAAGCCATCCACGCTCACTCCGCAGAAGACCGAGAGCTTCATGGCGCGCCTCCTGTGTTCGTCGCAATTGTATTTGTCCAAGGCGGATTGAGCAAGAAATCCGGATCAGCGGGGCGGTTGTCGCTCCCAACTCGGATTTGCGGTGAACGAGAATCATTCATTCAGCAGGGGGCGGTTGTGATTGATTCGAGATTGGATCACTTATTCGCTGAGACATCTCGCGGGGTTTGCTCGAGGATGTTGAGAACTTGCTTGATGGTATTCCAGTTGCGGATGGTGGCGGGCGCTCCAAAGAGCGTGTCAATCGAGCCGAGGTGGCTGATGGCCTTCATTTCACGCCGATAGCACCCGAAAACAAATCTGCCGCGGCAGGAGAGAATTCGCACGAGCCACTTGCCATCGCTGGGAATATGAATTGGAACCGCAGGTAAAACCCGTGGCCGCTTTGCCAGCACGGCGACGAAACGGACGATGTCGACGCGAATGGGTGTGCCGTCGAACGGATTCTGCAAGGCAGCGGCGACGAGTTCGCGGGCAGTGCACATCATTATATGGGTCTCAAAGGGCAGGCGCTTGCACAGTTCGGAACGGAGTCGCGTCTGGCCGACGGGCTTGCCGATGACGAAGGTGCCCGCCGCGCCAATGTTAACGATGCCGTACCGCCTCAATTGATTCGCGAGGATGCTAGGGCGAAAGGTCCGGTGGCCGCCGACGTTAACCCCGCGCAGAAAAGTGACGATTGGCATGGGAGGCAGCATCCACCTCGAAGCGACAAATTCGTCAGCAGCGCGAGCTTACCCGGTTAGCGCGCTGCGGCGGGAATGGGAGCCGACACTGGGGTTAGCCAGCCGTGGCGGTCGTCCTTGAGGCCGCCAACGAGGGCGTAGAATTCGTCCTGTAATTTTTTGGTGATGGGGCCGCGCCCGCCGTTGCCCACTTTGATTTTATCGATGGAGCGAATGGGCGTGACTTCGACGGCGGTGCCAGCGAAGAAAACTTCATCCGCGATGTAGAGCATTTCGCGGGGAATCATCTGCTCGGCGCAGGGGATGCCCATTTCGTTGCACAGAGTCATCATGGTCTCGCGCGTGATGCCCGGCAGAACGCAATTGGCGAGCGGCGGAGTGAACACTTTGCCGTGGTGCACGAGGAAAATATTTTCGCCAGAGCCTTCGCTAACGTAGCCGTTGACGTCGAGGGCGATTCCTTCCACATAGCCGTTGGCCATGGCTTCCATGCGAATGAGCTGCGAATTCATGTAATTCGCGGCAGCTTTGGACATTTGAGGAAGAGTATTGGGCGCGGAGCGGTTCCATGAAGAGACGCAGACGTCCACGCCGGATTTGATGGCTTCTTCGCCCAGATAGCGGCCCCAATCCCAGCAGGCCATGTAAACTTCAATGGGCACGGAATAGGGATTGACGCCGGCTTCACCGTAGCCGCGAAGGACGATGGGGCGAATGTAGCAGGCGTCCATGCGATTGGCGCGGATGAGGTCAAGCGCGGCCTGGCAAGTGTCGTCAATCGAAAATGGAAAATCCATGCGGTAGATGTGGGCGGAGTTGCGCAGGCGCTCCATGTGCTCCCGAAGCCGAAAAACGGCGGGGCCGTGAGGAGTTTTGTAGCAGCGTATGCCTTCGAAAACCGCCGAGCCGTAACTGACCACGTGGGAGATGACGTGAATCTGCGCGTCGTCCCAGTTAATCAGCTTGCCGTTGTGCCAGATTTTTTCGGTTTTCGTGAGGCTCATTGGTGGTCTCCGGGGCGAATTGGGCTCGCGCTTCAGCGAACAAAAATCTCAGGACGCAGCAAACTTCTATCACAAACAGCGACATTATAACATGGCGATTTCGCGCCGCTGCGCGGAAAGTCCGTGAGCGAAGGCTCAGGGCAGTCCATTTTGGATGGCGAATTTTGAGCAGGAACGCGAAAGTAAATAGCGCAACGCTAATATTGAGGTTGAGTCGTGCAACTTTGACAGAAGCCGCTTGGGCTGGCAAAGCTGCCACTGAGGGGCCGAAGCGAGCATCTTAAGTACGCCACACAAGGATCCTTAAGCCCAAGGTCCAGGAAAATGAGGCAATCTCGGGACGTGCCGGCGGCCGTTCGGGCAGCAATCATCGCTTTGATTGCGCCGCTCGGGCGAAAGCGTCCCCGCCTGAAGGAAGCCGCGAAGTCGCTCGACGTTTACTATGATCTTCTGAGGCATTCGGCGGCGACTGTTTTCCCTCAAATTATTCAACCTGATCCGCGGGAAATCTACATCACGTTAACGGCCAACTGTAATTTGCGTTGTGTCGGTTGCCGATACGGGCGCGATTTTATGTCGGGCGCACAGCTTTCGTGGCCTGTAGTCCGAGACCTGCTGGACGACTGCAAAGAGATGGGAATTCGAAGCATACGGCTCTATGGAGGGGAGCCATTGCTGCATAAAGATCTAGTGCGGATCGTCGAGTACTGCGTGGGTTTAGGCCTGAACGTCTGGCTGACCACAAACGGCATTCTTTTGCGAGAGAAAATTGACGATCTTTATGCAGTGGGGTTGCGCACGATTAGTCTCGGATACTACGGCACGGGCGAAGAATACAACAACTATGTTCAGCGCAGCGATAAGTACAGCCGCCTGGAGGAGGGCGTGGCTTACACGCGCGCACGCTACGGGATGGGGATAAAAATGGCGCTGGGCTGGGTGCTGATGCGTCCGACCTGCAATCTGGACGCGGTCAGCAAGACGTGGCAATTTGCGGAGCGATATGCGACGCCGATCGGGGTGAGCCTAATCCACTACTCGCTGCCTTATTTTACCGAAGGGCCGAACCGTGAGCTGCAATTCCGGCCGGAGGACCGGGAAGCGATTGATGAGGTTGTGTCCGAATTGCTCCGGCTGAAAAACTCGCGCCCAGAATTAATTCAGCAGTCGGAAATGGCGTTGCGCTCGATTCCGGACTGGTTGCTCAAGGGGCCGGAGATGAAAGTGCCCTGTGATCGCTACCGGCTGATTTGGGTCGGGGCGGACGGAACTGTGCAGATGTGCTACGTTACATTCCGGCTGAGCAACCTGCACAAAAAACGGCTTCGACAAATGCTCTTTACGCCCGAGCATCACCAATTTGCGCGTGATGCATTTGCCTTGAGGTGCCCGAACTGCCACTGCAGCTATCACAAGAGAATCGAGAAACACGCCCCCAGTCGCTCGAAGTATTCCTAACATTTGCTGCCGGAGAAACTGAAGTGGATACAGCGGAGCGCAGGCCAAACGTATTCATCGTGGGAGCGCCAAAGTGCGGAACTACGGCGCTATTCGCTTACCTAAAAAACCATCCTGAGATCTTCATGTCAGCCATTAAAGAGCCGCAGTATTTTGCTGAGGACATCCGCGGCGGTCAACGGAAAATCAGGACCTTGCGTGAGTACTTGAACTGTTTCGCCGCGGCGAATGGGCAAAAAAGAATCGGCGAAGCATCGACGGTTTACCTCGGTTCGAAAGAGGCCGCGGGAAAGATCAAGCATTTCAGCTCGGACGCACAGATCATCATCATGCTGAGAAATCCGGTGGACGTGATGTATGCGGAGCACAGTGAACGCGTGTTCAGCAACTTGGAACATATCGGAAACTTCGAAGCGGCGGTGGATTCGAATGTCGCGCGGAAACATCGGGTTGGGCCGTTCAAAGGACAAACGATACTTTGCTGTGGATACCGTGAATTGTCCCGGTTTGCTCAGCCGGTGAAAACATATTTCGAAATTTTCGGGCGAGAGAATGTTCACGTGATTGTGTATGACGATTTGGAGGCGGATAGCTCCGAAGTTTTTGCCGGAGTATTGCGGTTTTTGCAGGTCGCCGAAGCGCCGGGTAAGAAGGATTCGCGGATCAATGCGAACCGCCGCGCGAGAAACATGGCAGTCCAGGACTTCCTTCGTCACCCGCCAAAACGTCTGCGAAGACTGGCTCGAATGATTCTTCCGCAAAGCCTGCGGTTAGCGACCGGAAATGCTGTGCGCAGGCTGAACGTGGTTTACGAACCGCGAGCTCCACTGGGCGAAATGTTGCGGGCGCGTTTACAGAGAGAATGCCGGCCCGACATTGAAGAATTGAGCCGCCTTATTAACCGGGACTTATCTCATTGGTGCGGCAGCGGCCACAAATTTCCGTAGTCGTTGAAAAACAGCCCCGCCCTTGGCGGAATGAATCTAACGGCGGAGGAGTTTGAAGGCGATGTTTGGGCCGAGGCCTTGCTTGACGGCGAGATAAATCCAGAGCATGGCGAAGGGCTCGAGGAGGCGCGCGTTTTTGAGCGGGCCGGCGTCGAGCGGCTCGAAGCCAAGGTCCTGCGCGAGCTTCATGACGGTGGATTTTGCGGAGGCGTCGTCTCCGGCGACGCACAGGGTGATTCCCTCGTTTCCGTAATGCGTGTTGGCCATGTTGCCCGAACCAGTGGTGTTGAAGGCCTTTACGACGCGCGCGCCAGCGGCCCATTGGGCGACCTGTTCGGCGGCGGAAGTGTCATGGCCGATGAGCAGGCCGGAGAGATCCGGCTGGAGCGGATTCGTACAGTCAATGATGATTTTGCCAGCGAGTTTTCCGGCGGAGGCGATGGCGTCACGAGCCGCAGGGAACGGCACAGCGAGAACGACGGCTTCGGCGCTTCCAGCGGCGTCTTGAACGGAGTCGGCGCGGGCGCTCGCGCCGATGGACTTGAGCAGCGCGCGCACTTTGTCGCTTTGCGGGTCGGGCACGCCGAAATAAATAGAATGGCCTTTTGCGGCCCAGCCTTTGCCTAATGCGCCGCCAACGTTACCTGCGCCAAAAATTGCGATGTTCATTTTAGCCTCCTGTAACTTCCCTCGCAGTTAAAATTGATGCAGAAAACGCGCCGTGGTTGCGGACAGCCGCGCAGCGCAGGCATGAATTGCTATCGTGCGATGCGGCGGGGGTGCTTCGCAGGCGCACGCCGTTTGGCCTGGTGTTTGAGTTTACTGAGCCAGCGAAGTTCGGCGAGAAGTTGTTCGATGACTAGCGAAATCATCCACACGGCTTCGTGATGAGCGTGACCGACTTCCTTTAGAACGGAAGCGAGCGTTTCTTTCTCGCGGGCAAGTTCCAATTCGAGAAATTGCATGCGGCGATTGAGCTGGCGCAGGAAGACTCCGCGGCGAGCCTGCCAGGAGAGAGCCATCCAGGTGAGGAATGGCGGGCGCTCGCGCTGATTTGTCCATGCGGAGCGTTCCAGAGCATCCTTGAGGGCAGCGAGGCCGCGCTGGCTGGTCTGAAAAACGCGGCGCTCGGGGCCTTCGGCCGGATCTGAGTCTGCGGCGGGACGAATGAGTTTGAGGCGCGCGAGCTTGTCCATGGAATAGTAGACCTGGGGCCGCGAGATGGCGGCCCAGTCGCGAACCTGGCGACGCTCAAGCTCAGCATTGGCCTGATAGCCGTGCATCGGAGCTTCGGCGAGCAGGCTGAGCAGGACCAGATCGGGCGTGGTCAGATTTTTATCGAGCTTTCGCGCCATTCTCGGCTTTCCGTTTGCGGCTCCAATACCACCACTGACACTGTTCGGCAGGCAAGCGCGGATCGCGGGCCTGGGCCACTGCGGCGCGGAAAACGTCGAGGCAACAGACGTCCTGGCGCTCGCCAGTGAGGCGGCAGAGTTGGTTGTACATTCGCAGGGGATTGCGCCGGGCGAGCTGGGGAAGGCTGCGAATGCCGAGCAGGTAAAAATCGCGTTCAATAGCGGGGCCTACGGAGATGAGCTGCTGGAAGTTTGCGTGAGCTACGTTCATTCGATTCTCCTGAAACTTTACATTGACAGGATAGCAAGAGGTGCGGTAGAAGCTATCTAGTCTTAATAAGACTAGCTTAAGAACAGAGGAGAGTCAAGCGTGAAAGTCACGGTGATTTCGGCGAGTTTAGGGGCGCTGCTATTACTGGCGGCGAGTGCAGTTCATTCACAAACACCAAATCAAAAGGAGAAGACGATGAAGGTGACGCGGATTACGCCTGTTCTTTTCGCAGCAAATATTGAGCCGTGCGTGAAGTTCTGGACGGAGCGGCTGGGGTTTCAGAAGACGGCGGAGGTGCCGGAAGGGAACACGCTGGGGTTTGCGATTCTGGAGAAGGACGGGGTGGAGCTGATGTATCAGTCGTACGCCAGCGCTGATAAGGACAATGCGTCGACCGGGCCGCTGGTGCGCAAGGGGCCGTCGTTTCTGTACGTCGAAGTGAGCGATTTGGACGCGGTGATTGGGGCAATGAAGGGAATCGAGCCGGCGATTCCGGTGCGCACGACGTTTTACGGAATGCGCGAGATGGGCGTGAAGGATCCGGCGGGGCACGTGATTATGTTTGCGCAGAAGGCAGCTCCGCAGCAGTGAAATGAAAGTTGCGGCGCATTTATTTTGGAGAGTGCGGCGCTGTGGCGTGGCGGAGGGGAATCTTCGCAGGATGCGTTGGCATGACGTGGTGCGGTGAAACCGAGGCATCGTCGTTGATGAACTCAAAGTCCTGACGGACGTGTTTGAGCATGTCGCCGCGCACGTTTTCGTAGACCCCGAAGAAGAGGAAGGGAACCAATGCGGCGACGACCCAGAGCTTGGACCGCTTGGGAAGCTTGGCTTCAGGCTCCCAGCGGAAAATCTGCCGTGAAATCTCGAAGGCGACTGCGAGGCCAAGTATTAACGCTATGAAATCGGTGGCGATTTCGCCGGTCGTAGCCAGATTGTTGGCCGCCGATTCGAGGCCGCGAGCCAGGTAGGTGGCTGGAATGAACAAGGAGAAACGTTGCAGCCAGCCGGGAAACTTTGCAAGTGGAATTGTGGCGCCGGAGAGAAAGAGGAAACCGGTCCAGAGGAGGTTGTTGATCATTTGGGTTTCTTGCATGGTATTGGTAACGCTGGCGACGATGAGTCCGAAGGCCGCGAACGCTGCCGAGCCAAGCGTCACAAGAACGAAGATCTCCCACAGATTGCCCCAGGACCGCAGATGAAACGCATAACGGCAGGCGACAATTTCAATGACCACGATCGGCAGCGTCAGAATGTAATTGGAGATGACGCTCGAAGCTAGGATGTCGCTCGCCGATATAGGCGCCAGATGGAAACGGCGAAGAATGCCCTGTTCGCGAAACGTAACGAGCTGCACACTCAGACCCCAGAAGCTGCCCATCACGGTGATGGTTAGAACAGCGCCGAGGACATAGGCAGTGATTGCGCTGGAGCCTTTGCCGAAAAAAGCGAGGGCGCCGAACAGAAAGACAAGGGGCATCACAAAAGTAAAGAAAAAAAAGGCCCGATTCCGGAGGGCGAGCCGTATACGCATGGCTGAGAGGATCCAGGTGTGCTTCACGAGTTAGTTGTTTTCTCCCTGTGCTCATCGCGGAAGATGCAGGAAATTTGCGGGCGCGATTCGAAGCACCGGAAATGATAACGCGTTTTCTGCTTTCGTGACCGCTTTTTAACTTGAAAAGCTGTTGGAGGGAAGTTTATCCTGCCAAACTTCAAGGCAGGTGCGAGAACGTTCGCAAGGATGGCAGGGGGTAAGCAGTTGCGACTCGTTTTATGTACTTGTTCGAGGGCCACGGTGAGGAGTGATGCTGCGTACGACTGCCCAGCTTGGCATGCGACTGGCTTGTCTGTTTGGAGTGTGCTTGATGGCGTGGTGCGCTCCGGCATGGTGTCAGGCATCCGCAGACGATAATTCCACATCGCAAGCCGTAGCGTCAGCCGCAGAATCACACTTGCTGCAAAGCAATCCAGCGAAAAGCAAACAGGAATCCAGCGATTCTCTGACGGTGTTCCCGCACTCAGAGACGAGCCGTTACTGGATTTCCGGGCAGGCCAACTTCGTTTTCCAATGGCATCCATCGTTTCCGGCAAAATACAGCGGCCCGAATAGTCTGCGCGCAGGAGCGGAACACGCCACAACCAGAATCCTGACGCTGTATTTGGGATATGAATTGACGCCGACGACAGAAGTGTATCTGGACATGGAAAGCAGCGGCGGCAACGGCATCAGCAACACGCTGGGCCTGGCCGGCTATACGGATTTGGATGCCGTGCGCGTTGGTTTGCCCAACCAAACGCCTTATGTGGCGCGGGCGATGATCCGGCAGGTGATCCCGCTGACGCATAAGCGAATTCCGCAGGAGCGTGACGCAACGAGTTTCACGTTGGCGAATACCGTCGCGGCGCGGCGAATCGAGATTCGCGCTGGCAAATTCAGCCTGGCGGACTTTTTCGATACAAATACCTACGGAAGCGACAGCCACCTGCAATTTCTGAATTGGACGGTCGACAACGACGGCGCGTACGACTACGCCGCCAACACGCGCGGGTACACGGATGGCGCCATCGTTGAGTATGATGACCACTGGTTCTCGGCGCGATTTGGAGAAGCGCTGATGCCGAAAGTGGCGAACGGAATTCACCTGGATGCGGACCTCGCGAGAGCGCGCTCGGAAAATGTGGAATTCGATTTTGCGGGGAATGCGATTGGCCGTCGCCCGGGCGCGGTGCGGCTTCTTGCGTATGTGAATCACGCTGATATGGGTAATTACGAGCAAGCGATCGGCGAGTATCTTCACGGGCAAACGGCTGTGCCGGATATTGTTGCGACACGCCGGCAGGGGCGTCACAAATATGGGTTTGCACTGAACTTCGAGCAGGAGATTGCTTCTAACGCGGCCATTTTCGGGCGGCTGGGATGGAGCGATGGGCGCAATGAGTCATTTGCTTATACGGAATGCGATCGGGCGCTGGAACTTGGCGCGTTCACAAAAGGAACGAAATGGGACCGTGGGAACGATCGCGCGGGTGTGGCATTTGTTGCCAACGGAATTGTGGCAGCGCATCGAGAATATCTCGCGCTGGGAGGGCTTGGATTTCAACTTGGTGATGGCGGTTTGACATACGGGCCGGAGAAAATCGCCGAGGCATTCTATACGGTGCATCTGTGGCGCGGATTTTTTGGAGCTTTCGACCTGCAGCACGTCAATAATCCCGGATACAACATGGCGCGCGGGCCGGTCGTTGTTCCGGCGCTGCGCTTCCATGTGGATTTCTGAAGAAACTCAGTTTTCGCGCCGCGGGAATGGCGCGACCTATTATCCCTTTTCCGTTGCGGCGATGACGGCATTTGACGCGAAGGGGAGTGGCGCTTGGCGTTAGCTTTCTTCATCTTTCCACGTAGCTACAGAGCCGGCAGGAAATTCCAGCAGCAAACGAAATTTTACTCCCTGAGATGGCGGCCAGTGAGTTCGAGGAAAACGTCTTCGAGAGAAGGGGACTGCATTTCGAGCGCCTGAAGCTCCACTCCTTCGGACTCGAGATATTTTACGAGCGAGACGATGGTTTTGGTAGGCGCGGTGGAGCGCAGCGCATAAACGTCGTTCTCCTTGCGCCAATCGCTAACGCCCTCCAGGCGACCCAGCGCGCCATCGACGGGTTCTTGGCTAAGGCGGACTTCAATTCTGGTGATTCCGGCGGAGCGCTGCTTCAATTCGCGAGGTGTGCCGAGGGCCATGACGCGGCCATTGTCGACGATGGCGACGCGGTCGCAGAGGCGGTCTGCCTCTTCGATGTAATGCGTGGTGAGAAGAATGGTTTTCTTTTCGGTTTTCATTTCTTCCAAAATGTCGTAAATCTCGCGGCGAACCTGCGGGTCGAGGCCGGCGGTCGGCTCGTCGAGAAAAATGACGCGCGGATTGTTGACGAGCGCCAAGGCCAGAGCAAGGCGCTGCTTTTGGCCGCCGGAGAGATGGTGATAGAAGGCGTCGCGCTTCTCTTCGAGCTGAAAGCGCTTCAATAATTCCTCTGGGTCGCGCGGGTTGCGGTAGAAGCTTGCAAACATGTGGAGAGCTTCGCCTACGCGCATTTTGTCGGGCAGGGAAGTAGACTGCAGCGCGGAGCCGGCTATATTGCGCATTTCGATCGGCTCGCTCTGAGGGTCGAGCCCGCAGACGCGCGCAGAACCGCGATCGGGGGCGCGCAGGCCTTCCAGGATTTCGATGGTGGTGGTTTTGCCGGCGCCGTTTGGTCCGAGGAGACCGAACATCTCGCCGGCTTCGACCTGGAAGCTGACGCCGCGCAGGGCTTCGACTGCGCCGTAATTTTTGAAAAGGCCTTCGACCTGGATGGGTGCCTGATTCATGAGTGAAGTTGTGGCGCTATTTTTATTAACACTCCTTTTTATCACATTCTTTATCACTTCGTGCGGCGGTTTCGCGAATGGGCTTTTGCACGGCGCTGAGATTTTCGCGGTGCTTTGCCGCGCTTGCGTGGATTCCATTGGTGAGCCGGCAGGTCCACTTTCATGCCGACGAATTGTGTTCCTTCGGTTTCGAGGAGCATGCGCTGCTTGCTGGCGTAGGGCTCCCGGGGAAGAAGCTTGCCGCCGGCGCCGACCACGCGATGCCAGGGAATGCCCTGTCCTGAAGGACAGCCGGCCATGGCGTAGCCAACGGTGCGAGCGCCGCCGCGTACTCGGAGTAAGCGGGCGAGTTGGCCATACGTGACCACGTGGCCGCGAGGAATGCGCTTTACCGCATCGTAGATGTGCTGCCAGCCGCTCGTTCCCTTTTTCCGCATTTACAGCTGCCTTTCTTGCGTAGCGTCGCAGTCCGGTGGTTCACGGGTAGGGCTAGTCCCGCGAAACTACACGATACATCCGCGTTTTACTCAGTACTAGGTGACAGAAATTGTGAATCCCATGTGCCTTTCTGGAACATATTCGGCTATTTGGCATCTAATTAGTTAGCAGAAATGGTGAACACGATGCTTGTCCCGCACAAAGGCCCGAATTCTCTCGCAGTGTAGTCTGTACTACTCCTCCGGCAGAACGCTTCAAGTACTAATTACTAATACGAAGCAACTCGCGTTACGGGGCGGCATCATACCATTGACAGCGTAGTGGACGATGGGTACACTACGCGGCGCGATGGGCTCTTAGGGGGGCGAATCGTGGCATTCGTTCGGCGCAAGGGCAATTCGTACTATCTGGTTCACAACGTCCGCCGGCGCGGCAAGGTGGAGCAGCTTTACCTGGCCAAGCTGGGCGAGCGCCCGCGCATCACCGACGATGTGGTTCGAGAAGTATCCCGCAGTCACCCCATGCTGGAATTGGATTGGCCGCGCCTGCGGGAAGATGTGAACAGCCGGGTGGAGCTGTTCGATCCGCGTTCTCCGTACGTGAAGCAACTGCTCAATTCCCTGCGACTGATCAATCTGGATCTTGCGGATTTGTCGCCTCCACTTTTACTCCTGCCGGACCATTCAGGTTCCGGGCAGGAGCTCGTAACCCAGCTCAGGCTCCTACGGTCCACGGTGGACATCAAGCTCGAGCAATTTGAGCGCGTGAAACCACGCGCGATGGCAGGAACCCGGGCATACCGGTAGGGGGAAAAAGAACATGGCTACCCAGTCACAACATTTGGACCCCACGCAACGTAGCCGCGAGTCTCGCGAGTTTGAGACCGCGTTGCGGCGGAAAATCGTCGGCCAGGAAGAAGCGGTGCAGTCGGTGGTGGACTTGTACCAGGTGTTCCGCGCGGGGCTGAACTCGCCAGGCCGGCCAGTGGGAAATCTATTGTTCCTCGGGCCGACTGGCGCCGGAAAGACGCGCGTGGTGGAGGCAACCGCCGAAGTGATTTTCGGCGATCCGCGGGCAGTAATTAAGGTTGATTGCGCGGAGTTTCAGCATTCGCACGAAATTGCGAAGCTGATTGGCTCGCCGCCGGGATATTTGGGGCACCGCGAGACGCATCCGCTGATTACGCAGGAGGCGCTCGCCCAATTTCATACCGAAAAAGTGAAGCTATCGTTCCTGCTGTTCGACGAAATTGAGAAGGCGTCCGACGCGCTCTGGCAACTGCTACTCGGCATGCTGGACAAGGCCACGCTGACGCTCGGCGACAATCGGCGCGTGGATCTGTCGCAAACGATGATTTTCCTGACGTCGAACCTGGGAGGCTCGGAAATCACGGAACTGATGACTGGCAGGCTGGGATTTGCACCGATTGCAGCGGCGGTGGACAGTCCACAGCGGCTCGAGCAGAAAATCGAGCGCACCGCAGCGGAAGCGGCGAAGCGGAAGTTTTCGCCAGAATTCATGAACCGCCTCGACAAAGTGGTGGTTTTTCATCCACTGCGCGAGGCGCAGCTTGAATTGATCCTCGACATCGAGCTGGGCATGGTGCAGCAGCGCGTGCTGGAAACGGCGAAGGGGAAATTCCTGTTCCGCGTGACGCAAGCGGCGCGGGAATTTCTGCTGAAAGAAGGCACGGACATGAAGTACGGCGCGCGTCACCTAAAGCGAGCCATCGAGCGGCACCTGGTGTATCCGCTGGCCAGCCTGCTGGCCACCGATCAGATTCGGCTGGGCGACGTGCTTTCGATTGACTGGGACGGAAGCGCGAATTGCCTGGTGTTCTGGAAAGAGGCGGAAGGCGCGCTGGTGACAGTCGAGCCGCCGAATGGCGGGCTGGCCGCGTCCGCAGCGGCTGGCGAGGATGGGCACGGACAGGAGATTCCGGTCAGCCCGGCGGTCGTCACGGCGGAGGCTGTGCCGTACGTCACGCGAGCGTTGCGGCCGGCCGCACATCAAGCAGTGCCTCCGGAAGAAGGGAAGGCCACCAGAGGGAGGCGGCGCGGGCCGGCATAGAAATTACGGCAACGCGGGTCGGATCACTCAGGGTCAAAGTAAATTATTTTGCTGGCCTTGCGCAGGATTTTTCAGCGTGGGCGTGTCAGCATAATATTCAGATAAGAGCAAAATGCGGCCGCTGGCGACGTCGATTGACGCGCCAGCGGCCGATTTTCATGCGGCAGAGCGCAATATGCCGCCGCTAGAAGGTAATACCGAGGCCGAACTCAAACGTCCGCGGCGCGCCTAGAGCGTACACGCCGGTGCCGAGTCCGACCCTATCCGACGGGCAGTCGAAATTCCCGCCATTGTGACGCACAGTCCCGTTGATGGCGCATGCAGAGCCGGTCAACAATCCGCTCATGGGTGAGACTGTGGGATCGAAGTTCGCGAAGTTGAACAGGTTGTAGACGGAGACGCTCGGTTTGATCGTCACGCGTTCCTTGATGCGGTAATTCCAGGCCAACGTGGCGTCGAAGGTGCGCAGTTGGGAAATTCAAGAACTGCCCAGTAGCCAATCGGCCAGGCCGATCGAACAGAACATTGTTGTAAACCGCGTTTTCGTAGTAGATGCCGGCGCCGGCGCGGATAACCGTCGTGCCGTGGCCGAGAACGTCCCAGGCGACGCCGAGCTGCGGACCAGAATTGTTGTTGGGCTGGCGGACGGGATTGCCGTAACCGGGCAGAATCGCGTTGACCGCCTGCGCGAAAGCAGGATTGTTTAGGTCGCTATCGGTACGACCGGTATCGCGATCGTAACGCAGGCCCATGCTCAGCGTGACTGTAGGTTTAACCTTCCAGTCGTCACCGATATAAAGGCCCAGGCGATTGTCGGGGCCGAGGCCTCCGGCGGGGAAACCGAAGGCGGGCTTTTCCGTCGAGAAGCCCTGGCCATTGCCTACGGTTGCCGTATCAATGGGATAGCACTGAGGATCACTGGCACCGCTAGGATTTGGATCGTTCGGACCGCAGCCGCCAGCAACGCCAGCGTTGGCAGCGGCAGCCGCAGCATCGTCGGGAGCCAATCCGGCTACGACCGTCGGATCAATGCCGAAAAATTTCGCATATCCGCCGCCCTGGATGTGATCGAGATCGACTCCATAACGGATCAAATGGCTGCCGTGAATCCAACTACCATCGTACTTGAATTGGTGGTCGCTCTGGGGGGTCTCCTGCGGGGCGAGCAGGTTCGGGCCAGTGAAGAGGGTATTGGAAACTTGCAGGCTTACGGGAAAGTTCGCAAATGGCAAATTGGTGCCGCGTACGGCGTCACCGATATTGTTCTGGAATTTCAAATAGGCAAAGCGGAAGCTGTGCGAGAAGGAGCTGGTGTTGAAATCGGCGCCGACAACGTGCTGGCGAGTGATGTCTTCATTTTTGTAAATCTGGTAGCTGACCGCGCCGAAGGCGGAATCAACTAGATTTTTGAAATAGCTGAAGCGGTAGAACATGTGGATACCGTGCGGGCCGGACCAGTCGAGACGGTCGGTGCTATCGCCTTCCCTGAATGGCAGAGGAGCGGCGCCGGAAAATGCGGTGAAGGGCGAAGCTACCGGCACACCGGCATTTTCGTGCTGAAGGATGTATTCACCGGATGCATAAAAGAACAGCCTGTTCTTCAAAATGGGCCCGCCCAGATCGCCGTCTTCGTAGTTCCGTTGAAAGGTGGTTGGGAACAGGGGAGGAGCTGGCAAAGCTGCGGCCAAACGGCTGTCGCGGAAGAGCCAGTCGGCATCTCCGTGAAAGGCGTTGGTTCCTGACTTGGTAACCACATTGACCGCGCCGGAAGATGTCAATTCAGTGGAGGGATCCAGCGTGGACTGTTCGGTCTGGAATTCAGAAATAGCCAGCGCGGGAATGTCTTCGGTGGTGGTGCCAACAGTTTCGTCGCTGACGTCCACGCCGTCGACTTCGATGCGCGCGGTGCGTCCGAAGCGCCCGCCGAATGAGATGGACGAAAATCCGACTTTTGTGGGGTCGAAATTGCTGCCGTCCTGGATCTGGACGCCAGGTTCGAGTTGCGCCAAATCGAGGAAGTTGCGGCCATTGATGGGAAGATTTTGGATTTGAGTGGCAGTCAGAACGCCCTGAACAGTGGGCTGCACGGTGTCAACCGCGACTTGTCCGGCGGTAACTTCGACGGTAGTCGTGGCTGCGCCAACGCTAAGTTTTATGTTTCCCGAGGCGGTTTGTCCGACTTGCACGACCACGGTCGTCTGGCTCGATTTGAAGCCGGAGGCGGTTACCTTCACGGTATAAGTTCCGGGATTCAACGCGCCGGAATTATAGTTGCCAGTCCCCGTAGTGCGGACCTGGATCGTTTGTCCCGTGCCTTGATTGGTGATGGTTACCTGTGCGTTAGGGACAGCCGCTACCGTGGGATCTGTGACCACACCGGAAATACTTCCTGTTGAAATGGTCGTCTGGGCCGCAGAGCGACCAGCAAATGAGAAAGTTAAAAATGCCAGAACGAATAGAGCAAGAGCAAATCTCTTGAAAAAGTGTTGGAAAATCATCGTCCATCTCCCTCGATTTTTATCGGGGCAAAATTAAAGAGAATAAGCACGACACGGCACCTACGTTTGAGCAGCGACTCGGAACACCTGTGGAGGCCGAGACGGCTAATGGACAGAAGAGCGGGCGCTAAAAGAGGCGTAAAATTGCTGGCAAGACGCGTGCCAGACGGGCGGGCGAAATCCGGAATCCTTGCAAGCTATTCACCATTCGAGATATGGAATTATCGACTGAGTGAACTACATGGGCGAGCATCTGCTGAGTCGATACGACCAATCATAAAACTCTATGAGAAAACGTAATACCTTACAAACTCTCGGACTCCCCGCTTAAGACAATTACTCTACAGTATCGTCCAAGCTGCCGCCATAAATTGCCGGGACTTTTGCGCCCATGGCGCGGAGATATGCGGCGAATTGTCCGCGATGATGGATGGTGTGGGAGAGCGCCATCTGAAGGTAAATCACGCCGGGATAATCAAACTTGCGGAAAAAAGAAATGGGCTTGGCGAGATAATCGCCGCTGAGCTTGGAAGCTTTCTTGAAATTCAGCTCGAACTGCTCGGCGTACCAAACGGAGGCGTCCGCGCCGGACTTGATTTCATCGGGAACGGCGTCCGTGGCGCTGGCATAAAATTCGCCTTGAAAAACCGAATCGAGAAACCATACTTCAACGGAGATCATGTGCCAGGCGAGTTCCAGTGCAGTTCGAGACTTAGGATGAATCCGATAATCGGCTTTGTCGCCGGGAAGGGCGGCGAGGACTTTAGAAGTGATTTCCGATTCGCGCTGCATTCGCGAGAGCAAGTGCGCTGCGAGAATCGATGCTTCGTCTGCGGTCATGCGAATTCCCTTTGCATTTGACTTTCACTGAACAAAAGCTGACCGGGCGGTGGCTGGGTGAAACTGAGTGCGGAGTATAACTGATTCGGCGGAACGGCGGCGGGAATTGCGCGAAAACGCCACCGGCTAATAAACGGGCGTGTGGGGAGAAGGAATGTTGAAGAATCCGGCGATCAGGCGGTTGGTACGACGGGAGAGCTTTCGCGCTGCGCGGCGGCAGCTTTCTGTGCGTCCTGATTTTGCCGCGGCTTCCAACGCAGGATGGGCCGCCGAGCCGCGGCAACTTCGTCGAGGCGGCCAACTCGCGTGGCGTGCGGAGCGGTCTTCACAATTTCAGGATTGGTTTCCGCCTCAGCGGCGATCGAGCGCATGGCGTCGATGAACAGGTCGCACTCTTCCTTCGATTCGGATTCCGTAGGTTCAATCATCAGCGCGCCGGGAACGATCAGGGGGAACGCGGTGGTGTAAGGATGGAATCCGTAATCGATGAGGCGCTTGGCGATGTCCATGGTGTTTACGCCGTGCTTGCGCTGGCGCGCGTCGCTGAAAACGACTTCATGCATGGAGGGCAGGCTATAGGGCAAGTCGTACAAATCTTCGAGATGCTTGCGAATGTAATTCGCGTTGAGCACGGCGTCTTCCGTGGCCTGGCGAATTCCCGGGCCGTACGCCAAGGTGTACGCCAGCGCGCGAAGCAGCACGCCGAAATTTCCGGCGTAGGCGCGGACGCGGCCGATTGATTTGGGACGATCGTAATCGAGAGCGAAATTTCCAGCCTTTTCAGTGACAACCGGCACCGGCAAAAACGGTTCGAGGATTCTCTTAACGGTAACAGGCCCCGCGCCGGGGCCGCCGCCGCCGTGAGGCGTCGAGAAAGTCTTGTGCAAATTGAGGTGCATGACGTCCACGCCAAAATCACCGGGACGGGTGATGCCGGCGAGCGCGTTCATATTCGCGCCGTCCATGTAAAGCAGCGCGCCACGGGCATGCAGAATTTCAGCGATCTCCGCGATGTTTTCCTCGTAGACGCCGAGCGTGGAGGGGTTAGTGATCATAAGCGCGGCAACTTCTTCGGTGACAAACTCGCGAAAGTGGGCGATGTCGATCTGCCCGCGCTCGTTGGATTTGATGTTTTGCACTTCGTAGCCGGAAATGACTACGGATGCGGGATTAGTGCCGTGCGCGGAATCCGGAATTAAAACTTTTTTGCGCGGATTGCCTTGGCTTTCGAGATAGGCGCGAATCAGCAGCAGGCCGGTGAGCTCGCCTTGCGCGCCGGCGACGGGCTCGAGAGAGGCGGCGTCCATGCCGGTGATTTCGAGCAGGCATTTCTGCAAATCGTGAATGATGCGCAGGCAGCCCTGGGAAACTTCGTCGGCTTGCAGCGGATGTTCGGTGGCAAGGCCTTCGAGCCGCGCTACGAATTCGTTGACGCGCGGATTGTACTTCATGGTGCAGGAGCCGAGCGGATACATGCCTAGATCAATGGCGTAATTCCACGTGGAGAGGCGCGTGAAATGGCGGATGACTTCGATTTCGCTGACTTCGGGAAACCCTTCGACGGAGTCGCGCACGAATTCCGCGCCGAGTGCCTTTGCGGGATCGGTTGACGACACATCGAGGGGCGGCAATTCCATTCCGCGCTTTCCGCGAACGGATTTGTCAAAGATCAGGCCTTCGCTCTGGCTGACGTGCGTGCCGGCTTTTTTGATTCCCGCAGCTTCGATTTCGGCTGTCGTGTTCTTAGAGTCCAAACCCGCGCTCCTATTTTCAGCTTGCCAGGATTGTCTGCAATGCTGCTGAGAAACGCTCGATTTCGGCGCGCGGCATCGTTTCGGTGACGCATACGAGACCGCGGTTTGGTTGAGCGGGATAGTACCTTTCCAGCGCGAGAGGCCCGATTATTTTCTGGGTGCGAAGTTTTTCGTTGATTTGCTTCACGGGGCGAGCGAAGTCGACGACAAATTCGTTAAAGGTCGGGCCCGAGAAGGGCAAGCTGACGCCGGCGATTTTCTGCAACTGCTCCTGCGCGAAGCGGGCTTTCGATAAATTCTGCGTGGCCAGTTCGCGCAAGCCTTCCTTTCCGAGCAGACAGAGATGAATTGTTACGACCAGAGCGTATAGCGCCTCATTGGTGCAAATATTGGACGTGGCTTTCTCGCGGCGAATATGCTGTTCGCGCGTCGCCAGAGTGAGGCAGAATCCGCGGCGGCCTTCGGCATCGAGGGCCTCGCCGGCGAGGCGGCCGGGCATTTGCCGCACGAATTTTTCGCGCGTGGCAATCACGCCCACAAACGGGCCGCCATAACTCGGCGGGACGCCAAAGCTTTGCGCTTCGAGCGCGACGATGTCAGCTTCTTCCGGCGGCTTCACAATTCCCAGCGAAACCGGCTCGGTGATGCAATCGATGAGCAACGCGCCTGCGGCGTGCGCGCGTTCAGCCAATGGCGCGAGCTTTTCGAGCACGCCAAAGAAATTCGGGGATTGCACGACGACAGCGGCGGCTTCGTTGAGCGATGCATCACGAATGGCGCTCAAGTCCGCCTGGCCCGAAGGTGCGAAACCGAATTCTTCAATTTCGATTCCGAGATGTTTTGCGTAGGTCGCGAGCACTTGGCGATATTCCGGATGAACGGTCTTCGCCACGAGAACGCGATGCCGGCGCGTCAGGCGCTCGGCCATCAGGACGGCTTCAGTGAGCGCGGTCGAGCCATCGTACATCGAGGCGTTCGCGACTTCCTGGCCGGTGAGCTGAGCCATGAGCGTCTGAAATTCGAAGATGGCTTGTAAAGTTCCCTGCGAAATTTCCGCTTGATAGGGCGTGTAGGAAGTAAGGAATTCGCCGCGTTGCACAAGCGCGTCGGTCACAACGGATTTGACGTGCTGGTAGACGCCTGCGCCGAGAAAGGAAGTGTAGCCGCGCGAATTTTCGGCCGCGCGCGCTTTGAAATAATCGATGATTTCCATTTCCGAGAGCGGCCCCGGCAAATTCAGCGGCTTGCTCAGGCGGTATTTTGCGGGAATGGTTTCGAACAGCTTCTCGATGGACTTCGCGCCGATGGCATCGAGCATTTCGCGGCGCTCGGACTGGCTTTTAGGGAGATAACGCATCAGGCGGTCTGTTCCTTCTCCTTCTCGGCTACGTATTCAGTGTACGCCTTGGCGTCCATTAGCTTGGCAGCTTCGCTGGTGTTGTCCATTTTGATTTTGGCGAGCCACGCGGAACGGTGCGGGTCTTGATTGATTTTTTCAGGCGCGTTGGACAGATCGGAATTCACTTCGGTCACTTCGCCGGTGACCGGGCTGAATACTTCACTGACGGCCTTCACCGATTCGACGGTGCCGAGGACGTCGCCCGCTTTCACTTTCGTGCCCGGTTTTGGCAATTCGACGAAGACCACATCACCGAGCGCGTGCTGCGCGTAATCGGTGATGCCGACTGTTCCGGTTGCGCCGGAAATTTGCAGCCACTCGTGGTCTTTCGTATATCGAAAATCATTTGGATACATTGCCGCTCCTATTATTTTGCCCGTTTGTAGAATGGCACGGTGACAATTTTTGCCGGCGCGGTTTGCGCGCGCACAGCGATGCCGATTTTCGTGCCGGGCCTGTTGATTTCTGGTGGCACGTAGGCGAAGCCAATATTTTTCTTCAAAAACGGCGCAGGACCGCCACTGGTGACGGTGCCAATGGCGCGTTCTCCTTCAAGGACTGTGTAGCCGTCGCGCGCGATCAGGCGCGATTCCATCTGGAATCCAGCGAGGATACGTTTCACGCCTGCGGCCTTTTGCTTCACGAGCGGCTCGCGGCCTAGAAAATCACCTTTGTCAATTTTGCAAATCCAGCCGAGATTGGCTTCCCAGGGAGTGGTCGTTTCGTCAATTTCGTGGCCGTACAGAGCCATGCCCGCCTCGAGGCGCAGCGTGTTTCGGGCGCCGAGGCCGCAGGCCATCACGCCCAGATCCTGCCCGGCATCCATCAGCGCATCCCAAATTTTCTCTGCAAACTCCGGCGCAAAATAGATTTCGAAGCCGTCTTCACCAGTATAGCCGGTGCGGGCGATCAGGCAGTGCACAGCCTCAACATCGCCTCGCGTGAACCAATAATATTTAATCGGGCCGAGCGGAACTTCGGTGAGACGCTGCAGCAATTCCAGCGCGCGCGGCCCCTGAACGGCGATTTGCGCGTAACGTCCGCCTGCGTTTTCGACCTGCGCGCCGAATTTATTGTGCTCCACGATGTGCGCGTAGTCGCGGTCTTGATTGCTGGCGTTCACGCACAAAAAATAGTGCGTGTCGGAGAATTTGTGCACCAGCAGATCGTCGACGAAAGTGCCTTTGGGCGTCATCAGACCGGAATAGTGTGCCTGGCCGATGGCCAGCTTTGAAGCGTCGTTGCAGGTGACGTGCTGCAACAGATCGAGAGCTCGCTCGCCCTTGATTTCGATTTCGCCCATGTGGCTGACGTCGAACAGGCCTACGCGCGTGCGCACCGCTTCATGCTCGGCAAGGATCCCCGAGTATTCTACCGGCATGTCCCAGCCGCCAAAATCCACCATCTTGGCGTCCATGCGCCGGTGCTTGGAATTGAGGGCGGTTTTGCGCAGTTCAGCTTTTGCGGGAACGCTCACGAGAGAATGGCTCGCTTAATCGAAATGATTTCACTTCGCAAGAATGGCTTCGCTGCTGTTGCAAAAATTGAAACTAGCATGCAGGCGCACAAGTGTCAATAAACCCTCACTCGGTGGACTCGCGGCGGTCTCACGGAAGTTGTGAAATATTGCCAAATGACGTGGCGTTTTTTCCTGCGGCATGTGAGATGCTACCTATCACCATAGGCGCTATGGCACAGTTTAGAGAGTTCGTCAGCCAGATCTACTTGAGACGCCCTCCTTTTCTTTCTCGCCTGCGGACCACGCCCGTGCTCGGCAGCCTTATTCATTACGTTAGCCACAAAGTTTTGCCCTCGAATTTCCAGGTCTGGCATGAAATCGGAGCCGGCGCGGCCAAGGGTCTTTGGATAAAAATAAATCCCAGAACGGGAAGAGAGATTTGCGAAGGGGTAGTTGAGCCACAAACCCAGAAGGTCCTGGTTGAGCACTTGCGGCCGGGAATGGTCTTTTACGATGCGGGAGCCAATGTGGGACTTTTCACCCTCGCGGCGGCACGCCTGGTGGGGGAAAGAGGCAAAGTGTTCTCGTTTGAGCCCGACGCCGAAGTTGCCCGCCGCTTGCGGGAGAACGCTTCTTACAATGGATTTGTCTGGGTCTCCGTTCTGGAAGTTGCTCTCTCATCGCACGAAGGAGAAGTCCTATTTGCCAGGGCCGATGCGTCAGTTTCCCCTGATCGCGGGGTTGGACGGATTGTTGAAACCGGGAAAGCCCATAGTGCTATTTCTGTTCACGCGACTACGCTCGATGACTTCAGTCGAGACCACCCAATACCCGATCTCTTGAAATGCGACGTGGAGGGAGCGGAAGTGGATGTCCTGCGCGGAGCCGTGGGACTCTTAGCGCGCTACCACCCGCGGATCATTTGCGAACTCCACTCGCCCGAATGTGAGATGGGAGTTCGCCGGATTCTCGAGCAGCATTCCTACTCTCTACGGCGTCTGGACGAAAATCACTTTTTTGCCGAGGCTGCTGCAATTGAATGAATTAGTTCGGACCTCTGCTTTCAAATCGGGTAAGATACCGCGCGAGGAACGAGAAGCATCGGACGAAAGTTACTTTCGCCCATACTGCATTCTCACGCCTAGATGAATCATTGGTCTCGTCGCGAACTTTTGAAGCTCGGGGCACTTGCGCCTGCGGCTGCCAGGGCATTTGCGGTGAAGTCTGCGCAATCCTCGCCGGGCGCTGCGAATGCGAATCAGCGCGGCGAGGCTGGATCTTCTCCACGCGAGCGGTTCCTGTTCGATTTTGGCTGGCGTTTTCACTTCGGCAACGCCGCTGATCCTTCCAAGGATTTTAACTTTGGTGGCAACGGCTACGGTGATTACACGTTCGCAAAAACGGGCGAGATCTTCGCGCCTGCACTCAGCGATTTCGACGACAGCGGCTGGCAACTCATCGATCTCCCACACGATTTCGAGGTTGCTCTTCCTTTTGTCAACGCGCCCGAACTGAACGATTTTGGTTACAAGCCCGTAGGCCGGGACTTTCCCGAAACGAGCATTGGCTGGTACCGGCGCGTGTTCGAAATTCCGCAAACGGATTCGGGCCGGCGGCTGGCTTTGGAATTCGACGGCGTGTTTCGCGACGCGATGGTCGTGCTCAATGGAATTTATCTGGGGCGCAATTTGAGCGGGTACGCGCCTTTCCGTTTCGACATCACGGACTTTGCGAAGTACGGCGACAAAAACGTGCTAGTGGTGCGCGTGGACGCCACCGAGCACGAAGGCTGGTTCTACGAAGGCGCGGGAATTTACCGGCATGTGTGGCTGACAAAAACAGACCCGCTGCACGTCGCGCATTGGGGCACTTATGTGACGACGAACGGCAAAGGCGGTACAGCGGAAGTGTCAATCTCGACGGAAATCGAAAATCAGCAGGATGCGGCGATGCCGTTTCGCGTTAAGCAGACGATTTTCGACCCAGCGGGCAAACAAGTCGCGAGGGCTGAATCAGACCAGACGTCGATTGCTGGATGGGCTCGGCAGAAAATTTCGCAGACGCTGCGCGTGGAGAATTCGAGACTGTGGTCGCTCGAGAATCCCCATCTCTATCGCATGACCACGACAGTCGAGAGCAGCGGGCAGATTATCGATAGCTACGAAACGCCGTTCGGCATTCGCGAGATGCGCTTCGATGCGAATGACGGTTTCTTCCTCAATGGCGAGCGCGTGAAAATTCAAGGTACATGCAATCATCAGGATCATGCGGGAGTCGGCGCCGCGCTGCCTGACCGGCTGCAATATTTCCGCATCGCCAAACTGAAGGAGATGGGCGCGAACGCCTACCGCAATTCGCACAATCCGCCCACGCCGGAACTTTTGGATGCTTGCGACCGCCTTGGCATGCTGGTGATGGACGAAACCCGCATGTTTTCGTCGAGCCGCGAAGGGTTGAGCCAGCTCGGGCGCATGGTACGGCGCGACCGCAATCACCCGTGCATTTTTATCTGGTCTCTTGGCAATGAAGAGCCGCTGCAGGGCACTCCCACTGGCGCGCGCATCATCGCTACTATGAAGCGCCTGGCTCGCCGGCTCGATCCAAGCCGTCCGGTCACGCTGGCAATGAACAATGACTGGGGGCACGGCGCGTCCGCTGTCGTCGACGTGCAGGGCTGCAATTATTTCCACCAGGACAGCATGGACAACTTCCACGCCGAATTTCCGGCGAAGCCCATCATTGGCACCGAAGACGCCAGCGCCCTCGCCACCCGCGGAATTTACGCGAATGATCCCGTTCGCGGCTATATGTCTGCATACGACGTGAACACGCCCGGGCATTACGCTTCCACCGCAGAAGAGTGGTGGAATTTCTATTCTGCGCGTCCTTTTGCGGCTGGAGCTTTTGCGTGGACAGGCTTTGACTATCGCGGCGAGCCTTCGCCATACAAATGGCCGTGCATCAGCTCGCAGTTCGGCATCATGGATACGTGCGGCTTTCCTAAGGACACCTATTTTTATTATCAGGCGTGGTGGAGCGGCAAAACGGTATTGCATCTGTTCCCGCACTGGAACTGGCAGGGCAGGGAAGGTCAGCCAATCCGCGTTTGGGTGCACAGCAATTGCGACCAGGTGGAGCTTTTTCTGAATGGCGCCAGTCTCGGCAAAAAGTCCATGCCCCGCCGCGCGCATCTGGAATGGCAAGTGAAGTACGCGCCGGGCGTTTTGCGTGCGCGAGGCTACAAAAATGGCCGAGTTGTGACTGAAGACGCGCGGGAAACTACCGGCGCGCCTGCGTTGATAAAGTTGACTCCCGACCGGGCGGCTATCGACGCGGATGGCCGCGACGTTTCTGTGATTACCGTGGCTGTGCTCGACGCGAAGAACCGCGTTGTGCCAGTCGCCGACAACGAAATTACGTTTGAGCTGTATGGGCCGGCAAGAATCATCGGTGTGGGCAACGGGAATCCCTCCAGCCACGAAGCCGACAAGCCTCCCTCATTGCTCTATGATTCGCACGGCGCCTTTATGTTTGGCGCGCTCGGCGCGTCTGCGGATCAAGCGGCTGTTTCCAACATCAACGCACCGCAGCTTCTTACTACTCGCCGCTGTTTTAACGGACTGGCGCAACTGATTATCCAATCGAAAATGCAACCCGGGGCAATTCGCGTGTCCGCACGGTCTTCCGGTTTGACCACCGGCGTCATCACGCTGCAAGCAACGCGAACCCGCGCAGAGACTCCTTCTGTGCCGTGAATTTCATCATAACTTGCACGCTAGCGGCATTCCCGTTTTCTATTGCGATTCAATGCCTGTCTTGAAAACAGAAAGCAGAAACTGGCTTGCTGACGCACCATGAATGACCTATATTGACGTTAGGAGTGGTTGGCCGGAGAAGAGCAAATGCCTGGTCCAGTCGTTTGCGTGCAGTGCGACAAGGAAGAGAAATACTGCGAATGCGAGAAGTATTGCAGCTACTGCCAATCGCAGCACGCCATTCGCCTCTGCGAAGATGGCCTTTACTATTGTCCGGATTGCCGGGAAGCCTGCGAAATTCACGTGGTGGAAAAGAGTGGGCACTGAGATCGTACGCACGGAGTTGAAGACGAGCGAGGATGCGCGCGTTCGCGCCGGTGTCCGGGCGGCGCTCGAACATCTAGGCGAACGCCATGGGCTGACGAAGGCGGAGCAGCGGGAATTTGCCAATGAAGTGGACAGAGAATGCTGCAAAGTCTTTGCAACACGGGCTCAGCAAGAACGTTACTGCGATGTGGTAGTCGAGGAGCGAGAAGACCGGCTCGAAGTCAAAATCGGTACTGTGGATGAAACGGCAGCAAGCGAAAATAATTTACACCCGCACGCAGGGCTAAAAGGGCATCCGCAAAAAAAGGGATTGCATGCCTCCGATAATGGCCAGGTATCAGCGACGCTGGTGAAACATCTTCACAAGAACCCCGCGCATTCCTGAACGCTTTTCCGCAGCAAAACAGACAGCAGCGAGATGAACACTGGAAATACGATCGCTTTATTGCTGCACGGGGACCGCGAAAGTGCGATCGCGAATCATGGCGCTGAGTTGCTCGTTGGTTACCGGAACGTCCACATTGAGACTGTTGCCGGAAGGGTTGACGGTGACGTTGGAAAGGGCTTCGGCGAGGCTTGGATCAGACTGTTGAACCTGGTAGCGCCGCAGAACGATCCCGCCCTGAAGCATGGCCGCAAGCTGATTGGCATCGTCGGGCGAATCACAAACCGCGTCAAATTTCGCATCTGCGCCATCGTCAGCCTGAACGTGAATTTCCATATCGCGAATGCGATTGAGAATCGCCGAGGCTTGCGGGAATTGGCTCGCCTGCGGCAAAAGCTGATGGAGCGCAAGTTGCGTGTTGGCTTTGTCGAGCACCGCCCATATCATGCCGTTGCCGTTGGCAGCGTTGATCAGCGGATAAAGCTGAGAATTGTTGAGCAGGCTTTCGGCGGCGCCGAAGTGCACATTAACGAGATCTTCGAGAATGTCGCGCTGGCCGAACGCTGCGGTATTGCTGTCAAGGAAGAAGAAGAAAATGTCCGTCGGTCCGGCGCCGCTCCCAAAAGCCCAGAGCGTGTAACCGTGGACTTGGATGTGCGGGAGCTTTTGCGAAGCGAATCGCGCCTCTGTAGAGTTGGGCGAAAATGTGCCAAGGGCGACGCCGGCAATCTCTGAAGCGTGCTTCGCAGTGGGGGCGGATTGCCCCCAGGCGATTTCGTCAATCTGCGTGTCGGGGTCGATTCCAGCGGAGCGAAGGAATTGCTCGAACTGGCGGAAATTCGCGGGAAGCATTTGCTGCTGAAGTTGTGAAAACCACGGATGCTGGCGGGCCTGCTTCATGTCTGCGTAAGCAAACTCGCTCATGTTCTTTGGGAACATGGCAATGATGTCGCTGCTGAGCGTGTCCGCGCCGGTGAGACAAGGCAGAAAAAGCGCGGCGAAAAGTGCGGCCGCCATGACGGCGCTCAGCGCCAGGGATTTCTTGCGAACAATGTGTGAAGCGTTCATTTCATCCGACCTTTGAACTGTGGTTTCGACGCTGTGACTCACGCATGCGCTGACGATGCGGACAGCCGCGACTCGATCTCATTCGCCTGCTTGCGCATTGACGCAACAAAGGACGCGTCCGTGATGGAGTCGAGATTAATAGCCACGTTTGCGAGTGCGCCGCGCGTCCCCGCAGCGGCCATTAAACGGGCAACGCGGAGGTCAGAAAGCATAGAAGCGCTGGAGATGCTTTCCAGTTGCCCCAGGCGCTCAAAAAGTTCCGCTGCTTTGCGGGCGACCGCCATCGGAACTTTCACGGCGCCGCGCGTCGCTTGCTGAATCGCTTCTTCGCGATGGCGCGCGTCTTCGGGCGTTTCCTTGGGCAGCTTGAAAGCGGCGAGAACCGCATTGTAGGATTCCGCGTCGCGGTCAATGGCGGCGGTGAGTTCCGCCGCAGCGGCGTGCATTTCCGCAATGGCTTGGCTGAGCTGCTCGACATATGCAGCCTGCGATTTTGTCTTGCGCGATAGTCCCGCAACCATCTGCGCGAGGCTGGCCGCCAGCGCCGCAGCGAAAGCGGAAACGGAACCGCCTCCTGGCGTCGCGGTGGGCTCGGCGACGGCGTCGAGAAATGGGCGAGCGAGCGCAGCGAGCTTTCCGGGCCCGGATTCGAGCGGGGCGCCGGAGAGCGCGGCGGCCAGGCGATTCTCAAACACTTGCGCCGCAGAGAAATTTTCGAACTTCAGGTAAAAATCGGCGGTCATCTCGATGGCGCGTTTGGGTACCAGGCCGACGATTTCGCTGCCGATGATGGAAACGCCGTAGCGGGCCGCTTCGCTACGCACCATTTCGAACACGCGGTGCAGCGGCGTTTGCTCGTAATCAGTCATGTTGATGGAAACTTGCGCGACGTGGCGCGCGCGAAGGTCGACGCCCATCGATTTCACGTAGCGCAGACCGCCTGTCGAGAAGCGGATGGCTTTCGCGATCTTGTTGGCGATGGAGACATCGGGCGTATTCAAATTGATGTTGTAGGCGATGAGGAATTTGCGCGCGCCGACGATTACCGCTCCCGCAGTTGGGTGCAGCCGGGGCTCGCCGACGTCCGGGGCACGCTCCGGATTCTTAAGAATTTCGTCGCGCACGCCCTCGAACTGGCCTTTGCGAATATTTTCCAGATTGGCGCGCTCTGGGCGCAAAGCAGCAGACTCGTAGAAATAAACAGGAATCTTGTACCGCTCCCAGATTTCGTGGCCGACTTTCTTGGCCAGCGCCACGCAGTCTTCGATGCTCACGCCGTCAACAGGAATGAAAGGAACCACATCGGTGGCGCCGAGACGCGGATGCGCGCCGGAATGCTTGGTCAGGTCGATAAGTTCGAGGGCTTTGCCCACGCCGCGAAGAGCGGCTTCCGCCACAGGCTCAGGTTCGCCGGCCAGCGTGATGACGCAGCGGTTGTGGTCCGCGTCGCTTTCGCGGTCGAGGACGTAGACGCCTTCGACGGATTGCATCGCGGCGATGAGCGCATCGATTTTCGCGGCATCGCGGCCTTCAGAAAAATTCGGCACGCATTCAATTAAACGAGGCATTCAGCGATTCGTTCCTCAGTAAGAATCAACACCGTGAAAACAAATTTGTTTCGAGACGCAAATTAGCCTTGCTCGCGCGAATATATGATGTGGCCGCGCTTCATCGTGAGCCAGCAATGGTTCACGCCAAAATGATAGGGAATTTCGCGGTAGTCGGCTACATCGAAGACGGCGATATCGGCGAACTTGCCAACTTCCAGTGAACCGATGCGTTCGTGCGCGCCAAGAGAATAGGCAGCATTGATGGTTGCGGCAGCAATGGCCTCTGCGGGGGTCATGCGCATTTGCGTGCATGCCAGCGAAAGAATCATGGGCATGGAAAGAGTGGGGCTGGTTCCGGGGTTGAAATCCGTGGCGAGCGCGACGATGGCGCTCGCATCGATAAGGCGACGCGCTGGCGCGTAATGCGCGAGGCCCAGATGGAAGCAGCAGCCGGGGAGCAGCGTGCAGGTCACATTGGAGTGCGCCAGTGCGCGAATGTCGCTGGCAGAGACTTTCTCGAGATGGTCGGCGCTCGAGGCGTGCAGTGCGACTGCGAGTTTTGCGGCGCCGGTGTGCGCGAGTTGTTCGGCGTGAAGCCGCAGCTCGAGGCCGCAAGCGCGTGCAGCCGTGAGAACCTTGCGCGATTGCTCGACAGTAAAAGCACCTCGGTCGCAGAAAACGTCGCAAAACTCAGCAAGTTTTTCGGCGGCCACGCGCGGAAGCCATTCGCGGCAAATCAGATCGACGTAGGCGTCAGCGGATTTGCCTTCGTGGCCGCGAAATTCAGCAGGCAACACGTGGGCGCCGAGAAACGTGGGAATGATTTCGACAGCTTGCTCGCGAGCGAGCTCACGCATTGTAAGCAGGATTTTGCGTTCGCTCGGCCAGTCCAGTCCGTAGCCGGATTTGGCTTCAATGGTGGTCGTGCCATGCGCGGCGAACTGCGCCAAATGCGCCAGCGCGCGGGATTTGAGAAGGGAAGGCGACGCGCGGCGAACTTTGCGCACGCTGGAAAGAATGCCGCCGCCAGCGCGCGCGATTTCTTCGTAAGTAGCCCCTGAGATACGCTGCTCGTATTCCGCGGCGCGCGAGGCTGCATGGATTAAATGCGTGTGTGAATCAACGAAGCCAGGAAGGACTACGCGTCCGCCGAGGCCGATTTTGCGTGCGCGGCGGGATTCAGAAAGGCTTTCGATCCGCCGGCGCGGGCCGATTGCGCCGATGCATCCGTTGCGAATGAGCAGCGCGCCGTCGCGGAAGATTCCAAGTTCGCTGAGCGCGCCGCCACGGCGAGGCGCAGGACCGCGCAAGGTGACAATCTCAGCGCAGTTAGTAAGCAGCACGTCCCGACTAGCCTCCCGCGATTTTGTGCGCATAGGCATTTTTTCTGCGGATGCCCACGGTACTGAAAAGCGCAGCGGCGCGCAAGGTCTAGGGTTCGAGGTTTGCAGTGAGAAGCTGCAAGTCTGTCGTATACTCGGGCGCGCAAGAAAATGAGCGGTGAGAGGACGCAATGAATCGAAAAATGGTGGCGATGATGTTGCTTGCTATGACCGGCGCGGCGGCGCTGGTATTTGGCTTCGGCGGCGAAAATATAGCGCGCGCGCAGAGTTCGCCCGTCGCGCCGGCTGAATATGACATCGTGATACGCAATGGCCACATCATCGACGGCACCGGCTCGCCGTGGTACGCAGGTGATATCGGCATTCGCGACGGGCACATTGCAGCGATTGGCGATTTATCCAGCGCGCACGCGAAGCAGACCATCGACGCAGCGGGCCGCGTGGTTGCGCCGGGATTCATTGACATGCTCGGACAATCGGAAATCACCATCCTTGCTGACCCGCACGTGCCATCCAAAATCTTTCAGGGCATCACCACCGAAATTACTGGCGAGGGCGACACGGTTGGCCCGCAGACCGACGCGACGTTAGCGGACCTGAACACCGATTGCCAGCACTATGGAGTCACCTGCGATTGGCGGACATTCACGCAATATTTTGCGCGTCTGCAAAAGCAGGGAATGGGCATCAACCTTGGCACCTACGTCGGCGCAACGCAGGTGCGGCGCGTGGTGATCGGCGAGAATGACGTGCAAGCGACGCCTGCGCAGCTCGAACAGATGAAATCGCTGGTTGCGGAAGCCATGCGCGAAGGCGCGCTCGGCGTTTCGAGCGCGCTCGAATATCCGCCCGCGCCTTACGCGTCTACCGATGAGCTTATCGCTCTGGCGTCGGTTGCTTCGCAGTACGGCGGAATTTACGCGACGCATATGCGCAACGAGGGCGATGGCGAAATGGAAGCGCTGGCGGAAACCGCGCGCATCGCCAGAGAGGCGCACATCCCCGTGGAAATTTTCCACTTGAAGACCGCGGGCAAGCCGAACTGGGGGAAAATGCCGCAAGTTGTGGCGTTCATCGACAAAGAACGCAGCGAAGGTGTGGACATCGAGGCGGACACTTACGCCTATACCGCCTGGGCCAACGGAATGGCAGCGTTTATTCCGCCGTGGGCTCTTGACGGCGGCAACGACAAGATGCTTGAACGCTTGAGGGATCCGGCGACACGCGAGCGCATTCGCAAAGACATGGAAACGCCCAGCAAAGCCTGGGACAACGAATGGCAGGAAATTGCCGGTCCCGAAGGAGTTCTGCTTTGCGAATTGCACAATCCCGAACTCGTGCAGTTCGAAGGCAAAACGCTCGCGGACGTCGCCAAAGCCTGGAACGAAGATCCCATCGATGCGCTCTTCGATTTGTTGATCAAAGATAATGGCCAGGTGGGCGTCGCCGATTTTGGCATGAGCGAGCCGGATGTGGAGCTTGCACTGAAACAGCCGTGGGTTTCAGTTGACAATGACGCGTCGGGCCAGTCGACCAGCGGCGTCTTTGAGAAATTTCATCCGCATCCGAGGACTTTCGGAACGTTCCCGCGCATCATTCGCAAATTCGTGCGCGAGGAGCATTTGCTGACGCTGCCGGACGCCGTTCGGAAATTTTCAGCCCTTCCGGCGCAGCGCGAGCACTTAGCGGATCGCGGCGTTCTGAAAAAAGGAATGTGCGCGGACGTGGTGGTATTCGATCCGGCAAAGGTGCGCGATTTGGCAACCTACGCGAATCCGCAGCAGCTCTCCGTCGGCATGGATTATGTGCTGGTGAATGGGGTTCCAGTGATCGCAGCCGGCAAAATGACCAACGCCCTGCCCGGCAAAGTGATTTACGGCCCGGGATATGTCGCCGCGCCGTAAAAGAGTAGAATTGCAAGCGAGGTGCAGGCTATGAGAGTGGTCCGCTGGGGTTTTCTGTCTGTGTTCGCGCTGACGGCGGCGCTTGCAGCGGGCGGTTTCCTAATGCCACAAACCGCTGTTGCAAGAATTGACGCGGCGAAAATGAATGCGAGTGCAGCGAAGACTGCGCGCCCCAATGGACGCCGGCAAGCGGCGCAAGTCGAGCAGCTTGGCCGAGTGGATTTTGCTATTTCCTGCACGCCGGACGCGCAGAAAACTTTCAACACGGCGCTGGCGCTCCTCCATAATTTCCAATATCAACAGGCTGAGCAAACTTTTTCGCAGGTCGCGCAGCAGGATCCCACTTGCGCTATGGCCTATTGGGGCAAAGCGATGCCCCTCTATCATCAGTTGTGGGACTGGCCGAGCGCCGACACGCTAAAAGAAGGCTATCAGGACACCATTCAGGCGCAAAACCTCCGCGCGCAGACCGAACGCGAAAGGATGTACATCGTCGCGGCGGGCGTTTTCTTCCAGAACAATCCTAATTTGAGCAGAGCCTCGCGGATCAAAGCGTATTCGGATTGGATGGGGCGAATTTTCACAAAATATCCCGATGATGTGAATGCCGGCGCATTCTACGCATTGTCGCTGATTACTTTGCAAGGCAAGAAAGCCGATCAAGATGCCAATCGCCAGCAGGCCATCGATATTTTGAATAAATTAATGGCGGTTGCCCCAGATAATCCCGGAGTGCTGCACTATTTGATCCACGCCGCCGATACTCCGGAGCTTGCCCCGCAGGGCCTCGTGGCGGCGCGGCGTTATGCCAAGCTCGCGCCGGATTCGTCGCACGCGCTGCACATGCCTTCGCATATTTTTGTGCGATTGGGATTGTGGCAGGAGGCCATTCAGTCAAACCTCGCCGCAGAAGTCGCTGCGGCGAAAGCCACCCAGGCTGGCACAGCTGATGCCAGTTATCAATTTCACGCTATGGATTTCTTGAATTACGCCTATTTGCAAAGCGGTCAGCAAGCCAAGGCGGAGGCGATTGTCAGCGAATTGGCCAGTGTCCCGGGTGCCAGCAAGCAGGAAATCGCAGAGAACCAAGCGAATGACGAGGCTCGAAATGCGCTCGAGCTGCATCAATGGAAACAAGCTGCGAGCCTGCAAGTTCCCGATGGCGCGGTTCACGCGCGAGATACATTTTGGGTTCGTGCGATTGGCGGCGCCCGAACTGGAGACATAACCGGTGCAACACAGGATATAAAAAATCTACAGCAGGCAGAAGCCAATTCCGGTGTCTGGAATGAGGGAGCAAGACAAAATGTTCCGGATGCGGCGAAGCTATGGCAAACAGCATGGCTAAGCATTCCCGCAGAAGAGGCGCAGGCGTGGCTCGATTATGCGCAGGGCAAGAATCAGAAGGCCATAAAGGCGATGCTTGCCGCCGCGAAAAAAGAAGAAGCGGATGGCGTGGACTCGCTCACCATGCCCGCGCGCGAAATGCTTGGCGACATGCTGCGCGACATGAAAAAGCCAATCGAGGCGCTTGCCGAATACCGGCGCGCGCTCGCGGAATCGCCCAATCGCTTCGATTCCCTCTACGGCGCAGCACAGGCGGCGCAACTTGCGGGACGCACCACCGAAGCCAGGTCATACCTCGCCAAGCTGGTGAAAGTATGCGGCGTCGACGCGGATCGGCCGGAACTGCAGCAAGCCCGCACTGAGTTAGCCAGGAAATAGCGCGCGCAAAAGCGGAATTAAATTCACGCTTTGGCGGCGCGGCGCTGGAATTGCGGCGCAAAAACTTCTTCGGCGAACTCCTGCAGGGTGGTGGGCGTAGTATTTTTTTCGGAGCGCGGCTCCTGCGGCGCCAAGAGCCCCTCATTCGCGCTCTTCCACATTTCGATAATCAGCGCAGCCGAAGTTTTCGGCAGGCCCATGCTCGTTAGCGCGGCTTCCAGCAGCATAAATGGCATTTGCACATAGGCCAAATTAGGTTTTCCGATGGCGCGGCCGAGAATCGCGGCGCAATCGCGCATGGTCAAATCTCGTGGACCGAGCAACTCTTGAGTCGTGTGCCCGGAAAAATCGCGCGCAACCAATCGCGATGCCGCGTAGCGCCCAATATCGCGGGTAGCGATCATTGCTGTAGGCACATCGGCCGGCGCAGAGCCGGGCAGCACGTTCATCATGCGTATGCCGTCGATGCTCATCAGCAGATTTTCCATGAAATGAGTTGGCCGTAAATGCAGGACGTTCAGCCCGGAAATACGGTTCAGTTTTTCTTCCATATTATGCAGCCCAACGATGGGTCCCGTGTTTTCAGCGTTCTGCGCGCCAATGCTCGATAGCGTGACCGCGAATTTCATGCCCGTTTTCTGAACGGCCGAGGCGTAAGCGTCGCTGACGCGCTCCTGATACTCGCGAAAATCCTCGCGCTGCAGTGCCGCTGGAATCAGCAAATACGCCGCGTCTGCGCCTTGAAATGCTTGCGCCATTTCGTCGGCATTTTCAACATTTCCTGTGAATGCCTCAGCGCCTTTCGACGTGAATCGCTCGAGTTTCGCGGCGTCGCGGCCGATCACGCGGACTTTCTCGCCGTTGGCGAGCAGCGCTTCCGCTGCGGGGCTTCCCGTATTTCCTGTGGCTCCGGTGATGACGATCATGTGGCCTCCTGGCGGTGACGCGGGACCGTTTACGTTCACCGGTCAGCGGCGGGCGACAGATGCATTCGATTTGCACGCCGGCCGGCTCTGACGAATCAGATGCGCGAATTTTCGCACTAACACGAATTTAATTACAAGGAAAAGGACAGCCAGTCCTAGGAGTGCCAGCCCGAAGTCCCGCGATGAATTCAGAATGGAAATTCCGCCCACTGCCGAAGCAAGACAGAAAATCAGCGCCAGATTGCTGAACAAAAAAGCGCGCCGCGCCGCCGCAGGCAGATCCTGCCGCCGCGCAATCAGCACAGAAACCAAGACCGCGCCCCCAGCGGAAAGAACAATCAATGCGAGCAATCCGTATCGGACCATGGGCGTCATCGACTCCCGGAACCCTCCCTAAGTTCACGACGAATCTTGACCTGCCGCTTCAGCGAAACGTGCAGAGCAGCGCTGAGCACGAGCCAGCATGCGAATCAGATCAGGCCTGCAATTAAATCAACTTGCTTCCGGTTCCGAATGTACGGCCACGTGAATCCCGCCAATGCGATCGCGAGGAAAATGAATAGAGCGACATTACGAAGCGCGAAGAAGATGCGCGCTCTCACTGAGATCTCTTTTTGCCGGCAGAATTTGATGGTGACGAGCACATTTATAGACACAAAGATCAAACCCAAGATCACCAGCAGAACAATTGCGGGCAAATCCAGATGGGTTCGAGCCACGAATACGACCTCAGCGCATCGGAATCTTCACTTGGTGCTGTTTCGCAAATTCGACAGCCTCGGGATAGCCCGCATCCGCGTGGCGCGCGATGCCAATCCCTGGATCGTTTGTCAATACGCGTTCGATGCGCGAAGCCATTTCCTTCGTGCCGTCCGCGACGGTCACTTGACCCGCATGCACCGCGTATCCGATGCCCACGCCGCCGCCATCGTGAACCGAAACCCAGCTTGCGCCACTCGCCGTGTTGAGCATGGCGTTGAGCATTGGCCAATCCGCAATCGCATCCGAGCCATCGCGCATGCTTTCCGTTTCGCGATAGGGCGAAGCGACCGAACCGCAATCGAGATGGTCGCGTCCAATCACAATTGGTGCTTTCAGCTCGCCGCGTGCGACCAGATCGTTCAACGCCAGCCCGAATTTATCGCGCTCGCCGTAGCCCAGCCAGCAAATGCGCGCCGGCAAGCCCTGAAAATGAACGCGCTTCTGTGCCAGCTTGATCCACCGGCAAAGTGATTCGTTTTGCGGAAACATTTCCAGCACCAACTGGTCGGTGCGATGAATGTCCGACGGCTCTCCGGAAAGCGCCGCCCAGCGAAACGGTCCGCGCCCTTCGCAGAAAAGAGGCCGGATGTACGTCGGCACGAATCCCGGAAAATCGTAAGCATTCTTCACGCCCTGCTCGAAAGCGAAAGTACGAATGTTATTGCCGTAATCAAAAGTGATCGCGCCCATTTTTTGCAGCGCCAGCATGCCTTCCACGTGAATCGCGATGGATTGCATCGCGCGTTTGCGATACGCCTCCGGATCGCGCTGCCGAAGCTCCTTCGCTTCGTCAAGCGAAAGCCCTTGCGGAATGTAACCGCCAATCGGGTCGTGCGCGCTGGTTTGATCCGTCAGCAGATCGGGAACCACGCCGCGCCGCGCCAGCTCTGGAATTAAATCCGCGCAATTTCCAATCAGTCCGACGGAAGTGGCCTCGCGCTTGCGCACCGCGTTTTTCAGAATGCGCAGCGCTTCGTCCAAACTGTTGACCATCACGTCGCAATAGCCGGTTTTCAGCCGCTTCTTGATGCGTTCCGGATCAACTTCAATTCCGAGGAACGCCGCGCCGTTCAGCGTTGCCGCAAGCGGCTGCGCGCCGCCCATTCCGCCCATTCCGCCGGAAACGACCAGTTTCCCCGCGAGATCCGCGCCAGCCCCAAAGTACTTGTGCGCGGCGGCGGCGAATGTCTCGTATGTGCCCTGCAAAATTCCCTGCGTGCCGATGTAGATCCAGCTTCCCGCGGTCATTTGGCCGTACATCGTCAGACCCGCGCGTTCCAGTTCGTTGAAATGTTTCCAGTCGTCCCAATGTCCGACCAGATTTGCATTGGCAATCAGCACGCGCGGCGCGTAAGAGTGCGTCCGGAAAATTCCCACCGGCTTGCCCGATTGCACCAGCAGCGTTTCATCATTTTCCAAATTGCGCAGCGAGTTGACGATGGCGTGAAAACATTCCCAGTTGCGCGCTGCTTTTCCGCGCCCGCCGTAAACCACCAAATCCTCGGGACGCTCGCCGACTTCCGCGTCCAAATTGTTCATCAACATGCGCAGCGCCGCTTCCTGCTGCCACCCCTTGCACGAAATTTGCGTTCCGCGCGGCGCCCGCTGCGGTGCATAGCTCGTGTTATTTTCCACTTCCAGCTTGGACATTTCCCCTCCGAGCTTTCACGAACAGTCATCTTAACGCTTAGGCTCGATGCTCGCCAGTGCCGAACTGACTGTTACGGCCAACATGTCTGGCAAGTTGCGCGCCGCGCCGCTGCTAAGCTAAAGTGCGAAAGCGAAGATGACCAATTCGACCGAATATCCGCCGCTGACCAAATGTTTTCTCGACGCCATCGACACGCGCCCCAATCCGCGCGCCCAGATGTATCGCGCATCGGAAGGGAACTGGCAAGCCTATTCTTCCGCGGAAATGCTGCGGCGCGTCGCCGGCCTATCGAAGGCGCTCACGGATTTGGGCGTGGTTGCGGGTGATCGCGTAGGAATCTTCGCGCCGAATTCTCCAGAGTGGCACGTTGTGGATTTTGCTGTGCTTGGCGTCGGCGCTGTGGATGTTCCCATTTATTTCAACGAATCGCCAGAGCGTCTGACGTATATATGGAATGACGCGGGCGCGAAAGTGGCGATCGTCGCAGGAGCCGACCAGGCGCGCAAACTTGCCGCATGCCGCGCGAACCTTCCGGCGCTTGAAAAAATAATCTCACTGAACGCGCCAGACGAATTGCGGCATGACTTTTTGGATTATGCATCGCTGATTGAAGGCAGCGGCGAACCAGAAATCGCGGAATATCGCAGGCGCGCGGCGCTTAACAAGTCAGGCCAACTGGCCACGCTGATTTACACTTCCGGAACCACCGGCGAGCCCAAGGGCGTGATGCTCACGCATGCCAATCTGACGTCCAACGCCATCGACGCGACCTCGACGATCGGATATTTTGCCGATGACGTTCAGCTTTCTTTTTTGCCGCTCTCGCACGTCTACGAACGCATCTTTGACTATACCGCGCTTTTTCATGGCGTGAGCGTCGCCTATCTCGAGAAAATTGAAGACCTCGCAACGGCCTTGCGGGAAGTCCGCCCGACGATTGCTGCCGCGGTTCCGCGCGTTTTCGAAAAAAGCTACGCAAATATCCTTGCCAAGGGCCATGAAGAGAAGGGCGTTCGTCGCAAAATTTTCGATTGGGCCATTCGCGTGGCCGCCAATGCTGCCCCGTGGAAGGCCTACAGCGAAAAACCATCGCTCTCGATACGAGCGAAGTGGAACGTGGCCAATCGCCTTGTCTATTCCAAAATTCGCGAGGGAGTCGGCGGCAAGCTTCGTTTTTTTTATTCCGGCGGCGCGCCGCTCGAATGTGCTCTCGCGGAATTTTTCTGGACTATCGGGCTGCCGCTTTATCAGGGCTATGGCCTCACAGAATCTTCGCCGGTAATTTCCACGAACACGCCCGTCTCCAACAAAGTCGGCACCGTCGGCCGTCCAATTCGCAATTGCGAAGTGAAAATCGCGGAGGATGGCGAAATCCTGGCGCGCGGCCCGAACATTATGCGTGGCTACTACAAAAAACCTGACGCTACGCGTGAAGCGCTGACCCCCGATGGCTGGCTGCGCACCGGCGACATTGGCCATTTGGACGCCGACGGATTTCTGGTCATCACCGACCGCAAAAAAGAATTGATAAAAACAGCCGCGGGAAAATTCGTCGCGCCAGCGCCCATAGAAAATAAATTGAAGACCAGTCCGTATATTTCAAGCGCCATGGTCGTTGGCGACCGCAGGAAATTCGTCTCGGCGCTGCTTGTGCCGAATGTCGCGGCCATCGAAGCCAAAGCGCGCGCAGAAAGCGTCAATCTCGACGCCAATTCAATTTGCACAAATCCCTGGGTGCGCGACCTAATCGCAAAAGAAATCGAGCGCCTGACAGAAAACTTTGCGCAGTTCGAAAAGCCCAAGCGTTTTGCGCTTATCGAAAAAGATTTCAGCTTCGCCGACGGCGAGCTCACGCACACGTTGAAATTGAAGCGCCGCGTTGTCGAAGAGCGCTATCACGATATTATCGAGGGCCTCTACGCCGACGTGGAAGAGCCGCGGCCGCACGGGCGTCGGTGAGCCTCACGAATCCAGCACGTTAGCGCGCATCCTGCTAGAATAGTTGTTCAGCTTAGCGAATCCACAGGAGCCAGTGTGATGTCCACTTCGCTTTCGAATCCAACGCTTACTGCGCCAGCCGCGCAGGATTCTCTTATCATTGCGGGACGCGCGTTTCGCTCGCGCTTGATCGTCGGCACCGGAAAATATCGCACGCTGCCGGAAATGGCGCGCGCGCATGCCGCGTCCGGCGCGGAGATTGTCACCGTGGCCGTCCGCCGCGTGAATTTGTCCGACCGCACCAAAGAATCGCTGCTCGATTACATTGACCGCGAAAAATTATTCATTCTGCCCAATACAGCCGGCTGCTACTCCGCCGACGAAGCGATTCGCACCGCGCGACTTGGCCGCGAAGCGGGCCTGTCCAACTGGGTCAAGCTCGAAGTGATCGGCGACGAGCAAACTCTTTTTCCTGAAACCGAAGAGCTTGTTCGCGCCACGAAAGAGCTGGTCAAAGACGGTTTCGTGGTGCTGCCTTACACGAATGACGACCTGATCGTCGCGCGCAAGCTCGTGGACGCCGGCGCTGCGGCGGTTATGCCGCTCGGCGCGCCTATTGGTTCAGGCATGGGCGTTCAGAATCTCGCCAATCTGCGTATTCTCCGCGAACGCATCACCGAGGTGCCGCTGATTGTCGATGCCGGCGTGGGTACCGCCTCCGACGCTGCGATCGCCATGGAACTTGGCGCCGATGGCGTGCTGATGAACACGGCAATCGCCGGCGCTCAGGACGCCATTCTCATGGCCGAAGCGATGCGCGCCGCGGTCGACGCTGGCCGCAAGGCTTTTCTCGCTGGCCGCATCCCAAAGAAGCTTTACGCCACGGCCTCCAGTCCGCTCTCCGGCATCGTCCGCTGAGCCTGACGACATATCGTCAGCAGCGAAAAACGGGTGTCCGAAAACGGACATTCGGCGGAAAAAAACAGCGAAAAAACTCGATTAGACTCGGCATCGTCTCTTTGTTTTCAGCAACTTGGCTTAAGTTCTAATTCCCCATAGAAACTCGATTAGGATTTAGAAAGCGCACAAAAAGCGAAAAAGCCGCCAATAACGGCGGCTTTCTTTCCTAACCTCGCAAACGAACATAGCACATATCGGCCGCAAGTCAAGGTTCAGTACCCGAGAAATCTTTCATCCGAGGAACGGATCTCCGAAAACCGCGCACCCTTATACGTCAAAGGATGCGGCAACCACTGCAAAATCCAGAACACATTTCCGAAGGGTGCGCCGCTCGCCTGTGGGTGTGTCATACGTGCAGGTCAGTGCGCAGAGTTACTTGCTTTCTGAATTGGTGTGAAGGTCAGACGACCGACATGACCATCTGATCTGATCTCAAGCTGTGCACGCAGGGGAGAGCCGCCACAGTTCCCACTTGAAGGCGATGATAAGTCGATCCACTCCACAAGATAGCCATTATTGTGCGGGACAGCCTTCTGTTGGAATGAAAGCGCAGCGCAAACCGGCTCGGCCTGCTTCCACCAGTCAGCGAATGCCTTTTCCCCGGCATCAAACGACCTGGCTCCCCATTGACATTGTCGCTCTGCCCTTTGTTTGAGCTCCAGGAGACTCGAAATTGGGGTGAGAGCCTGGTAATTCTCCGGGTTCACCTTTCGATAAAACTCTGCAAGTGATTCGGCCTGATCCGGGCTGGTCACTTGCATCTTCAGCGCCGTCATCAGTTTTTCAAACTGAGCTAAAGACTCTCCGCGCCCGAAGCCGTGTATGCGATAGGCTCTCCCATCCCTTGGGTTGATGACGACGATGAATACGGGATCGATATCGGTCCAGGTGTGATAAACAATAGCGTTCTCTCTAAGCTCCACTCCTTCCGGGCTAACCTTGTAGATAAACGTTAAACCAGCCTGCCCGCCCGCAGCGACTCCCAAGGTCTGTTCCATCTCCTCATCCCTCTGGACGCCGAGGAACTGATCGGCCTTGAAATTCACTGTCGAACGCAGTTCTAAGCGGACGATATTGCCGGCCTGCGAGCGTGCGACTTGCTCGCTAATCTGCGCGTTTGCTAGCGCAAGAGGAGATGCGAGCACCGCTAGTCCGAAGACCGTCGAGAACAATGTTCGGACACTCATTAGTTCTCCTTCTTCCGATCTTTTTCGATCTGGACGGGTGGCGCAGGCTGTGCGCGTTTTCTTGTTGTCACCATGGCGGCGGACGGATGATACCACTGCGGTAGTTCACCGAACAGTGACACGGAGCCGACAACGTCATCTAATCAGCCTAAGGCGGCTCCTGCTTCGCGAAAAACCGCAGATTCGCTGAGAAACGCGATTCTGCGCTACCCAAGCCAAGGCAAAACCGCAGATTCGCTGAAAGGCGCAATTCTGCGCTACCAAAGCCAAGTTTCTAATCTGCGCAAAAGACATTTCATCCAGGCTGCCATCAGTGGCTTGGCTGACCGCTTAGCGGGGGAAGAAGGCGAACCAGAGGGTGTCGACCAGCGCGTGAATGATCGTGTCGGGCACCATCGAGCCGGTTTTCATCCACGCGCGGCCGTAAAATAGTCCGGCGACGGTTGCCAGCAGGACGTATTTCCAGTTCGGCACGGGCGCGTGCAAGATGTGCGCGAAGCCGAAAATCAGCGAGGCGCTGAGCCATCCTGCATAGCGGCTCTTCAACGTTCGCGCCAGTAAATTTTGCAGCAAGCCGCGGAACAGAAATTCCTCCGGCCACGCGGTGAACACCAGAATTTCCGCGCCCGCGAGCGGCGTGGCGCGCAAACTGTGCAGCGTGGGACCGAAATGAATGAAGTGCATCGCTTCGCCCAGCGGAATGATAATCACCGCCGCCAAGACGAAATTCACTGCGACGGCCTTGCCGAATCCGCGCCGCCATTCGACGCCATAGCCGATGCCGTCGAGTTTGCGAATGAAAAGAAAGGCCTCGAGCGCGGTCGCCAGCGCGAAAAGAATGGTGAGCGTGTGTGTGAGTTGCGCGGGGAAGGGAAACAGGCGGTACATCCAGCGAAACTGCACCGGCAGCCAGATCACGAAGAGGGCGGCGCAATCTTCCCAAACGCCCGGCGACTTTCCGCGCGCGCTGGCCGCGAGCAGCGCCGGAATCGCCACATAGAGCACGCCGGCGGTAACGTGCAGCCAGTTCGACGGATAAAAATTCAGCGCGTACACGAGAAACGCAGCGAGCGGAACAATTGGCGCGAGGAAAAACGCGTGTCCGCTGAAAAACGCGACGAGGCGCTCGCGCGTTCGCGGATTGGCGGTGAAAATTTCCGCCGCGAGCAGAACGGCGGCGACAGCAATGGCGACCGCAAGGCCACGCCCGCCGTAGCCGAGCCGCAGGCCAGCGAAAATTCCAAATAGCACCAGCGCCGTCCATACAACGAACGCTGCGGCGAACGGCATTTGGGGTGATCGTGACAGCGCGCGCATGCGCAGACAGTTTAATGCAGGAAGCTCGCGCGGCGCGCCGGAAAGACTTGCGCGAATGGCGACATTCAGTGATGCTTTTCAGTAATGGCGCTCGCGGCAAAGCAACGCATTGGGTACATCGACTGGATGCGCGGCCTGGCGTGCCTGCTGATGTTTCAGACGCATTGCTACGATTCCTGGCTTTCACCTGTTGCGCGCAACACGCAATTTTTCCGCTGGTCGCAGTTGCTCGGCACACTTCCAGCGCCGCTCTTTCTTTTTTTGGCGGGAATTTCGTTCGCGCTGGTGACGAATCGCATGCGGCAAAAAGGAGTGTCCGCAAATCAAATCGCGGCCACCACGATTCGGCGCGGCGCGGAGATTTTCGCACTGGGCTTGTTATTTCGCGTGCAGGAATTCGCGCTGGGCTGTCCGAACGCGCCGTGGAGCGATCTGCTGCGCGTGGACATTTTGAACACCATCGGCGCGTCCATAATGCTGATGGGCATCGTTTGCCGGTTCGTTAAAACGAGGCGGGCGAACGCGATGCTGGCTGGCTCAGTGGCCGCCGGAATCGCTCTGCTCACTCCTCCTCTGTGGACAACCTGGCAGCCGCGCTGGCTGCCGTGGCCTATCGAGTCGTATGTCAATGGCGTGCACAATCTCGGCGCGCCGCAGCCGTGGCTATTTCCAGTTTTTCCGTGGGCGGCTTTTGCATTCGCGGGCCTCGCGGCCGGATTCTTCTTAGTGAGCGATTGGGCGAGAGTGCGCGAACTAAAAACCGTCTGCGTTCTGGGCGGGACGGGCGCGATTTTGTTTGCATTGGGCTGGTGGTTCGATTCGCTGCCCGTGAAAATGTACGCGAGCTACGATTTTTGGCATACGAGCCCGAACTTTTTTCTGATGCGCACGGGCGTGCTGATGATGATTGCGCTGGCGAGCTACGCGTGGTGCCGCTGGGGCGCGGGGCAATGGAGGTTCAGCCCGCTCATCAAAATGGGACAAGCATCATTGTTAGTGTACTGGGTACACGTTGAGTTCGTGTATGGGAGATTTTCGATTCTCAGCAAGGGCGGAGAAAGCATTGCAGTCGCTTCGCTGGGCCTGTTGATTATTTTCGTCGCGATGACGGCGCTCGCCACGGGCCGCATTTACACAAAAGGCCGCGGCAAGGAAATTCTGGTAAAGATTCGCGAGAGATTCCGGCGGCAAGCGCCGGAGCGTGTGGTGGAAAATTCTCCTACGGATTAAGTTAATCAGGAAAATTATCGCTGCGGGGAAGCGGCCTCAGTTTTGGAGCCGTCCTTAGCCGCGGGCATTCTGAAAATCAATTCACCGGGGCGCGCCAGGCCCATGCGATCGCGCGCAATTTTCTCAATCGCTGAAGGATCCGTCTTCAGATTGTGAATGTGCTGTTGCAACTCCTGATTTTCTTTGTCGAGCTTTTCGATCTGCGCCTGCACGGTGCGCAACTCCACTTTCGAGCGGTGCATGGCCATCAATCCGTGCGCGCCAAATACGTCTTGCAGCACAAGCAGGCAGAAGGCCAGCGCAAAAAAGTAACGCGCGTTCCGCCGGAAGAAGGACGACGAATTTTCCGTTTCAGAATTGTGCTCTTCTATCCGGTGATCCACTTGCGAGCCTCCTCGGCCATTTTGTTTGCCTTCGCCGGCGTTTCCGCTTCGGCATAAACGCGCACCAGCGGCTCCGTTCCCGACGGGCGCATGAGTAGCCATGAATCGTCGTCGAAAACGAATTTTAGCCCATCGGTGCGATCGGTGCGCGCAACTTTGCGGCCGGCGAATTCCTTAAAGGTACTAGTGAATCGCTGCGGCAAACCAGAAATAATCTCCGGGGCAACGTGCAAGTTCACGCGTACCGGCCAGTAAGCGCGGCCCACTTTTTTGAAAAGCTCGCGCAATTGGTCGGCGATCGATTTGCGCCGCGCCGCAATCATCTCCGCCACCAACAGGCAAGCCACAATTCCGTCCTTTTCCGGAACGTGCCCGCGAATGGTCATTCCGGCGCTTTCTTCGCCGCCAAGAGTGATGGCGTCTTCTTCGAGGAAAGGGCCAATGTATTTGAATCCCACGGGCGTCTCGAAAATCGGAGCGCCATGAAAGCGCGCGACCGCGTCAAGCAAATGGGTAGTTGCCACGCTGCGCGCCGCGCCGAGTTTCCAGTGGCGCGTTTCAATCAGGTAATCGAAGACGAGCGCGAGAATATGATTCGGCGAAATGTAGGCGCCATCGCGGTCCAGAATTCCAAAGCGGTCCGCATCGCCATCTGTCGCGAGGCCGACGGCGGCTTTTGTCTCGCGTACTTTCGCCGCCAGCGTTTTCAGATTCTCCTCCGATGGGTCGGGCCCGCTGCCATCGAACAGCACGTCGCGCCCGGTGCGAATGGATTGCACCTTGATTCCATGCTCCTGGAGTACGCGGTCGAGCCATCCTGCGCCACAGCCGTGCAACGCGTCGTAGGCAAAATTGGTTTTGGCGGAAGCAATCACGTCGAAGCGCACCAATTCCCCAACGCGCTTGAAGTACGCCTCGCGTAGATCGACCATTTCGAATTCCTGATCGCCACTGTGCTCCGCGTAACGCTCTGCGTTTTCTCGCACGCGTTCCGTCAATCGTTTCGCGCGGGCCTCGATATCGTGCGTGACTTCCGGCAGCGCCGGGCCACCATCGGGTCCCGAGAATTTCAATCCATTGTAAGAAGCTGGGTTATGGCTCGCGGTGATATTCACCGCGCCCTGAAGTTTGCGCCGCAGAATTTCAAAGGCAATGGCCGGTGTTGGGGTCGGCCCGCTGCAAAAAAGAATATGGCAGCCTTCCTCTTTCAAGACCGCAGCCGCCGCGCGCGCAAATTCCTCCGAAAAAAATCGCGTATCATATCCGACGAAGAGCGTGGGGTTTTTGTGCCGGCCGCGCACGTGCCCGGCAATCGCGGCCGCAGCAATGCGCACGCGGTCAAACGTAAAATCTTCGGCGATGATTCCGCGCCAGCCGGAAGTCCCAAAATGTATGGTGTCACTGGCCATCGGCTATATATTGTATCTTGGCTTGCAATTCAAGTATCAGGGAAAGGCAGCAATGCGCAGCGGGGAATCGCGTAACCAGGAGAATCGATTCGAATGAAAGAAATCGTGGTGTTGGTAACCTGCGCGTCACGCAAAGAAGCCGAACGCCTTGCCGAATCCCTGGTTCACAAGCGGCTGGCAGCTTGCGTCAACATCGCAACTAGCTCTGTAAAATCTATCTACCGCTGGAAGGGAAAAGTCGAGACCGCGGCCGAAGTGCCCATCGTAATCAAGACCACGCGCCGCAAATTCGCCGCGCTCGAAATGGAAATTCGCCGACTGCACAGCTACGACACGCCCGAGATCATCGCTCTGCCCATTCTCGCCGGCTTCGCGCCATACATGAAATGGATAGTGGAAGCGGTGAGCGACTCCGGCGGAAAAAATCGCAGGAAATAGCTCATGAGCTTCAAACGTGCGAGAGTGCCTGGTCCAGGTCAGCAATGATGTCTTCCACGTCTTCGATTCCGATGGACAGGCGTATCAGCCCGTCGGTGATGCCGGTGGCTAGTCGCACGTCCCGCGGAATGGACGCATGGGTCATCAGCGCAGGCAGCGAGATCAGCGTCTCCACGCCGCCAAGACTCTCCGCTAGCGAGCACAGCTTCACGTTGTTCAGCACGGCGCGCGAGGCCTCGAGCGAGCCCACGTCAAACGAGAGCATCGCGCCGAACCCGCGCTGTTGCTTTTTTGCAACGTCGTGCTGCGGATGGGACGCCAGGCCCGGATAGATCACGCGCTTTACTTTGCTATGTCCTTCGAGGAACTGAGCAACTGCCATGCCATTGGCGCAGTGCCGCTCCATCCGAACTGCCAGCGTCTTGATTCCGCGAGACACCAAAAAGCAATCCATCGGCGCCAGCCCGGCTCCCGCCGAACGCTGCAAAAAGTAAATCTTGTCCGCATCTTCTTTTCGCGCGAGTATCGCCGCGCCGCCAATGCAATCGCTATGGCCATTCAAATACTTGGTCATCGAATGAACGACGATGCGCGCGCCAAGCGCCAGCGGCTGCTGCAGATACGGGCTCAAGAAAGTGTTGTCGACTACCATTGTAAGATTCTTCTCGCGCGCGATTTTCGCGATCGCCGCTAGATCGCTCACGATCATCGTGGGATTCGTCGGCGTCTCCACGTAAATCATCTTTGTGGTTGGCCGGATCGCCGCGCTCACCTTGTTGAGGCAAGAAGTGTTCACGAAGCTGAATTCCATCCCGAATTGGACCAGAAATTGCGTGGTGAGACGGTATACGCCGCCATAAACCGACTCAGACAGAATCACGTGATCGCCGGGCCGCAGCAGCCTCAACACGGAATCAATGGCCGCCATTCCCGAAGTGAAGACGTATGCGGCGACTCCACCCTCGAGTTTCGCGACAGTGCGCTCGAGCGCTTTGCGGTTCGGATGATTCGTTCGAGCATAGTCGAACCCTTTATCCTTCCCCAGCGCTTCTTGAACATAAGTCGACGTTTGGTAAATCGGAGCGACTACCGCTCCGGTAGCCGGGTCCGGCTCCTGGCCCACGTGAATCGCATCTGTGGAAAACCCCATGATGATTCCTCCTTAGGGAACCTGAGAACCTGAACGGTCCGGCCAACTCTGTTGCAATTTCTCGCTCCGCGATTTCGTTTGCACAACCGCGCTCGAAGGTATAAAAGCAAAAATGCCATTGCGGAACTTAGCGGATAGCTGGCTAAGCTCGACGAAATGCCAGTGGCAAGGTAGCTCAGGCTGCAACGGCAGTCAATCGAGCAAAAGCTTCGCTCGCCCGCTGCTGAATATGAGAAAATGCCGTGTGAAGGAGGCCGGCGACGCGGCAAAGGACCAGTCTCACATGAACACGACTCTCCGAATACAAGCATTAGGGTGGCAAGCTATTATCACGGTTGCTGCATTTCTGATTCTATCTGCGCCGGTCTTCTCGCAAGGCGCTAGAAAAGACAAGACGGCAGAAGATTCCAAGGACGCAGTCACGTCGCTGCAGATCATTGTTACCGGCGGGCCCCAGAACAAGCCTGTTGATAATGCAAGCGTTTACCTGCACTGGGGCGAACACCGATTCCTTCGTCACGAAAAACAGATGGAGTTCGACTTGAAGACGGACATGAAAGGCGTCGCCATCGTAAAGGACGTTCCGCGCATAAGAATTTTGATTCAGGTGGTGAAGGATGGCTGGAAGCCGTTCGGGCGGTACTACAACCTCGACAAGCCCGAGCAGAAGATCGAGATTAAGCTAGAGCCGCCGCCCCATTGGTACTGAAATTGCCAGGCGCTCGTAAAGATCATTTTGCTACTGAGTTTTCCGCATTTCGCAGCTGTCAGAAAGTTTACGAATCGCAGTGAAGCTCGTCGAAAGTCTCCCGTCAGGTGAATGGCTCACAGAAAATACAGGAATGCCCTACGCTTGTGCAAAGAGCATAGGCGCTTGAATCATCCGCTGTTAACTGTCCATTAATGCGATTTTCCACAAGCTTTTCAACACAACTGTTGAAAAGTCCTGCGCGGGATTTTTTTTCACTTCCATTTCCGGAGTTTTCTTTCCCGAACTAGAAAATTTGCTCTTCCGCGATTCTCCTTTTGGGCCGTGCTATGATTCTGCCAATCACGGGCGCCACGACTTTCGATGAAAAGGCTCATCGTCAATGCGGACGATTTTGGTTACACGCGCAGCGTAAATCTGGGAATTGTCCGCGCTTTTCGGGAGGGAGTCGTCACCAGCACCACCATCATGGCAAACGGCGCAGCCTTCAATGACGCAGTCGAGCACGCGAAAGGAAACCTCGAGTTGGGTATAGGTTGCCATCTGGTCTTAGTTGGAGGTCAAAGCGTGGCTGCGGCGAACGATATTCGTTCGCTCGCCGACGCGGAAGGCAATTTGCCCGCCACTTTGCCGGCTTTAGTCAAGAAATTATCGGCTGGCGCGATAAAGCCCGAGGAAATTGCAGCCGAGCTTCGCGCGCAAATTTCCAAAGTCATCAGCGCCGGCATCCAGCCTACGCATCTGGACTCGCATAAGCACACGCACTCGCATCCTCGCGTAATGGAACAGGTTGCGCGCGTAGCGGAAGAATTTGGCATCCGCCGTATCCGCAAACCATTCGAGGATTTTGGCTCCTTAATTGCTTTAGCGTTTCGCAACGGCTCCCGTTGGTGGAGTCGGAACGCGACCGCAATTCTCGCCCACGCTGCGGCGCCGGCGTTCCGCAGAATCGTTCACGATCATCATCTGGTGACCCCGCAACATTTCTGGGGAGTTGCTGCGACCGGCACCTTGAATCGCGGCGCCATTCTGTCCATGATAAGCTCCATGCCAGAGGGAGTGAACGAACTGATGTGCCATCCGGGGCATTGCGATAAGGAACTCGAACAAAGCGATACGCGCCTGAAGCAGGAGCGCGAGCGGGAACTCGAGGCGCTCGTTGAGCCGGCTGTGCGCGCGGCCTTAAAGCAACAACACGTTGAACTTATCAGCTATCGAGGCCTGAATTGACAGTCATTCGCGAAAACGAGATCATCCGGCCAACTTATTCGGTGGTCATTCCCGTGCTCAATGAGGCTGGGTCACTCCGCGAACTTCACCGCCGCCTCTCCGAAGTCATGACCGGCCGCTATGATCCTGTTGAGTTTGTCTTTGTGGACGATCACAGCACGGACGCTTCTGCGGAAATTCTCTCCGAGCTCGCCGAGCTCGATAAGCGGGTGGTTTTTCTTCGCCTCAAACGCAACTATGGGCAGACGGTGGCTCTTGCCGCGGGATTTGATCATGCCGCGGGCGACATTGTGCTTTCGATGGACGGTGATTTGCAGCACGATCCTGACGACATCCCTCGCCTTATCGACACGCTTCTCTCTACTGACGCCGACATCGTCAGTGGATGGCGCCAGAAGCGAGTGGACAATCTTTTCTTCCGCCGCATTCCTTCGCGCATCGCCAACTGGCTCATGGCTAAACTCTCTGGTGTCAACATCCACGACTTCGGCACGACGTTTAAGGTTTACCGCCGCGAAACCATCAAAGACGTCCGACTCTATGGGGAATTGCACCGTTTCATTCCTGCTTTGGCGTCACTAAACGGCGCAAAAGTGCTTGAGGTTCCTATACGAAATATTCCTCGCCCTCAAGGCAAATCGCATTATGGCCTTTCGCGAACATTCCGCGTTTTCTTCGACTTAATCACCATTCGTTTCATGCTGCGTTACATGCTCAGGCCACTTCATCTGTTCGGACCCACCGGAGTAATTTGCTTCCTCTCTGGCGGGGCGATTCTGTTGACACTTTTTGTCGAGAAAATTGTTTCGCACGTCCAGCTTTTTGTTCAGCACGGCCCGCTTTTGATTTTCGGGGTATTGCTCTGCCTTTTCGGGCTGCAGTTCCTTGCCGTCGGGCTTGTCGGCGAGTTGATGATGCGCAACTACTTTGAAGCCCACCAAAAACCCATTTACCGCCTGGAACGCCTTCCCAAGAGGAAGCATTTAACCGAGATGCCGCAGTGAAGCCCCTAATTGCGCAGCCGCGCGAAATCTGCTTACAATAGAAATTGAGCCGGTCCGTTCTGCGGCGTGACTTGAAGCAGCTTGCCGCAAGATTTCATCTTCCGAATCGGAGGTGTAGCATGCGCAAATTCACTCTCTTCGGTGTGGTTTTCCTGGTGATTGCGGGGCTGGCTTATGCATCGAGTCAGGTCTGGATGGCAAAGCCGTACCAGCAGTGGAATGAAAATGACGTTCGGGAAATTCTGTTCCGGTCTCCTTGGGTCAAGCAGAGCACTATCCTGGCCTCTTGGGGCAAAAGTCCCCAAGCGCCGGCGGACAGCAGCGCACCAAGCGCGCCAAGTCCGGAAGGGATGCCGCCTGGCCGTCCCGGCTCCATGGGTAGTCCGGGTCAAGGCGGTCAGCAGCCACCGTCCAATGGACAACAGCCGGGCATGGATCAGCAAGCGCCAGCCGCCGGGGCTCGGGACGTAACCTATATCATCCGTTGGAATTCCGCACAGACCGTCCGCGACGCGCTCGCTCGCCAAGCCGTTCTCAGCGGCCGCGCTTCTCAGGCGCAAGTTGAGCAGTATGTCGATCAGCAGCCGGCTATGTATCAAATATTCGTCGGCGGAATGGATATGACGCCATTCGCGACTGAGAGCAACGATAGCTTAAAGGGCAAAGCCTCTTTGGAGGTGAAGCCGGCCAAGCGAAAAGTTGCGCCGACAGCTGTGGAAATCCTTAAATCACAGGACGGCAAGCAGATTCAGGGCATTCTTTTTTCCTTCGCCAGACAAGGCCCAGACGGCAAGCCGCTGATTACGCCCAACGACAAGCAAGCGCATTTCGAGTGCAAAACCAAGCTCGCTAATCTGAGCACCAACTTCGATTTGCGCAAAATGGTGGGCAAGAAGGGCCAGGAACTGTAAGCGTCTTAAATCTCCGCGACCGTTCCCTGCGGATGCGGGACGCATCACTTCCCGGTTGGCTTTGCCATTCGCCAGCTATCTGTCCGTGGCCGACGCGGCCAATCCCGCTTACGTGAGCAAGTGGACATCCAAAGAATGCACCGAGCCAAACGGGCCTCGCATCGAATCACGGCAGGAGGAAGATTCTATATCTCTACGAGGCGCTTGATTTCGTAGCGAGGGGGAAAGTGAAAGCGATTGTTGAAACATATCCGTTAGCCGAGGCTCCGAAGGCCTATGAACGCGTTGCGGAGGGCAAGGCCCGGTTCCGCGCCATCCTTACGATGTAATCGTCGCCCCGAACACGAGCAGTGGTACCCGTTTCGGCGAATAACCGGCAAACAGGAAAGAACTGAATTACGCCCGGTTAGCCCGCCCGAATCTTTTGCTCTGTTTCCCGCAAGCCGGTTGATGTACCCTGAGCTCGATTGTCTTGAGGAAGCGCCAGTGGCCAAAGGATACTGGGTCGTTTTTTACCGCTCGGTTTCAAACTCCGCTGCTCTCGCAGAATACGCGAAGTTGTCCGCTCCGGCGATTCAAAGCGCGGGAGGCCGCTTTGTAGCGCGCGGCACTCCGGCGAAAACTTTCGAGGCGGGATTGAACCAGCGCTCCGTGGTGATCGAATTCGACAGCGTGGAAAAAGCCATCGCGGCATACCAGAGCCCCGCATATCAAGCCGCATTAAAAGTCTTGCACGGCGCCGCCGAGCGCGACATCCGCATCCTGGAAGGTGTTTCCTGAATCCTGGCTGAGCAAATATACCCGAACACGTCCACGCAACCCGCACGCCTCTTGCCTTGCGCAAAATGAATTCTCTTGCTACGTTTCCTCTTCGCGAAAACGAGGAGTGAATGGAACTTTCGCCTGACAAGTTTTTTCGCGCGCAAATCACGCGCCGCAGGAAAATCGCCGATGATTTGTGGGCCATTCATCTGAATCCCGGCGGAGAGTTTCGCTTCGCGCCCGGGCAGTACGCAACCCTTGGTGTCGATGGCACCCAAAAACTTATTGAACGCGCCTACTCGATCGTTTCTGCGCCGCATGAGCCGGAGTTGGAAATTTTTATCGAGCTCGTCCCGCAAGGCGAACTGACGCCGCTTCTATACAAGCTCGACGTCGGCGAGCATCTCTCGATGCGCAAAATTCCCAAAGGTCGCTTCACTCTCGATGTCAAAAGCGGCCACAAAAATCATCTCTTGCTTTGCACGGTCACCGGGGTCGCGCCGTTTGTCAGCTATGTCCGCGCTTATGGGAAGGATTGGTGCGAAGGGAAGTTCGACGGCGGCCATCGCCTGTTCATAATCAACGCGGCCAGCCGTTCCTGGGAATTCGGCTATCGCGAGGAGCTCGAAAAAGCCGCCGCGGCGCTGCCGTGGCTCACTTACGTGCCTTCCATCAGCCGCCCGTGGGAAGATCCGGATTGGAAGGGCGAAACCGGGCGCATCGAAGACTTGCTCCGCAAATACGCGGACGCCTGGAATCTCGATCCGTCGAACGCGACGGCGTATCTCTGCGGGCATCCGCAAATGATCGAAAACGCCAAAGGCATTTTGCAGCGCCGCCGCTTCGCAAAAGATTCCATCCACGAAGAGGTTTACTGGATTCCGCCCAAGTCTTAGCAGTTTTAGCTTGCTGACAATTGGCCGCCGATCACTTTATCCTTCAGCTCGGGCCGTTCGCCTCGGCGATTTCGTCAATGGTCCTTTGCGTGGCGCCCAGCGGTACGGCAACATGGACCGTCTCGCCCGGGTCATCAGCATCCACGACAATGGAGTCACCATACTTCACTACTGTGACGTGACTATTTTCATCAATTACTTCAACCAGCAGCCCATCCTGGCAGTCTCTGAGCCCCGAAATCGCTGCGTCAACCACGGGCAGATACTGGCGCAGATTTTTCGACGCGTCGGCCAGGTTCCGCCGCGGCACGAACCGCGCCGCCACCGGCATAATCATCGCCGGAACGATCAGCGACAGATGCGTGCCATGCGGATTTTTCTCATGCACTTTCACGTGAATGAATCCTTCGCTCGAAACGATAGCGCCGCCCACGAGCAAAGTGCCCACGAAGCCTATCCCAATTTTCCCGAGCAGCAGCATCGGCGTCCTCCGGCATTTGAGTTGTAATGGACCCCCAAGCCTGCTAATCGGAAGTGTTGTGCGAGTCGATCCACACGCGTATCGTTTGGTGCGAATGCGAATCCGTCGCCGTCACCAGGGTGGTGTCGCCGGCGCGGTCGAGTGCTTGAATCGCCGCTTCGATATTGAGCTGATGATCTGCGGTTTCCGAGGTCAGCGCCTGCGCCACGCTCCAGGGAATCGTCACGTCCACCCTTGCTTGGTTCTTTGCGTCGATCACGTGCACGATCAATTGCCCATGTTCCTTCGCCACGCGCACATCGGTCCCCGGTTTTTGCACGGTAACGAACACGCCGTCTGGTGCCGACTTTAATGCGGCCAGAATCGCGGGCAGGTCAATGCCATTCGTCTGGAAGTTGCCAATTTGGACCTTGCCATTGTTCAGCTGCCGCTCATGGATCGCGGGAATCACCGCTTCCGCCAGCGAAAGAGGAATGTTCACGCGCACCAGTTCCTTCGTATTCACGCCGTCAACTTTCACGTGCAGGTACCGTTCTGGAGTTGCTGCCAAAGCCGCCGTCGCCATGCCTAGGGCCGCCAGGAACACAAAAAGTCTTTTCATGTGTAAACGCCTCCGCGCGTTCACCTATAGCTACGCAGGAGCCCGCAAAAAAGTTCCAGGACAAGGTTTCAGGGGAAGAGCACAAAGAAGGCGTCTCAGAACACCTTAAGGAAGACGCAGGTGCTAACGCATCTGGCGCTAGTCGCGCTGCGGCTTGAAAATCATTACGGCAAGAGGCGGCAGAATCAATTTCAGAGAAAATTCCCGATCATTCCACGGTACCGGATCGGCGTTTACGCCGCCGCCGTTCCCGGCGTTGCTGCCGCCATAGAATGACGAGTCCGTGTTCATTATTTCCTGATAGAAGCGCCGCTCGGGCACGCCGACGCGATAGTTCTCCCGCAAAATCGGGGTGAAATTGCAAACGACAATCAGAAAATCCTCCGGACGCCGTCCTCGGCGAACGAACGCCAGCACGCTGGCATCCGCGTCGTGCACCTCGAGCCACTCGAATCCCGGCCATTCAAATTCCACCTCGTGCAGTGCGGACTCGCGCTGATAGAGATGATTCAAGTCGGTCAGAAGCCGTTGAATCCCTCGATGTGCAGGGAATTCCAGCAAATTCCATTCCAGCGCCGCGTTCTCGCGCCACTCGCTCCATTGCGCCAGCTCCGAGCCCATGAACAGCAGCTTTTTTCCCGGGTGCGCGTACATATAACCAAACAGCAGGCGCAGATTTGCGAACTTCTGCCAGTCGTCGCCCGGCATTTTGGAAATCAATGCACGTTTTCCGTGCACCACTTCATCGTGGGAAAGCGGCAATATGAAATTCTCGTTGAACGCATACAGCATCGAAAAGGTCAGCTCGCCGTGATGATATTTCCGGTGAATGGGGTCCAGCGCGAAGTAGCGCAGGGTGTCGTTCATCCACCCCATGTTCCATTTCAAATCGAATCCCAGCCCGCCCAGATAAGTCGGACGCGAAACCGCGGGCCACGCCGTCGATTCCTCGGCAATGGTCAGCACCCCGGGATGCCGCGCATGCACCACTTCGTTCATTTGCTTCAAAAACGCAATTGCTTCCAGGTTTTCGCGACCGCCGAATTGGTTGGGCAGCCATTCGCCTTCGCGCCGCGAATAATCCAAATACAGCATGGAAGCCACCGCGTCCACGCGCAGGCCATCAAGATGGTATTTTTCGAGCCAGAAAAGCGCGTTGGACATGAGAAAATTCCGCACTTCGTTGCGCCCGTAGTTAAAAATCAGTGTGCCCCAGTCGGGATGCGAGCCGCGCCGAGGATCGGCGTGCTCGTACAAATAGGTGCCGTCAAAATACGAAAGCCCGTGGCCATCGCGAGGAAAGTGCGCCGGAGTCCAGTCGAGAAGCACGCCGATGCCCGCTTGATGGCAGCGATCGACGAAATTCATGAATTCCTGCGGCGTGCCGTACCGGCTGGTCACCGCAAAGTATCCAACCGTCTGATAGCCCCACGAAGCATCCAGCGGATGCTCCATCACGGGCAGCAACTCGATATGCGTGTAGCCCATTTGCTTGACGTAAGGGATCAATTCGCCGGCCATTTCCGAGTATGTCAGCCAGCGCCCATCCGCGCCGCGCCGCCACGAGCCAAAGTGCAGCTCGTAAATCGAAATTGGCGCGTGTTGCCAGTCGAATTTCGCGCGCCCGCCCATCCACTCACGGTCGTTCCATGAATAGCTGTCAAGATTCGCGACTACGGAGCTCGATTTTGGCCGCGCCTCGGCAGAAAAGCCGTAGGGATCAGACTTCAAAGTCATCATTTCGCCCGAGCGCGACAAAATCTCGTATTTGTAGAAACTGCCTTCCCGCAGTTCCGGGACAAAAATCTCCCAGATACCCGTCGAACGCGCGCGCATCGGATTCACGCGCCCGTCCCAGCAGTTGAAATCACCAACCACACTGACGCGCATTGCGTTTGGCGCCCATACGGCGAAGTGCACTCCAGTGACGCCGGAAATTTCGCGCAGGTGTGCGCCGAGCTTTTCATAGTTTTGAAAATGCGTGCCTTCGCCCAGCAGATAGAGGTCGTAATCGGTCAGCAGGGGTGGAAAAGCAAAAGCGTCATAGAGTTCGACGCTCGCGCCGCCAGAGTCAGTGATACGCAGCCGGTACGATGTAGGCGCAATTTCAGTGCTTATTGCCGCGGAAGCTTCCAGCGGGATGAACGCTTCGAAAAATCCTGCCGCGTGCACGCACGTTGCAGCATGCTCTTCCGCATTTTTGCCCCAGACGATGCTCACACGGGCTGCGCTTGGCTGAAATGTCCGCAGGAATACGCCATGCTCGTGCGACGCGCCTGCCCAATGCGGCCCAAGAATCGAAAATGGTTCCGGATGCTCGCCGCGCGCAATCAACTCTGCGTCTGTCGAACTCAATCCGGAATCAGAGATGGGCGTTTCGCTCGTCCCGATATCTTTCAACGGTCCCAGTTCATCCCTCCATGCAACTACATTTTCCATTTTACCGGACAGCAGCGCTCATCACCAATCGAATGCTAACAATCATAATTCTGCGCCTGCTTGGAACTCCCCGCATCGAGCGGCGGCCAGTTTGAACGGGCTTAATCGTGAAACTGGCATTCAAGATTCAAACGATCCAGCTCCCTCGATCTTGTCATTGCCCGCAGCAGCGCTGGACATAATCCGCCGCCAAAGGTAGGCTATCCGCCTCGCGCCAAATCTCGCGTCGAAGGAGCCCCTGATGAAAAAGTTCACTCTTTCCGTTCTCGCGCTTGCGTTTTTCGCGCTGATTGCCGGCGCCCCTGTTGCATCCGCTCAAGCTGCCCGCAAATCTCCAGGTCCAGCGGAAGCGCTGCTGCGCGTTTGGAATGGCACCGGCAGGGAAATTATCACCATGGCGGAAGACTGGCCTGCGAGCAAGTATAACTATCGGCCCAACGACCAAGTCCGCACGTTTGGGCAGATTCTCAATCACCTGGCATCGTCAAACTATTATGCGACCAATGCGGCGCTCGGCAAGAGCCTCAAGGGAATCGAGAACGATCCGAAGGAATACAAGACCAAAGCGCAGATCGTCGCCTTTGTCAAAAAGTCCTTCGCTGATGGCGCTGCCGCCCTCAAGGCCGGCGGAGATGCCGGCGCGCTCGCGCACCTCGAAGATTGGGTAGGCATCATCGAGCACTCCGGCGAACACGAAGGTAACCTGGTGACCTACTATCGCAACAACGGCGTCGTGCCGCCCCAGTCACGACCAAAGCCCAAGAAGTAATAAGTAAATTTCCGAATCACAGGAGTCTTGCAGTGATGAAGCGCAGTCTCGCGTTTGTATTCCTCTTGGGTGTGGCAATTTCAATTTCTATTGCGCTCATGCCGGTGCGCGTTTGCGCTCAGTCGCGCTCGCAAGGCCGGTCCATGGTCATCACCCGCTACGGCATCGTCTCGGCGGAAAGTCCTCTGGCCGCGCAAGCCGGCGCGCAAATTCTCTCGCGCGGTGGCAACGCCATTGACGCGGCCATCGCGGCGAATTCCGTGATGGGCGTCGTCGAGCCAATGATGAACGGCATGGGCGGCGATCTTTTCGTAATCGTCTACGACGCGAAATCCGGCAAACTTTACGGCCTGAACGCCAGCGGCTGGTCGCCAAAGGCCCTTACGCCTGAATTTCTGCAGGGCAAAGGGATCACCAAAATGCCGGCCTATGGCATTGATTCCGTGACGGTGCCGGGTGTCGTCGATGGTTGGAGCAAGCTTCTCGCCCGCTTCGGGAAATTGACTCTGCAACAGGATATGACTTCAGCGATTCAATATGCGTGTGAAGGCTTTCCCGTTCCCGAGTGGGATGCGATGTATTGGGCGGAGGCCGCGAATTTCTTGGCAAAAAATCCAGAAACGGCGCGCGTTTACCTGATCAACGGCCAGGCGCCGAAGGTCGGCCAGATTTTCCGTAATGAAGACCTTGCGCATTCTCTGGAGTTGGTCGCCACTGGAGGTCGCGACGCATTCTACAAGGGCGAACTGGCGCAGCGCATTCTCGCTCTATCCAAGAGCGAAGGCGGCGCTATGACCGCGGAAGATCTTGCCGATTATTCAGCAGAATGGGTCGAGCCTCTTTCTACGCAATATCACGGCTGGAGCGTCTACGAACTGCCGCCCAATGGGCAGGGAATTGCCGCGCTTGAAATGCTGAACATCATGCAGCAGTTCCCGCTGGCGCAATATGGGCACAATTCCGCGGACGCCCTGCACGTCATGATCGAAGCAAAAAAACTCGCTTATGCGGATCTGCTGAAATATATTGGCGACCCACGGTTCAGCCAGATTCCGATTGGCGGCCTGCTCTCCGGCGAATACGCGCGAGCCCGCGCGAAGCTGATAGACATGTCCAAAGCGAATTGCAACGTCGCGTCGGGAAATCCCCCGGCGGGAGACACGACATACCTTACCGTCGTCGATCAGCAGGGCGACATGGTCTCGCTCATCCAGAGCAATTTCGAGGAGTTCGGTTCGCGGCTCGTCGCCGGTGGCACGGGTTTTGTTCTTCAGGACCGCGGCGCGCTTTTCAATTTGGAGCCGGGCTCGCCTGACGTTCTCGCCGGCCACAAGCGCCCTTTGCACACGATCATTCCGGCTTTTATGACCCACGGCGATACGCGTATCGCCTTTGGCATTATGGGCGGCTTCAATCAAGCGCAAGCGCACGCCCAATTCGTCTCAAATATCGTGGATTTTGGCATGAATATTCAGGCAGCGATGGAGGCCGCGCGATTTACCAAAGCCAGTTTCGGCGGCTGCGACTTGGATATGGAGGATCGCATACCCGCTGACGTGCGTTCCGCGCTCGCTGCGCGTGGCCATCAAATTCGCGTGGACGGCGATTTTTCGTCGCGCATGGGCGGCGGGCAGGCTACCGAAAGGAATTTTTCTACGGGCGTGAATTTTGGAGCTTCCGATCCGCGCAAAGATGGCGAAGCCATTCCGCAACCTTTGCCGCGCCATTGATTGCCGCGCTTATCTCGATTGCCAGGTGTTGCCAACTGGACACAGATAGTACTCAGGTACCATTGTCGTTGCTGCCCGGAAGCCGCTAAATAGCGGTAGCGCGTAGACTTGTAAGAAACTACAAAACTGAGTTGTGCCTGGATTCTGGATAATGTGTCTGCACAAACTCAGAGGTAAATCTGTCTTCCGACGCATCGCTCTGCGTCGAGCAAGGTAAGCAACCGGAATGCCCACGAAAAGTGACTCGCGCCGGAAGCAGCCCAAAGGCTCTATATCGAATGGGCGAAACGGCACAAGCGGCGCGAATGGAAAAAATGGCAAAGACCATCCGCACGATGCCAGCGTCCTTTCCGGCAAATCTGTAACCTCCGCTCGAACGGCGGGCCCATCTCAAATCTCCATACCTTTTCCAAAAATCGAAAACGCCGACGCGCGCTATCGCCAGCTTGTCGAACAACTCCCGGCCATCACCTATGTGGCGGAATTCGGCCTCGAAGGGAAATGGGAATACGTCAGCCCGCAGATCCATTCGTTGCTCGGCTTTTCGCAGGATGAGTGGATCAACACCAAAGGATTGTGGCTGAAGCAGGTTCATCCGGGCGATCGTCAAAGAGTGATGGAAGCGGAAGAGCAGAGCCTTCGCAATGGCTCGAATTATGAAGTTGAATACCGTATGTACACGCGGGATGGCTGCCTGGCATGGTTTCGGGACCGTGCCATGCTGGTGCAAGAGGGCAGCAATCGCATTTTGATGCATGGTTTCATGCTGGACGTCACCGAGCGCCGCGAAGCCGAACAGGCCCTGCTGAAGCTCAGCCGCCAGACCAATCTGATTCTCAATTCCGCCGGTGATGGGATTTACGGTCTTGATCGCAATGGCGCACTCACTTTTGTGAATAGCGCTACCGCGCGCATGCTCGGCTACCGGCCCGAAGAGGTGATTGGCCGCAATGCACACGCGCTTTGGCACCATTCCAACTCTGAGCGCAAACTGCGGCCTGAGTCTGATTGCGCCGTATTTGCGGTCCTCCGAGATGGCGCCACCCGCCATGGCACTGGCGATGTGTTCTGGCGCAAAGATGGGTCCAGCTTCCCGGTGGAATTTATCAGCACCGCCATTCGCGAAGGTGAAGAAGTGGTGGGCGCGGTGGTGACCTTCCGGGACATCACCGCTCGTCAGCGCGCCGAAAAAGCTCAAAAACAGGCGGAGGAGCGCTTCCGCAGCATTTTCGAAAACGCCGTCGAAGGCATTTACCAGTCCACGCCGGATGGTAAATTCATAAGCGTCAATCCCGCCATGGCGCGCATGTTTGGTTATTCGTCGCCGGACGAAATGATTCAGGAGGTCAACGATATCGGAGCTCAGATGTACACGCAGGCTTTGCATCGCGACGAATTCAAGGCGATCATGGAAAAAGTCGGCACAGTAGAAGGTTTTGAGACTGAAGTGCTGCGCAGAGACGGCGGCAAAATATGGGTTTCAGAGACGGCGCGCGCTGTCCGCAATGTGATCGGCCGCATCTGCTATTACGAAGGAACGCTGGAAGACATCACTTCGCGAAAACGTTCCGAGGCCGAGCGCCAGGTTTCCTTCGAAATCATTCACGCCGCAAACGTCACTGACAATCTGGATGAACTTCTGCACCGCATTCACCAGTCTCTGTCTCGCGTTCTGTACGCCGACAATTGTTTCGTCGCTCTTTACGATCCAGTCTCCTGCCTTTTTACGTTTCCGTTCTTCGTCGACAAATACGACACCGCGTTTCCGCCGCAGACCGTAAATCGCAGCTGCACCAGCTACGTTTTCCGCAAAGGCGAAGCCACTTTGATCCCACAAGAGGTTTTCGACCAACTGGCCGAGCAGGGAGAAGTCGAGCTTGTGGGTACGCCTTCTCCGTCATGGCTCGGCGTCCCTCTGCGCACGCCTTCCGCTACCATCGGCGTCCTTGTAGTGCAGCATTACGAGGACGAAAACGCCTACACGCAGCGCGATCTCGAATTCTTGACTTCCGTCGGAGGCCAGATTGCACTCGCCATCGAGCGCAAGCGCGCCGAAACGGCCCTGCGCGACAGCGAGGCACGCCTCCGCGTCCTTATCGAGCAACTGCCCGCCATTCTTTGGACTACTGACACTGAGCTTCGTTTCACGTCCTCTGTCGGCGCCGGCCTGGCGCGCCTCGGCCTTAAGCCAAACGAAGCAGTGGGGCTGACACTCTATGAGTTTTTCCAGACTGACGACCGGACTTTCCCTCCCCTTGCAGCCCACCGCCGCGCGCTTACCGGCGAATCCGTGACATTTCACGTGGAGTGGGGCGGCGGCTCTTACGCCTGCCACGCCGAGCCTGTCCGCGACGCCTCAGGAAAAGTCACCGGCGTGATCAGCATGGCTTTCGACATTACCGATCGCAAACAGCTGGAAGCCCAACTGCGCCAGGCGCAAAAAATGGAAGCGGTGGGACGCCTCGCTGGCGGCATTGCTCATGATTTCAATAATCTCCTCATGGTCATTCAGGGTTATGCCGAACTTCTGCTCGACAAGCTCGGCGGCGAGCATCCGCTGCGGCGCAACGCCGAGCAAATTCACGACGCTTCCCAACGCGCCGCATCGCTGACGCGCCAATTGCTCGCTTTCAGCCGCAAGCAAATGCTCGCTCCTCAGGTTCTAAACGTGCAGGACGTTGTCACCGACATGGAGAAAATACTGCGGCGTCTGATTGGCGAAGACATCGAACTGGTCACCAGGAATGCTTCTGAGCTTTGGCACGTTCGCGCCGACCGCAGCCAAATCGAACAGGTCATTCTGAATCTCGCTGTAAACTCCCGCGACGCCATGCCCAACGGAGGCAAACTCACCATCGAGACTGCGAATACAGAGTTGGATAGTTCCTATTCGCGGCACGCTGTCGTCGAGCCCGGCGAATACGTCATGCTCGCGGTCAGCGACACGGGCATCGGTATGGACGCAGCTACCCAGGCGCACGTCTTCGAGCCTTTTTTCACTACAAAAGAGAAAGGGAAGGGAACGGGTCTTGGACTCGCTACCGTCTACGGCATTGTCAAGCAGAGCGGCGGCTACATTTGGGTTTACAGCGAAGCAGGCAAGGGCGCGACCTTCAAGGTTTACCTCCCGCGCGTCGAAGCGGAAGTGCAGCTCGCATTGCCACCGGCGGAGCCAAAGTCTTCCCGTCGTGGCTCAGAAACCATCTTGCTCGTCGAAGACGAAAAAGGGGTTCGCGATCTCGCTCTTGAATATCTCGCCGATGCGGGTTACGAAGTCCTCGAGGCGGAAAACGCTGACGAAGCTCTGCGCATCGCGCGAACGCGACCAGGCAGCATCGACCTGCTCTTCACCGATGTCGTCATGGCCGGACTCAGCGGACGTCAGCTCGCCGAACAGATGCGGCAGCTTCGCCCTGGCATTCGCGTTTTGTATATGTCCGGCTACGCTGACGAAGCTATCGTGCACCACGGCATCCTCGGCCGAGGCATGGCCTTGCTGCAGAAGCCTTTCACTCTGAATTCGCTTGCCCTGAAAGTCCGCGAAACCCTCGACCAGCGCATCGAAAACTAGGTTGCCGGTCCGCTGCTCTTCTCATCTACAGACAATGTTCTTTGCCAGTTCGTCGCTCGTCACTATCGCTGGGCGTTTGCTTTCGAGCCGCCGCCTCGCTAGCATGTCCGTTTCTGTTCAATGTGCGGAGGGCCACCGTGATTCGCAATCTCCACTCCAAACGTTTCGCCACGCGTGCAGTCCATGCCGGTGAACGCCAGCGTCCCGACGGCTTCGTTCCGATGTCCACACCCATCTACAGCAGCTCCACGTTTATTTACGACCATCTCGCCGACATTGACGCCATCAGTTCCGGCGAACGCGCTGGATTTACCTATTCCCGCCACGGCAATCCCACCAACGCCGCCCTCGAAGAAGCCGTTGCTTCCCTCGAAGCCGCCCCGGCCGGCAGCGCCGCTATCAGCCTTGCCTCCGGAATGTCTGCGATTCTGCTCGCGCTCCTTGCCGCTGGCGTCGAGCACGGCAGCAAAATCGCCGCTTCGCAGGATCTCTACGGCGTCACCACAAAATTCCTTCTCGAAGTTGCTTCTCGCTGGGGCGCCGAAGTTCAATTCGTAGATGTCTTCAGCCGCTCGGGCCGCGAAGCGCTCTGGGCGTCCAGGCCCAATGTTTTGCTTCTCGAAAGCCTCACCAATCCGCTGCTTCGCATTCCCGATTTGCCTGCGCTCACAAAAGAGGCTCGCGCCCACAAAACGCGCATCATCGTCGACAACACTTTTGCCACGCCGTTGCTTCTGCAACCGCTCAATCATGGCGCTGATTTCGTCATTCACAGCGCCACTAAGTATTTCGGCGGCCATGGCGATTTGACCGGAGGAGTTCTCATTGCCCGAGAGGAATTCGCAAATGAAGCGCGCTCATTTTCGCGGCTTGTTGGCGCCGTCCTCGCCCCTTTCGAAGCATGGCTCACGCTTCGCGGACTGAAGACTTTGCCGCTGCGTTTCGCTCGCCACTGCGAAAACGCGCAAGCCCTTGCCGAATTTCTTGCCGCTCATCCGCGCGTCGAGGAGGTCTTTTATCCGGGCCTTCCGTCGCATGCTGACCATGCTCTCGTGCAGCAACTGTTTGGCGGCGCCGGAGCTGGCGGCGTGCTTTCCATCAAAATTCGCAGCGCTGGCCGCGACGACGTTTTTCGCTTCGTTGATTCCCTCGAGCTGTTTTTGAAGGCTACATCTCTTGGCGACGTGCAAAGTCTCGTTCTTTATCCGTCTATTTCCTCGCATCGCGACCTCTCTCCCAAGCAGCGCGAGCGCTTGGGAATCACTGAAAATCTTGTGCGCCTATCCGCCGGCATCGAGCACATCGAAGACCTCAAAGCTGATTTGGGGCAAGCTCTGGCGCAAACTTAAACGTTGCTATTTTATCGCTCGTAATTGTTCAGTCTGGCGAAGGGGCATCCTTCTCGTTGTTCCTCCATGGAACAGTCGAGCGGCCATGTTCGCTCGCGAAACACGCTCATGTTCATAATCGTTTCTCCACGTTTTCAGAAAATTGTTGTACAGGCAAGCTGAGCATGGGCTTACAGGCGCTGCACGTATTTTCGGTTTCTTCGCACATCTGGCCTTCTACGTGCCTTTTTCACAGTTGTCGCATTGGCCGATGGGATGGAACGGCCGGGTGAACAGGGGGCATTGACATGGAAATTATGAGTGGACGTCAAGCATCAATCGTGCGAGGGGAAGAAACCGAAGCTCCAATTTCGGAGCAGAAACTCTGGGTCGCGGTTCTCGCGCAGGCTCTCGAAGACTTGCGGGGCGACCGCCTCACCGCCCGCCACGAGGCCGAGCACTTTTTGCTTCGCGACAAAAACGATTTCTTCACAGTGTGCGCCGCTGCCGGAATTGATCCGAGTAGCTTTCGCTCGCGTCTCGGCCGTCTGCACATCGCCGCGATTCCAGAAGGTCCTCAACTCGCCCCTTAGCTGCTGCAGATTTGGCGCAGCAGGAGCCGCTCGTTCGAAACGATTCATTTAGGTGAGGCGGCCTCCCATCGAAATGAGCGCGCGCCGCCATTTTTCAGAGTAAGATTTATTCTGCTCTTTTCGATTCTGGTCCAGGAGCAGCAAACGCGTGCCGCAGCCACCACCTACCAAGCCTGAAGTCGAAGTTCTTCTAAGCTGCGCACGAAATCCTTTGGACGCTGGCCGCCAGCAACGTTTGGCGGCGCTTCTCGCGTCGCATCTCGATTGGCCACTTATGCTTAATTTGGCGGTCGAGAATGGCCTGCTGCCGCTCCTTTGCGAGCATTTGTCCCGCTATTCGCAGATACAAATCCCCGGCGATATTTCGAACCGCCTGCGCGAGGAGAATCGCCAATACTCGATGCGCTCGCTCTTATTGATGGCAGAACTTCTGCGCATCGTAAACAACCTCCGTCAAAGGCAAATTCCGGCGCTCCCATATAAAGGGCCAACTCTTGCGCAGTTCGCGTATGGGAATCCGTCGCTTCGCCAGTTTGAAGACCTCGATATCGTCGTGGCGCAACAATTCATGCCACGCGCTTACGATGAGATGAACGCCCTCGGCTACGAAGCCAGGCTGCCGCGCAAAAGCTTTCTCGCAAAGCGTCGCCGCGAAATTCCCGGCGAATATGTTTTTCTGCACAAGCAGAATCGCGCGCTGGTCGAATTTCACACCGAATTCACGCTGCGCCATTTTCCGAGCCCGCCCCGCATCGACGAAATGGCTCGGCGCCCCGCCATCGTTTGCGTGAACGGCAGGGAAGTGCCAACCTTTTCGCCGGCCGACAATCTGCTGATGCTGTGCGTTCACGGCGCGAAAGATTTTTGGTCGCGCCTGATTTGGGTCGCCGATGTTGCCGCCATCGCGGAAAAACTCAGCGCCGCTGACTGGCAGCGCCTCCTCGAGGAGGCAGACAGATACGACGCCTCGCGCATGGTGAATCTCGGCCTGTGCCTTGCGCATTCCATTTTCCAAACACAACCTCCTTCGGAGTTTTTGCAACGCGTTAGGCAGGACGTCGCTGTTCGCAGTATCGCCTCCCAGTTTCGCGATCAATTGCTCGTTGCTCGCAAACTGCCTGACGGGATTTTGTGGCGCTCACGCTATCGCATCGCCATGGTTCAAGGCTTTGCTCGCGGGGTTCGCTACTGGCTGCGCCTCTCAACAGCGCCCGCCGAGGAAGACTGGTCTGCTGCCGATTTTCGCTCTCGCTCAGGCGTGGCATCCTCGTTTTTTCGTCCTCTTCGCCTGTGGCGCAAATATGCTGGTTCCCGCGCCCCAGAATAGTTCAGCGCGTCAAGCCATTCTGCAGGATTTGCCCGCCTCTTCTTTTAGTGCCATACTCCCGCACTTGCATTTGATTTTCTTAGGTTGAATCTTTTATCTAATCCGCAGTGCGATTTGTGAGGGGAGGAAAGAATGCATTCTTTGCTTGTGCGCCGTTCTGCAGTAATAGCAGCGCTTCTTGCTTTATCGCTGATTGTATGTGCGCCCGCGATCGCTCAGCAAGCCGCGCCGGAAAATGCCCAGCAGAATTCCTCCGGCGCTCAGCGCGTTTTTACCGACGCCGACTATGCCCATGCCGAAAAATTCATGCCTTACAACATCGACCGCCTCGTCTATGGCACAGTTCGACCGAGCTGGCTCCCGAACCATCGCTTCTGGTATCGCTCGACAACCGCCGGCGGCAGCGAATTCGTCGTCGTGAATGCCGCCACGGGTGAACGCAGACCCGCCTTTGACCACGCGGCTGTCGCTGCGGCCCTTTCCGCCGCCACCGGCGCTCATTACGATGCGCGCCATTTGCCTTTTCTCAGCTTCGTGTTCTCGCGAGACGAGCGTTCCATTTTTGTGGACGCCAAAAGCAAGCATTTTCAGTGCACTTTGCAAGCTTCCGATGCTCGCTGCTTCGTGCCCAAAGACGACGCCCGTTTGCTGGACGAGGAAGATCATGCCGCCGCTTTCCATGATGCTCTTGCTCACAACGAATCGCTCTCTCCCGACGGCAAAAAAGTCGTCTTCATCCGCGATTACAATCTGTGGCTACGCGACCTGGCTACCGGAAAAGAAACGCAACTCACTACCGACGGCGTGAAGGACTTCGGCTATGCCACCGACAATGCCGGCTGGATTCATAGCGACCGCCCTATCGTTGCCTGGTCGCCCGATTCGACGAAAATCGCCACCTATCAGCAGGACCAGCGTGGTGACGGCGAAATGTATCTCGTCCAGACCAACGTCGGCCATCCTACTCTCGAAGAATGGAAATATCCTCTTCCCGGCGACAAAATTGTGACTACCATCCAGCGCGTCGTCATTGACCTCGGCGTCAACCCTCCGCGCGTCATTCGCTTCAAGATGCCGCCCGACCAGCATCGCTCCACTCTGTGCGACGATATTGCTTGCACCCCCGGCGTGTGGTCCGACGTGCAATGGAGTCCTGATTCCACGCACATTGCATTCGTCTCAACATCTCGCGATCACAAGCACGAACATTTTCGCGTTGCCGACGCCGCGACTGGCGACATCCGCGACGTTTTCTCCGAAAACGTCCCTACTTTCTACGAATCTGGAATCGACGCGGTGGACTGGCGCTACTTGCCGGAGTCGAACGAAGTCATCTGGTACTCCGAGCGCAGCAATTGGGGCCAGCTTTATCTCTACAATTTGCAAACCGGCCAGCTGGAGCATCAAATAACCTCCGGCGATGGCGATGTTGCTCAGTTGCTTCGGGTGGACGAAAAGAATCGCCTGCTTTACTTCACCGCTGTCGGAAAGGAGAAAGGCCGCAATCCTTATTACATTCATTTCTACCGTATCGGCTTCGACGACAAGAATCTCACGCTGCTCACTCCTGAAAACGCCAATCACGAAATCACGCTGTCGTCCGGCGGCCACTATTTCGTCGATTCTTTTTCTACTCCCGAAGTTCCGCCTGTCGCGGTTCTACGCGATGCCAGCGGCAAGCTCGTTTCCACCGTTTCCAAAACCGATATTTCGCGCCTCGTCGCGACGGGTTGGAAGCCGCCCATTCCATTCACTGTCAAAGCCCGCGACGGTGTTACCGACCTTTACGGCCTGATGTTCAAGCCCACGAATTTCGATCCGGGCAAAAAATATCCCATCATCAATCACATTTATCCCGGCCCGCAGACGGGCAGCGTTGGCAGTCGGAATTTTTCCGCCGCCCGCGGAGATTGCCAGTCGCTCGCCGAACTTGGTTTCGTTGTAGTGGAAATCGATGGCATGGGCACTCCCTGGCGCTCCCAAAAATTCCATGAAGCCTATTACGGCGACATGGGCGACAACACGCTGCCCGATCAAGTCGCTGGAATGAAGCAGTTAGCGCAGCGCTATCCATGGATCGACATCAAGCGCGCCGGCATTTACGGTCACTCCGGAGGCGGTTACGCTACTGCCGACGCCATGTTCCGCTATCCCGATTTTTTCAAGGTGGGCATTTCGGAGTCTGGCAATCACGACAATCGCGATTATGAGGACGACTGGGGAGAGAAATGGCAGGGCCTGCTCGTGAAAAACCCCAACGGCACCACCAATTACGACAATCAAGCCAACGAGCTTATCGCTAAAAATCTCAAAGGCCATCTGCTGCTCGCCTATGGCACTATCGACAACAACGTCCCGCCATATAACACGCTCCTTGTGGTCAACGCGCTCATCAAAGCGAACAAGGATTTCGACTTGCTCGCGCTGCCCAACGAGCGCCACGGCTATGCGGATGACACGCCCTATATGACCCGTCGTCGCTGGGATTATTTTGTTCGCTACTTGCTCGGCGACAGGCCGCCTCATGAATATCAAATGCACGCGCCGGCGGAGCCTTTCGGGCCACCGCCATTCTGATGGGACTTTTACCCGGGCCTCAAGCATCCCGCGCCCAGAACATACAGGTTCATCCTGATAGACGCCCTTCTGCGCTCAGCTAGGCTGTAAACGCGCGAAGGAGGACACGTGCTGCGTCTCATCCTCATCATTTTTCTGATCCTGCTTCTTTTGGCCCTGCTGCCGGCTTGGCCGTACAGTGCGGGCTGGGGCTACTATCCCAGCGGCGGACTCGGTCTCATTCTCCTGATCGTGATTATTTTCCTTCTTGTCGATCGTCGCCGCACCACGCGCATCTGAGACGTCTGGCGAATAGCGCTCGTACCTTGTGCCTGCTTCTTGAACTGTCTGCCGGGCGGCGCGACGGCCAACTACTCATGACTTTTTTCTGATTCCTGCTGGCTCGCGGTCCATCGCGGCCCCGCCAACGCTACAGTCCAAATCGGCCCGCCGTTATATAGCTCGCCCTGCTCTTTCAGAAATGTGGGCACCTCGCCCGCCGCAATCCACATATTTTCGTCCGGTGGCTGCTTGCCAATCAAAGGAGCCACGACGCCTGCCACGCCGGTAATATCGATGTGAATTTTGTAGTGCAGTTCCTTGCGTTTCGAATCTCCCACGTAAAACGTGTCCTCAAGCTGCGGCGTAATATCCAGCTTCACGACTCGCGGCTCCGGCGTTCCCACCACCATCGAAACCGTTGTGCTTTTCATCGTCGGAACAATATTTTTAACAACGAGATAAACCAGTCCATTCATCACGTCGTCGGGATACTTGATCTTCTTCGACACTTCCTTCTTTTTGCCGTGCTCGTCTATCGACCACGCTTTGAATGTTCCCTTGGGTACGTCAATCCAGGTCTCCGACTGTTCCTTGAATGAGGGCCCTTTTTCAATCAAATGGTCGGTGAGCAACTTAAAAGTACCGCGTTCCAGGAAAACAGTAGAGTCCTCGTAGATTGATCCATCATGGAAATGAAAAATGAGCTGCGAAAAGAATCGTTTGCCGCGCTTTACTTGGAGCATGTCCCCTGTTGCAAGCAACTTGCCGTCAGGCGCGAACAGCACCAGGAATCCGTGCGTCACTCCCTCATGAAAGCGCACGCGCACCGGCTGCGCCGCGATATTCGCCGGCCTCAATAAAAAGCAGCACGCCAGCAGTATACCAGCCCAGTTGCACCACGTTTTTGCGGGCGAATTGATCATTTGCGGCGCCGATGCGCGGAAAAGCAGGTTGAGCGCATTTCCTAGATTAGCTTCTGCTCCAGGAGGGCACTATCAGGCTTTAGCCCTAATCTTCGATGGGTAAATCCGGCTAATGACGCTCCAAAAGAAGGTTTTGTTGGCTTTTAACACTGAAAAATCGTCCCATCTGCACTGATTGCGCACACAGGCATATGGCGCGAATTCTTTGTAAATGCCGCCTTGCCGTCAGAATCAACAACAATCAGCCCAACCTCTCCGCCAAGCTCATGTTCAAGTTGGCTTAACGCCTCCTGCGCCGCTTGTTGAGGGTCAGAGCATCGCTCATACAAGAAGGCCACCAATCGCGCCAGCGTCATCCTGATAATGTGCTCGCCATTCCCGGTACACGAGATCGCGATCCGCTTGCCCGCATAAGTTCCAGCGCCGATAATCGGCGAATCGCCTACGCGGCCCGGAAGTTTGCCCTTCATCCCGCCCGTTGATGTCGCCGCGGCCAGATCTCCATTCTGGTCGCACGCCACTGCGCCCACCGTGCCATGCTCGCTTATACTGCTGTTGGCCTTGGTCGCCCTGCCTGACTCCCACTCTTTTCTTCGATACTCGACGATCAGTTCTTCCGGAGCGCACATAGCAAATTCTTGCGCGCGCGCAAAACGATCCGCGCCATTTCCAATCAGCATGACGTGAGGACTCGCTTCCATCACTCGTCGCGCCAGTCGAATCGGATTCAGAACGCTTGTAACTCCCGCCACCGCGCCCGCCGCGCGTGTCGCACCGTTCATGATGGAAGCATCCATCTCCACGCGTCCGTCCAGATTCAGCACAGAGCCGCGGCCAGCATTGAAAAGCGGATTATCTTCCAGGACGACAACAGCAGCCTCAACCGCGTCAATGGCGCTTCCACCCTCTTGCAGAATCTTCCATCCCGCCTCGGCGGCTTCCTTTGCGCCGTCAGCCCTTGCGGAGAGGCTGCTTTCGTCCACACGGCCGCATCCGCCGTGCGCAATGATTGCTGGATTTTTCATCGCGTTCTTTGGCGCTTCATCGTCGGGGCCCTGCGCTCATGGCCAATCCTCGGCAACCACGCGCCGCGTTTCCTCGACGCCGACCTTCCAAATAGCCAGCATCTCTTCATCCGCGCGCTGATAGTAGCCGCCGAAATTTCCGTCGCCGAGGTATTTTCTCACGCCCTCCGGAGGCATCGCCCGCATCAGCGCTACGTCAATCATGGTTTTGCGCTCTGCGGGATATTTCACGCCTTCGAGCCGCGTCCACGGGAAGTTCTCCATCCATGACGCATGCGAAGCCACCGAATCCGTCTCCTGCACCTTCGCCCAGGTCGCCGGAGCGTTCCACCAGTTGTGGAGCTTCATTCGAACATTCGGATTCGTCCGCAGGCATTCGGTAATGACAGCCTGCGCCGGAGCGTTGCCGCCATGGCCGTTCACCACCACGATGCGCTTGAAGCCGTGGCTCATCAGGCTGTCCAGAATTTCGTGGAGCACGCGCGCGTAGGTTTCCGTGGAGAACGTCACGGTGCCGGGGAAGGCCATGAAGTACGACGTCAGGCCGTACGGCAAGCCGGGGAAAACCGGAACGCCGAGCGGCTCGGCGGCTTCGATGGAAATGCGCTCTGAGAGAATGAAATCTACGCAGAGGCTCAGGCCAGCGTGCTGTTCCGTGCTGCCAATCGGCAGAACGGCGCGGTCATCGTGTTTCAGATAATCTTCCACCTGCTTCCAATTCATCTCGCAAATCTTCACGTCAGCTCCTCAACCTCAGAACTTATTCACTTTCTGCGGATAATCCAGGTTTTATCGCGTCGCAGTGAACCGTGAGAAATATCATTCCACGCTCCCGTTTGCAACATCACCACGAGGTAGAGCAAATGCTCGCCGCTAAATCCTGTAGCCCACCGGCGCTGATTTTGATAATTTCAGGGCGCGCTGGCGCAGGAAATATCCTTCGCTGGAACTATCGAAAGGGAGCGCTATGAGAATTGATCGTAAGTTATTGCTGATCGTCACCGCGCTAGTTGGCGTGTCAATATTAACAAGCCTGGCGAGCGTCGTCCTTGCGCAAGATCACCCGCAAGCTCAGTCAACAAACCAGCCGGCTGACCAGCAAAGTAACCAGGCCATCCTCCTTCGCGTCGGCACGCTCTTCGACGGCCGAGGGCACATCGAGCACAACACTAATATCCTTATCGAGCATGGCAAAATCGCGCGCGTCGCCGCAAACGCCACCTCCGCCGCAGCGAAAGTCTACGATCTGCGTGGCCTAACCGTCATGCCCGGATGGATCGACTGCCACGAGCATATCTCCTGGCATTTCGGTCCCGACGGCAGATTCGCCGGAGACGACGTGGGCAAGAACGAAACGCCCGAGCACGCATTCCTCGCTATGGCCGCGAATGCCTGGGCCACGCTCATGGCGGGATTCACCACCATTCAAAGCGTCGGCGCGCCCGCTGACGTGCCGTTGCGCGACGCTATCGCTCGCGGCGAGATTCCCGGCCCGCGCATTCTCACCGCGGTGCGCCCGCTTGCTGGCCGCGGCCCGAAGACCGGCACGCCCGAGGAAATTCGCCGATACGTTGACCAGGATAAGGCGATGGGCGCGGACTTGATCAAAATTTTCGCCTCGGCGAGCATTCGACAGGGCGGAACGCCAACACTTTCGCAGGACCAGCTCGACGCAGCGTGCGACGAGGCAAAAAAAGACGGCTTGCGCACCCTCGTTCATGCCTACGCCTCTGCCGTCAAACAAGCCGTGGACGCTGGATGCACTGAAGTCGAGCATGGCATGCTCATGCCCTTATCTGATTTGAAGCTGATGGCCGAGCACCACGTGTTTTTCGACCCGCAAGCGGGCTTGGTCTTTCAAAACTATTTCGATCACGAGAAAAACTATCTTGGCATTGGCGGTTACACGCCTGAAGGTTTTGCAGCTATGCACAAAGTCTGGCCTGACGACGATCAAATGTTCAACGCAGCCGTCCGCACGCCGGGCCTCATTATCGTTTTTGGAACTGACGCGGTCGCTGGTGCATTCGGCCATCAGGCCGAAGAATTCATCTATCGCGTACAAAAGGCCGGTATGACACCGGTGCAGGCGCTCAAGTCGGCCAATTATTCCGCCGCCGAATCCATGCGCCTGCAGGATCAAATTGGCTCAATCGCGCCGGGCTTGGATGCCGACATCATCGCCCTCGCCGGCGATCCTCTCAAAGACATTACCGCGGTGCGCCATGTCGCCTTCGTGATGAAGCACGGTGTGATTTACAAGAACGACGTCGCTGCGCGCTCAGCAAAATAGTTGCAATCTCAAAAATGGCGCTCAGGCGGACGGAGGTTTGGCTCGATATTAAAGTCAGAAAACCTGGGCCTTTAGCCCTGCCTAAATTGACCAGGTAAAGGAATGAGCTACGCACTAATCTGTTATTCTTTTGCTGCTGTGAGAGCCGCTGAAAAACAGCCGAACAGGGAGCGATGAAAAAAAAGCGCACGGATGCTGTTGAAAAGGGACCAGCCCAGCCTTCTGCCAAAACAAATGGCCTCGGCCGACGCGACTTTGGCCGCCTGGTCATGTTCACTCTGGCGGGCAGCGCTCTGGCTATCACGCCCCCCGCTGCATCCGGCGGGGGATTTGACGGCGTTCCGCGGTTAGCTTTTCGCGAACAGGAGGAAACTCAGGCCGGCCTATCTTCCGCAGGCCAGGCCGAAGTCGAAGCCAAACTGCGACACATTTTAGCGACCTACGGAGACCGCCTCAACCACGACCAGAAACAACGGATGCGCCGCATCGTCAGCTCGCACGTCCGCATGCTCGAAGCCATTCGTCCGATTCCAACGACGAATGGCGATCCGCCGGCGACTGTATTGAAATTGATCGATAAGAGTACGGTGCGCGCAGGCAGGCGGCCCCGCAGAACTTCGCGAGCCATGCGCAAAGCGGCCAAATCGCCGAAGAAGGAACTTTAGTCATGCTCGGCGAAGAGATTCTCTATCTTTCCACACGCGACCTGGCTGAACGCATCCGTGCGCGGAAGATTTCTCCCATCGAGTTGACCCAGAGCTATCTCGAACGCAGCAAACGTCTCGGCCCGAGGTTTAACGCCTATGTGACCATCACCGAGGAGCTAGCCCTTGCCCAAGCTCGCGCAACCGAAAAAGAAATCTCGGCCGGCCACTATCGCGGGCCGCTCCACGGGATCCCATACGCCGCAAAGGATTTGCTGGCCGTCAAAGGCTACAAAACCACCTGGGGCGCGAAGCCTTACGCGCATCAATCTTTCGATTACGACGCCACCGTCATCGAGCGGCTCAATCGCGCGGGAGCGATCTTGATTGGAAAAGCCGCGATGATCGAACTTGCAGGCGGCCTCGGCTATTCAGGGCCCGATGCTTCGCTGACCGGCCCTTGCAAGAATCCTTGGGACACCAATTATTGGACGTGCGGTTCGTCGAGCGGCTCAGGGGCGATTGTCGCAGCGGGCCTGGCCAATTTCGCTCTCGGCTCGGACACTCGCGGCTCCATCATTTGCCCTTCAACCCTTTGCGGAATCTCAGGGATGCGCCCTAGTTTTGGGCGCGTCAGCCGCTTCGGCGTGATGGCCATTGCCTGGTCCATGGACAAAATCGGCCCTATGGCGCGCACCGCTGATTCTTGCGGCCTGGTTCTGTCAGCGATCGCCGGACACGACCCCAAAGACAACGACTCTCTGCGCCCGGAACAGGCCCTTTTTTCTTACCGACCGGAAAGAAAATTGCCGCGCCCGCTGCGCATCGGCCGCATCACCAACGTTTTCCCCGATGCCAATCCCGTCTTGCATTCTGCTGTGGATGAAGCCCTGAAAGTGCTCGAGCAAAACGGCGCGCAAGTCTCCGACATCAAACTTCCCGAAGGCCCCTATGAAGAAGCGGCCGAACTGGTCATACTCATCGAGGCCGCGTCCGCCTTCTCTGACCTGATTCAATCTGGACGCTGCGCCCAATTGGAAGATCCTCTTGGCCAAATCAACGGCTATGCCAGCCTCGAATTTTCCGCCTCCGACTTGCTGCAAATTCAGCGGGTGCGCGTTTCTCTGCAGGACAAAATAGATGCTCTATTCGACCGGTTCGACGTCATCGCTGCGCCCGGCGAAGACACTGTGTCTATTCCGTTGAAGCCTTCGCCACGCCCTGCGCTGAAGCCGCCCTCAACGCCGGCACTAACGAAAGAACAACAGAAAAATCCTCCGCCTCGCCGCCGCCGTGGCAACAGCATGCAGCCGGATGCCATCTCTAGCCTCTGCGGCCTGCCGGCCGTTACTGTGCCGTGCCAGTTCACCAAAGACGGCTTCCCGGTCGGCATCCAATTCATCGCGCGAGCCTTGAATGACGGCCTTCCTGTCATGGCCGCCAATCTTTTCCAATCCCGCACCGACTGGCACACTAAGCACCCGCGCCTCGACTGAATCACGTGTGGTTAATCGTGCTGGTCGCTCGGAATTTCGCGCACTTGTCGGAGTGGCGGCGTTGAAGGTTGCAGAAGTTACAGAAGTTGCAGAAGAGCAGGACTCAGCGCGGAGCGGCTGATTGCTCTAATATTTTGATGCGACGGCAGGGTCATTTATTTATGCGTTGACGCGAGTGCCTGGTGCCCGCTGGTCGGGCTATTGTTGCAAGGAAAGTGTAACTTGCGTATTATCGATGCGCGGGGTGGAGCAGCCTGGTAGCTCGTCGGGCTCATAACCCGGAGGTCGTTGGTTCAAATCCAACCCCCGCAACCAGCTATCCTAAATACTTACAAGGGCTTGCTGATTCTGGTCCAGCAGGCCCTTTTTCTTGAGCTGCAGTTAAACTGACAGAATTCCCAGCTTTTTCGATCTCTTCGCCAGCGAGTTTTGCCGCTTCCGCGTTTTCCTTCCACTCCGCGTGCGTGTACACGTCAAATGTCAGAGATCCGGCTGATGCGTGTCCCAGCCGCTCCTGAATGGTCTTGAGTGGAACACGCAGCGACGCGAGCAGAGATGCGTTGAAGTGGCGGAAAGCGTGAAGCCCGCCATTCCGAGTTTCGAGATCGCCCAGAAACGGCTTTAGCTTCCGCTGGCGAAACAGATTCATATCTCACGGCGTGCGGCTGGATGTAGAGAATAAAAACGGGTGTGCCCTCGTCCGTTGGCGCTCTGATTATTCCCAAAGCATCGCCCCAACCTGGGCCGACACCGCGATAGTTCGTACCGCATTGCTTGTTTTGGGAGTCTGCACCCTGCCGTGCCAAACCGACTGATCTACATTGATGCGGACCACGCTAACGTCAGATACGCGAATGCCCGCCAGTTCCCCCGAGCGCAGCCCGGTTTCCGCAGCCGGCCAGAAAAATCTCCGCAGTTCGTCTTCGGAGGTCTTTCGGGTTCGAACCCGCGCGCCTCGCAAATTTCGCCATTTGTTCAACGGAACGTTCTATAGCGAGTCGGCATCTGGAGTTGAAGCGTGGGCGAGTGCCGGCGCGCGCACACGGCCAGTAACGGCGACGTAAGTGACGCCGGAGACGGCGAAGCCAACAAACCACGCGTAATTGTAGAGCCAGCGCAGCGGTGAGTAAAGCAAACCACACAACGCCACGGCAATGCCGAGAGCGAGAGCGCCGATCGCCTGATAGTTGAAGCCCCGGCGATATTCGTAAGCTCGGTTACGATGATAAAGGGAAGCAACGTCCAGCGTGCGGTTGCGCACGATAAAATAATCGGCAATCATGATTCCCGCAATCGGGCCCAAGAGGGCCGAATAGCCGACCAGCCATCCGAAAATGTAGCTGTTGTAATTGCTGAGCAGCTTCCACGGCATCATGAGAATGCCAATGACACCGGTGATCAGGCCTCCGGTGCGGAAGGAGATGCGGCGCGGATTGAGATTCGAGAAATCATTGGAGGGAGAGACGACGTTCGCAGCCACGTTAGTGTTGAGCGTGGCAATCAGCAGAGCAACCAGCGCGATGGAAGCGACCACCGGCTTGTTGAACCGGCCGAGCAGCACAACCGGATCCCAAATCGCCTTGCCGAAGATGACCACGGAAGCCGAAGTGACTGCAACGCCAACGAAGGAAAAAAGCGTCATGGCGGTGGGAAGTCCGAGCGCCTGGCCGACCATTTGCGCGCGCTGCGATTTGGCGTAGCGGGTGAAGTCCGGAATGTTGAGCGCGACCGTGGCCCAAAATCCCACCATGCCAGTGAGAGAGGGAATGAAGAAGCGCACAAATTCGCCCGTGGTGTGGAATTTGCTGGGCGCGCTCAGTACCGGGCCCAGGCCGCCCGCTTTGCTGGTGATCCACCAAAGCAGGAGAAGGCCGACGCCGAGCATGAACGGCGCGCCCACGCTTTCGAGAAATTTGATGGTGTCGATTCCGCGCCAAATCACGATCATGTTGAGCAGCCAGAACGCGAAGAAGCACGCCCAGCTGACACTGGCACGCTGCGCGATAGCGGGCGCGAGCACGAGCAGCATGGAATAAATTGCCTGGCCGCCGATCCAGCACTGAATGCCAAACCATCCGCACGCAACCAGAGCGCGAAGCACCGCCGGAACGTTTGCGCCACGGACTCCGAAAGAAGCGCGGACATAGACAGGAAAGGGAATGCCATATTTTGCGCCGGCGTGCGCGTTAAGAATCATGGGAATAAGGACAATCAAATTGCCAATTAAAATCGTGGCGATGGCCTGCTTCCAGCTCATGCCGCCGGCTATGAGGCCGGAAGCGAGCATATAAGTAGGAATGCAAACGCTCATGGCCACCCACAGCGACACGTAGTTGTACGTGTTCCAGGTGCGCCGGCTCGGGGGAATGGGAGCGAGGTCTTTGTTGTAAAGCGAAGCGTCTGGCGGGGCGGTGGCGCTCACTTCCAAGCCCCGCCGCGAGCGGCGCGGCGCAGAAAAGCTCCGCGTCCAGGTTTGCCGAGGAAGCGGCCGCTGTCCATGATGAGCTCCCCCCGCGAGAAAACCTGGCGGGCGTTGCCGCGCACGCGAAAGCCCTCGAACATCGAATAATCCACGCGCATATGGTGCGTCTTGGCGCTGATGATGTGCTCGGCCTTCGGATCCCAGACAACCACGTCAGCGTCGCTGCCGGGAGCGATGGCTCCCTTTTTCGGATACAGGCCAAAGATGCGCGCTGGAGCCGTGGAAACAATTTCGACGAAGCGATTGACGCTGAGCTTGCCTTCGTTCACGCCGTAATGATGGAGAAGCTGCAAACGATTCTCGATTCCCGGGCCGCCGTTGGGAATTTTCGTGAAATCATTTTTGCCGAGGCTCTTTTGATCCTCGAAGCAAAATGGGCAGTGGTCGGTAGAGACGACTTGCAAGTTGTCATCGTGCAGCCCGTCCCACAACTTAGGCAGATTTTGTTTTTCGCGAAGTGGCGGCGTGAAGACGTATTTCGCGCCTTCGAAGCCCGGGCGGCGCAGCTCATCGATCGTGAGCAGAAGATATTGCGGGCAGGTTTCCGCGAAAGCGGGAACGCCGCGGCTGCGCGCTTCGCGCACTTGATTGAGCGCGTCTTCGGAAGAGAGATGTACGATGTACACGGGCGCACCGGCCATTTCCGCCATGGCAATGGCGCGATGAACAGCTTCGGCTTCAGCGGTGGTGGGGCGCGTGAGCGCGTGATAAATGGGCGCGGTTTTTCCTTCGGCAAGCGCCTGCTGAACGATGACATCAATTACGCTGCCGTTTTCCGCGTGCATGCAGATAAGCGCGCCATTTTTCGCGGTCTGCCGGAGGGCGCGGAAAATCGTGGCGTCGTCGACCATCAGAACATTGGGGTAGGCCATAAACAGCTTGAAGCTGGCCACGCCTTCGCGAACCATTTCGTCCATATCTTCAAGGCCTGCGCCGGCAAGGTCGGTGATAATCATGTGCAGGCCGTAGTCGATGCATGTCTTCCCTTCGGCTTTTTTTCGCCAGGTGTCCAGAGCGTCGCGCATGCGCGTCCCGCGCGGCTGAATGGCGAAATCGACGATGCTGGTTGTGCCGCCAAAAGCGGCAGCGCGCGTTCCCGTCTCGAAATCGTCGCTCGAAGTAGTGCCGCCGAAGGGCATGTCGAGGTGCGTGTGCGCGTCAATGCCGCCGGGGAGAAGAAGCATGCCGGAAGCGTCGAGAGTCTTGTGCTCGGGAGTGGCAAGGATGCCAGGGCGCACTTCTTTGATCGTTTCGCCTTCGATTAGGATATCCGCGGCGAAGGTCTTATCGGCGGTTACCACTGTGCCGTGCTGGATTAAAACGCCCATCAGCTGGCCTTTCTTGCGGCCGCAGACGCTGCGCCTGACGAAGTGCGCTGCTCCCAGGATTCCGGCGGCAAGTTGGTGCGGACTTCCTCCATGGTGATGCAGCCGGGAACCGGGCAGACGAGAAAGCAGAGATTGCAGCCGACACACTCATCTTCGTCAACGCGGGGAATGCGGGCAAGCGGCGTGGGATAAGGCTCAGGACTGCTTTTGAGCGCGCTGGCGCTGCCGAGTTTCGGAGCCGGCGTGACGATGATGGAGTTTTTGCTGCGCTGCTCGTGCATCGCGGGAGTGGCGCGGCCGTTGCGCGAGCCAGAAACGCGGTCCATGTGGATGCATTGGTGCGCTCCGTCCCAGCACGCGGTATAGCAAAGCGCGCAGCCGATGCATTTCTCTTCATGGATGCGCGCCACGATTTTGTAGTTGAGGTTGAGATATTTCCAGTCTTTCACGCGCGGCAGAGTGAGCCCGCGAAAATCTTCAATGTTCTGAAAGCCTTTTTCGCGCATCCAGTTCGAGAGCCCGTCAGCCATATCCTGCACAATTCGGTAGCCGTAATGCATTACCGCGGTGCAAACCTGCACCGTGCTGCAGCCGAGCAAAAGAAACTCCGCGGCGTCGCGCCAGTCTGCAACTCCTCCGATTCCGGAAAATGGCAGCGCGCATTCCTCATCTGCTTGTACCTGCTGGACCATATGCAAAGCGATGGGCTTCACTGCCGGGCCGCAATAGCCGCCGTGCGAGGATTTTCCGTCCACGTTGGGACGCGGCACAAAAGTGTCGAGATCGATTCCGGTGATGGAATTGAGCGTGTTGATGGCGGAAAGCCCGTCGGCGCCGCCGCGCTTGGCCGCGCGAGCGATCGTGCGTATGTCGGTGATATTCGGGGTGAGTTTTACCAGCACGGGCGTGCGAGCTTTTTCTTTCGCCCAGGAAGTGATGAGTTCCGTGTATTCAGGAACCTGCCCCACGGCGCTGCCCATGCCGCGCTCGCTCATGCCATGCGGACAGCCGAAATTGAGTTCGAGGCCGTCGGCTCCCGCATCCTCCGCTTGCTGGACAATTTTGTGCCAGGCTTCGCGTTTGGATTCCACCATCAGCGAAACAATTACCACGTTGCGAGGATAGCGTTTTTTTACCTCGGAAATTTCGCGAAGATTCACATCCAGCGGGCGATCGGTGATGAGCTCGATATTGTTGAGGCCCATCATGCGCTGGCCGTTCCAGTCCACCGACGAATAGCGCGAAGAAACATTCACGATAGGTTCGCCGATGGTTTTCCAGACGGCGCCGCCCCAGCCAGCGTCGAAGGCGCGCATGATTTGTTCGCCACAGTTGGTAGGCGGAGCGGAGGCGAGCCAGAATGGATTCGGCGAATTAATTTTGCCGGCAAAGCGCACGGACAGGTCAGGCGCGCGCTGGTTATCGGGCATGAGCTGCCTCCAAGGCCTGCGCGATTCCCAAGGCAGCGCGCTTACCGTCGGCGACGGCGTCTACGACTTCGCGGCCGCCATTGACGCAATCGCCGCCGGCGAAATATTTAGGATTTGAAGTCTGGCCGGTGGCGCGATTCACCTGCACGCGGCGATCTTCGCTGCGAACGCCTCGGCAAGTCCGCAAAAACTCGAGGAGCGGAGACTGACCGATGGCGGGAATGACCATTTCGCAGGGAACCTCGAAGCGGGAATCTTCTATGGGCTCAAGCGTGCCTTGCGGCGAAAGCTGCACGCGCACGCATTCGATGGCTTCGATTTGCGATTGAGCAGCTGATGCACGAATGCGAACTGGCTGCGCAAACCAGTGAAAGCGCACCCCTTCCTGCCGGGCCTGCTCGAATTCGAAAGCGAACGCGCGTATGTCCTGCGAGCCACGGCGGTAGACTAGATGCACTTCATCGGCACCGAGCCGGATTGCAGCACGCGCCGCGTCGATAGCAGTGTTCCCTCCGCCTACGACGACAACCTTCCGGCCAACTGTCAGATCGCCTTTTGTTTTGTACGCCTCGATGAACGAGAGGGCATTGACGACGCCAGGGAAGTCCTCGCCAGGAATGTTGAGTTTGAACATTGCGCCGAGGCCGATGCCGAGAAAAATGGCAGCGAACTCTTTTTCAAGGCTTGCGACGGCGGATTCGCCGGAGATTTCGTCGCCAAAGCGGAATTCAATGCCCAGCGCGCGAATCATTTCAATTTCGCGAAGGCTATCGGCCGAGCGTAGTTTGTATTCAGCCACACCGTAGGTATTGAGGCCGCCGGGCAATGCGCGGCGCTCGAAAACCGTCACGTGAAAGCCGCGTCGGCGAAGCTCCGCTGCGCAAGCTAGCGAAGCTGGACCCGCGCCGATGCATGCAATCCTCTCCCGGCGGTCAGAAGCCGGCTCGTACCGCAACGCAGCGCCATTGCTAAAAAAATGGTCCATGGCATGACGCTGCAGGCGCGCAATCTGAATGGGTTGATGGTTATACGCGTGGTAAACGCAAGCGCCCTCGCAGAGAACTTCGACGGGACATACGCGCGAGCAGCTCGCTCCCAGAATGTTGGCGTCGAGGATCGTCAGCGCCGAGCCAGACAGATTCTGCTGCGCAATTTTCTTAATGAAGCGCGGAACGTCAATGTGCGTCGGACAGGCGGCCGTGCACGGAGCATCGAAGCAATAAAGGCACCGGTTCGCTTCAGTGAGTGCGGACTGCGTGTCGAAGGGCGGATGAATTTCCGCGAAGCGTTGTGTCAGCTCCGGATTTTCCAAAACAACTTCGCGAATGGGCAACCTTAAGCTCCCCATTGAGTATTTTGGCGATCGCCCCGGGCCGAAAGCCGCGACAACGATTACGGCTTGACCAATTCTCCGTACATATCGGGGCGGCGGTCACGAAAAAATTGCCAGGTCTTGCGCACTTCGCCGATTTTATCCAGATCCAGATCGGCACTGAGCACTTCGTCCTTATCGCGCGAAGCTTGCGCGATGATTTGCCCGCGCGGGTCGCAAAAATAGCTCGAACCGTAAAATTCGCCTATGTTCCAGGGCGCTTCTGTGCCAACGCGATTCAGAGCGGCAATGAAATAGCCATTCGCGGCAGCGTGCGCGGGTTGCTCGAGCTTCCACAGATATTCACTGAGGCCGGCGACCGTGGCGGACGGATTGAAAACAATTTCCGCGCCATTGAGGCCGAGCGCGCGTGCGCCCTCTGGAAAGTGGCGGTCATAGCAGATATAAATTCCAATTTTTGCAAAACCGAGATCGAATACCGGATAGCCGAGGTTGCCGGGACGAAAATAGAACTTTTCCCAGAAGCCCGGCGCCACGTGCGGAATGTGCGTCTTGCGATATTTCCCGAGATACGAACCATCCGGCGCAATCACCGCCGCCGTGTTGTAGTAAATTCCTTCGCTTTCGATTTCGTACACGGGCAGAACGATTGCGGCGCGCAGCTCCTTGGCCAGATTGCGAAAAAGCCGCGTGGTGGGTCCGCCGGGGACAGTCTCGGTGAAGTCGTACCAGCGCGTGGATTGTTCCGCGCAAAAATACGGCCCATAGAAAATCTCCTGCAGGCAAATGATTTGCGCGCCGGAAGCCGCTGCCTGGCGGACCATGGCCACGTGCTTATCAATCATGACTTGCTTGATTTTTTCGAGCGAACTTTGCGGATTTTCGGCGTTCTTCGCCTGGATCAATGAACATCGTACGATACGAGGCATAGATCCTTCTTGGCCCCCACCTGTCTCAGCGCCTGATGAAAGGAGGCAGTGCTCTACTATACCGCAACTCCATTTCCGCTTAGGAATGCAAATATTATTTCATACCAGCGCGCGGGCTGGACCGCACCTCGCTGTCAGAAAACCAACAGGGCGCAGCCGAGAAGCGCCACGCGCCCTATATGGAGCAAGGCACGAACTATCGTGATGCACGTCACAGCCGCTGCAGCGAGCCAGGACCACAATGGTGGTGTGGCACGGAGGTGCGAGTGAGGATCCTTTTGGCCATCGATGATTCTGACAGGTCCGCGACGGCGTTGCAGGATGTACGAAGCCGAGTCGGCTGGAAGAACATACGCTGGAAGAACATACAAGTGAAGGTGCTGCATAGCATAAGAGGCCTTGATGATTGTTAAGCCAATTGATATGACACCGGTCATCGACTTGACGCATGACAAAGGCACGGGGCCGGTGCGACAGGTGCGGCCGCAGTATGTGGATTTGTTGCCTCCTTGCAATGACGCGTGCCCGGCGGGTGAGAACATCCAAGGCTGGCTCGGTCTGGCACAAGCCGGCAAATACCGCGAAGCCTGGGAGATTCTCGTTCGAGATAATCCGATGCCCGCGGTCCATGGACGCGTTTGCTATCACCCATGCGAAACCGCGTGCAATAGAGGCGAACTCGACGCGCCAGTGAGCATCCATGCCGTGGAGCGCTTCCTCGGGGACCTTGCGATTCAGGAAGGCTGGTGTTTCAGAGTAGAAGCTCCGCCGAGCGGGAAACGTGTGCTGGTTATCGGCGCCGGTCCCAGCGGATTATCCGCGGCGTATCATCTGACGCGATTGGGGCACACGGTGGAGATTCGCGAGGCTGCGCCGGAGCCTGGCGGCATGATGCACTTCGGGATTCCAGCTTATCGATTGCCCCGCGAGCAACTGATCAAGGAAATTCGGCGCGTCGAAACCATGGGTGTGCGAATCCTTTTGAACCACAAAGTTGAGGATGTTTTAGCTGAGAAATCGGCCGGAAACTTCGACGCGGTGTTTGTGGCGATTGGCGCGGGCGTTGGGAAACACATTGATATTCCGGCGCGCGATGCAGTGCGCGTACTCGACGCGGTTTCGCTGTTGCACAACGTGAAGCAGGGCGAACCGCTGCGGCTTGGGCGGCGGGTAGTGGTATACGGCGGAGGGGGCGCGGCCATTGACGCCGCGCGCACAGCCAAGCGTTTGGGCGCCAGCGAAGCTTTAGTTGTTTACCGGCGCGACCGTAGCCACATGCCTGCGAAGGCATTCGAAGTTGAGGAAGCCGTCGAGGAAGGGGTCAAAATCAAGTGGCTTTCCTCCATCAAGAAAATCGTCGGAACCGATCTCACGGTCGAAATCATGGAACTCGACTCAAGCGGGCGGCCGCACCCGACTGGCCAATACGAAACATTGCAGGCTGACGCGATTCTTCTGGCGATTGGGGAAGAGACGGAGAGCGGCTTTCTGAGGCAGATACCCGGAATCGAGTTTGCAGAAGACGGAGTTGTAAAAGTTGGGCGGGACATGATGACGGGCCATCCGGGAATCTTTGCCGGCGGAGACATGGTCCCCGGCGAGCGATCGGTCACCGCTTCCGTCGGTCACGGCAAACGCGCTGCGCGCAATATCGACGCCTGGTTGCGCGGCCAGAAATACGAAGAGCCGAAGAAGCATGCCATCGTGACGTTCGGCATGCTTCATCTGCCGGTGTACAGCGATGCCGATCCGAGCATCCAGCGAATGCTGCCGGCAGCCGATCGCGTCAGCGGGTTTGAGGAAGTTGTCGCCGGCCTCGGCGAAAAACAAGCGCGCTACGAGTCGCAACGCTGCCTTTCCTGCGGAAATTGTTTTGAATGTGACCACTGTTATGGGGCTTGTCCTGAACAGGCGATCATCAAACTCGGTCCGGGCCGGCGGTACCGCTTCGATTTTTCAAAATGCACAGGGTGCGCGGTGTGCTCCGAGCAGTGCCCGTGCCACGCAATCGAGATGATTCCCGAGCCGGAAGAGATCGGCAGTTATGCGTAAACACGTGACAGTGATGGACGGCAACACGGCGGTGGCCCGCGTGGCGTATCGCGTCAACGAGGTGTGCGCGATTTTCCCGATCACGCCTTCGTCGCCGATGGCCGAACTGGCCGACGAATGGACCGCCGCGAGCGTTAAGAATATTTGGGGAAACATTCCCGTCGTGCAGCAGATGCAAAGCGAAGGAGGCGCTGCCGGTGCGGTGCACGGGTCGCTGCAAGCCGGCGCGCTCACGACTACATTCACGGCTTCGCAAGGCCTTCTGCTCATGATTCCCAACATGTTCAAGATCGCCGGCGAACTTACATCAACGGTCTTCCATGTGGCTGCGCGGTCGGTGGCCACGCATGCGCTGTCGATATTCGGAGATCATTCCGACGTGATGGCAACCCGCACCACGGGGTTTGTGCTCTTGTGCTCGGGTTCGGTGCAGGAGGCTCACGACACGGCTCTGATCGCCCAGACGGCGACCCTCGAATCCCGCGTGCCATTCCTTCATTTCTTCGATGGTTTCCGCACGTCGCACGAGGTGAACACTCTGAAGCTGCTAGAGGACTCCGACATTCGCGCGATGATCGACGATAATCTGGTTCGCGCTCACCGCATGCGCGCGCTCAATCCCGAGCATCCCTTCATTCGCGGGACGGCGCAGAATCCGGATACTTTTTTCCAGGGCCGTGAGGCGGTGAATTCGTTTTACGCCAAAGTGCCAGCGATCACGCAAGCGGCGATGGATCGTTTCGCTTCTCTGACCGGCAGGCAATACAACCTGTTCGATTACGACGGCCCGCAAGATGCCGAGCGTGTCCTGGTGCTGATGGGTTCGGCGGCAGAGACAGCTCGCGAAACGGCGGCTGCGTTGCGCCATGCGAGCGAAAAAGTCGGTGTGTTGCAGGTGCGCTTGTTCCGCCCTTTCTCCGCGGATCATCTTGTTGCGGCTCTGCCGAATACTGTTCGCGCCCTGGCAGTTCTCGATCGGACCAAGGAGCCCGGCGCCGCAGGCGAGCCGTTGTATCTCGACGTCGTGGAAGCGCTCGCGCAGGCGCAGGCGCGCGGTCAACGGCCGGCAATGCCCAAAATTGTTGGCGGACGCTACGGTCTTTCGTCCAAGGAATTCACTCCCGCTATGGCCAAGGCTGTTTTCGACGAATTGAAACGGCCTGAACCGAAGAATCACTTTACGGTCGGAATCGAAGACGATGTGACTCACGCGAGCATCGGCGTAGACGCAAGTTATGCAATTGAGCCGGCAAATAGCGTGCGCGCGGTTTTCTACGGCCTCGGATCCGACGGCACAGTAGGCGCCAACAAAAATAGCGTCAAGATCATTGCCGAACAGGCGGGCCTGCATGCGCAGGGGTATTTCGTCTATGACTCGCACAAATCCGGAGCGCAGACAGAGTCGCATTTGCGCTTCGGTCCGGAGCCGATCCACGCGCCTTATTTGATCCACTCGGCGAATTTCGTCGGGTGCCATCAGTTTCAATTCTTGGCCCGTATGGATGTGTTGCGGCTGGCCGCGCCGGGATCGACATTCCTTCTCAATAGTCCGTATGGGCCCGGAGAGGTCTGGGATCGGCTGTCGGCTTCGGTGCAGCAGCAAATCATCGACAAGCACGTCAGGTTTTTCGTGATTGACGCCACGAAAGTAGCCGAAGAAGTTGGCCTCCAGAAGCGCACGAATACCGTTTTGCAAACATGCTTTTTCGCGCTTTCAGGCGTGCTTCCTCGCGAGCAGGCGATTGCGGAAATCAAAAAAGCCATTCGCAAAACATACGGCGAAAAAGGTGAAGTCGTGGTGCAACAGAATTTTCGCGCAGTGGACGCCGCGCTTTCCCGGCTGCACGAGGTCAGCCTGCCTGCCCGCGTGTCGAGCGAATTCGATCGGCCTCCGGCCGTGCCTGCAAGCGCGCCGGAATTCGTGCGTGAAGTGACCGCCAAAATGTTCGAGGGGCGGGGCGATCAGATTCCCGTAAGCCTTATGCCGGTGGATGGAACATTTCCTTCCGGCACAGCGCGGTGGGAGAAGCGCAATATCGCCGACGAAGTGCCGGTATGGCGGCCAGACCTTTGCATTCAATGCGGGAATTGCAGCTTTGTCTGTCCGCACAGCGTGATCCGCGCCAAGTATTTCGCTCAGCCGAAACTCAAAGGTGCGCCTTCTGCGTTTCGTTCCGCGCCAGTGAATGCGCGCGGCTATCCGGAGATTCAATTCACGCTGCAGGTCTACGTTGAGGATTGCACCGGTTGCGGGCTGTGCGTCGAGAGCTGTCCGGCGCACGAGATAGCCGATCCCGCGATCAAGGCCATCAATCTGGAACCGAAAACGCCGTTGCTCGAATCCGAACGTGCAAACATCGCATTCTTCGAGCAGCTTCCGGTGAACGACCGGGCGCGAGTGGACTTCGCCAACGTGCGCGGCGTGCAGTTCCTCGAACCGACATTTGAGTTTCCCGGAGCTTGCGCCGGCTGTGGCGAAACGCCGTACCTGAAGCTCCTCTCGCAGCTTTTTGGCGACCGCATGATGGTGGCGAATGCAACGGGATGCTCGTCGATCTACGGCGCGAACCTGCCGGTCACGCCTTGGAGCAAGAACCATGAAGGAAGAGGGCCTGCTTGGTCGAACTCGCTCTTTGAGGATGATGCCGAATTTGGACTCGGTTTCCGTTTGGCGGCGGACAAGCACCGGGATTTGGCGATTTCGCTGCTTAAATCGCTCGAGCCGGAACTGGGTGAGAGCTTTGTCAGCGCAATTCTTGACTCGCCGCAAATCAAAGAATCTGAAATTCGCGCCCAGCGAATCCGCGTGGCAGAGCTGAAAACCAAGCTGTTGAGGGTCGCGGCAGGAAACTCCAACGCCCGCGATCTTCTGTCGGTGATCGATCATCTGGTGCGGCGGAGTATTTGGATCGTGGGCGGAGACGGCTGGGCCTACGACATCGGTTTTGGCGGCCTCGATCATGTGCTCGCGGCCGGCCGCGACGTCAATATCTTGGTGCTGGATACGGAAGTTTACTCGAACACCGGCGGGCAAGCGTCGAAAGCCACGCCGCTCGGAGCAATCGCCAAATTTGCCGCGGCGGGGAAGCGCGTTCCGCGCAAAGACTTGGCGCTCCAGGCAATCGCATACGGCAACGTCTATGTCGCGCAGGTGGCCATGGGCGCAAATCCGCAGCAGACGTTGCAGGCATTTCGCGAAGCGGAGGCTTATGAAGGGCCGTCCTTAATTCTTGCCTATAGCCATTGCATTGAGCATGGATTCGATCTGCGGTATGGCATGAAACAACAGGATCTCGCGGTAGCCAGCGGTTACTGGCCACTGTTCCGTTACGTTCCAGCGATGCGCAAGATCGGCGAGAGCCCCTTCCGGCTCGATTCGCCGCGACCGACCGTTCCGCTAAAGGACTATATCTATAACGAAATTCGCTACTCCGCTCTCACCACGGCCCGCCCGGCGGAAGCTGAGCACCTTCTGCGTCAGGCTCAGGCCGGCGTTCTGGACAAGTATCGCGCCTACGAGGAATTCGCGAGCCTCCGCAAGGGACGGACTGAGGCCGACGTCGCTGCTGGCAAAGTATGATCTTCGATTAGCCTTTGGCCGAGTGCAATTGCCTTTTTGCGAGCAGGGGTAGGTAGCCGCACTCGCAGCCGGTGGGTCGGAAGCTGCCTGCTGCGCCCGGGCAGTCCCGCAAGGATGAATCCCGCGAGTTGCGCCAGCGCACGCATCAAAGATTTGCGCTTCACGATTTCCTCCAAATCAATGTTCACGCAGCTGTCGTCCTGTGACGCATAACGGCCTTGTGCGGCGACTCCTACGGTACTGCCATCATACAGGCGCACGACGCCAACTTGCCGCCAACCCCGAACAGCTTCTTTAAATCGCCTCGATACAACAATGAGTGCGGGCCTTCAGGTCGTTAAAATCTTGGAGTTCTCTTCAGCGGCGGAAAACGGTTGTTCTGCAGTCGGATCTGAAATGATTAAAATCTCATGAAGTATGGGCAGCGGGACCGATTTGATCAACACCTCGACTTGCGGATTTTCGAACCAAGAAATCTTCTTACTGCAAAAAATAAGTCACCACGAACTGTATGGGGTGCCTTCGAACGGCGACACTTGGTCCGAGCCGCAATGCACGTCGCTGATTCCTCCCGACGCTTGATCGGGGCTCATAATCGTATCCGACGTCTCCGTCGTCCAGTCCTTTGTGTTCGTGATCGGGTCCGCAGGAATATGGCTAAGATACCCGGCGCTCACCAAATCGTCCAACGACTGAGGCGCCTGCTCCTTGTCCAGCGTATATTGCTCGATGGCCTGCCGCATCACCGAGAGGTCGTGGTGCAGCGCTGCTTCTTTGGCTCGCTGAATCGAACGGTCATAGCGCACCGCGGCCATCGACAAAAGAATCAGGATGATCGTTATCACCACCATTAACTCGATCAGCGTAAATCCAGCATCGGCGCATCCACGACGCACTCCACGCGCGCTGCCCCGCGTCATCCTTGCCGTTTGCAGTTTGCTCCACATTCTTGCTCTTCTCACCAATCCGAATATTTCGTCCCGTCCAGCGCCGTATCGGTAGATTTTGTGTACACGTCGAAAACATCCTGCCCGCCCCAGCTATCCGCATCCGCGTCATCTTGCACCGACCGCAGGCCCCAATCCGTGCCGCCGGTCATCGGATCCACGGGAATCTTCCGCAAAAAACGTATGCGCCGGTCAGGAGCGCCCGCCAGCTGCACTCCATCCACCAGCGTTTGCAAATCCGGCGGATAGCCTTCCGTATCCGCCTTCACGCGAATCAGATTGTGGTCCGCGCAATCCTTATAACGATCAATGGCATTGCGCATCTCGATCAAATCGCGCCGCAGCTCAGTCTCTTTTTCGCGTTTGATTTGGACGCGCGCCATCGGCACGGCCATGCTCGAGAGAATCACCAGAATCGCGCAGGCGATCACCAGCTCGAGCAGCGTCAGGCCAGCCATGGAATGCGCTGCCCATCGCCTTCTCGCGACGCTTCCGTTTTTCGCTGGCTTGCTCATTACTGCACCCGGATGGTGGCCGTTCCGCTGGTCAGCGGAACCGGCTTTTGCTGCGAATCCCTGGCGTTCACCTGTAGTATCTGCAATTGCGATGTGCCCGGCGCGATCGCCTTAATTACGATGCCGATTAGCGTTCCCGTGCCGCTAATCCCCGGAGTATTTGGCCGCCGCGTCGCCGAAACCACTGCTTGCCCTTGCTGCTGATTCACCTGCTGGACAATCGCGATTTCCTGCGTTCCTCCTGACAGGAATCCGCCATTTTTTATATCCTCCACCTGAATCACTGCCGGGTTGTATTGCAGCAGCAGCGGAATCGAGAACAGGTCATGCACATTGTCTACCGCCAGCCCAATGGTCATCGTGTCGCCCGGCTTCATCGAAACATTCGATGGCTGGAATGCCAGCGCCGCCGGCGTTCCCGCGGTCCCAGCCTCATTTGCGTTTGCTGCGCTCGCAGGAGCAGTGCTTGGGGCTGCTGGGGGCTGCTGCACGGGTGCGGGCGCCCCATCCACGTTCTTCTCATACACGCGAATGTTCGTATCTGTTCCCGCTGCCAGCGTGCGCAGATCATCTGCGGTAATGCTCGGCATCCTGACGATATGCGGAGTCAGTGCAATCAACACTTCATCATCTTCCGTTGTTTTATCGTTGCTCGAAAAGAAATAGCGGAGGAAGGGAATGCGCGCCAGACCCGGCCATCCGCTCAAACTTTTTGTGTCCGAGCGCGTAATCAACCCGCCCAGAATATTCACTTCGCCGTCGCTCAGTCGCACGTCGTTTTCGATCTTTCGCTGGCTGATGATCGGCTGCTGGATTCCGCCAATGTTGCTCTGGCCCGTCACCGAAGAGACGTCCACTGTCATCTTCAGGCTTACCTGGCCGTCGGGATGAATTCGCGGCGTCACCTGAATGTTTACGCCCACATCCTGGTACGTGAATTGCGTGTTCACCAGTGGATTCACCAGCCCTGCTCCGCCGCTTACGCCAACGCCCACTCCTGCTTGGAAGCTGCCCGTCGCGATCGGCACCCTGTCGCCGATATTCAGCTTGGCTGTCGCGCCATCCACAATGCGAATCGAAGGATCTTGAATGATTCGCGTCGTCGTGTCGTTCAGCAGGGCATTGAGCGTTGCGCCCGGCAGCGTCACGCTATAATCCGCGCTGGATAGATGATGCAAAGCCTGCAGCGTGATTTGTCCCGGCGTTGACGACGAACTGCCGCTCGAACTTGACGACGAACTGCTCCCGCCATTTGGCTGCACCGAAGTCCGCGGCGTAAACGCCAGCGTCGCGCTTTGCCCTGGCTGGATTCCCAAATTGCGCTCGTGGTCCACGCGCGCTTCCAGCACATCCACTTGCAGAACAACCTCAGATTTCGGCTTGTCCAGGCTGTCAATGATTTTGCTGGCCAGCATAAGTTTAGCCGGCGTCGCGCGCACTACAATCGCGTTGTCGTCCGCCACTTGTTGCTCGTGCGTCAGGTCCAGAAGTGTCCGCAGCAGCGTGGCCACTTCCGTTACTTCCTGCGGCGTGGTCGCATTGCGCAGGTAGAAAGTCTGCACCTCTTCATCTTCCAGCTTTAGCCGAGTCTGCAGGTTGTCTGTGGCCACCATTATGATATTGCCCGTCACCGCTTTCCAGAACGCGCCGCTCTCCAGCGAAACTGCGTCCAACGCCTGCTCCAGCGTCACATTCGGCAAATCGACATTGATGCTTCGCGACACGAATGACGGGTCGAAAATCACGCTCAATCCCGCAAGCTGCCCAATTGTGTTGAACACCACTCGCGCATCCGTCGGCCCCATTTTCAAATTGATTGGCGACCGCGACAGCGGCTTCAATTCCGGCGGCGCCGACATCAATCCCGTATCCTCCGGCGGCGCAACGCCCACCGCCTTGGGCGCTTCCTCTTGCTTTACCTTGGCCAGCAAATCCGCGGCCTTCTGGGCTTCCTGCTGCGCGACGGCGCTCGATGGGTCAATCGCTTCAGCCTTCTGAAATTCGCCTAGCGCCACTTCCAGATGCCCCTGATTCAGCGCTTTTTCGCCTTGCTCTACGTGGAATTGCCCTGCTTCGAAGTGCGCGCGCATGTCATGCAGCTTGTATTCCGCATTGAGTGGGTCGTTTTTCAGCGCTTTGTCAAAAGAAATCACCGCCGTATCGTAATCGCCGACGATTTCAGCTTTGCGGCCGACCTTGTAGTCCTGATTTCCTTTGGGGCAGCCCGCCACAAAAAACATGGCAAACGCCACAAAAGACGCGATTAACAGACGGCGCAACACGCCCTCCAAAAAATGGATTTTCCCGGACAGTCTAGCATTCACGCTATGATGCAACAAGGAAACCCCGCGTTGTCGTTACATTTGGGTGACTCCCCAAACAAGTATGGGACGCTCGCTTGCTCGTGGCTCGTTCGCCGTTTATCATACACATCGGTGAGTCCTGCGAATAAGTCCTCGGCCAAAAAAAAAGACGCGCCTGCGGTCAAAATTGCCGCGCAGAATCGCGCCGCCTCCTACAATTACGAACTTCTCGACCGTTTCGAAGCCGGCATGGTCCTCGTCGGCACCGAAGTGAAAACCCTCCGGGAAGGGAAGGGCGCTCTGCGCGACGCCTACGCCGAAATCAAAGGCGGTGAAGTATGGCTCATGAATTGCCACATTCCCGAATACCGCCCCGGCGGTCCGTGGAATCATGGCCCGCTGCGCGCCCGCAAGCTTTTGCTCAACCGCCGCGAGATCAATAAATTGAGCGGCCAAGTTCAGCAAAAAGGCCTTACTCTCATTCCGCTGAAAATTTATTTTCGCGATGGCATGGCCAAATGTGAACTCGCGCTGGCCCGCGGCAAAAAGTTCTGGGACCGCCGTCGCGCCGAACGCGAAAAGGAAGACAAGCGCGAGGCTCGCGAAGCCATGCACCGCTACAAGCGTCAATGACATTCAAAGCAGAAGGGAAGTCAAAATAACAGCCGAAAGGAAACCATGTCCGTTCGATTCGAAGTTCAGTTTGACCCTCAGCCTTTTTCATCCATTTCCACGGATGCAATCGTAGCCTGCGTTTTTGGGGACAAAGAAGCCCGCCTCGACGGCCCTCTCGCGGAACTCGACCGCATCATCGGAGGCAAAATCAAGCCGCTCGCCGAGAGCGGCGAACTCACCGGCAAGCTGCTCGAAATGGTTCTCATCCATTATCCCCAGGGCCTCGCTGCGAAAAAACTGCTTCTCGTCGGCGCGGGCAAGCCTGACAAGTTTACTCACGCCGAACTTCGCAAAATCGCTGGCGCGTCGCTGCGCTATCTTCGCGCGCGCGCCGTAAAATGCTTCACTTTCATCGCCGCCGAAAAGGAGCGAACGCCCGCCGCCGCGCAAGCCATTGTCGAAGGCCTGTTTCACGCCGAATACGACTCCGACAAATATCAAACCGACAAAAAGCCCAACAAAGTAGTTGAACGCGTCGCCCTCGTCGGCTTTCCCGCGAATTCTCGCGCGGAAATTGAAGCCGCCATCGAACGCGGCAGAATCATCGGCGAATCCGAGAATTTCGCCCGCGATCTTATCAACGAGCCTTCCAATCGCCTCACGCCGCGCATGCTCGCTTCACGCGCCGAAGCCATGGCCAAAGAAGCCGGCCTCGAAGTGGACATCCTCGACGAAAAGCGCATCGCTGAATTGAAAATGGGCGCGCTTCTTGGTGTCGCGCAGGGCAGCGTTGAGCCGCCGCGATTTATTGTGATTCGCTACCGTCCCGCGCAGAAAAAATCCGGCGCTCCGGTGCTCGGCCTAGTTGGTAAAGCGGTCACTTTCGATACCGGCGGCATTTCCATCAAGCCCGCGCAGGATATGGAAAAAATGAAGTACGACATGGGCGGCGGCGCCACCATGCTCGGCGTCATGCGCGCCCTCGCGCGCCTCAAGCCTTCCATCGAAGTTATCGCGGTTATTCCTTCCACGGAAAATATGCCCGGCGGGCGCGCGCAAAAACCCGGCGATGTGCAGATCGCTATGTCCGGCAAATCCATCGAAGTGATTAACACCGACGCGGAGGGCCGTTTGATTCTCGCCGACGCGATCTGCTACGCAAAAAAGCTCGGCTGCACGCACCTGATCGACGCCGCCACGCTAACCGGCGCCATTGTCGTCGCTCTCGCCAATGTCCACGTCGGCGCATTCGGCACGCCGCGCGAATTCCTTGACCGCGTCCTCGAAAGCGCGCGCGTCACCGGCGAAAAAATGTGGCCGATGCCCATCGACGACGAATACGAAGAAATGATCAAGAGCAAAATCGCGGACATTCGCAACACCGGCAGCGGCAAAGGCGGCGGCGCTATCACTGCCGCGTGGTTCCTCAAGGAATTCGCCGAGGACACGCCCTGGGTCCATCTCGACATCGCCGGGACCGCCTGGCTCGATGACGCCAAGCCATGGGCCTCCTCCGGCCCCACCGGCGTCGCCATTCGCACCCTCATCGACTTCGCCATGCGCCAGTAGCTTCCGCCGCGTCTCAGCTCTTTTGGAGAAGTGAGGCGGCTCGCCGGCCGCTTTTGCCCTGTAGCGCAGAATCGCGCCTTTCGCGAATCTGCGGCCCTGTTCTCCACGTTACATCTTTTCCGGCGCTTCGATTCCCAGCAGCTTTAGCGCGCTCACAAGCTGCGTCTCCACCAGCGCTGTCAATCGCAGCAGAAAATTCTGCTTCACAGGATCCTGCTCCGAAATGATGTGATGCTTGTGGTAAAACATGTTGAACTGCTGCGCCAGTTGAAACGCATACTTCGCCACAAACGCCGGCTCCTGCGCCGCCACCGATGCATCCACCTGGCTGCCCAGGCTCCCCGCCAGCAGCACAAGTTCCCAGAAGCCGTTTCCCTCGGGAGCGGTCAGCAGTTGCTCCGGCACGGCCGTATGAAAAACTTCCACGCCTTTGGCCATCGCCGCTTTCGCCGCCTCCCATCCAGGATTCGCTTCCGCCAGCTTTTTCCAGATGCTCCGCGCGCGCACCACCGCATATTGAACGTATGGCCCGGTCTCGCCTTCGAAACTCAGCGCGTCCTTGAAATCGAACGCAATAATCGTCGAGCGCGTGTACTTCAACAGAAAATACCGCAGCGCGCCCATGGCAATCGCGTGCGCCACGCTGGTGCGCTCCGCATCGGAAAAATCGCGGTGCCGCGCATCCACTTCCGCGAGCGCATGTTTCTCCATTTCGTCCAGCAAATCGTCCGCCTTCACGCCCTGCCCTTTGCGCCCGCTCATTTCCACATATGGCCGTTTGGCATCCTCGTCCGTCACGGTGTAACCCAATTCCACGGCGCATCGCGGCGTCAGCCCCACCACGTCGTACGCAATGTGCGTCAAATGATTCGCCTGCTCCTCGAATCCCAGAGCCCGCAGCCCTTCCCGCACCACCTGCTGCGGATATTTCTGCCGCGAGTCGATCACATTGAAAACTTCCTGTGCATTTCCAAATGCCGGCACGCCGTCGCTCCCGCCGCTGCGTCCCTCCAGTGCCGTCGCCCACGCGATATGCCCATCTGGGTGCTCATGAAATTTCGCATAGCGAAAATCTCGCTCCAGCAGGCCAAATTTCCAAAGGTGATACGCAATGTCCTTTCCGACGTACGTCACTGTGCCATTCGAGCGCACGATGATTTTCGCTTCCGCCACTCCCTCTCCAGCCATCCCCGCATCGCCTTCAGCATCCCCAGCGTCCCCCAGCGGCATAATCCAGCAACCCGCCTGTTTTCCGCTGGTCGCCAGCCGAACCGCCCCTCGCTCCTTCAGCATCCGGAACGCCGCATCCCAAAACTTCATCGCCAGCACTTCGCTCTCGCGCGAAAGCAAATCGTAATCAATTCCCAGCCGGTCCATCGTTCGCAGATGCGTCCGCAAAATTTCCGTGGACACGAACTCCGCCATCTCCGCGACCGCTCCGCGCCCCTCCTCGATCTCTTTCATCACTTGCCCGCGCAACTCCAGCCGCGCTTTGTCTTCCGCCAGCCATAGCGTCACCCACGCGTACAGATCCCAGCAGTAATAATCGAACCGCGGCTGTTGTTTTGCCGCCAGTGCGCGCACCTGTTCCAGCGACAATTTGTCGCGCTCCCTGAATCCCAGAATCACGTCCGCGACTTGCACGCCGGTGTTGTCAATGTAATTTTGCACTTCCACGCGCCGCCCCGCGTGCCTCAGCAGTCGCACGAACGTGTCGCCAATCACCGCGTTCCGCAGGTGCCCAATATGCGCCGCTTTGTTGGGATTGATCGCCGTGTGCTCGACAATGGCCTTGGGCGAATTCGCCGTCACCGCAACTGCTTCGCGCCCCGCGCCTTCGCAAGCCGCGCGGAAGAACGCGCCACGCTCCAGAAAAACATTCAAGTATCCGCCGCCAGCGATCTCGATGCGCTCGACGCCTTCAATTTTCCCAAGACTCGCCGCGATTTCTTGCGCAATCTGCCGCGGCGCGCGCTTCAGCCTTTTCGCCAGCTCGAAGCACACCGGCGACGCAATCTCCCCCATCTCGATTTTCGGCGGACGCTCGGTCACCACATTCACACTTTCGCCATACTTCGCGCGAATGTGCTCCGTCAGTGCCTCGCGCACGCGCTTCTCGATTGGCTGATACACGTTCCTCTTTTCTGGACTAACAGTTTCTCAGAAATCCGCGCAGATTCTCAAAAAAAGGTAAGCGATTATAGGGAGTTTCACGCAGCGCAGTCAAAAATGGCGGCGCAACGTCGCCCGTGCCGGACCTTCACGCGGCCCGCGTTTGACACCTTTTCCAGCGCAGCTTACTATCTATTTTTCTCAATTTCTCGCGGAACGCACTGTCTGCCGCTCCGCTCGGCTTGCGCAGCCCGGTTCACCGAAAACGAAAAAATGAAACTTGTTTACTTCGATTGTTTTTCCGGCATCAGCGGAGACATGGTGCTCGGCGCTCTCATCGACTCCGGCCTCGAACTCGCGCGTCTCGAAGCCGAACTCCGCAAGCTCCGCCTCGATTCCTGGAAAATTTCCGCGCAAAAAGTCGCGCGCAAGGCCATTCATGCCACCAAGGTCACCATCGAAGTCGGTGAGCAGCACCATCATCGTCATCTTTCCGACATTCTGAAAATGATCGACCAGGCTGCTCTCGCTCCGCGCGCCGCCGAAAACGCCTCCAAAATCTTCCGCCGCCTTGGCGAAGCCGAAGCTAAAGTCCACAACATTGCCATCGAAAAAGTTCATTTCCACGAAGTGGGCGCTGTGGATTCCATTATCGACATCGTCGGCGCAGCCGTCGGCTTCGACCTTCTCGGCATCGAGCAGTTCGCCTGCTCCGCGATGGACGTTGGCGGCGGCCGCGTGCAGACCGAGCATGGCCTTCTTCCCGTTCCCGCGCCCGCAACTGCCGAACTCCTTCGCGGCGCTCCAACATTTTCCAGCGGTGTCCAAAAAGAACTGGTCACTCCCACTGGCGCGGCCATAGCCACTACGCTTGCGTCGTCTTACGGAAAAATCACGCCTATGCGCATTTCCGCCATTGGTTATGGCGCGGGTTCCGCGGACCTCGCCGAGCAACCCAACGTTTTGCGCCTGCTCGTCGGCGAATCTGTCGCCGCCGAAATTGCCGAGCATTCCGACGCGTCCGTCACCGTCATCGAAACCAATCTTGACGACATGAGCCCCCAGATTTACGGCTATTTTGTCGAACGCGCCCTCGCCGCCGGAGCTCTAGACGTTTTTTCGACGCCCGTGCAAATGAAAAAGAATCGCCCCGGCCAGCTCGTCACGCTGCTTTGCGAGCCCGCCAATCGCGCGCGCCTCACGGACCTGATTTTCCGCGAGACCACTACCATTGGCGTCCGTTCTTACGAAGTTCAGCGCCAAACGCTCAATCGCGAAACCGTTCCTGTCGACACGCCGCTCGGCGCGATTCGCATGAAGATCTCCCGCTTGAATGGCACAATTCTCAACGCCGCTCCCGAGTATGAAGATTGCCGGCGCATCGCCGCGCAACACAGCGTTCCGCTCAAGCAAGTGCTCGCAGTCGCGAATTTCCATTTTCAAAAGGCGAATGAAGCCGCTAAATCGGCAAAATAACCTGTGAATGTGGCGCGTCTAATCATCGGCTTACGTAAAGGCACGGCTTCAGCCGTGCCGAAAGCGATGGCCTTGCCACGGGTTTTAACCCCTGAGGCCAGTGCCGCACTCCGGCGCGCCATTTTCCAGGTCGAGCTCTATCTATGACGACTCCGGCCAAACCCAAGTTCTACATCACCACGCCGATTTATTACGTGAACGCGCGTCCGCATCTCGGCCACACCTACACCACCGTCGTCGCCGACACGATTACACGCTACAAACGCATGTGCGGCTTCGATGTCGTGCTGCTCACTGGCACCGACGAGCACGGCCAAAAAGTCGAACGCGCCGCCAAAGCCGCGCACACCACGCCGCTGGAATTCGCCGACCGCATTTCGGCGGAATATCGCGCGCTCTGGCAGGAACTCGATTTGCCCGTCGACCGTTTCGTCCGCACCACCGAGCCGCGTCACGAACGCGCCGTGCAAATGCTCCTTCGCAAGGCCCTCGACCAGGGCCACATCTACAAAGGCGGCTACGAAGGCCAGTATTGCGTCTTCGACGAAATGTACGTGGACGAGCCGCTCCCCGGAAATCTCTGCCCTGAATGCAAACGGCCCACCGAGCGCGTTCGCGAGGAAAACTATTTCTTCAAGCTCTCCGCTTTCCAGGATCGCCTGCTCGAACTGTACGAAAAGCAGCCTAATTTCATTCAGCCCGATTCCCGGCGTAACGAAGTTCTCGCCTTCGTGCGCGGCGGCCTGCGCGATCTTTCCATCAGTCGCACTTCCTTCAAGTGGGGTATCCCATTCCCCGGCGACGAAAAACATATTTTCTACGTCTGGTACGACGCGCTCACCAGCTACATCACCGGCATCGGCTATGCCGACGACGAATTGCAATTCGAACGCTACTGGCCCGCCGACGTGCATCTCATCGGCAAGGAAATTCTTCGCTTTCACGCCGTTTACTGGCCCGCCTTTCTCATGGCCGCCGGAGAACCGTTGCCCAAACAAATTTTCGCGCACGGCTGGTGGCTCTTCGCCGATGAAAAAATGTCCAAGTCGCGCGGCAACATGCAATATCCGCAGCCCATCGCGCGCGTTCTTGGCGTTGACGCCCTGCGCTATTTTCTGCTGCGCGAAATGGTCTTCGGCCAGGACGGCAATTTCTCGCGCGAAGCCCTCATCACCCGCTACAACGCCGATTTGGCCAACGGCCTCGGCAATCTGGCCAGCCGCACGCTCACTATGATCGAGCAGTATCTCGGCGGCCGCGTTCCCGCGCGCAGCGCGACGCAGGAAAACGACCGCGACCGCGAAGTCGCTGCCCTCCGCGAAACCACCTGCGAAGAAGCCGCGCGCTTCTATGACTCCTACGATTTTTCTCGCGCCCTCGAGTCCATCTGGGCCCTTATCGCCGAAGTTGACAAATACCTCGTCGAATTTCAGCCCTGGCTCCTCGTCAAAGAAAAATCCAAATGGCCGCGCCTCGAAATGGTTCTGTACACCGCCTATGAAGTCCTGCGCACCGTCACGCGCCTCGCCCATCCCGTTATTCCGCACGCCACGCAGCAAATTTGGCAGCAGCTTGGCCACACTACCCGCCTCGAATCCGAATCTCTTGCGCCGAATTGGTGGAACGAGCAAAAGCCCGCATTTCAGGTCGCCGCGCCGCAAGCCGTTTTTCCGCGCGTGGATAAAACCGAAGCATTCGAAAGGATTGAAGCCATGGAAGACGAAATTCGCAACACCGCCGCAACTCCATCCCCCGCTAGCGCGACCGCCGGAGCGTCAGGCAGTAACGCGCCTTCAAGCGCGAGCGCTTCAGCTGCGCCCGCAAAAATCGGCATCGAGGATTTTGCGAAAGTCGAAATGCGCGTCGGCGTCATCAAATCCGCCGAGCGCGTCGCCGGCGCCGACAAACTTCTGAAGCTCCTCGTCGACATTGGCGACGAAGTTCGCCAGGTCGTCGCCGGAATCGCCACTGCCTACGCGCCCGAGCAAATCATTGGCAAAAAAGTCGTGGTCGTCGCCAATCTCGCTCCGCGCAAACTTCGCGGCGTCGAATCCAACGGCATGATCGTCGCCGCCTCCGCCGGCCCCGACGGCCGCCCCGTCCTCTGCACATTTACCGAAGACGTTCCCATCGGCGCCCGGCTGAAATGATACCCGCGTGTCACGGATTGGTGGTCATTCCGACCGAGTATGCGAGGGGTGGGCGGTAGTGATGAGAAGAAGTGCCGACAGGGGACGGCATTTCCGCTTCGTCGCGCTCTTGCTGTGTGTTTTTGGTGTGGCAACCACGCTTCACGCTCAAGAGGCTCAATTTAAAATCAAAGTATTGAATGGTAGAAACGGACAACCTGTAGCCAAAAGTTGCGTGTATGTCCAGGTTTGGAGGGAGCCGAGGAGATTTTCTGCTGAGGAGGCCGCAACCGACCATGGCGGTGTTGTGCGCATTCGCTTGAGCTCTGATAGTGTAAGCGTGAGCCCAGGTCGGAAAACAGCAGAATGTTTCCACGGAGCCACGGTCGACGCCGTCCTAAGATACGGTAATTCGGTCGGTATAATCCCGAACCGGGACAAGGCGACTGATTGCCGTCCGCCTACGAATAAGTGGGGCACGAGAGATTATTCTTACCCAGTGAAACTCATCGTCGGACGAGGGATTGTACTAGCCAATACGTGCGGCAAGGTGGCCGCAACCCCGACGCCGGGTGAGGTGATACTTTTTGTGAAGCCTGTGCATTGGTGGAACCCTAAAGTGATTTGGGATTTGCTGGAAGGGCCATAACGGCAGTCAGCGAAACAAAATAGTCCCTCGCGTGGCGCCGGGACGTAAAGCCTTCACAAGGATTGTCTTTTGCAAATCATCGACTCGCACGCCCATCTCGAGTTTCCCCAGTTTGACGCCGACCGCGACGCCATGCTCGCCCGCGCCCGCGAAGCCGGCATTGAGAAAATCCTTGCCATCGGCAGCGGCACCGCCACCAATCGCCTCGACGTGGCCATTCCTTTCGCCGAAAAGCACGATTGGATTTACGCCACCGTCGGCGTACATCCGCACGAATCCCAGCTCGCCACCGAGGAATGGTTCGCGGAACTCGCGCGCCTCGCCAAACATCCCCGCGTCATTGCCTGGGGCGAAATCGGCCTCGATTATTTTTACGATCATTCACCGCGCGACGTGCAGCAGAGCGTTTTCCGCCGCCAGTTGGCGCTCGCCCGCGAAGCCCGTCTCCCCATCGTCATTCATTGTCGCGACGCCTGGCCCGATTGCCTGAGCATTCTCGACGAAGAAAACTGGCACGCCACCAATCTCGGCGGCATTTTCCACTGCTTCACGGGTTCGCTCGCCGACGCTCGTCGCGGTCTCAACATGGGCTTCCTCATTTCGTTTTCCTGCAACGTCACCTATCCGAAAATGGCCCATCTTCTCCAGGTCGCCGCCGCCCTTCCGCTCGATCGCATCCTCGTCGAGACCGATTCGCCCTTCCTTCCGCCGCAAGCCATCCGCGGCAAGCGCAACGAGCCCGCCAACGTCATCGAGGTAGCGCGCGCCTTGTCGAATGTGAGAAACTTACCTGCGGAAGAAGTTGCGCGCGTCACTGCGGAAAATTTCCGCCGCTTTTTCCGCCTGAGCTAAGCCGGCGAAGTGGCTCGGCGCTTTTTTGCTGTCATCCCGAACCCGGTCGCTGTCGGCTGCGGCAAGCAGCCAGCATGAAAATGCCGCGAACGGCGGTGAGGGACCGGCTGTTCCTGTGGAGGCTGCCATCTCTGTTCTGACCGTTCGCGAAATCTTTGACCTCGTTCGCGACGACCTTGCCCTCGTCGAACGCGAACTCGCCGGCCAAACCGGCGAGGCCATCGAGCCTATCGCCGAAATTGGCAGTTATCTCCGCGAAGGCGGCGGCAAACGCCTCCGCCCTGCGCTTCTTCTGCTCGCTGCTGGCGCCTGCGGATATCAAGGTCCGGCGGCCGTTTCTCTCGGCGCGGTTGTCGAAATGATTCACAGCGCCACCCTGATCCATGACGACGTCATCGACGGCGCCAACACGCGCCGCGGCCGCCCCTCAGCCAACGCTCGCTGGGGCAATCACATGAGCGTCCTCGCCGGCGATTGGCTCTACATGCAATCCTTCAAGATCGCCCTCCAGGAACGCAATTTCACCGTCCTCGATATTCTCATCGACCTCACGCAAAACATGGTCGAAGGCGAGCTTCTCCAGCTCACCCATCTCAATCGCATCGATCTCACCGAATCGGAAGCCGCGGATCTTTCCTATCGCAAAACCGCCTGCCTTTTTCGTGGCTGCGCGGAACTCGGCGCGGTCCTCGCCGATTGCGACGATTCCATCCGCCGCGCCCTCGCCGAATACGGCCACCAGGCCGGACTCGCCTTCCAGCTCGTTGACGATCTCCTCGACTTCACCGCCTCTTCCGAAAAACTCGGCAAGCCCGTCTTGAGCGATCTAAAAGAAGGCAAAGTCACCCTCCCGCTCATCTTCGCGTTGCGCAACGGCGCGCAAGATGTTGCCCTGCAAGCAGCCGCCGCGCAGCATGGCTCAATTCAGAGCGGCCCTCACGCGAATGGCGGTCACGATGGTCATGCGCCGGGAAGGGAACTGGTCGCCACCGTTCTTCGCGAAAAAGGTTTTCAGTCCGTGCGCCCCGAGCAAATCACTTCTCTCGTCCGCGATTCTGGCGCCCTCGACCATTCCCGCCGTCTAGCCTTCGAATACGCCACTCGCGCCAAGGAAAGCCTCAGCATCCTCAAAGATTCCGAATACCGTCGCGCCCTCCTCGCCATCCCCGACTTCATCCTTGACCGCGAGAACTGACGCAGCATTTTGGCGTCATCCGGGAGGCGGCGTGTGCCGCATCCTTTGCTGTGTAAGAGTGCGGTCGTTGAACTATCTTTCGCTCCTCCCCTGCGTGCCGTCGCACGCGACCGCTGTCAGTAATGAAAATGCTTGCCGTTGAATCTGTAGCGCAGACCTTCGCCTTCTGAAGGTCTGCGGCTTTTGCGCTTCGAGGCTGCCACTTGCTCTTCTTTCTGCCTTACTCTCTCTAGCACGGAGGTTCGCGCCGTTTGCGATCCTCTCCGGCTTTTTCAACGGCTCCTCACTTGTTCAGCAGCCAATTCATCTTTGGTATTACATCGTCAATGAACAAATCAAATATTGCGATAGCCCCCACCGAATGTCCTGTGAATCGATTCGACGGAAACGCCGCTGCTCCACCAATCTCAAAGTAGTGCCCCATGTAAACCACTCCCGGCCGGATGAATCCCTCAGGCCTTAATCGGGGCCCGCCCGGCTCGCTCGCCCAAGAAAAATTGAACTCCGCAAACGGAAATAAATCCCCCGCGATGGCTTTTGGCGACCAGCCATCCCGCAGCGACCCGCCTTCCAGCCTGAATCCCTCATTCTGGTGCCGCACATACGTGTTCAGATACGGAATGCTGTACTCCAGAACCGCGTCCGCATTCGGCACCGCTCCAGGACGTCCCGCCGCCGCGCCGCCCACCGCAAAATCCCCGGTGAAATCCCCCTGCACCGCCAGCGGCCGCAGCCACTTCCAAATTCCTTTAGGCGGCAGATCGCCGAAGCCCTTGGCATACAGAAGTTCCGGTGTCAGCACATTGTATTGAGTCGCCCCTATCCGTGCATTTCCAGTAGGCGCTTCCCAGTGCAGTCCCGAAGAAACGATGAATTCGTGCGGCGCATTGACGTACAACGCATATTTCGCTCCGAATCCAATGTTTCCGAATCCCCACGTGGCATTGCTCCCATTCGGTGTGAACGAACCGAAGCTGTTGTCGAAGCTCACCGAAAATTTCGGCGTCAACAGCTTCTCGATCGAATAATTGAAGTTAAGCATGTGCCCGTCCGGCGTCTGAACCGCTTCGAACACCGGAAAATCCAGCTCGTTTTTGGGATTCGCATCCTCGGTTACCAGCGGCTCGATGAATAGCCGCTTCCCTGCCTTGCCATGCGCTACCGCAGTTCCGGGAAAAGCGCATGCAGCCATCACGCAAAACGCAGCCATCGCGCGCCAGGACTTCGCTTGCATTTCGCCTCCGTAAAGTTGCTCCCAGAATGGAGATCTTCAACCGCGGCCCCAGTCACGCCTCGCCGGCCAACCTCGGCGTTCGTGCGGCCGCTGCTTGCTGCGCCTGCTCTCGCCTAGTCAGGCGCAAACACACGTAGCTACGTATTTCGTCGCATAGAGCCGCGAATTTCTGAGGCTCTGCGATTTTTCTGCTGATTTACGCTCGCGGAGGTTCGAAAGGTGGGGAGAAATAACCGTTCGTGAAATTCAAAATCGCTGCAACAAAATTCGCCCGCGTCATTCGCGGCTTCTGCAACTTCACCGCCGCGCTCAATTGCGTAGGAGGCAGCGGCGCCGCCAGCCCGTACTCAAGATTCTTCTCGCACGAGCCCGCCATCCAGCACGTGCAGCGGTGGCCCGCCCCCTGGCACATCATCATGCGCGACCCCATGCGCCCCTGGCAGCATGCCATTGTGCATTCTACGGGCGCGCAAGCATACCCTCGCGCCACGAGCGCCAGCGGCGCCGCCAGCAGCGCAATCACCAAGCTCACCGACTGTACGCGCCGCATCATTTCCGGTGAATTCCTGTCACGAAACTACAGTGAGAGCCCGGCTTGCCTTCTCAAGTTCTCTCTGGCCTGATTCTGATGCACGGCCGCGACAATAGTTACAATAACTTGTCGCCCGCAAAACTTCTTCAGGCCTTCACCGCTTGCGCTCGCGCATCAAATCCAAAATCTTCTTGTACGCGCCGGTACCAGGCGTCGTCCTCCAGTGCTCCCCAGTCCACCCACTGCTCATCGCTCATCGCACTGCGCCATTGCAAAAACGGAATGGCGCTGGGTCCGACCGGATGACGCAACGTCCGGATCTCACTTTCAATGATTTCTACGATCTTCTCTGCCACAACGGATGCCGGAACTGGATCTTTTAAAGCCGCGGCAAAGAATCCTGCCCACCGGCGCGCCTGGCTGCTTGCCGATGGGCTCGCCGGGTCCCCAATTCTCTTCGCCATCGCCGTCGCGATAATCCCCGGCTCGACTATCGAAACTCGCACATTCACCGCCTTCATCTCTTGCGCCAGCGCTTCGCTCAATCCTTCGAGCGCCCACTTTGCCGCTGCATACGGCGCCATTGGGCAGGCCGCAATCCGCCCGGCTACCGATGAGACATTGATGATGTGTCCGTTTCTCTGTTTTCGCATTCGAGGCACAACAGCCTTGATGCATCGCAGCGGCCCGAAATAATTGGTCTCCATCAGTGCTCGGAATGCACTCAATGGAACTTCCTCGACTGTACCGGTATATTCGATTCCCGCATTATTCACCAGCACATCGATATTTCCGCCGCTCTCGTAGATTTGCCCAATCGCCTGCGTCACCGAAGAATCGGAATCCACATCCATCGTGGAAATCGTCACCGGCAATTTCTCCTTCTCAACTGTCCCTGCCAGTTCCGGCGAACGGCTCGGGTTGCGCATCGTCGCGTAAACCTTGTGCCCCGCCCGGCTCAAGGCCAATGCCGTTTCCAGACCGATTCCCTTGCTCGTGCCTGTAATCAATACGGATTTCATCGCTCGCTCCTTGTGTCGCCAAATTATTCCGGTGAACAGGATGCTTCCGAATGCGCAAGTGTATATCACGCTACGGCTGATGCCAACGCCTCCGCCATTGCTCATAGCGCCCATTTCAAGCTAATCTCACGCGCCATGCTTCCGTTCCCGCTTTTCTACGACTACCGCTACGACTTAAATCTCGGCGCCCACGTTTTCCCCTCGCGAAAATACCGCCTGGTTCGTGACGTGCTCCTCGCCGAACAAATCGCCGCTCCCTCCAATATCGTTGCTCCCGCGCCTGCCTCCGACGAAGACATTCTCCGCGTCCACACGCCTGAATACGTCCATAAACTCAAAACCGGCACTCTCAGCCCCATCGAAATCCTTCGCATGGAAGTTCCATACTCCAAGGAACTCATCACTGCCTGCTGGCTCGCGGCGGGCGGCTCCATCGAAGCCGGCCAGCGCGCTCTCGCTGCCGAATGCGCCGCAAACATCGGCGGCGGCTTTCATCACGCCTTCCCCGACCACGGCGAAGGCTTCTGCGTCATCCATGACGTCGCCGTCGCCATTCGCCGCCTCCGGCACGACCGCGCCATCGAAACCGCCATGGTCATCGACACCGATGTGCACCAGGGCAACGGCACCGCCGCAATTTTCGCGAACGACGCCTCCGTTTTCACTTTCTCGATTCATCAGGAACACAATTATCCTGAACGCAAGCCGCCCTCGAGTCTCGACGCCAATCTGCCCGACGGCATCGCCGACGAAGACTATCTCGCTATCCTCGAATCGCACCTCATCCGTGCCTTCGCCGAATTTCATCCCAATCTCGTCTTCTACATCGCCGGCGCTGACCCCTATTGCGAAGACCAACTCGGCGGCCTCGCCCTCACTATCGAAGGCCTTCGTCGCCGCGACGCCCTCGTCTTCGACCACCTTCGCCGCCATCGCGTGCCCTTCGCTATCACTCTCGCCGGAGGCTACGCCCGCCGCGTCGCCGACACCGTCCGCATCCACGTCAACACCATCCTAGCCGCCGCCTCGTCTTTTGTAGCGCAGTAGCTTCGCGTTTTCTGCGAAGCTCTGCGGCTTCTGCATTTCGCATTCTCAGGTGTATCTCACGTCCCGTTCGCGCCGTTCTTGCGCGAACTGACGTGAGGCTTCTATTTGCAGAGCCGCTCCGTCGCTTGAGTCCGCACCTCTTGTCGTCGAAGCTTGCGTTTTTTTTTTGACGTTGTCTTTGACTCTGGTAGCGCAGAATCGCTTGCCCTCGGCGCCCTTCGTCGGGGCGTTCTCTGCGAATCTGCGGCCTTTCTCCTTTCTGTTCTTGCGTATGCCCCATTCTGAGCGCCTCATAAAAAGATGGCTTTTTGACGTCGCCTCTGTGCTTTTCCTGATCCGCAGCCTATTTATCCTGACACACTCCGCGGCGCGCCCCTTGCCACCATAAACAATTTTTTGATTTTTTGCTTGCACTGGGCCTACGAATTCCACTACATTTACGCCAACTTATTGTGGGCTGCGGCCAGCTCTGCCTATATATTGGCTTGCCGTTGCCAAAGGAGTGGCAGCCGGTTGACGACTGTTCTGGCGATTGCCAACCAGAAGGGCGGCGTGGGCAAGACTACCACTGCCATTAACCTCGCAGCCGCACTCGCGCTGCGAAAAAAACGTACCCTCCTCGTCGATCTCGATCCACAATCCAACGCATCCATCGCTTTTCTCGACGCGGCCGACATTCAAGTGTCGATGTTCGACGTTTTCAGCGACCGCGCCGCCGAAATGTCCAAAGTCATGCGCGCCACCAAGGACCCCAATCTTTTTCTCGCGCCCGCAAAGCTCGCTCTCGCGCGCCTTGAACAGCAGCTCGCCGGCCAATTCGACGCCCCTTACAAATTAAAGGACGCGCTCACGCCCATTCTGAAAGATTTCGAATATGTGGTCATCGACACGCCGCCAGCCCTCGGCATCCTCACCGTGAACGCGCTTGTGGCTTCCACGCATTTGCTTGTGCCCATTCAGGCCGCCTATTTCGCCATCGAAGGCACCGACGATTTGCTCGAAACGTACGCGCGCATCCGCTCGCGCCCCAATCCCAATCTCAAAGTTCTCGGCGTGGTCATCACCCTTTTTGACCGCCGCACTAACATTTCGCGCGACACGCACGAACAAATTCGCGCCGTCTTCGGCGAAGCCCTTTTCAAAACGCGCATCAGCAAAAACGTGCGCCTCGAAGAAAGCCCCGCCTACAAAGAAACTATTTTTTCCTTTGCGCCAAAATCTCCCGGCGCGGAAGAATACAAAAAGCTTTCCATGGAGGTTATCCAACGTGTCGAAGCGGATCGGGTTGCCAGTCACTCTCAAGATGCGGCATGACGCGCATTATGTCGAAACTCTGACTAGTTTCAGCGGCGCGTCCGTCGGCCGCATGATTCCCATTTCCAAGATTCACCCCAATCCCGATCAGCCCCGCAAAGCCCTCGGCGATTTGAGCGAACTTTCGCAATCCATCCGCGAAAAAGGCGTTCTCGAACCCCTGCTCGTTCGCTACATGCCCCGTGAAGACGCCTATTACATCATCTCCGGCGAGCGCCGCTACCACGCTTCGCAGGCCGCCGGCCTTTCCGAAGTGCCCTGCATCGAAAAAATCGCCGATGACGCGGAAACTCTCGAGCTCGCGCTCATCGAAAATCTTCAGCGCAAAGATTTGACCGCCTTTGAAGAAGCCGATGGTCTCTATCGCCTCGCCGAGCAGTTCGATTACACGCATGACGACATCGCCAAAAAAATCGGACGCGCGCGCTCCTCCGTCACCGAAACTCTGTCCATTCGCAATATCCCCGGCTCCATTCGCAAAACTTGCGTCGAGAAGGGAATTGTCTCCAAATCGCTTCTCCTCCAGGTCGCGCGCCAGCCCAACGAAAAAAAGATGCACGACATGGTCATGCAAATCGCCCATAGCGGACTCACTCGCGACGAAGCCCGCCGCGTCCGCCAGGAAGAAAACGAGACCGAATCGCGCCCGCGCCCATTCGTCTTCGATTATCACGCGCCCGATTCTTCCTATCACGTGCGCATTCAATTCCGCCGCAGCCAAATTTCCCGCGACGAACTCGCCGCCGCCCTCCGCGAAGTTCTCGCCGAGCTCCAGCGCAACTCGCTAGCGGCCTCCTCCTCCGCCGCCTGAAGCTTTGTAGCTCACGTCCCGTTCGCGCGGCCCTTGCGCGAACTGACGTGAGGTATTTCCCGTAGAGCGCGGCTCCCTCGCCGCTTCCTTCTCCGCCTAGTTCCTTTCAGTTGCACTGGTTCTCGCTCTTGACTCTGTAGCGCAGAATCGCTTGCCCTCGGCGCCCTTTGTCGGGGCGCCCTCTGCGAATCTGCGGCGTCTCGTTTTTCATCGTGCCATCCCGAACCTGGTCGCCGTTCCTTGTCGAACGATGGTGAGATACTGTTTCTCGTGGCACAGGCTTTAGCCTGTGCGTATTTGCCTTACCCCTTCTCCCGTCAAACTCGAACTCCAAACCTGCCCATCATCTCCCGCCGTCCGCGCGCCGTAACCTCCAGCGCCCTGCTGTCCAAATCCTGTACCACCCATTTCCTCTTTAGCGCAATCTCCAGCAACGCCGCGCCCAGCGCCCCTCCCACATGCGGACGCCGTTCGCTCCAATCCAAGCACGAAAACGCGAACCGCCTCCTTGTCGCCCGCATCGCCGCCACGTCAATTCCCAGCGCCGCCAGCGCCGCCGCGCCTTTTCGCGTTAATTCATAGCCGCCGCGAAGGCCGTTCTCATCCGCCGTGATCCAGTCCATCGCGAGCATCCAATCATGCAGCCCCACGCCCAGTGTCCCTGCGATGTGGTCGTAACACGTCCGCGCGGCGCGCAATCGGCTCGGCGTGCTCGGCTCAAATTTCGCGCGCCGCAAACCCTCGCCCGCCACCACGCTCAACCCTTCCAGCGCCCGCGCCACATTCGTCCCCGCCAAACTGTAGTAGCGATGCTTCCCCTGCGCCGCCACTTTCACCAGCCGCGCCGCCACCAGCTTCTGCAAATGAACGCTCGCCGTTGACGCTCCCACCTCTGCGGCGATCGCTAGCTCCGTGCCCGTCCGCGCGTGCCCATCCATCAAACAGCACAACATCCGCGCCCGCGCCGGCTCCCCAATTGCCACCGCCACTCGCGCCAGCCCTCCGTCAGCATCTTGCTCCACGTGAGAAGGATCGCTCCTTCGCAAATTCGCCCTGTCACTCATGCCAGGAATGTTACACCCATTCCGCATGCACACTTCGTTCGACAACGAAGCGTTCCTACGCGTCAACCGGCACACTGCGTCCGTGCTGCTAGTATCTTGAAGGCGCTCCGGCTCAAACTCTCGCTGCTAGGGGGTGCAATTTGCGAAAACATCGCCTGACCTTCATATGTCTGCTTGCCGCCGCGGCTTTCATTCCGCCAGCAGCTCAGGCCCAGTGGCGAACTCCCTGGAGCTACAACAAAAGCGCCGACGGCCCCGCCCATTGGGCTACCCTCGATCCACAATACGCGGCCTGCGCCGGGAAAGAACAATCCCCGATAGATATTCGCAGCGCGCAGCCGGCCAATCTTCCCGCTCTGCGCTTCGAACTCAAGCCCGGCCCGCTCAAAATCATCAATAACGGCTACACCGCCGTCCGCGTGGACTATGCGCCAGGCAACGGAAACGTTTTGCTCGTCGGCGCCCAGCGCTACGAACTCACCCAATTCCATTTTCACCATCCCAGCGAAGAGCGCATTCACGGCAAGCAATACGACATGGTGATTCACTTCATGCTCCGCGCCAGCGACGGGAAAATTGCTGGTGTCGCCGTTTTCGTCGACGCTGGCCCCGCGAATCCTGTCGTTCAGCAACTTTGGAAGTACATGCCAAAGACCCCGGGCAAATCCCACCTGATTTCCGGCGTCGAAATAAATCCCGCCGCACTGTTGCCGCGCGACACCGCCTATTACACTTACATGGGCTCAATATCCGCTCCGCCATGCACCGAAGGCGTCAAGTGGTTTGTGCTGAAAACTCCGGTGACCGTCTCGCCCGCGCAGATCCGCGCGTTCGCGAAGCCTTACCCCCACGACGTTCGTCCCGTTCAGCCCCTCAACGGCCGCCTCGTGCAAGCAAGCCAATAAGCGGGGTTTTGACGTTGCCTTTGCTTTGGTGTGGGTGCGTTGCCTTTGACGTTGCCTTTTGGTTCGGTGCCGCACCCTTTGTCGTGCAAGGGTGCGGTCGTTGCCCTTGACGTTTGCTTTTTGGGTTGGATGCTTTGCCTTTGACTCTGTAGCGCAGAATCGTGCCTTATGCGAATCTGCGGCTTTTCGTTTTTCGTCGTGCCATCCCGAACCGGCTCGCTGTCGGCTGCGGCAAGCAGCCACCATGAAAATGCCGCGAACGGTGGTTAGGGACCTGTTTCACGTGGCACAGGCTTTAGCCTGTGCGTATTTGCCTTTGCTCGCAGCGAGGTGAGATGAATGAAACTCAAAATCATGTGTGTGATTCGCTACCAGATCGATCCCTTCCAACGCGACACCTTCCAAAAATATGCGGAGAACTAAGCCCGCGTCATTCCCCGCTGCGGCGGCCATCTCGTCGGCTACTTTCTTCCCTACGAAGGCACTAACGACGTCGCTTGGGGACTCATCGCCTTCGACAGCCTCGCCTCCTACGAACGTTACAAAGCTCGTCTCAAAGAAGACTCCGGCGCCCCCGAAAATTTCGCCTTCGCCCAGGCCAAACGCTTGATCCTCCGCGAAGAACGCAACTTCGTCCAACTCGTCCCGTCGACCTTCAACCAACCTTCCACCCTTCCGTCAAATGCATGATTCCTTGCAACTGTGGAGCGCATTGAAAATGCCGGTTGAATTCCACCACAAAAACGTCGCACACTAAATGAATGGACGGAGCGCAGCAACGAATCGCCGCCACAGGACGCCAACGATGAGCGCACCCTACGCCGTGATTTGCATCGGCGCAGGTCCCACTGGCCTCGCCTGCGCCATCGAAGCCAAACGCTCCGGCTTGCATCCGCTGGTCATCGACAAAGGCTGCCTCTGTAACTCTCTCTACCACTATCCGACCAACATGGTTTTTTTCACCACGCCCGAGCGCATGGAAATCGGCGATCTCCCGATGACCACCATGGGCGGCAAGCCCACGCGCGCCGAAGCCCTGAAATACTATCGCCGCGCCGCCGAACATTACGGAATCGAAGTCGCGCAATATCAAAAAGTCGAAACAATCTCCGGCCACGACGGCGCATTCACCGTCGCCGCTCGCGAAGTCGCCGCCACAGACCACAAATCCGGCGCGCTCCACGAATACCGCGCCCGTAAAATTATTCTCGCCACCGGCTATTACGATTTACCCAATTTTCTGAACGTCCCCGGCGAGCACCTTCCGCACGTCTCGCACTATTTCACCGACGCGCATCCTTACTGGAATAAAGATATCGTTGTGATCGGCGCAAAAAATTCCGCCGCCGAAGCCGCCCTCGATTTATTTCGCGGCGGCGCGCGAGTCACCCTCGTTCATCGCGGCGCCGAACTCGGCCGCTCGCTCAAATATTGGGTCCGCCCCGACATCGAAAATCGCATCAAGGCCGGCGAAATTCGCGCCCGCTTCAGCACCAAAGTGGAACGCTTCGAGCCCGGCAAAGTCATCGTCCACAACGGCGGAGGCGCCGAAGAGCTTCCCGCCTTCCACGTTTTCGCCATGACCGGCTATCATCCCGATTTTTCTTTCCTCGAAAATGCCGGCATTCGCCTCGATCCCAAAACGCGCAAGCCGCAGCTGAATCCCAAAACGCTCGAAAGCAATGTTCCCGGAATTTACGTCGCCGGAGTTCTAGTCGGCGGCCTTCACACCGGAGAAATTTTCATCGAGAATGGCCGCTTCCACGGCCGCCAAATCATCGCCGCCATCACCGGCCACGAAGGCCCCCGCGAACCCGCCCCAGTCGCCCCGCCCGGCGAGTAAAAGGTTGTTGCCGTCCCGACGCGTAGAAACGTCGAGCTTTGCGTCCTGTCGTGCGCCTCATCCGCCGTTCATTCTCAACTTTCGACTCTCAACTCCTAACCGTTTTTTCGCCACAGCTTTTGCTGACCACTGACCACTGGCCACTTGTCTTTACGTCTGCTCGTCACTTGTCACTTGTCACTCGTCACTGTCTCTTGCTAAAGTATTTCGCATGGCATCCGTCATCAAAGAATTCGGCCGCACATTCGTCATTCTCTACAAGGGCTTCAAAGTCACGTTCATCAATATGTTCAAAAAGCCCACCACGGAGAACTATCCCGCCGAGCCCGTGCATTTCCAGCCGCGCTATCGCGGCATTCACGTACTCCAGCGCGACGAAAACGGCCTCGAAAAATGCGTCGCCTGCTTCCTCTGCGCCGCCGCCTGCCCCGCCAATTGCATTTACATCGAAGCCGCCGAAAACACCGCCGAAAATCGCATCTCTGACGCCGACCGTTACGCCAAGGTCTACAACATCGACTACTCCCGCTGCATTTTCTGCGGCTATTGCGTCGAAGCCTGCCCCACCGACGCCATCACTCACGGACACGGCTTCGAACTCGCTCCCTACGACATCAACGCCATGGTCTATCGCAAAGAGCAGCTCCTCGAAACCTGGCCCCCCTCCAAACTTCCCACCCCCGCAGCCTCCCGCGCCTAGCTTCATTTTTTTGTCTGTCATCCCGAACCCGGCGCGCGCCGTTTGCGCGACGTGAGGGACTTGCTTCTGCTTTGCCTCGCCTCTGTAGCGCAGAATCGCGCCTTCCGCGAATCTCCGGCCTCTCCCTGCATCACCGACGCTGCCTTTTACGCGTCATCCCTCCCATCACCGCGTTCGCGAACGATCCGCAATTCGTATTAAAATGTCTCGCCGAACTTTTACACCGTCCGGGTACATCGTCCGGTACATTGTCCGGCGGAACGCGCATCCGTGACGCCTTCCATGCGCCGTGCGCCTTCCGCCACAGGAGAAAAATGGAAAGCTCCAAACCGCCCGAATTGCGCGAACTCTACGAGCCAGCCGAAACTGACGACCGCCTCTACCGCACCATTCATCGCGCCGTCACCGACGCCCTCGAGCAGCACGAAAGAAACGTCGAGCATCACAGAAATCACGCCGTGGACGTCATCTTGGTCCTTCTCTTCCTCTGGAGCCTTTTTCTTGCCTCTGATTATTTTTCCTACGCGCCTTGGATTAACCGCCTCAGATATTCCCTGTGGTACCGCATGGATAAAAGCCAGATCGTCCAGTACGAAGACGAGCCTCCCACCGATTGCAATTTTTTGAAGTCACCCATCGGCAGCAAGGGTTGCTACTACAAAAAGCACGTTGATCTCGAAGCCGCTTCACCCGATCACGGCGGCAAACCCACCATCGTCGTCTACTGGACCAGAGAGCAACGCACCTACTAGCCTCCCGCCAGCCTTTGCCTTGCCTCTGTGGCGCAGAGCTTCGCTCTTGAAGCTCTGCGCCTCATTTGGCCAAACCTGCGGCAGGAAGTCATGTTATTATTCCGGCATTTACTCTCACGGCTAACACCTTGGGATAACCAACGGGGGCGTCATGGATTCGACCGGGTCTGAACTCAAAATGACCGAGAGGCTAACGACGCCTTCTCGGGTGCCCCATGCCCGTTTGTTGAGCGTGATTGAACTCCCTTGACATCCGCCTTCCCGTATATACAATGTATCTATGCCCTCGAATCCCACAACCCGCTCATGAAAGCCTTGCTCAAAAAATGGGGCAATAGCGCCGCCGTCCGCATCCCCGCCGGAGCAATGCAGGCCGCCGACCTCCGCTTGGACGACCCAGTGGACATCCGCGAAGAAGCCGGACGCATCGTCATCGAACCCGTGCGCGGCAAACAATATGACCTCGCCGAACTGCTGAAGGGCATTACCCGCAAAAATCTGCATGACGAAACCGATTTCGGCGATCCGGTCGGACGCGAGGCTTGGTAGTGACGCGCGGCTACGTCCCGGAAGCCGGTGACATCGTCTGGTTGAATTTCAATCCCCAGGCAGGACACGAACAAGCAGGCCACCGTCCCGCGCTCGTCTTGAGTCCGGCGGCTTACAACGCCAAAACCAGTCTGATGCTTTGTTGCCCCATGACCACTCAGATCAAGGGCTATCCCTTCGAAGTGCTCATCGCCGGCCCCACTCCAAACGCCGTCCCCAGCGCGGTCTTGGCCGATCAGGTCAAGAGCCTCGATTGGCGCAAACGCCGCGCCCGGCGAAAAGCCGCCGTCGCCTCCCACGAACTCGCCGAAGTCCGCGCCAAGCTCCGCGCCCTCCTCGGCTAGCCATCCCTCACGGCGACTACCAAAAGGCCGCCGTACGTCCCCGCCAATTTAGCCTATAAACGCGTCAGCAAGCTTCACCATATTTCAAAACGCGGGACCCTCTGACCATGCTGCTCCGCAATATTATCGAGCTGAGACAAAATATCCGCGTAGTCTTGACGTGTCCGAATCTGGGCAAAGCGGGATTCGTATTGAAATCGCTGCTGCTCATTAAGGTAAGGTGAATCTGTCTCAAGCATCTGGCGAAAATTTAACGCCGAACGACCTATATATTCCGTTCTGGCGGCACTCCCCGCAACCCAGGCGGCCAAAACAGTAAGTAACACCAAAATTGCCAACATAACGCGAGGCGGGGACAACCGCAAAACTAGGGGCGGTTTCAGGCGTTCTGCGTCTTCCGTGAGTAACTTCTTCGCCCAAATCCGAAGCTGCAGGTCCGCAGTCGCGAATCCGACCAAAGCTCCCAGTAGATACACCGTCGCAGTACTAAGCAAAGAAAAGGCGCTAAACGCCGGAGCCAAAGTGCCCTGCATGGCAATTGTCTGGTAAACGTCATCTTTGAACGATTTGACGCCGAGCGAAATGACGGTCAGTAGAGAAAGGCCAAGCCAACGGATCGCTGGGCCTAAGAGCGAGTTCCATACGCCGCTTCCTATAGCGCCAACGATAACCGCCCCAATAAATCCCAGAGCCCACTTCTTGAAAGGTTTCACGGCATTTCTATTTACATTACCAGTCCATGAAAAATAACGAAGGACCAACTAATTCGTAAAGTGCGATCCCGAACTCAACTATAGGCAATCAGCGTAATTCACATGGAAAACAACTTGAAGGGTTAAGAAATTCAGTTTTAGTACCAGGATTTTCCTTGACTGTTCTTTTGCATTTTAGTAATGTCGCCTTACTTTTGTGGCCTTCTTCAAAGGCCTAGGGGCAACGTTTTGGCCACCGCCCCCTGCGCCCCAGACATTCACTAAAAATCTATTCAGCCTAGAGGGGAAAGCTAGTCCTGTTCCGCCTTACCAGTGCCGCAGAAAACATCGCGGGCAGCAGAACGGCCCGCAAGAAGCGAGGCTTTTCGGCAGTCCGCCCGCATCGCTGGTGGGCATGGTTCTGGCATTCTAATCGCAAGATCTATGAAAAATTAGAACTCCTCGTAACTTGCACAAAACAAACGATGCGAGCCATTTCTAATCGCAAGAAAAGTGCAATTTATCTCAGCGGCGCGGTTTGCGCGCCGAGCTTGGCGAGGAATCTTTTCTATCCACTTTCGGACGCGCCAGGGAGCGAACGCTTGCCAACTTCTATCCACCCACTTGCCCTGAACCGGTCTGGCAAAAGGCCGCTCACCGCCGCACTTTTCAAAAGGGCCACTCGAAAATTAGAAATTCGCGTAAGTGGCGCTCCATCATCAACTTCCAAATTTCTAATCGATAATTTTAAGCACTTTTTGCGTCCAATTTCACCACCGGCTGCTCGCCGCTTCGGCGCCGTGTCCGAAAGCTTTTATTACGCCACCTTCAGGAGGATTATCGACCACTAACCACCAACTACTCGCCCTTGGGCGCGCCGAAGCCGAATCTTGCGCAGGCGGGTCACTTCTTTTTGGCTTTGGCGCGGGCCTCTTCGATTGGCGCGGCGGGCTCGGTCATGCGGTAGGGGTCGAGGATTTCGTGCATGGTTTTCTCGTCGAGGAGCTTGCGTTCGAGGGCGATTTCCGTGACGGTCCGGCCGGTCTTGACGCTTTCCTTAGCGATTTCCGCGGCGGCAGCGTAGCCGATGTAAGGATTGAGGGCGGCGGCGACGGAGAGCGTGGCGTTGGCGTAGTAGCGGCAGCGTTCCGCGTTGGCGGTGATGCCGTCCACGCATTTGGCGGCGAGGACGCGCATGGTGTTGGCGAGAATGCGCGCGGAGTGCAGCGTGTTCCAGGCCATGGCGGGCATCATGACGTTCAATTCGAGCTGGCCGGCTTGCACGGCGAGCGCGGTGGCGATATCGGCGCCCACGGCTTGAAAGCCGACCATGGCGGTGAGTTCAGCCATAACGGGATTGACTTTGCCGGGCATGATGGAGGAGCCGGGCTGCAGCGCGGGAATGAGAATTTCGGCGAGGCCGGTGTTGGGGCCGCTGGAGAGCAGGCGCAGGTCGTTGGTGATGCGAATGAGTTCAAGAGCGAGATTGCGCAGCGAGGACGAGGCGGTGGACATGGCGAGATTGGACTGCATGGCGTAACGCATGTCGTCGGTGGCGACGAGTTTTTGGCCGGAGACTTCGCTGAGCTTGGCGACGACGAGTTTTTGGAATTTGGGATGCGTGTTGACGCCGGTGCCGACGGCGGAGCCGCCCAGGCCAACTTCGCGGAGGAATTCCTGGGCGTCGCGAATGGATTCTTGGGCGCGATTTATGGCCGTGGCGTAGGCGCGAAACTCCTGGCCCAGGCGCACCGGAACGGCGTCCATCATATGCGTGCGGCCAGATTTGAGGATGGCGTCGAACTCTTTGCCTTTGCGCGCGAGGGAGGCTTCCAGTTGCGCGGCGGCGGCGAGCGTTTCGTCGGTGAGGAGCAAAGTGGCGAGGCGCATCGAGGTTGGAAAAACGTCGTTGGTGGACTGGCCGAAATTGACGTGATCGTTGGGATGGACGACGGAATAGTCGCCGCGATTGCCGCCGAGAATTTCGATGGCGCGATTGGCGATGACCTCGTTAGCGTTCATGTGGAAGGAAACGCCGGCGCCGGCCTGGTAGACGTCCACCATGAATTGGTCGTTTAATTTTCCGGCGATGACTTCGTCGGCGGCGCGGAGGATGGCGGCGTCGATTTTTTCGGGAATGAGTTCGAGCTGTTGATTGGCGAGCGCGGCGGCTTTTTTGACGCACCCGATGGCTTTAATGAGCAGCGGGTCGGCGCGATGGCCACTGATCGGATAGTTGTCGATGGCGCGCTGGGTTTGAATGCCGTAGTAGGCCTCGGCGGGAACTTGGCGTTCGCCGAGGGAATCTTTTTCGGTGCGCTGCTTCATGCGGTCGGCTCCATGATGCGAACGTTTGGTCGAATCATGAAAGAAATATCATGCGCGAGGCGATTTGTGAATGTGAAACGATGGTGAAGGGCTTTGCGGCCATGCAGCGGCGGGGGTGTGCGCGATGCGGAGCTGCGGCGCGAGGAAACCGAGCTCGAATGCTTGCTGGCATCTCATTCGTTGCACGAGGTGAGCCATGCGAACGCCATGAGTGCTGCTGTTCGTGCTCGATGCGGTTCGTCGTCTCACATTTGTGAGATGACTTGTAGGGGAGCCCTCGCCGCGTGCCGCAGTTTTGATTACCTCGAATCGCCATGGCGCCACTTTCTTGCGAATGGGCTTGTCCTACCGCGAGGCGAAACCGGAGCAAGCACAAAGCGCAGCACAGCGTTTTGTGCTACGCGCCGGTGCTTCGAAGTGAAGCTCTTCACGTGGACAGCGCACCATGTGCAGCGCAGATGCGATCGGTCAAGACCTGCTGTCGGGTCCTACCGCGCGGCGGAATAAGCGCAAGCAGAAAGCGCAGAGCAGCATTTTGTGCTACGCGCCGATGCTTCAAGATGAAGCTCTCCGCGTGGACAGCGCGCCATGTGCAGCGCAGCGCCGATCGTCGCGCCCTGCAGTGCTGCCATTTTCTTGTGAGTTTGCTTGTGAGTCCTACCGCGCAGCGGAATTGGCGCAAGCAAAAAGCGCAGCACAGCGTTTTGTGCTACGCGCGGATGCGTCGAGGCGAACCTCTTCACGTCGACGGCGCGCCATGTGCGGCGCAGCGCTGATCGTCGCGACCTGCTGTGCTGCCACTTTCCTTCCGGTTCCGCGCCCGCTCTCACCGCGCCATTGATGATAACTGGTCCTCGAAAGCCCGATGGGCCTGCCCCCGCTCGTAGCCGCGTCGCGTAATTCATCGTAATGACAAGAGCGCCACGCGCGAAGCACCGCATGTGCCGCACGAACCAAGTGCAATTCTTGCGCAGGCGAGGGCTCTGTTGGCGTGTCCCGACCGACCGCCGCGCGTTGCCCGGTGAGTCGTGTGAAACTCAACGCTAACAAAGCCCATTTGGACAGTTAGCTTTGATCTGACCACAAGGAGGGTGTTGCTCCTCAACGTTTAACATATCCCGCAAATACCTAGACAAGACAGCGCTCGCATTCAACTCATCAACGCCATCACTTCGCCATACTTCTAATCATTATTTTGTGGGAGCGGGAGGAGTTGATGGTGAATCGAGTGTTCGAACACGCGGGGACTTCGCCCAGATGCTTGCGGCGCGACAAGAGTTTGCGGAAGATTGGCGGCGTTTGCATCGTTTGCGTCGTTGCGAACAATTATGAGAGATGCTGCAGCGTCAGCATCTGGGCGGGGCGTTCTTCACGGGATGTGCCATCCACAGTACAAACGACAGAGCGGAGCGGCAGGAGGAATGTTCAAAGAAATGTTTTTGAAGGCGCGCCAAAATTAGGCAACACCGCTCCGCTTCTTCGCGCGCAGACAAAACTTGTACAGGAGTCACAGGGAGCAACGAGATGTCGTGTGTTTTTGTCGCGGGATTTCTCGTCAACCGCAAAGCGGAGAGAGCGGAGAGGTAAAAAGAATGGTCAAAGAAGTTTCGTTGATGGCGCGCCAGGATTAGGCAACACGGCTGCGCTGAATTTGCGAGGCAAGCACCTCAATTCCGGCATTCGCGGCGGCCTCTGGGAGGACGCGCATCTCCAGCGCATCGGCCCTGCCGTGTGGCTCTTTGGCTGGCTCATTCACCGGCAAACGCGCGAGCGGCACGGAGTTGGGCTGGTGCTCGGCGGCTCAGCGCTGACCTACGAAATCATCAGCCAGGACACTGGCATGGCCGTTCGCACGCTCAAGCGCTGGATGGCGCGCCTTATTCGCGGCGGCTACGTGCGCGTTACGCATGGAGTCCACAAGCGCATGATTATCGAGATCGCCAAGGCCAAGAAATTCGGCCCGCAGCAATTGGGTTTTCCACAGAAACAGTTCGCTTTTCCACAGCCTCCCTTTTTTGCGCCGAATTCAAAAGGGCCACTTCTGGCACGTGAGACGGCCTCAAAAGGGCCACTTGTGGCCCAACAGAATCAGGCGTTCGTCGCGCATGCTCCTGTGAATGCAGCGACTTGCGACCCCGCGCCCGCCGCTCATAGAGAATTTAGTTCTGAAAGAAAAGAAACAAAAGCGCGCCCCGGCGGAGAATTTCCTGCCGCGAATCACCATCAGCCGCCGCGTCTGTACCCCATTTCCATTAACACAAATCCAAAAGCGTTGCGCGAATTCAGATTGCGCGGCGAATTGCGCGTCGGCGCGGGCCCGGAAATTCATCGCGAATGAGTGAAAGGCAGTGACAAGTGTCAAGTGATGAGTGACGAGCCTGCAAAACAGATTTCAGTTTGACGCGTGGGAAGAGGCCATCACAAGCAGCAAGAAATTTTAGGGAGGCGATTATGACAACACGGGGGATCGTTCGTTGCGAATTGGGCCATGGCGCGGAGCCGCGCCGCGGATGGCGTCTGGCGTGGTACGAGCCGCGTCGTCGCGTCGGCGTGTATCTGCCGGCGCCGCTGCATTTCATTGCGCGGGCGCTGCGCGAATTCAAGTGGCGCTTTGGCGTCGCGTGGCGCGCGCCCACTCGCGAACGTCAGGACATCTTCGACTTGCAGCGCGATAACCGCGAACGCCAAAAGCTGGCCACGGAATTCACGCGCGGCCATCTCGAAGGCTGGCAGGAGTGCATCGATGCCTGGCGCGAAGTTGTGGACACGGTCGAGAAGCAAGGCGGCTGGAGCCATTGAAACGCAGTCGCGGGTGTAGCGCAGAGTCTCGCGTTTGAGATTCTGCGGTCTTAATCCGTTGGTGTTAAAGCCGAAGGCTGATTCATCACTGACTTCACTCGGAGGGATCTGATGAAGCCACAAGAAATCTTCGACAGTTGCTACGCGCGGTACCGCGGCATGCGGGCATTTCTCGGCGGGCACGTCGCCGCCGTGGACCTCGAATCTCCCTCCGACGGCTACCATTGGCGCCCCGAACGCGCTCGCGCCGAGGAATACGTCGCTGACTTCGAGATGATCGCCGCGCGCGCCCTGCGCCGCCCCGAATGGAAAGGCCGGCAAAAGCTCTTTCGCATTTATTTTCTGCGACGCATCGAGTATCGCCGCGCCATCACCCTCTGCGGCATCTGCCCTGACACGTTCGATTACTGGTTCCAGGAAGTAAAGAAGGCCTGCGGCCGCGAATTCGACCGCGCCGGCCTGTACCCGCCCAACCGCTACTTCCGCGTCCGGGAAGGACTGGCGCGCGCAGACAAGCACCAAAACATTTGACTTGACACAGCATGATACTATATGTAGTATCATCTTCTCGTGGGGGGCGGCTCATAAAGTGAGAGGGGAATGTCAGATACAGAGCGGGTTAAGGAACGAATTCGGCAGATCGCCCGATCCCGGAGAAACGTCACCCTAGAGGACATTGAGTGGGTGGTCAACCAGCTTCGAGCATCTCACAGCGTCAATGTACGGGATACCACGCACGGTCGGTTATTCCGCGTTGACGAGCGAATATTTGTGGTGTGTCGGCATCATAGAGGAAGCAGCCAAGTAAAGGCCTGCTACGTGGATGATTTTATCGATGCGATGATCGAGCTGGGCTGGTACGAGGAGTGAGCAAATGTCTGAGCATGATTTGAAATATTATCTGGAACTTCCCTATACGGTTGTAATTCGGAAGGATGAGGAGGGAGACTACCTCGCGCGGATAGAAGAACTAGCTGGTTGCACTGCTGATGGGCCGACGCCCGAGGATGCCCTAAAAGCTCTGTCGGAAATTCAGCGTGCCTGGCTGGAGGAGGCAATCGAAGCTGGCCAGCCGATTCCAGAGCCACAGGCAGAGGCAGGTCTTCCGAGCGGTAAGTGGGTGCAGAGGGTCCCCAGAAGCCTTCACCGCAAGCTTGCGAAAATGGCTAAGTCAGAAGGGGTGAGTCTCAACCATCTTGTCAGCACGATTCTCGCGGAATCTGCTGGCGCTCGCATGTTCGCTGTGACCGCCCGCGCAAGCATTTGGGAGGAAACGGCGAAAGCAGTGCGCTGGGAGTTGATCGACGCGGGCAGCCGAGCGTCCAGCCGGCGTCCCCTCCTAACGCGGCTTGGACGCGCGACGAGGATTCAAGAGAAGCCCTTTGATAGAGCGAAGAGGAGTCATGCCAAAGCAGAAAAATTTGAATACCTCCAATGACGGTAGGTACGAAAGATTTATTCGCGACCTTAAGCTAATTGGGCTTGGTCTTGAGAGTTCCCACACTAGGCTCGAGAGGGACGAGTACATGAGTATTCGTCGCGTGCGAAAGGAACCGACGAGAAGAATTCAAAGCGACTATAAACTGAGTGATTCAGGCAAGGGCTATTTTGATTGTTTGGCGGATTTCAACCTTGTTTTTGAGCATCCTGAGAACAAAGAACTCTTGCTTCGCGTGGATTGCACTTTTCGGAGTCATTTCCATACAGGCACAAAAAACTTCGACGCTATGGCTCGGCGATTTGTTTCATCCGAGTTCAAGCTCATTATTTGGCCGTACTTCCGGCAGTTTGTTACTGATGTAACGGCGAGAATGGGTATAGCGCCGGTCCTAGTGCCTTTTTCTACTCAGGCGGAATCCTAGCGGTTCGGCGTGCGGGTTTTCGCAGCTTAGGGTCCCGCCACGGCGCCTTTCGAATCAGAGGATCGCGCAAATCAATACTGCTCTGAAGATCGCTCTTGATTTGCCCTAACCTCCGGCAACCGATTTCCTTTCCTGTTCGCGCCGTTTCGGGTGTACACTCCGCGCACCCCCCTTAATCGGCCCGTAACTCAAATCGAGATTGGAGATCCAATGAACAAGAAACTATTGAAGCAGATCTTTCTGTGCGCGGCGGCTGTTCTGTTCGCTGCGGTCGCAGCGTCTTACGCGTCGCCCGTCGCCGCATTCATGGGCACGTGGCAGTTGAACACCGCCAAGTCAAAACTGGCCGCCGGCGGAGGGCAAAATACCACGGTCGCTTACACCATGTCTGGCGGCGACATAACCTGCACCATCGACGGAACGGACGCCAGCGGCCAGACGCTCCATAGCGTGTGGACCGGCAAATTCGACGGCAAGGATTACCCGGTCACCGGCGATCCGATCAGCAACTCGCGCTCCTACCGAGTCGTCAGCTCTCACGTCATTGTCGCCACGGAGAAAAAGGACGGCAAAGTGGTCGACCATGCCCGCATCGTTGTCTCCGCCGACGGCAAAACGCGCACCGTTACCGTCCGCGGAATCGGCGCCAACGGCAAGAGGACCGTGAGCGTCGCCGTCTACGACAAGCAATAACGTCAGCTCGCGAGGCGCTTCTCAAGTGCGGCGAATTCCTGCCGTCCAAGAACGCGCCTCGAAGCTTAACGCCTCATGCTCGCCCGAAATTTTCTTCTGGAGTGTCTTAAAACATTAATGCGCAGGCCCGGCGGCTGGGAAGAAGCTTGGCAACGCAGGAGGAGGTAGCGTTCCTCCAGCGCGCCTCTTTAGGGGATGGCCGCCGAACCCGCGCAGGCACAAAAACTTTGCGCTACGTATGATTGATGTGACGTGAAAACACTACGCTAAGCCAAAGGTCCTTTCCACGGCCGGCGCAGAGCGAAACCCATCACGCTCAGTCCAGACCCAAGGAGTAGCAAAGTCCCTGGCTCTGGCATGGGACTGCTTGGGTCCGATCCTCCGCCCGACGTGACCGGTTTGCTCCCGTTGAAGATCCCCACAGTGAATCCGGCGCTCCCTCCGCCGTTAAGCGCCACGTTTACCCTGGTTGAACTGCTCCCTCCTGCTTCGGAGATAGTTGTGATTACCGGCAGCGCCATGAACTGCGACGGAAACATCCCCATGGCGCCACCCGAACTGAAGAGGACAGTGGCTGTGCCGTTGTCATTGTTGGCAAACGCGATCACGTCGCTTAGCACCGTGTCGCTTGTGTCAGCGAAAATCTTCACGAGACCTTGCGCCGAGGCGCTGAACGTCAACCCTGGCATCGTGATGGCAGAGTATGCGGTCGCCGCTGACGAAAACGCCTCTGACAGAATGCACGTATAGGGCGTAGTCGCGGATGTCGCGCGCTGCGACAGTTCGCAGATGCTCACGCCTGTGTCCGCTGCTGCGTTCGCCCGCCTAGGCGTCACAAAAAAGCCCACCGTTATAGCCAGGATTATCAGTAAACCTCGAACCACGTTCTGTTTGACTTTGACCATTCTCTTCACTTTTTCCCCTTCCCTGGGAAACCCGGTAAATTTTTTTAGACAGGGTGGGCCCTAATCCTCGGTTGCATGGAAAGCAATCGCCTGGCCGCTTGCGGGTGGGGTAAATTTCCTACGCTCATGAGAACACTCGGTCAAAGCTGCGCGTTCTCAACAGTTTATCGGGGCGAATCGCTTGACATAAAGCGTCACCGCGCTGACAAAATTCGCGGGGTGCAACAGCGTGCGCATTTCCAGTAAGCGGCGTTAAGATTGCGAGTTAACCCTACAATTATGTAGGGCTTATCACGAGGCGTGACTTTATTTTTTTAGGTCGGTGTGAACTGGCGAGGCGCTTCTCAAATGCGGCGAATCTCTGCCTTGAAACAAAGCGCTTCGACACTGCTTGCGTACCCGCGCCAGCAAAATAAAAAAGGGCGGCACGAATGCCGCCCCGAAACTGTCACGCGCTAAAGTGCGAGCACGCTACTCTGTCAAAGCACCGTCAGTTTAGCACGACCTCCGGGTCAACTCACGCCAGAACGCTGCCCTAGTGCCCGTGGTCATGGTCACGGTCATGGTCATGATGATCATTCTCGTGCTCGTGCCGCCATCTCCAGTAATCATCCTGGTCGCGCTGGTCCCGATCGCGGAAATCGCGATGGCGCCGGTGCGTTTCATCTTCCCAGCGAATGTAATAATCGTTTTCCGTGTGGTTCCACCGGTGATAATCGTGATACTCCGGGTCGTACACGCGGTATTCGCCGCGCACTGCGCATCCTGAAATCAGCAGCGTCCCAAAGAACGCCGCCGCCACAAACATCGAACAAAAGCCGCGCCAGAATTTGCGCATTTGCTGATCCTCTCCGGACCGGACATTTAAAGTATATCGCCCCGCGCCGCGCCATCCAAATCCGCTGGCTCGCTCAACCGCAGGCCACCGCCGGCCGCCGCGAATTGCCTCGCGAAATTAACTCGCCATTGTTTCCGCAACTGAATCGTGCTAATGAGTATCCGGTGAGCGGCGCATTCGCGTGAGTTTTCGGGTCGCGCGGGCTCGCGTAAACATTTTTGGGAACTCGTCCTCGGCCCAGCCAATCGATAGCGGCTGCATCAAAGGAGCGAATCCCATGGCCAACCTCGATACTGCTTACATCGTGATTTTCCTCATTGGTCGCATCATCGTCGGCCTGTTTTTTATCATGTCCGGAATGCACCATTTCACCGGGCATTCCATGATGACCGGCTACGCCAAAAGCAAAGGCATTCCCGCCGCGGGTGCCGGCGTCGCCTTCAGCGGCATTTTGCTGGTTCTCGGCGGCCTCAGCATGCTCCTCGGATTCCATCCGACCATTGGCGCGATTCTGCTGGTGATTTGCCTGTTCGCTTTCGCGTTCGGCATGCACAACTTCTGGAACCTTAAGGACCCGCAGGCCAAGCAAATGGAGATGATCCAGTTCATGAAGGACGTCGCGCTGCTGGGTTTCGTTCTGATGACGCTGATGATTTTGCGCCCCTGGCCGATCAGCCTTGGCCGATAACTCCACGAATTTCGCAAGATTGTGGCCGCAACGCTTGCGCCGCAGCATTTCGCTCATTTTTCCAACGCGCTGGTACCGAAAATTATAACAGTAGGATACCCTGCATTTATGTGGGTTCTATACCCTATGGCGCGGCAGGAATCTTCAGGAGAGGATTGCCCTTCATACGATGCCAAGCGCCGCGAAATCATACGAATGACCGATGCCCTCATAGCGTTGCAAGAATTAACAGCTCAGTTGGAGACTTTATCCAGCCAACTCAAATGCATTCATGACCCGGAGGAACGGCAAACATTACTCAAGCAATTTCGCTCTCTGCTTGATCGCGCAGACGAGCTCATCGCGAAGGAGTTCCTGCCCCACAGTGAGGTTTCCGGCGTGGCTGACTCCGCCTCCGGATAATCGCGCTAGCTCACCTAAAGTGGCTGGCACAATTTTCCCCGTTTGCTTGCACCCGCTTTGCAGAGGATCGCTTGTCCCAGCCGCCGTGTGAACCGCCACTCTAGCTCTGGCACAGGCTTCAGAGTTTGTGTGAAAGAAGCCAGTTTTTCGTAAGGGCACGGTTTCAACCGTGCCGTAAACGTCGCATTTTCATTGCGGCTTTCGCGCTGTTTGCGTCCCGACGCTTTTGGTCGGGAAGCCGCTGGGCTCTGTATTTCGCTGTTGCCACACAAACTCTTCAGTCTGGTCCACGGCTTGCCTTGGTATCCCCAAGGCTCCAACGTAACGTGGCCCGCGACGCGCTACCCGCAGCGGTGTCAACGTTGACTTTACGTTCCTCGCTAAATACAATGTTCAACTGGCCCAGCGCACTCTTCGCTTTTCGTTGTAAACATCACGCAGGGCAAAAGGGTCTGAATGCCGAAGCACCGAGGTTCCACAAGTCGGCCTGCTCGTGCCCGAAATGCGAAACGCGGAGCATCCGCAAAGCCGCGTGCCTCCGCCGGCGTGTCGAACGCGCAACCTGCGCCGCCCAAAAATCGCGCCAAATCTTCACATCAAGCGTCCTCCGCGCCAAATCCGGCGCAGCAAGACGCGGCGGAAGCAAAGTTCTCGAAGCTGGCCGCTGAATTCGACGCAAGGCTCCAGACCGCCTCGCGCCGCGCCTCCAGCGCCTCCGTCGCCGCCTGGCTTTCTTCTCCCGGCAGCGCCCGTGCCGTTATTAATCTCACGCACGATGCGGTCATCATACGCAATCCCGCGAACGTCGTGGAAGCCTGGAATATCGCCGCGGAGCAGCTTTACGGCTGGAGCGCCGATGAGGTCATTGGAAAGGAGACACACTCTGTTCTCCAGACTCAATTCCCGGTAAGCCGTGAAGCCCTGGACCAGGCCCTCGTCAAGAATGGTTACTGGGAAGGGGAACTGCAGCATCGCCGCAAGGACGGCAAACAAATCACCGTGCTCAGCCGCCAGTCGCTTCTGCGCACTTCCAGTGGCGCTCCTCTGCTCATCAAGGAAGTCAATCGCGACGTCACGCAGGAACGCCGCCAGCTTGGCTATCTGCGCCTGCTTAACGAGGTCGGCGAAGCGGTCATCGAGGCTCAATCCGCCTCGGAGGCGTTGCGCTGGTGCCTCGCTTCCATTTGCGTTCACACGCACTGGTGTTTTGGCCGCGCCATAGCGTTTGCTTCGGAGTCTTGCGCGCAACCTCCGGCGCTCGTCTCCTGGTTCAACGGCGACGAGCCGCGCTTCGCGCCCGTTCGCAACGCATTAGAACGCGCTGAAGAGTCTGCTAAGGGTTCTCCCGCCCATCGTGTGCTCCGCTTGCGGCAGGCCGTCTGGGTGCCCGACATCGCTGCAGATCCCTATTTTCAGGGCTTGCCCGAAGTGGCTAAGGCCGGACTGGTCTGCGCCTTCGCTCAGCCGATTTCGCTCGGGTCATCCGTTTGCGCCGTCTTGGTGCTCTATTCTGACCGCCTCTTGGAACCAGATGAGGCTTTCCTGAGCACTATGAACAGCGTGGCCTCCCATCTGCGCCGCTTTTTCGAACGCCTTGCTGCCGAGGAAGCTCAGCGCCAGCTTTCTATCTCGCTCATGCGCGCGCAAGACGACGAGCGCCGTCGCATCGCTCGCGAACTTCACGACAGCGCCGGTCAGTATCTCGGCGCTTTGGGCCTGGCCATCGAAGCAACGCGCCGTTGCGCTCCCGAGCTTCCCGCCGCCGCGGCTGAAAAACTCGATGAAGCCGGAAAAATCATCGAACGCTGCTCCGCCGATCTGCGCACTCTTTCGCATCTGCTGCATCCGCCGCTGCTCGATGCTCTTGGCCTTTCCTCCGCCATCAATTGGTACATTGACGGCTTCACGGAACGCAGCGGCATCAGGGTCAGCGCGCAAGTTCCGCCGCTTCCGCGCTTCGACCATTCCGCCGAGTTGACGCTTTTCCGCGTTCTCCAGGAATGCCTCACCAACATTCATCGCCATTCGGGAAGCAAAACCGCCACGGTGAAGGTGGAAGCCAGCGAGCGCAGCCTGACCATCGAGATTTCCGATCAGGGGAAGGGAATTCCCGCGGAGACGCTTCGCGGATGGTTCCGCAACACGCAGCGCAGCGGCGTGGGCATCAGCGGCATGCGTGAGCGTCTCAACGATTTGGGCGGCACGTTCGAAGTTAACTCCACCGAAAAAGGCACTACCGTGCGCGCCGCCATTCCTCTGCGCGAAGAAGCAGCCCTCGCCGGCTCTGCCGCGTCTGCGGGCGATAATGGCGCTGCCACGGGCGCTGCCGCCGCCGTAACGGCTGGCGCAGGTAACGACGGCGCCGCAAATCGCATTGATGATGCCGCGTCTCAGGCTGACGGCGCCGCGAAGCCGGGAAACGGCGGAGCTACTCAGACGGAACTTGCCTTCGCGTCCAACGCCAACTCTCTGCGCCCTCCCGCCACCCAAAAAACCAAACCCGCCTCCGCTTAGCGAAATGCCGCGTTCTGTAGCGCAGACTGTTGCTCTTCACACGCACCGTCGCCATTGGGTTTGTAGGGCTGTTTTGTATCGACTCGCCGCCGCTTTGCCTTTGTAGCGCGGAGCTTCGCATTTTGAAGATCCGCGGCCTTCGCTTTCGTAGGGGCGACAGCTTGCTGCGCCCGCGGCGCTGGAAGCGCCGGCTGTCACGTCTCGCATACTCAGCGTGACTTTTTGGGAGTGCGGCGGCTCGACGCCGCTTTGCCACCGCCCGCACACTTACCCTGCCCGTCGGTGCCGCGGGGCGCGTTCTGTGGGGGCCGGTGTTCTATATCGGTGCGCCGCCCGCGTGCCGCACCGTTGCTGTTCAACGGTGGAATTTTTGAATTATCTTTTTGCTCGCGGGTGATTTTATTTCGAGGAGATTCTACTTGCGACTTTCAACTCTCAACTCTCAACTTTCAACTACAAACGCAAATCTTCACTCACCACTGACCACCGTTTGCTTGTCACTCGTCACTCGTCACTGTCTTTTGCTCGTCACCTTCACCCATTCGGCGACGAAAAAAACGGCGCATCCTCGATTGCCTGCAGCGCCTCCGGCATGGGCGCGCCCTGCGGCACTTCGTACTTCTCCGGCGAACAGCACGCTGCGTTCAAATGCGCAAGGTCGTAGCGCATGCGCGGATCATTTTGCATGGCCTCGAGCGTGCCCAGCAAAATCTGCGCCGCCACGCGGTCCTTCGGCAGCGCCAGCCGGTAATGCATCCATTTGCCCTGACGCCGCGCGGCCACCAGCCCCGCGCGCCGCAAGTACGCCAGATGCCGCGAAATTTTCGGCTGGTTCAGCCCTAGAATTTCCACCAAATAGCAAACGCACACTTCGCGCCCGCCCACCAAATTCAGCAAACGCAGTCGCGTCGGATCCGCCAGCGCGCGAAAAAGCCGGTGCAGCACCGGCTTGCGCAAACCGGCGTAGCGCCCATCGCTGCTGCGAAGCCGTGGATTTTTCCGCCGCGTCATGCCCGCCATTCTACCATGAACATATTTGCCTTGACATATGTATTGCGTAGCGTCACAATGCCTCTGACATATTCGCCGACGCAGATATGTCGAGACAGTTTGTATAGCGCCGTTACTGGCCCCGGCGCTTTGTCGGGAGGGTTTTTGCGAAGTTCTGCGGCTCTTGGCTCCGCGCAAAGAAACAGAGCAAAAGGTGCAGGAAGGAAGGGCGAAAATCATGGCCACCAGCGAATCAAAAAATTGCGCAGCGAATTCCGCGCCTGCTGTACAGCAAAACATCCGCGACGAAGTGCAATCCAAATACGCCGAAGCCGCGCGCCGCGCCGCCGCTGGCTCGAAGGCGTGTTGCGGAGCCTCGGGCCTCAGCGCCTGCGACCCCATCACCGGCAATCTTTATGACGACGCGCAAACTTCCGCGCTGCCCGAAAAGGCCGTGGCCGCATCGCTCGGCTGCGGCAATCCCACTGCGCTCGCAAAACTTTCGCCCGGCGAAACGGTGCTCGATCTCGGCTCCGGCGGCGGCATTGACGTTTTGCTCTCCGCGCGCCGCGTCGGCCCCACCGGAAAAGCCTACGGCCTGGACATGACCGACGAGATGCTCGCTCTGGGGCGCGAAAATCAGCGCAACGCCGGCGTCGCCAACGCCGAATTTCTGAAAGGCGAAATCGAAAACATTCCGCTGCCGGAGAATTCCGTGGACGTGATCATCTCGAATTGCGTCATCAATCTTTCCGCGGACAAAGATCGCGTCCTCCGCGAAGCCTTCCGCGTGTTGCGCCCCGGCGGCCGTTTTGCGGTTTCCGACGTAGTAGTGCGTGGCGAAGTTCCCGCCGAGATTCGCCGCAGCGTCGAATTGTGGATCGGCTGCGTCGCCGGAGCCATGCAGGAGTCCGAATATCGCGCCAAACTCGCCGCCGCGGGATTCACGGAAATTGAAATCGAGCCCACGCGCGTCTACACGGTCAATGATGCGCGCCAGTTCCTCGCTTCCGCTGGAATCGACGCTGACGCCATCGCGCCGTACGTTGACGGCAAATTCGCCAGCGCCTTCATCCGCGCGAAAAAGCCCGAGCATGCAAGCACGCGCGATTCAGCCGCACAAAAATCCTGCTGCGGCCCAAGCTGCTGCGGCTGAAGTGCAGGTCGGGGCAACGCGTCGCCGCCGCAACGGTGCCGCTTCACGCTTTGCCGTGGTAGCGCAGAACTTCGCGGTTTTCGCGAAGATCTGCGGCTTTAGAGTGTGTGTGGGGCCGTCGCTTGGGCACGCTTCGCGGCCGCTTTTGAATTCGATTTTGCATTCTGTAGGGGCCGATTATTTCCATCGGCCCGTTTGCGGCTTCGAAGTGGTAGCGCAGAACTTCGCGTTCTCTGCGAAGATCTGCGGCTTTTCCCGCTCGCCCGCGTGAAGGAGCATTGAAATGGCCATCAAGCCAAGAGTTCTTTTTCTCTGCACCGGAAATTCCGCGCGCAGCCAAATGGCCGAAGGCTATCTGCGCCACATCGCCGGCGACCGCTTCGACGCCCTTAGCGCGGGCGTCGAGCCGAAAGAGCTGAATCCTCTCGCCGTCGAGGCCATGCGCGAAATCGGCGTGGACATTTCCGCGCAGCGCTCCAAGGACGTTCGCGAATTGCTCGGTACGCCCGTCGCGTACGTCATCACCGTTTGCGCGAACGCTCGCGAAAAATGCCCGGTGTTTCCCGCCACTTTCAAATCGTTGCACTGGGATGTTGACGATCCCGCCGCGGCCACTGGAACGCGCGAAGAAAAACTCGCCGCCTTCCGCCGCGCCCGCGACGAAATTATTGCGCGCATCGAAGAACAATTCGGCCAGCCGTCCGGCGAACAATCCGGCTCCGCACACGCGTCATGAAAATACGCTATCGACCGGGCGGTTCGGAAAAACCTCGGCCACATTGGAAACGAATCGCGGACCGGCCCTGAAATGAGCATCGGCACGCAGACTCCGCGCGTCAGTTCCTCGATCAACGCGGAACTATGCTCTCCACTCGATCGCAAGCGCCTCAGCTTTCTCGATCGCTATCTGACGCTTTGGATTTTTCTCGCGATGATCCTCGGCGTCGCGCTGGGCCATTACATTCCAGGCAGCGCAGCTTTCATGGGCAAATTCCAGTCCGGCACCACGAATCTTCCCATCGCCATCGGCTTGATTTTGATGATGTATCCGCCGCTCGCAAAAGTGCAGTACGAGCGCCTTGGCCAAGTTTTCCGCAATCGCAAAGTGCTGGGCTTCTCGCTGCTGCAGAATTGGGTCATCGGCCCCATCCTGATGTTCCTGCTGGCCATCACTTTTTTGCGCGGATATCCCGAGTACATGACCGGCCTCATTTTGATCGGCCTCGCGCGCTGCATCGCCATGGTCATTGTGTGGAACGAACTCGCGCGCGGCGACTCCGACTACGCCGCCGGCCTAATCGCCTTCAACAGCGTTTTTCAGGTGCTTTTCTACAGCCTCTACGCGTGGATTTTCATCACTGCGCTTCCGCCGCTGCTGGGCCTGAAGGGAAGCGTCGTCGCGGTGACCATCGCGCAAATCGCCAAAAGCGTTTTCATTTATCTGGGCATTCCATTTCTTGCGGGAATGTTTACGCGCTTCAGTTTTCTGAAAGCCAAAGGCCGCGACTGGTATCGCGCGCGCTTCATTCCGTTCATCAGCCCGCTGACGCTGGCCGCGCTGCTGTTCACCATCGTCGTGATGTTCAGCCTGAAAGGGAACTTGATCCTGCGCCTTCCCCTGGACGTGCTGCGCATCGCTGTTCCTCTGCTGATTTATTTTGTGGTGATGTTTTTCGTGAGCTTCTGGATGGGCCGCCGCATCGGCGCCGACTACAGCAAAACGGCCACGTTAGCGTTCACCGCCGCCAGCAACAATTTCGAACTCGCCATCGCGGTCGCTGTCGCGGTTTTTGGAGTCAGCTCGGGCGCAGCGTTCGCCGCGGTAATCGGCCCGCTCGTCGAAGTCCCGGTGATGATCGCGCTGGTCAACGTCGCCCTCCGCCTCCAGCGCCACTTCCACGCTCCGTGTTGATTGAATCCCGCGCTGACGCTCAGCGATAAAGCCCCAGCGATTTGCTCTCGCCGGCGCGCCCGCATTCATCATCGCCGAATTCGCCGGCGGCCTCGCTGCAACGCTTTTCTTCCGCTGGCTCGTCCCCGCGTTAGCCGTCTCGGCAAAAGGCGTGGCCTTGCCGCATCGCGAAAGCTAATTCAAAGAGGCAAGACCTAAAAGTTGATAGGCCGCCGTATTACTTGCGCTATAGTCGCCTCGTTCCTGGCGCTGTCGGTTGTGAGTTGACACCAGCGGGCGGCAGGCCTATCGTTTCGCGCAGACGCGGCCTGAAATCCGAATTTCTCGCTAACGAGGTTCGCCGAGGAGGTGTTAGATGGAACGCCGAGCCATACTACAGTCGCTCATCGCTGCGTTGGCAATAGGCTCGATGAAAAGCGCACCGGATGCGGTACAAAGTAAGGAAGGCTTGCTCGTACCCTTCGGTCAGAATCGTGGTCGTCCCCAGTCTCGAACTCACTTTATTATTTCGGGAACAGATAACGGCGGGGGATTGGCCATGATAGGTCCGGGTGGCGGCATGCTCGAACAGGTGAAGGCGGGCATGCGAGCATTGCTTTCGGAAACAGCCCCAGACCGGTCCCATACTTCCCCCAACGCCCATGAATGGCAAAAGCAAGGAATCCCTGTTCACATTCACTATCACCAGGATGAATATTGGTACACCATCGCGGGAGAGCACATGATTCTAATTGGCGACAAGAAGTTCCACGCCAAGGCGGGCGATATGGTGCTCGGGCCACGCGGAGTTCCTCACTCGCCCCTAGCGGTCAAGCCTGGCTCAGTCGGCCTGACCATGTGGCAGCCCGCTGGAAGCATGGAAGCCTTCTTTTACGACTTGCAAGAGGCCCAGCAGAAGGCGAGAACAAGTGCGCTCGGACTCTCGCACGACGTCCTTGCGGCGCTGTTCAAGAAGCACGGAATGAAGCTGATAGGGCCACCGCCCGAGCCTTAGCTAGGCTGATGTACCGTTTTGCGGACGGCCACCCGAGTTAGAACCGAATCACGATGGCTTCCGAGATTTGGAAATTATGCTGATGGAATGGCGCGCCCAGCGTCGCCCCGGGATAGGCCACAATCGTGTCGCCAATGTCGAGGCGCAGCGCCGCATGTTTTGTCGCGCGGTATTCGATCTCTTCGCCGTAGTTGAGCGCAAAATATGTAGCGCTGGTCACTCCCAGCACCGCCAGCGGATTCGAAGATGCGGCTGCCTGATACCGCAGCGTCGCGGAAATTTGCGGCGCTCCCTCCGCGCTTGGTGCGCTGCCGGCGGCGAAATACGCGCCAGGCATCGGAGTCAAAAGCGGCGCTGCGCCAGTCGAAGTATTCAGCACGCGGCTGAAATTCAAAAATCCGGGACGCATCACGCTGTAGAGTCCCCATCGCCGCGTGGTCGGCCCGAAACGCAGCCCGAAAAGTCCTTCGGTGGCGTTCCCACCAGTGGTCGCGGTAGGCGCGTTGCCATTGTTGCCGAAAAAATTCATTTCCGCGTCAAGCCCGAGCCATGTCGAAAAATTGTAAGCGAGATTCGCGCCCAGGCCGTTGTCCGCCTTTTGGCACATCGCCCCGGAGGTGCACTGCGAAGGCAAATTCAGGAAGGCGTAGTGCCCGCCAATCTCCCATTTGGAACTGTCCGCGAAATTTTGCGCGCGCGCCGTGGAAGGTAAAACAAGCAGGGCAATCACCGCAGCAGAGACGCACGCGAAGTGAAGACCAACGTGCTTTCCAGGGGCCGAAAACGCAGAGCGCATGAGCATCCCCCGAAGTTCGAAACGCCCGGACACCGCAGAGCCAACCTAGCGGGTATCGGCGGCTTTGGCTTTCAACACATGGCCGCCGCGTCTGAAGCGCCTATGCCTCTCGCGGCAGTGACCGCCTGCCCTGGCCTGACAAAACAGGGCCCGCGGCCGGGCAACCGCCGCCATTATCGCCCCCACTCCGCCCCCGCGCAAGCACATTTCATCGTGAGTGGTGGGCTACTTTGCCTAGAAATGGTAGTGAGTCGGATTCTGGAATCGACATTGCTAAGAAAAGGCTGCCGGAGACAGAGCCGTTATCTCTCACGCTATGCTTTTACATAGAAGTGAAAGACTTTGGCGTTTTTCGGGTAGATGATTTTGCCGTTCTTGATGATGAAGCGGCAAAACACTTCCCGATAACCGGGACGCGGGGCTTCTTCGCGAGCCATATATTCTCCTTTCCGGGGCCTACTTATCCAACCAGCGCCCCGCTTAAAGGGAGGAAGTCCCGCTCCTTCCCCTTAAGGGGGGCGGTGGATGAAGTAGTCCGGTAGGGAGTCAATAGGGTGCCTAGAAGGTTCCGGTCATTCCCAGTCTTCACCGACAGCCAATGGAATTATATCTTGCAAAAGCCGCTTTTGCATGTAATACTTTTCACATGCCAAAGCGGAATAAGCAGGAACCTCTGAAGGACGTAAACCATTTATCGCATCGTCTGTTTAAACTCTCGACAAGTAATGAGGGGGGTGATATACAGCCACCTACAAAAGCTCAAATATCGATGCTAATGGCCGAGCTTGGGCGGAGAGGCGGCAAGATCGGCGGGAAGCGAAGAATGAAGACAATGACAGCTAAGGAAAGGACGGATATAGCTCGTAAGGCAGCAGCCGCACGCTGGAAAAATAAAAATGTCTAAGTCACCATCAATACGCCCGACAAACGCTAATGCCATAATCGAGAACCAACTCGATACGCACATTGGAGCAATTGAGGAAGCGATGGGCGCGGATGTTCTGGCATTTTGCGGGCCGATTGTTCATGGAGTGGAGGATTATCTTCGCGATGTAATCGAAGATATCAGTACACGCCGGGAAAAACTGGTCGTCATCCTTGAGACTGAAGGTGGCTTCATTGAGGTTGCCGAAAGGATAGCTAACGTAATCCGCCGACACTACAAGATAGTTGATTTCGTAGTTCCCAATTTTGCTATGTCCGCTGGAACAGTTCTCGTGATGTGCGGGGACGCAATCCATATGGACTATTTTTCGGTCCTTGGCCCTATTGACCCTCAGACCGAGCGGCCAGATGGGCGGCTAATACCGGCCCTTGGCTACCTGGAGAAGTACGATGCTCTGATTAAAAAATCAAAGCAGGGAAAGCTCACAACGGCAGAAATGACATTTCTTGTATCAAAATTTGACCCGGCGGAGCTTTATTACTACGAGCAGTCCAAGAGGCTTTCAGATAGCCTCCTGCAGAAATGGTTGGTGAAATACAAATTTAAGAACTGGGTAAAAACCGCAACGCGCGGACGTACGGTAACGGCCGCAATGAAAAAAGCAAGAGCCAAGCAAATTGCAGACAAGCTGAACGATACTAAGGAATGGTGTTCGCACGCCCGCGGCATTTCCCTTGAAGTGCTGCGCAATGATTTGAATTTGCAAATCGAAGACTTTGGCGAAAAAGCCGAAACGAACAGATGCGTTCGGGAGTACTATAAGCTCCTGCGAGACTACATGGCTAAAAGGGGGCATCGTTGGGTTATCCATTCGCATCAAAATTACACGCCGATAGGAGGGTAAAATGGCCAAAATGAATATCAAGAAAATAATCAAAGCCAATCCTTCTGTGGACGCAGACCAGGTTGGAGAAACCCTCGTGATAGTTGAACGTTTGCGTGCGGGGGGATTTGTTACTGCTCCGTTTAACCTAATCCACCCCTTCTCGAAACGAATCTCTAAAACCGAAGATAACCGACCTGTCTGCCATCTCAGGAGAAGGTCTAAGTAAGTCCTTCAACATTTTGCTTGACATGCTAAAGCGGATTTAGTACTGCAGCCGCATGTACATGCTCACGCGCGAACAACGAGTGCAAGCCGTTAATTGCCTCATTGAAGGTTGGTCAATTTGGGCTCTCGTTGACGCGAGGCTATCGCGCTAGATTTTGCCGCTGGCGTGGGCCGCTTCGTGGAATTCAGTGCGTTCGGCGGTGGTCAGCAGGCTGAGGCCCACCACAACCGCGAAGTTCACGCATAGCGCCACGAATCCGGCGTTCACGCCCCAAATGGGATCATGCTTGCTGAGCAGCAATAGCGCCACGGTCGCGGTTCCCGCCGCCAGGCCGCTCCACACGCCCGCGCGCGTCACTCGTTTCCAAAATAGCCCGAGCACCACTCCCGGGAAGAATTGCGTGATTCCGTCGTATCCCCACAGCAGCAGATTCACCAGCGTCGGCGAATTGTGCAGCGCAAAATAGAGCGAAATGGCCATCACGAACGCGACCGTGACTCTCGCCAGTTTGCCGACGCGCGCATCGCTCATCGCCGGCGCAAAAATCGGCCGGTAAAAGTTCTTGGCGAACAGCGCCGACGCGGTCAGCGAGAAAATCGATGCGGGAACCATGGCCGCCAGCGCGCCCGCCCCGCCAATCACGCCCAGCGCCCACGCCGGAAACGTGCGCTGCACCATCACCAGCAGCGACAGGTCTCCGTTGCTCAGCTGCGGGATGACCATCAGGGCCGCAAAGCCCGCGAAGAAAATCAGCGGCAGCGTGATGGTGTAGAGCGGCATGACCACCGCGTTGCGCCTCAGCACGTTGCTGCTTTTCGCCGTGAACGAGGCGCCGAAATTGTGCGGCCACATATAAAGTCCCATCGAATTCACCAGCACAGTGGTGATAAACCAGCCATGCCGCAGATTTTTTGTGGCGCCCGGCATGGTCAAATGTCCCGGATGCGCGCGCGCAATGGCCGCAAACATCGGCCCGATTCCGTGGAAGTAGTGATACGGCACGAAAATCCCGATGGCGGCCGCCGCGCCCAGCAGCAAAATATCTTTCAGAATGCTGACCCACGCCGCCGCGCGCACTCCGCTGGTGAACACGAACGCCGCCACCAGCACGCCGCCGATGATGGTCGCCGCCGTGCGCCCGACCGCGCCGGAGCTCGCCACTTCCACGATAATTCCCAGGCCGGCGAGCTGCAGTTGTATGTACGGAATCAGGAACACCACGCCGATGATCGAAACAAACGCCGCGAGATTTTTGCTGCGGTAGCGCTTCTCGAAAAAATCCGACTCCGTGTGCATGTGGTGCGCGCGCCCCAGTTCCCACAGCGGAGGCAGGATGAAAAACGAAATCACGTACGCCAGCGAAAGATAGCCAAGGATGTACAGCACCGGCCCGCCGCGCGAATACGCCCAGCCGCTCGCGCCCAAGAAGCTGAACGTGGTGTAAACTTCGCCGGCCATGAGCAGCCAGACCAGCAGCGTCCCAAAGCCTCTGCCCGCGACGGCCCACTGCTCCAAATCCATTTTGTGGTGCGCGCCTGCATAGAATCCCAGCACCGCTCCCGCGCCCACAATCAGGCACATCACCACGAGCGCGACTGTAGCGGCGCTCATTCCGCGTTTCCTTGTGGACGTTCTTGCGTTGGCCGTTCAGCAGAACGCGCCGCGCGCATTCTGGCCTGCGCCTCCAGTTTGTACGCGCCCAAAAGGCACAGCGGCGTAAGCAGAATCCACAAAATCAGCCAGAAAAGATTGAACGGCAGCCCGAGCACCATGGGATACACGCGGTCCCACAGCGACACCGAAAAGCACATCGCAATAAATGGAATTACTCCGAAGAGAACTGCGCCCAGCGATGGCCTGCGCACCGCGCCGTTTTGCATCGGCAGAGAATACGCCCGAACCGCCGCGCCCAGCTAGCAGCAAATGCGCTCATTGCGTTTTCAGCGCCGTGCCAGTATAGTTCCGGCAACTCAGCCGGGCGCTTGCCCGCTTCGCGGGTCCGCCGGCGACGAACACCCCACGGAGGCAGCAATGAATCCTCGACAATGGTTTTGCTCCGCGTTGGTTTTCCTGGGCCTGATTGTGGTGGCAGGTACGATGCCGGTTCGCGCGCAGGAGAATGCCGCGCCGGTAGTCCATCCTCGCGCAACGATGAAACTCGGCGCGCTCCCAAGCGTACCCCCGTGCGTCACTGGCGCCTCTGAAACCGGCGACCCCTTCAAAGGTCAGTCCACAATTCTCATGCGTTTCGCCGGCGGATGTGCAGTGCCCTGGCACTGGCACACTCCTGACGAAATAATCTTGATGATAAGTGGCACGTTGCGCGTCGACATGAAAGGCACGGCTAAAGCCGCGTATCTGCACGCCGGTGACTATGCCATGGCGCCTTCGCATCATATCCACCGGGCGCGCTGCGTCGGCGCTGCGCCTTGCATGATATTTCTGCATTCCGCCGGCGCATTCGACATTCACTATGTGGACGCTTCGGGAAAGGAAATCCCGATGAGCGAAGCCATCAAGCCCGCGCGCATGGCAAGAAAGCCTGCGCACAAATCAGCGTCCAAGTAGCGTAAGGCGGGAGGTCACGTCTGCTTACAGCTGCAGCAAAGTGCATTGGTGTTTTTACGCGCGGCGCAGGACCAGCATGGTGCGGTCATCGTTTTGCGCGGCGGAGAATTTCTTGATTTCGTGGAGGCATGCGGCGGTGAGCGCGCTGGGCTCGAGCGCGTGGCGTCCACTCAGAAATTGCGCCAGGCGGCCCAGGCCATATTCATTATTTGCGGCGTCGAGCGATTCCGTTAGCCCCAAGCTGCGAGTGCAAATAGGATTCCGTCGTGGTCGCCATTTTTGCCTCCTTGCCCAGCCAGTGTATGCGGAGGCGAGTCGCGTTCTATCCGATTCGCGCGTTCGAATTGGCGGGCGCCTCCAGCGGGCCGGCTCTGAATATTCCCATTGGATGCTGCGCCGCACCCGCCGATTCACACGCGCGCGGCCAGTGTTTTGCCAGGAGGTTGTTGCGCTCTGGCGGGTTTTCATGGGGCGGGAGGGGAAGCCCGCCCCTTTTTGTTTATAGGCCGCTCGCTGCGGCAATTTTGTGGAAAGTCGAGTTCGTTACGTTAAACGTGCTCACCTTCATGTCCTCAATCATGGGCTTGATGCGGCCCATGATGTTTGTGTACTGGGCGCTTTGGAAGAACGCTTCTGCCGCATCCTTGGTCTCCCACAGCGACAACCCGCCGCCTTCGTTGGCGGTGGTATCGCTGGAGAGCCCTACCATATCCACGAACCCATGCTGCTGCTTCAGAACTGGCAGCAAGTCGTTCCTCAGCATCTTCTCGATTTCATCTCTCTTGCCCGGTTTTGTAGTTGCTTCGACGAGACGTGCGAACATCGCTCATTCTCCTTCCAGTGGCGTTCAGGGCTGGTTTGCAGCAAACGCTACGCCCGCCATCGCCGCGTGTCAAGCCAATCCTGCCTCGAACCGGCCTGAGGAGGGACCTCCGCGCATCGCATTGCCGACTCCGTTGACTATCGCCCGCTGCAACCGTAAGATGTGCTGCCCATGAAAACATCGGACTCTCTGGCCGGCTCCGCCCTTTCTCACTACCACATTACTGAAAAACTCGGTGGCGGTGGAATGGGCGTTGTGTACAAAGCTCAGGACACCCGCTTGGGCCGCCAGGTCGCGCTCAAATTTCTTCCCGAAGAAATGGCCCAGGATGCCCAGGCGCTCAACCGTTTTCGCCGCGAAGCGCAATCCGCTTCGACGCTCAATCATCCCAACATCTGCACCGTCTATGACGTTGGCGAAGAGAATGGCAAAGCCTTCATCGCCATGGAATACCTCGAGGGCTGCACGCTGAAGCACAAAATTTCTGGCCGTCCACTCGACCTCGACACGCTTCTGAGTTTGTCGATCGAAGTTGCCGACGCGCTCGACGCCGCTCACTCCAAGGGCATCGTTCACCGCGACATCAAGCCGGCAAATATATTCGTCACCGAGCGAGGCCACGCGAAAGTTCTGGACTTCGGTCTCGCAAAAGTGCTGCACGCGCACGCGGGGCATAGCGCGACCGTGGCTGACGGAGCGTCCTCCGGTGCAACGGTGGACGAAGCGCCCGATTTGACCAGTCCCGGCAGCTCGCTCGGCACCGTCGCGTACATGAGCCCCGAGCAGGCGCGCGGAGAAAACCTCGATGCGCGCACCGATTTGTTTTCGCTCGGCGTCGTGCTTTACGAGATGGCCACCGGCGAACTGCCCTTCGCTGGCGGCACCACCGCCGTCATTTTTAATGGCATTCTCAACGCCGCGCCCCGGCCTGCGACCAAGCTCAATGCCAGAATGCCCGCGGAGTTGGACCGCCTCATCTCAAAAACACTGGAAAAGGACCGCGATCTCCGGTGCCAGACCGCGGCCGAGCTGCGCGCCGACCTCAAGCGGCTGAAGCGCGACGTGGATTCCGGCCGCCTCGCTGCCGCGCCGCGAACTGCCGCAATTGCGGCCGGTGCTGCCACCGCCGTGCGCCCGCAAGGGGCTCCTTCCAAGAAAACCGTCGCGGTGCTGTATTTCGAAAATCTGAGCGGCGCGAAAGAAGACGAATATTTCCGCGACGGCATGACCGAAGACATCGTCACCGAACTCTCGAAAATCGCGCGCCTCGAAATTTTCCCGCGCTCCGAAATGCTCGCCTTTCGCGACAAGCCCGTCACCGCGCCGCAAGTCGGCGAAAAGCTCGGCGCCATGTACGTGCTGGAAGGCTCCATCCGCCGCGCCGGAAATCGCCTGCGCGTCACCACGCAGCTCGTCGAAAGCGCCACGCGCCACTCCGTGTGGGCTGAACGTTACGACCGCCAGATGGAAGATGTGTTCGCCATTCAGGAGGAAATTTCCCTGAGCATCGCGCGCGCTCTCGAGATCACTCTTTCGCCGCAGGAAGAGCGCGTCATCGCCAGGAAGCCTACCGCCAATCCCGAGGCTTATGACTTCTATCTCCGCGGGAGAAATTATCTTCGGCAATTCCAATTCGAATACGCGCTGGCCATGTATGAGGAAGCCGTAAAGCTGGACGCGAAGTTCGCTCATCCCTATGCGGCCATGGCGCACGTCTGGGCCGGCATGCATGAATTTCGCAGTCCCAATCCGGAATTCATTCAAAAGGGCCTCGATGCCTGCGCGCAAGCGGAGCGCCTTGCTCCAGACTTGCCCATGCTGCTTTCCGCGAAAGCACACGTTTGCTACGCGCAGCGCCAGTATGATGAGTGCATCCGTTTGGCCCGGCGCGCCATCGAGCTGGAGCGCGAATGCGAAGGCGCGCACGATGTTCTCGGACGAGCCTATTTCTCGGCCGGGCGATACGAAGATGCGGCGCAACTCTCGGAGAGCGCGCTCGAAATCGTCAGCAACGATTACAACGCGCTGATCCCTCTCACTTTGTCGCTTGAAAAGCTGGGCCGTGTGGCCGACGCTGAACGGCTTCGCCGGCGTGTGATCGAAGCCCTCGAGAATCAACTGCGGCAATTCCCCGATGATGTTCGCGCGCGCATCCTTTTGGGCAACTTTTTGGCAACTTTCGGGCAGGCGGACGAAGCCGTCCGGCACGTCCGCATTGCCGTGGCCATGCGCCCCTCCGAGCCCAACGTTCTCTACAATGCGGCGTGCACCTACGGTTTGCTTCAGATGAAGAAAGAAGCCCTCGACACTTTCCGCCGGTGTCTCGAAGCGGGCTACTCCAACGCGGACTGGTGCACCAAAGACCCGGATTTGAAGATCCTGCACGATGATCCCGAATTCAAACGGTTGATCGCTGAGCAATCTGGCCGAGAAAATTGACGTTTGTCCGCCGCAGCTTCCCGCATCGCGCCGCGCGCCCGCGCATCTGATACACTTCGCTGTAACGTGCCCGCGCAACGCTGTTCATTTTCCCGGCTGAATGCGCGGCACGGCAGCCCTTAGCAAGGAGCGGCGAATGCCCTGGTTCGCGATTCTTGGCGTGGCCGCGGTGGCGGTGATTCTCTGGGACGTTTTCGAGACCATCATTCTGCCGCGCCGCGTTACGCGCCGTTTCCGCATTGCGCGCATGTTCTATCGCTGGACGTGGAGCCCGTGGCGCGCCATTTCCTGCCTCATCCACAAGAAAAATCGCCGCGAGGCCTTCCTCAGCTTTTACGGCCCGCTCTCGCTGCTCGGACTTTTCCTTGTGTGGGCCTGGGGGCTGATTTTCGGCTTCGCCGTTCTGCATTACGCCGCCGGCTCGGCGCTCAATTTCGCGCCAGCCGAAAGCCACGGTTTCCTCGGCGACCTTTACATGAGCGGCACCACGTTTTTCACGCTGGGCCTTGGTGACGTTACTCCGCGCAGCGAAATCGCCCGCGTGATCACCGTGTGCGAAGCGGGGCTCGGCTTCGGCTTTCTCGCCGTAGTGATCAGCTATTTGCCGGTATTGTATGGCGCTTTTTCCCGCCGCGAAGTGAACATCTCGCTCCTTGACGCGCGCGCCGGCTCGCCGCCCAGCGCCTCCGAAATGCTGCGCCGCGTTGCGCAGCGCGAAGATTCAGGCCCGCTCGAAGAGAACCTGCGCGACTGGGAAAGATGGTCCGCCGAATTGATGGAGAGCCACCTGTCCTATCCTGTGCTCTGCTATTTCCGTTCGCAGCACGACAATCAATCCTGGCTCGCGGCAGTCACCACGGTGCTCGACGTCTCCGCGATGCTCATCGCCTACGGCCAGGGCTCGCTCAAGTGGCAGGCCAAACTCACCTTCGCAATTTCGCGTCATGCTCTTGTGGATCTCTCGCAAGTGCTCGGCACGCCGCCGCGCAATTTAGATAACGAACGCTTGTCCGCCGGAGAATTCCAGGAATTGTGCGAACTGCTCACCAACGCTGGAATGTCGCGATGCAGCGCCGGCCGCGTCGACGAGAATGACCAGCGCTTCAACGATTTGCGCCGCATGTACGAGCCATATGCCAGCGCGCTTGCCGACCGCCTGCTCATGCCCATCGGCAATTGGACGCCAGCAGCCCGCGTCATCGAGAACTGGCGCACCTCCGCCTGGGCGCGCGTTTCCACGGACCTGGAATCGTCGCCCCTAACCGACTCCGACGAGAAGAGTCACTTCTAGCAAATCCGCGGTTTCCATTTTTTCTGGCGGCCGATTTATTTCATCTGAAGAGCTTCGCGTTTGCAGCTCATGTCCCGTCCCGCTGACCTTTGCGGGACTGACATGAGGTTTTTGCGGCGCTCTCGGTGGACGAAGAAAAGCCTCACGTCATCCCGATGGAAAGAATCGGTAGGGGCGTGAGCTACAAATACTGCAGGAATCTTGTCAGCGTGTTTCGTGTGGCTCAACTTGCAGACTTAGGAATAACATATGGAAAACGTGAAGCTGCGAGCCGTAAATAACGTCGGCAACGCATACGCACAGGTTCGCGGTGAATTAGCCTTCGACAATCGCCAGTTCTTCGTCATCCTGAATGGCTGCAATCACGCCCCGCAGCAAATCCGGCGTGACCCATGAAATGTTGTGCTCGCTTTGCGCATGGCGCGTCGCGCGAATGATCACCTCATTTTCGTTCACGCCTCGCGCTACAAATTTGCATCCCGGAATTACGTCGCAGCAACGCAGAAACTTTCTCATGAAGTTCTCCTGCGGACTCTCCAGGGGCCTGGGAAGAGGGTCTGGACGTGCAAATTGTACTCCGTATGCCCGAGCGCGGCAGTGAAATCTATGTAATAAATCCTGTAGACGCCCTTACACGAGGATTTTACTCGTGGCGAACGACGTGCACCCCGCGGCGCTCGCGGACTTGCTGCCAGCGCGTCGCCCTCGGCATAAAATATCCAATGCCACTTTCACGCATTCGGCAAATCCATCCGGAAATTTCACACAAGCCGATCTGCAACCTCAGAGGCCATAATTTCATCAGGCGGCAACGCGGGGCGATTCAGGAATCCTCCGTACTTCGGGATTCCGTCATTTAAAGTATTGACTGTATTCGTGGAGGGGTTACAGTACGGTAGCCCTAGCCGATGCTGTAAAGTCCTCTTTTGCCGCGTAGCGTAATTCGAGCAGTGGGGAGTCTGTTCATGGCCAAGGACGATCGAACCTTCGACATTTTTCGCACGCTTCCCGATGGCAGCCCCTTGTGGATTGAAGCCGTGCAAGGCATCGAAAACGTCAAGGAGCGGGTGATCCAGCTCCAAACAATAGCTCCGGAAAAATATCGCGTATACGACTCCAGAGCGAATTCCTTCGTGGACGTCTTCGGTAAAACCGCCTAGCGCACAGGGGAAGTCTCTGAAGCCCGGGTTTTATTTTGTCCGTTTTTTACGCGGCTCACACCGCTCGCAATAAAAACTCACCGATCGGCGTGTTTCGCCATTCAGAAACAAACCTGCGCACAAAAAAGGCGGCCGCTGCGCCTCCGTGGTTCGGTTGGACCACCATAATGCTGGAAGCGTAGCGACCGCTGCCGTCCTAGGAGGGCATATGAATATGAATTTGTGTGCTCTTCAGCCTGCCTTTGCAGTTGCCTCATGCATCGCTGCGCGCGCTTTGTGCAACAGCTCTTGATTAATCTCGCGCAGGTCGTGCTTCTCCGTCAGGTGCCGCGCCGCATTAATAATCACAGCCGTCTCATCTTCTCCGCAGGCGACGAAAGTGCACCCGGGATAAATGGCGCTGCAATGAATTACCTTTGCCATGGTTGGCCTTTTTTGCCTACGCCACAGAGGGCGGTTTCTGCGGGCCGGGAAGCAACACTGCCGCGGAATATAGGACTCAATTACGGCGTAGTCAAGTAATAATCCGGCAGCGGAATAGGGGAATACCTTAGTTCTGTAAGTATTTTACCTTAGTTTAAGGAAAAAACGCGATTTCGAAAGGCCTGGTACGAGTTCGGCGCGAGGTTCACCGCAGGTGAAGCCTTTCTGAAAGCCTGGAAGGGCTGGGCCTGTACTGCCTGGTTGCTAACCATGGGCTAAGATCCCGGCTACGACGGGAACTCGCGGGCTGCCGGCCACCACGGCTTCCCGGCCGCTCCGTCGTGCAGATTGCTCCTTGGGTCATTTGAATCTTCGTCGAAAATCACGCCGTGGATCACCGCAATCACTTCCGGCGACATTCCGCGAATATTGTGTTGCAGCCGAACATGATCTGCCGCGCGATTGAAAACCTCTTCGCGCGTCTCCCCGCGTGCCACGTAGCTGCAACCAGGGACAACATCACTGCAGCGAAGTATTTTCGCCATGAATCCCTCGCAATCTATTTTGTGGGCTTGGGGGGCCTTGCATTCACTATGCGCGCCGGCGCCGCGGGCGTCCAAGCGAGTTTTTGCCCTACACACTGTAGATAATCGCCCTGAAACCCTCACGAAGCGCGAAATATTCAGGAAAGCCGAAATGTTGCAGGAGACCGCACAAATACTCAGGAGAACGGAGCGGCCGGCGCTTCTTCACTGCTTTCCTCGAACATTTCGGACGCTCTCGCAATTTCCATTTTCTGGCGGCGTTCCCGCAGCCATACAGCGGCGCGCGCATGCACTTCGTACGCGGCCAGCGGAATAATCATCGCCTCCATCGGACACCGATACCATCCGCCCACGTGCGTCAGGTAATAGATCAGCGGAAAGAAAATCAGCACAATCGCGTACGGCGTCGCTACGTTCGACCCTTTTTTGCGATACGTTCGCCGCAGCCCCATCAACATCAGAATGCTCAACAATGCCAGCAGCGGCGTGGTCACAAAATCAATTTTATGATCGGCGTACGGATCGCTCATATACTGCTTGCTGAAGCTCCAGAATCCCGTCCATACATACACGAAACGTCGCGCCATCATTCCCGCGTACCACAGCGGATGCGCTTCGATGTACGCTTTGGCCTGCTGGCCCTTCAGATGGAAATACGCCAGCTCGCCCATGCTTGTGTACTCGTTCCACTCCGTATTGTCGACCCACGGCACCCACGGCCCGGCGTCGATGATCAGCGGCTCGGAACTGTCGCCGTTGTTTCCCACGCGAAATTCCAGCGGCAGATTGTCGCGAATGGGAATGAATTTGTGGAACACCACCGCGTTGCGAATCATCCACGGCGAAATGGCAAAAATCACCGCGAGCACGCAGCAAGCTCCGCATGCAAACAATCGCCCAGCGTTAACCTTGTAGACTGTCCCCGCTTTTTTGGAGTGCGCCGCCTCGTGGCCGCTTTGCCGCAACACCCGCCCATTCGAGGCATGGTCTCGAATAGGCTGCGTCATCGCGACCTTGCTGGCCGTCGCCAAGCGATCTGTTTCTGCCGCATTCGCAGAGCCGCGTCTGTACAATCGCCAGAGGGCCCACAGACACAGAATCGGCAGCACGCCCATTACGATTGGGTCCACCAGCGCGGCGAATCCTGCCAGCAAGCCGAATCCAATCCAATGTTTTATTTTTGAAGTGTGCTGCAACTTCAAAATCAAGTAAAACAACGTCGCCAGCAGCAGCGTCACCAGCCACGTGTCCCATATCCGATACAGCGGCCACCACACCGCGTACGGATAGACCACCCACGTCCAACCCGCCGCCAGCGCCGCTCCTTCGCCGAAGCTGCGCCGCGAGAACAGAAAAATGGGAATGCACGTCAGCGAAGAAACCAGCGCGTCGAAGCACAAAATCGCAATGCACGAAGCCGGAGTGAACGTGCCGAACACCTTGAAAAATCCCGCGAGAATATACGGGTAAATGGGCGCGAACCACGCTGTCGGCCCCGTTTGCGTGTACAGCGGATTGCCGAACCCGTGCCCTTGCACGATGGATTGCGCAACGTGTCCTTCTTCCTGGCCCATGAACCAGTAATTCATCACCGGAACCAATCGGCCCTGATAAGTGCACAGCAGCACGATCACGCGAATCGCCAGCGCCACGCCAACCATCCAGAAAAGTTTGCGGCGAACCCTGGGTTTGTGCTTTCTCATGAAGCGAGGATCGTTACGGCGTCCCTTAGGTAATCTCGCTGCGGTACTGATTTAGATGCAAACGCGCGGTCGTTGGGCACAACCGCGCGTCGCATCGGCAGTTTATTTTAACGGGGATCTTAAGAGCCGCCGCCGTTCCCGAGATTAAGCGGTCCGGTCGGCTACTAATATCGGAGCGCAGTTAGCCCCGGTCTCTGCGCCGCGGGCGCGCCGAGAAGGTTGCTAAGATCCTGGTAACTGAAGTTGCCGCTGGAATCATTGCCGTATGCGACTTCGACATGCGAACTGAGGTTCGGATAGTAGACCTCGATTCCAAGGCTTCCGTAGAGCGAAGCCATGCCGGAAAGCTGATTTTGTAAGTAGTTCCTCTTAGAGCTATCCGCCTACAATCTATTGACATGTTCCGATTGCCTCGATTTACCGTCGAATGCCTCGAAGAATGAATCGGAGAAAATACTTGTGGGTGACCGTCGGGATGCGATGCAAACAATCGCATGCGCGGCCAGCGCAAACACCATGGGGTCCATTGGCACGCGGTACCACCACTCCACAGACGTCAGGTAGTACGTCAGCGGAAAGAAAACCAGCACGATCGCGTAGGGCGTGGCGTATGCTGGACCCTCGCGGCGGGCATTGCGCAATCCTATAAACGCGAGAACGCTCAGTCCGGTATAAAGAGCAAATCCCGCAGGCTGAATAGGGTATCCGAGCAAATACTCGCTGCTCAAGCTCCAGAAATCCGTCCACACAAAAATCGCGCGCCGGATGCAGCTATCCACGTATTCCCTCGGATGCGCCGCAATAAAATCAAACGCCGCATCGCGCGCGTATCTCATGTAAGCAATCTCGCCGAGCCTTTGGTATTGGCGCCACTCCGCGGGATTCATCCACGGCCCCGCCTGCAGCGTCAGCATGTGCCGCGTGTCGCCGATGTTGCCTACTCGCAGCGCCAGGCCAAAATTGTCGCGAAACGGAATGAATTTGTGGAACACGCGATAATTCCGCACGAACCACGGCGAGATCACCAGTATCGTCGCCAGCATGCAGCCCACTGCTGGCAGCAGCCATCGTTTGCGCTTTGCGTGCAATCGCCATAGCGCCCACAGCGCCAAAAATGGCAGCACCGATAGCACCACCGGATCCGTCAGCGCCGCCATGCCGCTCAACACGCCGAAAGCAATCCAGTCGCGCGCGCGATTCGACTCCGCCAGATGCAGGGCCAGCCAAAACAAAATTGCCAGCAGCAGCGTCGCCAGCCACGTGTCCCAGATGCGCTCCACCGGCCAGTAAATCGCATACGGAAAAACCGCCCAGATCCAGCCGGCCCATTCGCCGGCGCTTTCTCCATAGGGAGCGCCAAAACTTTTGCGCGCGAAAAAGAAAATCGGCAGGCAAGTCAGCGCCGAAGTGATGGCGTTGAAACTCAAAATCACCAGCGCCGACGCCGTGGTGAAAACGCCAAACACTTTGAACACGCCCGCCACAATGTACGGATAAACCGGCGTCATCCACGCGGTCGGGCCGGTATCGCCGAAGAGCGGGCTCGAGAATCCGCGGCCCTCCGCGATGCTCGCCGCGATTCGCCCCGTTTCATACCCGAAAGACCAATGCTGCGCCCGCGCGCTGAGCTGCAGCGGATACAAATACGCCATCACCGCCAGCCGCAGCGCCAGCGCCACAGCTACCATCCAGAAAAGTTTGCGGCGAACCCCGCGATTCACGTTTGGCATTTTGCAGTTTGCGAAATGTGCAACGAAGGCGCGACGCCAACTCCGCGCGCGTCCCTCAGCAGCCGGACGCTAATTTAGATGCGCGCGCTCCGCACCTTGAGTCGTCCGCGTTTCGCGTTTTCGCCGCCATGCAACAATCGCGCCCGCGGCCAGCGCCACAAAAAACGGATCAATCGGGCGCCGGTACCAATCCCTGGTGTGTGTCACGTAATAAACTATGGGGAAAAAGAAGAGCACGATGGCGTACGGAGTCGCGACGCCGCCTCCTTTCTCGCGAAACGCCCGCCAGAGTCCCAGCAGGGTCAGTGCGCTCAGCAGCGTATAAAGCGGCACTGTGATTGGCGCAAAGGGGTCATTTTGGCGATAGCTTTTGCTGAAACTCCAGAAATTTGTCCACACATTTACTATGCGCCGCGCCACCATCCATGCGTACCACACGGGATGCTGTTCCACATACGTCAATCCTTCGTGAAATTTTCTATCGAAATACTTTGTCTCGCCAAGCCGCCGGTAGTCATTCCATTGCGCTTGGCCCTCGGGCAGCCACGGGCCATCGTCAACGGCCTCGGTAAATCGCGAATCGCCACTGTTTCCCACTGCGAGTTCGAGGCCCAAATCATCGCGCAGCGGAATAAAGCGGTGGAATACGCGATAATTGCGCACCAACCACGGCGAGATCACCAGGATTGTCGCTAGCATGCAGCTAAGCGCCGGCGCGAACCATCGCATGCGCGCGCTGCGCAATCGCCACAGCGCCCACAGCGCCAGGAATGGTAGAACTGAAAGCAAGACCGGACTGGTCAGCGCGGCCACGCCGCTCAGCAAACCGTATGCAATCCAGTCGCGCACGCGATCGGATTCTGCGAGCCTTAGCGCCATGTAAAACAAAATTGCTAGCAGCAGCGTCCCCAGCCACGTGTCCCAGATGCGGTTGTTCGGCCCGTAAACAGCATCGGGGAAAAATGCCCAAATCCAGCCCGCCAACAGGGCGATGCCTTCGCTGAAGCTCTTGCGCGCGAAGAGAAAAATCGGAATACACGTCAGCGCCGAGATCAAACTATTGAGCGAGAGGATCGCCAGGCACGCCGCCTTCGTGTAAATTCCGAAAATCTTGAACACACCTGCAAGGATGGCAGGATAAATTGGGGCGAACCACGCCGTCGGCCCTGTCGGCGCGTACAGCGGATTGCTGAACCCTTGGCCGCTGGCAAGCGCCCGCGCCACGCGCCCCTCCTCGAAGCCAAAGCTCCAATAGTCCGTCCGAGGATCGAAGCTTTGTCGATACACAAAAAGCATTACCGTCAGCCGTAGTACGAGCGCTACTGTCACCATCCAGAAAAGCGTTCCCCGCGTGCGCATCAGGCGTTCTCCTTTGCCCGCGCTTCGCGTTTGCGCCGCCATGCAACAATCGCGCCCGCGGCCAGCGCCACCATTATGGGGTCCAGCGGCCGGCGGTAATAATCCTCGGGATGCGTGAAGTAATACACCAGCGGGAAAAACACGAATGCGATCACGTATGGCATCGCGCGCCCGGCGCCGCCATTTTTCCACGCGAGCCACAATCCCCAGAACGCGGCAACGCTGAATGCCGTGCAAAACACGATATTCGCCGGATCCGCGGGTTCCTGGCTCAGATAACGCTTGCCAAAACTCCAAAATCCAGTCCAAACATACACAATTCGCCGCAGCGTTTGCCTCGCGTAGAGCCCTTGATGCGCGCTGATGAACGCGATCGCTTGCTTCTTCTTCAACTCCATGTAGCCCGTTTCGCCCAATTGCTGATATTCATTCCATTCGCGCGCGCTGTCGGATGGATGGTAGCCGGGCGGATCCCAGTGCCACGAATCCCCGTTGTTGCCGCAATACACTTCGAACCAGAATCCTGAGCGCAGCGGGATGAATTTGTGGAACGTGCGATAGTTGCGCACAAACCATGGCGACAGCACCAGGATCACTCCCAGCAGCGCCGCCGCTCCCGGCGCGAACCATCGCTGCCCGCGTTTCCAATAGCGGTAGAGCAGCCACAGCGCGAAAAATGGCGCGACCGAAAGAATCACCGGATCGCTCAGCGCCGCAAATCCCGCCAGCGCGCCAAATCCGAACCAATTCGTCCAGCGCGGCGCATTTTCAAGCTTCAGCACAACCAAAAACAACAGCGCCATCAGCAGCGTCGAGAGCGTCGTGTCCCAAATAAAACTCGTCGCAAAATTGATCGAGTACGGGAAAAACGCCCAGATCCAGCCCGCCCACAGCGCGGCTCGCTCGTCGAACGTTCGCCGCGCAATCAGAAAAACGGGAATGCACGTCAGCGCGCTCAGCAAACAATCGAGCGACAATATCGCCAGCGCCGACGCTTTCGTGTACACGCCGAAAGTTTTGAATACGCCGGCCAGCAGCAACGGAAAAACGGGCGCCAGCCACGCCGTCGGCCCAGTCTTCGCGAAATATGGGCTGCCATAGCCTTCGCCCTCCGCTATCGAACGCGCGATGCGCCCCGCCTCGCCTCCAAATCTCCAATGGTCGCGCGCAGGATTGAGCGCGCTTGGATAAACGAACGTCATCACCGCCAGCCGCACCGCCAGCGCCGCAATCACCATCCACATCGCCATGCGGGCAGTATTGCGCCGCGCGCTTTGGACTTTCGCCGTTTCGCTTTCAGCCAATCCAGCCTCTTTTTGCTGCAATCTCACCTACAATACTGGCCACTGCTCTCCTTGTAGCTCACGTCCCGTTGGGGCGCTGTTGCCGCAACTGACGTGAGGCCTTTGCGCGCGGCCTACTCTGCGGAAAAATTTGCCTGTTGGCAACACGAAACTTGACGGTAAGCCTTCAGCAGCGTAACCGGCTTCAATGTTGAATCTTGGGAAGGGAATTGCTACGCCCCGACGCGCAGTGGTCGCACCAAATGCGCGCGGCGTAAGTTGCAGAGGCAACGATGCGGGCTGTCATCGCCGCCTCGTGCAGCAGGGCTGTCACAGGAACAAACTTCCGGCCGCCGGAGTTCTTCAACCGCGGAAAAGTTCAGCAAAACACTTGGGCGTTTGCGTGAGCGATTGGAAGGTCTGGTTAAGCAGTTTCAACTGGAACTTTCGCTGAGCCTTAACGCGGGAAGTATACCCATCGCATCCCACCGCGCGCCGCCGATTCTTCGCTGGTGCGCGCAATCAGTAACCGCGGCTTCGAGCGTTGGATTTGCCGGCACTTCTTACTCCCCAAACGCCAGCCCGTCGATTTTTCCGTCTCCGGTGAGCCGCAGCGTCAGCGTAATCGTGGTGCCATATTCAAAATGCGCGCGATATTTGTAGGTGCGCACGCCATTCTCTTCCGTGCGGCTCAGCAACTCCAATTTCCCCAGCGCGCCTTCATTGGCCAGGAAATCCTGCGCCGCTTTTTGCATGTCCGCGCCGAATTTCTTCTGCGCGTCCGGCGTGAATTGCGACAAATCCAGGCTCCCCGTCGCAAGCCGCTCAACCACGTCGCGCAGCTGCGCCGTCACTTGCGGCTCAGTGTCGGCAATCGGTTTTGGCGGAGGCGGCGGCTTCAGCGCCGGAATATAAAATCCCGCCACCTGGTGCGCGATTTTGTCCGGATTGGAATGCTCTGAGTCGAGGTTCGTCAGCACAATCACCGTCAATTTGTCGTCCACGTAGCGGCAAATCGTGTCCGTAAATCCCTGCCACGACCCCCCGTGCTCGATCAATTTGTGCCCGTTCATCGTGTTGATGAACCAGCCAAATCCGTAATTCCCTTTGTTCGGTTTGCCCGCGTTCGGCCCGGTTTGATATTTCTGAACCGTCCACATCTGATCGAGCGAAGATTGCTTCAGCAATTGCGTCGTGTACAGCGCCGCGTCCCATTTCGTCAGGTCGAGCGCCGTGAAGTACAGGCTGCCGTCCGCGGTGGTATTGAGCGAGGGCGACACCCAGTCTTGATTTTTCCACTGACCTTTCACCAGTTTGTAGCCCGACGCGCGGTTAGGAATGATGTCGCTCTCGCTGATCACCCGCGTTTTCATTCCCAGCGGCGCGAAAATCCGCTGATGCAAAAAATCGCCGTAAAATTCGCCGGTCACTTTGTGAATCAGAATTCCCAGCACCACGTAGCCGGTGTTGCTGTAGCTCCAGTCCGAGCCCGGCGGAAAATCCAGCGGGAAAGATTCCGCGATTTTCAGCAGTTGGTCTTCGGTGTAATCTTTGCGAAAGTCGATGTCGCCCACTCCCGTGTAATTCTTGAGCCCCGCTTCGTGGCTCAGCAATTCGCGAATGGTGATGTCGTTCCAGCTCGCCGGCGCGTCCGGAAAGTATTTGGTGATTTTGTCTTCGAGGCCGATTTTCCCTTCCTCGACCAGCATCATCACTGCCGTCGCCGTAAACTGCTTGCCAATCGAGCCTGATTCGAAAAACGTGTCGGTCGTCACCGGCGCGCGAAATTCCAGATCCGCGTAGCCGTAGCCTTTCGCTTTGATCACGCGGCCATCGAGCGCCACCGCCAGCGACAGTCCTGGAATTCTCTGCGCGTGCATCTGCTGCGCAATATATTGGTCCACTTCGCCGGAAATAATCTCCTTCTGCGGCGCCGGACGTATCTCCTGCGTCTGCTGCCGTGCGCCGGTCGCGTAGCGGTTCGCCTGCGCCGTCGCGTCGCGAGCGCAAACTGCGCCCGTAAGCGCCGCCGCGATTGCCAAAATCGTCGTCAGCGCAGCGAATTGAATTTTTGCCGCGCCTCGGCCGCCTCTGCTTGTGACCGCCTGATTCATCCTGTCTGCCTCCGCAAAATGGGACGATTGAAATTTGCGCTGCGCCGCTGTGTGCGTGGCTTATGAAAAACTCGCCAAAAGCCTGCAAAAAGCCTAACGAAACCCCGTCAGAAATGCACAAAAACGTATGCGCAAGGAAAAAGGTCACCGCGCCACTCGCGTGCGCGAACGGGACTGAGGTCAAGGGCGCCGCATTGTATACCGCGCCACGCGCTTTTCCGCAAGCCGTGATGCAAATGCGCGTGCGAAACGTTCAGAGTTAAGCGAGGATGACGTTTCAGAATTGGAAAACGATTCCCGCCGAGAGCCGTAGGTTGTTTGTTCCGACCGGATAGAGGGTTGTCGAATGCATGTGCAGGTAATCCAGTTCGAAAACTCTCAACGCTAGGCGCTGGTGAACCTTGAAGTCCAGCCCACCTCCGCTCAGAAACGCGAAGGAGACAATCGGCGATGCCCCAGGAAGATCCTCATGGAAGCGCCCGAGCAGCATCTCGCCAAAAGGACTGAGTCGTTTGGATGCCCACGGCGAAAGCACAGAGCCAAATGTGTATGTATAGTTCGTGACATCAAAGAGCTGCCCGGCGGACACGTCATCCTTCGCATACGCTCCGCTGAAATCCGCTTTCGCTCCAAGCTAGGGAGTTAAATGGTAAGCAGCCGCGAAATCCCATCCGTTGCTACTGAGCCGCGTGAATTCGTCGCCGAAATAGGAGTATTGATATCCGCCAAAGAGTTCGACTCTCGGGCGGCTCTGCGCGCTAACGGGCAGGCTGAAGAGTACAACGCACAAGCATGAAAAGAGCGCTCGTTGCATATCGCCTCCGGCACGCACAATTATGGAAGGAGCTAAGTAATGTTATAGCGGACATTTTGAGCGAGCAATACTCTTCACTGTCCGCTGTTGTCAGGGGGCGCTAGCTTGTGATTTCAGCGGGCACTGAACCGTGCGAAAAGCCGGCCGAGGAGTTGCACGATGAAAAATCGCGAAAGGGAAGCGCCGCCGCCGAACGGCACCGTCAGCGCCTGCGCTGCCGCAGCAATTTCCGCCTTTGTTTTGTCATGCGCGACACGCTCTGCTTCATTCGACTTCATCGCCAAATAGCTCGCCCAGAAAAGGTCCAGATTTTCGCCGCACGCGTCGCACACTCCGCCGTGGCTTTGCGTATGCGCGCAGTTCGGACACTTGAAAATCAGCGTAGCGTGGCAATTCGTGCAGAATTGCACGCCGTCTGTATTCGCCGCGCCGCATTTTGGACAATTCATGCACTGATTTTACCGCGTGCCACGCGGGCCACTCGCCCATTGCGCCGCCGCTGTCGCCGTCTCGTCAACACGACATTCCGCCCCGGCTCTGTCGTTTTTTCTAGCGTCCTGTTTTCACTGCGAGTATAAATCGCGTATCGTGCTTCGCCCCTTGATTTTCGAATGAGTACCGCCGCCGAAGGGATCCTTGGGTCTGCGCCAAGGCCGGCGCCTCGCTCGCGACGCCATTCGCCGCGCATTGCCGCGCACGGCAAGCTCACGGTTCTTACGCTGGCCGCTGCCACTTACTTCATGGTCTCGGGCGGCCCTTACGGCCTCGAAGACATCGTCAAAATGGCGGGCTACGCTGGCGCGATCGCCATTCTGCTCATCACCCCGCTGCTCTGGAGCGTTCCCACCGCCATGATGGTCAGCGAACTTTCCAGCTCCATCCCAGAGGAGGGCGGCTTCTACATCTGGGTGCGCCGCGGGCTGGGCAATTTCTGGGGATACCAGGAGACCTGGCTTTCGCTGGCCGGCAGCATTTTCGAAATGGCGCTCTATCCCACGCTTTTTGTGGACTATCTGGGCCACTTCGCGCCCGCGCTTACCGCTGGCCATCGCGCCATCATCATCGAACTAGGGCTCATCCTGATTTGCACGCTGTGGAATTTGTGGGGCACACGCGCGGTCGGCGAAGGGTCTGTGTGGATGTCACTTGCGCTGCTGTCGCCCTTTGTCGTGCTGGTTGCGGTCGCGCTGTCGCGGCATGTCGCGTCAAATGCCACTTTGCTCCTGCCTGCACGCGCCGGCCTTACAGCAGCAGCAGGTCATGTCACGTCAAATATCATGCCTGCCGCTGCCGTCCCAGCACACGCCATCGGACACGTTGACATCCTCGGCGGCATTCTAATCGCCATGTGGAATTACATGGGCTGGGACAATACTTCCACCATCGCTGAAGAAGTTGAGCGCCCGCAGCGCACTTTTCCGCTGGTCATGCTCCTGACCGTGTCTTTCATCACCGTCTCCTATATTGTGCCAGTCGCAGCCGCGGCGCACGCAGGCATCAGCCCACTAGGATGGTCCACCGGTGGCTGGGTGGATATTGGCCGCGCCATCGGCGGCCAGTGGCTTTCTGTCGCGATTGCGGCAGGAGGAGCCATCGGCGCCATCGGCACGTTCAACGCGCTTACCCTTTCGTTTTCGCGCCTGCCGCTAGTGATGGCGCAGGACGGCTACCTGCCCAAAATCTTCGCGCACACCTCCGCGAGAACGGGAATGCCCTGGGTGGCCATCACGGCGTGCTCCATCGGCTGGGCTGCGTGCCTGTTTTTGAATTTCGAGCGCCTGGTGATCATCGACGTGCTGGTCACCGGCCTGAGCGTCCTGCTGGAATTTTGGGCGCTCATCGGCCTGCGCATTCGCGAGCCGAATCTCGCGCGGCCCTATCGCGTTCCGGGAGGCATGCTCGGCGTAATCTTGATCGGCATTCCGCCGCTCGCGCTGATGGTCGCTGCGGTCGTTCGCAATCGCACGGAAGCGATTGGCGCAACCAGTTCGCTCGCCGTGGCCCTCGCGCTCATCGCCCTCGGTCCCATTTTTTATTTGATATCACGCCCGCGCGCGAAAGCCGCCGCCCGCGAACAATCATCCGTGCCAAACGGAAACTAATAGCGGCGCGGAAGTGCTACGGCTAGGCACTCTCTACTTGCCTGTTCAGTTCTGCGCGCCGCCGCCGCGATAATATCCTTGCGTGGCGCGCACCACCAATTTTCCGTCGCGTTTCACCGCGTCTCGCGCAATCTTCACTTTCACTCGGCAAAACGCGCCGGCCGGGGCGCGCAGCGTCGGCTCATAGCCCAGCGTATAGCGCGCGCGAATGGCGTCAATCAGTTGCGCCAGCTTCACGCTCACATCTTTTTTGCTCGAACCAACTACAATTCCACCTGTGGCGTCCGCGTACTGAAAAACGTCTCCCGGCGGATTCCGCATGCGCATCGCGAGAAACTCCCGATCGTCGCTGTAAACGGCGGCCATCTCGTCGGACATCTCGCTCTGATCTAAAATCGTGCACACCGTTGCGCCCGTCCCGAAAAGCTCGCGCACCGCGTCTTTTTCGCTGTGCAAAGCGCCCTTTGGCACGCTTTTCCCGTATTCTTCGCGCACATCTTCTGAAGGAATATTCGGCACATTGTCCGTCAGCCAGATAATCACGCGGCGGCTGCGTTTCTCGGGCGCATTCAGAGTTTCGCGCGCCGCTTGAAATACGCCCTCGTTGAAAAACGCCGCTTCTTTGCTTTTCATGCGGCTCGCTTTTTCAATCGCGGCCATCGCCAGCGCGCGATTCCGCGTGAAGCGTTGTAGCAACTGCGCCGACGCCGCGTACACCATCACCGCGACTTCATCTTCCGGTCTCAGATGCTGCAGCGCCTCGCGCGCGCCCTGCGCCAGCGGCTTGAGCACCGGCCTCACGCTGTCCGTCAGATCAAACAGGAACACCACCGAGAGCGGCATTTCGTCGCGGCTGAGGAACGAGACGCGTTGCTGCACACCATTTTCGTACACGCGGAAATCGCCGGATGTCAGCGAATCAATTGGTCGGCCGGTCTTTTTCTGCAGCACTTGCGCGTCAACGAGGACAAGTTCCGCCCTGACCTTCAGCGCCGGCGTCGCGCCTTGCACGCCGTTTTGCGCGAATGGCGCTGGAGCAGCAGCTTGTGGGCGGCTTTGCCCAAAGGACGCCAGCGCGAACGCAAAGATCAGCGCCGCCCCCAGCATGCTCCACAGCATTGCCGTGCTTACGGAATGCCGTTCCATCTTCACTTCTCGTTTGCTTCAGGCCGATGCCCAGGCAAAAATCACGGCCTCTTACGCACTCTATTTCGACTCGTAACTCTGAGCTGCAGCTGTTGACTCCAAACTGTTTTCCACTGACCACTGACCACTGACCACTTTGCTCCTTATCGCAGGATTCCGTCCGCGTCATCTCTTGTGCGGCCTCTTAACCGGCTTTTCTGCCGGCTTTTTGCTGGGTTTCGCCGCGGGCGACGGGGCCTGCAGCGCGAACACCGCTTTCACGTCCGGCGGCAAATTGCCCATGCGCCCGATGAACGTCACCACCTGCCACAGTTCGTTTGTCGACAGCACTTTTCCCCACGCCGGCATGCCTGTCCAGCGAACGCCATGCTCGGTGATGTAGTAATTATCAGTATCGCCCTTGTCGGCCGCGTCGGTCATGAATTGCGGCGGCCGCGGATAGAACGATTCCGCCAGCGGCGACGCCGGGTGCGCGGGATCCCCATGGCACAGCGCGCAGTGGTCTGCATAAATTTTTGCGCCGGCGATCAGCGTTTCATCCGTGGGCTGCAGCGGATTTTTGGCTTTAGCGTTTCGATCTACGCTCGCATCCATCGCGCCGCCCGCCAGCCGCCGCTCGAAATGCGAAGGCGTTTGATCCGCGCGCATGTCCACGCGCCCCGTCTCCGCGATGAAAAGTCCGATGAGAATGATTGCCGCAATCGTGACCACAATGCCCAGTATGAAGCCTTTCATCTATCCTCCCAGTGCCGCATGATTTTCTTCACCGCTCCGCATGAAACGGACCGATACGTCGCGCGAACAGGCCTTTCTGCCCCGCGTGAACGCGCCTCCCTGCATCCTCTGAATGTATCCCAAAATTCCCACGCCGGCGAAGGGAATTGCGAACTAAAACGACTTGTGAGCCCATCCTGCCTACGCTGCCGCGCGCCGCTGTCGGGTCCATCCGCGAATTACCCGCGACTTACGAAACAGCGCTGAAAGCAGTTTTACGTTGCGCATCCACCGGGGCTGCGGCGATAATTTTATCGGCAATCGTGGCGCATAGTAATACGGGTGGGTACCAAAGGAGATGTGAATGAAGAAGATCATTCTCGCAGCAGTCGCTGTCTCGCTTATGGCGCTCGGCGCGCAGGCGCAAAATAATTCCGAAAACGATCCTAAGGGCGATGTGGCCGCCGGCTACTCGCTGTTTCACTTGAACGGCGCCCGCGGCAGCGGCGTCACTACCAACGGCATCAGCGGCTCAGCCGACTATAACGTCACAAGCTGGGTCGGCATCGTTTGGGACTTTGGCGTGTACCACGGCGAGCCCGACGGAGCCGGCTAGACTGCCGCCACCTATACTTTTGGCCCGCGCTTGTGGCTGCATCTCAGCGACAACCAAAAATTCCTTCCATTCGCACAGGTGCTTTTTGGCGGCTCGCACCTTCCCGGCACCAATCCGTTCGCGTTCAGCATCGGCGGCGGCACGAACATCAATATCGGTACTAGCCGGTTCGCGTTGCGCCCGCAGCTCGATTACTTCGGCCTGCATGCCAACGGCGGCACCATCAACTCCGAACGTTTCTCCATCGGCATCGTCTACAACATCGGCGAAAGGTAACATGCCGGGAACAAACAAGGCGTTGTGGCGAAGATCATTCTGACGTCGTTCGCGCTGCTGGTTTTCGTAACTGGCGCGACGCTTCAGGGAAAGCCTACGCGGCGGATTAGCTTTTTGAACCGTCCATCTGTGCGCAACGGGTTCCACTTCGGCTCGACCTTCAGAAACGCCAGCCGCACGTCGCGCTCCGCGTATGCGCATTCGAGCCATTCCAGCGCCTTGCCGTGCTCGCCCATGCCCAGATACACGCGCGCAATGTTATACGGCGGAACGTAGCGCGCATCTCTCATCGCCAGCAGTTCATTGAGCGCCTTTTCGGCTTCCACGCGGTGCCCCAAACGCGCCTGCGCATGGCCGGCAAGCGACAGCGGCTCGGTGCTTAGACCACAGGCTACGCGCGCCTTCTCCGCTTCGGCGAGCGCCTCGTCATAACGCTGCATCGCCGCATATATTTTCGATAGATTGAGATGCGCGACCCAGAAATTCGGGTCAAGCTCCAAAGGTCTGGTGGCCAGCGCCAGCGCTTCGTCCAATCGCGCGGCTTGATACCGGAACTGGCTGCACATGGTATTGATAATGAGCGACAGCGGGTCAAGTTCGCGCGCGGCGTCGACAACGCCCAGTGCTTCGTCGTGCCTGCCAATGTTGGAGAGCAAATGCGCGTAGCGGTAGCGCGCCCAGGAGTAATTGCTGTTCAACTCCAGCGCGCGGCAAAACCTTTTCTCTGAGTTCGCCCAGTCCCAGTCGTACCAAAAGTTCGCGAAAGCAATTGCGGTATGCGCTTCGGCAAGCTCTGGGTCGATTTCGAGGGCCCGCCGCGCGGCCTCCTTCCCTTTCGGCATCACTTGGTGGGACGGCGCGTCGCTGGTAAGGGGTAGCATGACCTGCGCGTCGGCGAGCCCCGCATAGGCCACCGCAATGCACGGATCGATTTCCGTGGCCTGCTGGAAATACTCAATGGCGCGTTCGATGTTTGGCCGCGTGGCGCGATTCAAGTGATACCGCCCATGAAGATAGGCGTCATAAGCCTCGGCATTCACTGCACGAGCGCCGGCCGTCGGTCGCGAGCTCGGCGTCAGTTTTATCTGCACTTGTGCGGCAATGGCGCGGCCAAGCTCTCCCTGCACCGAGAGGAAGTCCTTCAGCTCACGATTGTAATTCTGCGCCCAAAGATGCGTTTGATCGCTGGCGCGGACCAGTTGGGCGCTGATGCGCACGCGCGTGCCGTCGCGCCGCACACTGCCTTCGAGCGCATAATCGATTCCGAGCTCGTGGCCGATTTCTGTGATGCTTTTCCGCGTTCGTTTGTAGGCCATAGCCGAAGTTCGCGCGATGACCCCATGCCGCGAGGAGGCCAGTTGCCCCAGCGCGGTAATCGTCTCTTCTGTCAGCCCGTCGCTGAAATATTCCTGTTCCGGGTCGTTGCTGAGATTTTCAAACGGCAGCACCACCAGCATCACGCGCTGCTTCTTCGCAGGCGCGATTCGTTCCACCGGAGCGAGAAAGCGATAGCCGACGCGCGGAAGCGTCTCGACGAAGCGCGGCTCCCCAGCCGAGTCGGAAAGCGCTTGGCGCAATTTCTTAACTGCGGTATTCACGCCGTGCTCAAAATCCACGTAGGTGTCCGCGGGCCAGAGTTTCTGCCGCAACTCTTCCCGCGTCACCACTTCACCGGCGCGCTCGAGTAGAAGCATCAGGACGGCGAACGGCTGGCCGTAGAGCTTGATGCGCGTCTTGTGCCTGCGCAGCTCGCGCGCGAGAGGATCCGCTTCGTAGGTGCCGAAGCGAAAGCCTTGCGATCCGTCTGCCATGTTCGGCCTGGGAGCCTCGTAGTTTCACTGATTCTAGCACAGACATCGTGCTTTCAGAGGGATGCGCTTTCACCTCTCTTTCACCAACATTTCATCTGCGCTGCATTGCCCGGTGCCCGCGCCTCGCCGATGCTGAGTGGAGCCGAAGCCTTCTCTCGGCAACATCACCGTTTCGCTCGAAAGAGCGGCGCAAAACGTTTAAAGGAGGAAGTCATGAAACGATGGATTCTCGCTTCACTCTTGGTTGCCCTCAGCACCGCGCTGTTGATTCCTGCGGCCCGCGCACAATCTACGGATAACGATGGTTGCTCGGACGCCACCCTGCGCGGGGATTACGCGTTCCGTATCTCAGGTGAGAACTTCCTGCCGGGCGGAGCAAAACTCTACGTCGACGGCGTGGCGATGACGGAATTCGACGGCGCGGGCAAACTTAGCCAGGTTGATTTCATCATGGGCAACGGCGTGCCCCGCCCGGGTCCAGCGGATCCCTTGACTGGCTTTGACATTCACGAACAAGGTACTTACACCGTCAACGTGGACTGCACTGGCAGCGCCACGATTGATTTCCCCATTCCACCCAAAGGCACATCCGGAGCCGTCCTCAAGTTGATGTTTGTCATCGGTAATGCCGGCAGGACTGTGCACGCGATCGTTTCCGAGTTCACGCTGCCGAATACGACCACGCCGCTCCCTTCCAACATCCATAGCGATGCGCAGCGCGTCAGTTCTACGCCTACGTCTATGCCGATGGACTGACTCTTGGCGGGGGACGGGAGTTGAATCGTATCACTCGGCGAATGTAGCCAGCGGCGCGCATGCGACCGGGTTCGACTGCTTCGGCCTGCGCGCCAACGGCGGCACCATCAACTCCGAACGTTTCTCCATCGGCATCGTCTACAACATCGGCGAACGGTAACCGCGCCCCCATCTGCCTAGTCCAAGGGCGCCTAGTCTAAGGGTGTCATGCCTGCCCAGGTGCGACCCTCGCCGGACGCGATTTTAGTTGGGCAAAATTCCTCATAAGCTACTGAGAATCCTGTCCTTATGGTCAGTTTCCTCCCGCGAACCTGCTGCCGTACCGGTAATTGACCCACAGCGGTCTCCATCTTACGCTTGTAGTGTTTCAACTAGGACCATTGCTGCGAAATGCAGCGCCCCCAAGCCACCCGAGGCGAACCAGCCCGGAGCCGGGATGCAACTTACATTGACAATAGGCAGAAACCAAAGGAGATAGGAATGAAAAAGATCATTTTTACGGCTTTGGCCCTCTCGCTTTTCGCCTTGGGCGCTTACGCGCAGACCCCCAAGGCAAACATCTCGGGAGGGTATTCCGACCTTCACCTGAATGGTTCAGGTGGAGCGCCAGGGGTCAATCTAAATGGCTTTAATGCGGCAGCGGGCTTCAACGCCAATCGTTGGCTGGGACTTGAGGCGGATTTCGGCCTCTACCATGGTTCGCCCAGCGGCGTGGGCTTGACCGCCACCTCCTACACCTTTGGGCCGCGCTTCTCCTTCCGGGCCACGGGGATGTTCGTGCCGTACGTGCAGGCCCTTGTCGGCGGCTCGCATTTCTCGGCAGCCGGAGTCACCAGCAACCCGTTTGCTTATGCCTTTGGCGGCGGGACGCAGATCAGCATCGCGGGCGATGGCAAAATCGCTTTGCAGCCGGAGTTCGAATATATGGGCTTCCGTTCCAACGGCAGCACCGAAAATTCGGAACGCTTCTCGGTTGCGCTGGTTTACCACATCGGCGGCAAGTAAACGCGCCGGCCATCAATCAGCATTTTTGCGTTAGCAACTCGCGCCGGGATTCGTACTCCTCCACGAATCCCGGCGTTTTTCTTTGTCACGCCTCGCGCACCCAGGTCTGCACCGGGCGGGCACCATCAGCAGAACCGTTTCATCTTCGCCGAGTCGCGCACATCTGCTCGCGTTTGACGCACTCGCGCTCTCATGCTATAAGCACCGCATCCTCTCCGGAAGCTTGGAGCAAGCGTTTCGATCGTTCGGCCCGAATCCATTCATCTCATGTTGAGCGAGGAGTACCCAAATGAAAAAACTGCTGATTCTTGCGTGCCTGTTGGCCGTGCCGTGCGTTTCGCGAGCGCAGAGTAACAAAGCAGCGTGGGAAAATCTGAACGCGCTGCAGCCAGGCCAGAAAATTCAGGTCATCGACAAGAGCAAAGGCAAGCACTCCGGGACATTTTTGTCGGCGGACGGCCAGAGCATCAAGCTTCACGAAAAAAGCGGAGACTCGTCCATCGAGCGTGAAAATGTGGCGCGCGTAACTGTTCCCGCGCATCGCGCGCGGCACGCCTTGCTAGGACTTGCGATTGGCGCAGGCAGCGGCGCGGGCATCGCTGCGGCAGCAGCGCCGGGCAAGTGCGGCCCTTCTACTCCTTATTGCGTGAATCCGCTAAGCAAAGGCGCTTACGCTGGCATCGGCGCTGCGCTCGGCGCTGTGGCTGGTGCAGTGATCGGCGCGCTTCTGCCCGCGCACAAAACAATCTATCAGGCGCGCTAGGAACGACTCGCTGAACGTCAATTGGGGTCTACAGCGGAATAAACTGCCTGTGGGCCTTTGCTCTTACTCTGAACTGTCAACCCTCAATTGCAAACCGCCATTTTTCACTAACCAACTCGCCACTGACCACTGACCACTGCCTCATCATTCCCGTCGCAGCAAATACTTCACCAGCGAAAATCCGCCGTCCACTGGCAGCAAAAGCAACTGCTTCCAACCGGCCGCTTTCTCGCGCACCTTTTCGTGCTCGCGTTCCGCGCGGGTTTGCTCCTGCGCAATTAGCATCATGGCGTATTTCGCGAAATCAATTCCGCACTTATCGCATTTCCCGCCATGGCGCTGCGCCGCTCCGCACGAAGGACACTTGTAAAGCAGCGTCGCATGGCAGCGCGTGCAGAATTGGGCCGTGTCGGAATTCGCCGTCTTGCACTTGGAACATTCCATGGCTGAATTTTATCGCGTTGAGCGCCTGCCAGCCGCGCATCAACCAAATTCCCGTGCTTTCCACGCAAATGTACGCTCGTACAGGTACGCGCGGCTCCCAATGCTAGGTGCTACTACGGTTTGCTTGCGCTCGGCGGTCCCACGGGAACCATGGCGTGCTCGTATGGCGTTCCGGCCCACATCATGTACGGCTTGCTCGGATCTGGATCCGCCGCGCGTGTATACCCAAGACCTTTCGCGGCCGCCCCAACGATCATCAAGTGCGGGCCGGTGACGATCCAATGATTGTTCGCCGTCTTTCCAGTGGCATGGCTATGCGCATTGCTCGCGCTATGATTGTTGCCCTTCGCGTAGGGATCCGTATTGCTCGCGCCATGGTCGCCGGCGAGCATGTAGGAAATTCCCAGGCCTTCCGGCGGCGCCGTGTGGTTCATCACCGCGCTAAAAAACTCCATCGCGTTGGCGTCGTTGCACATTCTGTCCGCTCCCAGAATCATGCAGGTGAAGCCGTCCGTCCCCTTGCGCAGTGTGCGCATCTTTCCGTCTTTGTCCATGCGAACGACCGTCGCGTGTGCGGCCACAGCGGGAGGCGCGGCGGAAAGAGCCTGCTTTATGTACTGTGCGTCGGAAAGTTCCTTCTGCTGGGAAAAAGCTGGCGCCGCCATCAGCAGCATCACGCCTGCCAAGAGAATTGTCCCCAGAATGCTCGTTAGGGTGCGCATATTTCCTCCGTGTTTCGTGAAGTTCTCTGAAAACGCAGGGGCCGCTAAGTCTGGACCGTCAAATGAAAACCGTCGGGATTTGCCGTGGAGTCTACTTTGAATCGCTGATTGACGCAAGGCCGCGGATCTCGCATCGCGCTGCGCTTTCCCCGAGGCCTGTTCTTGCACGCAGGCCGGATGTCATTCCGAACCCGGTCGCGCCTCCCGCGAATGGCGGTGAGGAACCTGCTGTCTGAAGTCCGTCTGTCCTCAGAGAGCAAAACGGCTCGCATTGCCTCTTACGACATCGCGGCAAGCACAGGCGCTTCTCTCTCTATATAGAATCCCTATATACTCAGAATCATGATAAGCTCGAACATCAAACGCGGCAGCGCCGAACTGGCCATTCTCTCGATTCTCGCGGAGCGCCCTTTGCACGGCTACGAAATCGCCCGCCGCATCGAGCGTCAAACGCGCGGCGCGTTGCGCTTCACGCTGGCCTCCCTCTATCCGCTGCTCTATCGCCTGGAAGCGCGCGGCTGGCTCCGCGCCACCTGGGGCGAAACGCCCGCCGGACGCGCCCGCCGGTATTACCGCATCACCGCCGCCGGCCGCAAAAAGCTCGCGCCTCTGCGTAAAGAATGGAAAGAGCTTTTTCGGGCTCTCGGACGCCTCGCGGAGGCCCACCATGCCTGATTGGAAGAGCGACTCGCGCTCCGATGGGCGCCCCGACTGGCGCGAAGAAGCATCACGCAAACTCGCCAATTCGAAGCTTTCCGCCGAGGAGCGCGAGGAAATTTCGCGCGAACTGGCCGGCTACCTCGAAGATTTATGCAGCGACGCGCCCGCGCGCCGCCTCGACGATTCAGCCGCCGCGCAAACCGCCGCCGCCGAACTTCACGAAGACAAACGCTTGGGCGCGCATCTCTATCGCGCCCGCAAGGAGAATCCCATGTACTTAAACGACCGCGCTAAACGCTTTTGGCTTCCCGGCATGGCTGTGCTCCTCGCCAGTGCCGCTCTGCTCGCAGTCTTCCAGCTCTTCGGCCTCCGTCCGTATCTCACAACAATTTCGATTCATGGAGGGCCGACGGATCCGCGCGCCATCTACTGGCCAGTGATCGTTTATTATCCGTGGCTCTGCATTCTGCCATTTCTTGCGGCTGCCGCGGCCTACTGGTCTCGCCGCGGAGGAAGCAGTGACGTTGCAGGAGGCGCCGCGCAGTTCTTGTCAGCCTTTGTTTTCTTGGGGATTCTCATGACGGTCTCACAGGTCGCATGCGTGCTCGGCGGCATGATCGGCGAGGTCCCATTGGGCAAGACCCTCATTCCCGAAGGCATTGGCGTGGTGGTCAGCTGGGTGGTGATCCCTGGCGCGGCGCTGCTGCTCGGCATTCTGCCGTTCCTGCGCGCCAGCAATAGTTCGCAGAGCGTTGCAGAGGCGCATCATGCCTGATTGGAAGAGTGACTCGCGCCCCGATTGGCACGAGGCAGCTTCGCGCAAGCTGGCGGATTCCAAGCTTTCCAGCCAGGAGCGCGAACAGATCGCGCGCGAACTCGCTGGCTATCTCGAAGATTTATGCAGCGACGCACCGAGCCGCGGCATTGAGAATTCCGCTGCCGCCGCGCAAATTGACGCAACGCAAATCGCCGTCGCCGAACTTCACGAAGATCAAAACTTGGGCGCAACTCTCTATCGCGCCCGCAAGGAGAATCCCATGAACGTCAACAACCGCACCAAACGTTTCTGGCTTCCCGGGACGGCCGTGCTTCTCGCCAGCGCCCTTCTGCTTGAAATTTTTCAGCTCGCTGGATTTTCGCCCTACTTGCCGCATTTCTGGGCGGCAAAATTCGGCGCCAACGACGTATGGATGCACCACTCTTTGGCGATTTACGTCCCCTGGCTTTGCGCTCTGCCATTCCTGGGCGCTGCGGGAACGTACTGGTCACGCCGGCAGGGAAGTGGCCCCGCTTTGCAAATCGCCGTAGGGCTCTTTCCGGCAATGGTGTTCCTGGCGACTTTCGCTGTTTTTGTTCCGCTGGCTTTGGCGGTCGGCACTCTTCCGCCAGTTAGAATCTTCTTGCCGGCACTAACGGGTCAGATAATAAGCTGGGTCGTTATCCCCGGCGCGGCGCTGCTGCTCGGCATTCTGCCGTTCCTGCGCGCTGGCGACTCGCAGCGGCGAATCGCCTGATGGAGATGCATTTTGCCTAATTCGAGTGATGACCGGCCTTCCGATTGGCGCGAAGAAGCCGCGCGCAAGCTCGCGAACTCCAAGCTTTCCGCTGAGGAGCGCGAAGAAATTTCCCGCGAACTCGCCGGCTATCTCGAAGATTTATGCAGTGACGCGCGTGCGCGCGGCATCGACGATTCCACCGCCGCGCAAACCGCCGCAACGCAACGCGCCGCCGCTGAGCTTCACGAAGACAAACACCTGGGCGCCAATCTCTACCGCGCCCGCAAGGAGAACCCCATGTACCTCAACAACCGCACCAAACGTTTCTGGCTTCCAGGAATAGCTATGTTCGTCGCCAGCGCCGCTCTACTCGCCGCCTTTCAGCTTGCCGCGGCCTGGGTGTACCACTACGCGCCGACGCCGCACGCCCAGAACTACCCCGAATTAGTGCTCAATATAATGAGGCACAGAGGCGCAGCACTGGTCGTTTATCTGGGATGGTTGTACACGCTGCCATTTCTCGGCGCTTTGGGAGCGTACCGCTCGCGTCGCGAGGGTAGCGGCCGCGCCGTGCAGATTGCCACCGGACTTTTTCCGCTGCTTCTTTTTCTCGCAATTTTTGTTGGCCAGTGGGCAGCCATGGAACGCGGCACATTGGGCCCTTTTCTGAGAATTCTAGGTATGGACGCACTGCCGCCCGCGCACCTGTTCTTCTCCCCGTTTCTGTCAGTTCCGATCAATTTGCTGCTGAGTTGGGTGGTCATCCCTGGAGCCGCGCTCCTGCTTGGCGTTCTGCCGTTTCTACAAAACGGCGCTCCGAGCCGGATCGCTCAGGACGTTGCGGTTCGCAATTAATGCTGGAAGATTTGCACTTCTGGCGGGAAGTTCGGCCCTCCCGAGCCCTCATCGAGAAAAAACAGCTCTGTGCCGTTGGTCACGGCGAACGTATTCGGGCCGACGTTTCCGACGCCGTCGGAGCCGAAGGAAAACAAACCGATGGTGAATGAGTTGGACGACAGCGCCGTAGGAGACGCGACATCTTCAGTGCCGGAGAAAGCGGGCATGCCGAAGGAGGGGGCGGCAGCGATGCCGGAAATGTCAAACACAGTGCTGTCGCCGGGCTCACCGCTGCCCAAAATGAAATTGCCGGAAAGCGCTGGGAGCGACGGAGCGCCAGGGTAGCCGTACGGCTGCACGTCAAAAACGCCGAGAGGAGCGGTCGCGTCAGTGGTGACGCTGAAGCCGGCGACGCCGTCATACGGGATGGTCAGATAAAGATATTGCGAAGGAGTTCCTGACATGGATGGATTGGACCAGATGCTGACCAAGCCCACAAGAGGACCGAACGCGTAGCTTTCCGAGGTGTTGGACGTGCTGAAGTTCCCCACAGAGTATTGGTCGAGCGTGCCGGAAACAGTACCGGCGAAGCCGCCACCGTTGACGACGGGGGTGGAGAAATTCATGAGGCCGATGGAAGCCGATGCGCCGCTTGAGCCGCTGCCGGTGGAACGGAAAATGTACGACGGCGCGAACGAGGAGGTAGGGAACGAACTCGGCGTGGCAATCGCGCGTCCGCTGAAGGTAACGCCGGGCTCGACAGTGACGGAGACAAAAAACAACTCCGACGAATTGATGACGTAAACCTCTACGCCCACGTTCGTCGATCCGGTATTACCCCCCGGCACCGACAGATTTCCGTTTGCCACGCCATCGAGCGTGGCGACCGACCCGATTGTGCCGAAGGTAATGCCGGGAGATAATCCGTTGTCCTGGGTCAGCGTGCCCGCAGTGTTGGCGTCAAAGACAAGATTGCTGAGCGTTCCGCCGCTCTGCGCGAATGCTCCGGCCATGGCGAAATGCTGGGGTGCGACGGTCGGGTCGGTGGACTCGGCCCATCCATCGAGGCCAACGGCGTAATTAGACGCCAGCGCGCTCAGAGAAAACGCGGAAGGGTCCTGCTGGCGCAAAATTCCCGAGGCGCGCAGAGTCAGCGTCGCGTTGTAAAAGGTGGCCGGGTCCTGGCTGAAAAGAATGACGTCGCCTTTAGAAGCGACTCCGCCATTGATCCCGCCTAACGAGAATCGCAGAGTTTGCGTTTCGTCGGAGTCGTCGGTAAGCGTTAGGCAGCCGCGCCCATCGGAACCGACCGAATACGAACTGGCCGTGGGCAGCAAAAAGCCGCCAGCGCTAACGGTGGGAAGATTCAGGCGGTCCTGACCCTCGGTGATTTTGCCGGTGCCGTCCGCGCCAAAGCTGGCGGCGTATATGATGGGCGTGGCGTTGCTATCGCCGGCCCAGCCTTGCGAGAGAATCGCGTACTGTCCGTTCAGTTCGCTCTCATTTCCGCCAGGAGCGCAGGCCGTCGCCCCGTCGAACAGCGTGAACGTGTCGCTGTCCGATTTGCTCGGATCACTGATCGAAGTGGCGGTGAGGGTAGGCTGGTTGTTTGGCGCGGCAGGAACGCTTGCAGGTGGCGTATAAGTGACAGCAATACCCAGCGGGCCAGAAAGCGTGCCGCACGCCGGCGAGCATGGCGCGCCTCCGGCGGTGAGCGTCCATGTGACCCCGCCATCGTTTGGGTCATACTGTACGCTGGCCTCGAAGTCCACCAGAATGGACGCGGTGGGCCACGGTGAAGGAGCGGCGGCGAGCTGCTGCACTTTTCTGTCAATGCTTACAGAAATCGTCGAGACGTTAATCACAATGGCGGCCGATTTCGATGGCGCGGTCGCCGATGTCGCGGTCACCGTGACCGTGAAATTGGCCGAAACGGTCGCCGGAGCCTTGTAGGTCACTTGGGTTGACGACTGGTTAAAAAGCGTGCCGCAATTTGTGCCGCAGGTAGCGCCGGAAAGCGACCACGTTACGGACTGGTTCGATGGACTGGTAGTTTGCACCGCAGCGACGACATTCACGCTTTGCCCGCCGCCGACGGTTGGAGAAGACGTGGGACTGATAATCGTGACGGTGATGGACGGCGCGGAGGGTCCGGAGGCGCAACCGGAGAGCACAGCTATGCACAAAGCAGCAGCGGTGAAGAGGACTGGGCCGAGTGTCTTCATCTGCATCCCGAGGCTGGGCCAAGGATTTCTGCAAACGCCGCGCCCGCCTGAACTGCAAGAACTGGCAGGAGAACTAGGGCGCCATTATTCTGCGCTTAGAACCGCCCTCCGTCAATAACCAGATAGTTATTCACCGGTGCCATTCTGTGTATTCTCGCCATTCTGCGTACCTGAGCAGCGCGCAGGCGACATGAGCATCGCGCCGACTACGGGCCCGTCTCTCATCGTAGCGGCGACCTTCAGGTCGGCGCCTTTGGAGCACGGCGAAATCGGTTGGCTGCCGCGCTGCCAAGAAGCTAGCAACAGCTCTTAGCGCAGATTTGCAGGTTGTAGCCGTTGATGTCGCGCACGTGAAAACTGTCCGGCGTGTCCGGCTGCGGATCCAGACCGCGGCGCTTCAGTTCCGCCTCGACGGCAGCGCGATCCCAATTCTCGATGGTGTATGCGATGTGGTCGATTCGCGGCGTATTGGGAGGACGGTTCCGCGGAATGAACACCGACTCGCCGAATCGCATGTAGCACTCGTGGCCATCGTCGTTATGCGGCTGCATGCCCAGCAGGTCCGCGTAGAAGTCGCGCGTCTTGGCATAGTCCTCGACTTGATAGGAAATATGATTCACCGCGATGGCTTTGAACGCGCTGTGACTCGCATCAGCGGCGGCAGCGGCAGGTTTTGCCGTGAGCGCCGAACCGGCCGCGCCAATGGCAGCGGCGCCTCCCGCCACGGCGACAGCGAGGCTCTGAATCAGTTTGCGGCGGGAAATTTTGCCCTGCTCGAATTCGCGCACCAAGTTCGAAATTATGCCTTCCACTTTGCCCTCCTTCACCGCTTCAATGGCGCAAATTTTCTGGAGTCCGGCGGCTCGACGCCGCTTTGCCTCCGCTGCCGATGATACGGCGTCGTTGCCTCGAGGCGCAAAGTTTCTAGTGGCGGAAACGCCGCGTTACCTGCTGGCTTTTGCTTTCGTCCACTCGTCACTCGTCACTGTGTTGTGGTTTTTGTGCTTGCCTGCTCCTCACTCGTCACTGTTTTTAATTCACCGGCTGGCTTGCGAGATTCGCAAGCTTGGCATCGAGCTGATCCAATTCGCTCTGCAGCCCGTCAAGTTTCGACTGCTCGATCTGCAATTTTTCGTTGGCCTGCGACTGGTCACCCTGAAGCTGCCCTTCCTCCGTACGAACCTGATCCAGGCGTATCTTCATGCGGCCGATAACGTCCTCAATCTGCTGCCGCCGCGCAGGATCCGGAGTGCGATCTTCAGCGTCCTGCTGGGAGTAGTAGCTGAGCTGAGCCTGGAACTGTTTTTCCTGCCTCTGCGCCTGGTCAAGGCGTGAAGTCGCGGTGTCCACCTCTTTTTGCGCGTTGGCGACGGCGGTTTGCTGGATCTGCAAACGCGACAGCAGTATCTGCGACCGCTCCGATGCCACGGTCACCGTGCGCAAATCCTGCCGCAACTCGCGCACCTCCTGCAGCAGCTTTTGCAAAGTTTGCGAGTCGCTTGCGCGTGAATCGTTGGAAGTGGATTGGCCAAAGACCGTCGGGGAAATCAACAACAAGCCGAGAATCAAAACTGAGAACGTCGCGCGGCGCATTGCGCACCTCCGGAGGAAAGCAGCGAGCGCCTGAATTAGCACAGGCGCCCATGTGTTGTCGTTCAGGATGGATGCCGCGTCCCGCCCAAAAGGTGCTCGCTTGTCCAGCGCTTGTTCGCTCTGCCGCTACGGCTTTGCAGCGGCGGGCGGAGGGTCCGCGGCGCTCATGCCGCCGACGATATGCCACACGCCGCGTTCCTTCATCCACGTGTGCGTCATGCGGTAGGTCGCCGTGGATTCGGACCCGTTGGCATTCCTGCGCGTCACAGTGGCTCGGTAAAACGTAATCACCACGGGCCCGTGCTGGCGAACGCTTTCGCGTCGCAGCTTGTAGGCGGCGACCTGTCCGAGACTGCCCTTGGACGCATTCAGAGCCGGCGCAATGCTGTCTTTGCCCACCGGATGCGCGTCAACAATCGGCCAGCCGGTGAAGCCGTCGCTCCACAGCGCAATATAACCCTTCGTGTCGCGCGCCTTCACGTACCGCCAGTACGCTTCTTCCTGCGCCCAGACTTGCTCCGTCGCGCTCTTCGCGCCCGATTTCTGTTGCGCGAATCCCGCGACGCACAGCGCGCACAAACCAAACATCGCCCCCACGATCATAGCTGTTCTTTTCACCGTGCCCTTCGATTCAGCTTTATCTTCGCAGCGCGAAAAACTGCTCCAGCGGATCCCGACTGCGCAGCTTCTCGAATTGCGAGAGTCTTGGCGTCGCTCAGAAACCTTGCGAAGCTTCCTGCACATTCGCGTACATGCCGATGACTTTGTGCACTTGCGTCAGCTTGAAAACGCCGTCGAGCATTCCGCTCACGCCCGCGACACGCAAATCGCCGCCGGATTTCTTCAGTCGCGTAAAGGATTTGACCACCTGGCCCACGCCGGCGCTATCGATCATGCGCACTTCGCTGAGGTCCAGAATCACGCGCTTCTGCTCTTGCGCGATCAGCGCCTCGATTTGCTTGTCAATCAGCGCGCAGTCGGCGCCCATCAGCAGCCGTCCGGTGATCTCCACCACAGTTACCCCCGGAGCAATCTGCCGGCTCTTGCAAATGATGCGCACGCTGTCCATCACTCACCCTCATAAGGGAACTGGCGAATCATTCGCATGCAATCGGCCAGCGCCGCGAGAAGCGTGTCGCCCCATCCGGAAGGAATAATGGCGGCGGTCTTCTGATTCACAGGTTTATCGGCCTGCGCAAAAAAACGCACTCCCTGTCCCGGAGGAGGCGCGGCATACTCGCGCAGCGTAATCTGAAAGGGAATTTCCGCGCCGCCCTGCCGTTTTTTCATGGTGAAGACCCGCACTTCGCTCAGTTCCTCGGCGCGGTCTCCCTGCGCATAGTGCCACTCGGTCACGAAAGCTCCTCCAATATTGCCGTGCGATGTTGGGAGTGTGCCTGCGCACGAGTATTCGCGCAAGCATAAAATTGAGAGTCGAGCGGCGCCCTATTGCGACATCGGAGGGAAGACGGGCGCCGTAAAGCCGGGCCCTACTGAACTGAAACCTCAAACATCGTATCGCCCGCCGCGCGCCAAAAAAAAATAAGGGCGGGATAAACCCGCCCTGCTTTCATCTTCAACTGCCCGATTGTTTTTCGCTACTTCCGCAGCGCGAAAAACTGGTTCAGCGGATGCTGAATGGGCAATTTCTCGAAGTGTGAGAATCCCGCTTCCTTCGCCAGTTCGCGCGCTCCCTGTTCGCCGATCACTGTGCCCAGCCCCGCGCCGTTGTACGCCAGCGACACGGTCATGCAATGCAGCGGGCTGATCGCATGGAACATTTTGCCCACAGGATTGCGATTCTCATGCGCCTTGTCCGAAGCGTTCGGCTCCGACCAAACGTACACGCCGTCGTCGGCCATAGCGTTGCGAATGGCTTTCAGCGTCGCTTTGGGGTCCACCATGTCGTGGATGCAATCGAAGCTGCAAATCAGGTCGTACTTCTTCCCGTTGGGAATTTTGTCCGCAGCGGCTTGCACAAATTCGACGTTCTTCACGCCTTCTTTTGCCGCCAGATTGCGCGCGCGCTCGATGCTCGGCGCGTGATAATCAATTCCCAGCACCTGCGAATTGGGGAAGTTTTTGCCCATGGTCACCGTGGATTGCCCATGGCCGCAGCCGATATCCACCACGCTCGCGCCCTTATTCAGGCGCTCCACCAATCCCGGAACGGAGCCCAGCCAGTCCTTCGCCAGAAAATTCAAGTAGCCGGGACGGAACAGCCGCTCGATGGCGTGCGGAATTTCGTCGCCGATTTCCGAGTACGGTATGCCGCCGCCGTTTTTGAACGCCTCGGCAATTCTGTCCGCGTTGCGGATCGAAGGAGCGGTGAAATGAAACACGCCGCCGACGAACAGCGGGCTGTCTTCATTCGCCAGCACGAATGCCTGTTCTTCCGTCATGTTGTATTTCTGCGTTGCGGGATCGTAGTCCACGTACTCGGCGGCCGTCATGGCGCGCAGCCATTCGCGAACGTACCGCTCGTTGAGCTGCGTTTTCTTGGCCAGCTCCACGCTGGTCATCGGGCCCGCTCCGGCCATGGCCTTGAAAAGCCCGAGCCGGTCGCCGATGTATCCGAGCGCCACGGTGAACGCTCCGCCCGTATCCCCAATCACTCTGAACGCCATTTCGTGTACCTTGTCCATGTTCATTTGCCTGCCTCCTCCTTAGAGAAAATTACGGGTCTGCCGGTATGAGTCCCACAACTACGAAAAAAGCGGCACAAAGCAAAGGCCTAACAATTATTTATAAATATTTATAAATGGAGTCCGAGTTTGCGTCCGCCAGTACAGCGAGGTGGCAGGGCGAGGCGTCGCTAAACCGCGAGATTCTATGCTGGTCGAGGGAAGGTGTCAACGCGATTCAAAGGAGAAACAAAGTATTCAATCCAAGCGCGAGCTGGCGCAAAATCGCATGAGTCCGCACCCTTTGCCGTTCAAAAACTGCGCTTGTTGGATTAGCTTCTGTGGTGAGGATCGTGCAGGTTGGGGTAAGTGGATACCGCCGCGGTCTTTGAGTGGCACAGGCTTTAGCCTGCGCTCAATATCATCGCGCGACGCCACCGCCTCGAGAATCGGCGTCGCATAGGCACATGTCACAACATATCCTAGAACCGAATAACGAGGCCGCCAGAGATTCGAAAGTGCCCATTATCAAAAGGGACCTGATTGTCTCCATTTGTGAAATGCGTCTGCAGGAAGTCAACTTGTGCTCTCAGCCCGAAGTGACGCGTGATCCCGTAGTCCACGCCGCCCCCGAAAGCCTCGACGAAGGAGTGATTACTGACCAGACTTCGGATTGTTCCACTACTCTGATGTGCAAGAGCAACTCCGATGAGGACATGAGCGAAAGGAGTGAGTTTAGATTGGAAAGAGATCTGGGGTCCGAACATCAAAGTGTAAGCGCTAGAACTGCACGAATTGACTCCAAAACCGCAGTGGTCACTGGACAAGGGAAGATAGGAGCCCCCAAAATCAGCGACAAACTGCGAAAGCCGGTTTAGCTTTAGATTCACCGAGGCATTCCATCCGCGGTTCAGCGAAGTTTGGTTATTGTAGAGGGTGCCGCCGGTGAAGTCGTTGTTCACGAATGAATAGCCGCCGTAGATCTCAACTCGATTGGCAGACTGCGCCCAGCAGCGAGCGGGCGACAGCAATAACATCAGGATAAGTGCGCTCCGCATCTTCGTCATGGCTACGTCCTTTGTACTCTCATCGGGTACGCTGAGCCATACAGGCTGGAACGCGCTTACAGTAGCACAAAACGCGATTCGCACTCTGCACGGAATGCTTTGTTTCCGTGTGAGGGTCGCACTTTCAGGAATGTGTCGCCTTTACTCTTCGAAGCGCCTCAGAAAATCCATCACCGCCCGCCAATTCGCCGCCGCGCCTTGCGGATTGCGATCCTCGCGCAACGTCGCCGAGCCGTGCACCGCGTACTCTGCCTGATAGTGGATTTTGTCGCGCGACGCCACCGCCTCGAAAATCCGCGTCGCATCATTCAGCCGCTCAGGGTCATTTTCCGACGTGATAAACACAGGACTGTGCACCTTCGCCGCCGCATCGCGTATCATTCGCGGATCCTGCTGGAAATATTCTCCGGGAGAAAACGCCAGCACCGCCGAAACTTCCTGCGGATGCTCCGCCGCCAGCGGGAAAATCAGCGAAGCCGAATAGCTGCTGCCCCACAAAATAATTGTGCGCCCCGGATCCTTTTGCCGCGCCCACTGGAACGCCGCTTCCAAATCGGCTTGCAGGTGCGCGATATTGCCCGCAGCCGTTTCTGCATGCCCCAGTTTGTCCACCGTTTCGTTTTCGTGGCCAAACATTTCTCCGCCCCAGCGCTGATCAATCGCCAGGCAACTGAATCCCACGGCCACCAGCTTGGGCGCGATGGTCGCGTATTCGTAGCGATTCGAGCTTGCCTGATGGAAAAGCAAAATCACTGGTTGCATCGTGCTTTTCGCCGGATAGTAAGAGCCATAAATTGTGACGCCGTCAGCCGTTTTGAATTGCACCGGCTCCGCAGCTTGCGCGCGCGCCATTCGCGGCGCCGCAAAAATTCCCAATGCCAACGCCGCCGCCAAAACGCAAACTATGCTCCGTTTTTTGTTCATCGCGCTCCTTCTTTTTGCCGTCGCGGTCGCCATGGCTATCGCAACAGGCCCCGCCGACGCTGTCATTCACATCTGCACTACTTCGGCTTCTTTCGCATCGATTTCTTTCGAGTCGCTTTCTTTCGCGTCGATTCGCTTCGCATCGGCGGCGTGTAGGTTATCCCGAGCAGCAATCCTTCGGGGCCCTGTAGAAGGCGTCGCTCGCGCCAATGTCCCGCACAACTGGGCCGAAGCCTGAAATGAAAAGGACTTTAACTTCGAATTCGTCGTCATAAATCAAGCCGCTTATCCTATAGCATTATATAGAAGCCTGGTCCTACGGGAGGAGACATGAGCGCAAAATTCTGAACGGGATTGCTGGTTCGAATGATGTAGCTGCCGTACCAAATCCCGCAGCGCGCGAGCGCTTCGACCCGAGTCCAATCTGGCGCGCCCTCTGCAGGCTGTTTTAGAAATTTAGGGCGCTGCATAAAGCCTGCGCCAATCTATAATAGGGAGGGCAGGGTAGACAATTTAGCGCGGCATCGTTCCAGAAGAAGTTCGCCGGCAGCGCCATCGCCGGGTAGCTCATGAAGAGGCGACTGTAATGATTCACACTTGGGAGCGGGATGTTTTCTACGCCGCGGCAATTCTTGTTCTGGGCCTGCATTTGGTTTTCAATCTCTGGTATGTTTTCGGCGCCGCGGTCACAAAAGGCCGCCCCCGCCTCGAAATTGTCCACATCCTTTCGCTGCTTTACGGAGTGATTGCCGAGAACGCGACTTTCACCTGTCCGCTGACGGCCCTCGAAAAATGGTGCCAGGCGCGCGCCGGCATGGCGCCCTACACTGGCCCATTCGAGGTGCACTATTTACGCGCGCTGGTCGCGCCGCATTTTCCGCTGTGGCTGCTGGAATATGGCGCCATCGGCGTCTTCCTGATTAACGTCGCCATTTACGCCCGCCGCTTCGCCGTGCGCTACGCCGAATCCCACTCCCACCGTCCCGCCCACTAAGTTAGTCTGGCTATTCAGCGTTAAGGCTTGGGAGAATCCTTGGCAAGTTTCGCTTCCGCTGCGGCAGTTTGAGGCGGAATGAGTTTTGGAAGGAGGTCATCGAGGAATAAATGATCCCAGCACTTGTTCCTAAGCTCATCTCCGTGCGCCTTGAAGAAGGCTTGGACAATTTGCTTGTCAGTCTTTTTTTGAATGTACTCGACAGCTGGCGCATAATCTGCATCTCCCGAAATTAGAATCGCGATATCGTAATTATCGTCGAACGCGAGCGACAGAAGGTCCGTGATTATGGCAGCATCGATGCCCTTCTCAGATGTCCCCTTCAATGTAGCTTTGCATGTCGGGCACTGTAGGATCGGTGCTTTGCAGTTTTCTTCTTGACAACGGATTGTCTTGCGAGGCTTGCGTGTTTTAACTGTTACCGAATATCCGGTGTAGCTCGCCAGGATATGATGCAGATAATGGTTAAGACCTTTGTCCTTAGGGCTGTTCGGGTTAATTGAAGCGTATACGGTCACGCCAGTGAATTTTATCGGTTGGCCTTTCCCAACCTCAGTACAGAGGACCTGCGGTAGATCTTTCCAGGGAATCGCGACACGGTCTTTTGCCCCTAGCTTTTCATGCAGAGCATTCCATTGGATTTGGAGATTCCAAAAATCGACAAAAATCCTGACACGACTTCCCTCGGCCACCTTCTAATCTCCCCCAAAATACGCAAGAAAAAGAAAAGCCCGTGCATTATAGCACGGGCGGTTTGTAAAGAAGGAGAGAACTAACTGGTCCCTCCTTGGGTAGTAAGACAAAGAAAGTATCTAACAGCTTTCTCAGCCTGTCAAGAGGATATTCACAGCTTTTCCACAGGCGTAAACCTTCGCCTTATGTTCGCTCAAAACGGTGCGGCGAGGAAAATTTCGCCGATGCCGGATGCGCCGGCGCTTCCCGTGGTGGAAAACGCCGCAAACCCTCCGCCGCCCAGCGCGCCAAAATCGCCGCCAATCGCCGCGCCCGTCGAGTCGGCGGAAATCAGCGTTGTGGCCGAGCACGTTGCCGGCGGAACGCACAGCGTCACGCCATAAACTTGCTGCCCGCTCGCGCCACTCACGAAATTCGTCGCCAGCGACGTGAACACCACACGCGCTCCCGCCGCCGAAGGACTCGAGCTCGCGCCATTTCCCGGCCCATTCGCGCCCACCGAAAGCACGCGCGTTCCGGTCGCCCCGCAGGGTGCTGTGGAAGGCAGCGTCACGCACACATTCGCGCCCACGATTTGCTGCCCTGACGCATTCGTCGGCAGAATATTCGCCGCGCTCGTCGCGTACACCGCAACCAAATTTCCATTATCCGCCAGCGCCGGAGTGATGCTGTCGCTCACGCCCGGCCGGTTGCTCGCGTCGCCCGAAACCAGCACTGTCTGCGGCCCGCACGGCGCTTGCAGGAAGGGAACTCCCTCCAGGCAAGTAGTCCGCAAATAAATCTGGCGCGCGCCATTCGACGCCGTGCCAGAAAGAATATTGTCCGCGAGCGATTCGAATGCCACCGCCAGCCCCGCTGGATCAATCGCCGGCGTCACCGAATCATTGTCTCCCGCATTTCCATTCGCGTCGGTCGAGAGCAACTGAAGCCCCGGCGTGCAGCCCGCAATCGCGCCATTCACGCCGTTGCACGTCAGATACAAATAAATTTGCTGCGTGCCCGCTGGAACAGTGGCGGAAGTCAGATTCGTCGCCGAAGATTGAAACGCAATGTACAGCCCTGACTCGCTAATCGCCGGATTCGTGCTCGGCCCGTCTCCCGGCGCCGACGCCCCCGCGCTCACCAGCGTCATTTTCGGCGTGCAATTCTTCACCGCGCCAAACAGCCCGTTGCACGTGTCGAACAAATAGATCTGCTCGACCGGCTGCGTAGTGCCAGACACCAGATTTGTGTCGTCGCTCTCGAACACCACGAATCTGCCGTCGCCCGAAATCGCTGGCTTGTCGCTGCCAATCACTCCGCCGGAGCCTGCGCCGCCGGAAGGCCCGGAAATGAGCGTAATCCCCGCGCTGCACGTTCCGCCGGCAAAACAATTATTCTGCAAATAGACTTGCGACAGTCCATTCGTCGCCGTGCTGGTCAAATTCGTCGCCGTCGAATCGAACGCCACGAATGCGCCGCCATCGGACACCGCTGAATGCGTGCTGGGCGCATTTCCCGGCGCTCCGCCAGCCGTCGATTCCGCGAGAGGGAACTTGCCCGTGCTCGCTGCAGCAGTCACCATGAAATTCGTCGTGGCGCTCCCGCCGCTGGTAGCCAGTGGATTCACCACCGTCACCGTCACCGCGCCTGCATTTGCGACGCTGCTGCTCGGCACGTTCACCACCACGCTGCACGCGGTCGCGGTGTTGCACGTTACCGGGCCCGCTGGAACCAGCGGCGAATTCGTCTTGCTCGGCGCGCCAAAACTCACTTGTACCGTAGGCGCCGCGTCCAGCACCGTGAGCGTCAGCGGAAAAGCCGCGGCTCCCGCGGGCACGGCCATCGGCGACTCGGTCACAATCTGCGGCGAGAGCACGCTGAGGTTTACGCTCTTCGAATGCTGGCCGCTCGTCGTCACTGTCAGCGGCAGATTTCCCGCCGCGTTCACCTCGCCTGCTGGAACGCTTACCTCCAAAATCACCGGACAATTCGTCGTGCCCCCGCACGGCGGTATCTGCGTGCCGACCACCGTCAATTGGGTCCCGTTGAGCACCACTGTGGAGCTGCCGTTCATGTTTGTGCCGGAAATTGCCAGGAGGAATCCGCCGTTTCCCACGGGAACTGCCTGCGGCGAAAGGGAAGTGATCACCGGCGTAGGATTGGAATTCGATGACCCGCAGCCCACGCAGCCCAGCGCAACGAGGCAAATCCCCGCCAGCACGCTGCTTCGTACCGCCCTTTGCCTCATCAATCTGTTTCCTCCAAATTTTTAAGCGTGGAAGTCAATGTCTGCGCGCGAATTCGCCGCGCTTTACGAGCGAACAAGCATTATACAGACGCGCCGCCGAGCATCAACAAAACTTAGCCTTCAGCGTTTGCTTTTCAAGGCTCCAGATTCCAGCATCGAGCCTCCAGAACCGATGCGCCCCCTCCCTTCGTGGTTGCTCGCCGCCGCGCCCACAATCTTTTGTTGTCATTGTCGTGCCAGGCCTGCTGGCTCATCATGGCGTTGCACCGAAGATTCAGGAACTTCCGTCAGCGCCGGCAGTGTACCAATCGGACATTTCCTGGCGCAGAGGCTTCACTCGGGCGATGGCAATGTGTATTCTTGTGCGACGGACGCGTCTTGGGAGGCGTTTTGATGAACCGAATTTTCTCTGGTCTGTGCTTGTGCGTTCTCGTAACCTCGGTAATTATTTTGCCGGCTTGCGGCGGAGGCGGCGGCCATCCTCCACCGCCGCCATCACCGATCTCCGTAGCTATCACCAGCCCGGCCAGTGCGCCCACCATTCAACAGGGCCAAACCGTGAACATCACCGCCACCCTCACGAATGACACCGGCAACAAAGGCGTCACCTGGTCGCTCTCCGGCCAAGGTTCGCTTTCCGCGCAAACTTCCACCACCGTCACCTACAACGCGCCCGGCTCCGTCACCTCCAACATCGTTGCGACGGTCACCGCCACTTCTGTCGCCGACAACACCAAATCTGCCTCGCTCAACATCACCGTCACTCCCGCTGCGGCCAACAATAACGGCGTGCTCAGCGGCCAGTACGCTTTTCTCATCAGCGGATTCGACGATGCCACCGGCGACCGTTTCGCTTACATCGGCAGCTTCACCGCCAACGGCAGCGGCGCGATCACTACAGGCGTCGAAGATATCAACCTTCCCTCTGGCGCGCAGAACAGCGTCGGCATTCAAGGCGCCTACAGCGTCGGTACCGACAATCGCGGCAGCGTGGCGCTCGCGGGCGGTGGACTGATCACCACCTTCGCTTTCTCGCTGGGCGCCTTCAACGCCGGCGTCGCCACCAAACTCGACATCATTGAATTCGACGACAATAGCGGCGCTACCGGCCTCCGCGGCTCCGGTGTGGCCTACTTGCAAACCGCCGCCGCGTTCAACCTGACCAGCATTACCGGCGCGTACGCTTTTCAGCTTAATGGGCAGACCGCCAGCGTCGGGAGCAAAGCGGTCGTCGAGGGCTCCTTCTCGACTGCCGGCACAGGAACGATCAACGCCGGCGTCGGTGATTCGAATCTTGCGGGTACAGTCACGCTTGGCAGCACGGTCTCAGGCACTTTGGCCACCACTGCGTCTACGGCTTCGAACGGGCGTCTCACTCTGCCGTTCACGGTGGGCACAATCTCGGACAATAGCGTGGTCTACGTCGTTTCCGGCGGTCACCTGCTGCTGATGACCACCGACCCCATTTCCTCGGGCCTGCTGTCCGGCGAAATACAGGCGCAGACTTCGACCGCTTTCTCGAACTCCTCGTTGACCGGCAATGTCGTCCTCTACAGTAGCGGTCTTTCGACCGTCGCAGGGAACTCTTTCGTCCAGGCGGGCATTTTGAATTTCAACAGCGCAAACGCCAACGGTACAGTCAGCCTTGATACCAACGACGGCGGAACGCAGGGCACTGTCTCGACAACTTTCACCTATTCTGTCGCCGCCAACGGCCAGGTGACTCTCACTCCGGCCACCGGACCTGTTCTGGATCTCTATCTCATCGATACCAACAAAGCGTTCATCATGGACGAGGGCTCGCTCGTCAATTCCGGCATGCTTCAGGCGCAATCCGCCGGCCCGTTCAGCAATTCCTCCGTCAGTGGAAGCTATTTCCTCGGGCTCGCCGAATATCCAGCGGTCACCGCGGCGGACGTCAGCTCCTCGGTCGCGTACTCCAGCGGAAACGGCGTGCTTTTCTCGACGTCAGACCAGAGCAGCGCCAGCGGCTCGCTTCTTACCGCCCAAATGCAAACTTTCACGCTGACGATTAGCGGCGCCACCGGCCGCGCCACAGACGCCAGCGGCAATATCTACTACATTATTTCGCCAACCAGCTTCGTCACCATCGAAGCCACCGCCCACGACTCCAACGTAATTCTGGCGGAGCAGTAGAATGCCGTTCCGGCGGGCAGGCTTCTGCGCTAATATTGCGATTCTATGAGCGCAGACGAGCACGCGAAAGAAGTCGTTCTTTCCTACATTAAGGCTATGGACAGTCGCGATTACCCTTCGGCCAGAAAATATTTGGGCGACAACGTCATGGTTAAAGGGCCGGCGAGGCTTTCCGCACTCCGGAAGAGTTCTTGAGCATGATGGAAAAGCAGCAAGGGAAGTATGAAATGAAGAAAGTGTTCGTTGACGGAAACGACGTTTGCTTGCTGTATGATTTCGTCACCAAGACCGTGACCAGTTTCTTTGCGTCCTGGTATCAGGTTCGACAAGGAAAGATTGTTTCCATCCAGACTGTTTTTGACCCGCGTCCCTTTGCAGCTGCGCCAGCGCAGAACTAACTCACCACGGCGAACTATTTCGCGGCCAACCACAGCGGCGATCCCCCTAGCGGCAGAAAAAAAGGCCTCTGAGCGCGTTTTCTCGGAAGCCTGTTTTCTTCTGGAGGGAATTAAAGCTTATATGCCGTCAGAATATTTCACTGCGGCTGAAGGATTCTGGCACGCTGTTTTTGCTTTGACTCTTAGCTTTTAACTCTCAACGTTCAACTCTCAACTTTCAACTCTCAACTCTCAACTATGAACTCGCCTTCCCACCGTTCACTGTCACTGTTTTTATTCCACCGGCGCGAGCATGCGCAGCAAATTCGCCACGCGCGCCAAGTCGTACGGCTTGGCTATGCATACCGTCGCGCCCAGCGCATGCGCCGTCGCAAAATCGCTTGGCAATCCCGTGCGCGTCGTCAAAATCACCGGCAAGCGCCCCAGCTTCGCATTGCGCCGCACAATCACGCACAAATCGTAGCCGGACATTTCTCCGCCACCCGGCATCACGCCGGGAAAAGCCTCCGCCTCGCACATCAAAATCGCCGGATTGCGATGCCGCAGCAGCGCGGTGGCCAGGCTCGGGTCCGGCACCGTTTCCACCGCGTAACCTTGCATCTCAATTTCGGAGCGCAACATCGCCCTGGCGTTTTGATCTGCTTCCACGACAATCACCAGCGGTTTTCCGGCGGCGGATCTCGCGCGTGGCGGCGCTGCCGGCGCAGCCTGCTCCGCTAGAATCGCGTTGCCGGCCGAATCCACCAACTCGTGCTTCGGCGAGCCCTCGATGAACGCCACCGCCACGCCATAGCGGTTCTCGCTCGCGCGCACCACGCGCACCACCTGCCCGCGCTGCTCGCGCACCAAATCTCCGGGCATCGGCCGGTAGGGAAAAACTACTGCGACTTCCTGTCCGCGCTGATAGCTCGCCCGCGAAGTCTCAAACAACAGCCCTTCGCGCGACACGTCCGAAGTCATCGTCAAATCGAATTCCGCCGCATGTTGAATGTCCACCTGCCGCACGCGTACAGGCGCGGAAATCTTCACGCGCCGCTTGTGCCGCCGTTCCTGCTTGCCGTTCTGGTTCGCGGCTGCCGAAGGCATGTATTCGCGCGGCCCGTCCTGCATTCTCGATCTGCCGCCGTCCGCCATGATTTCCGCTGCAGCAGCGCGCGCGCTTTCCGTCGCCGGCCTCCCTGCGTCCGTCGGAAATGATTTGGCCGTGGCGGCCGTAGCGCCCGACTGCGCTGCCGCGCCGCCCTTTTCGCTGAAATCGAATAGTGGTGAGATTCGCATTTTCATGAATTGTCAGCGCGTTTTTATGCGCCTCTTAAGTACTGTGTTTAGCCTGACTTACCGCCGTCTGTGGACGCAACAGCAAATCCTTTACGGTTGCTTTTCCCTCGTCACTTTGTTCCAGCCGCAAGCCGCTCTGCCTCTACGCGGCTCGGTCTAAGACAGCATAATCGTGGCCCTCGCGCCCGGCACTGGGCGAAGCGGCTCATTTTGCTGGTACCAAAGTACCTCCGCCGAGTACGCAAAATCCTGCGTACTATCTTCACCCCGCATTTTTCATGCACGCCTGAAGCGCCGCCTTGCCGTAAATTGTGGCAAACTATGGACGAACACATGGGCCAATCCACGAACGCCCCGCTCACCCCCTCGCGCTTTCTCCGTCCTCCAATTCGCTTTTGGAACACCGCCGCCATCGCCGCTATCCTGCTTTTCGCCGTTGCCGCGCCCGCCGTCGGCGCTTGGCCCGCCCACTCGTTCCATCCCCTGTTTTCTCTAGCCACTAGCCACTCGCTTGTCCTGAGCGCAGCCGAAGGGCCACTAGCCACTGCTTTTTCCGCCTCTCATCACCGCACTGCTGCCAGGCATTCTCCCGCGCGCGCCATCGCTCCCCATTTGCCTTTTCGCGTGCAGCCAAATGACGCCACCACCCGCGAAGGCTTCGAGCAGTTCTACAACATGGACTACGACGCGGCCATCGCCCTCTTCCGGCGCGAACGCGCGCGCTATCCCGACGATCCCTTCGTCATCAACCATCTGCTTGCCGCGGTGCTCGCCAAGGAACTGAATCGCCAAGGCCAGCTCGACGCCACTCTCTACATGGGCAATAAATTCCTGTACCTCAAAGCGCCTCCCGTGGACCCAAAAGTCCGCGCGGAAATCGGCGAACTCTCGCAGCGCGCCCTGGCCCTCGCCAATCAGCAATTGAAGAGAAATCCCAATAACGTGGACGCGCTCTTCGCGCGCGCCGTCGCTCGCGGCCTCGCCACTGTTTATTCCGCGGTCATCGAGAAGAAATGGCTTGGCGCATTAAAGCAGGGCCTCGGCGCGTATCACGACGACCAGCGCGTCCTCAAGCTCGACCCGCACTACGACGACGCCAAACTCGTCGTTGGCACGTTTCAATACATCGTGGGCAGCCTCACGTGGTGGGAAAAGAGCATCGCTTTCGTCGCCGACATGCGCGGCAGCAAGAAAAAAGGGCTGGCGCTACTCCGCCAGGCGGCCGATGGCGGCGGGGAAGAAAGCATCGACGCAGGCACCATTCTTGCGCTTTTCCTCGCGCGCGATAAACGTTACGACGAGGCGCTCGAAATTCTCCGCCGCGACTACGCCGACTTTCCGCATAATTTTATTTTTGGGCTTGCCGTCGCCGATCTGCTCAACGCTTCCGGCCAGCGCGGCGAAGCCATCGCCGCCTATCGAAAACTGCTCGAACTCGGCCACGCCGGATTTTTTCCCGACGCGCGCGTCGAACGCGCCGCCTATTCTCTGGGCCTCGCTCTGCGCGCCGAAAAAAATTACGCCGCTGCCGCCAATGCTTTCGACGACGCGGTGGATTATCCACGCGCCAATCCCGGCATCGCCGCGCCCGCCGCGCTCTTTGCCGGAGAAATGTACGACCTGCTCCATCAGCGCGAAAAAGCCGTCGCCTCCTACAAACGCGCCCTCGCTCTCGCCCCGCCCTCCTCGCCCACCGCCCGCTCCGCCTCCCAATTCCTCAAATCCCCCTACCCCGCATCATGACCCTTGTTCAATTGTCGCTTCAGTGACGATTTACCGATTGACGTAGAACGTGCGCCGTAGTACCCTTGGCGTTTGATTCGGAGCTTTGGCTCGCAGGAGACTGAGGAGCTTTTCCATTATCAGCATACACGGCGCTTTCGAAGTATCGAGCGCGTTGCCCTGCGGAAGTTGCTCCAACTCCATGCAGCAACACAGTTGCGTATCCTGGCTTCGCCTCCGGGAAACCAATTGGAGGCATTACGCGGAGATCGCAGAGGACAACACTCGATTCGCATCAATGACCAGTGGCGCATCTGCTTTATCTGGCGCGACGGCCATTGCTACGACGTGGAAATCGTCGATTACCATTCTTGAAGGAGCGGAAATAGGATGAGCAGGCCCGAAAAACTGATGCCTCCAGTGCATCCTGGCGAAATCCTTCGCGAGGATTTCATGAGGCCCTTGGGACTCTCGATTAATAAGCTGGCGCTTGAGCTGCACGTCCCTGCGACGCGCATTGGTGAAATTGTGCATCAGCGCCGCAGGATTACTGCGGAGACCGCCCTGCGCCTCGCGCGATATTTTCATACCAACGCCGAGTTCTGGCTTAATCTCCAGAACTTCTATGACTTGGAAGTGTCTCGTCGCTCAGGAGAAGTTTCTGAGATTGAGCGCCAGGTGCATCCTGCCCGCGCCTTGGCATCGTGAACCGGCTACTCTCGAAGCTTCCTTCGGGTGCCTCACTTCTTGCTCGGGCTTAGCATGTCAATCCGTTTGCCCTTCGCTGAACTGGCAATAATCACGCCGAGCCGCCCGCGCGCGTGTCTCTTCTTTTTTCGCGGACATCACCCAGAAAATCGCCGTGCGCTTGTAGCCCGCCGGTTGCGCCTCAAAAAACGCCGCCGCTTTGCGATTCGCGCGCAGCTTCGCGTCCAGCGCCGCGTCCAGTTTCGCCGCCGCGCGCTCGTAGGAATACAGCCGCGCTCGTTTTTCGTCGCGCCCGTGAAAAGCGCGCAGCCCTGCCGGCTTCAGCAATCCGTGCGCCTCCAATTCCTTCGCGCGCTTGATGTTCACCGCGCTCCAAATGCTGCGCGGCTTGCGCGGCGTGAACCGTATCGTGTACGCCTCCGCGCTGAAGCGTTTGCGCACCCCGTCAATCCAACCAAAAGCCAAGCGCCGCGTCCAGCGCCTCGGAATAGGTGATCCCGCGCCGCAATTCTTTTCGGTAGAATCCGATCAGCAGTTCGTCCGCGCTCGCGTGCCGCTCCTCCAGCCACGCGCGCAACTCCGCCGCCGAATCAAAAAATCTTGGTTTCATTTTTCCGCCGCAAGTCTATCAAACTCGCGCGAGCAAAAGGGGCAGGGAATTGCCAGCGGCAGAGTCTTTGCGCGCAACATCGGCGGAGCAAAACAAAAAAGCCTCGCGGGCCGGATTGTAGCTCATGTCCCGTCCCGCGCTTTTTGCGGGACTGACATGAGGTCTCTCGGCTGCGAGGCTTTTCTTTTCTCCTGCGCGGAGTTTCCTGAAATCGAAGCCTAATTCTTTGAGGCTTTGGCCACCGCTGCTGCTTTACTCTCCGTGGCCTTCAGTTCCGCGGCTTTTGCAACGTTCTTGGCGCGGCGGCGGCGCTTGGCCTTCGACGGCCGGCCCGCAATCTCTCCCACCACTTCTGCCGACCAAATGCTGGTGACGAACTTCTTCATCCCGTGATCGTCAAACTCTACCGTGGTCCGCTCGGAATCCGACTCCGTTACCGTGCCGACTCCGTACTGCCCATGCCGAACAGTTTGTCCTGCGTCCAATACTTGCACGTAACCCTCCTTAAGAAGTGCACTTCGTAAGAAACGCAAAGCCATGAAAACGTTGGTTCTGCTGCCAAAACCGATAGGGCCGAGCTCCGCAAACCGCGCGAGACGCATTTACCGCAGTTGCTCTTCCGGATAGAAGGACTGGACCGAAGGCGCTGATAATCCTACACTATCAGAATTAGATGCTAAAAACTCGACACGCGCATCGAGAACTTCTCGTTTCCCGCAAAAAAATGCTCTACAGATGCCGCCGCGCCCCTCAAATGCCCTAGAAAGAAAGCCTTATGATTGCAAATGCGGGTGAGCCCGCCATTTCTGACAATTCCCACCCGCGATTTAGATTTTAGAGGCCGACGACGGCTTCCGCCTGCAGGCCTTTAGGTCCCTTCTTTACTTCGAATTCCACAGCCTGTCCCTCGTTGAGGGTTTTGTACCCCTCCGACTGGATCGCGCTGTAGTGCACGAAGACGTCCTCACCGCTCTGACGTTGAATGAACCCATAACCCTTGCTGGCGTTAAACCACTTGACGGTTCCTTGTTCTCTAGCCAACTTCTTACTCCTTATTGAGAAAAGCTATTTGCGCTCGTCGTCGCCTCTCGAGGGCTGGTCGCTCAGGCTAGACTTGCTCACCTGAGCGGGCCAAAAAAAAAGCCGCTAAGGGTTTCCCCCCGGCAGCCTTAGCGAGATCTCGAAAAAGCAGTCACAAGAGCCACAAACGCAAAAGCATTATAACATAGGCAAAACACTGTAGGCCAGCACTTTTTTTCACCCCTGTGCCCCTCGGAGCCATTGAACCTTCCATTGGAATACAGTTGAATCAGCAGGTATGAAACATGCATTGTTTTGCAACCGACGTTCCGGTACCTTGCTGTAACCTCCTTAGTTTCAATAGATCACATTGGGCTGTCAATTGCTCTGTACCCTATCGGAGCATCCGCCTGTGTGCGCGCTCCGATTTTGCTCTGTCGGCCCGGGTTCTCAGAAGGGGGAGTTATGCGTAAACTGGTAACGATCTTCGCCATCCTTTTCGGCTTTTCATTCTGGGCAGTTCCTGCGGCCACGGCGGGAACCGTAAATCTGGCGCTCAGCAATACCGGAACTGATACTACGTTCACCATTTCCGGAATTTATGCCACGGGCACGCCAACCTTCTCCAACTTCAGCGCCGCAGGCCAGGCATATTCGCTTTCATTCACAGTGTTGACTGACGGCTCGGCTAACGCTGGTTTTACTCCCTACCCGGCGTTTGGCATATTTTTCGTGAATGCGGACATGACCTTGAGTTTTGGGGGATCGACCTACAACTTGGGCACGCTTCAGTTCGAATTCGACAACACGCTCAACGGCAACATGGGCGGCCTGTTCTTTTGCGTGGATACGCCCGGGAGCTGCGGCACCAATACCTATTGGGTCATAGCGGGTCAACAGCTTTTCAGCGGCGGCGTCTCCACTCCCACGTTCGGCATCCCGGGGCTTACTAAGGGCGCGACCATGAACGCCTATGTGAACGAGTCCCCGACCGTCACCGGGTACGAAATCCACGGCGCCGGCCCATTCCCGTTCGGCACTCCCACCCCTACTCCGGAGCCGGCTTCATTGTTCCTGCTCGGCACTGGCCTCCTCGGTCTGGGCATCATCACGCGCAGAAAGCTGCGCCTCAACTAACCAGTGTTTTTTAAACGTTCTTCGTTGCCTTTGCCTCTGTAGCGCAGACTTTCGCTTGCCCCGGCGCCCTTTGTCGGGGCGTCCTGTGCGAAGCTCTGCGGCTTTTCTCTTGCGCCCGCGCCCGCCGTTGCTTTTGCTCTTGTCTTGTGTAGCGCCGAACTTCGCGTCCTGTCCTAGTGGCACAGGCTTGAGCCTGTGCGCCTTTACTTCCCGTACGGACAACCTCTGCGGCTTTTCTCGCTAGAACATATCGCCACGAAACATTTCAGTGTAGAATTTCGTTCATTCATTGACAGGGCATTCAGACGCATTCAGAGGAAAATCATGAGAGCCACAAACGGAAGGGAACTGCTCGACGCCAAGCCGCGAACATCGCGTCCGATGCATGAACCGTACAATCACGTGCACGTGCGCAAATTTGCGCGCGCCTCAAGCGTCTTCGCCATCGCCGCATTTGCCGCGCTCGTAATGTCCGGCTGCTTCATCGGCGGAAACGGCCCGCTCGAGCGCGTCGGCGAAACGCAAACCGAAAACATCTCCGTGCCGGCCAGCGGCGCCAAGCAAGTCCACGCGCATCTGCAAATGGCCGCGGGCGAGATCGACATTTCCGGCGGCTCCGCGAAACTGTGCGACGGCTCCATCACCTACAATGTTCCTGAATGGAAGCCGGACCTGAGTTACAGCGTCAACGACGCTCAGGGCTCTCTCATGATCATGCAGCCCGAATCGCATCACACCACTTTCGGCGGCACGAAATACGCCTGGGATTTGCACTTCAACAATAAAATTCCGCTCGAACTCGCCGTTGAAATGGGCGCGGGCGATTCCAAGCTCAATCTCGCCGACCTCCAGTTGCGTGACCTCAACGTGAAAGTCGGCGCCGGCGACGCCACTATCGACCTCACCGGCAATTGGAATCAGGACGTCACCGCGACGCTTCAGGGCGGCGTTGGCGACCTCCGCCTCAAGCTGCCGCGCGGCATGTCCGTGCGCGTCACCGTGCAGGGCGGGATCGGTTCTGTGGAAGCGCCCGACTTCAAGCGCAATGGCAGCGAATACGTGAACGACGCCTACGCCCAGGGCAAGCCCACCATCAACGTCAGCATCTCCGGCGGCATCGGCGACGTCCACCTCGAACTCGCGGGCTCCCCCCGCGGCATCGTCTAATTGACTTCTTTTGCCGCGCGGCGCTACTATCCAGCCGCAATATCTCTTAACTTCACGTAGATTTTCAAGGAGGCAAAGATGCGAACGGTCCTTCTACTCGGGGCAGCTATTTGTTTGCTAACTCCGCTGGCGCAGGCACAGACCAAAATTTCAGGCGTTGCGCAGTGCGCCAAGCCAACCGTGCAGCATGAAATTCAAGTTGGCGACCATCCCGGCCACGTGTTCGTCATCGACCAGTCTAAGTGCCAGTGGACCAAGCCAATCGAAATCGAGGGCATAAAGGACAAGCAGGGCACAGGCACCAATTTCAACGACGTCACACCTTATCGCTCGCGCGGCCAGGGCCTTTACATAGACGAATGGGCCAACGGCGACAAAACCTTCGTCCAAACTCGCAGCTTCTCCCGGATGAAAGACGGGAAGCTCGTCAGCGGCGAGGGCACTTGGAGCTTTGTCGGCGGCACAGGCAAGATGGGCAAAATCAAAGCCAAGGGAACTTTCAAGTTTCATCCAAACCCCGACGGCACCGTCACCTACGACATTGCAGGAGAATATACGCCACCGGCCAAGTAGCTTGCCGCATGATTTGCCTTCGTAGGGGCGGGGCTTGCCCCGCCCGCGCGGCTCCTCGATCCGCGTTACTTCGCGCGCAGCGCGAACGCATTTTGTAGCGGCCGCCTTTAGAGTCTGTGTGACAACGCCAGAATCTTTGTAGATCGTGGCTTTTTACCCTGAGCGTTTTTCCGAAGGGCAGCCACGACGTAAACGCTGCAAAATCAGTTCGGCTTTCGCGCTGTTTGCGTCCCGACGCTTTGGTTGGGAAGCCACCGAAGTACAGATTTTGCAGTTCTCAGACAGACTCTTTAGGCGGGCCGTTTTTGCTCACTGATTGCTGAACACAGCGCCGTGCGGAATCGCGCTGCCGTGCCACCCGTCCGGCCACGCGCGAGTGAAGTCGATCGATTGCGGATCAAGCCTGAGCCGGCCCGTCTTGCGGTCAATCGTTGCGAAGAGCGCGTGCGTTTGCAGCGCGCCGTAGCCCGTAATCACCAGCCGATCGCCGCCGGGCTCGATGGCCAGCCAGTGCGGGTACTCATCCGGCTTCAACAAAATGCGGCTAACCTCGTGCGGATGCGACGGATCCTGCACATCGAGGCTCACAATCGCGTGACCGCTCTCCATGGTCTCCACCAAATAATTTCCTACCACCACCGGAACTTCGCACGTCCGGTAGCCAAAGTCGTACACGAACTCCAGCGTCGGATCGTCGCCGGCAAGATTCCGCACGCGATACAGCCCGCAGTTGAACGTCGGCACCATCACCGTCGTTCCGTCGCTCAGCACTCGCGGCTCTGACGAGTCGGCCGCTACCTTGCCAGAGCCGTCCTTGGGCTTCGGCAGCACAATCGTTTTCAGCAACTTCAGGTCGGAGAGTCGCCACACCTGCACAACGTCGCTCGTCTGCGCCCCCATCATGTCGGCGCTGCTGCTCACCACGCGGTTCAGTTTTTCGACGACGGCCATGCTGTAGGGCCGGATATTCTGGTCCACTTGCGGATCCGCGGCAGAGCTCATCTTCACCGCGCGCCCATGACCGTCGAGCTCCACGATGCCGCCCGGCGCATGGTTGAACCCGCCGGTATATTGGAACGTCGCCAGCGTATCGCCGTTCGAAAGGTACACGAACGAATGCGGGTTCATGTACGGTCCAACATTGCCGAACTCCGAAATCAGGCGCGGCTTGCGCGGGTCGCGCAGATTGAAGATGTACGAGCGGTCGCCCATCCAGTCATTGGCGAAGAGCACATCATTCGGCGGCAGCGCGTAGTTCGTGTGATGCGCCATCTTGGCGCCGTTGCCGACAGGAAGCATCGCCACGAGCTTCCCGAACGGCGAGGCGTCCGGCGCGACATCGAAGACCGCAAGGAAGTCCCGCCCCGTTCCGTCCGCCATAGTTACGAAGGCGCCGGGCTGGCGCGCTTCCATCGCCCAAGTAAACAAATACTGGCTGTGGCGCGGCGCCGGCGCCGGTGCGGCGGCCAGCAACAAAACGGCGGCGAGAGTCAACCAACGAATCATGGTTCACCTCATTCAGTCGGATTTCCGCGTTGAATTCCGCCGCGAGTTTACATTTTAATTGTGAAGTTTCAATGATGAATTGCAGTTGCAGGTTTTCAGCATCTGTGTGGCAACGCGAGAATCTTTGTGGGTCGTGGCTTCAGCCACGACGTAAACGCTGCATACTCAGTTCGGCTTTCGCGCTGTTTGCGTCCCGACGCTTTTGGTCGGGAAGCCGCTGAAGTACAGATTTTGCAGTTCTCACACAGACTCTTCAGCCTCGAACTTCCAGCTTTTATCTTTCGACTGTTCCCGGTAGCGGCCCGCTTCCGCGCCCACTCGCCTTTGCTTGTCACTCGTCACTGTTTTTGGGCGTCAGCGTGAACTTCACGCCGCGCTTGTAATTCATGTCCACCGTTTTTTGTAGGTCCACGCGCGACATGGCGATGCAATGTTTCACGTTGTACGTGGTGACGTAGCACAACTGGTTGTTCTCCATCCAGTATGAAGTCACGCCGAATACAATTCCATCCGTGGTCACAATTTCCGTCACTGGATTTTGCTGCGTGCCCGCCTGCGGCTCGGAATACGGCACCGGCAGCGGCGCGGGCGCGGGCATGTAATATTCGCCGGTGAAATTTTGCGTCTGCCAATTCAGCGGCGCCGTCTCGATCGCATTCCACGGCGGCGCGGGAGGCTCCGCCGGCGGCGAATAAAACCAGCCGTTGCCCAGCCCCAAATAGCTCCAGCCCCATCCGCCCGGCGCGAACGCCTGGAATTGCGCAAATCCCCACGGCGTGAACGCGCACGGCTCAAACACGCCGTCGAAAAAGCAATTCGGTCCAAAACCGAATCCGAAGGCCGGAAAACCGAACGGCCCAAATCCCGGGAAAAATGGCGAGCCGAAGCCGAATCCAAATCCAAACGGGAAGCCATCGTCAAAATCGAAATCGCCGTCGAATCCAAATCCGCCAAGTCCAAATCCGCAATTTCCAATTGTTTGAAAGCAGGGATGCGCTTCGAACTGCAAAGTTCGCGGCGGCGTTGCCGTCACTCCCATTACTGCAAAAGGTCCGCCCGTGCGGCGGTTCGTGTCGAACAGCCTCCTCAGCGGCGGCGCTTCGGTGGCAAAACCATCGGTTGCGAAACCAAAGGAAGCGCGGCCATTTTGAAAAATGCGCTGCCGCTCCGGCGGCATAATCACCGGATGAAAGAGCGGTGACTTCGGCATCGGCGCGATGGGATGAAACTCGGGCCGAATCGGCAGATGCATGATAGGAATCGGATTCGCGAAGGGAATCAACCGCTGTGCAGGAAAATGTGTGATGGGAGTCGGATGCGTCATCGGAATCGGATGGTAGATGATCGGGCTTTGCGCCGGCAAACGAATTGGCTGCGCGGGAACTTGTATCGGCTGCGGCCCTTGCATGGGATTGTTGCTCAGCGGCGGCGGAACAAAAACTGGCCCCGCTGGCCGCGGTCCCTGCATCGGCGGCACAACGACCGGATGCGGCGCTTGCGGCATCGGCGCGGGACGCGGAGCCTGCGCTGGCCGAGGCGGCACGTACCCCGGCCGCGATTGCTGCTGCGCTTGGCCGCCAAGGCGGAGTTCGTCCGCTGCGTTGACGGAACGAGCGGAATTCGCCGCGTCTTCGTAGGGCCTGCTGTGCGCGGCGACGCCGGGTTCAGTTTGCCCGCTCGCGACGACGTTCGTGGACGGCTGTTGCTTTTCACCAGCCACTAGCCACTCGCCACTAGCCACTGTTTTCCCCGGCGGCTCTTGCCACAAATAATTGTCCGCCGCGAATGGCCGCGCGTTCACCGGCTCGTAGCGCACTGGGCCTGTGCCGTTCAAAATCACTTGTGGGCGCTGCGTGCCCAACGTGATGACGTGCGAGCCGTGGGGCAGGGAAGTATCAATTGAGGATGAAGTTGCCGGCGCTTCGAAAATCATCCGCGTGAATCGCGCATTTGGCGCTGCGGCTGGTTCTGCGCCGGCGCGCGCGGCACTCGCCGCTGCAGCAGGAATTTCGCCGCCATCGAAAATCGGCCAACGAGCGCTCGAATGCGTTCCGGAAGAACGCCCCGATGTGGTCGCGGCGCCGCTTCCCGTCGACGACGATGCGCCGCTGCTGCTTCCTCCGCCGAATCGTGCATACGACACGCTCGAGCTTCTCGCGCTTCCATGCGTGCCGCCGCTCGCCGCGTGCCCGCCTCCAAAATGCGCGCCGCTGCTCGAAGCGTGTCCGGCGCTCGCGGACGCGTGCCCTCCGCCGCCGTGGCTTCCGCCTCCGGCGTGGCTTTGCGCGAACAATCTTCCAGAAGAAAAAAAGCACGGGGCCATCGCCGCAAAAAATAGCGCGACAACGCAAGCGACGAAAATTCGGCGAAAAGAGGGTGGTACGGGTGCGTGGGTCATGAAGGCCTCCCGTGAGGCGCGGCTACTCTATGGGACGCGCGCCGGCCGCCAAAAGTTGCGTTTTCATATCCCCTATTTGTGCGTTGGTTTCTGGGCTTTTTCTGGGCTGGAGCAAGCGACTGACGAAATATCGGCAGGCCGCAGAAAAGTGGTGTTCGAAAACGGACAGGCCGCTCGAAAAAACCGCGAAAAAACTCGATTAGAACTGGCATCCCTCGTTTGTTTTGTGTGAGTTGCATCGACTTCTAATTTCCCATAGAAACTCGATTAGAATTTCCGAAGCGCATAAAAAGCGAAAAGCCGCCATGCGTTGGCGGCCAATCGTCGGGCTGATCACCCGAAGAACTACGTTATCATATTGTTAACAGAAGTCAAGGGAAAACGCCCCGCCGCTCTGCTTTTCAGAGGGAAGCGCCAGCGCGAAACCTACAAGGCCCAAACTGAAGGATATATATCTGGTTTGTGCGCCAAAAACCTCGGTTTGTTGACAGGACGGGCAAACCGAGGCCTTAGCTTACTTGCGCATAAAAAGCGAAGAGCCTTCGCCAAAGAGGTTACGTAAACTCAGCCACTTCTTTGATTTGAACGGTCCGTTGTGGCCAAAACATTCGTGGCGAACCGAAAAATCTGGCCCTTGGTAGTAGTTGCAAGACTCCGTAGCTAATTGTCCATACTCATCAGTGAAAAAATGCCTTTCGTAAACATAAACCACATCCTTTCCTTCCCTTAGGCGCCTCACCGCCCGTTCATAGCTGTTAGGGTCATCCCATAATTCTATCCATCCGTCGATTTGCCACGTGTGTGGCGGTTCCCTTGGATTCCAATAATTGTTGTACGTGTATCGGATTTCGGCGAAACCTCCGCCGACATTGAAGCTTCCGAATAAGGCATCTTCTTTTTTGGCCGTCAGGAGTTTGCGAACTTTGATGAAACCAAGGATCGAGGCTCCCGGCAGCACTTGCAAAGCGCCGACGTTTTCCGTTTCAACCTCAGCATGGACATCATCATGCTTATCTACCCATACTTTAAGGGGCACAGATTCCAAATAAGCTCTGACATTCGGCCCCGTCGACGTCCGTGGCCACTCGTACCAACCGAGCCCGCCAGATATAAACGACGAGACGAGAATTATGGCCGCTACTGCCAACTTACTTTGCGTTTTGATTCGCGCCAGATGAATACCTAACCAGCAAGAAGATGCCCAGAGCACAGCACATGCAAACAACACTGACATTTTGCCATGACCAAAGATAAGTGAAATCGCTGTCACGATCAGCCCCACCAGTGCCCAAACGGCAGTCCGGTCCACCCTTCCCGATTTCGACATATCTGAGGTGGATTTATTCCGCAATGTGGTTTGACGTTCCCAAGCCGACCGCAACAAGCGGTCAAGACTCGCTCGCCTTCCTTTAGCCATAAGATAAGCATTATATATCTCCTTTTGTAACTCGCGGTTAACCGCAGTGGAACTTACTGCCCGGATCGTGAACGTAGTAAAGCGCGGGTAGCTACATAGAGGAGGTTGCGTGGCGAGGCAACGTGCCGGAACATCTGCAGGAATGGTAAAGCGGCGTCGAGCCGCCGCACTCCCAAAAAAGCCGCAGGGTTAAGCCTGTGCCACTCAGAGAGACGTGGCGGGCGCGAGAAAAACCGCAGATCTTCGCAGGAAACGCCCCGACAAAGAGCGTCGGGGCAAGCGGAGTTCTGCGCTACACAAGACAAAGACATGACGTCATTCCTGCTGTGGCGGCGGGGAGGATTTGAGCGACTGGATGGCGATGAAGGTGAGGGCCAAGGCGGCGAGGATGACGGCGAGCCATAGCACGATGGCGTGGCGCTCCGTCCACGGGCGGGGATCCTGCCACGCGGCGTTGACGCGCTCGAGGCCAAGCGCCCAGGCCGCGAAAGCGGAGTTCATCTGCGGCGCGGTGATGGTTTGCGAGAGATCGTATTGCGGCGGGATGCGCAACTGGCTCTGGCCGTAGAGCAGCAGATAACTTCTTTCCGGCTCTTGGCGGAAAATAATGTCGCGCGCGGCCATGGACAACTGCACTTTCGCGTCAGCGAGCGGGGCGTCGTTGCCGTTTTCGATTTCCACGCGCCAGTAGCGCGCCGCATGCGGCGGAAAATCGCATGTAAGCTGGGCGTAATGGCCGTCCGGCTCGGAAGGTCCGGCAAGATGCAGCGGGCCGGGCGGAAGCGGCGAATAGAAGCGATAAATTTTGCCCGCGGCCTGCCAGTTCCAGTGGGTATTGTCGTCGCTCGAAAAAATTTGCACGCTGCGGTCGAACTCGCTAGCGGAGGAATCGATGCGCACGCTATCGACCGGCAGGGGCTGCGGTAAATCGGCGGACCAGATTGTTTTTTGGCCCTGCTGCGCGGAATCTGCGGCGGGAATGGTGGCGACGGGCTGATCTTCGCGAGGAATAGCGACCACGCGCTGGATGCTGGCGGCGGTAAGCGGGAATTTTTCCTTTTTGTCGTAGATGCGCAGGCGAATGTAGCGCGCGTTGCTGGGCGAATAGTCGAGCGTCAGATCGTGCGCGCCGCCTTTCTGCGCGAAGCGGTAAAGAGGCTGAGCGGTGGCGACCTGGCGCCAGGTGCGGGCGTCGTCGCTAACTTCGACGCGCGCCCAGGCAATGAAATCGGGCAGGCCGGTATCGATTTCGAGCGAATTGTGAAACGGCGCGTGTTGGCCAGCGTCCAGCACGATTTGCGTGTACTGGCCGGGGACGTAGCTGGATTCGAGCTGGCGGACAGCAAGAGTTTCCGTCTTTGTTTGGCCGGAAGCGATGCGCAGGACGTAGGGAATTTGCGCCGCGCGGTCGTCGATGACGCGCAAGTCGGCGAGCGAGGGCTGCGCGTGCGCGAAAATTTCCGGCGGGACGCGGAACTTGACGAGGCGTTCGGTTTGCGCCGGCGGCAAATCAATGGCGCGAAAATATTTCCAGTGGGTCCACGCCAGAGGAAGCGAAGCGGCGGTTTGCGGGGCGGCGCTTTGTTGCGGGAGATTTTGCGCGGCGGCGCAGGGCGGCAAAAATGCCAGCGCGAAAACGGCGGCAATTAGCAACGCAGATGCAAAAGCAGATCCGTCACCACAGTTGGCAGAAGGCGCGGCCGCGCAGGGGATGATACGCGGCGGGCGCGAACGCGGGCAGATCACGAAGGCTTCTCTTTGCGAGCCATGGAGCGGCGCTGATACAGGAAGGAGACGGCGAGGAGCAGGATGCCGAGCACAAGAAAGGAAAGGATGCGGTAGAAGCGGCTGAGTTCGGAGAGGTCGAAGAAAAATACTTTCAGCACGACGATGCCGAACAGGGTGAGCGCCTGCCAGCGGAGGATCGCAGCGCGGCGCGCCATTCCGAGGATGATGAGAGCGGTGGCGTAGAGCGTCCAGAGAATGGAGAGGCCGAGCTGCTGCGCGAGGAAGCCGCCGCTGGTGTTGGCGCCGAAGCCGCGCGCCGGCGCGAGAAAATCCCAAATTTCGAGGGAGAGCGCGATGAGCGCGTAGACGTTCACGGCGACGGCCAGCGCGGCGAAGGCGATGCGTTCGCCTTCGTCAAATTGCGCGGCGACTTGGCGCACGAAAAAGCATGCGAGGGCGAAGCAGGCCACGGCGACGGCATAGGTCATGAAGCGCTGGTTCCACAGAAATTGGCCGGCGGGGATGCGCAGAGTGATGAGGCGCATGGCGGTGATGGCGAAAAAGAGCAGGCCTGCAGCGCGCAGCCACATCGAGGAAATTTTCGCGCCGCCCCAAACGAGCAGGAGGCCTTCGATGGACCAGGCGATGGTGAGGAATTGCGTGTCGAGGCGCGCAGGAATAGCCAGCGAGACGCAGACCAGCGCGAGCGCGGCGAAGAGCCAGCGCGCGTTCATACGGCCTTTGGAATTGGCGGAAGGCGCGGGAAGGACGCGCAGGGCGAGCAGATGCGCGGCGGCGAGGGCGAGAAATGCAAAAGTGAGCGCCCAGCGATTGTCGGGCCAGAGCATTTGGCGCAGCGCGAGCAAAAATACGGCGACGTTGCCGATGGCTACGGAGTATTCCGACTCTTCGAGGCGGCCATCGCGGCGCGCGCGCATCATGGGGAGCGCGGCGAAGAGCAGGAAAAACAGGATGGCGAAGGCCAGCGTCGGAACGAGTTTCGCGGGCGTGTAAAAGGCAGTGTACCAGCCCCAAAAATAAATTTCGGTGGCGGCGAAGGCCAGCGGCGGGAGCCAGTTCCATTTGCGAAAGCGTTCAAGGGCGAGCATTCCGGCGGAAAGAATGGCGTTGTAAGTGAAGAGCACAATTTGGTGATCGGCGCCGGTGCTGACCAGTTCAGGGGTAAGGAATCCGCCGATGAGCGCGAGGAGCGCGAGACGCTGCGAATTGCGGCCTAGCGCGATGATGGTCATGGCGGCGGTGACGGCGATCATTCCCGCGAACGCTTCGCCGGAAGTGAAAAGCGCGTAGTAGTGCCAGCCGCCCCAGAGCGAAAGATAGAGCACAGCGGCGCCGAGAGCGGCGATGCCTTCGGAGAAATATTCGTAGCCGCGATGCAGGAGCACGGCGCTTCCAACGAGCAGGGCCGCGCCGCAGAAAATGCCGATGGCGATGCGTCCGGCGGGGCCGATCCAATTATTTTCGAAGGCGTATTCGATGAAGAAAGCCACGGCGAAGAGCACGGCGATGATGCCGACGTAGTTCAGCCATTTGCCGGCGACGACGTTTTCGAGCTGCTCGGATTCATGGGAAGCGGCGCGCGGCGCGGTGTAGACGCTGTGCTTGGCGCTTCGTTCTGCAGCGTGAACTGACGACGCGGCTGGTGGCGGAATTGCGCTGGGCGGAGCAGCAATAGGCGGCGGTGAGGCGGCGATGATGCGTTCAGCGGGAGGTTGCGGCGCGAGTGGCCGTTGCGCGGGAGTTTGCGCGATGGATGGCGCGGGCGGTTGCGATTGTGCGAGTGATTGCGGTTGCGGCGCGGAGTCGAGGCGCGCGTAGAGGCGTTCGACGGCTTTTTCGATTCCCTGGACGCGCAATTCGAGGCGGCGAAGATTTTCGGGCGACGAGGCGGCGGGATCGGCGGCGGCGCGGCGAGTGCGTTTCAGTTGGCGAACCTGCACAAACGCGCTGATGGCCAGCACGGGAACGACCACCAGCAGCAGCACAGCTAACGCGATGAGCAAGACGAAACCAGATGCCATGTGAAGGCCTATGCGCGCACGTTAACACAGGGAAGTGCGAGTTGAAAGTTGAGAGTTGAAAGTTGCCAGCGAGAAGGTATAGAGCAGAAGTCGCACGCGCAGAAAATGAGTATGGCGCATCCGCGACGGCAGCGCGGAGGGCCGCGGCGCTGGCGAAATTGGCTCAGACCAGATGAAGTTCTTTCGCCGCGCCGTTTTTGCCGAGCTGCTCGAGCAGAGCGTCAATGCGCTTTTTGCGCTCGGCATATTCCTGAATCTCGTCGGGGCCGAGATTCTCGCGCAGGGCTTCCGATTGTTCGTTAATCAGCAAGTGGAGCTCGTTCAGGATTTCGGCTGTTGTGCTCATTGCGGGAGTGTGGACGATTTTGTTGCAGGCTTCCGTGCCTGCCGTCACGAGGGGTGGTGATGGGTGTCACATGAGCTGGAGGTTGGAGGCTGGAGGTTGGAGACTGGAAAACGGCAAACAGGTGGTCAGCGAGCAGGCAAGCGCGCGTGTGTGAAAAACCCCAGCCTTCGCGGAAGGCGTCAGGATGGGGCACCCGAGAAGGGGCGCGTTCATAGTTGATAGTTGAAAGTTGAAAGTAAGAACGCAACGCGCTCGCGATTGACCAGTGAGGATCAAGCGACACATGTCTGGCGGGTGGAAGCTGGAAAACGGAAAGATAAGGGCGAGTTCATAGTGGATAGTTGAAAGTTGAAAGTTGAAAGTAGAACCCAACGCTCGCGATTGCGCCGCCGCGATTCTGCTTGCTGTGAACTGTGAACTATGAACTATAAACTATCGGCTGCTACTCATATCTCAGGGCGTCGGCGGGGTCGATGCGCATGGCGCGGCGCGCGGGGATGTAGCTGGCGAGGAGCGCGGCGAGCAAAAACAGAACGGCGCTGGCGGCGAGGGTGAGCGGGTCGGCGGGACTGATTTTGTAAAGCAGGCTGGACATGAGCGGCGTGAGGGTGAAGGGCGCGATGAGTCCGATGGCGATGCCCGCTGAGGCGAGCGCGAGGGCGCGGCCAAGGACCAGCTTCAAAACGTCGGCGCGCGTGGCGCCGAGGGCCATGCGAATGCCCAATTCCTGAGTGCGCTGCGCGACGGCGTAGGAGATCACGCCGTAAATTCCCACCAGCGCGAGAATCAACGCTACCGCGGAGAAAATTGCGAAGAGCGCGACGGTGAAGCGCGATTGCGCGCGCGAGTCGGCGAGGATTTCGGCGAGCGTTGCGGCGTGCATGACGGGCAGATTGGCGTCAATGCGTGCGAGACGCGCACGCACCGCGGAAACGAGCGACATAGGATTGCCGCCGGCGGCGCGCAGGCTCAATCGCAGATGCGACCACGGAAGACTGGGGAAGGGAAGCATCAGTTCTGGCGCAGACTCGGCGGCGAGGCCGTTGTTTTTTATGTCGCCAAAAACGCCGACGACTTCGAGGGGCTTGGGCAGAGTGCCGAGCCAGATGTGTTTGCCGATGGGATTTTCGCTGGGCCAGAAGCGGCGCACGAAAGCCTGATTCACGATGGCGTACGTGGGAACGGTTTGATTGTCTTCGGGGGTGAATTCGCGGCCTCGCTCGAGCGGAACGCGCAAAACTTTTGCGTATCCGGGGCTGATGGTTTGGATGTTCACGAATGGACGGTGCGCGACGGGGACGACGGGCTGGCCTTCGGCGAGAATCGGGCCGAGGCGCGTGGCTTGCGGCGGCAGCGCGGAGGAAATTGCAACGGCGGAAACGCCGGGGAGGGTTTGGGTCTGGCGGAGAAGTTCGTTGTAGAAGGAAACCATCTGCGCGGGCGCGGCGTATTTTGACGGCGGCAAATTGATTTGCATGGCGACGACGCGATCGGGGTCGAAGCCGAGCGGAGCGTTGAGCAGGCGCGCAAAACTGCGAATCAGCAGTCCGGAGCCGATGAGCAAAATCATGGATAGGGCGACTTGCGCGACTACTAGGAGATTTTGCGAACTGGCGGAGCGGCGACTGCCGCTGGCTGCCCGGGAATCGTCGCGGAGGACGGAGTTCAGGTCGGCACGGGAAAGTTGCGCAGCAGGAGCGAGTCCGAAGAGCACGCCGCTGGCGAGGGAAATGGTGAGCGTGAAGAGGAGGACGCGCCAGTCCATGCCAATGCCGGCGCTGAGTTGAGAGACGGTGCCGTGATTCAAAGCAAGTAGCGCGCGCACGCCTGCGTATCCGGCGAAAATTCCCACGGCGCCGCTGATGATTGCGAGAAGCAAACTTTCGGCGAGCAATTGGCGCACTATCGCGGTGCGGCTTGCGCCTAGAGCCGCGCGAACAGCGATTTCTTTGCGGCGCTTGACGGCGCGCGAAAGCAAAAGGCTGGCAACGTTGGCGCAGGCGATGAGCAAAACGAGGCCAACCGCGGCCATGAGGACGAGCAGGGCCGGGCGGATATTCGCGACGACCATGGATTGCAGCGGTGCGACGGTAATGGGATATTTCGGGTCAGCGTCAGGCTTGGTGGGATTTTCGCGGCAATACGTCTTTTCGAGGACGTCCATTTCCGCTTGCGCTTGCTCGAGGCTGACGCTGGGAGCGAGGCGCGCGACTCCTTCGAGGTAGCCCATGCCGGCGGCGATGTGCGCGGGAGTGGCGATGTTCAGTTCAAATTCGCGGGGAATCCAGAGAGCGACGTCATTGCCAGCGGGCGCGAAGGAAAAATTCGCGGGGAGCACGCCGACGATGGTGTAAGGGAGCGAATCGAGGATCAGGGTTTGGCCGAGGACGTTGCGCGAGCCGGCGAATTCGCTGAGCCAGAATTGGTGGCTGAGAATGGCGACGCGCGGGCCGCCGCGCTGGCCTTCGCTGGCGCGAAAGTTGCGGCCGAGGGCGGGCTGTACGCCGAGAACGTTGAAAAAGTTCCAGGTGACGCGCACGGCGGAGAGTTGGCGAGGCTCGCCGCGGCCGGTCATGTCGAAATTGTCTCCCGCGAATGCGGAAATGCCGGAGAAGGAGTGCTGCTGGTCGCGGAAAAGCGAGAAGTGAGGATAGGAAAACGGCCCGACGTCGGAGCGATCGGCTATGGTTGATTCGTAGACCAGCACGAGGCGCGAGGAATGGGCGTAAGGCAGCGGCTTGAGCAGCAGGGCGCTGGCGACGGTGAAAATGGCGCTGTTCGCACCGATGCCCAGCGCCAGAGTGAGAATGGCGACGGCGGCGAAGCCGGGGGATTTGCGCAGAGAGCGCAGAGCGTATTTGAGGTCTTGCGTCAGCGTGCCTATGCGTCACCTCGTGACGTGAGAAAGCTGAGAGTTGATAGTCTAGAGTCGAAAACGCGCGGCGTAAAGCGCTGAAGGCGTTCGGGAAGCTGGCGGTGGCAAAGATAAGCGGATGACGAGCGAAAGGCCGTTCAAAAGCCGCACCCTTAGACACCAAAGTGTGCGGCATGCGGCGTCGGGAAATGACCTGATTGACGGTAGCGCGCCCTACGAAGCATAAACTGAGGCCTGATTGCTGAGCCCTAACCCACCTCAGGGCGGCGTAACTCGTTCTTAAGGTTGGAGAGAAGTTATGGCGGCACCGCAGCGCCGCATCGAGAACCGCACGCCCTCGAACGCGAAGATACTGGTCACTTCGGCGGACCGTCCGGAAGTGTGCGAGACGCTGACCGTGGAAAACATGAGCCGGAGCGGGGCGCGCGCGCTGACACGTGTCCTATGGAAACAAGATGATCGCGTGTTGGTGCAATCCTTGAAGGGCAATTTCCGCGCGCAGGGGCGAATCGTTTACTGCAAGGCTGTGGACCATGGAGGCAGTTTCGCGGTGGGGCTGGAATTTTTCTCGCCCGCAGGAAAATGGGAAGAGTGAAGGGGAAGGGCGCGTGGTAAGTGGCCGGTGATCAGCAGAGATTTGCTCCGGGAAGAAGCGAAAGACAATTAAGAAACCGCATCCTTACACGGCAAACGGTGGGGCATCCCGTTAGGCAGAATCGAAGCGCCTTTCGTTGAGTTGGATTCTCATTTCCTCGAATTAAATTCCCGACATGATGCGCGCAGATCTCAGGCGAGGTGCGCTGCGGAAAAGCCGCAGATCTTCGCCGAAAGCGCCCCGACAAAGAGCGTCGGGGCGAGCGAAGTTCTGCGCTACCAAGACAAGAATCCGCAAGTGCGGCTACGGAGTAGTTGCAGGGGTTTGCCGGCGGTTACGGCGAAGATAAAAGATGAGGACGATGCCGAGGAGGATGGAGGCGAGGCCGGCGGCTTGCGCGTTGGTCATGCCGAAAAAGGAGCGCGGGTTGATGCGGATGAATTCGACGAGGAAGCGCGCGATGCCGGTAAGAATTAGATATTGAGCGAAGACCATGCCCATGGGTGGGCGGCGCCAGAAACGAAGCTTGGCAAAGAAGAGCCGACGTCTCAGTCGGTGGATCGGATTTCGAAGCGCCCTCGACTGTTCTTCTGCCTCCTGCGGTGACATCACTTTGTGCGTGACGACGACTTTCGGCGGATTTGCAGCTGCCCAAACTTGGCGGCCGCCGAGCTTCCACAGCCACCAAAAAATAAAAATGGCGACAATCAATTCGTAAATGGGCGTGGGCTGAACGCGGCAGCTTGCGGGCCAGCCCCATTCGACGCACGTCAGCGTGGTGGGGACGGTGCCATGCGGAAAAGCCATCCCCCAGGGCAGATGAGTGGGCTTGCCGTAGTCGCCGTCGCCGGAGATGAGGCAGCCAATGCGTCCGATGCCGTAGCCGAGAGCCGCGGCGGGCGAAGCGGCGTCAAAAATTTCGAGCAGGGGAATGCGGTAATGGCGCGCGAGCCAGACGAAGGCGGCGACTCCGGCGAGAAGTCCGCCGAACCACGCGAAGCCGTACTGGCTGATGAGTTCGCTGGGATGGGCGAAGAGGTAGCGCGGATCTTCGAAGACGTGGTAGAGCTTGGCGCCGATGAGCCCGGCGATGCACGGCACGGCGATGAGCAAATCGGCGGGCGCCTGAATGGCGCGGCGGGCGGCGTCCTTGGCCAGCACGAAATACGAAACGAACATGGCGATGCCGACGAGCAAGCCGAAACTGGCAATGGTGAACGGGCCGATATGGATGAAGGGCATCATTCTTTGTTACCGCGAACCGTCCGTTATTCCAGAGAATCGTGCAGTCTATATGGATGCGCGTTACGGTACAACTTGGCGAAGCAATTCTCGTTCAACGCTCAGGTGATGGAAAGCGTATCGCCGTCACGGGGCGAAGGCGACGGCGCCGTAGAGGAGCTTGAACATGATGGCGCCGCCGACGAGCGCGGCGGAGATGCTGAGCAGCGTGCCGATGAGGAAATATTCGGCGAAGCGCACTTGCTTGAATTCGGGATAGCGCGCGATGGCCTTGGCGGTGAGGACAAGTCCAGCGGTTGCGGGCGAGCGCAGCAGCAGCGCGGTGAGAATGACGAAGCGTTCCAGCCAGCCGATGTACATTCCGGCGTTGCGCAGCTGTGTGGGGGATTCGCCCGGAGGAGGCGGATTGTTGCGCAGGAGCGGGCGCGTGAGCAGGCGAATGAAGTATCCGCCGAGGAAAATCACCGCGGCGTAGACGACGGCGACGAGGCCCAGGCGGGCCCAAAACGCCGTGGGCGGCGCGTAGACCATTGAGGCCGCGAATCGTATCGAATATACGAAAATGGGCGATTGCATTCGTTAATGCTATACGAATTTATGCGATTGTGAAGGGGCTGGTTGGAACTTGCGCGGTCTGTGGAAAGCTCCCTTCCAAAGCCAAGATTCACAGGCATGTATAAAAATGTACAATTCCATCATTATGTACGTTTGCGTGCAGCGCGAAGGCGCGCGACGATGAGCTGGTCGATGAGATGTTCAACGCCAGCGGCGGCGGCGACTAGCTGGCTATAATACGCGCGTTTCAAATTGCGCGAAACAGTGGAGCTGTCGAGGCGCAGAGCGCGCGCGGTGTCGCGAATGCCGCGATGTTCGAGGCGCGCGGCGAGGGTGCGCCACTGCTTGCGCGTCATTTTGCGCACCAGCGTGTCCTGCAAGGTATAAATCAAGTTGGAGAGGTGATCGAATTCTGTGTTGGGAGTGCGAAAGGCGGTGAGCGAGGCGGCTTTGCGCGCGCGCTTCAAGCTATCGAGCGCCTGGCGCGCCATGCGGAACGCGGGGCCGTCAAGCTGATTGACGGGCGGAGCGATGCGGCCGGGAACTTCGCCGATGCCGACGCCGATGCGCAGCGAAATGGGTTGCAGGCGCGCGCGCATCTCGAGCAAAAGCCGCGGAAGCTGTGCGAGATTTGCGGTGATGGTTTGGAATTCGTCGCCGGCGGTGACGGCGTAGGGCAGCAGGATGAGTTTGCGGCGGCGATGAGCGTGCGTGGCTTCGCGGAGGCGTTTGTGGAGCAGCGCGGGCAGGCGCTTGCGCGCGCCGGAGGAGATCACGTCTGCGAGGATGACGGCGTATAGTTTAGCCATGTACGTGAGCATACAATTCTATAGAAGTGCACGAATATGTGCAAGCGAATAAAGTGAGTGGATGGTGCGATAAGCAAACCTACATGCTCTGAAACCGATGTTGTGGAGCAAGGTCCCCACCCACCCTTCGCAGACGACGCTCAGGATGGGGCACCCTCGAAGCCGGATCTGCGGAAAGCCCGCCGAGCTTCGGAGGAGAAGCAGATGGTAATTCGAGAGCCGCACAATAGAGAGCAAAGAGGCACGCACATCCAAAGTGCCGCGCTGAGACCGCGCCGCGGCGCTACGTTCGAACCTGGTGCAGCATCCGGGGCGCCGGCGCGCTAGTCTTCGTCGTGGAGGGCCGCATAAAAGCGTTCGCCGATGAGTTGCTCGACGCCCGCGGCGGCGGCCATCAGCTGGCCATGGTATCCGGGCTGCAAAGTGCGCGAGAGAGCGGACGCGCTGCGTGAGGGCTCGGCCGCGTTCGCTGGAGGCACGAGCGAAACCACGTGCTCGGTGGTTCGCGAAGTTCGTTCGCCTGGTAACGGGTCAGAGGAAGCAGAGTGAACGAGCGGCGCGGCGTTTTGGGGATTCGACTCGCCAGAGGGGGGCTGAACGGCGAAGGTGCGCCACTGGCTGAGCGCCATTTTGCGCACGAGGTCGTCCTGCAATCTGTAAAATTCGTTGACCGTTTCATCGAAGTCGCGATTGATGGTGCAAAAGCGCGTCAGCGGGATGTTTTTTGGCGTTCGCGCGCGGTGGCGCCGACGGGATTGCGCCGAGGATTTTCCGAAATGCGCAGAGCTTGCAACACGCGACGCTTCGATGACGCGCTGCTCGGATTGTAGTTCGCTTAGCGCGCGGCGCGCCAGGCAAACGCACTGGCCGGTGAGCCGATTGGCAGGCTGCTTGAGATGACCGTCGAGCGCCCCAATGCCGACGCCGATTTGCAGGAGCAGAGGCTGCAAGCGTCCGCGCAAATCGAGGAGGATCCGCGGCAGGCGTTGCAGATTAGCGGTAATTGTCATGAATTCGCTGCCTGCGGTGATGTTGTACGGCAGGATGCCCCATTTCAGGCGGCGTTGTTGCGCTTGGCTGGCGCGGATGAGCAAGTAGCGCAGGAGTCGCGGCGGCAGCGCGCCGTGGCGGCGGAGGATTTTTTGCAGGGCTGGCGGGGCGGGCAGGGACTTCAGCGAGAAATGTGGGATGCGTGTTTGCGGCGCGTCGGATTTTCTCATGGCAGCGGTCGATGGCGTTGCGGATTGTGCAGGCGCGGTGGCCTCAGGATTGTGAGGAGGCACGACGTCGGCGAAAATTACGGCCCAAAGTTTGTCCATGTGAGCTCAGTACGATAGTACAACGGCAGGGATTGGGGAGCTGCGCGGAGCAGGAATGCATAGGCGATAGTCAATAGTTGAGAGTTAAAAGTCAAAAAATCAAAACAGCAACATCGAGGCCGAGGCGAGCGAGCGGAGAAACCTCATGTCAGTCCCGATAAGAACCATCGGGACGGGACATGAGCTACAAGGCGTTACTCATAGCGGAGGGCCACGATGGGGTCGACGCGCATGGCGCGGCGGGCGGGGATGTAGCAGGCGGCGACGGCGACGAGCATAAGGACGATGGCGACGCCGGCAAAAGTGAGCGGGTCATGCGCGGTGACGCCGAAAAGTTCGCTGGCCATGAGGCGCGTGAGGCCCAGCGCGGCGGCGATGCCGATGGCCACGCCGATGAGCGCCATGCGCGCGCCTTCGCCGAGAATGAGGCGCAAAACGTCCGAGCGTTGCGCGCCAAGCGCGATGCGCACGCCAATTTCGTGAGTGCGCTGGCCGACCAGATAGGAAATCACGCCGTAAATACCCACGCACGCGAGCACCAGCGCCAGCGCCGCGAAAACGCCGAGCAGAATCATGCCGAAGCGGCGCGAGGCCAGCGAATCGGAGACGACGCCGTCCATGGATTCTGTCTCGTACATCACTTCATCGCTGTTGATTCGTTCGATGGCGTGGCGAATCGGGGCGGCGAGCGCGTCGGGCGCGCCTTGCGTGCGCACGAAGACTTCCGAGCCTTTAGAGAGCAGAGGTATGAAGCGGTCGGGAATCTGCATCATGGACATATAGCCCTGCGCGAGCACGGGCGACTTTGCATCTTCGTCGAGGCCCCATTGCTTGATGTGGCCGACGACGCCGACGATTTCCGCCTGCGCGTCGAGAACGGCGAGATTGATGCGCTTGCCGATAGGATCCTCGTGCGGGAAATATTTCTTGGCGAAGTAATCGTCAATGACGATGACCGGAGTGGCATGCAAAGTGTCCTCGGCAGTGATGAAGCGGCCGCGAAGGAGGGGAGTCTGCATGACGTTCAGATAATCGGGCATGACGAAGTAAAGAAGCGTTTCGGGCATTTGATTGTCGCTTTGCGGCTTGGGATGGCCTTCGATCCAAAAGCCCACGTCGGTATCGCCCTGCATGGGCTGCGAACCGATGGTCAGCGACGCGGCGCGCACGCCGGGAACAGCTTCAAGGCCCGCCTCGAGCTGGCGCATGCCGTTGCGGACTTCATCGGGGGGCGCTCCGGCGAGCGACGGGGGATACGCGACGCCGAACGTGAGCACATTGTGGGGATTGAATCCTGGATTGACGTTCCAAAGGGCGACCAGGCTGCGAATCATCAGGCCCGCGCCAACCAGAAGAATCAAAGCGAGGGCCGTTTCCGCGATGACGAAAATTCCCTGCAAACGATGGCGCGCGCCGCTCGAGCCGCGTCCGCCTTCTTTTAGCGTTTCCGCCAGATTGCGCTGCGAGGTTTTGAGCGCGGGGGCGAGGCCAAACAAAATTCCGGCCAAAAGGGAGATGCCGAGAGTGAAAAGCAGAACGCTCGAGTCCAGGCCGACGTTGCCGGCGCGCGGAAGCGCCTGCGGCAGAATAGCGATTGCGGCGCGCGTGCCCCACGCGGCGAGAATCAGACCGATGAGGCCTCCGGCAAAAGAAAGCAAGACGCTTTCGGTGAGCAATTGGCGAACCATGCGGGCGCGGCTGGCGCCAAGCGCGGCGCGGATGGCGAATTCGCGCGTGCGCCCGGTGGAGCGCGCGAGGAGCAGGTTGGCGATATTGACGCAAGCGATGAGCAGAACGAATCCAACGGCGGCGAGCAAAACGTACAGAAGCGCTGCGATATCACCCACCATATTTTGTTTGAGAGAAATCAGCGTGATGCCGGAATTTTTGTCGGCCTGGGGATAAGCGCGGGCGAGATTTGCGGCGACGCTGCTCATATCCGCGCGCGCTTGACCAACGGTGACGCCGGGCTTGAGGCGGCCCATGGCGTCCATGCCCATGCCGACGCGGCGGTCAAGAAAAGTTTTGTCGGTCCACTGGCCGAGGGGCATAAAAATATCGGGCATGTGATTGGGAAAATTGTCGGCGTGAAAATAAAAGCTCGCAGGAAGAATGCCGACCACGCTATACGCGGTGCCATTCAGGGAAATAGTTTGGCCGAGAATTTTCCGCGAGCCGCCGAAGCGGCGCTGCCAGAAAGAATTGCTGAGAATGACGACGGGCGCAGCGCCGGCGTGGTCATCGTTCGCGCTGAAATTGCGTCCAATGAGCGGCTCAACGCCAAGGATGCGGAAAAAATCGGCGGAAACCATTTCGCCGCGCAGGCGTTCCGGCTCGCCGGAGCCGGTCATGTTGAAGGAATCGCTGCGCCATGCAGCAAGATCGCTGAGCGTCTTATTCTGGCGCTGCCAGTCGAGAAAATTGGGATACGAAATGGAAGATTCGTCGAAATTGGGCGTGCGCGAATAGAGCGCGACGAGGCGGTCGGGCTGCGGGTAGGGAAGCGGACTGAGCAAAACGCCGTTGACCACCGAGAAAAGCGCGGTGTTCGCGCCAATGCCCAGCGCCAGCGTGAGAATGGCGATGGCGGTGAAGCCGGGCGACTTCGCCAGTGTGCGGACGGAGTAGCGAAGGTCCTGAAGAAGAGTGTTCATTGCGCCTCTCAATTCTACCTGATTCGCCTACGCGAGTATGCGTCGCGCGCTCGATGAGAGATACGAGAGGAGCGCGGAGAAAGTTCCCGGCCGCGAGATGCGCACCACCGGAGCTGGTTGCCATTCGCGGCCGAGAGGATTTACTACGCGCGTCGAATGCAAAATCCACAGGTGAACTTTCCGCCGTTGCAAAATCGCGGCGCGGGTGTAGACTCGTGGACGTTACAGCCCCCAAAAATCCCCGAAGTAAAATTCTGCGCAAGGAGAATTTCCATGGCAACTGCAGTGAGACCAATTCCGGAGGGGTACCATACGATCACGCCGTCGCTGACGTGCAAAAACGCCGCGAAGGCCATCGAATTTTACAAAAAGGCATTTGGCGCCAAGGAACTGCACCGGCTGGACGGCCCAAACGGCACCATCGGGCACGCGGAGCTGCAAATTGGCGATTCAAAGCTGATGTTGAATGACGAATTTCCGGGAATGTCCACCGCGCCAAAGGACCTCGGCGGGCATTATCTGGTGCTGTATGTCGAGGACTGCGACAAGGTGTTCAACAACGCGGTGGCCGCGGGCGCAAAAGTCGATATGCCGCTGGCGAACCAGTTTTGGGGCGACCGTTTCGGCAAGCTCACGGATCCGTTCGGGTACAAGTGGGGAGTTGCGACGCACGTTGAGAATGTGAGTCCACAGGAAATGGAGAAGCGTTCGAAAGAATGGATGGCCAAGGCGGCCGGTCAGCACTAGAGCCGCTTTTTCATTGCACCGGTACTGAATGGCCCATCGAAATTTTGCGAGGCCGGCTTTGGGAGGCGGCCTGCGCTCGATGGGCCATTTGTTTGCCACATTTTTTCGAGGCACGCTCGAGGCGGATGCTGGCTTCGGCGGCGGGGAGGCTGCGCTTATGATTTGCTTGACTCCGGCGGGGCACTCGGTGCATCTTCTCAGGCACAAAGCAAAATTTCTTAGACAGATTATGCGGTCGCGGAGTCGCGGGCGATGAGTTCTTCCAAGGAACTGCGCGAATTTGTTGCTGCGGCGAAGAATGCCGGAGCAAGCGACGAGGCTCTGGTCGGGCTCTTGCAGGGACGCGGCTGGCCGAAGGATGACGCGTACCGCGCTCTGGGCGATCACTACGAAAGCCGCAGCGGACTTCGTGTGCCGGTTTACAAACGCTCCGGATCGGCGCGCGACGCTTTTCTGTACCTTTTCAGCTTTGCGGCGCTGGGCACGTGGACCATCGGACTTGGCTCGCTGATGTTCACGCTGATTGACCACTGGATTCGCGACCCGCTGACGACGAGTTACGGCTACGGAAGCCTGCAGGACCAAATTGCCGGCTCGCTGGCGTCGCTCATTGTGGCGTTTCCCATTTATTTGCTGGTGATGTTCTACATTCTGCGGCGCGTGGAAGTGCACGCGGACAAGCTCGAATCGCCAGTGAGAAAATGGCTCACGTACATTGCGCTGCTGATTGCCGCCGGCGTCGTGCTGGGCGACTTGATTGCTTTCCTGACGCATTTTCTGCAGGGCGAACTCACGGGGCGGTTCGTGGCTAAAGATGCGGTGGTGTTCATCATTGCCGGCGGCGTTTTCTGGTATTACATGGGCGCGGTGCAGAAGAAGGGCATTCCGGTCGAAGGAAGCGCATGAATCGAAATTCCGTGGCGATGATTGCCGCCGCCATCGCCGTGCTTGCCGCCATCGTGCTGGGATTTTGGAATTTGGGCAGTCCAGCGCGGGAGCGGGCGATCCATCAGGATCTTCGCACCGTGCAAGCGCTGAACACGCTGGCCGGGCAGATTCAGAACTCGTGGCGAGTCGCGAACCGAGTCCTGCCCGCGAATCTCGACCGGTTCGCTGCGAGCGCGAAAGAAGATCCCACCACGCACGCGCCGTTCGTCTACCAGGCGAAGGCTGGCAGCCAGTACCAGCTGTGCGCGACGTTTCTGACCGACAATCGTAAGGCCGCAGCCCAAGACCAGGCGCGGTTTTGGGCGCATCCCAGCGGGCCGTACTGTTTTACGTTGGATGCTTCGGTGTCGCCGCCTCCGCCGCCCTATTATTATCCGTTCTGATTCGTGACCTGTTGCTCAGGGACAAGGGGGAATATTCGACGGAGGAAGCTCCCGATGGCAGGGATGCTTGTTTGCTTTCGGCTTGCCCATTGCGTGCGCAGGATGTGCAACACTTCGAGGGAAGGGTACAGCAGATTCCTCGTCAGATGCTGGTCGCATCCTCCTTGGAATGAGAAGAACGTTGGCGTTAGGTGGGGAGGGGGGCGAGGTCCGATTCGTCGGGTTCGGCGGAGGATCTGGATCTCGCAGAACCGGCGGAGCCAGCGCCGTTATCGCGAGCGGGTGACTTTGAGGCGGCGCCATTCGAGTTTGCGCCATTCGAGCCTGCGGCGGGGCCAAAAATGAAATCGCTCGATGCGGAGGGCGCGGATGCAGCGCTGCCGTTGGCAAGGGCGGCTTCGAGCTTCAACACGAGCGCGTCGCGCGTGAACGGCTTCTCCAAGAATAATTTTCCTTCGGCGACGACTTCAGCGTCTTTCTCGTATTCCAAGTAGCCGGACATGAAAACCACCTTCAGGTTGGGGCGGCGCGCGCGGAGGGAATGCGCGAGTTCCGGGCCGCGCATCTGCGGCATCACCACGTCGGCGAGCAAAATGTGCACCGGCTGGTCAGGGCGTTCGACGAGCGCCAGAGCTTCGAGGCCATCGCGCGCGGCGAGAACTTTATAGCCGGCGGAGCGCACGTATTCGCAGGCGAGTTCGCGCACGCCGTCTTCGTCTTCGACAATGAGGACGGTTTCGGTGCGCCATGAAACCGGAGAAGCGCCCGCAGAAGGCGCGGCGTCGAGAGGCGCGTCGGTGCGCGGGAAATAAACTTCGAAGCGCGCGCCCTTGCCGACTTCGGAATCCACCCACACAAAACCATTGCTTTGCTTGACCGCGCCATAAACAGTAGCGAGGCCGAGGCCGGTTCCTTTGCCTTCCCCTTTGGTGGTGAAGAAGGGCTCGAAGATGTGCGCCTTCAATTGTTCGTCGATGCCGCAGCCCGTGTCGCTGACGGCGAGGACCACGTATTTTCCAGGCTGCAGCGGCGAATGGGTCTCCGCGAAAACGGTGTCTACGACGAAATCATACGTCTGAATGTTCAGCTTGCCGCCGTCAGGCATGGCATCGCAGGCGTTCACCACTAAATTCATGACCACTTGTTCGAGGTGGCACGGGTCGGCCTTCACGTGGCCGATGTTTTTGCCGGCGGTGAAGGAGAAGTCGATGTCTTCGCGCACCAGGCGCATGAGCAGCTTGCCCATTTCGGAAACGACGTTGTTGAGGTCGAGAACGCGCGGCTGCGTGGTCTGCTTGCGCGAAAAAATCAGCAATTGGCGTGTGAGCGAAGCGGCGCGGTCCGCGGCTTTGGCGATCTGCTGGCCGCTGGAGCGCAAATCGTCGGCGGGCGAAAGCTTGTCGAGCAAGAAATCGCAATGGCCTTTGATGACCGTGAGCAAATTGTTGAAGTCGTGCGCGACGCCGCCGGCGAGGCGTCCCATGGCTTCCATGCGCTGCGAGCGGCGAAGCTGCTCTTCGAGGCGGCTACGTTCGGCATCGTTACTTTGCAGCGTGGTGCGCATGCGGCCAAAGGCGCGCGTGACTTGCGCGACCTCATCGTTGCCCGAGGGCTTCAGCGGATACTGGTAATCGCCGGTTTCCAGCGCGCGAACGCCGCCGACCAGCGCTTTCAGCGGGCGCGTAAACGTGTCGGAAATAATCAGGACGACAATGGCGCCGACGATGACGGTGGCCAGCAGCAGCCACAAAAGCAGGCGATTCAATTTGGCCAGATAGGCGATGCCCTCATTGTAGGACTTCAAAACCACCAGGCTGACCTCTTCATCCTTGGCGACGCCCGGATTCAACGGGACAGCATCGGCGATGTACTTTTGGCCTTCAATTTCCACTTGCTGCGGAGCGGTCGGGGCCGTGGATTGCTCCTCGAGGTCGCGCTCTTCGAGCGGCGAAAACGTGCTGACCAAAATTTGATTGCCGCGGCGGAAGGCGACTTCCGTGGCGGAAATGCGGTGCAGTTCGCCGGCCACGCCATTGTCGACCAGGCTGCCGACGACCACGGTTCCCAGGTGCGCGTTGCCTTGATCGGGGCCAGCGATCACCGGCTTCAGAACGATTTGGTACAAATGACCGTCGCCGACCCACCAGTCCGTCGTGCGATGCGCGCGAAGGCTCTGACGGAGCAGAACTTCCGCGGAACGCTTGTTGAAGTCGCCGACCAAAGTGGTGTGCAGCGCGAGCACGCTGCCATGCGGGTCAGTCATGAGAAAAAGATTGCAGTCCTCGGATTGCCAGGGGTCTTCACTGGCGGTGGAAATGGCGGTGGGATCGCCGTTGCGCAGGACGGCCAATGTGGCGAGAAGTTCGGCTTTGTGGCGGAGCGCTACTTCGCGCTGATGCTGCATCACCTGGAAGGTCGAAGCGGCGTTGTGCGATTGCTCCTCAATTTGCTGCTCGACCTGGAGTTTGGCGACGCGGCCGACTACCAGCAGCGTGCCGGCCATCAGCGCGCTGGTGACCACCACGAGCGAGAGCAGGAATTTCGTGCGCAGCTTGACGTTGGCGGCAACGCCGTAAATGTGGTCACGAATCGCGGCGAGAAAATCGAGAAACAGGCGCAGGCCGCGGCGAAGTTCCATGGGAAGGGAAGTGACCGGCCGGACGAGCGTTTCGCGGAAGAAAGTGTGCACCGATTGGCCGGCGGATGAGGCATTGGCACGCGCCGATAAATCTGCGGCGCGGTGAGCCAAGCGGCGGAGAGCCGAGGCAGTGAAACTGGCGAAGGCCTTCGCGGCGCGTGACGCCGCGTGAAAGGCGCGGTTGGATAAAGAAACGGCAAAATTGCGAAAGGCTGCGAGAGCGTTCGCTACGCGCGAGAGGAATGGATTTTTCTGCATCTGCGAAGCAGGATCGCTGACTGGCGCGTTGAGTTCGTCGGCTACTTTATAAACTGGGCTGAGCATCGGGGCATTTTGCGTTTCGGCGTTCTCTTCGTCAGCCGGGCGCGGCACAGGCGGAGCGAAATAGGCGCGCAGCGACTCGAACGCAAGTCGAAGTCTTCCCGTCGCTTGAGCGTCTCGCCTGGCTTTCGGCACTGTCAACCCCAAAGCTTGAATCTGCCGCTTCCGCCCGAACTGCGAAATAGTGCAACCGTACCACTGTGTGTCGCAAGTAGCACTAAGAGAAAGCCCTACAGGATGCCCGCAAAATCTGGCTAACTGCCATAGCAACTGCCAGTTGCGGGTGGCGAAGAACCAGCGAAACTATGTTTGTTCTAAGGTGTTTTCCCGCAAGAGGTTACCGAGGCAGGTTTCCGCGCGCTGATGAAGGCAGCTTGAAACATCGAAATTCGCGTTTTACCGTGTGCCGTTAAACGAACCATCGTTCTACACTTGGGAACGTGAAGCCACTAGGGGGATGTGAACAGGAAGCTGAAGCCGGTACGTCCCGGCGAGCATTTGCGCGAACTGGACGTCGCAGAAGATGAGCGCGCGGCGCGCATTGAACGCGAAGCAATGCCTATGGAATCCAGTCCGCGATAATTTCGTGGCCGGCTATCCGGCGGCCTGCGCTTCCAATATTCTGCCTCAGTAGTTCAGGCTGAAGTGCAGCAAGTGCGTGAACCAAACGAGCCACACGCTGACGAGACAGGCGAGGGCGATGAGCGTGTCGTGCGTTTTGGCCCACCACCAGCGTCCCGGCGCGCCCACGGAGACCCAGAAATTCCACAGGGCCAGCAGCGTGCCAAAGACGCCGAGCCAGCCGATGATTTGAATGATGCGGAACCACGGATCGGCGCTCGACGAGAGCAGATTCAGGTGCGAGCCGGCCTCGAGAATGGTGATGATAAACGCGGCCCAGAAAACTAAATCAATGGCGCAGACAATGCGCGCCCATCTGCGCGCGCGGCGCTCAAGGTCGCTGACTTCCCATTTGTGCCCGTAATGCCAGCGAACGAGCGCGGCGATGGGCCAGAGAATCAGCGTCAGCACAAAAATTCCAAGCGCAACGACGAGCATAAACGTGATAAAGCCCTTCGAGCGGTACCAGCTCACCTGCTGATAAACTTCGAACGGATATTCCAGCGCAATTTCCAGGCGGCCATTCGCGCCTTTCTTGAAAACGATTTTGTTCTGCGGATTCGCCGGATCGTACCAGACGTTGTGCGATTCTTCGTGCCAGCTAATCGGCTGGCCATTGACGCCGTTCATGCCGGCGACGCTCAAAGTGCCATCTTTGCCGGGCGAAACAGACGTTTCACCGAGAAGCGCAAACATGTAAAAAATGTTGGTCTGCGGGCGGCGGCTGGAGATGTAGCTCCCGCTGACCGCGCGCGCATCCGCGCTGGCCTCAGCCTCGGGAACGGAGCCGATTTTCGGCGTGTAGGGAAAATAGCGGTCCATGAAGTGGTCGAACAGCGGCCCGCGCGGCAAAACGCCGCCGCGCCCCAGGCTGTTGTAAGACACGAAAAGGCCGGTGTTCGCGTCGAGAATCAAATGCAGGTCGCTGTGAAAATAAATGGTGTCGCCGCCATGTCCGATGATGCGATGTCCGTTGCGCGTTTCTTCGTAAAATCCCAGGCACATGCCATTGACGCGGGGATCCGGCGCGTACTGGCGCGTGTGCATCTCCTGCACGGTTGCCGGACTCAGAATTTGCGCGCCGTTGTAGCTGCCGTTTTCGAGATGCGCGATCATGAAATGGGTGATGTCCAGCGCGGAAATCGAGAGCGCGCCGGCGGGCGCGGCGGTGACGATTTCAAACGGCTTCGCGCCGCCGGAAGCAACTTGAAATCCCTGGGACATATCTGGCGCGAGGCTGGGCGGCAGCGGCTGGCGAAACGTTGCGTGGGTCATGCCGAGCGGCTCGAAAATGTGCCGCTCGATGTATTCATCAAAGGGCTCGCCGGAAACGCGCTGCACGATGTAGCCTGCGAGCGTCGCCCCGTAGTTCGAATAGGCGCCCATGGTTCCCGGCGGGAAAATCTCTTTAGGCAAATGCGTTTTCAGGTAATCGCCGAGGGAAGGAATTTTCGCCGCGTTGAAAGTAATTAAATCCTTGATGGCTTCCTCGAAGCCCGGCGTGTGCGTCATCAAATCGCGCATGGTGACGGGCTTGCCGAACGTTTCGGGAATGCGAAAGTCGAGATACTGGTTGACGTCCGCGTCGAGGTTGATTTTTCCTTCCTGAACGAGTTGCATCACCGCCGTCCAGGTGAAAAGTTTCGAGACCGAGCCGACGCGGAAGAGCGTGGTCGCCGGTGAAACAGGCGTTTTCTTTTTCAGATTAGAGTAGCCATAACCTCTGGCGAAGATCACTTTGCCGTCTTTCACCACGGCGACCACCATGCCGGCAATGTCGTCGCGCTCGATGGAAAGGGGAGCAAGCCCGTCAAAAAACGCGCTGAGGTCCTGCGGGGTGAGTTGCGCCGGGGCTTCCTGCAGCGCTTCTTCCGAAGCTGCGGGCGACGCGGAAGCAGCTTTTTTCTCGGAGCGCTTTACCTTTGGCAATTTGGGCGCAGGCCCGGTGTGCTTTTGCTGCGCGGCCGCGGAGGTGCGCGGCGCTGCATTTGCGGAACGCGCCGTCAGCGGAGGAGCGAACAGTGGGAGAAGCAGCAGCGCCGGCGCGAGCATGGCCAAAGCGAACACAGCTTTTCGCGTGGGCAATGCGACACCGGAAGCGTTGGGAGCGCCGCGGAAGTTCTCTTGTGAGCGCGGCGAACTGCGTCCATTTTGCGAGGCGCCAGCCGCAAAGGCACTATGAAACAAACGTTTCATTCTATGGCTGCATCGTTGCCAAATGTGTCCAAAGCGCTGCGTGGGAATGAGCATGTGCTGTCGTCTCCTGGTCAAGTCAAGTGGTGCGGGGAATGTACATTCGGAATCGCACTACGTCAACAAAATTACCGGAGCATCCGCCGAAGTTTCATTTGTTTCGCATATGCGACGCAAGAGATGCGGAAAAACGTAGCGAACACAACGAGGATCAGACGTGCGGCATTGCTTCTCGGCGGCGGGACAAGCCGCCAAAGATCATTCCGATAAACAAGCCCGTGCTTCTGTTGCGGGGCGTGCCAGCGCGGGCCGTGAATCAAGCTTTGCGGCGGGCGGCGCGAATGCCATCTTCAATTCGGCGGCGCGCCTCTTTGGGGCCGCTAGCGCCGAGGATTCGGTATTTCCTGCCCTGCAGCTGGTGATAATTCACGAAGAATTCCTCGAGTTCTCTCAAGAAATGTTTGCCAAGTTGGTCAATGTGGCGGATGCGGGCGTAGCTGTGATTGGCCTGTTCGATGGCGATGATACGGTCATTACGCTCACATTTTTTCTTTTTCTTGCCTTGCTCGCCCTCGATGATTCCGATAATGCGGCACTTCAACAGGCAGCCGGGAAATGCGGGCTCATCCATTAGCACCAGTACGTCGGTGGGATCGCCGTCTTCGGCCTTGGTCGAGGGGATGAAGCCAAAGTCGTAAGGAAAAGTCATTCCAGCAGGGAGGACTCTTTTAAGAGCGAAGATTTTCTGTTCTGGATCGAACGAATATTTGTTGCGGCTGCCCTTGGGCGTTTCGATGACCACTTGGACGCAGTAATTCGGGTCTTCGGCATCCAGAGGCGCGAGGACTGAGGGGTCAGCCAGCGCGGGTTTTTTCGATTTCTTCTTCCCGTTCTTCATGAAGCGGCGCCAATGGCAAGAAGTTCGCTACCGCCGTGCGTACATCACTGCCGTGATTTGGATGAAGGAGCCGCATAGCCGGTGACTTGCAGGCATCCCTGGCTCTAGCCAGCGTCTTTCAGGAGCGGCAAGCCGTACTGCGTTATCTTGCGGTCGCGGACGCGATCTTCGACCAGGCCGGGGCGGTTTCTCAGAGCAACACGTGCGCACAGAATCCCTATTAGGCACAACGGGATTGCGTCCGATCTCGCCCGCCCCGGCGTTCGCAACCTGACGGCACGCCACATAAGGCCTTACACGGTATCGGTGACTGCCCGATTGTTTAAAGACCGCAGGTCTTTGATAGTAAGAGCGGAAATTAGCAGTAGCCCGGGTTCCCCCTCATCGGGCGCGCAGCAAAACTCGCAACATGTGCGGTGGGACGGTATCTAATGTCTGCGCGAATGCCACGAATGGAAGATCGATCTCCAACCAAGATGGCCCTTTGCGTCTCTCTGCTTGAACGGCCGGAAACAACAGAAACCCTTGTAGTAGAAGACATTAGCCGGCACGGAGCGCGCGCCCTGGCCAGCATTCCCTGGCGTCAGGGCGATCGCGTGCTGGCTAAGGCAGTGAAAGGGAGTTTCCAGGCGCATGGCCGGGTGGTTTATTGCAGACCACTGGAGAATGCGATTGGCCGGTTCGCCGTGGGGCTCGAGTTTTTTTCTCCTAGCGGGAACTGGGAAGAGTGAAGAGCGCAGTTGATAGGTTACACTCGAGAGTCGAAGGTTGAACGGCTTGCAACGGCTTAGCTCCGCCCGGATGCTTCTTGACGACCGCGTGGCGACTCTTGCCTGCCTCCAGAACTGTTCGCTTCCGTAAAATGCGCTCCCGCTAGCGGACACAACACTGACGTTCCGCGCCTCTACTAGCAAGCTAAATCATTGATACAAAACTTCTTGCATTAACTGGCCTTCGGAATCGTATGTGCATCGTGATTCGCGGGATCCGTTGCCCAGGAGGAGTGCGCCTATGAAATCACTGCTTCAGGACTTTCGCTATGGGCTGCGAGTGCTGCTGAAGTCGCCAGGATTCACCATTATCGCGATTCTTACACTGGCGCTGGGCATTGGCGCGAATTCGACGATTTTCAGCTGGATAAGCTCCACTGTGCTGAATCCGATTCCGGGCGTGGCGAATTCCAGCGCGTACGCGGAGCTTGCAGCGGGCAAAGATGGCGATCCAAGCCCGATTTCGTATCCGGATTATGTGGACTTGCGCGACAACAATCGCAGCCTCGCGGGCTTGATGGCGTTTTCGCTATGGTCCATGGACTTGACGGGAAACAACAAGCCGCAGCGCGTTTGGGGAGAGTTCGCCTCGGCGAATTATTTTGACACGCTGCAGTTGCGTCCATTTCTGGGAAGGATGTTTCTGCCGGTTGAAGGCACGCAGCCCGGCGGCGCGCCCGTAGTTGTGCTGAGCTATGCATTGTGGCAAACGCATTTCGGCGGCGACCGCAACATCATCGACAGGACCATCCAGATCAACAAACATCCGTTCACGGTGATTGGCGTGGCCCCGCCGATTTTTCAAGGCACGCAGACTGGCGTGCGCGCGGATTTGTGGATTCCCGCAGTGATGGTGCAGGATTTCGTCAACGGAGATGAAAATTTAGTGACGGATCGCGGCGCCGGCTGGATGATGGCCGTCGCACGGATGAAGCCCGGCGTGACGCGCGAGCAGGCGCAAGCGGATCTGAGCAATTTGTACGGGCAGATTGCCAAGGAGTACCCGACTTCGCACCGCGCAAAGAGAACCGCGACTCTCTACCCGATGTGGCGCGCGCCCTGGGGCGCAAATTATTACCTGCGAACGATTCTATTCTTGCTGATGGCGATTTCGGCAGTGGTCTTGCTGCTGGCCTGCGCGAACGTGGCGAATCTGCTGCTGGTACGCTCCGTTTCGCGGCGGCGCGAAATGGCCATTCGGCTTTCCATCGGCGCGACGCGCTGGCGGTTGATTCGGCAATTGCTCGCGGAGAGCCTGATTCTGGCTGTTTGCGGCGGCGGGATCGCCATGGTGTTCACTTTGTGGACTGCGCCGATGCTGGGCAGCTTCATTCCGCCGACGCAAATCCCCATCGCCATGAATTACTCCGCGAACAGCACGGTGCTCTACGCGACGCTGGGGATCTCGTTGCTCACTGGAATTATTTTTGGAATTTTGCCGGCGCTGCGCTCTTCGTCGCTGCAACCGGTTACCGTGCTGAAAGAAGAGTCCGGCAGCGCCAGCGGCGGACGCAAAAAAGCGCGCCTGTCGAGCATCCTCGTGGTGGCGCAAATCGCCATGTCGCTGCTGCTGCTCATCTGCGCCGGGCTTTTCATTCGCAGCTTCCGTTTGCAGCAGCAATTTTATCCGGGATTCAATCCGCAAAATGTCCTGATTGAAACTTATGACTTGCAGGGCGTGGGCTACGACCAAAAATCGGGCCTGGAATTCCACCGGCAGCTTCTTGCAAAACTCGACGCGGTTCCGGGTGTGAAGTCCGCGGCGCTGGCGAGCTGGATTCCCATGAGCATGGTTAACAGTCGGCAAAGCATCGATGCGCAGGGCTACGTTCCCCGCCTGCACGAATCCATGGACATGGATGTGGCTTACGTCAGCCCTGATTACCTGCGGACGATGCAGATTCCACTGATTGCGGGTCGCGAATTCGCGATGAGTGACACGGATAAATCGCAATTGGTAGCAATGGTGGATCAGGAATTCGCGCGGCGCTACTGGCCAAATCAAAACGCCATTGGCAAGCGGCTGCGTGCGGATGGGAAATGGTTCACGGTAGTTGGCGTGGCCGGAAACATTGACACCGACGATTTGGGGCAAAAGCCACGGCCGGTCGTGTTTTTGCCGCTGTTGCAGGATTACGTTTCGCGCGTGGCCGTGCATGTTCGCGTGGGCGGAAGCCCGCTGGCGTACGTTGGCGCAGTGCAAAATGCCGTGCATTCGCTGGACGCGGAGCTGCCGCTTTTCGATTTGATGACGCTGCAATCGCGCATCGAGTTGAACAGCACCACGTCGCGTATCGGCGGAGTTTTTGTGGGCACGTTCGGCTTTCTCGCGCTGATTTTGGCGGCGGTGGGAGTTTACGGCGTGCTGGCGTACACCACGCGGCAGCGGACGCACGAATTGGGCATTCGCATGGCGCTGGGCGCGGAGCCAGGAGACGTTTTCGGGCTGGTGCTGAAGCAGGGCGCGATTCTGGCGTTTGTGGGAATTGCCATTGGGCTGGGCGCGTCGCTTGTGCTGACCCGCGCGCTCGCTAGCCTGAACGTGCTCTTTGGCGTGAGCCCGACCGATCCGCTGACCTACGCGGCCGTCTCCGCGGTGCTGATCGCTGCGGCGCTGGTGGCGTGCTACATCCCGGCGCGGCGCGCCGCGAAAGTCGATCCGATGGTGGCGCTGCGCTATGAATGATTTGTAGCTCATGTCCCGTCCCGATGGTTTTTATCGGGACTGACATGAGGTTTCTGCGCTGCTTTTTGATTTTCGATGTGTCGCGCGGAGAAGCCTCACGTCAGGCCGCACTAAACACGTGCCGGGGACGTGAAAAGCCTCGCGTCAGTTGCGGAAAATCATCGCAACGGGACGTAAGCTACAGGGGGATACATGAATACCTTGCTGCAGGACGTTAGATATGCGCTACGCATGCTGGCCAAATCGCCGGGGTTCACGGCGATTGCGGTGCTGACGCTGGCGCTGGGCATCGGCGCGAACACCGCGATTTTCAGCATGATTAATTCCGTGCTGCTTGAGCCCCTGCCGTTCAAGAATCCCGCGCAACTCGTCTCTTTGCGCGAAACGGAGAGCGCGCCGGGGAATTTTCCGCTCGATGGCGCGGACTACCTCGACTGGCAGGCGCAGAACAAAACTTTTTCCTCGATGAGCCTGTACGGCTATCCGGAGGGCCGCAATGCCAGCGGGGCGGGCGAGCCGGAAGTTGTTTCCGTCCATGAAACGCAGGCGAATTTTTTCGACACGCTGGGCGTCGCGCCTTTGATTGGCCGCGCGTTTGCGAAGGGCGAGGACGTTGCAGGCAAGAATCGCGTGGCGATTCTGAGCTATGGCTTCTGGAAGCGGCACTTCGGCGGCGACCGCAGCGCGCTCGGTAAAACCATACAGCTGAATGACGAACCCTACATGATTATCGGCGTCATGCCGGCGTGGTTCGATTTTCCAGCGGCCACGGACCTTTGGACGCCTTTCGACATGGATTCGCGGCGAATCCACGAGCGAGGCTCGCATTGGGCCAGCGCGGTTGGGCGATTGAAGAATGGCGTGAGCATCGCGCAGGCGCGCGCCGATTTGCTGGCGATTTCCGCCCGGATCAATAAAGAGTATCGCGGGCCCAAAGATCAGGACATTCACTCGCTGGTTTTTCCGCTGAAGGACTATCTGGTGAGCAGTTCGCGCGACCAGCTCTTAATTTTGCTTGGCGCGGTGGCGCTGGTGCTGCTGGTGGCCTGCGCGAATATCGCGAATCTCTTACTGGCCCGTTCGACAGGACGCGTACGCGAAATGGCCGTGCGCGCGGCCCTCGGCGCGGGTCGCTGGAGGCTAGCGCGGCAATTGCTCACAGAAAGCGTCTTGCTGGCGCTGGCGGGCGCAGTGCTCGGAGCTTTTGGCGCGTGGTGGGGCGTGTCGGCGCTGAATGCGGCGCAAACGTCGCCGATTCCGCGCATCAATTCCGTGCAGGTGAATACCACGGTGCTGCTTTTCACGGCTGGCGTGAGCGTACTGATAGGAATTTTGTTTGGACTTGCGCCCGCGCTGCACACTTCAAGTTTGGATCTGAGCGACGAGCTGAAATCAAGCGCCAACGCGGTGGTCAGCGCGACAGGTCGCGGCCGCGCGCTGCGCAATACGCTGATTGTTGCCGAAATTGCCGTTTCGCTGGCGCTGCTGGTTGGCGCGGGGCTATTGCTGCGCAGCTTCGCGGATATGCGCTCGGCGAATATTGGCGTGGATCCGCACAACGTGCTCACCATGCACATCACTTTGCCCGCGGCCCGATACAAGAGCGGTCAGACGCAGAAGCAGTTTTTTGACCAATTGATCTCGCGCATCGATCAGATTCCGGGAATGGAAGCAGCCAGCGTTTCCACCGTCATGGCGCTCGAAGGCGGCTGGAACGGCTACGTCACCATTCCAGGAGTCACCAATCCGAAACTGGTCAATCTGCTGGTCGAAGACAATTACATCACGCCGCAGTATTTCAAAACCTTTGGCATCCGCGTTATCCAAGGCCGCAATTTCACCGAGGAAGATATGCAGCAGGCGGCGAATGAAGGCGACAAGCTCGTCGCATTGCAGGAGCAAGCCAACAAAAACCCGAAGATGAAGATGCCTGCGGGCTTCTCTTATCCGGTAATTATCAACGAAACGATGGCCAAGCTGTTCTGGCCAAACCAGGACCCCATTGGGAAATCGTACGCGCAGTCAGGCGGCGGCCCGGAACAGATTGTCATCGGCGTGGTCGGCGACGAGAAGCAGATACGGATCGGGAAGCAGTCAGCGCCGGAAAATTATGAGCCGCTACCGCTGGAGCTGAGCTTTTCCCCGGGATTTTCGGGCATTGTTTCGCTGAAAATGAAAATGGCGCCGGCGGGCGTGCTGAATGAGGTACGCCGCGCGGTGCTCAGCCTGGACAACACAATTGGCGTGTATCACGTGCGCACAATGGACGACGTTATCGCTGACAACATGCAGGACGCTACGCTGCAAACTTTTTTGCTGGGCGCTTTTGCGGCGCTGGCGCTGGTGCTCGCGGCGGTGGGACTCTACGGCGTGATGTCCTATCTGGTGACGCAGCGCACGCATGAAATCGGCATTCGCATGGCGCTGGGCGCGCAGCATAGCGATGTGTTGCGCATGGTGATTTTGCAGGGCGCGAAATTGATTTTGCTGGGCGTGGTGATTGGAACGGCGGGCGCGCTAGGGCTGACGCAGTTGATTTCCGCGTCGCTCTTTGGCGTGACGGCGACGGATCCGGCGACTTACGTGGCCGTTGCGGTGCTGTTGACGATTGTCGCGCTGGTGGCGTGCTACATCCCGGCGCGGCGCGCCGCGAAAGTCGATCCCATGGTGGCGCTGCGCTATGAATGATTTGTAGCTCATGTCCCGTCCCGATGGTTTCTATCGGGACTGACATGAGGTTTTTGCTGCTTCTTGGTTTTCGATGTGCCGGGCGGAAAAGCCTCACGTCAGGCCGTACTAAACACGTGCCGGGGACGTGAAAAAGCCTCACGTCAGGCCGCACTAAATACGTGCCAGGGACGTGAAAGCCTCACGTCAGTTGCGGAAAATCACCGCAACGGGACGTGAGCTACAGGAGGCATATATGAACACATTGATGCAGGACATGAAATACGCCGTACGCATGCTGATGAAGGCGCCCGCTTTCACGGCAATTGCCATTCTCACGCTGGCGCTGGGCATTGGCGCGAATACCGCGATTTTCTCGGTGATGAATGCGCTTTTCTTGCATCCGCCGGGCGTGGCGCATCCTGAGCAAGTGGTGGCGCAACGCGTGCGCTACGTGAAGCTCGGGCTGAAGAACATTCCCGTGTCCGCGCCGGATTACGTGCGCATGCGCGACAGCAAAAATCTCTTCGCCAGCGCGGCGCTCGAGACCGAGGCGGATTTCAACTACACGGGCGGGGAGTATCCGCAGAAGCTGCAGGGGGCGCAAGTGTCCTGGCAATGGTTCGAGGTGTTTGGGGCGAAACCCATTCTCGGCCGCGCGTTTACGGCAGCGGAGGACCAGCCCAACGCCAATCGCGAAGTGGTGCTCTCGTATGGCGCGTGGCAGCGCTGGTTCGGCGGAGACGCGAGCGCGATTGGCCGCACGATCGAGCTTAATCAGCAACCCTACCGCATCATCGGCGTAATGGGGCGCGATTTCCACTGGCCCAATCCGAAAACGGATCTGTGGACGCCGCTGGGCCTGCCGCAGAGCGCCTTCGCGGTTGGCAACACGTTTAACGAAAACTATCTCGCCGTGGCGCGCTTGCAGCCAGGTGTTTCTTTCGCCAAGGCCAGCGCGTACATGAACGTACTCTCGCACAACTACGAGAAGAATAAAGATTTCGAGCGTTACGCCAAGGCTTCGCAGTGGAGCATGTTCCTGATGCCGTTCGCCGATTTTGTTTTTGGGGATTTGCGCACGCCGATTTTGATTTTGGGCGGCGCGGTCGCGTTCGTTCTGCTGATTGCCTGCGCAAACATTGCCGGATTGCTGCTGGCGAAGGCTGCGGGACGCTCGAAGGAATTAGCGGTGCGCGCGGCGCTGGGCGCTTCGCGCAAACGGCTCATCGCACAGGCGCTGGGAGAAAATTTGCTGCTCGGCGTGCTGGGCGCTGCTGCGGGGCTGGTGGTCGCGCAATTCGGATTGCGGGCGCTGCTCTTCGCCGCGCCGAAAGATTTGGCGACGGGGATGACGTTTCCGCTCGATGGATACGTCCTCGGCTTCACCGCGCTGGTGGGAATCGTCGCGGTGCTGATTTCCGGCAGCGTTCCGGCGTGGCATATGTCCAAAGTGAATCCGTATGATGCGATGCGCGAAGCGGGCCGCTCATCGACAGGGAGCCGCGGACGGCAGAATTTTCGCGCATGGCTCGTCGCCGGAGAGTTGGCGCTCGGGCTGGTGCTGCTCGCTGGAACAGGCGTGCTGCTGAAAAGTCTGTCGCGCATCGGCGAGGTGAATCCGGGCTTCAATCCGCACGGCGTGATGACCGCGGCGCTCACTTTGCCGAAGCAGCAGTACAACACCAACGACAAACAACACGCGTTTTTCCGCGCCGTGCTCGACCGGCTCTCGCACACGCCGGGAATCCAGCAGGCTGGCGCGGGCTTTCCGATCCCGTTTGCGGGAGGAAATTCCTCCGCGTCGTTCGCCATTGAGGGACGGCCCGTGCCGGCGGGAAATCCGGGGCCTTGGGGTGACGTGCGCTACGTCACGCCAGGATATTTTACGTCGCTGGGCATTCCGCTCATGAAGGGCCGCATTTTCACCGATGATGACCGCAAAGGCTCGCAAGACGTCGCGGTGATTGACGAAAATCTGGCGCGCGAATACTGGCCAAATCAAAATCCCATCGGACAGAAAATCAACGGCGGTTCAACCAACCATTGGTCAACGATTGTCGGCGTGGTGGGGCATATACGGTTCAATCAGCTCGTTGGCGAGGAATCTGCCGGCGGCGAAGCGCAGAGCGGCTCGGCGGGCGTGTATTATTTTCCGATTTATCAGACGGAGGCGCCGTTTGGATTTCTGATGGCCAAGTCCGGTATGAGCAGCGCGTCGGCGGAAGCGGCCATTCGCGAAGCGGTGCGCGCGGTCGATCCGAATCAGCCCGTTTCCGATATGAGCTCGATGGACGCGCGCATCGGCGAATCTCTTGGCCCGCAGCGCTTCGCCACGAATTTGCTGGCGGTGTTCGCGGGGCTGGCGATTTTGCTCGCGGCGGTGGGACTGTACGGACTGATCAGTTACAGCGTGACGCAGCGAACGAACGAATTCGGCATTCGCATGGCGTTGGGCGCGCGGCCAGTCGACGTGCTCAGTTTGGTGCTGAAACAAGGCGCGAAGCTGGCGCTGATTGGCGCAGGCGCGGGCATCGTCGCGGGAATTGTGCTGATGCGCGCGATGGCCAGCGTGCTGTATGGCGTCAGTTCGGCGGACCCGTTGTCGTTCGCCGGCGCAGCCGCGCTGCTGATGCTCGTTGCGATGCTCGCGTGCTATTTGCCGGCGCGGCGCGCCACGCGCGTCGATCCAATGGTGGCGCTGCGCTACGAGTGACGCCTTGTAGCTCATGTCCCGTCCCGATGGTTTTTGCCGGGACTGACATGAGGCTTCTGCACTGTTTCTTGGTCCTCGATGTGTTGTGCAGGAAAGCTTCGCGCCCAAGCCGCACAGCACGCGGGCGGGACGTGAAAAGCCTCACGTCAGTTGCGAAAAATCGTCGCAACGGGACGTGAGCTACAGGAGGCGCCATGAACACGTTGCTGCAAGACATTCGCTACGCGATACGCATGCTGGGCAAATCGGCCGGGTTCACCGCGATCGCCGTGCTGACGCTGGCGCTGGGCATCGGCGCGAACACCGCGATTTTCTCCATCGTGAACGGCGCATTGCTGAAACCGCTTTCGTATTCTCAGCCGCAGCAGCTTTATCTGGTGCGCGAAATTGTGCCGCAGTTGGCGAAGTTTTATCCCACGCTGGAGGCCAATCTGCCGGACTTCCGCATTTGGCAGAAGCAGGTGCATGCGTTCACCGATGTGGCTTTAGCGGAAGGGACCAGCGCGGATTTGACCGGCGCTGGAGAGCCGCAAGACATTCACGGGATGCGCGTGTCGGCCAATATTTTCAGCTTGCTGGGAGTGCGCCCCGCGCTCGGCCGTGCATTTCTGCCGGAGGAAGATGAACCCGGCCACGGGCGCGTGGTGATGCTTACCGACGCGTTCTGGCGCAACCATTTTCATGGCGATGCTTCCATCGTGGGCAAGAGCATCACCCTGGATGGCACGCCGCACGAAATTGTAGGCGTGCTGCCCGCATCTTTTCGCTTTCCATCTGTTCCGCCGTCGATGGGCGGCGCAAAAGATTACGCGAGCATTGAGTTTTTCGAGGCGCTCGACGGACCGAAATTCTACGAAACCGACCTGATTGGCGAATTCGATTTCATGGCCATTGCGCGGCTGCGGCCAGACACGAGCGAGGCGCAGGCGCTCGCGGAATTGAACGTGGTGCAAGCGCAAATTTCGAGGCAGGCACGTGACCCAATGCCCATGAAGGGCGTGCTGTTGCCACTGGAAGAGACAGTCGTCGGCCCGGCGCGGAGCGGATTGATATTCCTGCTAGCCGCTGTCGGCGCCGTGCTGCTGATCGTTTGCGCCAATCTGGCGAGTTTGCTGCTGGCGCGGGTGCCGGGCAGGATGCATGAAGTGGCCATTCGCTCGGCGCTTGGAGCGACACGCGCGCGCATTGTGCGCCAGGTGCTCACGGAGACTTTTCTGCTGAGCGTGATAGGTGGCGCGCTGGGAATTTGGCTTGGCGGGCTCGCGCTGCAATGGTTTGTGAGTGTTGCGCCCGCGAACATTCCGCGAGTGAATGAAATTTCTATCGATGCGCGGGTGCTCGCATTCGCGCTGGCGCTGACCATTGCGACAGCAATTCTTTTCGGCGTGCTTCCGGCGTGGCGCGTCAGCCGCTCGCAACCGATTGACGCGCTGAAGTCCGGCGCGACGGCCACCACGGAGAGCCGGCGCACGCGGCGCCTGCGCGAAAGCCTCATCGGCTTCGAAGTGGGACTGACCACGCTGCTTTTGATTCTGGCCGGCCTGCTCACTGCGAGCCTTGGGCGCGTGCTCGGCGTTCATGCGGGATTCGACGAGCGCAACGCGCTGCTGGCCACTGTGAATCTGCCACCGCAAACTTACGCCAAGCCCGCCGACCGCCTGCGCTTTTACAACGAATTGCTCGCCGGAGCGCAAGCGTTGCCTGGCGTTCGCGCCGCAGGATGGGTGAGCATTCCGCCGCTCGGAGGACAAGGCTCGGTCACCGGAATCAACCTGCCCGGCCCGAAAAAGCCGGGCGCGGAAACTCCGGTCGCGAACTATCGTCCGGTGAGTCCGGATTATTTTTCCGCTATGGGCATTGCGCTGGTTCGGGGCAGGATTTTCGGCCCGGCAGATCGCGGCCGGAAGGTGGTCGTCGTTTCTCAAAATGTCGCAGACCGCTTCTGGCCCGGCCAGAATCCCATCGGACAGATGTGCGTTACGGAGTGGGGTCCTCCGATTCCGGCCGAAGTCATCGGAGTGGTGGCGGATATTCGCACGGTGCGGTTGGACGAAGCGCCGTTGATGATGGTTTATGTGCCGGATTGGTTCAACGCGTTCTCGGTTCCGTCGGGCGCGACCATCGTTCTGCGCACCGCCTCGGATCCGGCCGCCGCGGCTGCGGCGGTTCGCGCATTGATTCACAAAATTGACGGCCAGGTGCCGATCGTGTCCCTCGAGCCCATGTCGCAAATCGCCTCGCAGTCGGTGGAGGCGCGGCGCTTTCCGATGTTTCTGGCGATGGCCTTCGCGATTTCGTCGCTGCTGCTTGCGTCGCTGGGGATCGTAGGCGTGGTGGGATATTCGGTCGAGCAGCGGCGCCACGAACTGGGAATTCGACTGGCGCTCGGGGCGGAAATACAAGGCTTGGTACGCATGGTGATTCGCCAGGGAATGATGCCGGTTGTCGCCGGTCTTTGCGCGGGCATGGTGGCGGCGGTTTTTGTGGGGCGGCTGATGAGTTCGCTGCTTTTCGGCGTGCACGCGTACGACCCGGTGACGCTTGTGACCGTCGCCGCCACGGTCGCTGCGGTCGCACTGGCGGCGTGTTATTTGCCGGCGCGCCGCGCGGCGAAAGTCGATCCAATGGTGGCGCTGCGCTATGAGTGAAAGAGGGGAGCGATGTTTTACCGCGTTGATTATTTGCTGGGCGTAATTTTCGCAGGATTCATCGCCGGCGCGAGGCTAAGCCGGTGGTGCATCGCCGCGGGCGTCGCGTTCATTCTCGCGGGCTACGCAAAGGCGCTGTATACGTCAGGCATGGTCGAGTTCTTCACGCAGTCGGGATACTCCGCCGGATTTCTGAAATTCATCATGACTGCGGAAATCTTGGGCGGGATCGGCATGTTGATTCCGTGGACGGTACTGCCGGCCGTCGCGGGATTGAGCATTGATATGTTCGGCGCGATTTGGACGCATGTCCACAACGGCGATCCGCTGAACGACAGCACGGGCGCCATTGGGCAATTGCTCCGGTTGGCTGCCATTGTGGCGTTGTGGGCGTGGCAGCGGCGTCCAGCAGAAACGAGCGGCGCAGTCCGGCGGCGTTTGACTGCGGCGCTCGCGGGCGGCGTTCTTTGTGCGGCGATTGCTGTGGGAGGAAGCGCCGCGATGCGGCACGTGTCCGGGCCAGTGACGCAGCAGCCCGCACATCCCGCGAAGACAAGCTAGAAATTACTTGCGCGATGAGATTCTTGAAGAGGAGGGAACATGGCGAAGATGGAGCGGGTGCGAGAAGCGATTCACGGGAAGCTGGATTTGGACGACATGCAGCAGAAATATGCGGCGGGTTGGCGGCTGGCCGCGCTGGAATGGGAGCGCGAATCGTCCGAGCGGGAACCTACGGTCGAACGCGCGACGGGCGAATTGGCGCAGGAACAATCGGCGGCGCGTGAAGCGGAGCGCGGCGCAATACGCGAATTGCCGTTTGGCTTGCGCGTAGCGAGCGATTGCATGCACCTGGAAGAAGACCCTACGGAGATGCGCGCGCTGCGCACGCTGATGGAGCTAATCGTTCAGGATATTTCCATGCAGCGCATGGCCGAAGAGCTGAACCGCGCGGGATGCACCACGCGCGACGGCAAACCGTGGACCGCGGTGGCCATCTTCAACGTTTTTCCGCGGTTGATCGAAGTCACGCCGGAGATCTTCAACGGCGAAGGCTGGAAAAGCCGCCGGCGTGAAATTGGGCGCGTGATGTGGAATTCTTAGAGGCAGTCGAAGCTGAAGCTGACGGTCGAAAGTTGAGAACAAGGCGAAAGCCGCTCCAGTTCGCCTTCGATAGGGAAGTGCCAGCAGCGGGCTCGTTGCATTCGCTTGCTCTTTCTGCGCTCCGGGAAAACAAGAGAAAGCCAAAGAACAACTCGCTGAGCACGCGGCGCTCGTCGGGTAGCGTCGCAAAAGGAGGAGAAATGCGTAGTGCGCGAAGTGGACGCTGGACAGCGACGATGCTGGCGCTCGCGGTGTTCAGCACGTGTTCGCTGGCGCGAGCGCAGGAACACGTGACCGTCACGCAGATCACGCCCAATGTGCTTGTATTTGCGACCAGCACAGGAAACGCCGTGGCGTCAGTTGGACCTGATGGCGCGTTGCTCGTTGGAACGCCGTTAGCCGCGAGCACTCCGCGCATCGAAAAAATTCTCGCGCAGCGCACGACAAATCCGAAGCGCTACGTGGTGATCTACCCTGAAGATCCTGCGCAATCACAAGGCGACGCGGGTTGGGGAAAGCTTGGAGCGTTTGTGGTGATGCAGGAAAAGGCGCTGGAACGGCTCGGCGGTCACGTTATGGGAAAGCCGGAGCCGTTGCCGCCGCGTTTGGTGAAGCTCGACCTCGGACGCCCTCCCGTCTCGTTTTCTCAAGTGATTTCCTTCGACATCAACGGCGAAGCCATTCACATCATTCATCAAAAGCCAGGTTTCAGCGACGCCGACGCGGTGACCCATTTTCACGTGGCGAGCGTCGTTTATCTTGGCGAAGTATTCCCCGGCGATGGCTATCCGCGCATCGACGCGGCGCAGGGCGGCACGCTGCAAGGTCTTATCGATCAGCTGGGCTGGACGGATCCAAAGTTTCACATTGTCCCGGCGCGCGGTCCTGTGACCAATGGCGCGAGCGTGAAGGCGTTCGCCGACATGATTATTTCCGTGCGCGACCGCGTCAAGCAAATGATTGGCGAGGGCAAATCCGAGAGGCAGATTATCGCCGCGCATCCGGCAGCGGATTTTAACGCGAAGTACGGCCATGGCCGCGTGTCGCCGGACGAATTTGTCAATGATTTGTATGCGGCGCTCAAAAACACGCCAACCTCAAGCGCAAAATAGTGCTTGACAGGCGGATGGTTCGTCTGTTACACGTTGTAACGCTACAGCGGCTAACATAAAGACTCCCGCAACGTCTAAGGAGAATGAGAGAACAGGGCGGACGATGATCGCCAAACAATCAAAACCGAAAAATCTGGGCGAAGTGGAGCAGGCGGTGATGGATTACGTGTGGACGCACGGGCCGTGCACTTCGGAGGATTGCCGCGAGGCGCTGGCGGCGACGCGTCCGATGAAGGAGTCCACCATTCGCACCGTGCTGCGGCGGCTGGAAGAAAAGGGTTTCGTGGCGCATTCGCTGGACGGGCGCACCTTTGTGTATCGCGCGGCGGAAGCGCGGCAAAACGTGGCGGCGCGCGCGGTGAAAAATATTATCGACAGGTTTTGCGGCGGCTCGGCAGAGCAACTGGTCATTGGAATGGTGGACAACAAAGTGATCGACAGCAGGCAAATCGAGCGCATCGCGCGCAAGATTGCGCAGCGAAAGGAAGGGAAGCCATGACGTCCACTCTTGCTCATGCAACGTCAACTTTTCTGGCGTATCTGGCTGAACCGGCGGTGCGTTCGCTGGTTCTCGGAAGCGTGGCGGCCTTCGCGCTTCTGGCGCTGCGGGTGAAGCGGGCGCCGGCGCGTCTGCAAGTGTGGACCGCGGTGCTTTTCGCGGCGCTGGCCATGCCGTTCTTGGGAATCATGCTGCCGCGCATGCCGCTGGCAATTCCGGCGCGGACGATTGAACGAGTTTCGCGCGAAATACCCCTTCCTGTTTGGCAGCCAATTTTGGAGCGAGGGAAGCTGGCAGCGAAAGCCAATGGGCAGCAAATGCAGGAGCCTGTGCGAGTGGTGGACGCGAATACCGCGAATATAGCTCAATCTCGCACGGAACGAAGCGAAGGGGTGTTCAGCTTGCGCGTCTCGGCGAGATCGGAAGCCTTGCGGCAGATCAAGGCAGGGCCTGCCCTTCGCGCACAACGCTTAGGGCGAAAACGCGCCAACTACATTGGACTGGCAACGGCGTCAAGCTTCCGTCGCATCACGGGACACCCCGTGGACGCCGATTCATTTGCAGCGGCTTCTATGCCCGTAATGCCGTTGCCGGCGCTCCCGGTGATAGCGGAGCCGGGAATTTCGCCGGCGCAAATGGCCGCGATGGTCGCACTCGGAATCTACGGCTTCGTGGCGCTGATTCTGCTGGCGCGGCTTTTTGCAGGAATGTGGCTGAGCGGAAAACTCGAACGCGCGGCGCAGGAAATCGAGCCGCTGTATTTCAGCGGCGCAGACGACGGACCGAACGCGCAGGCGTGCGAGGCGCTGCGAATGTTGCGTTTCCGTTCCAGCTTCTCGGCGCTGAAAATCGCGCCGGCACTGAAGGAGTCAGCGGCCATTTCCGTTCCGGCAACAGTGGGCGTGCGCCGCGCGGCGATTTTGCTCCCGCTGAACTGGCGCGCTTGGACCAGCGAACAACTGGACGCCGTTCTCGCGCACGAAGTTTCGCACGTGGCGCGCCGCGACGCACTCGTGCAGACGCTTTCCCTGGTGCATCGGGCGATTTTCTGGTTCAGCCCGCTGGCGTGGTGGCTCGATCGGCAACTAACCGAACTGGCCGAGCAGGCCAGCGACGAAGCGGCGCTCGCCGGCGGCGCGGACCGCACGCGTTACGCCGAAACTCTGCTGGGATTTTTCGCGCAACTGGAAAACGCGCAGGGAAGAATTTGGTGGCAGGGCGTTTCTATGGCCAAAAAATCGCACGCCGGACGCGCGGAGCGCCGCGTGGACAGAATCCTTGCGTGGAAAGAAGGCATGTCCATGAAGAAATCCTTCGCGGTGGCCGTGGCCGCGCTGGCTGCGCCAGTGATTTTTTTGGCGGCGTCGCTGCATCCCGTGATTGCCTACGGACAGGACAAGACGCAGAGCGATGCGCGGAACCTAATTCTGCCAGGCGGGCCGAAGGCTCCTGCGCTGCCGAAGGCGCCAAAGGGAGGAGTGACCGGGCCTGCACTGCCAGCCGCGCCGCAAGGAGGAGTCCCCGCGGCTCCGGCAATAGCGTCTGCACCGGAGAGCGGAGCAGTCGCGCCGGCCATGCCGCCTGCGCCGAAAGCGCCAGCGCCGGGAGCGGGAGTCGAAAATCCTGGCCCGATGCCGCCCGCGCCGCAAGGTGGAGTGGTTGCGCCGCCGCTACCCGCTGCGCCAACAGGGCCGATAACGGTTCGCCCCGACGTTCCTGCGCCTGCGCCGGTCGCACCACAGGTGCCGAGCGCGTCGATAGCTTCAATCACTCCAATGGCGCCGGTCACGCCGCAAAACCCGTCCATGCCACAGTCCACGCACACCGTCGTTGGCGACACGGCAGATGATCGCGCCATCGAGGAACAATTGCGTGCCGCGCAGAAGGCGCTTCGCGATGCAGAACAGCAGGTTGAGGCGAGCAACGCGCAGGTTCGCGATGCACGAGAAGCGCTGCGGAAAGCACAAGCGGAAGCGACGCAGGCTGACTCACAGCAAGTGCAAACAGCGGAGGACAATTTAGAGAAGGCGGAAAAGGCCAGAGCCGATTTGGAACAGGCGCGCGAGGATGCCGTGGCCCAAGTGCGGGCGGCGGAAGAAGCGTACAGAGATGCGCGGCGGGCGCAGCTTCAGGCGGCCAAACAGGCGCGCGTAGCGGCAGAGGCACAGCGCGAGGCCACCGAGCAGGCGCGCCGCGATATGGATATTGCGCGAAAAACGCAAGAAGAGGCGGAGCGCGCGCAGGAAGACGCGCACAACGCGATGCATGTGCATGGCGACGCGCATTTCTTCGGTTACGGGTCGCGCTACGTCATCATGAGCGGCGCGGATGAAGGCGTCGAAATGTCCGGCGACGACGAGGACTTTCATCACGCGCAGGAATTGCGCAAAAAGCTCGGCAAAGACCTGATCTGGTTCGAGCGCGACGAAAAATCGTACGTCATCACCGATCCGGCGTTCATCGCCAAGGCGAAGGCGCTCTTCGCTCCCGAAGAAGCGCTCGCGAAGCAGCAGGATGAACTTGGGCGCGAGCAGGACGCGCTGGGCAAACAGCAAGATGCGCTCGGCGAGCAAATGGACAAAGTGAGCGTCAAGCCGCCGGACATCACCCCCGACTTGCAGCGTATTCAGGCGCGGCTCAAGGAACTCGAGGCCAGTGGAGCGACGCAAAGTGAACTAGGGCGCATTCAATCGGAACTGGGTGCGTTGCAAAGCGAAATCGGCCACGTGCAGTCGGAAGCGGGCGTACAGCAATCCGCCATCGGACGGCAGCAGAGCGATCTGGGCCGGAAACAGAGCGAACTGGGCAGAAAGCAGGGCGAATTGGGGCGGCAGCAGGGCCAAATCGCGCGCGAAGCGAACCGGCAGTTGCGCAGCATGTTTGAAGACGCGATTGCCAGTGGAATCGCAAAACCGGAATAGGTCTTTGTCGCGCAGAACTTCGCGCCGTTTGCGAAGATCTGCGGCTTTTGGGAACCCAGGGATTCAGCGGAGGATGACCATGAAAACATCGAGACTGAATTTTGCGGCGCTCGCAGCGGTGGCGCTGGTGGCCTTTGCGGCGGTGAATGCGCGCGCGCAGCAGAGCGAATCCAAGTATGCCAACGCGACAATCGTCGTGGCGACGACTCGCGATGGGGAAGAGGGTTTGCACTTCGCCACCAGGAATTGCAGCGGCACTTTGAGCGGCACGGGCATCTTTGTGGACTTTGGAGACGGTTGCTGGGCGTGGAACACGGGCGGAGGCGTACCGCGCTCGATGTTCGCGCGAATGGGAACCGACAAAATTTCGTTTCGGCATAACAACGACGACTACGTCATCACCGATGCGGCCACGGTGAAGCGCGCGCGCGATCTGTTCGCGCCTATCGGCGAGATCATGCAGCAAGAACAGGACCTCGGCGCGAAACAACGCGCACTCGGCGCGAAGCAGCGCGATCTGGGAGAGCAGGAGCGGGAAGTGAAAGTTCGCGTGCCGGACATGAGCTCGGATTTCGCCAAAGTGGAAGCGGACGCAAAACGCCTCGCCACGCAGGGTGGCACGCAATCAGATCTGGGCGATTTGCAATCCGAGTTGGGCGACCTGCAGAGCCGCATCGGCGATTTGCAGTCGCAGGCCGGCGACATGCAGTCAAAAGTGGGGGACCAGCAATCCGTGCTGGGCGACCAGCAATCGCGCTTGGGTGAACAGCAATCTGCGCTCAGCAAAAGAGCCGAGGGTCTGGCGAAGGACGATGTCGCAAAGTTGAACGCGCTGCTCGACGATGCGGTTCGCAACGGCACGGCGCATAAGCATTGAATAGTGGACAGTGATCAGTGACCAGCAGACTTTTCGACACTTTGTGGCGCGTTTGTTCTGCGCACTCGCGCTTGTCGCTCTCCGAATTTTCAATCCTTGCCGCAATGGCGGGGAGTGGAATTGTTTGCGGCCGGGCGGCTGAAACGGCGCCAGGCGCTGCGAAATGCGTCAAACGTTTCGCGCGTTGCCGCGTCCAATAGGGGAGGAATGGTGAGTGGTCAGTTAGCCCAGCTTGCGATCAAGAGTTGATAGTCGAAAGCTGAAAGCTCAAAGCTCAGAGCTCAGAGCTCAGAGCTCAGAGCAAAAAACACCGTCTCGTAGGGCCAGCGGCGCCGCGTTGCGGTTTAGTTTAAGGGTGAGCGATGAACACACTTCTTCAGGACATTCGCTACGGCCTGCGCATGCTGGGCAAGTCGCCGGGGTTTGCGGCGGTGGCGATTCTGACGCTAGCGCTGGGCATTGGCGCGAACGCGGCGATTTTTCAGCTCATTGACGCCGTGCGGCTGCGCACGCTGCCGGTGAAAGATCCCAACACGCTGGCTATTGTTCACCTGAACAACAATCACTGGGGCTCGGGAAATTTCAACGGCCCGTACGCGGAATTCACTTTTCCGTTGTGGCAGCAGGTGGAAAAGCGCCAGCAGGCGTTTTCGTCCATTGCCGCGTGGGGCGGTGAGACGCTGAATCTGGCCACGGGCGGCGAAGTGGATAATGCGCACATCATTTTCATCAGCGGAGATTTTTTTCGCACGCTAGGCGTGCAGGCATTTTTCGGAAGGTTGATTTCCTCTGCGGACGACCAGACTGGCTGCGCGGGCGGCGTAGACCTCAGCTACGCGTTCTGGCAGCGGCGCTACGGCGGCGCAGCGAACGTGATTGGCAAAACGATTACGCTCGACGGGCATCCATTTCCCATTCTCGGCGTAACGCTGCCAAGTTTTTACGGCGTCTCGGTGGGCGACCGCTTCGACCTGGCCGTGCCGATTTGCGCCGAGCCAATTATCAGAGGCGAGTTCAGCTTCATCACCGGCCCGAGGTCGCGCGAGAGCTGGTGGCTGTCGATATTTGGCCGCCTCAAACCCGGCTGGAATCTCGCTCGCGCCGGCGCGCAGCTTGCGGTCATCGCGCCCGCCGCTTTGCACGAAACCATTCCGCCGCAATATGACGCCGATGGCGTGAGACATTATCTCGCTTACAAACTCGAAGCGCGTCCTGCGGCGAATGGTTTTTCGCAGATGCGCCGCGACGCTTCCGATCCGCTGTGGCTGCTGCTTGGGCTTTCGGGTCTGGTGCTGCTGATCGCGTGCGCCAATCTGGCCAATCTGATGCTGGCGCGGGCCAGCTCCCGCGAACGCGAAATCGCGGTGCGGCTGGCTCTGGGCGCATCGCGTGCGCGATTGATCGGCCAAATGCTCTCCGAAAGCGCGCTGCTGGCCGTTGGCGGAGCGGTTTGCGGAGGCTTTCTCGCTGCCGGCCTAAGTCACTTTTTAATCTCGTTCATCAGCACGCCGAATGATCCGATTTTTCTGGATATGCCCACGGACTGGCGCGTGCTCGGCTTCGCTGCGGGACTGGCCATTCTCACCACAATTCTTTTTGGCCTGGCGCCCGCGTTGCGTTCGGGAAACATTCCTCCCGGCGCGGTGCTGAAAACTGGCGGGCGCGGCATGACGGCGGGCCGCGAACGCTTCCGCCTGCAGCGCATTTTGGTGGCCTCGCAGGTGGCATTATCGCTGGTTCTGCTCGCCGGGGCGCTGCTTTTCGCGCGCAGCCTGCGCAATTTGATGACGCGCAATCCGGGATTTCAGCAGAATGGCATGCTCGTCGCGAACGTCGATTTCACGCGCCTTAATGTTCCGGATGCCCAGCGAGAAACGTTCACGCGGAATCTGCTCGACCGCCTTCGCGCCGTTCCGGGCGTTTCCGCAGCCGCGGCCGCAATGCGTTCTCCAGTCAGCGGAAGCAGTTCGAACGACGAAATCCTTGGTAAACAACTCGCCAAAGAAGGCTCTGCATGGGAGGATTACGTCAGCCCCGGCTACTTCGCCACGCTCGAAGATCCCATTCTCATGGGGCGCGATTTCAATTTGAACGACACTGCCAGTTCGCCCAAAGTCTCCATCGTGAATCAATCGTTCGTCAAAAAATTCCTGAAAGGCGCAAAGAATCCGATTGGGCAACAATTTCGCGTCCAGGAGCCGCCCGGCCATCCCGAGCCGTACATCAGCGTGGTGGGCGTGGTGAAGGATTCCGTCTATAACGACATGCATGAGCCCATGGTTCCCGTGATGTATTTCCCGCACGCGCAAATTGAGCCGCCGTTTACCTATCCCGGCGCGGTGTTTATGATTCGCTCGCGCGTGGGCATGACGGGCCTGGTGAATTCCGTGAAGGACACTATCACCGGCGTGAATCCGGAAATTGACATTGAATTTAGGTTGCTGCGCACGCAGATTCGCGATTCGCTCCTGCAGGACGAATTGATGGCCACGCTGTGCGGATTTTTTGGCGCGCTGGCCGTTTTGCTCGCGGCGATTGGACTGTATGGAGTCATCTCTTATACAGTTGCCCAGCGCACCAACGAAATTGGCATTCGCATGGCGCTCGGCGCGCAGCGCAGCGGCGTGATTCGGCTGATCCTCGGCGAAGTGGCAGTGCTGATCGCCATCGGCGTGGTGGTCGGCGCGGGACTGACGCTCGCGGGCAGCAAAGCGGCGAGTTCGCTGCTCTTCGGATTGAAAGCGCGCGACCCGCTGACGCTGGCGCTGGCGGCAATCCTGCTCGCGGCCATCGGCTTCGCCGCCAGCTTCATTCCCGCGCGCCGCGCTTCGCGCCTCGACCCCATTTCCGCGCTGCGATATGAATGATTTGTAGCTCATGTCCCGTCACGATGGTTTATATCGGGACTGACATGAGGTTTCTGCGCTGTTTGTTGGTTTTCGGTGTATCGTGCGGAAAGGCCTCACGTCAGCCCGCATCGGGTGTGGCAAAGACGTGAAACGCCTCACGTCAGGCTGCGCTAAATACGTGCCGGAGGGACGTGAAAGCCTCACGTCAGTTGCGGAAAATCATTGCAACGGGACGTGAGCTACGGGAGGCGCCAATGAACACGCTGCTGCAAGACATTCGCTACGGATTGCGCATGCTGGCGAAATCGCCGGGATTCGCGGCGGTGGCGATCGTGACCCTGGCGCTGGGCATTGGCGCGAACACCGCGATTTTCAGCCTGATTGACGCAGTGATGCTGCGCTCGATTCCGGTGAAGGACCCGCAGAGCCTGGTGGTGTTCAACTGGCTCGCGAACAAGAATCCCGATTATCACAGCTACAGTAATTACGGCGATTGCGGACGCAGGCCGGAAGGAGGGCACAGCGGCTGCTCGTTTTCGGTCCCTCTTTTCAGAGATTTGCGCGCGCAGGCGAACGCTTTTTCCGGCCTGGCGGCGTTTGCCGGGCCGATGCAATTTGATCTGAGCGGCAACGGGCCGGCGAGCATGGCGCGCGGTGAGATTGTTTCCGGCGAGTTCTTCTCGACGCTCGGCGTGCCGACGATTCTTGGACGGCCACTGGGGCCCGCTGACGATTCGCCGAATGCGTCGCTGGCGATGGTGCTCAGCTACAACTACTGGCAGAGCGCGTTTGGCGGCGAACGCAGTGCAGTCGGGCGCGCCGTGCGCGTGAACAATATTCCTGTGGAAATTGTCGGCGTGGCCAGCCCGCGCTTCACCAATCTCGCGCCGGGAAAAACGCAGGATTTCTTTCTTCCCATTTCCGCGCTGCCGCAAGTGAACGTGCAATGGTTCGGGAACGATAACACGTTGAACGATCCGTACTCGGTGTGGCTGGTCATCGTGGGCCGGCTCAAGCCGGGCGTGTCGGTTGGGCAGGCGCAGTCCGCTGCGAGTTTGATTTTCCGCAACGAAATGCTCCATGGCGCGAAGCCGCTGTCGAAAGCCGAGGATAATCCGCGCATTTCGCTGGTGCCCGCGGAGGACGGGCTGAGCGGTCAGCGCGGGCATATTTCGTCGCTTCTTTACGTGATGATGATTGCCGTAGGCGCGATTCTGCTGATTGCCTGCGCCAATGTGGCGGGATTGATGCTGGCGCGTTCCGCGGCGCGGCAAAAAGAAATGGCGGTGCGTTTGGCGCTGGGCGCAGGGCGCGCGCGCATCATCCGGCAGTTGCTCACCGAAAGTGTGATGCTCTCCGTTGCGGGCGGCGCGCTGGGAGTTTTGCTGGCGGTTTGGGGCGTGCACGCGATCACCACGCTGGTCACCAGCGGCTCGGACCGTCCATTTGGATTCGTAATCGCGCCGGACTGGCGCGTGCTGGCGTTCACCGTTGGCGTCACGTTCGTTACCGGGATTTTGTTTGGCCTCGCGCCCGCGCTGCGCGGCACGCGCATCGATTTGACCCCCGCGCTGAAAGAGACAGCGTCATCGCTGACCGGCGGCGCGCACGCTGGGCGAGCGTTTGGCAGATGGTTCCGTTTGGGCGACGCGCTGGTGGTGATGCAGGTGGCGCTCTCGATTCTGGTGCTGGTCGGCGCGGGATTGCTCGTTCGCACGCTGCGCAATCTGCATGAAATCAATCCCGGATTCGACACGCAGAATGTTTTGCTCTTTGGTCTGGATCCTTCGCTCATCGGCTACAAGGATGCGCAGAGCGCGCAGCTTTTCCGCGATTTGCGCGAGCGCTTTGCCGCGCTGCCCGGCGTGACTTCCGCGAGCTACTCTTCTGAGCCGTTGCTGGCCGGCGGCTTGTGGAGCACGTCGATCCATCTGGACGGCACGCCGCGAAATCAGGATGCGGACGCGGACGCCCTGGCGGTTGGCGCGCAGTTTTTTTCGACCTTGCGCATTCCCATGCTCGCCGGGCGAGGATTCACTGCGTCGGATTTTGTTTCTGCGGCAGCGACTCAAGCGGCGGAGACCGCGGCAGAGCAGGCGTGGGAGAAAGCCGCGGTTAGCGCGGCAAATGGGAACGCGGCAGCGCCCGCCAAACCGCCAATGCCGCTGGCCCAGTTTGCTTCCATACCGATTATTGTCAACGAAGCGTTCGCGCGGAAGTTTTTCCCGAAGGGAAGTCCCGTTGGCAAGCACATTGGCGATTACCAGGGCAGCGATTTTCCAATGGGCGCGCAGTATCCGGGCTACACGGTTATCGGAATTTGTGGCGATGCAAAGTACCAGGATTTGCGCAGCAAAATCGAGCCTACCATGTACGAGCCGTTCACTGGCGGCGGCGCTCACTTCGAGTTGCGCACGGCGTCCAGTCCCACAGCGCTGATTCCAGCGGTGCGCAGCGTGGTGGCGCATGCGGATAACAACCTGCCGCTTTTCGAGGTGCGCACGCAGACCGAGCAGATCGAAGACTTGCTGGTGCAGGAGCGCATGATGGCGCGCATTTCGAGCTTCTTCGCGGTGCTGGCGCTGGCGCTGGCGTGCATTGGACTCTACGGCCTGCTTTCGTACGAAGTGGCGCGGCGCACGCGCGAGATTGGCATTCGCATGGCGCTCGGCGCGCAGCAGGGTGACGTGCTGAAGCTCGTCGTAGGGCAGGGAATTGTGCTGGCGCTGGTAGGCGCGGCGGTTGGCATTGGCGTGGCCATTGGAGTAACGCGCTTCATGGCCAGCATGCTCTACGGAGTGCACGCCAACGATCCCGCGACAATGATTGCCGTCGCCGTTTTGCTGGCGCTCGTCGCGCTGGCGGCATGCTTCATCCCGGCGCGCCGCGCCACCCGCGTCGACCCCATGGTCGCGCTGCGTTATGAGTAATGCCTTGTAACTCATGTCCCGTCCCGATGGTTTTTTATCGGGACTGACATGAGGTTTCTGCGCTGTTCGTTAGTTTTCGATGTATCGTGCGGAAGGGCTTTACCTCAGCGCGCATCAGGCGCGGCAAGGACGTGAAACGCCTCGCGTCAGGCTGCACTAAATACGCGCCCGGGGACGTGAAAAGCCTCACGCCAGTTGCGGAAAATCACCGCAACGGGACGTGAGCTACAGGAGCTTGCGCTATGAGTAGCTGATCGTCGACGGTTTAGAGTTAAGAGCCGCACGTAAGCGCCAATTCCGATGCTCGCTGGCATAGACGGCGGCGTGCTATTGTCTGCTTTTAGCTTTTAATTCAATTGCAGGGGGCGAGTATGAGTCGCTCGTTTGCAACCCGCGTTTGCGGCATCGGATTGGCGGCGCTTTGTTTGATCCTGCCGCGCATGACTGCGGCGCAGACGCAGTCCAGCACGACGCCGCAGCCCAGCAGCGAGGTGCAAAAGTGCGCGGCGTTGGTGCATCTGAATCTGGAAAACGTTCCGGGAGGGCCGGCGCTAATTACCTCGGCGCGGCTTGTTGATGTGCCGGCGAGCGGGCTGGAAGAGTGGCCTATAACGGCTGGCGGCTTTGGAAAAATGGGCGCTCCGATCACAACTGACATCCGTCAGTATTGCGATGTAATGGGCTACGCTGCTCCACAAAACAAGTTCGAGTTGAAATTGCCGCCGCCGCGCGATTGGAATCAGAATTTCTTCTTTAGAGCCTGCGGTGGCTTCTGCGGCTACCTCGAAAGCAGGATGTGTAACCCCGGTCTTGCCCGTGGCTACGCTTCCGCCACAGGAAACGGCGGACACGAGAGTGCTTTGGGATTCGACGGTATCTGGGCTGCGGACGCACCAGAGTTGCAGGAGGACTTCGGCTGGAGGAGCAATCATGTCGTAACCCTCGTCACAAAGTTCATCACAACCTATTACTACGGCGAGCCGATCAAGCACTCCTACATGGCCGGCAACTCGAAGGGCGGCCAGGCTGTCCTCATGGAGGCTCAGAGGTTTCCCGCGGACTACGATGGGCTATTGCCCAG
>DATGHO010000034.1:0-186949 GCA_035307965.1 Candidatus Acidiferrales bacterium | reverse complement strand
AATTCCCGATTGCTGGAGCGTCGCGTCGTTGAATCCGCAGCTGCGCCGTTGGGAGCACATCTACAACACCGTGCGTCCCCACCAAGCGCTTGGATATCGGACTCCCCTCGAATTTCTCGAGCACTGGAAATCTCAATCTCATAAGGTCGAGTGTCACTAATCATGTGGACGAGTACAATTGCTACTCCACGGGCTTCTGGCGGTGGTATGATCCGGCCAAATAAGGGCCCGATGGGCCGGTTGTGCGCCACAAGTGTTCTGGCCTCTCGGGCGAGGAGGCAGCTATGGACACGTTCCACGTGACCTCTTTTGCCTTTCTGATTGCCAGCGGTGTAGTTCTCGCAGCATGGTTCTGTCTGATCATCTACCGCGGAACAATTGAAGCGCACGAAGACGACCAACTGTTTCTTGCCGATCAGAATCTGGCTACGGAGCAGCGGGAAGTCGTCGCTAGAATCGAGCGCATCAATCCGATCATCCGCGCGGTGATGATTACATGGATTCTGCTGGCCGCGGTGAGCGCAGGGCTGTGGATCTGGCAGGGATTCAAGAGCTTTTGAATCCTTGTCCGCGGAATTCGCCGGCGTTCAGACGAGACTGTTTCAGGAGCCCGGGCAGATCTCCGAAGTGTGATTGTGGACGATTAGCCAACGGTCCCCTGTTTTTACGAAGACAAGGGTAGTCTGTCCTCGCGCAGTCATAGGTCTGCCGTTTGCCAGGCCCTCGAATTCCCACTGATAGCACGCCCAGGCAGTGTCTTCATAATGAAAGACATTCGTGTTTCTGCGGATGAGCTGGATGCCGGTGAATCCTTTGCGTTCTTGAAGATATTGCCGCACGTAGCTCTGCCAGCCCACGATCGGCATGCTGTAAGTGCCGGAGACAAATGTAGCGTCGTCTGCATAATATTTGTGCATGGCTTCGATGTCGCCCACCTGCCAGGCGCCCAGCATTTCGCCGATGTCGTGGTCAATCTGGTCGGAGATGTCCATCTTGACGGTTTCCGACGCGGCAGCTTGTTTCTTCTGCTTCTTCTGTTTATTTTGCGGATTCGCCGAGCCAGTCAGTACAACAAAAAACAGCAGGCACAACAGCGCCACGAATTTTGTCATTTCTCTCCCCCGATATTTCAGAAAAAGCAGCCACCCCTGTTAGCTTGCCGAGCACTCACGCCAGGCCCGTGCCGGCGAAATGAAGATAACACGGGTAATTTTATCGGGAAGCAGCAGACAAGCGAGATGTTGCGCGAGGATAACGCTCGGCAGTTACATTCTTCCACTACGCGATAATGAGATATGCCGGGCTGCGTTACGGCGTAACGCTTACTGTGCCGCCGGCGCTCGCGATGCGCTCAGCAAATTGACGAATAGCCGGTACGCGCCCGGAACGCCGGCGGGAAGCTCGCGGAAGAATACCAGACCGGTGTAAATGTAGATCCCCTTGCCGTCGCGGGCCCAAACCAGGCCACCCTCCACATCCGATTCGCCCGGATCGTGCATGGCCAGCACCGTGTGGTAGCGCGGGTCCCACTGCCCCCAGAAATAAAGGCCGCGCTCCTGAATCCACCCGCGAAAATCATCCTGCGTAATGTGGTTTGGATAATTGAGCAATGGGCTGGCAGGATCCACAAAACGTACCGGCGAATTTTCATCGGTGATGCGGTCGGCTGAAGTGTATCGGCCAGGGTTACCCGGAACCGGCTTGCCTTCCGTCGCCGGAAAAGGAGCAGGCAAAAGCCTGTTCCACGCGAAATCGCGCTCGTATTGAACGAGCAACGTGCCGCCGTGCGCGACGTAATCGAGCAGTCGGCGATTGGCGCTCATCACGTCCGGGCGAAGTTCATAAGCGCGAATGCCGACGACAATCGCGTCGTAGTGATTCAAATCGCCGAATTCGAGCGCAGCTTCGTCCAGCATGGTGACATTGATGCCCAGCTGCTGCAGCGTTTGCGGCACAGGATCAATTCCCGCGGCAATGTATCCAACACGCAAATCCCGCGGAATCGTGAGATTCAGAACGTGCGCTGTTACCGTGGCGGGCTCGCTCACGTGTCGCGAGGGCAGGTCAGGCAGCGCTTCATAAGAAGTGGAGAACGTCCCAGCACCGGTGCGCGCGTAGGGCTTCAGCTCATAGGCTCCTTCCGGCGCATTTTCAGGGGGCGTAACCGTAAATCGTACGAGGCGGTCTCCTGCGGCGGAGAAATCAAGAGGCGCGACAGTGGAAATGCTCCAGCCTCGTGGCGCGTCAACTCCGAGTTCCACATGAGCCGGCGCCGTGCCATGGTAACTGACGCGTTCTAGCAATTGGAACGCGCGCGCGGGCCGGTTCACAGGAAGCATGATTTGCTGCTGGTCTACGGAAATCGTCACAGCGGGGACCAGCGCGAGCGGCATGGTCTCTACAGTCGTGGACGTATATTCGTGAGCGACGGCGGGCTCGCGAAATGAGAATTTATAGCCGTCCACCGTGCCGCTGATGCTCGCCTCGACCAGGGCCGGGTGCCAGGGCAAAATGGCGTCTTGCGGCGAAGTTGGCGGCGTTGCATCCGCGGGAATTTGCACTTTGAACGACGCGGCCGGACCGCCGTCATTCTCGTTCTCCTGTTCGGCGGTTGAAGCCCATCCCTGCGGCACTTCCAACGTGGGTGCATCGAGTTGGACGCCAACATCTGAGCGATCTTGCCAGCTCACGCGAACGGAAAAGCTTTCGCCAGCGACCAACGCGCTGCGCGAAGACTCTGCCGTGAGATGAAGTGCGGCAGCCTCAGCCAGCGCTCGGTCAATTTTTTCGTGCTCCTTTTGTAGCGCCCAGATGCGATCGTAGTCCGCGGTGGCCTGACTGGATTGCGCTTCGCTAATTGCTTTTTCGATCTCCTTTCCTGCGCTGGCGAGATTCTTTACCGAACTGGGCCAATCGAGGCGCAGCGCGGCTTGTCGCGCGGCTGTCAGCGCGCCGTCAGCGGTGCTAAGAGCGCCTTCCAAAGTGTTAGAGCCGAGGCCGAGCGAGGAAAGTGGCCGCGCGAAGTCCTGAAGCGTCGTTTTGCCGCCCTCCACAACCGTCAAATTAACCGGACGGCGAAAGAAGGAGGAATCGAGTATGCGAGTGATGCCCTGCGAGCGGTGGTTCGCAAAACCTTTGAGACCCAAGTCCGAATAGCTCTCGCCCCACAGCGGAGAGATATCGCCGACCGGCAAAGTGACCGTGCTGCCCCTATTTTCGCCTTCGCGCGCGAATTGCAAAACGCGCTCCACGCGCCATGGCCGCAGTCCTTCTTTTAGTTGCTCGGGATAGGAGGAAGGATAGCTCGCGGCCTGTACTGCCAGCGGAACATCAATGCCGGTGGCCTGATGCTGTCCATGTCCGAAATGAACCCCGCCCCATTGATTGATAACGATGTCGGGGCGAAACGTGCGAATGATGCGCACCAGGTCTTCCTTGTCAATTCCGTGCCAGATGCGGAGCGTCTCCTCAGCGCTCTTGGAATAACCGAAGTCCGGCGCGCGCGTAAAAAAAAGCTCCACACCGTAGACTTGCGTGGCTTTGTAAAGTTCATCGGTACGCAAGATTTTCAATGCCGGCCCAAGTTCCGGCCCAATGGCGTTTTGTCCGCCTTCGCCGCGTGTGGTCGAGCAAAGCGCCACGGTCGCGCCCAATCCGCGGGAGAGATATGTGAGTACGCTGGAGCGTTCATCGTCCGGATGCGCGTCGACATACAAAATGCGCGTGGTGACGCGAGCGTGGTCGATAGCGTCAATGACCTGAGGAACCGATTGCGCGCGAACGGCTCGAGCCCCCGCAAATATTGCCGTCAACGCGCCTAAGATAGCGCCGCATCTTTTTATCATCGGAATCATCGGGCCGCCTCCGCGAAGGGCCACTGCTTTAGTTCTCTCGAACGCACCAGGAAAACAATCACGCCCGCTCCAATCGCAATTAAACCGAAAAGCATTCTGCGCCCGGTAGCGATAAACAACGCCAGCCACAAGATTATAGCCATGATGGCAGGAATCGGGAAAAGCCACATTCGGAATGGCAGGCGCTCACGCCGCCATTTGCACCGCAGCAGAATCACGCCCACGGCCTGCCCGACGAACTGCACCAGAATGCGCATCGCGGCGATGGCGGCAATCACCGTCTCCAGCGGGAAGAGCAGGCTGAACACGAAGGCCACAGCGCATAGAGCCAGAAGCGAAACGTGCGGGAAGCGCTTGGTGGGATGCAGGCGTCCAAAAACGGAGAAGAAGTTGCCATCGCGAGCCGCGGCATAAGGAATTCTCGAATAGCCCAGCGTCAGCGAAAAAAGCGATGCAAAGGCAATCCACAGAATCAGCACCGTCGCGAACCTCGCGGTTTCCGTTCCGTAGATCCGCTGAAAAAATGTGCTCACGATGAATTGAGAGTTTTGCGCCTCCCGCCACGGCACCACTCCCAGCACGCAGGTTTGCATAGCCAAATAAAGGGCAGCGATGGCGATGATGGAAAGGAAAATCGTTCGCGGAATATTCCGCTCGGGCTGCTTCACCTCCCCGCCGAGAAAGCAAACATTGTAATAGCCCCAGTATGTGTAAATGGTCTGCACCGTTGCGCTGCCGAGCGCAGCAAAAAACAGCCAATTGAGCGACCATGCGCCCGCAGGAAAGTCGAATGCCATCGACGCGTGGAAATGCGTGGCGCCCGCGAAAATCAGCCATAGCACTGTGCCGAAGACTCCTATCCAAAGGAGCATGGAAATTTTTCCGATATCCGTAATGCGGCGATAGAGCAGGATCGTGAGCACAATCACAACTGCACCGGCAACGGCTTTTTGGCCATATGGGCCCAAAGGATGCAGGTAGGTGAAATATTCAGCGAATCCGATCGAGCCGGAGGCCATCACAAGCGGCGCCTGAAAAATCGTTTGCCAGATCACCAGAAAAGACAGCAGGCGGCCCCATTTCGCCGGACCGTACGCTTCGCGCAGATATACGTAACTCCCTCCCGCTTCGGGTATTGCCGCGCCCAGTTCAGCCCAAACGCAGCCGTCGATCAGCGCCAGCACCGCGCCGACGGCCCACGCCAGCAAGCATTGCGGTCCGCCCATATCCTTGATAACCAGCGGAATCACAATGAAGGGCCCGATGCCGACCATGTCGATCATGTTGAGCGCAACCGCTTCTTTGAGCCCCAGTCCACGCTCGAGATTTTGTGCTCGATTCATTCTCGATTGATTGCCGCCGAAGATGAAGGCAAAGAATAGCAAAGAACGGCAAATGCCCCACGATAAAATTGCCGTAACTGCGCTACACTTTGCGCGGCATGCTCAAAGTGGGGATTATCATTACTGCGGCCACCGTAGCCATCGTTTTTCTGGAGGCCCTGCGTCACCGAAAGTACTTCTTCCCCTATGCCGGCTGGTTTGGGTTAGCAACCCTCGCTGGCGCGGAATGGCTTATGTTTCGGCACGTCGAGCCGGTGGCGACGTATTTCACCCCCATCGCATGGTCCGCGTATTTGCTGATTTGCGATTCGGCTGTTTTTGCCGTGAGCGGCAGGTCGCGTTTGCGCAATGCGCCGCGGGATTTCTTTCAAATGGCGCTGCTTTCCATTCCTCTGTGGCTGATTTTCGAAGCTTACAATTTACGGCTGCAGAATTGGACCTACGTCGGGGTGCCCAGATCTCTTTTCTGGGCATTGGTGGGCTATGGCTGGTCTTTCGCCACGATTACGCCCGCAATTTTGGAGACCGGTGAGCTGGTGGAATCGTTCGGCTGGTTCAAAAGAGGAGAGGAGAAGAATATTTCGCCCGTGCTGACGCGAAATATGATGATCGCGGGCGCGCTGTGCCTCGCGATGCCGGCGATTTTGCCCCGGCACGTCGCCGCGTATTTGTTTGGACTCGTCTGGGTCGGATTTTATTTGCTGCTTGACCCCCTGAATTGCCGTTTGGGCTTGCCATCCCTGCTCGGCGATATTTCCTATGGCCGATGGGGCCGCTTTTGCTCGCTTCTTGTCTCTGGATGGATTTGCGGCTGGCTCTGGGAGTTCTGGAATTACTGGGCCGCAGCGAAGTGGTATTACATCTTTCCGATTTTCCAGAAATGGAAAATTTTTGAAATGCCGGCGCCGGGCTATCTGGGTTTCATTCCGTTCGCGCTGGAATGTTTCGTGATGTACGTGACGGCGGCGTGGCTGGTGCGCTGGATTCCGCGCTCGCAGGACCCGCGTATTATGGAATAAGGAGGCCTAGCAGCGAGCCGCTTCTTCTTGTTCGAACGCGTGATAGGAAGAGCGCACCAGCGGACCCGATTCGACGTGCTTGAATCCCATTTCCTCTCCGAGCCGCTTGTATTCCGCAAATTCATCGGGATGGACGAAGCGTGCGACAGGCAAATGCTCGCGCGTTGGCTGGAGATATTGCCCCAGCGTCAAAATGTCCACGCCCTGCTTGACAATGTCGCGCATCGCGCCGAGAACTTCTTCGCGCTCCTCGCCAAGGCCCAGCATCATGCCCGTTTTCGTCGGCATTGCCGGAGAGATTTGCTTCGCGCGACGCAGCAGTTCGAGCGAGCGTTCGTAAACCGCGCCCTTGCGCACGCGGCGATATAGCCGAGGCACCGTTTCCATGTTGTGATTCAGCACTTCGGGCGACGCGCGCACTACGGTTCCGAGCGCCTCCCAATTTCCGCGAAAATCGGGAATCAGCACTTCTACTTTGCAGCCGGGCACCCGTCCGCGAATCTCCAAAATGGTCCGCGCAAAAATTCCTGCGCCACCGTCGGGTTGATCGTCGCGATTGACGGAAGTCACCACCGCGTAGCGCAGTCCCATTTTTTGCGCAGCCTTCGCGACGCGCTCGGGTTCGTCTTGTTCGGGCGGGCCGATTGGCTTTCCGGACGGCACGGAGCAGAACCCGCATGCGCGTGTGCAAATGTTGCCGAGAATCATGAATGTGGCCGTGCGATGGTCCCAGCATTCGCCCATGTTGGGGCAGCGTGCGCTTTCGCACACTGTATGCAATTCAAACGTGCGCATGATGCGCTTCAGGTCCTGGTAATTTTCGCCGCCGAAAAATTTCACGCGCAGCCACGATGGCCGCGGATGCAGCCCAGGTTCGGCGGGTGTCAGCGGTGCGTTCGAAATGATGGGAAATGGTGTCTGCACGGGAATTGTGAATCTACATTGTACCCGGCCCGGGTACGCGCCGACAAGTACGAGGGGGCCCCCAGGATAACTTGGCACCGAATGACCAAACTTGGGTCAACCCCACGCCCACCGGCCGTACCGCAAGCGCAACGCGGAACCCGACCATTTGTTGCATGTTTACAACAGTAGCGGCTCGTTCGCCACCTCTCTGTTTGCAAGTTACTAACAAAAAGCAACTTATTGCCTTTTCTTCGGTAAACGAAATGCTGGGATGGTTGTCGTCTTGAGCTTCCAATTCACAATTAGGCACCCTGTCGAAATTGAAGGCGTTGGCCTGCACACCGCCGTCCGCTCACATCTCCGTCTGGTTCCCGCGCCTGCGGACACGGGAATTGTGTTCCGCCGCGTGGACTTGGACAATTTTGAAATCGAGGCCCACGGGAAAAACGTCGCACGCGTAAGCTACGCCACAAGTTTGATGAAGAATGGCGTGCTGCTCTCGACTACTGAGCATTTGCTCGCGGCGCTGTATTCCTGCGGAATCGACAACGTCTACGTTGAGATTGACGCGCTGGAGTTGCCAATCCTCGATGGTTCGGCGCAGCTTTTCATAAAAATGCTCGGTGAAGCGGGCGTCCGCCAGCTTCGCAAACGCCGCAAATATCTGAAGGTCACTAAGCCGCTGGAAATTTCTGAGGGCGACCGGCGCATTGGAATTTACCCCGCAGATGAATTCCGCGTGCGCTGCTTCATTGATTTTCCCCATCCATTGATTGGCAAGCAGGAAGCTGAAATTGCCGTGGACCGCGAATCTTTTTCCCGCGAATTGGCGCCGGCGCGGACGTTCACATTCACTCATGAGATCGAAAAGCTTCGAGCGATGGGTTTGATTCGCGGCGGCTCGCTCGAAAACGCTATTGTCCTCACGCCCGATGGACTAATGCAGGGCGAGCTGCGCTTCGCGGATGAATTTAGCCGCCATAAGGCTCTGGATTTGATTGGCGATCTGGCGCTGCTAGGCCGTCCTCTCAAGGCGCTGGTGGTAGCGCATAAAGCTGGTCACGCGCTGCATACGCGCCTTGTGATGCGACTGCTGGCCGAGCCCTCGCATTGGACGGAGACTTTCGGCGACGAATCGACGCAAATCGCTGACGCCATTTCAGCAGCCGTTTCCGCCACTGTTCAAGCCGATTAGTAGCCAGCTCCGAACCATCCTTTCCTTCCCGTATCCTGTAAACTTAAAGCGTCGCGGAATTGCCAAACGGCAATAGGAAAGAGACAATAATCGCGTCCATGGCAGCAAACGAACTCACTTGCGTCGTTTTGGCCGCTGGCAAAGGCACGCGGCTGAAGTCGAAAGTCGCCAAGGTGCTACATCGCGCGGGCGGCATGCCGTTAATTGAAAACGTGATCCGTGCGTGCAAGCCCCTCGGCGGCGATATCCTCGTTGTCGTTGGCCATCAGGCCGAAGACGTTCGCGCAGCGGTCACACCGTTTGGAGCAAGCACCGTGCTGCAGCGACCGCAAAACGGCACTGGCCACGCGATGCTGATTGCCCGCGCCGCAATTGGCGTCAAGGCTCGGCTGGCGATCGTGCTGCCGGGGGATGCTCCGCTGATTCGCACTGAAACACTCAGTGCGCTTTTCGACGCGCATCGCGAAGAACACGCCGCGGCAACAATTCTCACAGCTGAGCTGAACGATCCCGCCGGATATGGCCGCATCGTGCGAACCCGCGATGGAACGGTCAGCGCTATTGTCGAAGAAAAATCCGCAAACGACAGCGAGCGAAAGATTCGTGAAGTGAATTCCAGCATTTATTGCTTCACGCTCGAAAAGCTGTGGCCCTGCTTGGCCGAAGTCCGTCCGGAGAATGCGCATCGCGAGCTTTATTTGACCGATGCTATTGCGGAGTTGAAAAAAAGGGAGCGTGTGGTGGCCGTGCTATCCGCTGACGCAAAAGAAATCCTCGGATGCAACACCCGCCGCGAGCTTGCCGAAGCCGATCGCGTTCTGCGTGCGCGCAAAGCAGCAGCGCTGATGGACGCAGGCGTTGCGATTTACCTCCCGGAAACGGTTCTAATCGACGCGGAAGTCGAGGTGGGCGCCGATTCGGTTATCGAGCCAGGTGTTCAGTTGCTTGGCAAGACAAGCATCGGACCGCATTGCCGGATTCAATCCGGAAGCATCCTCAGCGACGCTGTGATCGAGCATCATGTTTTGGTGCGGGCATACTCGGTAATCACTGGCAGCCGCTTGAGCGCGGGCGCGATGGTTGGCCCGTTTGCGCACTTGCGTGAAGGCGCTGAACTGCGCGCCGGAGCGCGTGTGGGCAATTTCGTCGAAGTAAAGAAAAGCGTTCTCGGCGAGGGCGTCAAGGCCATGCATTTGACCTATCTCGGGGACGCGACAATTGGGCGCGAATCGAATATCGGCGCCGGAACAATTACCTGCAACTATGACGGCTTAAGAAAAAATCCAACGAGGATCGGCGAGCGTGTGTTTGTAGGCAGCGATTCGGCGCTGGTTGCGCCCGTCACCGTCGGAGACGGAGCTTATATTGCGGCTGGTTCGACAGTGACGGAAAATGTACCCGCTGACGCATTGGCAATCGCGCGTGGGCGCCAGGTGAACAAGCCCGGCTGGGCCCTCGAACGACGCAAGAGAATGCTCGAGCAGTCCTCGCAAATAAAGGCCCGTAGCGAAGCTGCAAATGGCGCTGATGCAGCCGATACTCCTAAGACGAGCCATCGATCCACAAACCGCAAGCCCTCCTCCAACCGCAAGAAAAAATCGCGCCGCTGAAAGCCTTCTTCCACTGTTCGTTACGCTCATTTCCCCGTCAATTTTTTCGTCCTTTCCGTCCATTTGTTGGGCAATGCCTGTCGCCTTGATATGTTAGAATTGAAATGGGGAGATTCCAGGCGATGAAATTTGGCGTCGTAGTGTTTCCAGGCTCGAATTGCGACCAAGATGCCTATCACGCCGTTAGCGCGGTGCTCGGCGAACCGGTTGAATTTCTATGGCATCGCTCCGAAAACATCCCGGGTTGCGACGCTATTATTCTGCCCGGAGGTTTCGCATTCGGCGATTATCTGCGCACTGGAGCGATTGCGCGCTTTTCTCCGGTGATGCATGCGGTAGAACGGTTTGCGCGTCGCGGCGGATTGGTGCTGGGCATCTGCAACGGTTTTCAGATTCTCCTCGAAGCAGGCCTGCTTCCCGGAGCCATGCTGCGCAACCGGGCGCTTCGCTTTCTGTGCCGCGATGTTCATCTGCGCGTGGAAACAACGAACACGCCCTTCACCTCTGCGGCCCAACGCGGGCAAATCCTTAAAATCCCTATCGCACACATGGAAGGGAATTATTTCTGCGACGCAAAAACGCTCGAGGAACTGGAGTGCAACGACCAAATTGTCCTGCGTTATGCGACGCCGGCGGGCGAAATTGAAGATTCCGCGAATCCGAATGGCTCTCTTGCAGCCATTGCCGGCATTTGCAACCGCGAGCGCAACGTTTTCGGCATGATGCCGCATCCGGAACGAGCAGTCGAAGCGTCGCTCGGCTCAACCGATGGCCTGGTCATTTTCCGTTCTATCGTCAACAGCCTAGGACATTCTGCGCGAACCGCCGCCGGCACCACTGCGGCGCTAGCCTTGTGAGGCGCGTCTATTTTGTGGAGGGCTGCTTCTCGTGTCGTTTAGTTTGCTCACGCAAAAATTGGCGTTTCAGCATTGGTGTCCTGCATCTTTGTGGAATGCGGTGATGCGGTTTGCGCGCGAAAAGTAGATTCTGGTGATGATCGAGACCGAAACAAAAATCACTCCCGCAATTGCTGCCCAGCACGGGCTGACCGCCGAGGAATTCACTCGCGTTCAAAACATCCTCGGTCGCGACGCCTCCATTACCGAGCTTGGGATTTTCAGCGTGATGTGGAGCGAGCATTGCTCCTACAAGTCGAGCAAGGCGCACCTGAAGCGCCTGCCCACAGCGGGAACGCGCATCGTCCAGGGCCCCGGCGAAAATGCCGGCGTGGTGGATGTTGGCGACGGCCTGTGCGCCGTGTTCAAAATTGAATCGCACAATCATCCGAGTTTCGTCGAGCCGTTTCAGGGCGCAGCCACGGGCGTTGGTGGGATTCTGCGCGACATTTTCACCATGGGCGCGCGGCCAATTGCAGTGCTGGATTCGCTGCGTTTCGGGCCGTTGCACGCGGGTCAAAATGTCACGGCCGCAGAGGCGGCGCGCAATCGCCGCATCCTCGACGGCGTAATCGGCGGCATCGCTTTTTATGGCAACTGCTTCGGCGTGCCTACCGTGGGCGGAGAGATTCAGTTCGAGCCGTGCTATTCGCATAATCCTCTGGTGAACGTCCTGGCGATGGGCATTGCCCGGCGCGAGGATCTTTTCTTCGCGCGCGCCAAAGGCCCGGGCAATCCTGTGATTTATGTTGGAGCGAAGACCGGACGCGACGGCATTCACGGCGCATCGCTCCTCGCTTCGGCGGAATTCAGCGAAGAATCGCAGCAAAAGCGCCCCAACGTGCAAGTGGGCGACCCGTTCATGGAAAAGTTGCTGCTCGAAGCTTGCCTCGAAGTCATGCGCACGGGAGCCGTAGTTGCGATTCAGGACATGGGTGCGGCGGGATTGACCAGCTCATCGTGCGAAATGGCTTCACGCGGCGGCCTGGGCGTTGAAATCGAGTTGGCGCGCGTGCCGCAACGCGAAACCGGCATGACACCGTATGAAGTCATGCTCAGTGAATCGCAGGAGCGCATGCTGTTGATCGCCCAGCGTGGGCGCGAGCGCGAGGTCTTCGACGTTTTCAGCAAGTGGGGCCTCGACGCCGTCGAGATCGGGCGCGTCACTGACGATGGACGTCTGCGCGTCTTGGAAAATGGCCGCGTTGTTGCGAATATTCCCGCTCACGCAATCGCGGAAGAAGGGCCGGTCTACAAGCGGCCCATCGCGGCGCAAAATTCAAGGCAGGCAGCTGAGCCTTTGGTCGAATTTGCCGCTAAGAACGCGGACCTGAACGAGGATTTCTGCAAGCTGCTTGCCTCGCCGGCGATTGCCTCGAAGCGCTGGGTCTTTGGGCAGTACGATTATATGGTGCGTACCAATACGCGCGTTGCGCCCGGCGCAGGTGACGCTGCAGTAGTTCGCATCAAGGGGACAAAACGCGCGCTGGCGCTTTCTACGGATGGAAATGGGCGCTGGTGCCAACTGTCGCCACATATCGGCGCGATGCATGCAGTCGCTGAGGCAGCGCGCAACGTCGCATGCTCCGGCGCGCGTCCCGTTGCCGCAACGAATTGCCTCAATTTCGGCAATCCCGAAAAGCCTGAAGTGATGCGGCAATTCAGTGAAGCAATTGACGGCATCACCGATGCGTGCCGCGGCCTCGGCACTCCCATCACCGGTGGAAATGTCAGCTTCTACAATGAAACGCTGGGCCGCGCAATTTATCCCACGCCGGTGATTGGCGTTCTCGGAATTGTGGACGACGCAGAATGCGCCACGGGCATGGCGTTTCAACGCGAAGACGACGCGATTGTGCTGCTGAACGGTTTGGCCGAAGCGCGAGGCGCGATAGAGGAACAGCGCAGGACTTTTTCTTCTTCGGAATATGCTAAGACGATTCGTGGCATTGTCGCCGGAGCTCCGCCGCCGGTTGATCTTCACGCCGAGAAGGCGCTCGTCGATTGCCTTGTCGCATTGGCAGCGGCGCGCGCCGTGCAGTCTGCGCATGACGTAAGCGATGGCGGTCTCGCCGTGACTATTGCGGAATGTTGCTTTGCGAGCGCCGGTCTCGCCGCGCAAGTTAACCTCGAGTCGGAAGCTCCCGCAGAATTCGCGCTCTTCGAGGAATCCGGCGCCCGAGCTGTGATCTCCGTTCATTCAGACTCGCTTGCTCGCGTCGAGCACATTGCGGCACAATATAAGGTCGAAGCGCAGCGAATCGGCACAGTCACTACCGGGGAATTCTGCATCCAAGTTAATGGCCAGCCAGCGATTCGCGCCGCTGTAGATAAGCTCTGCAAAATCTGGTCAAGCAGTCTGGAACGATCTTTGCAAAACGCGTCGCAAAACGAATGAACGGGAATCTCCATCTGGAAGACGAGCACTTCCACGACGAGTGCGGCGTGTTCGCCGTTTTTGGCGCTGAGGAAGCGGCGAAACTCGCTTATCTCGGGCTGTATGCGCTCCAGCATCGCGGCCAGGAATCCGCTGGCATCGCTGCTACTGATGGCGTGCAGTTCCGCCTCGAAAAAGGCATGGGCCTCGTGCAGGATGTGTTCACCCCGGAAGTAATTAGCCGCCTTCCTGGCTTCGCCGCCATCGGCCACACGCGCTATTCCACTGCCGGTGATACTTCGCTCAACAACGCGCAGCCCCTCGCCAGCGATTGCAACAAGGGCAAGCTCGCGCTCGCGCACAACGGTAATTTGACCAATGCCCTCGAATTGCGGCGCACGCTTGAGCATAAAGGATCCATTTTTCAGACCACCAGCGACACGGAAGTGATCGTTCATCTGGTCGCGCGCAGCAAGGTGGGGAATCTCGCCGGAGCAATTGCCGACGCGCTCGGTCAAGTCGAAGGCGCGTATTCACTCTTGATTCTGACGCGCGACGAGATTTTTGCCATTCGCGATCCTCGTGGTTTTCGCCCGTTGGCCCTTGGTAAGTTCCGCGATGCCTGGACGGTGGCTTCGGAAACCTGCGCATTCGATTTGATCGGCGCCGAATATGTCCGCGACGTCGAGCCGGGCGAAATGTTGCGCATCTCCAGGAGCGGAGTCGAATCCATTCATTTCGCGCCTGAGAAAACGCATCAGTTTTGTATTTTCGAGCATGTCTATTTCGCGCGTCCCGATAGCGTTGTGTTTGGCCGCGCCGTGAATCCTACGCGCGAAAATCTTGGCCGCTTGCTCGCGCGCGAGCATCCTGCCGCTGCCGATATGGTCGTTCCGGTGCCTGATTCTGGCGTGCCTGCCGCCATCGGCTACGCTGCAGAATCCGGAATTCCGTTTCGCATGGGGCTGATTCGCAATCATTACATGGGCCGCACTTTCATCGAGCCGGAGCAGGCCATTCGCGATTTCGGCGTGCGCTTGAAACTGAATCCAGTGCGCCGCCTGCTTGAGGGCCGCCGCGTCGTGCTGGTGGACGACTCCATCGTGCGGGGCACCACCAGCCGCAAAATCGTGCGCATGATGCGCGAAGCCGGCGTCGCTGAAGTTCACATGCGCATCAGTTGCCCGCCAACGGTGTCGCCGTGCCATTACGGCGTCGATACGCCTACCAAGCTCGAACTCATTGGCTCGCGAAATTCCGTCGAGGAGATCCGCGAATTCATTGGCGCCGATTCGTTAGGCTATCTTTCTCTCGAAAACCTGCGTGCCGCGGTAGAAGACAAAGATGGCCACTTCTGCACCTCGTGCTACACCGGTGTGTACCCCACCGAGCTCGTGCAGTTGGAAGTGGAGGCGCATCGTGCCGGTTGATATCCAGCAAGCAGCCTCTCAGAAGGCTTCTCCCCGGCAGACCACGCGCCAGAAAGTGATGCGCGAGATTCTTTCCTGGGTATGGCTGCTGCTTGCGCTGTTTTTTGTTGAGAGCACTATGGCGCAGAACCGTTTGATCCCCAGCGGTTCAATGGAAAGGACGATTCTCGTCGGCGACCACATGGTGGTTAGCCCGTTTGGCTATTCCCTTTGCGTTCCTTACACGGAATTGCACGTGCCACTGTGGCGTAATCCGAAGCGCCAGCAAATCATCATTCTCGTTTCTCCGCTCAATGGCACCGAAGACCTGATCAAACGCGTCATCGGCGTTCCGGGAGACAGCATCCGCATTCATCAGGGAATTGTCTACGTCAACGGGAACCGCCTCAAAGAGCCGTACGTCCTTCGCGATCCTGCGGACATGGCCAGTTCTCTCGAAAATTTCCCATCCAAGAACGACGGAGTTTACGACGGCTTGACCCCGAAGTGGGCCGCCGCGCTTCCGAGCCATATTCACGACGGCGCTCTCGTCGTGCCGCCGAACGATTATTTTGTTATGGGCGACAATCGCGGCGATTCATACGACAGTCGCTATTGGGGTTTCGTTCCGCGCAGAAACATCATTGCCACTCCGCTCTTCATTTTTATGTCCATCAGAGCGCCGGAAAGCGTATGGCAGCCGGGACATATCGGCGAGCGTATGGAGACTTATCTCAGCATTTTTGTGCATCCCAGCGAAGTGCGCTGGCACCGTTTGTTCCACGGCTTTTAGGTGCGCAAACGTAGGTACGCAAACGAATGACAGCTGCAAAAAAATCGCTCCGCGGAAAATCGCAGAACAAAGCGCAGAGCAAAGCGCAAAAGCCGGAGCCGACCCAGCGCGACAAAATCCGGCGCGAGCTTCTTTCCTGGCTTTGGGTGATTCTGGCGTTCTTCATTATCGAATCCATGGTCATTCAGGCTCGCGTCATTCCCAGCGCGTCCATGGAGCACACCATATTAATTGGCGATCATTTGATCGTTAGTTTGCTCGGATACGATATTGGCATCCCTTTTACCGAACATCACATCGCTCTGTGGCGTAATCCCAAACGCCAGCAGATCATCGTCTTCGAAGCGCCGCCGCAGGCCGCTCATAATGAAGACTTCATCAAGCGTGTGATTGGATTGCCCGGTGATACCGTGGACATCAAACGCGGCGTGGTTTTTATCAACGGGAAAAAACTCAACGAGCCTTACTTGAATCCGCCGCCCGATCCCTCCGCGCCGCAGGAGAACACCGGGCCTTTTCACGTTCCTCCCGGCGAATATTTCGTGATGGGCGACAATCGCGACGATTCAAACGATAGCCGCTTCTGGGGCTACGTTCCGCGGCAAAACATTATAGGCACGCCGTTGTTCATCTACATGTCCATCAAAGCCCCGGATGATGATGTTTGGGAGCCCGGGCACGTTGGCGAGCGGCTCGACACATATTTGAGCATTTTGATTCATCCCAGCGAAATGCGCTGGAATCGGCTGTTTCGAACCTTTTGAAACAGTTTTCTCCTGACAATTGGGCGGACCATGCGTTATTCCGATGCCGGCGTTGACATTTCCCGAGCCGACGAAGCCAAACAGCGTATCCGGCATCTTGCCGGGCGCACGCTTAATAAATCCGTGCTCGCCCCAATTGGCGGCTTTGGCGCGCTCTATCACCTCGATCGCAAGCGCTGGCGCGATCCGGTTCTCGTCTCCAGCGCCGACGGCGTTGGCACGAAGCTGAAAGTCGCTTCGGCCGCCGGCGTTCACTCCACGGTTGGCGCAGACATCGTCAACCATTGCGTCAACGACATCTTGACGCAAAACGCCGAGCCCCTGTTTTTTCTCGATTATCTCGCCATGGGACGCATTGATCCGCGCGTGATCGAGCAGGTGCTTGATGGCATGAGCCGCGCCGCGCGCCAGGCGGGATGCGCCCTCATTGGCGGCGAAACAGCCGAAATGCCCGGCATTTATGGGCCGGGTGAATATGACTTGGCCGGTTTTATCGTCGGCGCCGTCGAACGCGGCCATCAGGCGGACCCGCGCCGCGTGCATGCAGGCGATGTTTTGATTGCCTTGCCGTCGAGCGGCCTTCACACCAATGGCTATTCGCTTGCGCGCAAACTCGCGTTTGAGGTCGCCCAACTGAAGCCCGACACTTACGTCGCTGAGATCCGCAACAAAATTGCCGCCGAGCTGCTGAAGCCGCATCGCTGTTACTGGCCGATGCTCAAAAATATCGTCGCGCGGGGCTGGCTCTCAGGAATGGCCCATATCACCGGCGGTGGAATTCCTGGAAATCTTCCGCGCGCGCTCCCGCGAAATGTTCATGCCGTCGTTGACTTAGGCTCCTGGCCGGTTCTGCCGATCTTTCGTTATCTGGCGCGAATCGGAAAAATCGAAACGGACGAATTGCTGCGCACGTTCAATCTGGGCGTCGGAATGATTTTGATTGTGCCTTCAAAAAACGCAAACAAGGTGGAAGCCGAACTCAAGCGCCGCCGCGAACGCTTTTTTCGCATCGGCCGCATCGAATCCGCCTCCTCCAGTAAACCTCGGGTTAGCTTCTCCGGCGCGCTCTCCCTTCAGTAAGGCGACAATCGCCCACGCACCTATTGCGTAGTCGTGGGCGCATCAACGAGAGCTTTCCATGAGCCGTCTGCTTGCTTACCCCATACAACCACATAATTCGCCCTCATCGTCTGAGGTTTACCACGTTTATCGTTGGTCGTAAGGCTGTAAGTGCCCAATTCGTAGGCAAGGTCTCCCGATTGAGAAACATTGATTGTGTTCGGAGTGAATGACAATGCAAATCCGGGAGTGGCCATCAGGCCAGCCCAGGTCTTGCGAATAGCATCCTTTCCGGTTGCAATGGGTGCTCCCGGCGCTAGCAATGTGCCATTCTCAGCGTAGAAAGAAGCCGATTTGTCAGCGTCCTTTGCTGCTACCGCTCGGCTCCAGTCAGCATCCAAAGCGCGAATCGCATCTTGGTCTTGTGCCGGCGTTGCTTGGGCGGCCTTAGCTTGCGATTCAGGCTTGCCCGTTTCTTTTTGGCTGCATGAGGTCACCAACAGGGCCAGGGTGAATAATCCGAATACTTGCGCCATTGGGCGCGAGATTTTCATGGAAGCCTCCTCAGGACGAATTTGGCGGGTAGAATGTGCCAGACAGCCCCAACTGTCAAGCCTGCAGCGGTTTGCCTCTCGGCAGAACTATGCTAACTTTTGTCATTCATGAAAAAGCGTATCGGCATTCTGTTATCGGGCCGTGGTTCAAATTTTGAGGCGCTTGCGGACAGCGTCACCTCTGGCCGCATTCCCAACGCGGAAATTTCTTTGGTCATCAGCCATCGCGAGAACGCGCCAGGCATCGAAAGGGCTCGCGCACGAGGCATCGAAGCGCGCGTGATTCCGTCAAAAGGTTGGGACCGCGAAATTTATGACCGGCAAGTGGCCGCAGCGCTACACGAACGAAAAGTGGATTTGGTTTGCCTTGCCGGCTATATGCGACTGCTCTCCGCCTACTTTGTGCAGGAATTTCGCGGCTGCATTTTGAATATCCACCCGTCGCTCCTGCCGGCATTTCCCGGCCTCGAAGCTCAGCGCCAGGCGCTTGAGCACGGCGCGAAATTCGCGGGCTGCACGGTGCATTTCGTGGACGAAAATCTCGATGCCGGCCCTATCATTTTGCAGTCCGCCGTTCCGGTTCGTGACAATGATACCGTCGATTCGCTTTCCAAACGCATCCTCGCCGAGGAGCATCGCATCTATTCTGAAGCCGTGCGCATCGTTCTCGACGGCCGTTATCGCATCGAAGGCCGCCGCGTGATACTTGTCAAAAGCGCAGAAAGCGCAAAATCCCATGTCTGAATCGCGCGCCCAATCCGCGCCGCATGCGTTCAAGCCTGTCGACGAACAGCTCGCCCACCTGCGCAAAGGCGCTGCGGAAATCATTCGTGAAGAGGATTTGAAGGTCAAGCTTGAACAGTCCGCGAAAACTGGCAAGCCTCTGCGCGTTTATCTCGGCGTTGACCCCACCGCGCCGGACATTCACCTCGGCCATACCGTGGTCATTCGCAAGCTCAAACACTTTCAAGACCTCGGCCACACCGCGATTTTTCTCATCGGCGACTTTTCCGCTATGATTGGCGACCCTACTGGCCAATCGGAAACGCGGCCGCCGCTCACTCGTGAGCAGGTGGACGCGAACGCCAAGACTTATCTTGATCAGGTGTTCAAAATTCTCGACCCCGCCAAAACGGAAGTCCGCTACAACAGCGAGTGGCTCGGCAAAATGTCCAGCTATGATGTGGTACGCCTTTGCGGGCACTATCGCCTGGCGCGCATGCTCGAACGCGAGGATTTTCGCGCGCGCCTCGATCAAAATCTTCCCATTTCCGTTCACGAACTGCTCTACCCTTTGCTGACAGCTTACGACGCTGTCTCGCTTCGCTCTGACGTCGAGCTCGGCGCCACCGAACAGAAATTCAACATCCTCGTGCACCGCGATATTCAGCGCGAATACGGCGTCGCGCCGCAGGTCGTTTTCACTATGCCCATTCTCGTCGGCCTCGATGGGGCGAAAAAAATGTCGAAGAGCCTCGGCAATTACGTCGGCATCAATGAATCGCCGCAGCAAATGTTCGGCAAACTGATGTCCAGCTCTGACGAATTAATGTGGTCCTACTACGAGTTGCTGACGGATTTCGAGGAGCGCGTCATTGTCCGCCTGAAAGAGGAAGTTCGCACCGGCGTGCTGCATCCCATGGACGCAAAAATGCAACTGGCCCATACCATCATTGCCAATTTTCACAGCGAAGATGCTGCGCGCACTGCCCGCGACGAATTCCAACGCGTCTTCCGCGATCGTCAGGCGCCTGAAGATGTGCCGACGAAAACACTCGCTCGCAGCGGGCTAACGCGGGTTTCGACGCTTCTTTTTATGTCCGATCTCGCGCCCTCGCGCGCCGAAGCCGAGCGTCTTATTAAGCAAGGTGCCGTCGAAATCGATGCCGAGCGGATCGAGGATGTAAGAAAAGAGCTTGACCTCTCCAAGCCCGCCTCATTCCTTCTCCGTGCGGGCAAGAAAAAATTCCTGCGCATCATCGTCGAATAATGTTCCGCGTCTCGATTTTCCGGCCGCCGCGTGCCAGCGAAAACTCAACTAGCGCGTCTCGTCGCCTACGAAGCTATTTCCAATCAGCCGCCCATTGATTGTTCCAGGAATCAGTGGCTCGGGTCCAAATAGATCCATGTCGCGATGCCCGTCGCCGGCAATGGTGATGTTGTTCGCGCTCAGGGTGCGCCCAAGCGCTTGATTGAAGTCGGCCAGCGCAATTTCGTAGGTCGTCTTGGCCTGCAGTTCGGCTACCTTTGCGCCATTTAACAGGGAAGCTTCCTGAGTGACGTAGAATGTGCCGTTGGTTCCGTACTGCCCAAGATTAAAGCTCTTAACCGAATAGTCGTAAGCTCGCTGATAAAGCTGCGTGGCCTTGACCGCAGCCTGTACCTGCGCCGCATCGATGTTGACGGCGGCCAGCGCCTCCTTGACGCCGGAGAAGATCGTGTTCCTGTTGCGCTGATTTGCCATTTGGTGCTCGCGTTCAGTCAATTGGTCTTGCGCGTTCGCAGCCTGAGCCGTGCGGTTCCGCAGCGGAAGGTTCAGATTCAAGCTGGCGGCATATTCGGGAGACGTGTTGTGAAAAATCTGGGAATAAGCGCTGCCGATTCCGCTGGCGGCTGCGGGTCCAAATGTGCCGTTCGGCACACCAAGAAAAATGGGGATGCCATTGGACGTGACCGGATTCCCATTCTGATCGACAATAGGTTCTGTAATCGCCGGCGCGAAAGTTCCGTTGGGAATGAACGCGCCCGCGGTGTTTCCGCTCAAGCCAACGCTGGCGTATTCCGCGGATAGGGTAAGACTCGGCAAAAGTGCGTTCTTCGTGGCGCGGATGTCATAACTGTCGTTGCGCAGTGTGAGCTGATCGACTTTCAATTCTGGCCGATTCGCCCAGGCCTCCTTCACGGCATCATCAAGAGAGATGTCTGGAACCTGCGGCGCGTCCTCGGGGAACGTAGTCGGGACCAGTTCGACGCCTTTGAACCTTGGATCCGAAGGGTCCTTGGTAAGGAAGCCGAGAACAACCGCGGCCTGCACCGCCTCGGCAGATTGCGCGCCGAGCAAAACTTGGTTGCCTTGAGCGATGAATGACTCAGCAAGGACTTCGTCGCTGGGCGCGATTTCGCCGATCTTAAGCAGGCGTTGGTCGGCTTCATAAAGCTGCTGATAGGCCGCGAGGGCTTCTTTGGCCACCGCGATCTGCTGACGATCGGCGACAAGAATCCAGTATTGCGTCTCAATCTGAGTAACCTCAGAGATGACCGTTTCTTCGAATTGCAACTGACCGATTTTGCTGTTGTTCTTGGCTTCGAGGATGAATCTCGTGTGCGGCAGAAAACCCCAGCCATTCAGCAATGGCTGCTGAAGTTCGACGATCAGGTCCGACGTGACCGCAGGATTGAAAAAGTTCGCCGACGGAGAGGATGAACTGCGCGTATTGTCGAGCTGAACGTTGAACAGAGTGCCGCTGTGAAATTCCTGTGTGTAGCTGAGGTTGATTTGTGTATTGTGACTTGTTTGCGTCAAGTTTTGCGCGCTTGTGCCGACGCCGCTAGTCAATGGATTGTTGATGGTTTGCGAAATGTCGCTAATACTGGAGCGGACGCTTATTACCGGATCGAAACTCCCGCCCCCCCCGCCGCCGATCACGAAGGAACCGAGCGGCGTGCCGCCGCCTTCCGCGTTCAGAATATTTGTCTCCGCGATCCACGGCGTGTATTCCGAGACGCCGATATTCAGGTCATTTTGCAGAGCCAGCGCAATGGCATCAGGAAGGCTAAGCTCGAGCTTTCTATCGTGAATCAGATTGTAAATCGTTGAGCTGTTGGTAAGATCTGGATGCGGCACAAATTCGCCGCTATACGGAGCGAAAATGTTCGGGAGCGCGCTTTTCCCTTTGCTGTAATCCCGGTTCAGGAGAAGGCTCGGATAATTGCTCGGCGGCGTCTGCTGCGGAGCCGCTTGCGCCTGGGATCGGGCCGCCTGTGGGCCGGGCGCCTGCGCAAACACCGGCGTTCCTGTGGCCAGCGAAGCAACCAGATAAATTATGGCAACGAGTCGAATGTAACGCTGCTGGGTCATTTTCAGTCCTCTCCTGTTGAAGGCTTGTCCTTCGGTCCTAGACAAAACTTCCTAAACGCCCCTGCACCAAAGGAATCTTTGCAGCAAGGCGGGAACCAACCCTATCTACCTGAAAATAATCGCCTAAGCTAACGACCGCAAAGGCGCAATCGTCCGCAATCGAACAGCCATAACCACAAACGGACACTAAATCGAATCCTCCATAATGTCCCGCATGTTCAGTTCGCGTGTTCGACGAAGCGCTTCAAGCGTGCCAGCTCCTGACGGTCGCGCCGCGCCACTGCATGCCGCGTCAGCAGCCAATCGAAAAACCGCCCAAACCACCCTGGCATTTCGTAACGATCGCGCATCACCACTCGCGCACCATTCTCGCTCTCGCTTATCTCCCAGCGTTGCATCCCGCGCACGCCATACGCGTCCTGAAAACGCCACTCCAGCACGCGCCCGCGCTCGAATTCCGTAACCACAGCGGTGTGCGTGAACTCCCGCTTGCCGATTCGTCCAACCAACTTCACTTTTTGCCCGGTGCGAAATTCAATTGCGCCTCCCTGCACCTCCATCTGCAAATTGAGCTCTGTGCCATACCAATTGTTCATGCGGTGCGGCACAAAAAAGGCGCCGACGATCTTCGCGGGCGCGGCGATAGCCTGCGTGAAAGTTAAGTCTGCCATCAGCGGCGCTATCTTATCGAAGGCCGTCGCGCGCGCCAATGATTAAGCGCGCTGAAGCGTGACTTTGTGCTGGGCCCGTGCGTGCATTCCCACTTTCATCTGTGATACACAGATTGAGAAGCTTCGCGACCGCAAAATGCCGTCATCCGCAAAACTTCCGCCCGGTCCTCGCGGCAAACTGCTGCTCGGCCTTTTCTTCGAATTTCGCAAGGACCTGCTCGGACTACTGGTACGCGCCGCGCGCGAATATGGCGACATGGTTTCTCTTCCCATCGCCGGGCGCCGTCGAATCCTGCTCAATCATCCCGATCTCATCGGGCAAGTGCTGGTGATGCAACAGCAGAAGTTCCGCAAAAGCGCGCTGGCGCAAGCCATTATGCGGCCTCTGCTTGGAAACGGCATGCTCAATAGCGAAGGCGAATTCTGGAAGCGCCAGCGAAGGCTTGCGCAGCCCGCATTTCAAAAGAGCCAAATCAACGAATATGCGCCAGCCATGGTTGAACAGGCCATCGCGCATTCGTCTGCGTGGCGTGACGGTGAAGTGCGCGACATCGCTACGGAAATGTCGCGCCTAACTTGTAGCATCGCCGTGAAAACTCTGTTCGGGCTGGACCTTGGGCCGGAGGCCGATCGCATCAGCAAAATCTTGCCCGGCCTGATGCGCTACACGGTCAAGCGCGCTCGTTCGCCGTTGCACCTGCCCGCCAGCCTGCCCACGCCGGCGAATCGCCGCGCCAAAGCTGCCTTCGCTTACGTGAATGACCTCATCTATCGCCTCATTGAAGAGCGCCGCTCGCGCCAATCCGGCGGCAGCGATCTTCTCTCGCGTTTCATTGCCGCCACCGACGAAGACGGCTCGCACATGACGCCGCAGCAGCTCCGCGACGAAACCATCACCATGTTTTTCGCCGGCCACGAGACCACTGCGCTGACCCTCAGTTGGACGTGGTATCTCCTCTCGCAAAATCCCGCTGCGGAAGCGCGCTTGCACCAAGAGCTTTCGCGTGTGCTGGCAGGCCGCGCGCCGCGTCCCGAGGACGTCGAATCGCTTCCCTATCTCACAGCGCTTATTTATGAATCGTTGCGCCTTTATCCGCCCGCGTTTGTCTTGGGCAGCAGAACAGCAAATGAGCCAGTCGAATTGGGAGGCTATTCTTTGCCCGCTGGCACTACCGTGCTGATGTCCCCGTGGGTAATGCACCGCGATGCGCGCTATTTTCCTGAGCCGCTCGCTTTTCGTCCCGAGCGATGGCTGGATGGATTAATCACGCGCCTTCCGCCGTATGCCTACTTTCCGTTCGGAGGCGGACCCCGCCGCTGCATCGGCCAGGGATTCGCAATGATGGAAGCGGCGCTGGTGACAGCAACGCTGGCGCAGCGTTTTCGCTTTGAGCTGCAAGAAAATCAGGAAATCGTGCCGGAGCCGCTCGCCACTCTGCGCCCCCGCAACGGCATCCGCATGCGCATCCATGCTCGAAAGTCGGCACCTTACCCGGGTAGCGGTATTTAAGTTAGGCTGCCGTCTGTGCAGATGGTTCGGAAATTCTTTCGTAAGAGAGAAGGTCGCCTGGCTGACAATCCAGTACTTCGCAGAGCCTATCCAAGGTGCTGAAGCGTATCGCTCTCGCCCGACCCGTCTTTAGCACTGACAAATTTTGCGGCGTGATTCCAACCAATTCGGCCAGTGTGTTCAGCTTCATTTTCCGGCGAGCAAGCATCACGTCCACGTTGACGATAATCGCCATGTTCGTCTTCTTCCTCCGCTTAGATCGTTAACTCGTTTTCTTCGCGCAGGTCCACAGCCATATCCATGAACCAGGCGATCACAATGATTGCCACTCCGAGCACGATGGAGGAGGCGTCCGCGTTGCCTCTGAAGGTCTTCGCCGGGTGCATGGAGATCGCGAGCGATGCCAGCCAGAGAAAGCTCATCACTCCCCAAAGCACGGACGCGATGCCAAATTTTCGAAGCTGGCTTACGGAGTCTCTTGTGAACACCCCTCCGCGGGAGTAATTCCCGAACAGCCGATGAAGGTGATAGAAACCTTTGACCGCAATCGCCCATGTCACGGCGGTGACGATGCCCAAGAACAGTCGGTAGGCGAGACTAAGCCCGAAGGTCTGGAATAAAGCGCCGTCGAAGTCGACTCCTCCGATGCCGAGGGTCACGGATACCAGACAACCAAGGCCTAAGAAGGCCGTCAGCGCCAGCAATCCTTTGGTGATCGCCCGGAAGATGATGCTGGCTGTCTTGATCTTTCTCAGCTTCTGTTGGATTTCAGGTCCCATCGAATCCTCCTTTCCCGCGATCGCGACCCTAGCGGGGCGCTTTACCGTCCTTTTTGTGTTCGAGACAGCCGCGGACGACAGCCTGCGTAATACTCTTCATGGCCTCCGGCGTGACATCGCCCATAAGGAGCGGCGGGCTTCCCGCGCCGTTTACAATCTGCTGATCGGCCTGATTCAGCGTTTCGAATGGGGGCGTAAGCAGGGACGTTCGCCACAACCATTTCTTCATGTAGGTTTTATCCAGAGCTACATCGGCAGGCATCGGCTCCTTCAGCGCCAGATTCGTAGGACCGAGGTAGAGAAAGGCGTCTGCGAGTTCGGCCATGGGTTTATTCCGCGGGAAGTCATATACCGGATGGCAGTTCGGATCGAGACGGAACGGGAGCGGGTCAAACTGGCCGAGCTGCATGGCTCCGAGCCAAGTACCTCTGGCTAGCGCGAGGGATGGGACACGCCAGCTTGCCAAGCGCTTCTCAACCGATTCGGGCAGGTTAAAGTTCTCGGAAAGGTCGTCGATTACGAAGGTCACGTTGGGATAATCCTTCTCGTACATCGTGACGGCTTCGCCCGAGGAGACGTTTATCCCGTGCAAGTCATGAAACTCGCCGAAGAGCATCAGCGCCTTCTGATGCTTAGATAGAACTTGTTTCTCCATTACGGAAGCAATGCTGGCGTCACGATTTTTGTATTTTAGGTAGTCCTGAATGTTTTTGACCCGATCCCAATCAATCGGCGGGTCGCCAGCCAGAACGCGAAGACGCCTTGACGGCGGCAGCTTTTGATTGATGGCGCGTACCAGCGGGAAAAATTCCTCGAAAAATTCCGAGATGCCGCACATTGGTTGCGTCGTGTTGCGCCAGACTTTCTGTACTTCCGTGAACGGGACTTTCTCTCCGGCAATGTAGCGATCGAGAATCGGTTGATACAGGGAGTTGCCGCATTCGACGGCGATGTCATTCACCTCTTCAGGAAATTCTGGGCTGCGAATCAGTGAGAGTATGAAATCGTCCAAATCCTTATCGCCGTGGGCTTCGGACATCGCAACAACTTCATACTTGTCGAACGCCGCGAGGATTGCTGGTATGGCAGGTTGTGGTGACAGTTTTGCGTTCGGCTTTGGGGGCTGCGGAGTCTGTGCTCGGCAAACGACCGGAACAACGGCAAGCAGCACATAGACTGTGAGCCACAAATTAAGAAAAAATGGCCTCATTCAATAAATCTCCATGCCAGTTAAACTGGTAAGTGGGGTTTCGGGGAGCAAGCCCACCAGAGCATCATAATATGGCTTAGCAACGCGAGTCAATATCAAATTATCGTATATCAATTGTTATTTATCGCTAATCGTGAAGTATGGTTGACTGTCGCAGGCTTACTTACTTCACGAACTCAGGCTGCTTGCCCTGCGCCCACGGGTCATACGTCAGCGCGAACTTCACCCGCTCAGCGAGCGGCGGATGGCTCAACAGCCATACCTTGATGAACGGATTCGGATGGGGATCCGCCAAATCCACTTCGCCGAGTATCTGAAAAGCGCGCGCTGCCACCTGGCTGGAATCGGGAATCAGCCCGTGCGTGACTTCCAGGCCGTACTGATCCGCTTGATGCTCGTCGTGCCGGCTGTAGGTATTTGTGATCGGCGAAGCCAGGAAGCTCAGAATCGTCACCCACAACAGCAGGACTGGCAAAGATGCCCAATCGTCCGTGCCGCGAATGCCCCAGGCGCTGCTTCGCCGCGAAAGGGTCCACAACATCCCGCGAAAACCTAAATAAAGCAGCACAAACGCGAGCGCCGCGCCAAAAATCATGCCTTTGTAGATGTGCCCCAGAACGTAGTGGCCCATTTCGTGTCCGAAGACAAACATCGTTTCCGGCACAGTCATTTTCTGAATCGTCGTGTCCCAGACGACCACGCGCTTCGAAGCGCCAAATCCAGTCACGTAGGCATCCACCGCTTTAGTTTTTTCGCTGGCCTTCATCAGGAACATGCGCTCCGGCGGAATATGCATTCCCGCGCGATGCACCACTTCTTCGAGAGCGGTCACTAGTTGCGGATCGGTCTGCTGCAGCGGCTCGAATTTGTTGAACATTGGGTCAATCACCAGCGGCGATAGGAAAGTTACGAAAAGCAAAATCGGCAGCGCCGCCAGCCAGAAATAAAACCACCATCGCCGCGGACTCCGCCGAATCACCGCGTACAAAATCCAAACCAGAATAATTCCCATGACGAAGCTGATGATTTCGCTTTTCGCCCAGTCTCCCGCCCACGAACTCCAGCCTTGCACCGAGAGCCCATAGCTCCGGGAAAGCCAATGGCCGTAAATGTCGGTTGGTAATTCGAAAATCGCAATTGTGAGCAGCAAAATCGGCGTAAAAATCACCGCTTGCAGGAAGCGCCGCTTGGTCGTCGTTTCCGCCCAGTCGCGATATTTCGGCGCGATACGCCAATGCAGAATCAGCAGCAAAACAATCACGCCCCACACAAAATCGACGAAATACAAGATGTATTGCGCGCGCGAATACTTGACTGCCTTCGCGTAGAGATCCGGCGGCAGCGTATAGGCCTCCACGTTTTTTGACGTGTGCTGCTGCGCCTGCGTTTGTCGCGTCTGGGATTGCTGCGACGCCTGCGATTGCGGCGCCGGCGAGCCGCTTCTGCGCGGCGCTGCGAGCGTTCCAGAAGAAAATCCTGTCAGAAGAAGAACCAGAAAACCTGCAAAAAAGAATCGCGCGCCGACCATCACGCCTCCTCTTCCGGACAGACTTATTTTTGCGGTATGCAGCTGGATTATGCTTCCCCATGCTATTTGCCACAACTAAAATTCCGAGTTGCCGTCGGCCTTGTAAATTTTCTTTCGCGATCCGATACCGCGGACTGCTCAGGGTTTTTTGCCCGCCGGTGCAGGTGACTTTTTCGAGGGCAGCCTGCGCGCACCTGTTTGCATCTCTCCAATCAAGGGCTAAGATGAAGTACAGGGACGAAATTCCGAGATGAGCTTCGACGCAGCTCAGAGCTCGACACGCATTGAGGCAAAATATGAGGATTGAAAAAGCAGCAATCGCACTTGCCATTTGTTCTTTTGTAGCGCCGCTCGCCATGGCGCAACAATCAGGACAGTCTCTAGCGCAAAAAGCGAGCAAGGTCAGGGAGCAGGAGAAGACGGCGCCGAAGGCAAAAGTGGTTTGGACGAACGACAATTTGCCGACTTCTGCGCCCGTGAGCATCGTTGGAAAAGTACCACCGCCAGCGAATACAACCAGCAACAGTGCAGCCCAAGCAAGCGCAGCCCCAGCCGCGCCAAGCGCCAACGCTAACGATGCGGCAGGACTTACGGCGCAACGCGCGAAACTGGAATCGCAGTTAGCGGACGCGAAGAACAAACTCAAGAGCGCCCAGACGGATCTGAATATTGCGCAGCGCGAATACAAACTGGATTCCGATCAGTATTACAGCGCGCCCGATTATGCGTCGAATCAGCAGGGCAAAGCGAAATTGGACGCCGACCAGAATCAAATCACTGCCAAACAGACAGAGGTCGACAACGCGCAGAAGAAAGTGACCGATTTGCAAGACAAAATTGACGCGATTAATGAGAAGCTGAAGAAGTCAAGTTCGCCCACGCCGAAAAGCTAACCTCCATTCAGCCCAAAAGCTGATCACAGCATTTTCGTGATCGGATTTGGCGCGATTCCGCGCAAGCGCGAATGCGAAAAGGGCTCTAAAGTTATCGATTAGAAATTCACCTTCCCTTTGTTTTCAATCACTTACAGGCATTTCTAATTTCAAGGATTATCGATTAGAAATTTGAAGTATAGTTTCGCTTTTTGTTCGCTATATTTGGCTGTGACTCGTTGGCTGCGGCAGGCCTCAAGAAAAAAGCCCCGGTTTCCCGGGGCCTTCGTTCTCTTTCGGGCTGAGTGATGCGGGTAGCTAGAAGGTGTACTCCAATCCGAACTGCATGACGCGCGGTTGGGTCGAGAGCCGCTGGTAGTCTCCGAACGAACCTGGATTATCGATCGCGAGAGTCAGGCTCTGGACGTCAAAGCGTTTTGTGTTGAAAACGTTGAATACGTCCCAGCTGAGGCGCAGCGAATTACTTTCGGCAAAGGGCATATGCCAGATCTTGGAGAGTTCCATGTCCGTATCCATGAATCCATCTCCACGGAACGGATTGCGGGAACCGGAGAAGCCCGGAAGCGGGACACTGATATCATTGTAGACGGCAGCTGGATTCTTAAAGGCATTGTAGGTCAGCGTGCCGCCCTGGTCCACGACGTTGTAATGGCCACCACTGACCTGAGCGCTGGACATGGCGACGCCGGTCAGTTGCCAGTTTGTTGGGAAACAGAAGCACGTCCCTCCGCTAACCGGGAATCCGCTGGACCAGCGCGTGAGACCGGAAATCTGCCATCCGCCGATCATGGCATCAAGCCCTTTGCCGATGTGGCTGGCAAGCGGACGACCCTGTCCGAACGGAAGCTGCCAGATCCACTGGGCGTTGATCTGGTGGCGGAGATCATAATCACAGGCACCACTCAACTGGTTGCCCATCCAAGGATTGACAACGTTACCGCTCAGCGCCGACCACTGACCTACGCCTTCCGCGTCGGAAGCCAAATCGAAGCAGGTAGAGTAGGTGTAGTTAAGGTTAAACTGTACACCCTGGGACATATGCTTCTCGAAGGTCGCTTGCAGCGAATGATAATGCGACCAGCCCTGTGAGCGCCATGCGAAGAGAGAGGAGTACTGGCTATCGAACCAGGTGAAGGGGCCAGTGTTGGCGAAGTAACTGGGCCCGCCATTCAAGCTCGGAATCCCAGCCAAATCGTAGAAGAAGATTGCCGAAGTCTCGTTGTTCGCGGTGCAGAGATAGGTTTGGTAAATCGCTGTTACTGGGTCAGTGGTAGGGCTGATTTGCCAAGGGTTGCCAGTGGCGAGATTTGTGCCACAGGTCTGGTTGGCAACCTGGTTGGCAATCAGAGCACCGGCGTTATACTGGTCTCCTGCCGCCACCGGGCTAAACAAATCATTCCAATAAGCAGCGGTAGGACCAATAGAAGCTGAAGTTACTGTGGACGGGTCGGTGCCGCCGTTGGCTCCTCCGCCCGAGGTGTTTATTCTGGCCAACTTGGCCATAACCTGCGCCGCTTGGTAATAGGTTATTCCGGATTTGGGATCGACCAGGTTCAGAGGCTGTGCCAGGTCGCTCTGGAGGAGCTGGTTATGTCCGAGCCGGCCGACATAAGCGATCTGGATGGCCATCTGGTGCGGCAGCTCCCTCGAAATCGAGAAATCAAGAGCATAGGAGTAAGGAGTTTTCAGAGAGCTATCAATGCCCCAGCAAATGCAGAAGTTTCCTGGGGGAAACGTGGCTGGGAATCCGACGGCAGGGGCCGGAGTAAATAGAGGATTCCCAAATGGGTCTACGTATGGGTTTCCTGTCGCGGGATCGATGTTGGGGACGTTGTTGATGGCCGAGGTGAGAGGCTGACCGTTAAGCGGTTGCCATCGGGCCGATGAGGCCGCCGTTTCACTTTGTGCCGGATTCACAAGTAATGTGGAAAGGCCGAACTCGCCGCCGCTGGTGTTGAAGGTTTCGATCATGGCTTGTCCAAAGTGGTCGTCGTACTTACCGAATCCAGCACGAATCACGGTCTTGTCGCCGCTGCCCACGAGCTTTTGCAAAAAACCGCCGCTTGGCTCAGGAGACCAAGCGATGGAAACGCGCGGCGCAAAATCGTTCTGAGTCGGCCACCAGTCGGGACGGCCATTCGATCTTCCAGCAAGATCAAACGTGACGAGCGGGAATTGGTTTGCTGGAATGCCGCGAAGCATGCCATCACCCCGCTCCTGGAACCAGGTTCCCAGATCTTGGGTAGGAGCAACCTGCTGGCCGCTGGTTTCCCATGGCGCGGTAAGACGGAGATACCGCAATCCGTAATTGAAGGTGAGGTTTGGCCTGATTTTCCATGAGTCTTGCGCGTAGAACTCGTCTTCATAGAGCGAGAAGTGACGCTGGACGGGAGTGCCTTGCGCGAGCGCTGCTCCGGAGCCGTCTGGATTCACATGAACGTTATACTGCGCATTGACTTCGGTAACCATTCCGAGTAGCCCGATAAGCGGGAAATCATAGTTCGTGTCGAAGGTGCCGTCGACGGCGGGGAAACCGGCTGACGCAGGATTAAACGGGCTTGAGCGGTTCGCAAAGCCGCCCACGTTAAGCCAGGCGGCATTGGTGCTGCCGCTGCTGAAGGAGCTGGTTGTGGTTGCGGAGTTGTTGTAAATGAGGTTGATGTTGGTGCCGAAATCGAACGTGTGGTTCCCTTTTGTCCAGGAAATGTCGTCCGTGAAATTATGAACAGGGAAATTGAATCCGTTTGAATAGTTGCCCTCGTCCTGGTTCAATCCGCGGATTCCATTGAACGGAAGGTTTGAGTCTCCAGCGTTGACAATGCTCTGGCGTGTGAAGCCGTAGCGGAAATTGTTGACCAAGTTGGATGTAATGACTGCGGTATACCCTGCTACAAAGCCTTTGCTGAAATCAGTAAAGGTGCTTTGAAACTGACCCCCGGGGAGAAGGGGAAGACCGGCGCCGGTTGGCCCGCCCGGCACGTAGTCGTCCTGGCCACTGCCGCGCCAGAAGAGTGTCTGGCTGCCACTGGCGGTCAGTTTGTAATCAAATCGGCCAATCAGAATGTCATTGCGAATGCTTTGAGTAGCTGGGAAGAGAAATCCGTCGTAGTTCAAGCCGAAGCCGTCGCCGAGGGCGGGGTCGTTATTGGGATTGGGGGCTACGGCAGGGTTAGTAACATAAGTTTGAAAGTAAGCGATAGAGGACGGGCTTGGCCCGAATCCGAGCGGGTCCATCTGAGCCAATCCGGCACCCGTGTTGGCCGAGTTATTGTTGGGGCCGATGGCGAAATCACCAGCCGCGACGTTCCAAGTCTTGGTTGCTCCTTGCACAGTCCCGCCGGGGCACTGCTGCACCGGCGTCTGAGTCGAGGTGCCCGCGCACGGATATTGGATAATTCCGTCGGCCAGCGTCGGTGAGGGAATGGTCCTTAAGGCAGTGGCGGCTTGATGCTGACGGTGACCTTCGTAGTTGACGAAGAAAAACAAACGGTCGTGAACGATGGGGCCGCCGACGTCACCGCCGAAGATGTTATAAATCAGGTGCAGGGGTTTATTGGGCAGGCCAGAAGCTTCTTCAGCCGTTTTGTTGAAGAAATCATTGGCCTCGCCAAGCTGGGTGCGATTGAATTCGTAAGCGCCACCATGGAAGGCATTGGTTCCCCCCTTGGTGACGAGCGCGGTTTGTGCTCCCTCCGAATACCCCTGCGCAGCCCCGAAGTTGGAGGTGGTGACGCGGAATTCCTGGACGGAGGCGACGGTCACGGGAAGTACAGTCGCGAAGGCGGCTCCAGCTGCATCACCGATAGCAGCGCCACCGCTTTGGTCGTTGACGTCAACGCCATCGAGAGTGATGTTGTTCTGGTCGCTATGGGCGCCATTGACGGAGCCGCTGCGCGTGTCGTTCATCGCCGAGTCATTACGGTTAGTAGTGGTGACTACACCGGGCTGAAGCGACAGAAGAGCGGCGACATTGCGACCGTACAGTGGCATCTGGCTAATTTGTCCCCCGCTGAGCGCATTGCCCTGGCTGGCGTTAGTGGTGTTCAGAAGGGGCGTTTGCCCGGTGACCTCGACCGTGGCGGTCGCGGCGCCAACTTTCATCCTGACATTGATAGTGGCAGGCAAGTTCACGAGCAGTTCGAACCCTTTTTGCTCGAAATTGGAAAAGCCGCTGGCGCTAACGTCGAGCGTGTAGTGGCCGGGCACTACCTGAGCAAACACGTAGCTGCCCTGCTGGTCGGTGGTGGTGGTGCGCTGCAAGTTCGTGTCGATATTGGTCAAGCGCACAGTGGCGTTGGGAATGGCAGCGTTGCTAGGGTCCGTGACTGCGCCACGAAGGGATGTGGTGGCTTGCGCCCACGCGGAACGAGTGGAGAAGAGGAACGCGGCACTTAGGACGGTCAAAAACAAGACTTGAAAAATTCTTTTCACGGTCTGCCTCCGGTGAAATTCAAATCTGTAGCCAGCAAAAATGCAGGGGTGACATACGCGCGCAATCGCGAGAACGCTTTCCGATTGCAAAATTTACAGCCCACAGGATGCAGGACGTTTCCCCTCGCCCGCCGCTCAGGCCCACCCCGCGCTAGCGGCGTAGCGTGCAAGCGATGTACCACAAAGGGCAAGCCGCGGTCAACAGGAAGTTAAGGTGTTAAAAATGAGAGGATTGGTACAGGTGTCTATGCACAGGCCGGGTCAGGGGAAGAACTGAAGCCTACTTGAAATGGAATAAATATACAGAATTTGGTTTTTATGCATTCCGTGTTCAAGCTGGAGGAGGCACGCAGGCGTCACGGATGGGCAGGAGTCATTACCGCTGGCACCGAAACAGAGTCACGCGCGGAGGGAGGGGATTGGCGAAAAAAAAGGCGGCCGGTGGGGGTGCCGGCCGCCGTGGGCATGGGGTGATGGAGGTGCAAACACTTTCGAGATCCGATTCGCGCGGGGGGCGCACGCCGAATCCCGAACGCGAAGCCATTTTGCCGATAGGGGCTTGCGGCGTCGATAGGCCGGAAGGTTCAATTGGTGATGGTACGGACGTACTCGGGCGCATAGGTGGCTGTTTTTCTGTATCTGCTTATTATTGTGTAGGTTGCTACGCCAAATCGAACGAGCCCCGCCCCATGTTGCGGTTACTCACTGGGGCGGCGCGGCGGCTCTTGCAGGGGTTCCGCGGTGATGTGCGGAACGCCTGCCTTATTGAGAGACTTGTTCAAGCTGGCCAGATCCTGATTGATGAGCTGGTGCAGCGTAGAGGTGGATTGGTTGAGCTCTTGAGACAGGGCGGCTAACTGCTCCTTTTCTGGTGGCGTAGGAGCGGCCAAATAGCCATCAAGCTGCGACATCAGCCGGCCAATACGCATTGGCAAAGGCGGAGTGGTGTAATGCAGCGGGCCTCCGGCGCCAAAGCCGCCTGCGGACACGAATTTGCCGCTAAGGTCGTTGACCTTCTTTTGGAGGGCTTCGGCCTGCGCGACGATGGGCGCGGGAACTTTGTTTGAATCGGGGGGAGCGTTGGGCTTTTTCCAGGAGGTCAGCGAGTCATCGAGGGACTTCTTCAATCCAGCGATAAGTTTTTGGCCGTCGTTGGCGGTCTTATAGAGTGCGTAGCTTTGCATGATAGCGTCGTGGCGCGCGGCACTGTCAGCGGCGGTGAGATGGACGCGCGGGTCTTGTTCGACATGGACGGTTTGCGTTTGCGAATCGTCACCAAGCGCGACTTTGACGGTGTAAACACCCGGGTCGGCAACGGGGCCGCGCGCGCCTCCGCCGAAAAAACCCTGCGCGAGCGCCTCTTCCTGCTCAGGAGTCAGTTTGACGGGAGGGTTGTAGCGCAAATCCCAATTGACGCGATTGATTCCAGCTTCGGCTTTGCGGTCGTCAATTTCGCGGACGGTTTTACCGGCGGAGTCGAGAATGGTGATGGTGACTTTTTGATTTTTTGCCGGCTTGGACTTCAGGTAAAAATCGATCAATACGCCGTCGGGAGGATTGGGGCCGAGGAAAACCTGCTGAGCGTCAAACCAGCGGTTGTTGTAGATGCGCCAGCCGATGGTGTTGCGAATCGGGAAGACATGAAGATTTTCGGCGAGAACTTGCGAGTTCAAGTGCTGGAGCGAAGTGAGGTCGTCGAGAATGTAGATAGATCGACCATGAGTGGCGAGGATGAGGTCGTTTTCTCGGGGCTGGATCTGAATGTCATCCACCGGAACAGTGGGCAGGCCCATGGCGAGTTTGTTCCAGTGAGCGCCACCATCGAGCGAGAAATAGGCGCTAAATTCGGCACCGGCGAAGAGCAAGTTTTTGTCCGTGGGATGCTCGCGGACAACGTGCAAAGTACCAGCAGATTCGGGGATGCCGTCGCTGAGGGATTTCCAGGATTGGCCATAATCTGTGGTTTTGAAGAGATAAACGTGGAAATCGTTGGAGCGGTGGCCGTCGAAGGCGACGTAGGAAGTGCCTTCGGCGAATTTCGAAGCGACGACGCGCGAGACATACGTCCCTTTGGGGACGCCGGGAAGGCGGTCGGCGACGTTTTTCCAAGTTTTGCCGCCGTCGCGTGACACTTGCAAATTGCCATCGTCGGTTCCGACCCACAGCACGGATGAGCTGATGGGAGATTCATCGATCGCGGTGATGGTGGGATACCATTCGACGCCGTCATAGAGCGAGAGCGTGTCTTTGGTGGGTAGCGCGCCGAGAATTGGCAGCGTGTTGCGATCAACGCCGGTAGTCAAATCGCCACCGAGCTTGATCCACGAATCGCCGCGGTCAGTGGACTTAAAAAGGAAATTTCCGCCGTAATAAATCGTGTTGTGGTCGTGAGAAGAAACGAGCAGGGGAGAATTCCAGTTGAATCTGTATGGCGGGTCGGACTCCTTTGGAGGAACGGGGCGGATATTCAGCCCTTCGTTATTGCGCAAATCGCGGCGTTGAAGGTTACCATCCTGCGATTCGGTGTAGATGGTCTGCGGGTCGGCCGGGTCTGGCTTCACGTAAAAGCCATCGCCTCCGCCGACCATAAACCATGAACTGTTGGGAATCCCGCCAGCGAACCAAGTGCGGCTGGGGCCGCACCACTCGGCGTTGTCCTGATATCCGGCGCAAACGTGATACGGTTGCTGGTTGTCATAGCCCACTTCGTAAGCCTGGCCGAGATTCATCACGTTCAGGTGGTCCCAATCGGCGCCAGCATCGCGGCTTTCGTAGATGCCGCCGTCGCAGCCTACCAGCATGAAATTAGAATTTTCCGGGTCAATCCAAATGGCGTGAAAATCGCTGTGAACTTCGCGTGCACGGCGCTGATTGAAGGTCTTGCCGCCGTCTTCGGAATAGTAAAGATTGACGCCGCCCATCCAGATGCGCAGGTCGTTATTAGGGTCGATGCGGATCTGACTGAAATAGGAGGGGCGGGGATTCTCAGAGCCCATTTTCGTCCATGTTGCGCCTTTGTCTTCGCTGCGGAAGACTCCACCTTTGGCATTTTGAATCAAGGCGTAGACGATGTTTGGATTTTTGCGGTAAACGGCGAGGGCGATGCGCCCCATGTCGCCTTCCGGTAAATCCTTGGTGAGTTTGGTCCAGGTGGCTCCGCCGTCAGTGGTTTTGTAAATTCCGCTGCCGGGTCCGCCGCCATTGAAGCCCCACGCGGTGCGGCGGCGTTCGTAGGCTGCGGCGTAGAGAGTAGTAGGACTCTGCGGATCTATGGCGACATCTGTGACGCCGGTGTCGTCGTTGATAAAGAGAACTTTGTTCCAGGTTTTCCCGCCGTCGGTTGTTTTGAAAAGGCCGCGCTCGGGATTAGGTCCCCACAAATGTCCTACGGCTGCGACGTAAACGACGTCAGGATTCGTGGGATCGATCACCACGCGACCGATGGCCTGGGTGTCTTCGAGGCCCATGTGCGACCAGGTTTGGCCGCCATCAGTGGATTTGTAGACGCCGTCGCCCCAGGAGGCGCTCTGGCGGTTATTGGCTTCGCCGGTCCCGACCCAGACGACGGAGGGATTCGATGGCGCGACGGCAACAGCGCCAATCGATGGATTTGGCTCACGGTCGAAAAGCGAAGTCCACGTCATGCCGCCATCCGTGCTTTTCCAGAGGCCGCCAGCAGCCGCGCCGAGGTAGATAGTTTTCGGACTGGTGTCGGCGACGGCGATGTCGTCGATACGTCCGCCCATAATTGCCGGGCCGATGGCGCGCATTTTCAAATTGGCAGTCGCCGATTCGATTGTCGGCTCAGCAGGCTGGCCTTGCGCAACGGCATTGGGAGTCCGTAGCATGGAGCAAGATAGCGCCAGCGCGGCGGCCAAGCGCGAGAGAAAGCGAAGGCGACGAGCATCAAATTGCGTCATCGAAAAATACCTCCGAAGAGTCGCTGAATATTAAAATAGTGCTGCGCACACTAACGCTTGAAAGCCGAAATTGCAATGGGGACACCGAACCGTTTCGTGCTGGCGTAGAGACGCGCTGCTATGTCGGAGGGTTTCATCAGATTTAGAGAACTCAGGGCTCAGATGGGGCGCGAGGTCTGTACGAGAAACAAGGAAATTACTTCGGCAGCTTCCTGAGCAACAGCGTCGAGAATGCCGAACCCGCCCGTTGAAGAGGAAACAATGGCATGATAGCCTCGAACATATTCCGGAAAGCGCGCGGGCACTATGGTTTCTTTGCGCGCAGGCCGCGATAGACGGTATTCATCGTGGGAAGTTCCGCCACCAAACTCGAACGCACCGATCTCGAGCAGGGAATCCGCGAAATCATTGTCCACCTGCTGAACGAACTGGGAAACCAGCGAGCGCTGGAAGAATTCAACCACAAAAAAGGCGCGGCGCACCTGGAGCGCGACCTAGGGCTTGGCAGCCTGGAGCGCGTGGAGCTGATGCTGCGGCTGGACGCAGCGTTCTCCATTCAACTTCCCGAAAATGTGGTTGCGGAGGCGGATTCGGCGACCGACTTGGCGGATGCCGTTGCGCTTCAAATGGCGCTCCCCGCCGGCCAGCGCCAATCTGCACAAAGCTCTGCCATTGGGTCGAGCCCGCGCGGACAGGAACGAGAGCGCGAGGAGCTGCTCGAAAAACTGGCGAGCGCTGAGACGCTGGCGGAAGTTATCGCGCTTCGCGGGCGGTTTGATGCGGAAGCGAATCACATTTATCTGTACGGGGAAAATGAAAGCGTTCGCGCGATCACCTGCGGCGAGCTGTACAGGCGCGCTTTGGTTGTCACGGCGGAGCTGAAACGGCGCGGAATCCTGCCGGGGCAAACTGTGGGAATTATGCTTCCCACCTGCGCGGAATTTTTTTGGACTTTTGCGGGAGCGATGCTGGCGGGCGCGATTCCGGTGCCGATCTATCCGCCATTTCGGGCAGATCGCATCGAGGAATACGCGGAGCGGCAAGCGGCGATTCTGCGCAACGCGGAAGCGCGGCTGTTGGTCACTTTTCGAAGCGCGGAGTCAGTGGCCAAATTGCTGCAACCGCAAGTGAAATCTTTGCGCGGCGTGGTTACGGCGATGCAGCTCAGTTCTTCGAATGGCGGGGAGCTGCCGCCAGACACAGAGATTCGGCCCTTGGGAGGGGTTGAACACCGCGGGCGCGGAGAAGACATCGCCTTTCTGCAATACACGTCAGGATCTACGGGAAGTCCAAAGGGAGTGGTGCTGACCCATGCGAACCTGCTGGCGAATATCCGCTCAATCGACGAGGCGGTGAAAATCCAAGGCGATGATGTGGCGGTAAGCTGGCTGCCCTTGTATCACGACATGGGATTAATCGGCGCATGGTTTGTGCCGCTGACGAAGTGCATTCCGCTGGTGTCGCTTTCGCCGCTGGCGTTTCTGACGCGGCCAGAGCGCTGGCTGCGTGCGATTAGCCAGCATCGCGGAACGCTCAGCCCAGCGCCGAATTTTGCGTACGAATTGTGCGTGCGCAAGATCTCGGATTCGCAAATGGAGGGTTTGGACCTGAGCTGCTGGCGCGCGGCGTTGAACGGGGCCGAGCCGGTGCGGCGGGAGACGCTCGACCGGTTCGTGGGAAAATTCGCGCGATGCGGATTCCGGCGCGAAGCGTTATTGCCCGTTTATGGACTCGCGGAAGCGAGCCTTGGAGTGGCCACGCCGAAGATGGGGACGGGCGCGCGCGTGGACCGCATTTCGCGGGAGGAGTTTCAAAGCGAAGGCAAGGCAGTGCCAGTATGCGCAGAGAACGAGAGCGTGTTGGAATTTGTGTCGGCGGGACAGCCGCTGCCGCGGATGGAAGTTCGCGTGGTAGATGCGCAAGGCGGTGAAGCGCCGGAACGCGTCGAAGGTCGTCTGCATTTCCGAGGGCCTTCGGCAACTCCCGGGTATTACAAGAATCCTGAGGCGACGCGCGAACTGATAGCCGCGGATGGGTGGCTCGATTCGGGCGATCTGGCCTACATTGCGGAAGGCGAGATCTACATCACTGGGCGCGCGAAAGATTTAATCATCAAAGGCGGCCGGAACCTTTATCCACACGAGATCGAAGAAATCGCCGGACGCGTAAATGGCGTGCGGACAGGCTGCGTAGTGGCTTTTGGAGTTGCCGATGAGGCGAGCGGCACGGAGCGCCTGGTGGTGGTTGCGGAGACGAGAGACACAGGGGAGCGCAATCGGATTGCGCAAGAAATTACCGCGCAAGTGAGCGAAAAAATTGGCTTGCCGCCCGATATTGTGGAAATTCTGCCAGTTCACGCGATTCCCAAAACGTCGAGCGGGAAGCTGCGCCGCAGCGAGACACGCCGGCTATATGTGGAAGGCAAGCTGGGGAAGCGGCAGAAACCGGCGTGGATGCAGGTTGGAAAGCTGGCGGCACGCGGCGCGGCACCGCGGATAGTTTTGGGCGCGAAGTCGCTGTTAGTGCGAGCGGCGGAAATTGTTTATGGCGCGTATGCGCTGGCGCTATTTGGGATCGCAACGCTAATCGTGTGGACGATACTGCTTCCGATGAGAAGCCGCCGCTTCTCAGCAAAATTAGTGCACAATGCCTGCCGGATACTGCTGCTTTTGGCGGCGATTCGCGTGGAAATTGCGGGAGGCGATCTGCTGCAGCGGTGGCCTTCAGAAGGGCCATGGATTTTTGCTCCAAACCATTCCAGCTATCTGGACATTCTAATTCTACTGGGATTTTTGCCTGCGGAAGCGCGCTATGTGGCAAAGGGAGAGATTCACTCGATGCCGCTGGTGGGGCTGCTGGCGAACCGCTCGGGCCATTTTGCGTTCGACCGAAATGACGCGAAAGCGCGAGTTGCGCAATCAAATGAAATTGAGGAGGCGCTTCGGCGCGGAGAATCCGTGGTGATTTATCCCGAGGGTACTTTCACATCGGAAGCCGGGGTTCGCCCCTTTCAATTGGGCGCGTTCAAGGCAGCGGTGGATACTGGATGCGCGATTTGTCCGGTTGCGATTCGTGGCGCGCGCGAGTTGCTGCGTGACAAGACCATTCTGCCTAAACCGGGGAAAGTGCAGATGATAATTGGGCCGCTGGTCAAATCGGGCGGAGAAAGCGATGGCTGGCGGGAAATTGTGCGCCTGCGGGATGAAACTCGCGAGATTATCGGGAGCGGGGCGGCTGAACCTTTACTCTGACACTTTGTCTAGCTTTGCGCTCTGCGCATCTTTAATACTGGAGGGCCATTTTCTTCTCATGAGGTTTGCGTTAGCCTATTCTGCGGGGGTCATCACGGCTTCGCCGGCGCGCGCCCAGCGATTGGTTCCTGTGCCAACTGACGGAGGAATTTAAGATGCGAAAAGTTGCGTTCTTGCTCTGTTTGTTCTTGCTTGCACCGGTTGCGGCACGAGCACAGAAGTTCGATCTCTTTGGCGGCTATTCCTATGCGCGGTTTGAGCAGAAAGGCGGCGATGTGAATGCCAGCGGATGGGAGGCGTCGCTTACATACAAGGTGAATTCTTATGTGGGAATCGTCGGGGATTTCACTGGGAATTACGGCACTCTATTCCAGAGGTCGATGAGCGTTACTAACATTTACGGGGGAGTGCAGGTTAGATTGCCGATGCACTATTCTCCATTTGTCCATCTCCTACTCGGAGGCATGCATTTGAGCATCCCGAGCGTGACGCATACGGCCTTCAGCACGGAAGTGGGCGGCGGACTGGATATCAACGTGAATCATTATTTATCGATTCGCGCGATACAAGCCGATGTAGTGACAGGCGATCTCACGTCCACTTCGGCGGACGGGCGCATTTCGACAGGTTTGGTCTTTCATTTTTAACGTGAAGCAGGGCAATCACTGCCAGGAAAGCGCGGTTTCGACAGGTTCGGCGTAATCCACGCCCTCGATCTCAAAACCGAACAGCGCACGAAAATCATGTTGAAAGCCCGCGAAATCAGTCAATTGGCGCAGATTACTGGTGTCCACCCGCGGCCAAAGCGCGGAAACCTGCGACTGGACTTCGGGGAGCATCTCGCGATCATCGAGACGGATGCGCCCCTGGGAATCAAAGAGCGGCTTTGAATCGCTCGCGAGGAAGTCAAAAAAAAGGCGGCGCATTTGCTGAATGGCCCCTTCGTGCAGATTTTTCTGCTTCATGACGCGAAAGAGCAGGCTCATGTACAGCGGCACGACTGGAATTGCCGCAGAAGCTTGCGTGACGATGGCTTTGTTGACGGCAATTCGCGCTGCGCCGCCAAATTTGTGGCGCAAAGTTGCATCCAACGCGCGAGCTGTTTCCTCCAGATCTTTTTTGGCGCGGCCAATTGTGCCGTCGCGATAAATCGGCCAGGTCAATTCCGGACCGATATACGAGTAGGCAAGCGTGCGGAAATTACCACCAATCAGTTCTTGCTCCTCGAGCATGTCGACCCACAGCTTCCAATCCGCACCTCCCATGACCGCGACCGTATCGGCGATTTGCTGATCGTTGGCGGGCGGAATGGTTATTCCCGTTACTTTCTCGGAGTCGAGTTCCACCGTTTTGTTGGTGTAGGGACTGCCAATCGGTCTCAGGACAGAACTGTGTGCGACTCCAGAAGTATCGACACGTTTGGGCGCTGCCACGCTGTAGATGAGCAGATCAATTTTGCCGAGTTGTTTGCGAACCATCTCTCCGGCGATGCGCTTGGTTTCGGATGAGAAAGCGTCTCCGTTGACGCTCGCGGCAAGCAGGCCGTCGTTGCGCGCGAATTCGTGGAATGCGACGGTGTTGTAGAAGCCGGCGCTCGCAGTCTTATTCCCTTCGGCAGGGCGCTCAAGAAATACGCCGACGGTTTTCGCGCCGAAGGCCCACGCGGCGGCGATGCGCGAGGCAAGGCCATATCCTGTGGAAGCCCCAACGATAAGCGCTTTAGACGGCCCACTCTGTTGATTGTGGCCGCTGGCAATGGCGCGGATTTGCTCCTGCACGTTGCGGCGACAACCGGCAGGATGCGCGTTGAGGCAAATGAAACCGCGCGACCGGCGCTGAATAACTTGCAGCGGCATGTCGAAATTCCTTTCCTCGAGATTCTCGCACAGAGCAGAACTCATCCGAGCATCAAGTGTCAAGCCGTGTGAGCGGTGAGTGTGAATTTTGACTGCCATTGTCACAACCAAGACAATTCAAACTGACCGCCGCTGTTTCTCCTTGACATTGGTTTCCGCGTCGACGTATAAATATGCATAGGAATGAATATTCAAACAGTGGAAGCCTGGGATGGGAACACATAAAAGAATGCGGCAAGGGCAAATTCTGAAGCTGGTGGGCGGCGAGCCGGTCGCGAATCAGGATGAGCTGAGGCGGCGGCTTCTGCAAATGGGCGTGAGAGTAACGCAGGCGACGCTTTCGCGCGATCTGCGGGAATTGAGGCTGGTGAAAACGGCGGAGGGTTACCGGACGCTGAGTGCGGCCGCAGAAGAGTCTGCGCCGGTGCCGCAACTGGGGCGTGCGCTGCGCGAATTTCTGGTGGATATGCGCCCGGCGCAAAACATGCTGGTCCTCAAGACGCCGCCGGGAGGCGCTCAGCCGCTGGCGGCGGCGGTAGATGGCGAACATTGGAAAGAAGTTGCCGGGACGCTTGCCGGAGACGATACGGTGCTGATTGTCACGCCATCGCGCACGGCCCGGGCGGCTATTCAAAAGCGCATGGAGGACTTGCTTCGATGAAAGACCCGAAACGGGTCGCAGTAATCGGGGCAACCGGTTATGCGGGATTCGAGCTGGCCCGCCTGCTGCTGCGGCATCCGGAAATTGAACGGCCAACTTTTTATCTGCGCGGCGAAAACGCAGACGCCCGCTGTTTGACGCAAATTTTTCCGCAGTTGCGCGGGTGGGGAGAGGCGCCCTGCCGTACGCTTTCGATTGACGCTATCGCGGAGAGCGGGGCGGGAACTGCGTTTCTGTCCACGCCGCACGAGGCTTCATTGGAACTTGTTCCAGAGCTGCTGGACGCGGGCTTGCGGGTTATCGACCTGAGCGGAGCGTTTCGCTTCAAGGAGCCGGAAACGTTTGCGCGCTGGTACAAACTGCCGCAGCCGGACTTAGGGTTGACGCAAAAGGCGGTGTACGGATTGCCCGAGATTTATTCAGAAATGCTGGCGGAGGCCCGGCTCGTTGCAAATCCGGGATGCTACGCGACATCGGTGATTCTGGGATTGCGGCCGCTTATTGAGGCTGGCTGGGTGGACATGACGCGCGGAATTGTGTGCGATTGCAAATCCGGCGCAAGCGGCGCGGGGAAAGAGCCGAAGCGCGAGACGAATTTTGTGGAGGTGAACGAGAACTTCCGCGCTTATGGCGTGTTCACGCACCGGCACACGCCTGAAATTACCGAGCACGCGGGAATCGACCCGACGCATTTGATTTTCACTACGCATCTGCTGCCGCTGGAGCGCGGAATTTTGTCCACTCTTTCGTTTTGGCTGAAGGAATCGCGGCGCAAGGAGGAAATCGAGGCGGAATTTCGCAAGTTTTATGCCGCGCGCCCGATGATTCGCATTTGGCCCGCAGGGAAGCTCCCGGAGTTGCAGCACGTGACCCGCACGAATTTCTGCGATTTGGGTTTTGCGCTGGACGAATCCGGAGAGCGCATTGTGGTGGTTTCTTGCCTGGACAATCTGGGCAAAGGCGCTGCCGGACAAGCGGTGCAGAACTTGAATTTAATGCAAGGCTATGCGGAGTCGACAGGGCTGATATGAGAATCGTCGTAAAACTCGCAGGAGCGCTGTTGGACGATGACGCGGTGGTTCGCCGGTTGGCGCAGCAAATCGCCGACGCAGCGAAGGCCGGCCATGAGCTCCTGGTGATCCACGGCGGCGGAAAGATTTTCAGCGCGACGCTGGCGCGAATGGGAATCACTTCGCGATTTGTGCGAGGGCTGCGCGTTACCGACCGCGAAACGCGCGATGCGGCAGTAATGGTATTCGCGGGGCTGCTCAACAAAAGGCTGGCAGGCGCGATTTCCCTTGCGGGGCAGAATGCAGTTGGGATTTCGGCGGCGGACTCGGCGTGTTTTCTCGCTGAGCCGATGTGCCACGAAGGCGACGCGGGCGGGCTTGGCTACGTTGGGTATTTGACGGGCGTGAATTTGGATTTTTTGAGCTCACTTTGGCGCGCCGGGATTGTGCCGGTGGCCTGCTGCCTGGGAATGGGATTTGACGGCGAGCTTTATAACATCAACGCAGACCATATGGCCGCCGCGGCGGCGGAATACTGCCAGGCGGACAAGCTGATTTTCTTGACGGATGTAGCTGGCGTGTTGGATGGCGACAAGGTGCTGGACCGAGTCAGCAGCACGGAGATCGAAGATTTGATTCGGCAGCAAAAAGTCTCCGGCGGAATGATTTTGAAGCTGGAAGCGGCCAAGCGCGCTCTTGCCGGCGGCGTGCAGCAAGTGCGAATCGTCGGAGGGACCAACGTGCGCGCGCTTCGCTCGGCGACAAACGGGACAAGAGGTTCGGGAACGCGCGTGCTGCCGATGCCTGTGGCTAAAGAGCGCAAATTTGCAGCACAGGCGGCGCAATAGGACACATGAAAAAGCGAAAAATAGCGGCGTCGAAGGCGAATCGCAAAGGACATAGCGGCGATGTGTCTGCGATTCTTCGCGAAGCTGGTCGGTATTTGATGGGGACATACCGGCGGCCCGCGGTTGTGTTTTCTCACGGCAAGGGCTGCTACCTGTACGACTCCGCGGGCAATGCTTATCTGGATTTCCTTGGCGGAATCGCGGTGAACGCGCTGGGCTATTCGCATCCGCGGCTCGTTAAAGTTATTCGAGCCGAAGCGGGCCGCGCGATTCACTTGTCGAATTTGTTTCACAATCCATTTCAAGGGCCGCTCGCAAAGAAACTAGCCGAATGGTCGGGATTGGACCGCGTTTTTTTTACGAATAGCGGCACAGAGGCGATTGAGGGCGCGCTAAAGCTGGCGCGGGCGTATGCAAAGAAAAACGCGGCGCCTGGCGCTGCGCCGAAGACACGGATTCTGGCGCTGGAGAATTCGTTTCATGGGCGGACTTTTGGGGCCGTCTCGATTACGTATCCGGCGAAATATCGCGAGCCATTCGAGCCGCTGGTGCCGGGCGCGGAATTCGTTCGTTTTAACGATGTGGCGGACCTCGCAAGGAAATTCGACGAGCGGGTTGGCGCAATTGTTATCGAAACGATTCAAGGGGAAGGCGGAATTTCCGCTATTAGCGAAGAATTTTGGGAGCGTGCGCGCGAACTTGCAACCACAAACGATGCTGCGCTGATTGCCGATGAGATCCAGTGCGGTTTGGGGCGGACGGGCCGGCGATTCGCGTACCAGAAATTTGGCGCCAAGCCGGACATCGTGACGGTGGCCAAGCCGCTTGCCGGCGGCTTGCCTTTAGGCGCGCTGATTGCGAATGAGAAGTTTTCCGCGGCATTTACGCCGGGGATTCACGGAACGACTTTCGGCGGCGGGCCGCTGGTGTGCGCGGTAGCGCTGGAATTTCTCAAGACCGTTGAAGATGAAAAGCTAATGGAAAACGTTCACGAGCGCAGCGCGGAAATAAGAAACGGCCTGAAAAAATTGCAGGCACGCTTTGATTTTGTCCGCGAAGTGCGCGGCGAAGGATTGATCCTTGGACTGGATCTGACGATTGAAGGAGCGTCGATTGTTGAGGGAGCTTTGCGCCAGGGACTGATCATCAATTGCACGCATGAGCACATTTTGCGCTTCCTTCCACCGTTCGTGATTCGCGCGCGGCATGTGAATGAATTTCTGAAGAAGCTCGAAGTCGTTTTAGAGAAAGCTCCACGCAGAGTATGGCAGGAAAAGGTTGCGGCTCAGGAGCAACACCCTACTCGAACTGAGGAAACGGTTGGAGCGCACGCTCACGCCGCAGCGAGGTAACAATGAACGCGATCACAGCCACCGCGACGATGCCGAAGCTGGCGTCAGATCTCTTGACGGGCAATGAGTGGAACAGCGAGCAAATACACGAACTTTACCATCTGGCGGCAGACATTAAAGCGCGGCCGGAACGGTTTCGGAGTGCGCTGGCGGGACGTTTTTTGGCGCTGATTTTCGAAAAGCCATCGCTGCGCACGCGAGTCACATTTGAAGTAGGTATTTCGAGCATGGGCGGCGGCGCGGTTTTCCTGGACCACACGCAATCGAGGCTGGGCGCCCGCGAATCGGTTCGCGACGTGGCGAGGAATCTGGACCGCTGGGTTCAGGGAATTGTGGCGCGAGTGTTCGAACACGAAGTGTTGGAAGAGCTGGCGGAGAATTCGTCAATACCGATCATTAACGCGCTCTCGGATCGCTGCCATCCCTGCCAGGCGTATGCCGATTTCTTTACCCTGGAGGAGCGATTTGGCGGCCTGCGCGGATTGAAGGTCGCATACATCGGGGATGGAAATAATGTATGCCATTCATTGTTGACGGTGGGCTCCCGGCTCGGAGTGCATGTGCGCGTGGCGACGCCGGCGGGTTACGAACCGGATCCCGCAGTGGTGTCTGAAGCGCGGCGGGCGGCGCGCGAAAGCCGCGGGAAGATAGAAATTTTACGTTCGGCGTATGAGGCGGTAAATGGAGCGCAGGCAATCTACACAGATGTGTGGGCGAGCATGGGCCAGGAGGATGAAGCGGCGCAGCGAGAAAAGATTTTCGCCCCGTATCAGGTGAGTGCCGCTCTGCGGCAGCAGGCGGATCCTGAGGCAGTATTTATGCACTGTTTGCCGGCGCATCGTGGCTCGGAAGTTGCCGCCGAGGTAATCGATTCGCCGCAATCGATCGTGTTCGATCAGGCAGAGAACCGCCTGCACGTCCAAAAAGCGATTTTGCTCACCTTGCTTGGCTAAGGAGAAAACGTTGGCAAAGAAAGTGGTTTTGGCCTATTCCGGAGGACTTGACACCTCCATCATTATTCCGTGGCTGAAGGAGAATTATCAGTGCGAAGTGATCGCCATGATTGGCGATCTGGGGCAGAAGGAAGACCTGGAGGCGGCGCGTCGGAAAGCGCTGGCGACGGGAGCGAGCGCCGCATACGTTGAAGATTTGCGCGAGGAGTTCATCAAGGACTACATCTGGCCGACGCTGCGGGCGGGCGCCGTTTACGAGCACAAATATCTGCTGGGCACGTCGTTTGCGCGGCCGATACTTGGGCGCAGACAGGCGGAGCTTGCGCGCAAACTCGGGGCGGATGCTGTGGCGCACGGCTGCACAGGCAAAGGGAACGATCAGGTGCGGTTTGAATTGGCGGTGAAAGCGCTCGCGCCGGAATTGAAAATCATTGCGCCATGGCGCGAATGGAAAATCAGTTCACGCGAAGAAGCAATCGCTTATGCGCGCGAACACAATGTGCCGGTCGAACAAACCACAAAGAATATCTACAGCCGCGACCGCAATATTTGGCACCTGAGCCATGAAGGCGGCCGTCTGGAAGATCCGGCGAATGCGCCGGAAGAGGCGATGTGGCAATGGGTGATTTCGCCGGCAATGGCGCCGAATCAGCCGACCGAAGTAAAAATCGGATTTGAAGCGGGAATACCCGTCTCGGTGAACGGCAAGAAATTGGGCCCGCTGGCCTTGCTTGAGACGCTCAATGACGTGGCAGCGAGAAACGGCGTTGGCCGCATGGATATGGTCGAAAATCGCCTGGTAGGAATCAAGTCGCGCGGCGCGTACGAAACGCCGGGCGGGACTCTGCTGGTGGCTGCGCATCGCGAGCTGGAAGCGTTGTGCCTTGACCGGGAGACGCTGCATTTCCAGCAGCATTTGTCTTTGCGGTACGCGGAGATGGTTTATTACGGAATGTGGTTCACTCCACTGCGCGAGTCGCTGGACGCGTTTTTCGCATCGTCGCAGAGCCGCGTGACCGGCGCGGTTGGCTTGAGCCTTTTCAAGGGCAACGTCGACGTAACGTCGCGCGAGTCTGCGAATTCGCTCTATCGAACGAATCTAGCGAGCTTCACCATGACCGGCTACAACCCAAAGGACGCCGAGGGTTTCATTAATTTGTTCGCGCTGCCGATAACCATTCCCGCCAAGAGCGAGGCTGCGCATTGAGCGAAGCAGCGCAAAAGAAAATGTGGGGCGGGCGCTTTGAGCAGGCGCCGGACAAAGCGTTTTATGAATTCGAGCGCTCGTTCGGATTTGACCGGCGGCTGCTCCCGTTTGAACTGAAACTCGATCGGGCGTGGACGCGCGGGCTGGAGAAAATCGGAATCCTCACGGCGACGGAAACGGGACAAATCTGCGCGGCGCTCGAACAAATTGAGAAACGCGCAGCCGCTGAACCGGCATGGCTGGACGCTTCCGCTGCTGAGGACGTGCATCATTTTGTGGAATCGGCGCTGACGGAAAAGCTGGGTGCGGTTGGCCAGAAGCTGCACACGGGCCGCAGCCGTAACGAGATGATCGCCACGGAATTCCGCATGTTCGTGAAAGACGCGGCAGCGCAAATGCGCGGCGCGACATGCCTGTTGATCCGCGCATTTCTCGACCAGGCCGAAAGGAATTTTGGCGTGCCGATAGCGGGCATGACGCACATGCAACCGGCTCAGCCAATTTTGCTCTCGCATTTCCTGCTCGCGCATGCGGAAGCATTTTTTCACGACCTTGAGCGTTTCGAATTTGCGGCCAATGCGGCCGACGCGTGCCCACTGGGAACGGGAGCGTTCGCCGGCTGCGCCTTTCCTGTTGACCGGCAAGCTCTGGCAAAGGATTTGGGCTTCGCGCAGGTTACGCGAAACAGCCTCGATTCCGTGAGCCGCCGCGATTTTGCTCTCGATTATTTGTTTGCGCTCAGTGTTCTTGCCAGCCATTTATCGCGCCTGGCGGAGGACATGATTCTCTTTGCTTCCCCGGGATTTGGATTTGTGGTTTTGCCGGATGAGTATTCAACGGGAAGCAGTCTGATGCCGCAAAAGAAAAACCCCGATGCCTGGGAATTGATTCGCGGAAAATGCGGGCGCGTGACGGGCGCGCTGGTGGCCCTGCTGGTTACGATGAAAGGCCTGCCTTCAAGTTACCAGCGGGATTTGCAAGAGGATAAGGAGCCGCTGTTTGACGCGCATGATCAAACGCTGGGCATGATTCAAATCGCCGCAGGCGCCATAGCCACGACGAAATTCGACGAACGTAAATTGCGCGCGAGCGTGCAGGAGCAAGGTTTGCTCGCGACGGAAGTCGCTGACTACCTGGTGGCGAAGGGCATTCCTTTTCGTCAGGCGCACGAAATTGTTGGAGCGCTCATTCGCGAGAGTGAAAAACAAGATCAACAGCTGAGCGAATGGCCTCTCGAAAAACTGAAGGCATATTCTGGCGCGTTCGAATCGGATTTTGTGAGCGCACTGAACGCCGAGGCTTCTCTTAACCGACGCAATTCAACAGGCGGGACTGCTCCATCAGCTGTACGCAAAGCGCTGGAAGATGCAAGAGAACGGCTCGCTTTCGCGGAGAAAAAGGTTTGAGAACGCGACGCGCGCGCTCCGGCGATGCGGCGGCGATTTATGCGCTGATTGCGCATTATGCCGAGCAAGGAATCCTGCTCGCGCGCAGCGAAGAGAACATACGCGAGCATATCGCGCAATTTCTTGTCGTCGAAGATAAACGGCGCATCGCCGGATGTGTAGCTCTCGAAAGCTATGGCGCAAATCTTGCGGAAATTCGGTCACTTGCTGTGAATTCTGAGATACGCGGCCAAGGGCTGGGCGGAAAACTTGTGCAATTTGCGCTAGCCGAGGCGCGGTTGCGCAATATTGCGCGGGTTTTTGCGGTGACCCATGCGCCGGATTTCTTTGTGCGCTACGGATTTGCGACATCTTCGCGGCGCGCGCTGCCGGAAAAAATCGAGCGCGATTGCCGGACCTGCCCTAAGGCTCGCCGCTGCCGTCTGACAGCGGTGATTGCCACAGTGGTCGCGGAAAGACTTTCGCTGCCGATTTTAGACGAAGTGGCAAGTTCTCCAGCCTGAAAATGCCTGCCTTTTCCGCCTCGAGTTTGCCGCGAGCCTTCACCTTCTCCGCGACGGCCTGCGGATTGAAGAAATCCGGATTCGACCTGGGCTTCCTCGTCAGCGAAGCGCCGGCAACAGCGGCCTGCGTGTTCACAACGAATTGCGTGAAGGCGGCGCCTGTGCTGGTGTCACAGGAGCACATTCGCCATTCGGCTTCGCGAATGCGGGGCGTAATCGTGAATTCCGGAAACGCGAATTGCGCGACGGGCGCCGCAGGGCTCGCCGCCTCACGACAAACGGCAATGGCCGCAGCGCGGGCGATTGGCTGCCGCGCCGCGCAAATCCTCGTTTGCTCGACGGGCGTGATCGGCATGCCGTTTCGCGTCGAACGGATTTTGCGCGCTATTCCCGCGCTGAGTGCTAACCGGGATGCGAATCCGAAATCATTCGAGAAATTCGCGCGGGCCATAATGACCACAGACACGCACCCCAAGTGGGCCGCGGCGGATTGCCTCATCGGAGGCAAGAGAGTGCGGTTGCTCGGGTGCGCGAAGGGCGCGGGAATGATTCATCCACGCATGGCGACGATGCTGGCGTTTGTTGCAACGGACGCAAAAGCTTCGCCAGTGATTCTCCGCAGCGCGCTGCGCGAAGCGGTTGCCACGACATTCAACGCTATCACCGTGGACGGGGACACTTCGACGAACGACACGCTGGCGCTCCTGGCGAATGGCGCTTCCGATGCGCCGGCTATTCGTGAAGGTGCCGCCGATTACCGCAAATTCCGTGCGGCGCTTGAATCCGTTTGCCGGTCACTGGCGTTGCAGATTGTTGGCGATGGCGAGGGCGCACATCGGGTGATCGAAATAGAAGTGCGTGGCGCAGCCTCCTATCGCGACGCAGATGAAATTGCGCGAACGATTGCGAATTCACCGCTGGTGAAGACGGCGCTTGCCGGCGGCGATCCCAACTGGGGACGCATTCTGGCTGCCGCGGGACGCGCGGGCGTGCGCTTCGATCCAGACCATGCTGAGGTGCGCATGGCAGGCATCTTGATGTGCCGTAACGGCTGTGCGCGCCAGTTTGATGAACGAGCCGCGCATCGCAAGCTGCTCGCCAAATATGTTCCCATTGTGCTGGATTTGCACGCCGGCAAACGCGCAGCGCGCATCTGGACATGCGACTTCACTGGCGATTATGTGCGCATCAATGCGAGTTACCGCAGTTAAAGGCAATGCAGAGGATGAAAAGTAGCCAGGACTACGCGATTGCAATGTTGCGCTTGGTTTTCGGCGGCACTTCATTGATTTCGACTTCGCCATTGCGATAGCGAAATGTTTCGAGCGCCGCGCTCTCGACGCCTTCGCGAACCAGCCTCCGAATATCCAAATTACTTTCCGCTGATTCCAATTCAACGGCAGAGGAGTGTAATACCGGGCTGCGCGGCAGGAAAATCGGGCAGCAATCGTGAAAGGGTTCAGCCGAGATATCGTGCGTGCCGATCTTGTGCGCGGTCTCGATGATCTCCATTTTATCGGCGCCCACGAGTGGACGAAATACGGGCATTTTTGCGGCAGCTTCGACCGCCACCAGATTGCGCAGCGTTTGCGAAGCAACTTGTGCAAGGCTGTCGCCCGTAACCAAGGCCAGGGCGCCATTTCGCTGCGCCAGAACTTCAGCAATTCGCAACATCATGCGGCGGTAGAGCAACACGCGGCAGCTTTCAGGCGCGTAACGGACAATTTCGCGCTGAATGGATTCAAAAGGCACGCGATAGAGCTTCGCGGTGAATTGCCAGGGAACGAGCTGGCGAACAAGCTGGCGAGCGACGTGAAATGAAGATTCGCCGGGACGCGCGCCGCTGCCATAAAAATGCGCGAAGGACAGGTGCGCCCCGCGTTTCATCATGATGAAAGCCGCAACGGCGGAGTCAAAGCCGCCCGAAAGGAGGCACATCATTTTGCCAGCGGTGTTGGCAGGCAAGCCTCCGGGGCCAGGAATTTTGCGGGCGTAGACGAGCGCGGGACCCGAAGTAATTTCGATGCGGCAGGTCACATCCGGACTGTTAAGCTTCACGCGAGCGTGGCGGCCAGCGGATTCGAGCGAATCGAGTATATATTTGCCGACAATTTTTTCGATTTCCGCGCTGCGATGGCTAAAAGATTTGTCACTGCGCTTGGCGCGAACCGCAAATGTTGCGAAGGAGATGGGCTGTATTTCTTGCCAGGCGGCCTCACAGAGCGCATCGAGGTTTGGCTCTACAGCGCGCGCGAGAGCGTAGTAGGCGACTCCTGAGACTCGTTCGATGCGCCGCAGAATTTCATCGAGCGAGGCATCATTGCACGCACGGACAATCAGGCGGTCATTTGGCCGCTCAATTTTCTCGATGGAAATGCCTTCCAAAGCTGCGCGCAGATTTGCGACCAGCTTCGATACGAAGAAGCGGCGATTGCCGCCCTTGAGCCAAAGTTCATGATAATGAATGACAACGGCGGGCTGGTTCACCGGTGATGGTTCCGCGTCCATTTGGGACATTATAGCAAGCCAAGCGCGGGATCGCTTCTCGCGAGGGGCATGCTTTGGATACCAAATCCAATGTGCCCATCTGATTCGTAACGTTATCGATACACAGCACGGGGAAGTGCGACATTTCTTGACAGTGGGGGTTACAATCCACGGCGCATCGGGTAATTTCGTACTGGTGCGACGCTCAGAAGAATTCGCGCATCTAACCAGGCAGTTGGATTTGCGAGAGGGAGGGTCCCATGTGGATCCGCCGAGACTGGGACGAGTTTTTCAACCGGGTACGCAGGCGCGGCGCAGCGGTGAATCCTCCGCGGCCTGTGGATCGCTCCGCTCGCAACCGCTTGGTTCCGGCAGAGGGCTATAGCTTGGCCGAGCTGGACGATGCTGGACTTAGTCTGGAGCAGGCGGAGGTGCTTGGCCTGCCGGTGGATGCGCTGCGCGTGGGCAGCGACCAGGCGAACGTCACCGCTCTGCAAATGTTTCTCCGGGCCAGCCGGAGCCGCTACTGACGCCTTTGCTCTTACGCCCTACAACTATTGCATCCGCTCTTGACGCCGACGATGAAATCGGTAAACTGCCTTTTTGCGATATGGCGACACAGGCAAATCCGGCTACGTTGACGAACGCTCTGGAAGACCCGCTTCGCGAACTGGAATTTCCGCAGCGGGAAGCGGCCTTCTTTTATGGGCTGTTTTTGCGCGGGCATTCGGCCGAGGAGCTGCGCCGTGACATTGAAGTTCCTGCCGCTGTTCTGGCCAAATGGGATCGCGAATGCGTGCGCCAGCCGGAACAGCGGTCCAACTTTGAAAGAATTGCCGAATATCGCCGGCACGTTCTCGCCATCTTCGATTCTCTGATAGGTTTCGATTCAAAGACCCAGCGCCTGCAATAGGCTGCGGTATTCACCTTCCCATTTGCCTGCCAGGATTAATAAGCGGATGTGTTCGTGACCTGAAATGGGATGCGGATAGTCGCGGACTGTTGTCCCGTATGTGCGCCCTGCAACCTAGCAATGAATTCGTCCACTTTGCCGAGAATGATTTCGTTGGTGCTGGCGCTCCGTGCAGGCTTTGCAATCGCGCACACGTTTGTGAGCTATCGCTCAGTCTTCGCGCAGATGCAGTGTTTGCCGGGATCTCAGATTGGTAAGATTCTGGCGCCGGCCGCTCGGCCACATGACTTCAATCCGCTCTACCAATGCTGCTTTGCCGAGGCCGAAATGCAAGGGGGTCGCGTGCTGCGAAAGGTAAGAGCCCTGACTTCCGTAAGCTTGCAAGTAGTTTCGGCCTCCTGCCGATACTCGAACCAGAGCGCCAATGCCTTGACGGTTGCTTTTGGTCCCTTGGAGATCCACCTTGATCCAATTGCCAAGCTCGGCGCCGTCAGCGCGCATTAAAATCAACGAACCACGATTGCATGAAATCGCGAAATCCATGTCGCCATCGTTATCGAAGTCGGCTGCAGCCAAGCCGCGCGCATTGAGCGGGCGATCGAGCTCTGGCGTGACGGAGGAAACGACATTGTGGAACGCGGTGCCGTCGTAGTGGAACAAGAATGGCTTCTGTGGCACGAGCAGGCTGGAATCTTCGGGATTTTCCAGCGTATTTCCATTCACAACGACGAGATCGAGCAGACCGTCGTTGTCATAATCGAGAAACGTGCATCCCCAGCTGACCATGGGCAGAGAAATGTAGGCGAGGTTAACCAGTTCGGCGTCGTCGGCAAAGTTCAGCCGGTGGGTCTCGACCAGCAAATTCTGATAGAGGGAAGCGCCTAGGGATAGCCAGTGGGAAACGAAGAAATCAAGATCGCCATCGAAGTCAAAATCGGCGACGGCGAGCCCCATGGTTCCCTTGTTTTCCGAAGTGAAGGTCTGCGTGCTGCGATCGGCGAAGCGGCTGTTTCTTTCATTCAGGAAGAAACGGTTCATGCTTAGATCGTTCCCGACGTAGAGTTCAGGCCAGCCGTCCAGGTTGAAGTCGGCAGCGGTGACAACGAGGCTGCGGCCATCCGCATCGGCAATGCCGGCGCGACGCGTGACGTCGGTGAAGGTGCCGTTATGGTTGTTGCGTAGCAGGCGGTTCGGCTGCGGGCGAAACGAGCGCGGATTCAGCGCTGCCGGCACAACCACTCCGTACTGTCGCTCGGCTGCAAAACGCAGATGGGCAAGGTCGTGCGGGTAATCCACATAGTGCAGAACATACAGGTCGAGCCAGCCGTCGTTGTCAAAATCCACCCAGATCGCGCTGCTGCTCCACAAAGGATCGTAAACGCCGCTCTCGTGCGTGACGTCACGGAAGCGGCCATTGCCTTCGTTGTGGTAGAGCTTCGTGCCGCCTACGCCGGTGACAAAAAGGTCCAGCAGCCCGTCATTGTCGTAATCGCCCCAATAAGCTCCCATTCCGAAGTGCACGTACTCTAGACCGGCGCTTTCGGTAACGTCAGTGAATGTGCCGTTGCCATTGTTGTGATAAAGCCGGTCGCCAGGACCTTCGAAATGCCCCGAGGCAAACGCTCCAGCCTGATTCACAACATAGAGATCGGGATAGCCGTCATTGTCATAATCGCCCCAAGCAAGGCCGGAACCCATGTCTTCCGGCAGCAGGCTACTGCGAGTACCAACCGAGTGAACAAAGTGCAATCCCGAGAGCGCAGTGACGTCGTGGAAAGTTGGAGCTGCTGGGCCGGATCGCACACCCGCTTTCGGCGATTGTGTCGGGGTCTCGCGGCATCCGGCTGCTGCCACAAGCGGCAGGGCTGCAAGCCAGCGCAGGCACTCGCGGCGCCTCATCGCAGGGTTTTCGTTACGGCTCCGGCAGCGCTACGCCTTTTCTGCGCGACGAGCGGGATCTCGATTCTCGCCTGGGAAATTACGACGATCGGGATCTTCGGTCCGTGGCCAGCAGGAAAGAGCCGAGCCTGCGTTTGGAAGTTGAATTTGCGATAGAGCAAACGAACGTCGCATCGGAGCGGTCCCGCGGCGTTCCGCGGAATCGGGAAGTGAAAGACCGTTGTATCGCTGCCGCCGGGCAATATCACCCGCTTGTCGCGCGCGCCAACAACGTTCCACAGAGCATGGGTGAACACGGGCTGCGCATTCCTGTCGAGCAGATAGGAACGATATTCGACCGTTTTCCCCTGAATGCTCCCGTCTTGGCTGAGCGTGCCTGCGGAATAAACAGAGCGCCCGCGACCGTCGCTCACCTGGAACTCCAGCCAGACTTCGATAACGTCGAGCGGCCCGGTTGGGAATTCGTGGCCAACTTTCAAGTTGGTCACCAGAGCTCGGACGCTTGCCGGGCGGCCGGGGGAAAATGATCCTTCCGGCTCCAAATTTACGGGCACGATCGGACCCGCTGGCCAGACCTTCGCAATCTCCGGAATCACCGTCCGGCCGGCAAGCCAGTCGCTCACCATCTCCGTCTGCCGTTTGGCGCCGGGCAGTCCAAGCATTTCCGGAACATAGTTATTCGATGCCAGGATGCGGTGGTCATGGATGAAGCCCTGGGCGTTGCGCGCCGGATCGTCCGTGGCGACCTCGGGCATATGGCAATCCTGACATTGCAGATTCCGGCGCGGGTCGGTGTGCCAGGGTCCATTTTTCCAGTTGTCATATTGATCCTGAAGCTGCACAAACCCCCAGCCGTTCTCTTCTTTGCTGATGTACTGCTTGTGACATGTGCCGCAGAATTCCGCGGTTTCGGAAGGTTTGACGGCGTAATCGCGTTGATGCTGTTCCGGGTGAAGCCGAATCAGCATGTCCGCGATTCTGCGCAATGCCGAATTCGAGGACAGCTCGAAAAGATACGGATCGGGAGACCTAACTGCATAATTGGCGTTTCCGCGGGTCTCGGTGTCGCGGAGCGCATGACAGAAAACGCAAGAACTTCCCTCAGCGCCGCTGCTTCCCGTGCGCGCCAGGATATTTTCGCCGGCGACAAGGGACACGGGCTCATGGCATCCCGCACAATAGCGGGGCGAATTAGGGCCTCGGTCGTGAATATAATTGGCTTTGATGGTTTCATAAAAAGGGTCGATTGCCGAATAGTGATGAGCGCTGGGTACCCACTCCCTGTAAATAGTGCTGTGGCAGCCCGACGTGCCGCAAGATGCCGAACCGACCATCAGTTGCGCCGGGATCACTTTGCCCGTCGTGGTGCGAGCGTTCGATGGGCTGAAATTCGCGGCTGCCAGATTCTTCTGCCGTCGCGCAACGAGGATCCCAGTCGCGCCCACAACGAAAACGATGCTCCAGAGAAATACAGGGCGAACCAAGTCGCTATAGCGAGATCGAGGGAATTGGCTTCGGACGAGGCCGTATCCGATGTGAAATAGCCCTGCGGCTCCGAGGACAATGCCGGCGGCCAAGTGAAAGTAGTGCATGCGGTAGGGTACGAAGACTCCTCCAATCCCTTTTGCCACCAGCCAAAACCCACTAACAGCAAGCGCGATCCAACCTAGCCCAGCCCAGAGACCGGGGCTCGACCACCGCGTCCGTTGAGCATGGCTTGCGTTGCGGCCATGTTTCCAGAAAATGAGCGTGAGCGGCACTGCGGCCAATACCCCTATCAGAATGTGCAGCAAGAGAATCCACTGCGACAACACGCCGTATCGGATGAGGAAAGGCACGAGTCCGCTCAGCGCCAGGAAAAGGAAAACTCCGGAAGCCCGTCGTAAATGCCTTAGATTTCGCGTAGTGTCGTCCATATTCCCTCGCTGGGAGTTTGTCGGGTCGTACCTCTGCCGCCTGATTGATAGGTAATGCCGCGAGACGCTAGCGCGCCCCTTGCAGCGCGGCAAGTGCAACCGTCACAAGCAATGGTGATGGCGGTCACTGCAAAGAATTCAAATCGATTTGCTCCGTCCAGGGACAAGCGCTCGCTTTCTTTCGGCAAGCAATCTCGGAAGAAGAGGGTAGAAGAGCGTGGGTCTGCGGATGGCCACAGAATACGGTCAACCGATATCCGGGAGTGTCCATCGCATATCTTCCAGGATTTCCACCGTTTATGGAGAGTTTCCAAGTAGCGACCCGTGCCAGCGAAGACGAAAGGGGAAGTGCATCGCGCGCGGGTGCGCATCACGGGCGCGACGTGGCGGCCGAGATTCTGCCGCAGCGAGAAGGCTGGTGGCAGCGCAGCAGTAATGGCAGTAATGCCAGTATTGCCGTTCATCGAGAGGAAAGGGACGGTATTATTCCCAGAACGATTCCGCTGCCAATTATGTAGGTGGAATAACTACTTCGCCGGTCAGACATTGGTTGCGTTTTTCTTATGGAAAAGAGCACTCGGTGTGCTGCCGAATGCTCGCGAATTCCTCGCAGAACACTCCGTCCAAGTCTTTGAAAATCAGTCATCCGATTTTCTTGATTTCATCAAAGAAGTTCGACAAAATCACACAGTTGGACCGAAGTTGGAACCAACGGCTTAACGGGCATCATTTCGATAGCTGTACTAGAATGAAAACGAATATGTTGCGCGGTTCCCCGGTAGCTCAACGGTAGAGCATTCGGCTGTTAACCGAAGGGTTGCTAGTTCGAATCTAGCCCGGGGAGCCAAATCCTTTCATTCGGTTACTCGCGGGCCGCGGATCTTCCCTTCATTCAAAACGGAGTACGTACTCCCCGACTTTTCATGCAGAGGAACATTGCGAGTTGAGAGGGTCGGCAAGGGAGAAGGTGCGAGTGCGCCCTTTCCCTGCAGAATGGGCTTGCATTCTTAATTGTCGCTGTTGTGAAATGCGGTGTCGCGAACATCCTATCGGTCAAAGAAGCGGCGAGAGCCGCTGCGCAACAGGTATGCTGCCGACCTGCGATCTGAAAAATAGGGAGCTGTGACGGCGATGCTTTTGTCCTATAGAGTAGGGCACTGCCGCCGAGGCGGATTTGGATTCTATAGAATGAATTCATTAAAAGAGAGGCCCACTGCCATGTTCAAAGCACGATGCGTTTTGCTGCTTTCCGTTCTGTCCCTAGCTTTGCCGGCGGCGTTTGCAGCAGCCGCGCCATCAAGCCAGCTCACTAGCGCCCCGCGCTGGCGTAGCGTCGGTCCCTATACCGGCGGACGCGTTACTACGGTAGCCGGCATCGCCGACGAGCCCAACGTCTTTTACATGGGCACGGCGGGCGGGGGCGTTTGGGAGAGCGAAGATTACGGCCATAGCTGGAAGAACATCTCCGACAAGGATTTCAAGTGCAACAATATCGGCGCCATGGCGATTGCGCCCTCCAATCCGAAGATTATCTACGTGGGTACTGGCGATTCAGCTCCCCGCAACACTGTCCTGACCGGGGAGGGGATGTACAAGTCCACCGATGGCGGAAAGAACTGGACATTCATCGGACTGGGCGAGACGCACATCATCAGCTGGATTCTTGTGGACCCCAATAATCCTGATGTTGTGTATGTCGCGGCGCTGGGCCATTTGTTCGGGACCAATCCGGACCGCGGTGTATTCAAGACAACCGATGGCGGCAAGACCTGGAAGAAGATTCTGTACGTCAACGACGACACCGGCGCGATCAGCATGGCAATGGATCCATCCAATCCGCAAGTGGTGTATGCCGCGATGTGGCAGATGTCCCGGAGGCACTGGACGTTTTCGAGCGGCGGACCGGGCAGCGGCATCTACAAGACCGCCGACGGCGGTGCGAACTGGACCAACATCTCGCACAGTTCAGGATTGCCGACTGGCATTTTCGGAAGAGTGGGCATCGCGGTGGCGCCCAGCAGCCCCAATGTTGTGTACGCACTGATTCAGGCGGATTACAAGGGCCAGGCGGGCGGCCTGTTTCGGTCCGATAATGCCGGCCAGAGCTGGGATCTGATCAACAACAGCATGGATATAACGCAACGCGCCTTCTATTACATGAACGTGTATGTGGACCCCAAAGACCCAAATACAATCTACCTTCCCAACGTGGGAGTGTATGTATCGCACGACAAAGGGAAGACGCTGACCGCTCTGCATCCACCGCATGGCGACAACCACGTGCTGTGGATCAATCCAAACAATCCCCAAATCTTCATCGAAGGCAATGATGGCGGGGCAACTGTCACCCAAAATGGCGGGAAAGCTTTCAGTTCAGAGGATAACCAGCCGACCGGCCAGTTCTATCACGCCAATCTCGATGATCAATTTCCGTTCCATATTTACGGCGCACAGCAGGACCGAGGTTCGGACGAATCGCCGAGCGCCGTCGCTGGTGGAGGTATTCCGCCGGTTTGGAAAACCGTAACAGGCGGAGAGATGAGCTTTGTCGTTCCGACACCAGGCCAGCCGTGGATCACCTACGGCAGCGGCTACTACAGCATGGAGTGGAAAGAGAATCGCAGGACGGGGTTGACCACTAATGTGAGCCCGTGGCCAGACTACAAATTTGGTCTCGCGGGATCCGAGATTAAGTACCGCTACGGTTGGATTCATCATCCCGTGGTATTTGCCCCCGGCAATCCCAAGGAACTGTTGATGGGAGCGAACGTGCTGTTTGAGACCTTGGACGAAGGCATCAACTGGAAAGCGATCAGTCCGGACCTCACGCGTGACGACAAGAGCAAACAGGGGCGGCCGGGCGGGCCGATTAGCGCGGATGTGACCGGCGAAGAGATGTTCGACACCATATCTTCGATTGCTTTTTCGCCGCGCACCGACAACGTCATCTGGACGGGTTCCGACGACGGCTTGGTGTATGTGACCACCGACGGAGGCGGACACTGGAACCAGGTGCGCCCGCCAACACTGCCGACTTGGTCCACAATCACCTGCATCGAGCCCTCGCACACCAATGAGGGTGCGGCATACGTCTCGGCGAGCCGCTTTGACTGGGACGATTTTCATCCGTACGTATACAAAACCACCGATTACGGCAAGCATTGGACGGAGATCACCACGGGACTCCCCGAAGACCAATACATCGAGAGCGTGCGGCAGGATCCGAACGAGCCCAATCTGCTGTTCGCAGGTACCAGTGCCACGGTGTACTTCAGTCTGGATGGGGGCCAGCAGTGGCAGCCATTCAGCCTCAATCTGCCGGCGGTGCGGGTGAGCGATGTGGAGATTCAGCCCGAGCAGCATTCAGTTGTGCTCGCCACTTTCGGACGTGGCTTCTGGGTGCTGGATAACCTGCAGTTTGTGGAGCAGTTGGGAGCTGCCCACGTAGCCGAAGGCGCGCCGTACCTATTCAAACCGCAGCAGGCTTGGCTGGCCACTCGCGGTGGGTTCGGGTTTGGACCGCGGGGAGCGGAAGGCCAGAACTTGGCGCCCGGAGTCGCGGTGTTTTTTCACCTGCCGGCCGACTACAACGGCAGCACGCCGGTGAAGCTGAGCTTTAGCACGGAAAGCGGCAACCTGATCCGCAGCTTCACGCTGCATTTGAAAACCAAAGGCAAACCGCAGCCGCCGTCGCGTATTCCCGCAGTGGCGCGAAAGCAACAGGAAGAAAAGTTGACTGCTGTTGAGCCTGGCATGAACGACTTCCAATGGGACATGAGATACCCGGATGCCGTGGACGTTAAGGGCATTTTCAATTCAGGTTTTGCCGCGGCCGTGCCGGTAGGGCCCGAAGTCTTGCCGGGAACCTACTACGTGACACTCACCTATGGAGATGCTGCGCAGAAGCAGCCGCTTGTGGTCAAGCTGGACCCGCGATTGCAAACCACACAGGAGGAGTTGCAGCAGCGTTTCAATTTGCTGATGCAGATTCACGACGCGCTGAACCGGCTCGATACGAACCTGAACCAGGCCATTGATGCGCGTGACGCGCTGCAGAAAGCAGTAGCTAACAACAGCGCCTCAGGCACTCAGGCGCAATCGGCGCTGGATAGCCTAAACCATGACATAGACGATCTGGTGGATCTCAAGATCCAGTCCGGTGAAGGCGCACTGGTCTATCCCGGCCGGCTGCGCGCTTGGTTGACCTCCATTGCGTCTCAGGTGAGTATGGCACTCGTGCCGCCCACCCCCGCGATGGTGCAAGTGGCGAACGGATACATCGCTGATGCGGGCGCGGGGGTATCACGCCTGCAATCCGACATTGCCGCCGCCAATAAGGTGCTGAATCACTGAGATACGGTCACCCGATCAACATCTACCGCGTGATCTGTCCGCCTGCCTGCGAAGCAGGTGCGTTGCTCTGGGCGCTCAAGAATCGGGCGTAGTAGAACGCGGTATCCGGGGAGCTTTTCTTACAACGAGCGCCCGATCTTGCGGCGTGCGATAAGAACGAAGCGTTTAGTTTCGTGCTAGAGATTGAGCGGCATAGGCGCTCGATTGTTAGGCTGCCACGCCAAATAAAGTTTTATTCCGTCACTTATACGGCAGTCTCCTGATATTGGCTGTCGGGCGGCGATCCTAGCATTCGTATGACGGACCTGCGTTGTAAAGCTTTGTTACCTGCGAATTGCCTGGTCGTCAATGGAAACGTAGACCGTGCACAGCTTCGAAAGCGCTAGCAACATCCCTGCGCGAAATCATTCGCTGTTCCAGTCGATAGGATCATAAATTTCGCGGAATCCCCACGCGGTGTATGCGATTCTTGGTGCGATGGCGCAGTTGCAGATGAGCCGTGAACGACGACAAGCGGTGCTAGCCGAGAGGCAAAAACTCCTCCGCTCGGAATTTATAAACGTTGAGCTGGATCTAGCCATCACATTTTGCGAAATAGCAACTTCCACCAGTGACGCTGAAAAAAGCGAGCGGAACATGGCCCATGCGCGAAAGGCTTACAACGCCGCCATGCATTTTATGCGCACGGCGGACGGTTCCGAATCGCTTAAAAAACAAATTGAAGAAAAGATGAAGCGGTTGCAATCCCTTCTGAACGAACTTCAGCAATAAATCCGAGGCGCAACTGTTGCTCAATCCGTGGCGGTGCGAACGATTTCTGAGTTGAAGAATTTATTGCCAGCAAGCACCGCGCGCACGCCACGCACCAAGTCGCGCGCTGCATTCGTTTTTGTGACAAAGCCCGCGAAACCGCCGACGCGGCTCATTCTTTCTATCTCCGAATAAGTATGCGTCGTGAAGAACAATATCTTGGCATTGGCTCCGGAATCGCGAATCGTGGTCGCGGCAGATAGGCCGCTTGCTCCGGGCATGCTGATGTCCATGATTACCAGGTCAGGATTTAACTCGCGCACTTTGGCCACGGCTTCCAGCCCGTCCTGCGCTTCCCCGCAGATTTCCAGGTCTAGCTCGTCCTTCAGCAAACTCCGGATGCCTTGTCGCGTAACCTCATGGTCATCCGCGATCAAGATGCGCTTCTTTCGCGTCCCGGTCGAAGCAGCTTCGGAGGTTTCGCTTGGCTGTTCCGTGGCAGCATCGGAAAACGCTTCTTCAGTGATGGCCCAGTCAGCCTTGTCAATCGGAAGCGTAGCTACTACTTGCGTGCCCTTGGCACGAGGACGGAACTTCAACGTCCCGCCCAACTGTTGCAGGCGCTCACGCATGCCCAGGGTACCCACGCCGCTTGCCGTGCCTACGGAGATTTTCGCGAGGGCTTCGCGGCTGATGCCCTGGCCTTCGTCGTCCACAGAAAGCCGGATACTCCCATCATTCAGGCGAATTCGGATCCGCGCTTTGGAGCTGTTGGAATGGCGCAGGACGTTTGTCAGGCTTTCTTGAACGACGCGGAAGAGCGCCGTCTCTTTCTCGACGGACAGGCGCGGCAAGTCCCGAGGGGTTTCAACGGCTACCTCGATTCCGCTTCTTTTGCTAAAACCTTCCACGTACCAGTTGAGCGCCGACCTTAGCCCAAATTCATCAAGCAGGGGCGGATGCAGCAAATATGACAGTGTGCGAATCTCATCTTCGATTTTGCGCACCAATTCAACGGCATCGCCAAGGATTTGGCGAGCATTCACTCCGGGATTGTCCAAATTATTGGCAAGCTGGTTCAAAGACATGACCACCACAGCGAGTTCCTGGCCGGTAATGTCGTGTAAATCGCGCGCGATGCGCCGCCGCTCTTGATCCTGCAACTGAAGTATGCGAGCAGAGAGCTGATGCAAAGACTCTTCGGTGGCGCGCAGCGCTTTGTTTTTCTCGACCAGTTCGGTGACTTCGGTGGCCGCGATCATGACGGTTATCATTCCGCCGAACTGGATTGGTCTCAGTGACAGTTGAATGGTCCGCAAGCCGCCGGAGGCCGACATCATCTTCATTTCGCCCTGCGTGGGCGCTTTCATTCCCTGCGCGAGCGCAATATTTAATGCGGGCCAGCTCGCATCCGAGATAAATCGCGTGAGCGACGCTCCAATGACAGACTGTGCGCGCGTCTGCAGCATCTGCACTAAGCGGGAATTGGCATAGAGAATTACGCCATCCGCCGACACGTTCGCTACGCCAATCTCAAGCTCCTCGAGCAAGGAACTAAAGAATTCCTTGTTATCAGAACGAGGGGAAACTGGACCGGCGCTGCGGCGCAGCACTGCGCGAGCTTCACGCCGGGAAGGCTTTTTCAGGCGGGCGCTGCGTGAGGCATTTTTCCTGGCCACAAAAACTCCTCAGGGCTGATGGTAATTATACGGCGAGTGGCTGGAGGAATATTGGTTTATTTCACCGGCGCCACCTTCGGTCAGCGAACCGAGGCTCAACGGGGAACGATAACGCTTATCTAGGTGGCGCTCGCGCCTTTAGAGGACATTACGATAACTACAGCGCCATCGATTTTATGGTCTGCCAGCCGATACGGCGAAATGCGCACCTGGTACGACGCGCCTTCTTTACCTGAGACGTTTGTTTCCAATGTTTGCCCATCGGACATGGCCCGCAGCACCATCTTCTGGAAATCCGGGATTTCGATGGTCGGATTAATATTCGCCAGAGGCCGCCCCACGTCAGCGGGAACCAGACCAAAAATTTTCTGAGCCTGCGGAGTAAAGCGGCGGATGATGAAATCACTATCGAGCATAAGCGTAGCAACGTCAATGCTCGTAAGCAGGTTCGTCAAATCGTTGTTCACCTGCGTGACTTCGGTATTGCGATTACGAAGTTCATCGTTCACCGTGCTGAGCTCTTCGTTTGCTGACTGCAGTTCCTCTTTGGCGGTTTCGAGTTCTTCGTTAGTGCTTTGCAACTCTTCATTGCTCGACAGGATTTCCTCGTTGGCGGCCTGCAATTCCTCGTTCATCGCTTCCTGGGTCTCGATGACCGATTGCAGATATTCCTTTGTGGCAGCCAATTCCTGTTCGAGCTTGGTAATTCGTCCCGAGTGGGACTCTGATGCCTGTTCACGAGGGACTTGCCCTTTTTTTTGCGCGGGTTTGGCCGGCGCTTCCTCAAAGATCACCATAAAATATTGTTCTTTGAGCCTGCCAATGCGGACGGGCGAGACTTCGAAATTTACCAGGCGCGGCGGATCCGCGACAGAGCCACCGTTTCCGTCGCCCCCTTTCACGCGCACATTTTCCTTGCGTACGGTGATGTTCTCTTTCTTGGCCTTGCTAATCGCGTTTCGCAAGTCGAGCAACAGCCCTTCGCGGGCCATTTTCAGAACGTTCAAACTGGCGCGTCCTGGCGCAAGCTTGAAATACCGGCTGATGCTGCCGCGCGTGTGCACGATTTCCATATCGTCGTTTATGAAGGCTGCGGCCGGCGCATAATGCGTGAGCAAGCGGCGGTCGAATTCCTTTTGAACATCAACGTAGTTGAACGCCTCAGAAGGCTTCGATTGGTCCGGAAGAGGAGTTTGTTCCCCGCTCTCGAACGGGGGATTCAGGGAGAACGTAACCAGTTGGCGCGTGGCCAGCCCTTTTTTGGAGAAAATCTTGAACGTGCGGTCCTCTGTCGCGAAAAGATGAGAAGCAGCTCCGAAGCCTTCGGAGGTTCCCAGGATTAGAAATCCAGCAAAGCGCAGGGCGTAATGAAACAGCGAAATCACGCGGGTCTGCGCGGACGGCTCGAGGTAGATCAGCAGGTTACGGCAGGAGATGATATCCATCTGCGAGAAAGGGGCGTCACCCAGCAGATTGTGCTTCGCAAAGATGCACATATCGCGAATGTCTTTGCTGATGCGGTACATGTTTTCGCTTTTCGTGAAGAACCGCCGGAGGCGCTCCGCGGAGACGTCGCTCTGGATATTTTCAGGATATACCCCGCTGCGCGCCTTGATGATGCCCTCTTCGCTGACATCGGTACCGAAAAACTGAATGGGAATACGCGACGCACGGCTGCCGAGAAATTCGAGCAGCGCGATGGCAAGCGAATAGGTCTCTTCGCCTGATGCACAACCCGGAGTCCACACACGAATCGGCTGATCCGGCATTCTGCTGTTCAGAATCTTGGGAAATATTTGGGCTTTGAGCCCCTCGAACAGCGCGGGATTCCGAAAGAAGCTGGTGACATTGATCAGCATGTCCTGATACAGGGCTTTGGTTTCCGCCGGATTAGCCTGAACAAATTTCACATAGTCGTCAATTCTGTCGATTTTGTGAACGACCATTCGGCGGTGGATGCGCCGCAGAATCGTCGTCTGCCGATAGAGCGTAAAATCCACACTGGTGGTTCTGCGCAAAGACTGGAAGATAGCGCTGAGGCCGGAGTCTGCTGAAGGCGCCTCTTCCCTGTCTGCCGGAGGCAGTTTTGCGACATAAGGATGGCGGGCAATGCGAGCCAATTCGCGGGCGATGCCTTTAGGCGGCAGGACATAATCGGCGTGCCCGGCAGCGATGACGCTTTTGGGCATGCCGTCGATCTTGGCGTCCTCCTGCGCAAAGGTCACGCCGCCCTGCGCTTGAATTTCCGCCATTCCCAAAGTTCCGTCGGTCCCATAGCCGGACAGAATCACGCCGATCGCGCGATTACCTTGCGACTCAGCGAGCGAACGCATGAATCGATCAATGGTCATTTGCACGCCTGAATCTAACCGCGGCGTGAGCTTCAGGGTGTGATCGGAAATGGACATGATTGCATTCGGCGGGATGACGTATACGTGATTCGGCTGAACCTTTATCCCGTCGGTTGCTTCTTCCACGGGCATGGTGGTTTGTTTCGCCACCAATTCAGTGAGCATGCTGTGATGCTTCGGGTCGAGGTGCTGAATCAGCACGAAGGCCATTCCCGTATCGACGGGCAAGCTCCGCATTAGTTCTGAGAAGGCCTCAATGCCTCCGGCGGAAGCGCCAATCGCGGTAATCAGCAAATCGCTCCGGCCAGCAGCGCCGGCCAACCGCGCAGAAGGCGGCGCAGCAGGTTTTTTTTTGCGAGTTGCTGATTTTACTTTCATGCTTTTCCCAAGTTTATTTTGGACGTCAAAATTCACTTTCTGAAACTGACAGAGGAACTTCGATCCATAGCTTACTTAATCACCACCAACAGAATCTTAACCATGCGGGATTCTAGTCCTTTCCAGACCATTACGGCAACTTTTGCCCTTGGCGCAAAACACGTCATGTCGCATCTTAATTTGCAATGCCGCGATCCAATTCCAGGCCGGAGAAAAAGCCGCTCTCGACCGAGGGCGCAAGCTTTGAAGAACTTCAACGCGAAGCAAAGACCTGCAAGGCCTGCGGTCTTTGGAAAAACGCCACACAAACGGTATTCGGCGAAGGGGGCGGCGCCGTGCCGAAGGTCATGTTTGTAGGTGAGCAGCCGGGGGACCAGGAAGATCTCACTGGCAAACCGTTTGTTGGTCCTGCCGGCAAGTTGCTGGACAAGGCGCTGCTCGATGCGGGAATTGACCGCGGGAAAGTTTACGTCACCAATGCCGTGAAGCACTTCAAATGGGAGCCACGAGGCAAGCGCCGCATTCACAAAAAACCAAATGCCACTGAGATTGCGGCATGCCGGCGCTGGCTCGATGCAGAAATTGCGCTGTTCCACCCAAAAGTGATCGTCTGCCTGGGCGCTACGGCGGCTCAGGCGCTGCTGGGAAAGGGCTTTCGGGTTACAAAACATCGCGGCGAGCGCCTGGAATCTCCGCTGGCGCCCGTTGTGATGGCCACCGTACATCCGTCTTCGATTTTGCGCGCGCCGGACGAGGAAACGCGGCATCTGGAAATGAAGCGCTTCGTTGCTGATTTGAAGAAGGTTGCCGCCGTTTTGTAATACAACTTATTCGGGACCATTTCAGGCGCTAGCCCTGACGTTCGTGCCCTCTGAGCCTTTCTGCTCCGTGCTCATTTTTTCGCCTCGCCGCTCTCCGCCTTCGTTTCGCTGCCTTGTTCCGTACTGCTGCCCGGTTGTTCCTGTTCGGGTTTTTGCGGCTTCAAGACGCCAGTCTTTTCTTTGCGCACCGTCACCGGATTGGTGAAGAGTGTGGCATTCGGAATCACCACATGGTCACCGTCCGGCGTTATTACCACCGTTGCCCGCGACTGTATCTCGTTCACCGCGCCTTCCAGGCCGGTCACGTTGATCTGCTCGCCAATTTGGAAGGGCTCATGGATCAGCAGCAATATTCCGGCCAGGAAATTCTGCAGAATGTCCTTGAACGCGAAGCCAATCGCCACCCCGCCAATTCCCAAGATTTTGACCAAGTCGCCCAGCCGGAACGAAGGCGCCACGACTGACATAGCCGTCAGGAAGCCGATCATAAGAATGGCGAGCTGCATTAGCTTGCCCAGCAGCGTCGCTGCGTTCTGGCGGATCCGTTTTTTCTTGCCCAGGCGTGAAATCAGCCATTTGCCGATCCGCGCAGCGATCGCGAACACGATAAACACTGCAGCGGCCAGAATTATGTTCGGCAGCATCGCCACTGCGCCCTGAGCGATTTTATCCGCGCTCTTCCAGGCATTCGAGAGATGTACTGGCGACAATTGAATCTTCGGCGTTACCAGAAAGCCAGCCATAGCAAGTTCCTCGATCGCTTTGCTTGTTCGTCGTCTGCGCACGGCGCCTGGCGACTCCAGTTTGCCTCTCGACCTCACCCTTCTTCGCCTCCTTACAATGATTCCGCCGCGCCCAGCGCCGTCTCATCTTCCAGAACGGATTCTATAGCCGGCAGAAGGCAATCTTCGCTTTGTCTGGTTAAGCGAGTGGAAAAACCGTAGCGTGAAGAGGCAAGTGCCTGATTCGCGTCAGAAGAAATGTTTGTTTCAGGCTTCCTTGACATTGAATGACCGCGCCTTATAATGGATTTTCACACCTGCTTTTCACGGGATTTGTCATGTTCCTGGATGTACACGAACTCGCCACGAAGAAAATTCGCATACGAAAGAGTTATGCGCCCAGCACGCTCGATTTCCATTCCGGGGACTTCCGGCAGATTGACCCGCTGGAAGTGCGCGCGACCGCGGAACTGATTGACGGGCAAATCCGCATTTTTGGCACGTTTCATACGCGGCTGGAGCTGACCTGCGCGCGATGTTTGGACACCGTGGTCGAGGAAGTGAGCAAGGATTTCGACCTGATTTACCGGCCCATGGCTTCGATTCGCAAAGATGAGGAAATTCGGTTGAATCTGGATGATACGGATGTTGCGTTTTTTGAAGGCGATGGGCTGTTCCTTGCGGATGTTCTGGCGGAGCAGGTGAACCTGTCGCTGCCGATGAAAGTGATTTGCCGCAGCGATTGCCGGGGGTTGTGCCCGCACTGCGGAGCGAATTTGAACCAAGAAGAGTGCCGCTGTGAAACCCATGCGACGGACGCGCGCATGGCGCCGCTTGCACGATTGAAGCAAGACTGGCCGAAAAAACAGTAAAATACGAATTCAGAATACGCGGGAAAGCCGTTCGTGCGCGTTTCCGCTAAAGGAGTAGGAATGCCGAATCCAAAGCGACGTCACTCGAAGAGACGTACCAGCACGCGGCGGGCGCATGATCACCTGAAGGCGCCGTCAATCACCAATTGTCCCAATTGCCACGAGCCCAAGCTTCCGCATCGCGCGTGCCCCCACTGCGGGTATTATAAGGGGCGCGCAGTTGTGGACACATCCGCGTAGAAGTAGACTCTCACTGCGGAGAATCGCCTCCGCGATTCAGCTGAAGCGCCATTCAGTCAAAGCGATGTATCGATGACAACCATTGCGCTGGACGCCATGGGCGGCGATCACGCTCCTCGAGCGGAAGTGGAAGGAGCGGTGCTCGCGGCGCGTCAGTATGGTGTGCGCGTCGTGCTCATCGGTCTGGAAAGTAAAGTTCGCGCGGAATTGAGCCGCCATGCCGCGCGCGGGCTGCCTATCGAAATCGTGCACGCGACTGAAGTAATCACCATGGAAGACTCGCCGTCGCTGGCATTTCGCAAAAAGCGCGACAGTTCTGTGCATGTGGGCGCGAAGATGGTGCGGCAGGGGCAGGCAGATGCGCTGGTGAGCGCGGGGAATACCGGCGCAGTGATGGCCATTGCGCGTTTCGTGCTGGGTACGCTGCCTTCTGTGGACCGTCCGGCGCTGGCTGCGGCATTCCCGAATGCCAGAGGCGGCGCCTCGGTGCTGCTGGATGTGGGCGCGAATGTGGATTCCAAACCGGAGCAGATCGAGCAATTCGCGATAATGGGCGAAATTTATTACCGGACAATTTTTGGGACCAAGCGGCCGCGCGTGGGCGTGCTGTCGATTGGCGAAGAGGAAATGAAAGGGAACGAATTGACGCGCGAGGCTTCGAATTTATTGAAGCAGACCTCGCTGAACTTCATTGGCAACGTGGAGGGGAAGGATTTCTTCAAGGGCGATGTGGACGTCATCGTCTGCGATGGCTTCATCGGCAATATCGTGCTAAAAATCAGCGAAGGCCTTGTGGAGCACGTGGGTGGAATGCTGAAGAAAGCGCTGAAGAGCAGCTTGAGCGCGCAAATGGGATACGTGCTGTCGCGGCGCGCATTTGGGGACTTCCGGAAAAAGATCGATTATTCGGAATATGGGGGCGTGCCATTGCTGGGTGTTCGAGGAATCACGGTGATTGGACACGGGCGGTCGAATTCGAACGCCATCAAGAATGCCATACGAGTAGCGGCAGAACTTTGCCGCGCTCAAGCGAACGAGAAAATCGAGCAGGAGCTTTCCACAGCGCCTGCTAGGGCGCGCGCCTGATTTTGAGCTAATTCGCGATTCAAGATTTTTATACGCAGAAAGTCGAAGCAGGGGCGTTGTCCGATTAAGATTTGCGAACGAGCGCACGAGTAAACAGATGAGCAAGCTGGCATTTCTATTTCCAGGGCAAGCTTCCCAATATCCCGGCATGGGGCGGGATTTGGCGGAGAAATTCCCGTCCGCGCGCAAGGTGTTTGAACTTGCGGATGCGGCGCTGGGATTTCCACTTTCAGAGATCTGCTTTACAGGCAGCGAGGAGCAACTAAAGCTGACGGAAAACACGCAGCCAGCGATTCTGACTGTTTCGGTTGCGGCGGCGCGGGTGCTCGAGGAAAACGGCGTGACGCCGGATTTTGTCGCAGGACACAGCCTTGGGGAATATTCGGCGCTGGTGGCGGCCGAGAGCCTGGATTTCACTGCGGCGGTGAAGTTGGTGCGGCACCGCGGAAAATACATGCAAGAAGCGGTGGCGGCCGGAGAAGGCGCGATGGCGGCGATCCTGGGACTTGCGCCTGCCGAGGTTGCGGACATTTGCAAGAAGGCGGCGAACGGCGAAGTGGTAAACGCGGCGAATTTGAATTCGTCGGAGCAGACGGTTATTTCCGGGACTGCCGCGGCGGTGAAGCGCGCGGTGGAAATTGCTTCGCAGAGCGGAGCGAAGCGCGCGGTGATTTTGCCGGTTTCTGCGCCCTTCCATTGCGCCCTGATGAAGCCCGCGGAGGCGCGCTTAGAGCAGGATTTGCGTGCGACGGTGTTTGCGCCGCTGCGCGTTCCGCTGATCACCAACGTGGATGCGGAAGCGATCACCACGGGCGATGAGGCGCGAGACGCTTTGATTCGTCAAGTGTGCTTGCCGGTGCGCTGGGAAGATTCCATTCACGAGATGATCGAGCAGGGCGTGCGCATTTTTGTGGAGGTTGGCCCGGGGCGTGTGCTTAGCGGCTTGCTGCGGCAAATTGACCGCTCGGTGCGCAGTTTCAACGTGGAGGACGCGGCGAGCCTGCAATCGACCATCGATAAAGTGGCCAAGGCGCGCGCGGAAGTGGCGGAATCGTAAAGCCGAATCCGGAAGGAAATCCTGAGAATGTTTTCGCTGGCTGGAAAAGTGGCGATGGTTACCGGCGCGTCGCAGGGGATTGGCCGTGCCACGGCGATTGCTCTTGCATCAGCGGGAGCGCGCGTGGCATTGGCGGCGCGCAACGAGGAAAAAATAGGTGAAGTTGCGAAACAGATTGAGTCCGCGGGCGGCGACGCGCTCGCGCTGAAAATGGACGTTGCCGACGCGGAGCAAATTAAGGCGGGGTTTCAGCAAGCTCTCGCGAGTTTCGGGCGCCTGGACATTTTAGTGAACAACGCCGCGATTACGCGCGATGGATTGGCTTTGCGGATGAAGCTGGAGGATTGGGAAACGGTGCTGCGCACGAATCTGACGGCGGCTCATCTATGCACGCAGCAGGCGCTGGGCGCGATGATGAAGCAGCGCTGGGGGCGAATCATCAATGTGACTTCGGTGGTGGCGGAAACAGGAAATGCAGGTCAGGCGAACTATGTGGCGGCGAAGGCCGGGCTGATTGGGCTGACGCGGGCGATTGCCACGGAAATGGCTTCGCGAAATATCACCGTGAATGCGGTGGCGCCGGGATTTATTGCCACGCCCATGACCGAGCCGCTGCCGGAAAAAGTGAAGGAAGAAATGAAGGCGCGGATTCCGCTGGGGCGATTTGGCGCAGACCATGATGTGGCCGCGGCGATTGTTTTTCTGGCCAGCGAGGAAGCAGGATATATAACCGGGCACGTCCTTGACGTGAACGGCGGAATGCGCATGGGCTAAACGCAGCTCTCCTCAAAAAGATCCTCGAAATTATGATCGTGGCAGTCAACAAGTTGACGGGCTGAAGAGCGCTCGGCGGCTTGACGATGGAGCATCGCCATCCCAATTTTCCTTGCAAGCTACGTTTCCGCAAATTTCGATGTGACGGATAATATGTTGCGGGCGTGCCGGGACAAGGGTGACGTGCGTCGTTGTGTGCCGCCTTGGAACACGCCGGGATGGCGCGGTTTTTCCCGAATTGAAAATGTTTTTCTTGCTGCGTGAGAGAACGCTGGCTAGCATAGCGCGCGATGCCGCTGGCCATTGAACATATACGAAGAATGCGCGGCGGCGCGCAGTCCCATTTGATGCGCTGCGAGGACGAAAACTATTACATCGTCAAATTCCAGAACAATCCGCAGGGGACAAGGATTCTGGCGAACGAATTGCTCGGAACACGGTTGGCGGCGCGGATCGGGCTTGCCGTGGCGGGCGCGGCGGCGGTCGAAGTTCTTTCTGAGATGGTCGCCCTAACAGAGGATTTGGTCGTCCAATTGGGGCGCGGGAGAGTGCCTTGCACGCCCGGTCTGGAATTTGGCTCGCAATACCCAGGCGATCCGGCGCGAACGGTGGTGTACGATTTTTTGCCGGATGAGCAACTGCGCCAGGTTGCGAATCTGACGGACTTTTGTGGCGTATTCGTATTCGACAAATGGACCTGCAATACAAACGGCCGGCAGGCGATTTTTCTGCGGGAACGGGAGGCGGAGCGGTACCGCGCTGTGATGATTGATCATGGCTTCTGCTTTAACGCGTCGGAATGGAATTTTCCGGACGCGCCACTGCGAGGGATTTATTCGCGGTCGGCCGTCTACGAGCAGGTGCGCGGATGGGACGCGTTCGAGCCGTGGATTGAGCGAGTGGAGAAGCGTATTACGGAAAACGCGCTCGACGAGATCGCGCGGGAGGTTCCTCCGGAGTGGTACAATTTCGACCAGGATGCGCTCTATGCGCTGTTGGAAAGATTGCTGCGAAGGCGCAAGCAGGTCCGCGAACTGATTTTGAGCGCGAAAAACTCTTCGCGACAGCCCTTTCCCAACTGGAAGTGAAACATGGCTGAGTCGAATCGAACTATGCTGGCTTACCGCGTTCTGCGATACACCCCGAATTTGATTCGCGACGAGTGGGTCAACATCGGAATCTTGCTCGAAGATCCGCAGAAACAGCGCGCGCGCGCCCGGCTGATCAAAGACGAATCCGAATTGGTGCGGGTGCGGAGGCTGCATCCCAACGCCGATGTCGCGGTCCTGCGCGATTTGCCGGCGGCGTTCCAGTCAGAACTTGCCGCCACCGGAGCGAGCGCGGCATGGATTGAAAAAATGTCGCAGAATCTTTCGGGCGTTCTGCAACTCAGCCCGCAACAGGCAGTCATGAACGACGATTTTGACGCCGAACTGGAGCGGCTATATCAGAACCACGTGGCCGTTCCGGCGAGGGTAGGGCGCGGTGCGGCAATTCTGGAAAATACGCGCGCGTGGATTCGCGCAAAATTGAACGATGTTTTTCGCAGGCACCGCATACTCGCGAGAATGGAAAAAGGAGTTCGCGCCGAGCAGTTCACCCAGCCCGGCGATCCCATGCGCATCGATTTTGGTTACCGCTACAACGGCACGCGCGGATATCTGCAGGCGCTGCCGCTTGGGCGCGATCCTGCGCAGGCCAAAGTGCTAGCCTACACTGCGGAGTGCATTCGCGCGCGCCAGGCGGATTCCGAGTTTACTGCGATTACCGAAGTTGCGCCTTTATCCGGCAACCCGCGGCACCAATTCGTCGTGCGGCTGTTCGACGAGCAGAAGATCGCGGTTGTTCCGCTGCCCCAAGTGGAGATGTTTGCCGAACGGCTGCGCTTGCGTCTGCAATAGGACTGCGTCTGCGGCGCGGCATAACTGCTCGGCAAATAAAAAAACGGGGCGAGAGAGCGATCCCGCCCCGTGGAGAGACGGCTGGGGAACCTTACAAGATGCTTTCTGTCCAGTTCTCGAGAAAGTGCTTGATCTTGCCCATGAATTGATGAGCGACCGCGCCGTCAACCACGCGATGATCGTAGCTCAACGTTAGATAGACCATCGAGCGAATAGCAATCGCGTCGTCAACCACAACGGGACGTTTTTCGATTGTGCCGAGGCCCAGGATTGCGACGTTTGGCTGGCTGATCACCGGCAAGCCCATCAGGCCGCCAAAGACGCCCGGATTGGTGATTGAGAATGTGCCCTCCTGAACTTCCTCCGGCTTCAGCCGCTTCGAACGCGCCCGCTCGGCAAGATCGTTGATGGCGCGTTGCAAGCCAAGGAAATTTTTCTCCTCCGCATTTTTAACTACGGGCACGATCAAGCCCCAGTCGAGCGCCACGGCGATGCCGATGTTGCATTCGCGATGGAAGACGATGTTTGTGCCATCCACCGAGGAATTCACCGTGGGAAAGGCGCGAAGGCCTTCCACGGCGGCGCGGATGAAGAATGGCATAAAGGTCAGCTTGGAGCCGGTGCTGCGCTCAAATTCTTCTTTCTTCTGATTGCGCAGCTTGACCAGTCCGGTCACGTCCGCCTCGTCAATGGAGTAAACGTGCGGAGAGACGCGCTTTGAGATCACCATATGCTCGGCGATCTTTTGGCGCATCACCGACATAGGCTCGACGCTGTAATTTCCGAAGTACATGCGTTCGCGGGGCACCGCTGTTTCGAGCAACGCGTGCGCCCGCGCGCCGGTCGCGGAGGGCGGAGGCGGAACTGCAGCTGGACGCTGTGCTGATGGCGCGTACGAAGCCGCCGGTGCTTGCTGACCGACTGCTCCGCCTTCGATAGCGGCCATAATGTCGCGCTTGCTGACGCGGCCTCCGGCTCCGGTGCCCGGGATTTGCGTCAAATCCACGTTCTTTTCTTTCGCGAGACGGCGCACCAGCGGGGAGCTGCGAACTTTTTCTCCCGAAGGACGCTGAGGCGCGGCAGCCGTTGCGGCCCGTTCCGGTCTCGGCGCAGCTTGCGGCGCTGAAGCTGCGGTTTGAGCGTTTGCAGCCTTCGCAGAATCGGCCCTAGCTACTTCGGGCTTGGTTGGAGCAGAAGCGGGCGCAGGCTTCTCGTCCGCGCGCTGGCGCGTTTCCTGCTGCTCCGCCGCCTTCGACGATGCAGAAGCTGGCGTTGGCGCAGATGCTGCCGCTCCTCCCCCGCCGTCAATGACGCCAACCACCGTTTGGATAGGAACGGTCTGGCCTTCAGAAACTTTTATTTCCTTGAGCACACCCGCCGCCGGCGACGGGATCTCCGCATCGACTTTATCGGTGGAAATCTCGAACAGCGGCTCATCGCGCTCGACCTTCTCACCCGGTTTTTTAAGCCATTTGGTAATGGTGCCTTCAAAAATACTTTCTCCCATTTGGGGCATGATTACATCAGTCGCCATTGCGTCTCTCCTTGGAATTCAATATCTCGCCAGTTCGCGCGCGGTTGCAATTACGTCGTCCTTGTTCGGCAAAAAACGTTCCTCGAGCGGCGGTGAAAACGGCACTGGTGAATCCTTCGCGGTGACGCGCAGGATAGGGCCGTCCAAATCCTCGAATGCGCCCTCGCATGCGACCGCGGCGATTTCGCCGGCGATTCCGCCAGTGCGCGTATCTTCGTGAACGATGAGCAACTTGTTGGTTTTTTTCACGGACTGCAAAATTGTATCTTTGTCCAGAGGCAGCAGCGTGCGCAGGTCAACAACTTCAGCCTCGATGCCCTCTTTTGCCAGTTCTTCCGCTGCTTCGAGCGAAGTATGCATCATGGCCGCATAAGTTACGATAGTCAGATCGCGGCCTTCGCGTCGAACAATCGCTTTCCCGATCGGCACAGTGTAATCATCCGTCGGCAGCTCTTCCTTAATTCGGCGATACAGGAATTTATGCTCGAAAAAGAGCACAGGATTATTATCGCGAATCGCTGATTTCAGCAAACCTTTGGCGTCATAGGCAGTGGAAGGATAAATCACCTTCAACCCCGGAGTGTGCACAAAATACATCTCTGGATTTGCGGAATGGAATGGGCCGCCGTGAACTCCGCCTCCCGATGGGCCGCGCATCACCATAGGCACCGGCGCGCCCCAGCGGTAGTGGGATTTTGCAACGAAATTGGTGATCTGGTTGAAGCAGCAAGCGATGAAATCAATGAATTGCAGTTCCGCGATTGGGCGCAGCCCCTGATAACTCATGCCCACAGCGGCGCCGATGATGGCCGTTTCGCTGATGGGCGTGTCGATCACGCGTTCCCATCCGAAACGTTCCAGCAATCCTGCGGTGACCTTGAACGCGCCGCCATAAACGCCAATATCTTCCCCAATAGTGACGACCGTGGGATCGCGTTCCATCTCTTCGAAAATTGCCTGGCGAATGGCTTCGAGCATGGTAACTTGCGCCATTATTTTCTCCCCGCTTTGCCCTTGGGGCCGCGGCCAAAAGGAACTCGCTGCGCCACCTTCATTTTTTCGGCCGATTTGTCAGGTCTTCCATTGGATTTCTGCGCCGCTGTCTTCCCGTCGGATTTTGCATGCATAGGTTTCGTCCCGTGCGCCGTGGAACTCGCCGCCTTTCCGCCATTGCCCGCGGCTGCGGCGGCCTGTTTAGTCACCGCCGCAGGCAAGTCGAAACCGCCAAAATCGCTGACCTGCCATTCCGGCTTGACGCTCGATTGCGGCGGCGTCACTTCTCTTTTGGAACGCTTCCATTCTGCCTCGACGGTGTGGCAGCCGTCGCAATAAACGCCCTGCTCGGCAAGTTCCGGAGGAGGCAGCGGAGATTTTTCCGCGAATTCCAGATCCTCTTTCAATTCTTTGTCAATGCGCGCATCGAGAGCTGCTTTTGTCTTTTCATCCCAGATCTTATTTTCTGTAAGATATTTTTCGTAACGCGCAATGGGGTCGCGCGCTTCCCAGTAGGCGAACATCTCTTTGGGCACATACTCCGCGGGATCGTGCTGCGCATGTCCCTTCATGCGCATGGTTTTGGCCTCGATGAGGACAGGGCCTTTGCCAGCGCGGCAGCGGTCGACTGCTTCTTTGGTTGTCTGGTAGACGGCGACTACATCGTTGCCGTCCACAATCGAGCTGGCAATGCCATAAGCCTTGGCACGGTCAGCGAGGTCGTGAATCGGCACTTGTTTGGCTACTGGCGTCGAATAAGCCCATTGGTTGTTTTCCACGACGAGCACCAGCGGCGCTCGCTGCGTCGCAGCAAAGTTCAATCCTTCATGAAAAGCTCCGGTGGATGTTGCGCCGTCGCCTACCCAGGTCATAGCGACGATATTTTGTCCGAGATAGCGTCCGCCAATCGCGACGCCTGCCATTACAGGCACCAGATCGCCCAGCATGGAAATAGGCGAAACCACGTGGCGAACTTTGATGTCGCCAAAGTGGCTGGTGCCATCCTTGCCGTGCGTCGGAGAATCGTAGCGTGCCATGTACTGCATCAGAATGTCGCGCGGTTTATAGCCCTTCACGAGCAAGCCGCCGACATTGCGAATCATGGGAGCGATCCAATCGCGCTTTTCAAGAGCATAAGCCGTGCCGACGGAGGTCGCTTCCTGTCCCAGATTGGAGTACAGGCCGCCTACCACCACATTCTGGCGGAACAATCGCACTAGCTGCTCATCGAGCGCGCGATTCAACTTCATGTAGTAATAAAGTTCGAGGTGCTGATCTCTTGAGAGCGGATAACTCATAATTGGCTTCCTGCGTGAGCCTCCTGTATTCTACGTCCAATTGATTCGCGAAATGGCAGAGTTCCTCACGGGCTCTGAAGTGAATCAAACGGTTGTGTACGCCGCCACATCCTCTTGGCGCAAATTTTCTTCCAACGTTTCGCGAGAAACGCCGCGCACCTCGCGGCCGAAGATGCGCGCAAAATGCTTAACAATTCGTGACGTAGCGTCATCACGGCGAACAGCGCGACCCAGCAGGCGTTCGAGCGACGTTGCCCGTTTGCCGCGAAGTCCACACGGCACAATCAAATCGAAATAACGCAAATCGGTAGAGACATTGTACGCAAATCCGTGTGACGTGACCCAGCGGCTTAAATGCACGCCGATGGCTCCAAGTTTTTCTGCGCCAGCAACACGTCCGTCGGCGGAATCGCTGGAGGCTTCGACCCAAACGCCGGTCATTCCCGCCCGCCGTCCGGCTTCAATTCCAAACTCCGCGGTGGCGCGAATCAGCGTTTCTTCGAGCTGCCGCATGTACCATCCGACGTCGCGACGGATGGCCGCCAGATTCAGAATGGGATAGCCGACAATTTGGCCGGGGCCGTGATAGGTAATATCTCCGCCGCGATCCGAATGATGGAATTCCACATTCATCTGCCGCAGCAACTGCGCTGAGGCCAGCAAATTCTCTTGGTGGCCGTTGCGTCCCAGGGTGACGACGTGCGGATGTTCGCACAACAGCAACACATCCGGCACGGCATCGATTTTGCGTGCGGAAACCAAGCGGCGCTGCAATTCGAACGCCGGCCCGTAGGAGATGAGCCCGAGGTCAACCAGCCAACAAGTATTATCGTTCGCTTGCATCGTATTTTTTCTTCGGCAGCCGCCGTGGCGCGAGTTCGTTTCTAGGCGTTGATTGTCAGTCCCATCACCGAATTGAACGCGTCGCCCATTGCTTCCCACACCGTCGGATGGGCATGAATCATGGCCATCATATCGTCAACGGCGCCTTCGAGCTGCAATGCGGTGGTCGCTTCAGCGATGATTTCCGTCGAAAGCGAGCCGATCGAATGCACTCCTAGTATTTCATTGTACTTCTCGTCGGCTACGACTTTGATAAATCCTTCGTGATGCCCGAGGATGGAAGATTTGCTGTTGCCCGCGAAAGGGAATTTGCCGGTTTTCACTTTGTGGCCCGCATCACGCGCCTGTTTTTCCGTCAGCCCGACTGAGCCGATCTGGGGCTCGCAAAACGTGCAGTTCGGGCAGCGATTGCGATCAAATGGCTGCACTGATTTCCCGGCGATGCGCCCCACCGCGATAATCCCCTGCATGGAAGCGGCGTGCGCGAGCTGCGGCTGGCCCGCGACAATATCGCCGATGGCGTACAAGTGCGGCTCGGCCGTTTCCATATATGGCGTGGTATGCACGAAGCCGCGTTCCACTTTCGCCGCAGTCTTTTCGAGTCCCACGTTCTCCGTCAGCGGGCGGCGACCCACGGCAATCAAAACCTTTTCAGCCGAGATTGTTTGCGCTTTTCCCGCTTTGCCTTTGAAGGTGACGTTCACCCCTTTTGCGTCTTTCTTCACCGATTCGACGCCCGCCTCGAGTTCAAAGCGAATCCCACGTTTGCGAAAAGCTTTGGCCAGTTCGGCAGAGATTTCTTCATCTTCCAGGGGAACCATGCGCGGCAGTTTTTCGAGAATGGTGACCTCCGTGCCAAAGGTCTTGTAAATGGAAGCGAATTCAACACCCACCGCGCCTGCTCCGACGATTACCAGAGATTTTGGTATCGCGGGCACGTCCAGCATCCCGCGATTATCGAGAATGTCTTTGTTGTCGATAGCGATGCCCGGCAGCGAGCGCGCATCGGAGCCCGAAGCGAGCATTATATTCGCCGCCTCAATCTCACTTTTCTCCCCGCTGGCCTCGACGGAGACTCGTCCCGGTCCAGCGATGCGGCCCCAGCCCTGCACGGATTCAACTTTGTTTTTCTTGAAGAGAAATTCAATTCCCTTGGCGTGTTTGTTTACAATTTTTGTCTTGCGCGCGATCATCGCCGGCCAATTCACCTTCACATCTTTGACTTCGAATCCAAACTCAGACGCTCGCTTGAAGTCCTCGTAGAGGTCTGCATGATGCAGCAAAACTTTCGTCGGAATGCAGCCCACATGCAGACACGTGCCGCCGAGAAATGGGTCTTTTTCGACTACGATCGTCTTCAAGCCCCATTCGCCCGCCCGGATTGCCGCTACGTATCCCCCAGGTCCGCTTCCAATAATGGCAAGGTCGTATTTGGCCAACTCACTCTCCCTGAAGGGCGCCCAGCCCAATTCCAACGGGAATTCAAAATCGGCGGGCACAGTGGCGTTCCGATTGTCCCGCGCAAATTCCCGATTCTATCAGTCGCATCAAAGTGCCGCAACCGCGCTCGCGGGCGGGTAGTGGGCTACTTTGAATTAAGCAGCCCGTTTTTGTTCCTCTGATTCCCATAGGCTAACCAAGTCGCTGATACTCCACAGATGGTCTGTAACGCCAGCGGCCATCGCTGGAGACATTCTCAGCGTTCGGTGAATCTTGATGAAATTGTAGGCGAAGTAGTTCAATGCAACCGCCGCCGCATGGTTCTCAATCTTGCGGGAGAACCCATTGGACAGCCGCGTGTAGCGCCGCATCGCCGTGCGGACGCTCCAATTCTGGCGCTCTACCATGCTCGTGCTGATATGTTTCGGATTGGGATTGCCTGTAATGACCGCCAATTGTGTTCCGATGCATTCCGGCGGGCTGTAGCGCGTGTCCGGCTCTTGGTCACGCCCAAAGACCTTTATGAGCATCGCGTAGTCGATATCCGAACCGAAGGCATTCTCGACCGCTTCCAAATAAACCCTATGTCCGTCGCTGGTTAGTTGCACGCGATTTGCAAGGCGGTCTTTCAAGTCGTGGATGAATCCAAAGGCCGTCTCTGCGCCGCGAGTGCCGAGCGTCCAGCAAGGAACCAATTTCGATTCGGGGTCGATCGCAACCCACAGCCAAACGTCGCCAGCATTCGCAACCTTAGCTGCAATGTCCGGCGTGACGTTCTTCGCCTTGCAGTAGTTGAACCCCCAAAGTTCGTCAACCTGAATGCGACGGCAACGGAGATTGCGAAGTACTTGGTCTTGATAAGACTCGCAGACTTCGCCAACTTCACGCAGCAAGCGCATGACAGTTTTCTTGGCAATTCCAGTCATGCGGACGGTAGCGCGAATTGAACAACCTTCGACAAGACAATTGACGGCTTGGACTCGCTGTTCGTGAGTGAGCTTGTTCATGCGGCTATAATACTAAAGCCGCTTTAGCATGTCAAGAAGTTTTTGTTGAATGGAAAGACCGCTGTAACCGCACCACGCGGGGGTCACTAGAAACGTCATCATCAATTCGGACACGCCTTCTCGCCGTCGTCATAGTACGATGGCGCTTCGGGGACTCGCGCAAACCCTGACGTAGCTTTCTTCCTTCTTCCAGTGCATCAAGATCAACACATGCATTTTTCTTGGCGATTTCTTCTAGGTCTATTTTGTGCGGCATAGGATTTAACCTCCTCTCTCTATATGAAAGACCGATAAACGCCAAAGACGTGCATGACCCCTTCCGAACCTCTTCTGAGCATGTAATCAGCCAACAAGTCATGATAGGCCCTAATTTTGTGTGAAAGAACAGGGTCTTTACCGTAGTCGTTAATTAGTAAATTGAGATCGTGTTGCAAAACCTCCATCGATATCCCATATCCGTGAGAATGCCATTTCTTCGTGTTGTTCAACTCCGTAGCAATGTCGCTTGCTCGCTTGTCTTTCATTGCGTCGGTAACGGTTAATTTTCTCGTCTCGGTTTCTTTCCAGTTTTTGAATTTGAATTTTACGAGCCACTGACGTATCAGGTCTATCGACAGGTCTCTAGCCTGCTCGATATTGTAAAGCTCGGCTTGGTCAAATCCATCAATAAGAAGTTGAACTTCTGCGGTCGTGATTGTTCCATTTTGAGCTTTATCGATCAGTGCGTTATATTTCTCTAGCTGCCCAAGAGCGGATACTTGCCGACCTTGTTGGCTTTCAATTTGCGGGTCAATCGGGCCTAGCCGCGAGTAGTAGTCCATGTAAATATCGTCGCCAGACATAGCGAAGACCGTACCCGCCGAGTAAGCGTAATTCGGCACAACAAAATCGACAACCTGATAGAACCTACGAACGGTGTCAACCATCCGTTGAACGGTTTCAAGGTACCCACCTGTCGTCGTAAGAATTATGACGATTTTATCGCTGGGTTGTCCTTTGGTCTGTCCGTCCTTGTACCTTTTTTCAACCGCATTCCGTAGAATATCGTCAACGCCAAACACAAGTGGGCAGTTCATACTTAGCGCATGAATCGAGCCAAATTGTGACTCTATGGCACAAAGCCTTGAATCAAGCTGCTGCTCTATAAATTCGTTAGCTGTCGCAGTGACCGGCGTCGGTGTAATGCTTGGAGGCGAAGTTGCCACTGGCTAATCCACCCTTTTATTTTTCCATCGAGCACGAGCCGCTTTTCTAGCTATTCTCTTGCGCTCTTCTTCGCTCATCGTTACCAACCGACGCTTACCGCCTTTCTTACCACCTCGTCGCCCTAGTTCCGCCATCACAAGAGATATTTGGGCTTTCGATGGAGGCGGTATCCTATCACGATTTTCGTCAGTAGACTCCTCAACTAAACGGTGAGCAAGCTCATTTACATCAGACGGCCTTTTGAAATGCTTATTCCGCTTTGGCATGTGAAAACTATTACATGCGAAAGCGGCTTTTGCAAGGTATAATTCCATCGGCTGTCGGATGGCGACCGTCGGGCCGCTTTCAAAAGGCCCCTGACTTAGCTCACTTCATCCCGGTCGCCCCTCTGAGGGGAGTCCTTCAGGGCCTCCTTTCAGACGGGCGAACCGTTGCGAGACGTGACGCCTGAGAAAGGAGGCCTATGAAGAATGTTCCAGATAGTTATCGGGAAGTGTACTGCCGCTCCGTACGATTGAAGAACGGCAAAATCATCTACCCGAAAAATGGCAAGGCGTTTCACTTCTTCGTCAAGAAGTAAAGTGACTTAACCTAGCCAGCCTACGACAGCCTTTTTACTGCAATCCGAATTCCAAAATAAACCCAGTTTCTATTCAAAGTAGCCCACTACCCGCGGGCGGCATGCGTGTCCCCGGTGTGTCCCGTGTGGCGCGCCCCACTTCGCTTATCCGCAACTTGAGTACCACGAACAGCATCCAATCTACGCTTGTGTGATGGAGCGGCCGGCGAATTTGACAACCCTTTAGCGCGCCGCTACAATCGTTTGATTTTATTGAGGGGAGAACTCCTCTGAGGACCTCAACTGTGGACAAAAAGAGGCTGGAGTACTACAAGAAGAAGCTGCAAACGCGCCGCGAAGAGCTCGTGAAGGCCATCGCCCGCACCGGGCAGGAAGGGCGCGAGGCAGACGAGGATCCTACGGTCGATCTTGCTGATAAGGCCGCGAACTCCTACACAAAGGAATTTCTGTTCGGCCAAACGCACAATGACCGCGCTTTGCTGCAACTGGTTGACGAAGCTTTGACCCGCATCCGTGAGGGCACCTTTGGGCAGTGCATTCAGTGCGGCGAAGAACTCCAGCAAAAGCGCCTGGAAGCCGTGCCGTGGACGCGCTACTGCATCAATTGCCAGGAAAAGCAAGAACAGGGCCTTCTGTAGAACTCTTCCACTTGCTTCTTTCCAACCGCTGACACCATTCTTCAGTTGTTGGATCAGTCAGACATTATCCTGCGCGAGAAGTCCGCTTTGCTGATCGTGTGAATTGTTGTAGATTACGTGTAATTCCACGGTCGGTAAACAATGACTTCCGGCATTCGAACTGTCGCTGACGCGGTCATTTCTGTACTCTTCCCAGCGCCTTGCAACATCTGCGGCGAAGTGCTTGCGACGGCAAGCCTGCTTCCTATCTGCGAAAACTGCTTCGCGTCGCTCGGGCCATTGCGAGGCCCTTTTTGCGAGCATTGCGGCCGGCCGTTCCCTTCTGAAGTAGCTCTCGACGCTAAAGTTCCGCAATGCTTTGCATGCCGGCGCGGACTGTATGCCTTTGATGCCGCGCGAAGCTATGGCGCCTACACGGATCACATGGTGCGCGCCATCGGCCTGCTCAAATATCAAAGGCTGACGCGTTTAGGAGCTTGGTTCGCCAACAAGCTAAACACAACGGTGGAGGAGCATCCGATCCTCCGCGAGGCCGACGTTATCGTGCCGGTTCCGCTGCATCCCGTACGCCGTCGGGAGCGCGGGTACAATCAGGCGGAGCTGATCGCGAAGCCACTTGCTCGCCTGCTGAAGCTTCCTCTCGGCGCTTACCTGCTGGTGCGCACAAAGCCGCGCCCAGAACGGCTTCTGCTGTCGCGGCGCGAGCGCTGGCTCACCGTCCGTGGCGCTTACGAAATCCGCAAAGGAACGCGGATTGACAACCTCCGCGTGTTGCTGATAGATGATGTGTTTACCACCGGCGCGACTCTCGATGCCTGCGCTCAGGCCTTGCGGAAAGCGGGAGCCAAGAGTGTCATGGGTTTAACCGTTGCGCGGGCAATTTGGCGTGGGAGTCCGCCGGCCGAAAAGTTGAACCAAAAAAGTCAGACCTGGCCCACGCAACCCGCATCTAAGGAATGAAGGCGGCGTTGTTTCGGAGGGCGCATTAACTCGACAATGGACCACCGCCACAAACCGAAAGACGTACTCCGGCCCCGGCCGAGAATCAGCATCGCCGGAACTCGCACGGTTAACGATGTTGTTTCCAAAGCGGAGTCTGGGGTAGCGCCGCGCCGGCCTTCCGTGATGCAGTCACCGGTTCTGGTTCTAAACGCAACATTCGAGCCGATCAACGTCACTGCTGTGAGACGAGCTTTGGTTTTGATGCTCAAAGGCGTGGCCCAGGCCGAAGAGACGCAAATCTCAGAGGTGCACTCGACGAACAAGGCTGTTCCGGTGCCATCTGTGATTCGCCTCCTGAGCTATCGGCATATCCCGCAGCAGAGCCGCGCGCTTTCGCGAAAAAACATTCTCCTGCGAGACCGCAACATGTGCCAGTTCTGCGGGAACACATTCTCCGCTTCGGAGCTTACGCTTGATCACGTGCTGCCGCGTTCGCGGGGCGGCCGGTCTTCCTGGGAGAATCTGGTGGCCTGCTGCTACGCTTGCAATAATCGCAAGGGCGATCGCACGCCGGAAGAAGCTGGGCTACAACTTGCTCGCCGCCCGCGGCCGTTCACACTGCACACTTCGCGCCAGCTAATGCGCCTGATTGGGCATAAGGACGAGAAGTGGAGGAAGTACCTCTTCTATTGACAAGCCAGTCGGGGTTTTCTCTGTCCCGCATATACGCGATTTCCTTCGTTGCAACCTTTCGAGGAATATGGCATCTATTTAAGTAATCACATCTAGGACACACCCCGGGAAGTGGCGCTAGGGCAACCTAAAGCTGCTTCCCTTCTTTTTTGCCTCAGAGTTAAAGTCACTGTCTGAGGAGCACGCGCACACCGGCGCGCCAATTTTCGTTCAGTCCGATTCTGCTAACTCAGATTTCACTCGCGAGATACCGCAGCTGGATTTCGTTCGCAGGATGGAAACGGAGCCCGGGCGCAACAAGCCAGACCAAAGGCGGTTCGGATTGCAGCTCGATGCCTTGAAAGTACCCAAACCGCTTAAAATCGCCTTCAACAAGATGCCGTTTGACGCGCAGCCAGTAGTCCACTGCCTGTAACGGCAGGTGCAAGTCTTCTGACGCTTTCAGTTCAATCACTACCAACCTGCCTTGGCGGGTTACGCCGAGCAAGTCGATGATTCCTCGTTCGCCAGCCGCCAACGCGGGCACCTGAGAATAAAGATGCGCTGGGTCCAACGAAGCATCCAGCCTCTCCGGAGCCGCACGGATGATCGTTTCCAGCCAGCGCTCTGGCGCAGCTCGATAGAGCGCATCTTTCGTATCAGAACTGGCAGGGCTCCGCTTTGCGGCGATCTTGCTGATAACCTGCGCAACCTGCGAGAAATCTCCCGTGCTCGCGCGCTGGCGCGGATCACCCGGGCCAAAGTACAATTGCCCTTCGCTCCACCGCGCAAATTCCAGTCCACGGAAACGGAAAGAAAGCGCATGAGTGCCGGGCGGAACAGAAATCTCGATGGAATCGGCAGCCTCAGGCGCCAGTCTTTTAAATCTATGAATAATCCCGCTTGCTGCCGCGAGGACGAGTTCGGCATCACGGCGCGGCGCGAGCCAGCTTTCGACGTTGCCTCGGCCGGATGCTTCCACGCGCTGAATTCGAAATTCCGTCTTGCTGAATTCGTAGACTTCCAGGCCGGCGTTAGGACTCAGAGCGCCAGCGCGTTCCAGCGTCACTCGCGTTTGACCTTCAGGAAGGAAGATTCGCAGGCCCTCAATAGGAGGGCGCTCTGCCTTTTTGCGCGTCCAATCGAGCCACAATAGTCCGAAGCTCAAAATTCCTTCACACACTTGAGAATTTTCTGAAGGCCCTGCTGCAATTACTGCCCAGCTCGACCGGCCTTCGCTCATGATTCCACGTGTGTACAGGCCCGAGAAAGATCGTTTCAAATCTGCGGCTGTGGAGAGCGATTCGACGCGCGCATCGGGAAATTGTTCGGCAAGCATCCGCTCAAATCGTTCCTTGAACTGCTCTCTGCCGATGCGCACCGGTGATCGCTGGTGGGCCGCAGCGATAAATTCCAGGCGTCCCGGCCTTGCCGCGCCGAATTTTTGCACCTCGATTTGAATGTGATTGGACTCGCAGGCAGAGACGCTCAAGATTCTGCGCACTAGACTGGTTTCCGAAGACCACAGATGAATCAGAGTGTGTTTGCCGTGTGCCCGGAACTCGCTATGGAAGCCATCCAGCGAGGCAAGCCATTTCCCATCTTCGTGCACTTCGGCCGCGCCGGAAGCGGTGATCTCGCCAAGAGCCTGCTCCAGATTTTTCCACTGATCCATATAGGGGCCGCAACGGAACTTATTCGAGATCGAGTCCTGTTATGCGAATCGTTGGAAACTGGTGATTCCAAGAATTCGGGATAGCTTCGAAGCCAATCTGGAAATCGCGGGTCTCGCCGCTTTCGAGCGGACGCGTGTTGTCTCCAATGATTCGCCGCGTATCGCGCAGCGCCACTTTATTCGCTTGGTCGTAGAACTCGATGGTAACCTCGGCGACGCGGATCGTGCGTGTGCCTTTGTTGGAGATGTCCCCGCTTAAATATGTCACTTTTTGATGCAGCATGTTTTCAAGGCCCGACAGATTGAGATTTTCGAATTTTATGTTCGCCACGTAGGCCTGTTCCGCAGGACCGAACGGCAAAGGTTTCTGAACTTTTGAAGTGGACCCTCCAGAAAAGCTCAGCGCCAGATAAAAAGCGCCAAAAACGATCAGCACAACAATAGCTCCCACCAGAAATGGACCGCCCATCCGGCTTCGCTGCTCTTGCTCCAACCTGCTCTCCTGAATATTGAAAACTGGTTGACGATCGTTACAAAATTTCAGCGGCCGAAGGATAGCCGCATAATCAGCGGCTCCGGCAAGCCTGCCTTCTCCATGCGCTGCTGCACCGCCTCCACGTCGTACGTGACGCGCCAAAACTCGACTTCGTTGGTGTTTGTATCGGCAATGGCAAATGCAGCGCGGGAGTCCCCGTCTCTGGGCTGGCCCACCGAGCCCGGGTTCAGCAGATAATTTGTTCCTTTCTTGATGTCGAGCTTCGCGAATTTTTGACCATCCGCTGGCCGCAAACGAAGCGAGGATAACTGATTGTCTGGATCCAGAGAAAATCCACCTTGCAGATGGGTGTGTCCAAAAAAAGTGATTTGCGATGGCGCTTCAAGCAGCGATTCCAGCGCCTGAGCTGGTGCGACTACATATTCATCTTCGTCATGTATTGCGCCATGAACCATAGAAAACCCATCGACGGAAACCGGGCCCAAAGGCAACTGTTCGAGGTAGGTGCGATTTTCAGGACGCAGGCGCTCGCGGGTCCACATCGCCGCAGCGCGGGCCACCGGGTTAAAATCCTCGGCGCTGGTCAGCCCGCTGCCAACTTTATCGTGATTGCCGCGAATGGTCACCGCACCCAGGTTGCGGATGCGCTCGACTACTTCATTGGGATCCGGCCCGTAGCCCACCACATCGCCCAGGCACACGGCTTTTTCCCACTTTCCCTTTGATTCTGAGAGTGCGGCCTCAAGCGCAGTCAGGTTTGCGTGAACATCGCTGAGAATCAGGAATCTCATGAACGTGGGCGCTCCAACGCTGGCCCGATTATAAACGATGCTACCTTCGCTTGCACGGAAGAGAAAGGTGCTCAGCGAATCCACATGCAGTCGCCATAACTGTAGAATCGGTACTGCGCCTCAACAGCATGGTGGTAAGCACGCAACACGTTTTCGCGGCCGCCAAAAGCCGCGACCAAAGCGAGCAGGCTCGAACGCGGTAAATGAAAATTCGTCAAAAGCTGCGTGACCACGCGAAAAGGCTTGCCCGGGAACAAAAAAATCTCTGCCTCGAATCGGCCCGGCCTCACAGGCTCTTTCTGCGGCTCACCGCGGGAAACTTTCTCCGCAACATCTTCAAGAGCTCTGACCACCGTGGTGCCAATCGCGAGAATAGGTCTTCCGTCGCGGCGCGCTCGCCCAATCGCAGCGGCCGTCGTTTCTGGAATTTCGTACGATTCCGCATGAATCTGATGATTTTCCAGTCGCTCGGTGCGAATCGGCTCAAACGTGCCCAAGCCCACATCGAGCGTGATTTCGCAGATCTCGATTCCGCGCTCGCGCAAACGCGCAAGCATCGTCTCCGTAAAATGCAGGCCGGCCGTCGGCGCAGCGACAGCGCTGCCGTGGCGCGCAAAAACCGTTTGGTATCGCTCGCGGTCGAACGGTTCATCTTCGCGCTTGATGTATGGCGGCAGCGGAATATGTCCGAGCCTCTCGACCATATCTGCCACGCTCCCAGCAGCGGTGAATTTTAATTTTCGCTGGCCGTAGCTGCCGCGGGCCAAGACTTCGGCCTTCAACTCTCCGCCACCAAACACAATTATTTCACCGACGGAAATTTTGCGGCCGGGCCGGACTAGCGCTTGCCATTCGTCCTCGCCAACCTTTCGCAGCAGCAGAACCTCGATCGCGCTGGTGAGATTTTCCTTGCGAATGGGGCTGTTCTTGCCGAGTGGCTGCGCATGAATTCCGATGCGGTGGCCCCACAAACGCGCAGGCAGCACACGAGCATTGTTTAAAACGATCAGTTCATCGCCCTTGAGGAGTTCCGTAAGTTCACGAAACATGCGGTCTTCAAACGACCCGGATGCGCGGTCCACCAGTAGCATGCGAGAGGCGTCGCGCTTTTCGAGAGGCCTCTGCGCAATTCGCTCGGCAGGCAAATGGTAATCAAGTTCGTTTACTTTCAAACTCCACTCTCCGTGGCTTTTTCACGCGCATTCGTCACAATGGATCTTCCCCATGAGCTATGCTATGAATCAGCTAAGCCCAACCGGTTCCGAGCGTTTGCTTCTCGCGCGTTGCGCTCTGCCGGACGTTGAATTCCTATATTAACGAAGCTTCTGGCACAAAGTATCCACGAGGAACAGCATGGCCGAAGGCCACGTCAAGATCAGCCAACGCGGGGCGGAACGCATTCGCTCCGGCCATCTTTGGGTGTACCGCAGCGACGTGCGCAGCGCCGAGGCTGAGCCCGGAGACGTCGTTCGCGTCACTGACGACGCCGGCAACTTCGTCGGCCGCGCTTTTTTCAGCAGCCGCTCCCAAATCACGGTACGTCTGCTTACGCGTGATGATCTCCCCATCACCAAAGAATTCCTCGCTTCCCGCATTGCTGCCGCAATCGAATATCGTAAGCGCGTGGTCGCTGACACCGAAGCTTATCGGCTCGTATACAGCGAATCGGACCTGCTCCCATCACTAATCGTCGATCGCTACGGGGATTGGCTGGTAATTCAAACTTTAAGCCAGGGAGCAGAACGGCGCAAAGATGAGATTGTCTCCATTCTCACGGAGACCCTCTCGCCGCAGGGCATTCTCGAGCGAAACGATCCGCGAGTCCGCGAACTCGAAGGTCTGGAACGCCGCAACTCCGTGCTTTATGGCAGCGTTCCCGAGAAAATCATCGCCAGCCAAAACGGAGTTCGCTTTGCTTACGACCTGCGCGCCGGACAGAAAACGGGAGGCTTTCTGGATCAGCGCGAAAATCATCGCGCGGCCAAGGACTATGCCCATGGCGAAGTGCTCGACTGCTTCACTTACCACGGAGGATTCGCGCTCACTGTCGCATCACAAGTCGCTCATGTAGAGGCAATTGATTTGTCCGGTGCGGCAATCGCCCTTGCCCGGGAAAACCAGGCCCTCAACAACATTTCAAACGTGGCCTTTTCGGAGGCTAACTCATTCGACGTTCTCAAGGCCTACGATAGCTCAGGGCGAAAGTTCGATAGCGTCATCCTCGACCCACCTGCCTTTGCGAAAAACCGCGACAGTATTATCGCGGCTGTCCGCGGCTATAAGGAGATAAATCTGCGCGCTCTGAAGATACTGAAGCCAGGCGGATTCCTCATCACCTGCTCCTGCTCTTATCACATCTCGGAAGCCCTCTTCCTGCAGTTGGTCGCTGAAGCGGCAAACGACGCTCACAGATATATCCAAGTGGTCGAGCGTCGAACTCAATCCCGGGACCATCCGATCCTGCTCACTATGCCGGAAACACACTATCTTAAGTGTTTGATTATTAAAGCTATATAGATGAATTGGAGATGTCAAATCCTACTTTGCAAAAGTACTTGACATCAAGACGCTCATATTATATAAGCATTTGTGTAGTATATATTGACTGTTACTTGGAGGATGACGCACATGAATAGCATCAGCCGTTTTGACCCCTTCCGCAACCTCGCGACTTTGCAGGAACAGGTCAATCGCCTTTTTGAAGGCAATTTGTCGCACGACCGAGATCAATCCGCTTTGACGGCGTGGGCGCCTTCAGTGGACATTTACGAGACGGAGAACGAACTCGTCATCAAAGCCGATTTGCCCGAAGTCGTCGAGAAAGACATCGACGTGAGGGTTGAGAACAACATGCTGACCATCCGGGGCGAACGGAAGTTGGAGCAAAAAGTGAAGGAGGAGAATTACCTTCGCATGGAGCGCTCCTATGGATTCTTCACTCGTAGCTTTTCGCTGCCGAATACCGTCAACACGGATGAAATCCAGGCGCGATACAGCGATGGAGTGCTGACCGTCACCTTGCCAAAGCGCGCAGAATCGAAGCCGAAGCAGGTGAAGATTAACGTCACAAACGGCAAGAACTAAACCGGTCAAAGCGGAAGCGGGGGGCCGGAGCTGATCCGGCCCCTTTTTGTCTACAATGGACTGGACTCGGAATAGCCAATTTGGACGAATAAGACGAATAAAATAAAATGATTCGATACGACAAATTAACGGTGAAGGCTCAAGAGACGCTGCAGACCGCGCAGGAGCTCGCTTCGCAGGCCAGCCAGCAGCAGATAGAGCCACTACACATACTGGCTGCGCTCCTGACGCAGGGCGACGGAGTGGTGTCGCCTCTTCTCGCAAAATTGGGCGTGTCGCCAGAAGCTATTGGCGCCGAAGTTCGCCGCGAAATCGAGCGCCTGCCCAAAGTCTCTGGAGCCGGCCAACAGTACCTGAGCCAGGCGTCAAACGACGTTCTGAACAGCGCATTCGACGAAGCGGCGCGCTTCAAGGACGAATACGTCTCCACCGAGCATATTCTTTTGGCCATCGCCAGTCGCGAACGCGATGCGGCGGGCGCTTTGCTCGCTCGCAACGGCGCGGGACACGACGCTATTCTGCAAGCCCTCGTCAGCGTGCGCGGAAGCCACCGTGTGACCAGCCAGAATCCGGAAACTACTTATCGCGCTCTTGCGCAATATGCGCGTGATCTCACAGAGTTAGCCCGCCGAGGCAAACTCGATCCGGTGATCGGCCGCGACGAAGAAATTCGCCGCGTCATGCAGATTCTTGCCCGGCGCACAAAGAACAATCCCGTGCTCATCGGCGAGCCTGGCGTCGGAAAAACGGCCATTGTCGAAGGCCTCGCTCAGCGCATCGTAGCCGGAGATGTGCCGGAAGTGCTGAAGCCCAAAAGGATTGTGGCGCTGGACCTTGCTTCGCTCGTTGCGGGCGCGAAATATCGCGGCGAATTCGAAGATCGCCTGAAAGCCGTGTTGAAAGAAGTCACCGAGTCCGAAGGCCAGATTATCTTGTTCATCGACGAACTGCACACCCTCGTTGGCGCGGGCGCCGCTGAGGGTTCGATGGACGCTTCGAACATGCTCAAGCCGGCGCTCGCTCGCGGAGAGCTGCGCGCCATCGGCGCTACCACGCTCAATGAATATCGTAAATACATCGAAAAAGACCCTGCGCTCGAACGCCGCTTTCAGCCGGTGATGATTCCTGAGCCTTCAGTCGAAGATACCATTGCCATTTTGCGCGGGCTCAAGGAACGCTACGAAGTGCATCACGGTGTCCGCATTCAGGATGCCGCCATCGTTGCTGCGGCCATGCTTTCGCACCGCTACATTTCTGACCGTTTTCTGCCCGATAAAGCCATTGACCTCATCGACGAAGCCGCCGCCGGTTTGCGAATGGAACTCGATTCCATGCCCGCGGAAATCGATGAAGTGGAGCGGCGCATCCTGCAACTGGAAATCGAGCGCCAGGCTCTCTCGAAAGAATCCGATGCGCATTCGCGCGAGCGTCTCCGTGAGATTGAAAAGGAACTTTCTTCGCTTCGTGAGAAATCCAACGCGCTCAAAGCGCAATGGCAAGTCGAAAAAGACGCTATAGCTCGCATTCGAAAAACGAAGGGCGAAATCGACCAGCTCAAAACGGAAGAGCAGCGCATGGAACGCGCCGGCGAACTGGCTAAAGTCGCCGAGATTCGCTATGGAAAATTGGCCGCAGCCGAACGTGACCTGCAACAAGCGCAAGACGCACTTGCGAAATTGCAAAAAGGCCGCGCCATGTTGAAAGAAGAAGTCGGTGAAGAAGACATCGCGCGCATCGTGAGCAAATGGACCGGCATTCCTGTGGGACGCCTGCTCGAAGGCGAAGTACAGAAGCTCGTGCACATGGAAGAGCGCCTGCGCCAGCGCGTCGTGGGCCAGGATGACGCGCTTACTCGCGTAGCCAATGCGGTTCGCCGCAGCCGTTCCGGATTGTCCGATCCGCATCGGCCGATTGGTTCATTCCTGTTCTTGGGGCCCACTGGTGTTGGCAAAACGGAACTCGCTCGCGCGCTAGCAGAGTTTTTGTTCGACGATGAACGCGCCATGATACGCCTGGATATGTCCGAATACATGGAAAAGCATTCTGTCGCGCGCATGATTGGCGCGCCCCCGGGATATGTTGGCTACGAAGAAGGCGGCCAACTGACCGAGCAGGTTCGGCGGCATCCGTATTCTGTTGTGTTGCTGGATGAGATTGAAAAAGCCCATTCCGACGTTTTCAATATTTTATTGCAGATTCTCGAGGATGGAAGATTGACTGACGGCAAAGGCCGCACCGTGGACTTCCGCAACACGGTCATAATCATGACATCCAACGTCGGCTCATCCGCAATCTTCGAACTGGAGGCGGCCGACCCGAAGCGCGCGCGAGCGGAAGCGATGGACGCGCTACGCCAGGTTTTCCGCCCAGAATTCTTGAACCGCGTGGACGACATCGTTCTTTTCCGGCCACTGGGCAAAGAGCAATTGGAGCGCATCGTCGATTTGCAACTCGCGCACGTCGCCAAGATGCTGGAAACCAAGCATGTTTCGTTGCGCTTGTCGCCCGCAGCGCGTGAACTATTGCTTCAGGAAGGTTACGACGCCGCTTACGGCGCGCGTCCGTTGCGGCGCGCCATTCAACGCTTGGTGCAGGATCCGCTGGCCATCGAAATCCTCGACGGCAAGATACTTCCGGGCGACAGTGTTGTGGTTGACGCAGATCCAAAAACCGGCGAAATGCGTTTCGCGAAGGAAAAAGCTGACAAGCCCAAGGAGAAATCTGACGCGCGCGCGGCGCGGCGACCCTGATTTGACCGCCAAAGGGTGCGCTCGTAAACTATGATTGTCAGTTCCCGGAGAACAAATGAAAACCATCAAAACCACGTTCCTGCTCACAGCTCTTACCCTTCTGTTGGTTCTTGGCGGCAAAGCCATCGCCGGTCCCCGAGGCATGGCGTTTGGACTAATCGCGGCCGTTGTCATGAACGCCGTTGCGTACTTTTTCTCGGACAAAATCGCTTTGCGTTCCAGTCATGCTCAGCCAGTCACGCGCGAGCAAGCGCCGCGTTTATATGCTGTCATGGAGCGCCTTGCCGGCAAGGCAGGCCTTCCCATGCCTAAGCTTTACGTCAGCCCGCAGCCTGCACCTAACGCTTTCGCTACCGGCCGGAATCCCCATCACGCCGCAGTTTGCGTGACTGCCGGTTTGATGCAGATCATGAACGACGATGAACTTGAGGGAGTGATCGCGCATGAGCTTTCTCACGTGCGCAATTACGATATTCTCACCTCCTCGATTGCCGCCACTTTGGCGGGCGCCATCACCTGGATTGCCCAAATGGGTCGCTGGGGAATGATCTTTGGCGGATTTGGTGGCGGGCGCGATGAAGGCGAAGGCAACGCCATCACCGCGATTTTGATGCTGATTCTTGCGCCAATTGCAGCACTGCTCTTGCAGCTTGGCATTTCCCGCCAGCGCGAATACCAGGCCGACGCCTCGGGCGTGAAGATGGTCGGGCATCCCTACGGCCTGATTAGCGCTCTGCAAAAGCTCGAGGGCTACAACAAGAAAATCCCGATGGACATCTCTCCTTCGACGGCGGCATTGTGCATCGTGGCGCCGCTGCAAGCTCGGCGAATGCTTGCCAATCTGTTTAGTACCCACCCTCCGCTCGATGATCGCATTGAGGTGCTGAAACATATGCAAATCACCCGCTAGGCCACTGGGGAGGCAGAGCGGCGGGACCATTTAGAGCAGAAACAACCGTGGCAAGGTAAAGTTTTCAGGGTAGGCTGTACTCGAGTAATCCTGTACACGGGGCCAGGTCCATCTAATATACTGAAATATAAAGGCTTACATAAGAACAGACGCATGCGGAGGATTGGTATTAGCCGTGCTTCTGTCCCATGCGGCAGGGGGAATTCAGGTTCAAGGAGAGACGAAGATGACTTTCGAAGAGCGAAATCAAGTAACGCCGCCGGAAGCGGCGACTCCCCGATGGGTAGGCCTAGTTGTAGTATTGATTGCGGTAGTTTCTCTCATTGCGCTGGGCATCGGCTGGAGCGCGGAGCGCGCCTCAAGCAGCAATGAGCAGGCTCTCGCGGCCCAGGTGAAGGCGGACAAGCAGGCGCAGAGCGTGCTGGACCAGCGCTTGCAGCAGAGCGAGGAGACCAGCGCTCAGGTTCAAGGCGAGCTGAACGTCATTACTGACCGGCTCAAGCTGACCCAGGGTGAATTGGCCACCGCGCGAAGAGATGCGCGCAGGATTAAGGCAGAGGATGCCAAGAACTTCGCCAATGTGCAGCAGGCCGAGCAGCAGATGAATAGCGAACTCGCCGCCAAGGCTAGCTCCGATGACGTCAATAAGTTGAGCGGCGACGTCACCGGCGTGAAGACGGACCTTGACTCCACTAAGCAGACCCTTCAAATGACGCGCGACCAGTTCGGGAATTTGATCGCGCGCAATCACGATGAAGTCGAGCAACTGCGCCGCATGGGTGAGCGCAACATCTACGAGTTCACCGTCGATAAGAAGAGCCATCGGAAGCGCGTGGGCGATTTGACCGTTGAACTGCGCGGAACAAACACCAAGAAGCAGCTTTTCACCATGTACCTCTACGTTGATGACAAGCGCTTCGTGAAGCAGAACCGTTCAGTCGACGAACCGATTTACTTCTACACGCACGAGTATCAGGTACCGCTCGAGATGGTTGTGAATTCAATTGCGAAGAATAAAGTGAGCGGTTATCTGAGCGTTCCAAAAGCGGCAGCCCCGGCACAAACGGCGGCTTCCGGTTCTACCGGCTCAAGCCAGCAGTAAGTACCGTTTGAGCCATGACGGCCGGATTGCCAAGGAACGGCAATCGCGGCGAAGAGGAGGCGCTCTGAGGGGCGCCTCCTTTTTTTTGCCAGAGCGATATTTATTCTGCCCTCGACAGCGAACGCATCTTTCTTCGAAGAAAAGTCTTGGCGAGCGCGGGCAATTTGTCGTGCGCCAACTTCCCCTGCTCATAGAGCTTCATTTTGGCTTTCGCTGACTTTCGTTTTCTATGATGGCGCTTCCACGCCACAAACCGCTTTTCGTTTGCCATTCCGGACCTCCGAGTCCATTGAGAGTTCAATAATTGTAGCTGAGCGTTCCATTCTTGCAACCGAGCTTTTAGTTTTTGCGCGCGGCGCGTCAAGCTTCGGGTACGATTGTGCGCGATGACCTCAACCATCATACATGCGGGACGCGCATTAACACCTCTGCAAGAAATTCCCGATGCTGCCGTGGTGTTTGAGGATGGGCACATCTCGTCGATCGGGCCGCGTGCGGGGCTCACTGCGCCGCCTGGCGCAAAGGAAATTTCCGCGCGCAACACAACCATCGTGCCGGGCTTTGTGGACGTTCACATACATGGAGCGGGCGGTCACGATTTCATGTCGTCCAGCGATCAAGCGATGTCGACCGTCGCTTCCACCGTGGTTCGTCGCGGAACTACGTCTGCGATTGCCACTACTGTGACCGCGCCACCTGATGAAACGCGCCGCTGCCTCGAGGGCATTTCGCGCTTCATTGCTAGCGGCGCGAATCGCTCACCAAACGCGGCCGCTGAAATCATCGGGATTCATATGGAAGGACCATTCATCAGTTCCGTTCGCCGCGGTGTGCATCCGCCGGGCGCTATCGCCAAACCCTCCGTCACGCTCCTCGACCGTTATCTGGAAGCTGCCGCCGGAACGGTGAAAATCCTTACTCTAGCCCCCGAACTTCCCGGCGCACTCGATCTGGTCGAGCGCGCCTATGCAAAAGGCCTGGTCGTCGCCCTTGGTCATACGGACGCGACCTACGAACAAGCGCACACAGCGATCTTTCGAGGCGCGCGCCATGCTGTGCATGTTTTCAATGCGATGCGGCCATTCTCGCATCGCGAGACGGGCGTTCTTGGCGCGGTGCTCACCGATTCGTCCGTGACCGCCGAGATAATCGCCGATGGTGTGCATGTGGACGATCCGGCGATCCGTCTTCTGCTTGCCGCGAAGGGAACCGATCTGGTGCTGCTCGTCAGCGATGGTACAGCCGCTACTGGCATGCCCGATGGAAGTTATCGTCTGGGCACTTTCGACGTGACCGTTACCGACGGCGTTTGCCGCAATCGCGAAGGGAAACTCGCAGGCAGCACTTTGACGCTTGATCGCGCCGTGCAGCACATGGTGCGCCTGGGCGTGCCGCTCATCGAAGCAATTCGCATGGCCACTTACAATCCTGCTCGCCGCGTCGGAATGGAAAAGCGCAAGGGTGTTTTGAGCGTTGGAGCGGACGCTGACCTTGTTCTTCTGACGCCCGAATTGAAAATTGCCAACGTCTTCGCTCGCGGCATTCCGCTTCTTAGTTAGACAAGGCGCCGCGTCTACTGCTCTGCGGAAAGCGGATTCGCCAGTTGCTCAAGGCTGGTTCGCTCCGCCTTAACGCCCCAGACAATCTCAATCAAGGCCGCGGCGAACATCAACGCTGCCGCAGCGACATATCCCAGAAAAATGTTTTCGCGCGAGCCGGAGCCGATCAATGAGCCGAATAGCCACGGTGCGGCGATTCCTCCCGCAGCGGTTCCCAGTGAGTAAAAGAAAGCGATAGCCAGCGCGCGTATCTCCAGCGGGAAAATCTCGCTGACCGTTAAATACGCCGAGCTTGCTGCCGCGGACGCAAAGAAAAAGATCACTGTCCAGAGCGCCGTTTGGCGCGCCGAAGAAAGATATCCCGCGCTGAACGCCCATCCTGTGAAAAGGAGCAACGCTGCGGACAATCCATAGGTCGCAGAGATCATTTGGCGCCGCCCAATGGTGTCGAAGAAGCGGCCGAGTAACAGTGGTCCCAAGAAATTGCCAAGCGCAAAGGGCAGCAGATAAATCCCGGTTTTGTCCGGGCGAACTTGATAAAAGCGCGTCAAGATGAGCGCGTAGGTGAAGAAAACCGCATTGTAAAGGAACGCCTGCGACACCATGAGCGACAACGAAAGAAATGAGCGAGCCGGATACTTCGAGAACATCGTTTTGGCCACGATGCCAAAGCCAAAGCTTTCCCGAGGATGAATAACCAGCGGAAGACCTTGCGGTTGAGGCAGTTTTCCCCACTCGTGCTCGACACGGTGCTCGATTTCAGCAATGGATTGCTCGGCTTCTTGACGGCGCCCGTGAGTCATCAACCAGCGTGGGCTCTCCGGCACATGTTTCCGCAACAAAAGAATGAATAATCCGAGCAGCGCGCCAATAGCAAACCCGATACGCCAGCCGAGCCACGGCGGCAGGATTCGCGGGTCCAGCAGCAGCAATGTGGAAGCGGCGCCGACGGCAGCTCCGATCCAATAACTGCCGTTCACGATTAATTCCACGCGCCCCCGGTACAACGCCGGGATTAATTCATCAATTGCGGAGCTAATGGCGGCATATTCGCCGCCGATACCGGAACCGGTAACAAAACGAAACAGGCAGAAGCTCCAAAGGTTCCAGGAAAACGCGGTCAGCAGCGTGCCGCCCAAATAGACCGCCAGAGTAATGAAGAAAAGTTTTTTTCGTCCCCAGCGGTCGGTCAAGTAACCAAAGATTAGCGCTCCAAGCACCGCACCGGTTAAATAAACCGAGGCGATGAAGCCAATCTCCGCCGCCGAAAAGTTCATCACTTGTGGCTCTTGCAAGACGCCGCTGACGGCACCTTTCAGCGTGACCTCCAGGCCATCCAATACCCAGGTGATTCCCAGCGCCCACACGATCAGCCAGTGAAAACGGCTCCAAGGCAGGCGGTCGAGTCGTGCAGGAATGAGCGTTTCGAATTTTGCGAGGGACGATTCCGCCATAAATCGAGTCTTGCAGAGCAGGCTTTATTAGATGAGCGGGGAACCAGCCACGGCACGCGGAATCGACCGAAATTCCTATGCGAAGCCGCTGCCGCCACTGCCGAAAAAAAATCGGCCGTCAATTTGATACAGTCAGTGTGAATTGCTGCGAGTGGGTCGGCACATTTGTGCCTCCTGCGGTTACGGTGACAATATACGCGGTGCGCTTCTCAGTCGACAATTGCGCATTTGAATTTGAACCCCCAAAAGCGCAACCGAACAAGCAAAAGCATCCGGCCGCAACGATGAGCAGCCGGAATGAGCGCAATTTTACACCGACAAGACCTGCGTGTTTCTTTGCGCTCGCCAGGCATAAAATCGCTGCAACCAGCCACAACCAAAGTAACGAATCGCTGGCAGGCACCTGTGGCAAGAGGAATTGAAGTCCGCTCAGTGTTGCTGGAACCGACACGGACATGCTCGTTAGCACCGCGGAGTTTGCCTGAGGCGTCACGCTTGATGGGCTGAAATTGCACGCTGCACCGGCCGGCAGTCCCGTGCAAGCGAAAGCCACGGGCGCGGCGAACCCGTCCTGCGGCGTCACGGTCACCGTCAGCGTCGCGCTGCCCCCGGAGCTAATCTGTAGAGACGAGCTGCTCAGGGCCAGCGCATAATCTCCAAAAGATGACACGTTTATATTCAGAATGTTTGAGATTGATGCTGCGTTGTTTGCATCCCCGGAATAAGACGCCGTAATGATGTGCGGGCCGGGGGAAAGCGCTGCGGTCTGCAGCGAGGCTTCCCCGGACTTCAGCGGAACTGTTCCGAGGACGGTCTGATCATTAACGAAATCAACTGTGCCGGTAGGCATAGCCGCATTGCTGGCCGGAACAATGTTCGCTGTGAAAGTAATTGTCTCGCCGGCCGTTGGACTGATCGTCGAGGTTGATAGCACAGTGGAGGTGGCAGAAAGCGGTGCGCCATCGGGAATCACAAAAAGCGTTGCGGAATACGCGGGGAAATCATAATCGATTTGATTCGAGATGACCGCGACGCCGCCAGCGGGAAGAATGCGTGCGAGATCAGCGCCGCTGAATGAAAAGACCGAAGCTGTGGAAGCGGCAAAATTCGCAAGCGACAATGCGGTGGCAATCGGCTGCGTCGTTTTGTTGATCACCAGCACCGTGAGCGCATGGTCGCTTGAACGCAACGCGCCATATACTGAAAGGCGTCCCTGGTCGCTGCTGGTTGACTCGACCGAAACATTGCCGTACTGCCCGCCCTGGCCGTCATAATTGCGGAAAATCCGAAATGCGCGTAGCACCGGCGCGGGCGGCATGGGAATCGTCCACATATTTGCGAAGTCCAGTCCTTCCCGGCCAAAGATTCCCAGCGCGTCCGCTTCGGTGAGCGCATCGACGAGCGGATCGCGCCAACTGCTGAAACCATATTCGGAAATGGAGAGCTTCGTCCCCCCGGATAGTATTGTTGAATCCAGTTCTTGAACCGTGGGATCAAGTCAATCGGCGCATTGAAGACGGAGCCTCCAGGGCCCAGGTATGTTGGATCCCACAGCGTGCGCGTCGAAGCTAACTCGGAAGCATTGTCAGTGCTTGTGGCGTAATAATGCTCGTCGAAATAATCGAGAATGCGGCGGCCGTGCTGCTGCTCATAAGAAGCCATCTGTTGAAGATAGTATTGGCCAGCGTAAAGATTATTCTGCTGCTTCGGATTTCCTACCCAGCCGCGACCCGAAAAATCAGAAGGGCCCAACACGCTGGCGGAAGGATCGGTCAGCTTGATCATTGCGGCATACGCTTCGCCAAGAGCAACGATCTCGGGATAAGCCGCGCCATTGGGCATCACGTCGCGGTGGGTGTTGTACCAGCCGGATGGCTCGTTATCCAATTGGTAGTATGGCACTCCGCCATTGGCTGCGGTTCCGAATGTGCTGATCAGATGCTCGATCCAGCCTTGCTGAAGCGACACGCTGTTGTCGACATGATTGGAGTAGATATTGTTGTCGATGAGCTGGACGCCATAGAGCGAAATGCCGTTACCGCAGGTCTGGCCGCCCGGATGATCGTAGGGATCGACCTCCTGCTACGGACCGTAAACTGAAACAGGGAAACTGCAGGTAGACGCGGCGCTTCGGTTTACAAATAGGATGATTGGAATGGTGACCAGAGCGCGGGCGCCGAACGCTCCGAAAGTAGAGATCATCTGATCGACCGATGCGCCGGGCGCTGAATTTGCCTGAATGCCGCCACCCAGGAAAAACCAGTCAAAGTCCATGTTACTCGAATCCACAAGCCAATTGTACTGAGTCGCCGTGTCGCCACCCCAGCGAACATTGGGCACTCGGATCTCCTGCGCGAACTGCGGGTCAACGCTGTAGCTAGGAATTCCGTAGATATTCGGATTGAACTGCGGGTCAAGACCGAAGCTCGCGATACCGTAGATTTTCGGATCGATGCCATGCACATGAGCTGCGGCGTCAACAGTGAGTGCGGGGATGCTCGGCGATTGAGCGAAAACAGCAGGAAGAAGAAATGCGATCAAAACAGCACAGCAAAGGCTCAGGTACAAGCGAACGCGTGGCATGAGGGGCCCGGGACTCCCATGTAATGCAGATCAGTCTCTGAAATTGTGCCGCGAACATTAGCCGACAAATGAAGCCACGTCAAGAGTTAAAAAGTTTCGACGGGGATGGTGGTTTTGAAGGGATTTTTATTGGCGGAGTCGAAAAGGCAGACCGGGAAGAGGGCAAAGTATTGCCGATTAGAAATAAGCCAACTGCCCCCTTACTTTCTTCCAGCGTCGCGGGCCGGCCTGGACTTTATGTCCGGTGTCGCTATAGTCGTGTTTCCGGCAATCCTATTACTTCTTACCCAGTTCGCGAATGTAGGATACCAGCCCCTTAATCTGGGCAGCCGTCAGGGTGCTCTTGTATGAGGGCATCTTGGGCGGAATGCCATCAGTGATTTCCTTCTCCAACTCGGCGTTCGTTTTTTTCTGCACTTCAGCCGAGCGCAGATCTTTTGCGCCCAATCTCTTCCCCATCATGTTGTCTCCGCTACCATTCGCTGCGTGGCACATGACGCACTTGGTCTTAAAAAGGCTCGCCGAGTCGTCAGCGCGCGCGGCAGTATGGAAGAAAAAGACCAATCCGCACGCGAAAAATAGCGTTTGCCCGATTCGAAGTATGCAACGATTCATCATTATTCTCCCTTCCGATGTGCTTCTGATTCACTGATACTCAGCCACCATACACTTTACTTTGCTTTCAAAATGCGTACCGAAGCGAGAAAGTCACATTGTTTCCGTTGAAGTCCTGCAACGGCAGTGCTGCCAAACCCGCGGGATTCGCGATGCCCTTATAGTTGTATCCGTAATAGTTCCACGCTGTCTTGTATGTCAAGTCCTTATAAATCTCGAACGCCAGGCTGACGTTAGGCTTGATGTAGTTGAAATCCAGCGGCCCCGTGGGCTGCAGCGCATTGAGAAAAAGCGTGTCGCCGCGGACGATACTTCCGGAGTACCCCACCATCGCCGTGACGCGCTTTACCGGCATCCACATCAGATCGCCATAGACGAAGTGGTCCGTGCTCTTGTAGAACGAGAGGGCGCCCAAGGGACCCGGCGAGCCCGCCACTGGGCAGGGCGTGGTAAACACCGTTGATCCCGGCTCAGCGAAGCAAATGTCCGCCTGAGTATAGAAATTTGTGTAGTCGTATCCAAAATCTGCCCACACGCGTGGATTCGGCGCCAGCGTGGTTACCAGGCTGAAGCCCCGATCGTGCTGCAGATTGTTGACGGTGAGCACATTGTCGCGATTCTCGTGAATGTCGATCGCGCCGCCGATGCTGACCCATGATATGGGAGTGTAAGTCGCCTGGATTTTATAAACTTGCACCTGGCGCGGGCTGATGCGCGTGAATGAGTTGTCGTTGTAACCGAAGCGGAAATCCGCGCTCAGTCTCAGTTTGTCCGTTGGGTTTGCGGAGATACCCAGGATGAGCGCATTTTCGTGGATGTCAGTGATGCCGCGCGAAGTGTCGTTGCCTGCTTCGGGCAGCGGCGAAGTTGGCGAGCCCTCGCTGATTATGCCCGTAACGGGATCAAGGGTGCAGCCGGCGGGAAGTGCGCCAGCTACGAGGGCGCAGTCGCCGCGCGCCGCAAGGTAATCGTTCGTGGCACTTGCTGTTGATCCTCCCGGAAAATACATTTCTCCGGTGTCAAACGTCGCGTTGAAGTCCGCAATCGTGCGGCTCGTGTACATGTACCCAAGCCGTGCCCTGAGGCGCGGAGTGAATGCGTACTCGAGCTCAGCGGTGTTGGTCTTGAGGTTCTGAGCCAGGAATCGCGAAACCAGCTCATTTACGACGTCAGCAGCGGCGCTGGCACTGTGCTGCGGGCAATTCGGACCATTGTACGGCGCTGTGGGGCACACGGTCGAGAAGTTTGCGGGAGTCACCTGCGCAATGGGAAGCAGCATCCCCGCCTGGCCAGGCGCCGCTGGAGGTGTTGGATAGAGGTTGGTGTCCGCAGTCGCCCACATTCCGGGAATGCGCCAGTTGGCATATCGGAATTCATCGACCACATGCAGTTTTTCCGTTATCTGATAATCTCCTGCCCAGTTTGCGCCGACGGAGACGCGCTTGGCTTTTGCCGGCCCTCCCGTCGTGGCTCCCCGGCTCGCGGTGCGGCTGGTCCAGGAGTTCATGAATTCGCTGAAGTCAGGTACCGAATCTTCATCGCTGCTGTAAGCGATTGCGCCGGACATCTCCAGATTCTTAACGTAATTTGACTGGAAGGCCAGGCGCTCCGTCGGAAACGATCCGCGCGGCCGTCCAATGCGGTTGTATGCAAGGTATCCATTGCAAGTGGCCGTGGCTGTGGGCGGTGTGGTAGTCGCGTTCGCAATTGGCACAGCGCATGGGGTGTTGCCCTGGGTGTTGAACACAATGCCCAGGTCCGCGGGCGTGCCGTCCGAGAGCACATACAGGAAATTTTGATCCGTCACCGTGTTGTCCTGCTTGAAATACGTTAGCAACTCGTCGTAAGAAATCGTGGTTTTCGGAAGGAACCGGAAATCCACGCCAGCGCGATACGCATTCGTCGTGTAGTGGTACTCTTCGGCCAGAAGCGGTTCGGTTCCCCCATCGAGCGTCGTGAAACCCGGTCCTTCGTTCACATTGTGCGAATATCCCAGCCGGAAACGCAGCCGTGATTCCGGGAACAGCGTCAGGTCGTAATCCTGCATTCGCCGCACCGTGTCCATCGAATGCGGCGAATTAACGATGGCCAGCGCCGGAACCGAACTCGCCGGATTCAGCGGATTCGCCAGCAGATTGTAATCCCAGAAATTCTTGTCGCGCCGGAACATCGCCCGAAAGTCGTAGAACTTGTTCTTGTCGATCTGCAGCCGCGTGACGTCGTTCGGATCACCGCCATAACCAAAGTTGCTGAAGGTGAGGTTGTCGAAAAAGAGCCCATTATGATTTTTCGAACGCATGTTTAGCGTGTAATCGAACAGACGCACGCCAGAGCCGAGATTCTCAAACGTATCATAATTATTGATGTTGCCGTCGATGATGCTATCGCGATAGCCGAACTCGATGCTTTGCTGGACGTTATAATCCCCGGATTGCACACTTTTTGGAGATTGCTCCGTGCCGGTGCTTTGCTGCGCACGCAGCGTCCACGGAACGAACAGTGCCGCTATTAGAGCGAACCAGCCGACCAACTTTCTCTGGGCCTGAGTTCTCATGGCATTCTCACCCCGCGATTTCGTCCAAAATTTGCTCGACGATGCTCTCTCCGCCCTGCGGGCAGCTCTGCAGGGAGCCTTCTACTTGAAAAAGAAGCTACTAAAATTCGATCCATGGATCTGTGTATGGCAAAGCGTGCACGCTTGAAATTGCGCGGCTTGGTTATGAAACGAAGGCGCGCCCGGTGCGTTTGCGAATGACGCTGTATGGCACTGCAAACACAGCAGGTTCACGTTGCTCAGTTTCAACAAGTGAGGGTTCGGAGTTCCGTGCGGCGTGTGGCATGCCGTGCACCCTTCCACTTTCACCACTTCGTGCTCGTACACAAATGGCCCCTGTTTATCCGCGTGGCACTTGAAGCAGACCGCATCCTGCGACGCCGACGCGCGCAATTGATGCGGGCGTTCCGTTCCGTGCGGATTATGGCAATCCGTGCATTGAACCAGTCCTTCGTTCACGCGGTGATGGAAGGGCATGGCAAACTGCGCTCTCTCCTTCAAGTGACATGAGAAGCACAGTTGTGGCTGCGGCTTGACCAGCAGGAACTGAGCTTGCGTCGCATGGTGTGGAGAATGGCACGATGTGCACGAAACACCGTTCTTAGCGTGCAGCGAATTGATGGCTTGCATGTGCTCCGTGCTCGAGGCGTGGCATACAAGACAACGAGCATTGATTTCTTTTGGCGACGCTTTCTCGAACAGGAAAAGTCCAGAGGTGTTGCTGGGATCGGCCACGTGATTCGCCGCAGCGCCGTGGCAGGCTTCACAACCCTGGTGAGAAGGGCCTTGCCTGGTATTGAGAGTGGTCTTCCAATGTGGTGATTTCTCCCAACTGGAGTACTCATCCGCATGGCAGACTTTGCAAGCATCCGCACCGGCGTATTTCTCCGGCGTGGTCGTGGCGGTTTGCGGCGCGCTCTTTGAGCTGTCTGCCTGCTGCGCCTGAGCGGCAGCCGGATGCCAGGACACGAAAATCAGAAGCGTAAGGACAAGCGCTGAGTTGAACACCTTGACACGCCCCATACAGTTCCCTCGCAGACTTCAGATATGCCAACAAACCGCAACATGACTTAGCTTCTTGTAGCCCTTTGCATTTGCGGTAGCTGTGACCTGCATCACAAATGCCGATATTCGATAAGTTGTTAAAATGGCACTCAATGCCATCCCGCTTCCCCTTTTGGTTCCTCGATTGCCTTCCGATGCGCTGTGTATCGCGTGCATTCGGCGCTACCCTAAAAGAAGTTCCTTTGTAAGAGCTGAGGCAACCGATTCGCTATGACGTGTGGCACACCAGCTTGTGACTTGGGTCACATATAGGGCATTTGGCTGCGCTGAGAATAGCTGAGAGGTGAGGAAATCACTATTGCGCGGCGCAGATGGAAGGCTGACAAATTTGAACTGAAAGCTCCGCTGCACGCGCCATTTTTGATATGGACCTCAGAGCAAGGCCTTCTGCTCTATTTCGCCGAAGAGAGTAACGAAGGACGGCTGACCGAGAACGGCATGAGTTTGGTCCGTTTTGAGCAGCTAGCGGCGTTCTGAAAGTTTGCGTTCCTGCACTAGAATGGAGTTTCGATCGCTCCCCAGCCGCAAGAAGCGATTCAGGGAAAATAGAATAGGAGGGTGAGGATATGGCTACTGCGGCACCGGCGGGTTCGGCGAGTCCTTCGGCTTCTGTGCAGCCTTTATCGCGGGAAGAGTTCCGCAAAATGCACGCCTACTGGCGCGCGGCAAACTATCTTTCAGTGGGTCAGATATACCTGCTCGATAATCCGCTGCTATCTGAGCCATTGAAAATTCAGCACATTAAGCCGCGCCTGCTTGGCCATTGGGGAACGACGCCAGGATTGAATTTCATTTACGTACATTTCAACCGGCTGATCAAAAAGTACGATTTGAACGTTATCTATGTGACTGGTCCCGGGCACGGAGGGCCTGGAGTGGTTGCAAACACGTATCTGGAAGGCACTTACAGCGAGCTTTATCCAAATATTCCTGAAACCAAGGACGGATTGCGAAAACTCTTCAAGCAATTTTCTTTCCCCGGCGGCATTCCCAGCCACGCGGCTCCCGAAACTCCCGGCTCGATCCATGAGGGAGGGGAATTGGGCTACTCGATCGCGCACGCATATGGCGCGGCTTTTGATAATCCAGCGCTGCTGGTTTGCTGCGTAGTTGGCGACGGTGAAGCCGAAACGGGTGCGCTGGCGACGAGTTGGCATTCCAATAAGTTTCTCAATCCTGCGCGGGATGGAGCGGTTCTGCCCATTTTGCATTTGAATGGATACAAAATCGCCAACCCTACCGTGCTTGGCCGAATGCCGGATGCGGAATTGACGCAGCTTTTTACGGGCTACGGGTACAAGCCGTACTTCGTAGAGGGTCATGATCCGCAAATCATGCATCAGCAAATGGCGCAGACGCTGGACGTGATCATCGCGGAAATTCGCGCGATTCAAAACGACGCACGCGCCGGGCGAGCGACTGGCGTTCCAGTGTGGCCGATGATCATTCTTCGCACACCAAAAGGCTGGACCGGGCCAAGAACGGTGGACGACAAACCGGTGGAAGGCACGTGGCGCGCGCATCAAGTCCCGGTAACCGATCTTTCGTCCCGCCCCGGTCACCTTAAAATTTTAGAAGAGTGGATGAAGAGCTATCACTCGGAGGAATTGTTCGACGAGTCCGGCAAGCTGGTTGCGGAACTGCGTGAACTGGCGCCACGTGGCGACCGCAGAATGGGCGCCAATCCACACGCCAATGGCGGCCTGTTGCTGCGGGACCTGGCGATGCCGGATTTCCGGAATTATGCGGTGAAAGTATCGAAACCGGGCACGGAACGCGCGGAAGCGACTCGAGTTCTTGGGAATTTCTTGCGAGATGTCATGAAATTGAACGCAGATGCAAAAAATTTCCGCGTATTTGGCCCTGATGAAACGGCTTCTAACCGGCTCGATGCGATCTACCAAACTACGGACAAAATTTTCATGGAGCCAATTCTGCCCACAGATGAGCACCTGTCTACAACCGGCCGCGTGATGGAAGTGCTGAGCGAACACATGTGCCAGGGATGGCTCGAAGGCTATTTGCTGACCGGACGGCACGGATTTTTTTCCTGCTATGAGGCGTTCATTCACATTGTGGATTCAATGTTCAACCAGCATGCCAAGTGGCTCAAAGTCACGCGAAAAATCTCATGGCGGCGTCCGATTGCCTCGTTAAATTACCTGTTGACGTCGCACGTGTGGCGCCAGGACCACAATGGCTTCACGCACCAGGACCCCGGTTTCATCGATCACGTTGTAAACAAGAAGGCCGATATTGTGCGCGTCTATCTGCCGCCGGACGCCAATTGTTTGCTCTCCGTCGCGGACCACTGCCTTCGCAGCCGGAACTATGTGAATGTGATCGTTGCCGGCAAGCAACCGGACCTGCAATGGCTCGACATCGATTCCGCGATCGCTCACTGCACAAACGGAATCGGCATTTGGCAGTGGGCCTCGAACGATAAGGGCAGCGAACCGGACGTGGTGATGGCCAGCGCCGGAGACGTCCCCACGCTGGAGACTCTTGCGGCCGTGGACCTGCTGCGCCGGCATTTTCCGGACATAAAAATTCGCGTCGTTAACGTGGTCGATTTGATGACCATTCAACCGATGAGCGAACACCCTCACGGACTTTCAGATCGTGAATTTGATTCAATATTCACAACGGATAAGCCTGTCATTTTTGCTTATCACGGTTATCCCTGGCTGATTCACCGCCTGACGTATCGTCGGACCAATCACGACAATTTCCACGTTCGCGGATACAAAGAAGAGGGAACGACGACCACTCCATTCGATATGACCGTGCTGAATGACCTCGACCGATTTCATCTCGCTGGCGACGTAGTCGACCGCGTCCCGCGCTTGCAGCGCATCGGCGGCGATTTCAAGCAGCTCCTGCGCAATAAGCTCGTCGAGCATAAACAATACATCTGCGCTCACGGAGACGATATGCCCGAGATCCGCGATTGGAGATGGCCGTATTAATTTTGCAGCGATGAAAATCCTGGTTCTCAATTCGGGTTCGAGCACTCAAAAAAGCTCGCTCTACGAGATCGAGGAAGTTCCGCCGGAAAATCCGCCTGCGCCGATATGGCAGGGCAAAATCGAATGGAACGGCGACCAGGCAGAAATCAAAGCGCAGAGCGGGCGGGGCGCAACTCTACAAGAACGCGCAGCCAACTCTTCCCCCACACAGACAATTGTTCGGTTGCTGGAGAGCTTATGGTCCGGAGCGGCGCGCGCCGTTTCCTCGCCTGCGGAAATTGACATCGTGGGTCACCGTGTGGTGCACGGCGGCTCGCAGTACGAACAGCCAACGCTTATCACTCCCGAAGTGAAGGCGGTCATCGAGCGGTTATCGACTTTCGCCCCGCTTCATAACCGTGCCGAGTTGGAGGCGATTCAGATTGTCGAGGAGAAAATTGGCGCGGTGCCCCAGGTGGCCGTGTTCGATACAGGATTCCACTGCCGCATGCCGCAATCTGCTGCCGTTTATGGGGGCCCTTATGAATGGTTCATGCAAGGGATTCGACGATACGGTTTTCACGGCATCAATCATCAATACTGCGCTCAGCGCACGGCTCAGCTTCTCGGGAGGGAATTGGATTCCCTGAAAATAGTGACCTGCCATCTGGGAAGCGGATGCTCCTTGGCCGCCATTCGCGAGGGGCACAGCATTGACACCACCATGGGCTTTACTCCGGTGGAGGGGCTGATGATGGGAACGCGCTCCGGCTCTGTAGACCCTGGCATACTGACGTACCTGCTGCGACGCGGCGAATACACGCCGCAGCAATTGGACGACGTGCTCAACACGAAATCAGGCCTGCTCGGAATTTCAGGTCTCTCGAGCGATATGCGCGCCATCCTGGCTGCGATGAAGCAGGGCCATTCGAGAGCGAGGCTTGCTTTTGATATTTTCGTGCATCGTCTGCGCTCGAATATCGGAGCAATGATCGCGGTGTTGGGCGGGATTGACGCGCTGGTGTTTACCGCCGGGATCGGAGAAAATTCACCGGAGGTGCGAGAGGCTGCCTGCGCGGAGTTTCGCTATTTGGGAGTCGAGCTTGATGCCGGGAAGAATGCTCAACTGGCGTCAGACCAAGATATTTCTGCGAGAAATTCGGCCGTTCGCGTCCTCGTTGTGCGCGCCCAAGAGGATTGGGCCATTGCGCGGGAATGTTGGAAACTGGCGCGCGCAAAAAACAGCACGGCCGCAAATTCAAGCTCGACCTAAGCCTGCTATTCTTCGCCTTTATTTTCGCGCTTCTTTTTGGACACTGCTTCGGCTTGAACTCTGTCGGCGCACGCGTGGCAGATCGTCTGCTGCGAAGGTTTCCCGCAAACAGCGCAGATCGGCTCGCGCGCAACGAGCTTCTTGGGTGGATACGACACGCTGGGTTTCTGTGCCATTGTAGCGCCTCCCGGCTTATCGCCGCCTTATCGTACTCTTTTGGCGGCTAGAGTTAATGTAGCGCGAGGCCTGGCGGATTCAATGTGATGCTGGCCGCAGACGCGAGTGATGGGCGTCACAGTGGTTCGCTAAACGTTCGGTCATGGCATCCGCAGGATGCATTTACCCGCGCAAGATGAGTTATTGCACACGCGCGGCAACGGCTCATTGGCCTTTGAGGAAGGAGGCCAGGGTCAGCCAAAGAAGTACAAAGCCACTGACGATAACAATCACGCCAACCACTCTGCCGAAAGTTTTGAGCCTTTGCGAGGGCGCTTCCGCCTTTGTCCTTTGTAATTGGCCCGTTTCCAGCAGACGCTGGTACTCGACAGGATGTTTTTCTTTCAATTCCTGCTCAGTTTCGCGTCCCGTGAAAATTACCAGATCCATGGGAAAGCTTCCCGGCCGCAGGTGAGTGTTAAAGAAATGGATGGCGAAAATAAACCACACCGCGAGAAGAGCTTCCTCACCATGGATGAGCAGCGCAATGTTGAGCCAGGACCCCGGGATGAATCTGGCGAAGAAAGGAGCGAACCACATCGCGTACCCTGAAAGTCCGATGATTGCCATGCCCCAGAAGACCGCCCAGTAATCGAATTTTTCCCAGTAAGAAAAGCGGTCGAATTTCGGCCGCGAGCCCAGCCACAAAAACCATCGAATGTGCTGGTAAAGATCCTGGAAATCTTTGAGCCGCGGGACCATGGAATTCGGCCCCCAGAAAACGCCTCGCTGCCCCTTGACGATTCCGCTGTACGCAAGATCTCCGAGGTGTACCAAAAAAGCCAACGTGAGCAGCACCGCGCAAAACTTGTGGAAAAACAAAATCGCGCTGAACCCGCCGACGCCGTGCGCGAACGCAGCGGCCCAGTGAGCATGGCTAAAGCGGAGAACCATGCCGGTCAAAGCCAAGCCGATAAACGTCGCCATTATGATGCCGTGCAGATAACGCTGGCCTACGGAAAAACGCCGATAGTATTGTTCGCCCGTCTTTTCTCCTGCCACAACTCCGCTAGTCGCCACTTTCCACCTCGGCTCTTCTGCTGGAACGATCAAACACAGAACGAATAAACCACAGGATCGTATGCAAGCTGAAAAAGCCCAGTACGCTAAGGAGCAGCAGATTCATAAACTGCGCGGCAAAATAGAGCGCCGGGAACGATTTTCGTTCACGTGGATCGGCGTGAGGATGGTAGGTGACGAAGCTCGCCGTCACGCCCGCATGGCATTGGCTGCAGGTGGTCACTAGATTTCCTGGAGCGACCGAGGACTTCGGGTCAGATGCAGGCAGAATGATGTGCTCTCGATGGCAATTCCAACAGTGCGCCGTCGCCGCATATCCTAAGGCCGAAACTTGAGCGTGGAAAGTATCGAGGTACGTAGCAAAATGGGATTCATGGCAGCTGCCGCAAGTTGCCGAAGTTTTTTCCTGCCAAGTGCCGGACTGCACATTGGAGATCGCGTGAGCGGTATGGCAATCGATGCACACAGGCGCTCGCGTGTTTCCTGCCTGTAATTGTTTTCCGTGAATCCCAGCAAAATAAGCGGCCTCGGGTCCGGCATGGCAGGAGCCGCAGGTCGCCGGGATATTCGTCCGATAAGTGCGGCTCTGGGGATTCGTGTGGCTAAGGATTTTGTGCGTGCCATGGCAACTGGAACACGACGCGGCAACCAGCAGGCCATCTTTGGTCAAAGCAAACCCATGGATTGAATCCATATACAGTGCATAGACATTTATGAGACCGAACTTTTTAGCCAGCGCGGGATTGCCGTGGCAGGACCCGCACGTCTTGGGAATGTTCAGGGTATACACCGGAGACGCGGGATCTTTTACCGGCACAATCGAGTGAGGATCGCTGTGACAGCCCAAGCATGGCGGCGTGCTGGTCTTGGCATGGACGCTTTCCGAGATATTTTTGGCTTCGTCAGCGTGGCATATCGCGCAGTTAACCGCAGCGGGATGCTCGGGATGTGGATAACCTTTGATATCGGTGTGGCAATCGGCACAGCCCAGGACACCATGCACGCTGGCGCCTTGCTTCGCTCCATCGATAAATACGCTGTGGCCCGCCTGGTCTTGCAAATCATGCTGGCTATGGCAGGCAAGGCACTCCTCATTCTTCTGCGCGTGTGCTGGCGAGAGGCAGAGGCACACAAGAACTGGGACTGCCAGGACGATAACTGTCCATCGCCGTCTGTCGAACGCGGAGCGAGGCAACAACCGTTCAACTCGCCGGCTATGATTCATTTTATTCCGAGTTCTCCCAGAACTTTGGGATTGTGCTCGCCCACGGCGATGAGGTCATGGCAAGCGTCACAATCGTTCGGAATGGTTTTGCCGTCCGCAGATACATGGCTTCCATCATGGCAACGGAAGCAGCCGGGCCAGTTCATATGGCCCAAATTGTCGGGATAAGTGCCCCAGGTGACATCCATCTCGGGAAACACATTGCGCAGATAAATCGTTTGTATGGCGCTAATCGCTTGATCAAGCTTCGCTTTTTGAGCAGAGGCTATTTGTGGATAGTTTTTCTCATAGAAACTCTGAAGTTCTGCCGCGATGGTTTTTCCGGCGGTGGCGCGGTCGGGATACTTTTCCTGCAGGACTTCCAATCCTTCCTTCTTGATGTAAGGAATGTCCGGGCTAATGTACGACTGGGCCATGGCCTGGTCCAAAGCATCGCTGGGTAATTGGAATGTGTGTGTCGGGCGGTTGTGGCAGTCCATGCAGTCCATCACACGATCTTCCCCGTGCGCGAGCTGTTCCGGGGTCACTTTATTGTCAGTCGATTTGAACACAGTGGTCTTGCCAGAGGGATCTCGATACGTTACCTGCGGGATTACCTGCCGGCCGTGGTCTATTGCAATGTAGCTGATCTGAACACCCGGATCCAAATGGTGCCCATGGATTCCCACCATTCCTTGCGCGCTTTGGCCGCCCACTTTCATCGCCAGGACGGTTGTTGACGATGTGTTGTCCTTGTCGGAAGCGTAGTTGGTAATGACCAAAAGAGGACTGCCTTCAAAGCGCTGCGGCCAGTGGCACTGCTCGCAGGTTGCCCGGGCCGGCCGTAGATGCTCCACCGGGACCGGGATCGGGCGCGGATAGTCATGAAAAGCGACCGCGAAAACCTGCCTGACCCCGGAGACTTTGGAGCGCACAAACCAGGAGGCCCCTGGACCGATGTGGCATTCGACGCAAGCAACCCTCGAATGCGGCGAATTCAGATATGCGGTGTATTCAGGCTGCATTACGGTATGGCACGTCTGTCCGCAAAATCGCACGGAGTCCATGTATTGCGTGCCCTTGTACGCGGCGGTAGTGAAAATCACGATGTTCAAGAAGGTCGCCATGGTAACAAGAATCGCCGCCCTGCGAAGCAAGGGGTCAGCGAGATCAACGCGGGGATATACGGAGGGAAGTTCGCCCCGGCGGCGCAGCTGTTTTCTGCGCGCGAGCGCTCCAATGGGGATCAGAATCAATCCCAGAATGAACGCGCTGGGAAGGGCCAGCAAAAAAATGATGCCTGCGTACGGATAGGCATTGAGGCCGCCGCCGAGCAATATCTCGAAAATCCAGTAAAGGATCATCGTGATTGCCGACGTGGTTGTGAGCACCACGCCCGTCAACGTGACTGGATTCCTGCCGAGATACGCGAGAGGACGGAACCAAAGAGCCAGGCGCTCAGAACGCATTCGAATAGCGCCCCTTACACGCCCCTCCGCAAGTTCCTATGGGGAGCATCTTGCTGTTTTCCTGAAGCATGAGTTTTGTTTTATAAACGCCACCTAAATCATTGTTAGAAACTGCTCGAAATCTACTGCGCTGCTCTATGATCGCTCATTTTTTTTGCGAACTCGCAAATGTAACCCACGAGTGCCTTGATCTGCGACTCTTTCAAAGTCTTTTCATATCCCGGCATTTTGTTCTTACCCTTGGAGGTAATTTCGATGAGTTCCTTGTCCGTTTCCTTTTGTACTTCCCCAGAAGCGAAATCCCGCACGCCAAAGTATTCGAGGTTTCACCTTGCTCCTCCTCGTGATTTAGAGAACAACCAATCTCAATACCCCCGCTCTTGGAATACGCAAAAGAAGGCGCACGCATATCCCTCTCGAACCCTATCCATCATTTACGACCATCTGGTTTGAATGTATGTGATTTACGTCACAACGCGTGAAACTTGAGGGCGGGGAAGTCATGAGCGCAGCCGCTTCTGCGTTGCCGCTGTAATGCCATCCTCTGGTTCACGAAGAGAGCCTCAATTTCTTTTAGAGTGCCTGCAGTGCCGCCGTCCCCAGTCACGGCCGAACATGAGCGCTTCTAGGCCTTTCTGAATGGGTGAAAAATAAAAGACGAATCTCGCTTAACTGTTTTGGCCATTTGACTGCCTCCCAAAGCTTCCGCACATGCGTGTCTCCGTAACCTGCCCGGCGAAGGAATTTTCCCGAAGCAGCGCCCAAGCAAAAGCCCGACAGAAAAGACAAACATCACGTCAGTTCATTCTGTTGAGCGAAAGCCGGGGTCACAGGAAGAGGGGGGCGCGCTGGAACTTCCCCGGTAAGGGCGGCGCGCGGCAGGAAAACGCTTGACTCTGGACTACACTCCAGGGTGTAGATTTAACAGAGAGGAGCCCAGGGCCATGCGCATTGGCGTTGTTGCGAAACGGATCGGACTCAGCGTTGACGCCATTCGCTTCTACGAACGCAATGCTTTGCTGCCGCGCCCTCCCCGAACGGAGGGAGGGTTCCGGAATTTCGGTGAAAGTGACGTTGAAACGTTGGCTTTTATCCGGCGTGTACAAGGTTTGGGTTTCAAACTCAGCGAGATTCGAGGATTTCTGCGACTGCGTGGGAATCGATTACAGCCATGCGCTCCGGTGCGCCGCCGGTTGGAAGAGAAGCTGGCCGACGTTCAGCGGAAACTCATCGAGCTTCAGGACCTGGAGCACGAACTGCGTTTGGCTCTACGGAGCTGTGACCGAGAACTGCGCAAACGAGGTGCACGTTGCCCAATTTTGAGAAGCGGAAAACCAAGGAAAGCGGAGAACGGGAATTGAAAGTCGAAGTCTTGTATGTGGCGGATTGTCCCTCTTATCCGGCTGCGGTGAAACTGATAAGAGAGGTACTGGCCGCGCAAGGTGTTGCAGCCGAGATCCAGGAAGTGTTAGTCAGCGATGAAAGGATGGCCAACGAACTTAAGTTCCTTGGCTCTCCGACCATTCGGGTCAACGGGCGGGATATAGCCCGAGAAGCCAAAGAACAGCAGAGCTTTGGGCTGAGTTGCCGGCTGTACGCCGGATCAAAACAGGCTGGCCTTCCGTCCGCAGAAATGATTCATAAGGCGGTTATGGAGGCAAGGGGGAACCGCGTGAAACAAGGCACAGGTCTTTCGGCATCCGTCGCCGCAATTTTGAGTTCCTTGGCCACGGTTAGCTGCTGCCTGCCGCTCGGATTCGCCGCTGCACTGGGAGCCAGTGCGGCAAGCGCCTTTTTTGTGACCTTGCGTCCGTGGCTCCTGGGGTTTTCTGTTGTGCTGATCGGATTGGGATTCTGGCAGCAATATCGCGCAAAGCAGTGCGCAGTTCGAGGCAGATTACTGGGCAAGGTACTGCTGTGGGCCGCAGTAGTTGTGGTTTTGGGAATGATTCTGTTTCCGCAGCAAATCGCCGGATTAGTTGCCGGCGGATTCTGGCAGGCTGGAAAATGAAAAAGAGACTCACCGTTCTCGCCCTAGTGGCGGCGGTTGTTCTTCTCGCTGCAATCTATTTTCTTCAGGGGCCAGGCGCCGTCCCAGCGGGCCAGCAGCCGCTAACGACGCTTACATCGACAAATGCCGGTGCATTCGAAGCCGCGTTTGATGCGAATGCTCGTTTGCCACGCTTGGTTCTGTTGCTTTCGCCAACATGACCGTTTTGTTTGCGGGGGGCCTCCGCAACCGAACAACTTCTTGCACAGCATCCAGAATGGAAACTAAGGGTGCTCGTTGTGTGGGAGCCCATTCTGGTGACCGACTGGCGAGCGCCAAGCGGAAGCACATTGACCAGAATGCCGGACCCTCGGGTGCGACAGTTCTGGGATCCGCATCATGAAGTTTCAAAGGGATTGAGTCGAATGGCGAACTTAAGGCCGTCTGCCGCCAATTCTGGCACTGACGCCACCAATCGGTTTCATTGGGATGAGGCGATCGTATATGCACCGCATTCGAAATGGGAGGACTCACCGGTGCCATCGTTTTGGCGTGGTCCTGTATACCGATCAATCCACGAACTTGCAACGGCACTTAACGAGGTTTCTCTCGCAAAGCTGGTAGAGCAGGATCACAAGGCTGCGCATGGTAACTAATGAATGCAATTCTCCTGGCTCGGGTGCATCCTGTCACATAAAGGACTGGGAATGCGGCGGCGAGTGGCTATTGATTTGGGTCTGTCCGTAGTGGCCCTTATCGCGGGTGATCATTGGGCGAGTACGCGGCCATGGCTTTGGGAGAGCGTTCCGCACGAAGCTCAAGTGCTCAAGCAGTTCTGACTTCTCATAAAGAAGCCCATACGCTAATCTCCGGATCAACTTTGAACGGCCTCAAGCTCGCGTGCTCGCAATGGCGGCCGGGCGAAGACATTGACGCTCTTTAGTGCATAGTTTAGAATCTGCGAAACTATTGACGCTCTGCTAGGCCAGGGAGAGAGCCATATAAAGGCGTCCGCGATAAGCAAAGATCTCTACGAACGGCACGCACAGGTGTGCAAGGTTTTCTCTAGCCCCAAGCGACTGCAAATTATCGACCTCTTGCGTGACGGGGAGCGAACGGTTGGCGAGCTTGTCAGGTACATGGGTGTCGGCAAGGCCAATCTGTCTCAACAGCTTTCCTTCATGCGCTCCAAGGGTATTCTGGAGACCCGCCGAGACGGCCAACGAATCTACTACCGTCTCGCTTATCCCGGCATGCTAAAGGCTTACGATCTTCTGCGCGAATTGCTGTTCAATCAACTCGAAGCGCAGGGCAGCATGGCTCGTAAGCTCCGACAAGCGGCCGGAGGTCGAAGTTCATGAAGCCCCGCGGTTCCCATCTGCGACTCACCCCGATTGGCCGAGTGCGATCTGGGGCCATTGAGCTCCAGAAGCCATGGGCGAAAGCATTGCGCGGGATTGAAGGGTTTTCACACATCATCGTGCTCTTCTGGCTTCATCAAGCCCATGAACCCGAGTTGCTGATTCACCCGCGCGGTGACAAACGTCTTCCCAAGATCGGGTTCCTCGCCACACGAACGCCGCACCGGCCGAATCCCATCGGGATTACGGTTGTGAAGCTGCTACGGCGACGTGGACGGCGTCTCTGGGTCGAGGGCTTGGACGCCTGGGACAGTACGCCCATCCTCGATATCAAGCCCTATACAAAAAGAGATTCCATCCGCCGGTACAAAATTCCCGCGTGGGTGCGGCTGCTGGATCAGGGCGAAACCGACCCTTTGCGGCGATATGGAACCTGAATGAGGAGGAGGAAATGTCATCGAACACAGTCGTCGTGCTGGGCGGAGGTGTGGGAGGTATGGTGGCCGCCAACGAGTTATGCCGACAGCTTCCCGGCAGCCACCGCGTGGTCCTGATCGAGAGGAATGCGCGGTATGCGTTCCCTCCTTCTTTTCTTTGGGTGATGACGGGAGAGCGCGAACCCGAACAAATCTGCCGGCCGTTGGCGACGCTGCTGCGTCCCGGCATCGAATTCATGCAAGCCGAGGTTATCCGTATCGATTCCGAACATCGAAAAGTTCAGACTACGAAGGCAGAGATCCCGTACGACAAACTGATTGTTGCGCTGGGTGCCGACTTGGCGCCGGATGCCATCCCGGGACTAATGGAGGCTTCACACACGTTCTTCACGTTCGATGGGGTCGCCCGCCTGCGGGACGCACTGCGCTGCTTTTCCGGCGGGCGCATCGCCGTACTCGTTTCCGCGATGCCGTACAAGTGCCCCGGAGCGCCACACGAAGGCTCAATGCTGATTGCTGACTTTTTCCGCGAGCGCGGTCTTTCTCGCCAAGTGGAAATCCACCTGTTCACTCCGGAGGCTCAGCCCATGCCCGTGGCCGGTCCGCACCTCGGAGAGGCTGTCCGGGGAATGCTTCAGGCAAGAGGGATCCAGTTCCATCCGCTGCACCAAGTGACCCGCATCGAACCGAATGTTCGAGAGTTAATTTTCGAGAACGGATAGAGATTCCAATACGACTTGCTGGTTGCTGTGCCTCCTCATCGGGCGCCAAAGGTTGTCAGCGAAGCTGATCTGACCAATCAAGCTGGTTGGATTCCTGTTGAGACGCAGACGCTACTCACGAAGCGGCCCGACGTTTATGCCATCGGGGATATCACAGCTATTCCCCTTCCGGGAAGGTGGAAAACGGATGTGCCGCTGATGCTGCCCAAAGCAGGTGTGTTCGCCCATGCGCAAGCGGAAGTCGTTGCCCAGCGTATCGCTGCGGAAATCATCGGGCGTCCGTGCGAAGCGACGTTCTGCGGCGATGGTTATTGCATGTTGGAAGCGGGCGAGGACCTGGCCGGCTTTGCCTACGGTGACTTTTTTGCACAGCCAACTCCGAATATACAGCTGCGCCAGATCGGGAAGGCTTGGCACCTCGGGAAGGTGCTTTTGGAAAAGTGGTGGCTCGCCCCGATTGGCTTGAGGCGGGAGCTGATTGGCTCAGTTTTGAAGGCCGCGGGCGGGCTCTACGGCGTTCCTGTCACTCTCTAGTGCTCGCGAATCGAAGGGAAATGGCGAATGAATTATCTGATTATTCTGAATGATCCTCCCTACGGAACCGAACGCAGTTAACGGCCTGCGCTTGGCAAACTCCGTCGCCAAGAGCGATGGTGTAACCGCCTCGCTGTTGTTCATGGGCAATTGGAGTGTCCGAAAATGGACATTGCAGTGGAAAAAATGGTGAAAAAAAATCGATTAGAAATTTCTTGGTCGCTGATTTTGCCAGACTTAGACGAAGCCCTAATTCCCCATAGAAACTCGATTAGAATTGTGGATGCGAAGGAAAGGCGAAGGCTGTCGACGGCTGGAAGAGACGCTAGGCGCCGAGAAAACGCTACCGGGAACCTCGCGGGAAGCGAGTGCAGCGGAATGGGATGCGCTAACCATGAAGCACCCTTATAGCGTGAGTTAACATAATGTCAGCGCATTTCTCGCCGGATGTCGTTCCCCGGCGCTTCCGAAATCCCGCCCACACAGCGGGATTCCCACTTTCCCACCGCTTCGGGGGCGGGCCATCCCCACCACCCCGAGCAACACCGAAACGCCGGACCAATCACTTGCTCATAAAAGCGGACATTTTGATTCGCTAACAACACGGTCCGTTGAATTTTGACTGCTATTGTCACGATTAATAAAATTCAAATGGACCCAGCATCTCAAACGGGAAGGCGCGGCACTGCCGCGAGCAGCGTCCGCGTGTATGGATGCTGGGGTGATGAAAGGACGCGCGCGGCATCGCCGGTTTCGACGAAGCGGCCGGATTGCATCACCGCGACGCGCGAGGCGAGTTGGGCGACAACTGGCAAATTGTGCGAGATGAGCAGCAGTGTGAGAGCGAATTCGCGTCGCAGGCGCTCGAGCAATTCGAGGATTTGCGCGCCGATGGAAACGTCCAGGGCGGAAACGGGCTCGTCGGCGACAATCAGGTCAGGCCGCAACACCAGCGCGCGAGCAATGCCGATGCGCTGGCGCTGGCCACCGGAGAATTCGTGCGGGTAGCGGCCAAGGCTTTCCGCACCGAGCCCGACGGTTTCGAGCGCTTCAGCGACGCGAACGCGACGTTCTGCCCGGCGCAGCTCCGGCTGATGAATCTCAAGCGGCTCGCTGATAATTGCTTCCACACGCATGCGCGGGTCGAGCGACGCCATGGGGTCCTGAAAAACCATTTGCATGCGCCGGCGGGTCTGACGCATGTGCGCGCCTCGGGCGGCCAGCCAGTCTTCGCCAGCAAAGCGAAGCTCACCGGAATCGGGCTCAATAAGCCGCAGCAGCATGCGCGCAAGAGTCGTTTTGCCGCAGCCGGATTCGCCGACGATGCCAAACGTCTCGCCACGATGAATTTCCAGACTGACGCCGTCAACCGCCTGCGTGCGGCGTGTCGAGTTTTCCCAGGCCGCGCCGGAGACGGCGAACTGCTTGCGCAAATTGCGCGCTTCGAGAAGCGGCGCGGGGCCGTTCACCATTTTTCCGCCACGAGGTACAGCGCCGTATGAATTAACTCGATGTCTGGACGGGTGTCCGTCGCTCCGTCAGGCGGATTGTCAAGAAATCTGGCGTGGAAGCCGGCGCTATCGCGCGGAATGGAATCTTCGAGGAGTTTGCGGGTAGCTTCGTATTCTGCGTCGCCGCGCTGCCATCCTGCCGTGCGCATCCACGCATCGAATGCACGCGGATGCTCGGCGATTTCGCGCGCAGTGATTCGCAAACCGGCAGCGGAGAATAATTTCTCGAATTCGCTGGCCGATAAGGCGCGGGTGTGCGACGGGTCGCGCGCGATTTCAAGCTCGTTGCACGCCTTGGCCACAGCGGGATCTTCGGAAACGATCATGTCCAGCAGACCGAATTTGCCGCCGCGCTTCAGTATGCGCGCGATTTCGCGAATGGTGGTCACCGCGTCGGGAATATGATGGATGCTGTAGCTGGTGACGGCCAGATCGAAAGATTCATCGCGAAACGGCATTTGCAAAACGTTGCCGCGTATGGCCTCGAAATTCTGAAGGTTCAGGCTTGCCGTTTCTCTGCGCGCGCGTTCGAGCATCGCCGCAGTGAGGTCGAAGCCACCAATCCAGCGCACATGCGGTGCGAAAATGCGCGAAAGAGTTCCCGGGCCGCAGGCGACGTCGAGCGCCCGCTCCGTGCCGTTTGGCGCGACCAGCCGCAGCAAACGCTCCGCTTCAGAGCCGCCCTGGCTCAAAACGTAATCGGCAAACGCGTTTGCCGTGCGCGTGAAGCGGTCGCGCACCAAACTCATTTGCGCGTCGTGCTCGGATTGTTTCGGCGAAGAACTCATGACACGAGAATACACCGGGCGCGATGTTGCGGCGAAGCTTCACGCAAATCAGGCACGGCGTCATCGCATTCCGCGCGATGATACTCGCAGCGCGGAGCAAAAGCGCAGCCCGGCGGCAAGTCATTCAGCCGCGGGACCGTGCCCGGAATGGAAACAACGTCTTTTCCTTCTAGGCGCGGAACGGCGCGAAGCAATCCGGCAGTGTAAGGATGGCGCGGATTGGTGAGTACTTCGTTTGTGGGGCCGATCTCGACGATGCGTCCTGCATACATCACCGCAACGCGATTGGCAATTTGCGCCACGACGCCAAGGTCATGCGTGATGAAGAGCACTGCGAGATGCAACTCAGCGCGCAGCCGAGCAAGCAGTTCGACGATTTGCTTTTGTACCGTGACGTCCAGCGCGGTGGTCGGTTCGTCGGCGATGAGCAGGCGCGGACGCATGGAAAGCGCCATAGCAATCATGGCGCGCTGCCGCAGGCCTCCGGAAAGCTGGTGCGGAAACTGGCGCGAACGCTGCTGCGGTTCGGGAACGGCAGCCAGTTCCAGCGATTCGATGGCTCTGCGGCGCACTTCTGCGCGCGGGAGCTGCGGCTCATGAGCGCGAATCGCCTCTTCAATCTGCGCGCCGATGCGCAATACCGGATCGAGCGCGGTCATGGGCTCCTGGAAAATCATGGCGAGTTCTTTACCGCGAAGTTTGCGCATCGCGTCGCCCGCCATTGCTGCGAGATTGGCCTTCGCAGCCAACCCATCATGCGAGATTTGGAGCCATGCCCGGCCGTTGCGTCGCGCGCCATGCGGTTCGAGGCCCATCAGGCCCAGCGCCAGCATGGTTTTGCCGCAGCCGGATTCGCCCACCAGCCCCAGCGCTTCGCCTTCCTCCAGCGCGAAGGAAACTTCGTTCACCGGCCGCACCCAGCCCTCCGGCGTCGGCAGCTCTACGGTGAAATTCTGCAACTCCAGCAACGCAGGCATACAAATATCTTAAACCGTGTAAAGGTTCGCGAGGACTGATATCCAGAACTAATTCCGTAAGACACACGTTGCGGTTATGGCTGCAGAGTGGGTCAGTTTGAATTTTGCCTGCTCGGGCGACGAAGATTAAAATTCGTTGGCGGAGCCTTCGAGGAACGCGCGAAGTTTGCGCGAACGCGACGGATGGCGGAGCTTGCGCAGCGCCTTGGCTTCAATCTGGCGAATGCGTTCGCGCGTGACGGCAAAAGACTGGCCGACTTCTTCGAGGGTGTGCTCGCTGCCGTCGTCGAGGCCGAAGCGCATCTTGATCACTTTCTCTTCGCGCGGCGTCAGCGTTTTCAATACGGAAGAAGTTTGCTCTTTCAAACTTAGATTGATGACCGCATCGGAAGGCGACACCACGGCCTTGTCCTCGATGAAATCTCCAAGATGCGAATCTTCCTCTTCGCCGATGGGCGTTTCGAGCGAAATTGGCTCCTGCGCAATTTTCAAAATTTTGCGCACTTTGGCAACAGGAATGTCCATGCGTTTGGCGATTTCTTCAGAAGTTGGCTCGCGCCCCAATTCCTGAACGAGCTGGCGGCTGGTGCGCACGAGCTTGTTGATGGTTTCGATCATGTGCACGGGGATGCGAATGGTGCGGGCCTGATCGGCGATCGCGCGCGTGATGGCCTGGCGAATCCACCAGGTGGCGTAAGTCGAAAATTTGTAGCCGCGACGCCATTCGAATTTGTCCACGGCTTTCATCAGGCCGATGTTGCCCTCTTGGATTAAATCAAGGAATTGCAGGCCGCGATTGGTGTATTTCTTGGCGATGGAAACGACCAGGCGAAGGTTCGCCTCGATCAATTCTTTTTTGGCCTGCTCCGCTTCGATTTCGCCGCGCACAATAATTTGCAGAGTGCGCTTGAGCTCTTGCGGGCTGACTTCGCTGGAAATTTCGATTTCGCGGAGCTCGGTGCGGCGCTCTTTGAGATCGCGGCGCGCCTCGGCAAGGACGTCGCCTTTGGAAGCGTCGACGCGGCGCTCAAGCTTGGTGATTTCGCGTTCGAGAGCATGGACGCGCTCAACGGTCTGGCGAATTTTGTCGATGAGCCGCTTGCGTTCGAAGAGATTGAAGTCAATATCGCGCACGCGCTTGGACATCTCGACGCGAGTGCGCGAGAGGGCGTATCGCGCGTGAAGGTAGGAGCGTTTCTTGGACTTCGGCGTGCGCTCAAGCTTTTGCGCCTGCTTTAGCGCGGCGAGGTAGAGCTTCGCCACACGATCAATTTGCTTGAGCGTTTGCTTGGTTTTGTTGGCGATTTTCTCTTCGGTGAGTTCCTCGTCGTCAAACTGAACAATTTCCTTGATGGAGCGCGCGCCGGTGCGCAGGTCATCGCCAATGCCGAGAATTTCCTTGAGCACGATGGGAGAGCGGGTGATGGTTTTGAGAACAAGCAACTGACCGCGCTCGATGCGCTTGGCAATGGCCACTTCGCCCTCGCGCGTCAGCAGCGGCACAGTGCCCATTTCACGCAGGTACATGCGCACCGGGTCGTTGGTCTTTTCCAGCGCTCCGGGAGTCAAATCGAGATCGATTTCGTCAGTGGCTGAAGCGGAAGGCTCTTCTTTCGCCGTTTCCGCGCCTTCTGCCGCTTCGCCAGCGGCGATGGCGGCCTTGGCGCTGGACAAATCCTCGTACACGTCGATGCCGTAGCGTTCGAACGTGGACAGAAGATCGTCAATTTCCTCGGACGAATGCACTTCGGCCGGAAGGATGTCGTTCACCTCATCGTAGAGAAGGTACCCGCGCTCCTTCCCCATAGTGATGAGCTGACGAACCTGATCATATTTTTCTTCAATGGCCAACGTCACGTTCATTCCCCTCCCTTTGGGGGCGGCGTGCGGCCGCAGGAAAGCGCAATTCAAAATAATTCGGCCCAGGCGGAGGCACCACTCCGGCCGAGACGATGGCTAGCAATTATGACGGATAAAAGCGATGGCTCCGCATCGCGAAGACGAACTAGAGTTTCCGCTCCCGCGCCCAAATCGCCCAAACCAGCACCCTGCAACCGGCACTCATACTATGAGATGCGGGAAGTAGGCCGTACGTTTCGCCCGAAACCCTCCTAGCATAATCTCTCAGTCTCGGTACGTCAACTTCAGTTGTTACACGGATGGCATTTTAAGACAGTCCTGCCAATAGCTTACGGAGCTCCGCGGCACGGGTGAAGATTTCGCGGCGATCGTCGGGGGCCACCGGTGAAGAAAGGCGCCTCTGCAGATTCGCGATCTCCTGCTCCAAATGGCCCCTTTTAAGGGCATTCAGACAGCTCTCCGCTTCTTCCCAGGTGGGCTCCGGGACGTCTTCGAATAGAATTTCGAATACCAGGGCGCGGTCTCGTTCGGAGAGCGATTCGGCGAGAGTTGCCGCGTCAGGACGATCGCCTGTGTGCGCGGATTCGAGCAGAGCGTCGAATATTTTTTCGGTTTCGAGACCTTTGTGAAGCGACCCTTCTACCATTTGCGACGCCAATTGCTGGCGAAAGCCTTCCGCTTCGACCAGCATTTGCATCAGGCGGCGCTCCGCGGGACGCACCGAGGAGCGCATTAATCCCGGCTTGGTCTTCACTTCGCTGCGGCGCTCCGAAACGGCGCGGCGCAGCGCCTCGCGCAAGACTGGTTCTTCGACGCGAAGTTCGGAGGCGATTCTTGAAGCGATCTCCGAGCGCATCAGGCTGTTGGGAATTCGCTGCGCGTAGGGCATCAGGAAATTCAGCGCGGCGAGCTTCTGCTCCGGCGTAGTGCGCGGCATATTGCGGGCGCGCGCGATCAAATAGTCAAAATAGGAAGGCGCCTCGCGCAGCCACGCGGCGTACTTTTCCGCGCCTTGCTCTTTAATAAATTTGTCGGGATCGGCGCCTGCGGGGAGCGCCAGCACGCGCACGTCGAATTCGCGTTCGAGAAGAAGAACCAGAGAGCGCTCGGTGGCGGCCTGTCCGGCGGCGTCAGGATCGTAATTGACCACCACGCGGCGGGAGAAGCGGCCGAGGAGCTTGATTTGCCCTTCGGCGAGGCTGGTACCGCAGCTCGCGATTACGTTGGTGACTCCAGCGCGCGCTACGGCGATGGTGTCCATGTAGCCTTCGACGAGCACCGCGAAATCATTTTTGCGGATGGCTTCCTTGGCGCGATCGAGATGATAGAGGACGTGGCTTTTTGTGTAGATAGGCGTTTCGGGCGAGTTCAAATATTTGGGATTGTCGTCGCCCAGAGCGCGCCCGCCGAAAGCAATCACTTTTCCGGATTCATTGGCGATCGGAAAAATGATGCGGCAACGGAAGCGGTCGAATAGGCGGCCGCTCTGATCGCGCGAAAAAAGTCCGGAAGATTCCAAAAGTTTTTCAGCGTACTTGCTTTTCAGATGGCGCAGGAGCGCATCGCCCGAGGATGGCGCGTAGCCCAGGCCGAAGCGCGCGATGGCTTCAGCATTGAGTCCGCGATCTTCGAGATAGGCGCGCGCGATCTTGCCTTCATCGCTCGAATTAAGCACACGCGCGAAAAATCCGGCAGCCTCGCGATGAATTTCCACGAGCGCGCTGCGCTGTTGATTTTCGCGGCGTTCCTCGGGAGAGCTTTCGCGGGGCTTGGGTACGGCAATGCCGCACTTTGCTGCGACGGTGCGCACCGCTTCGGGAAAAGTGCAGCGGTCCATTTCCATGACGAACTTGAAAACGTCGCCGCTTTTACCACAGCCGAAGCAGTGATAGAACTGCTTCACGGCATGGACGCTGAAGGATGGCGTTTTCTCCTGGTGAAACGGGCAGAGGCCGCTGAAATTCTGGCCGGCTTTTTTCAGGCGCACGTATTCGCCAATCACGCGGACGATGTCCGCCTGCTGCTTCACGCGCTCCGCAAATGATCCCGCTTCTGCCACCAGCGTGCTAAATACCTCCACTTTGTGAAATTTTGTCAGGCGAAAAATGCCGGGCATAAACGACCACGTCGAATCCGCCCTTGTGCGTGGCGCGCTCGAACTTCATACCGAGTTTTTTCATGACGCGCAATGAGGCGCGGTTCTCGGGCATAGCAATCGCAATGAACCGTGACAGACGCGCGCGCGAAACGATATCACGCAGAGCCTCGGCGGCCGCTTCAGTCGCCAATCCGCGGCCCCACTGCTCCTTCACGAGACGCCAGCCGATCTCGATTTCGCTCGCGCCGTCGAGTTCGAGCGGCTGCAGGCCGCAGAAGCCAATGAAACGGCCTTCCGCTTTCAGCAGCAGCTTCCACAGGCAGAATCCGCGCGAACGAAAATAGTTTTGCTGTCGCGCGATGAATTTGCGAATCTCATCGTCCATGAGCGGAAGGCCGCCATTAATATAGCGCATCACATCGGGGTCGGTGAAAATCGGGCGGGCGTTTTCGAGATCTGCGTCGCTCCACGGACTGAGCCAAAGGCGCTCGGTTTCGAGGTGCCAAAATTTTTCGGGCGGCATACTTTAGCCTTTCAAGTCAACAATGGTGATCGCTGTGCCGCCACGGTCTTCGGCTTCCGCGTGAATGCCCTTCACCAAAGGATGGGCGCTGAGAAATTCGGCGAGGCCGCGACGCAGCGCGCCGGTGCCGTGGCCGTGGATGATGCGAACATTAGGAAGGCCTTCGAGCGCTGCAGCATCGATGAATTTGTCAACGCGGCGCGATGCTTCTTCCACGGTGCTGCCAATGACGTTGATTTCTACCGCGGAGGGTTCGTCAGCAGGCTTCGAATGAACAGTGACGGCGCGGTGCGGCGCTGCGCCCGTGGAACGAACGGCTTCGGCGCGTTCGATTTCCAGAATGTCGCTGAGCGGAACTTTCATGCGCATCGGACCGGCTTGAATTTCCGCAGCGTCGCCATCGCGCCGGCGAAATACCACCGGCTCCTTCATGCCACGCACACGAACGCGAATGCCTTCAACGAGCTTCGCAGGCTCGACGGGTTTAGGAACTTCGAGCAGCGCGCCGAGGTCGGCCTGCGACGTGGAAAGTGTTTCGAGGACAGCGGCGTCCGTTTCGCTGCGCGCCTCGGATTCGATTTTGGCCATGCGGCGCGCGCCAGTTTTTTCAGCTTGCGCGCGTGATTTGCGGTCTTTGATGTCCGCCGTCAGGCGAGAGACTTCACTTTCGAGCCGCTTGATGGTGGCGGCAAATTGTTTTTCAAGTTCAGTAATGCGCGAGCGCTGGCGCTCGACCCATTCTGTCTGCAGCGTGCGGCGTTCGGCTTCAAGGCGACGCAGTTCCTGCTGCGCCTGCCGCTGGAGCTGGTCGATTTCGCCGCGGCTGCGATGAAGATAGGCAATCAGCTCGCGTGCCTCGCGCGTTTCAAGCGAAAGGCCGGCGCGCGCGTGGTCAACAATGCGAGCCGGCAAACCGAGGCGGCGGGCGATTTCGATGCCGCTCGAGACGCCGGGCACGCCGGTGAGCAAGCGATAAGTGGGGCGAAGGTTTTCCTCATCGAATTCGACCGCGGCATTCACGATTCCCGGCGTTGTGGAGGCGTAGGACTTCAGGCGGTCATGATGAGTGGTTGCAAACGTAAGGCATCGGCGAGCGCGAAACTCTTCGAGCAATGCGACGGCGAGCGCTGCGCCCTCTTCGGGCGCCGTGCCTGTTCCCATTTCGTCCGCGAGCACCAGGGTGCGCTCCGTGGCGCGTTCGAGCATCGATTTCAGATTCAGCACATGCGCGGAAAAAGTGGAAAGATCCGCGCTGATGGATTGCTCGTCACCGATATCCGCGAGCACGCCATCGAAAAGCGGAAGCTCGGCGCTTTCTGCGGTCACCGGAATACCACATTGTCCCGCAAGCGCCGCAAGGCCGACGGTCTTGAGCGCGACGGTTTTGCCACCAGTGTTGGGCCCGCTGATGACCATGACGGTTTGCTCGCCGCCAAGCTCTAAAGAGACGGCCACAATCTGGCGCTCTTTTTTCCGGAGACTGTCCTCAAGTACCGGATTGCGCGCGGAATGCAGGCGCAAATGATTGCCAGCGGAGAATTCGGGAATCGCGGCGTCGAATTCACGAGCATAGCGCGCTCGCGCAAAAATCGAATCGAGGTCGGCAATGGTCGCCGCTGCGAATTCCAGCGGGCCTCGTTCGGTTCGCAGACGGTCGGTGAATTCCAGGAGGATGCGCGCGATTTCGGCAGCTTCGTTTTCGGCAAGCTGAACGAGACGGTTATTCAGCTCGATGGTTTCGAGCGGCTCGACGAAGAGCGTTTGTCCCGTGGCGCTGGCGCCGTGGACTACTCCAGGAATCGCGCGGCGTTCGGCGGCTCGGATCGGAATTACGAAGCGGTCATTGCGCAGCGTCACGTAATCCTCGGAGGAATCCTCTTCCCGGCTGCGCAAGATCTTTTCCAGCGATTGCTGAATTTTCTCGCGTGCCTGGCCCATGCTGGCGCGGATGCGTTTCAATTCAGGCGAGGCGTCGTCGCTGATTTCTCCATTGGGCAGGATGGCGCGATGAATTTGCGATGCGAGCGAACGGAAATCCGCGAGCGACGCAGCGCGTTCAGCCATGTGCCGATACTTTGCTGCTTCGGTGCGAAGCACTTGCTTCAAGCCAGCGGCAGTATCCATCAAAGACGCGGCATCGAGTATTTCCGCGGCGGTGAGCGCGGAGGCAGGCGCCGCAAGCCGTTCGAGCCACGCGGCGGGATCGGCAAGCGAGCCGAAGCCAAGCTCGGCGCCAGAGCGAAGATAGGCAATGGCCTCGGCAATCAGTGCGAATTCCGTGCGGAGCGCGTCGGCGTCAGTGCGGAACGCGAGGCTTTCCACAGCGCGACGCCCCGGCGCGCAAGTACAATTGCGCGCGACGATTTCGCGCAGGCGGCCAAACTCGAGAAGTTCTTCGGCGGAGCGGCTCACATGCTCAAAATGCGGGAAGGAACGGGCAGTGTCAAGCAGCGCGGCACTTTAGTAGTGGGCCGATTTGAATTGTCACTGCTATTGTCGCGATTGAGAAAGTTCAAGCTCACGCACTATCGGCGTTTTTCGCGGAGCGGGGATTAGCCTGCGTGCGCGTTGAGTTTCAGCAGCATGCGCGCGAGGTATTCGGCGGCTTCCTGCGGGCCGTCCGAGTTGTGAATGATTCGCGACGTCGCCTCACCCCATTCGGAGGCATGGCCCATTTCGACTTCGCGCACGCGTTCGATAATTGGCTGCCAAAAGTGGCCAACCGTGACGAAAGGTTTGGCGCGCATCACTCTTTTGTTGAGCATTTCCCATACCACGGAAAGTTCCACCAGCGTGCCGGTGCCGCCGGGGCACGCGACGTATCCTGCTCCGCGTTCGATCAGCGCGAAGAGACGGTCTTGCCAGGTTTTCGTGGAAATAACGTCGTCGATCCAGCGATTTGCGCGAGGGGTGAAAAATTCCGCGACGATGCCGATGGTGCGCCCGCCAGCCTCTTTGGCGCCGCGGGAGACCGCTTCCATCACACCGCCATAGCCACCGCTGCAAATGATAAATCCGCGGGAGGCCAGTTCCGTGCCAAGCTGCCGCGCGAGCGCGTAATGCGAGTCGCCTTCGCGTGGCCGCGAACTTCCAAAGACCGTAATGATTTTGCCTTCAGCGCTCATCGTCTGTGCTTTTTTGGTTTGCGTTCTTTTGCGGCTCGCCCAAATCTTGAACCATGGGGACCAGAATCGAGTCGAGTATTTTTTCTGCATCGCGGCCTGGGCCGCCATTGTGGTTAACAAACATGGAAAAAATCAGATGTTCGCCGCGAACCGTCGTGGCGAATCCAGAAACCGCCTGGGTGCGCTCGACCGAGCCTGTTTTCCCGGAGACGCGGCCCTCCGCGGGTGTGCCTATCATGCGATGCTGGAGGGTGCCATCGAGACCGGCCACCGGCAGCGTAGTCATGAATTCTTTACCCCACGGCTGCTGCCGGATGTATTCCAGCAAGTCCACAACGGCGCGCGGCGTCACCAAATTTTCGCGCGATAATCCGGACCCATCGTCGACCAAAACATCGCCCAATGGAATGCCAATAGAAGTCAGGAATTTCTGCTCGATTTTCAGGCCGCCAGCCAGCGAACCCATGCCGGTCTTCTCCTTTGCGACCGTGCGCAAAAGAATCTCCGCATGCAAATTCTGGCTGACTTTGTTCAGCACGCGAACGATTTCGATGAGCGGCGGAGAATCGCGCTCGGCCAAAATCAAAGTCGCTGGCGCGGACGTTGACGGCGCAGGAGATGCGGATTCGCCGGGAGGATTTTCCGGTGGAGGCGGCGCGTGCTGGGCTCGCGCATGTCCAGTGACGCGAACGCCGCGCGCCATAAGCATGAGCTTCAAAACGTGAGCCGTGTAATTGGCGGGATCCGGCATCGCGGCTCCCACATCGATGGTCGCGTGCCCTAAAGGAACGGATCCGCGGATGAGGAAGTGTCTCGGCCCGGCCTCGGCAACCGTATCGAAATCAATCTGCGAATCGGTCGCGCCAGTAGTGATGTCGAAATCATAGACTTCATATCCGGGCCATGGTTCGACGGTAACCCATGCAGGAGCGCCTACATGGTCGCCAGGCGTCACTTTTATGTCCAGGCCGTTATCATCAAAACAGATGGCGCTGACGGCCGCGCCGTAATCTTCCGGCAAATCTCCTACCGCCCAGCCGTCGGGATAAGGCTCGTAAGGGAAATAGCTATCGTCGCCGACAATGTCTCCATCGATTTCCTTGACGCCTTTGGCGACAATCGCATCAACCATTTGCGCGAGCGGTTCGTCAGAGGGTCCGTTAATCGGGTTCTGCGCGTTGTAAGGTATGGTTCGATTGGAGAAATCGGGATCGCCGCGCCCGACGAAAATTAAATCGCCGCGCAAACGCCCTGCGGAATCGAGGGTTCCGTGCGTTTCAATGGTTGTGCGGAAGCGATAATCCGGGCCTAGCGTCGTCAAGGCAAGCGCGGTGGTAAAAAGCTTGGTGTTGGACGCTGGGGTGAAATAGCGGTCGGCATTCAATTCGAAAATGGGCTGCTTTGTATCTGCGTCCACGATAAGAGCGCCGATTAAAGCCTTTTGCGCGTTGGGGGGGGCGAGGACCTTCTGCACCTCGCGTTGAAATTGAGCAATGCCGGGAATCGCGTTGGGCTTGGACTTCCTTTTCGGAGCAGCGTAAACAGAAGGCAAAACGAAACTGCAGAGTACCGAAAACAAAATGCCGATGCGAATCGTTTTTCGAAAGCAATCCAGCTGCACAGAATCTCCGATCGCAACTATCGTTTTGAAATCAGCGCGCGATTATATGACATTTTCATCGCTCTACGCGCGGGCGCGTCTGAATTACACGAGGTTGCAGCCGAAGAAAAATAGATGCTGGGGCCCTTGTGAAGTGAACGCCGAGTCACTAAGATGTGTGCGAATTCGGGAGGGTTCTGAAAATATGCGAAAACTTCTAAGTTTTTGTGCAGCTGTTGCGCTAGCGAGTTTGCCATCGCTGCTCGCGGCGTCGCCAGCCAAGGCCGCCGATAAGTCGGATAACAAAAGCGACCAGCGCCTGGAAAATTCCGGGCAAGTGATGAAAGACATTCTCAACATTCCCGACGATATTCCCCAAGACCTGCTGGATAAAGCGGAATGCGTGATCGTGATTCCCAACGTGATCAAAGTGGCCTTCGGATTCAGCGGCAGCTACGGACGCGGCGCGATGACCTGCCGGCGCGGCCAGCATTTTGAAGGCCCATGGGGCGCTCCTACAATGATGCGCCTGGAAGGCGGCGGCGTCGGATTTCAGCTCGGCGGCCAAGCCACCGATTTTGTTTTGCTGGTAATGAACGCGCGCGGCGCGAGGGCCATTTTGAGGAGCAAAGTGAAACTCGGCGCGGATGCCGCAGCAGCGGCTGGCCCCAAAGGACGCGATGCAGCGGCGGCTACGGACGCCACAATGCGGGCAGAAATCCTGACGTATTCCCGCTCCCGTGGATTGTTTGCGGGCGTTTCGCTGGAAGGCTCTACGCTGCGTCCTGATAATGGCGCGAATGAAGCAGTCTACGGCCGCAAACTCGAAGCGACTGATATTGCGCTGAAAGGCGCGGTCGGCGTTCCGCGAGCCGCGCAGTTGCTTGTGGATACGCTGCAAAAGCATTCGCCGAAGAATCACTCGGATCCCAAGTCGCTCGAGTGAAGCGTAACGCCGCGCCGCTTTCGCTCATCAACTTTGGCAGAGCGCATGGCCATTCGCATCATCACCGTGGAAAGAGAGTTCGGCAGCGGCGGCGCGAAAATCGCCGAACTTCTGGCGGCGCGCCTCGGCTGGAAGCTCTGGGACCAGGAGCTTACCGGAGAAATCGCGCGACGGGCTAACGTCGACCCGCAAGCGGCTCAGCAATGTGACGAGCGTTGTGATCCTCTGCTCCACCGCCTTTTCAAGGTGTTCGCGCGCGGCAGCTATGAGCGCAGCCTCCCCGTGGCTGATGCGCCGGGGTTCGATACCGACCGCATGGTGGCGCTGCTGTACCGCGTGATAGAAGATGCCGCCGCGACGGGAAATTGTGTGATCGTCGGCCGCGGCTCACCGTATATTCTGCGAAATCGCAGTGACGCGTTTCATGTTTTCGTTTACGCCTCGGAAGTGGAAAAGTTGCGCCGGCTCGCGGCTATCGGAAAGAGCGAGAAAGAAGCCATGGAGCTGATTCGCACTATCGATCACGAGCGCGCTTCGTTTATCAAGCGCTACTTTGGCGGCGATTGGCCCACGCGCCACTTGTATCACCTGATGATCAATGCCGGCATGGGCGATGAAAAAGTAATCGAAACAATCCTCGGCGCCGCCGATATTCTAGAGCGCAAAACCGCCGGCACAACTTCAACTTCATGAAGCGCCGCGATTGGAGGTCCTTCCTAACCGCACGCGATCAGCTTGAATTTTGGCTGCTATTGTCGCGATTCACGCAATTCAGACCTGCTCCACAGCCTCAGCGCTTGCCCGCAGGCGTCAATTTCCGTACTCTGAGTAATTCGTTGCAACAGTTCAGGAGCCGCTGTGAGCTGCGCCATCTGCGAGAAACGCCCGCCCAAACGCTTTTGCCCGGCAAAAGGGGAACGCATCTGCGCGATTTGCTGTGGGACGTATCGCGAAGTCACCATAGAATGTCCGTCCGATTGCACGCACCTGTTTTCTGCGCGCCGCTATGAAATCGAGCATCGCAAAGCAATCGAGCCAGATGCCGTTCCTTTTCCCGATGTTGAATTTTCTATGGAACTTCTCCGGCGAAACCCGGAAGCGCTGTCGGCCGCCGGCATTGCGATTTTGAAATTTGCGCAGGAAAACGATGTGGTGCGGGATCCTGAGATTCTTGCTGCAGTGCGCGCCCTTGCCGAGACCTATCGCACGCTCGAATCAGGAATTTATTTTGAACGTCCTCCGGACGCGCCCCTACCGAGGACACTCTACGCTTACCTGGCGCAGGCGTTGCAGGAATTCAAGAAGCAGGAAGCGCAGCATAGCGGATTCAGTAAGCTGAAGGACTCCGATATTTTCAGATTGCTGGTTTTCTTGCTGCGCGTAGGCACGCGAGAGACGAATGGCCGGCCTCGCTCGCGCGCTTTTCTGGATTTCTTGCGTGCTCAATTTCCAGCTTCTTCGCCTGCGCCGCCAGCGGAGCAGAGCAGAATCATCCTGCCTTGAGCGCCCGCTTGATTGGAGGAAGCCCGGCGACTTCTCTTGCCGCAGTGCATCCGCGCATCTGCGTGCCCAGCGCGAGCGCCAGTTGCGGTGAACGCCAGGCATTGTCAGCGTTGCCGCTGCGATCAGGGCGCGTATCGAAGCCGTATTTTTTCCTCAGATTTTCCATGCGCTCAGCCATCTCGCGACGATAAGCCTCAGGCGCGTTTCCGTGGTTCACATACCATTCGCGGTACTGGCGCGCCAGTTTCGGAAATTTTGCCTCCACAAAGGGAATGAATTGCTTTAGTGCGGAAGGCATTAGAAAGAGCACGCGCCCGGCTAGCCATAATGCGCCCGCATCGCGTGCCGCGCTGGCCAGCGAATCGAGAGCCTCTTTGCCATCCGTTATGCCGGGCACAATTGGCATGGCCAGAACGCCAGCGTCGATTCCGGCTTCGCGCAAGCGGCGAACTGCTTCAAGCCTTAAATCAGGTCGTGGCGCGCGCGGTTCGAGCAATCGCGCCAAACTGCTGCTGGTGGTGGTCACAGACAAATTAACGCTCAGCGACGAGCGTTTGGCGATTTCCCTCAGGAGATCCACATCGCGGAGCACGCGATTCGATTTTGTGGTTATGGAAAGGCTCAGACCCTCGCGCGCGGCCATTTGCTTCAGAATCGTTCGCGTGACTTCATATTCCTGCTCCGCTGGCTGATAGGGATCGGTAGCAGTGCCGATGGCGATGTGGTCGCCCCAGATTTTCTTGTCCTGTAAATCGCGGGCAACCAGTGCGCTGGCATTCGCCTTAACGTAGATTTTTCGCTCGAATTCACCGCCATCCAGTTCCATGTACTCGTGTGTGTAGCGCGCATAGCAGTATTTGCATCCGAATTCGCACCCGCGATAGGGATTCACGGTCCAGCCAAAGGGAACGCGCGGGGAATTGCAGCGATTCAAGATGGAGCGCACCGGCAGGACGAAGTACTCGGTCCCGCGTTTCGCGTCTTGCAGAGGGGAAGATGCGGCGAGACGTGCAATACCGACCAGATTGTCCGCAGGCTTCAAACTCCGGCCGTTGGCCGAAGGGGGCGGAGAAGCACGGCGTAACTCACTCAAACCGTTTGGGGCGGCTGAAAAAAGAGTGAGGCTGGTATCGACGGAACGGTGCACTCGGCGCCTTGGCGCCGTTGCGGTTCCAGTCGTGGAAAAAGTGGCCATCGGTAATGCACGCCTCGCCGAGTGGAGTGTTCGAAGTATTTCGCTTTTCGTTCGCCTTGTCAAGTGCAAGTATTCGCTATTTGTTCTCCTAGAGGATTCGATGCAGCCCTCCCGGACAGGTGCAAGACTGGCCTAGGGCACAGATGTTTGCTGGCAGTTGAACTGGCATACTCCTGATATGGGAATGGGCGATCTGGGAATTGAGCTTTGAGCGACATTAACATTCTCGTGGTAGACGACGATTCTGCCTCGCAACGCGCGCTGCAGCATGTGTTTGACTCGGAAGGCTGGCGCGTAAGCGTGGTGCCGATTGCCGGCGAAGCGATGCGCGAACTGGCGCGGGGCCGGTGGACTTTAGTGGTTGTCAACGTCGTGCTGGCGGAGTTGACCGGCCCGCTGTTCAGCACATTGCGCGATCTGGCCCGCGCGGAGTCTTCCGAGCCCGCCTCCCGAAAACTACTGCGCGTCCTGTTCTTGGTTCCGCGCGCTGCCGCACGCTGGGCGCAACCGCTCCTCGAACGCGAGGGTTTGCCTTACGCGATGCAGCCGCTTCATCTTCACGACTTCCTCGGGAAAATCAGCGATCTGCTGTTGGAAACCGGCGCCATTCCGCAGCCGATCCGCGACGCGCGCCTGCCGGCCGCGCCGCGAGAGCGCATCTTGAAGGAAAGGCGAACAGGTATTGACCGCCGGCGCGGCCAGATGTTCGCATCGCGAGAGGATTACATGATGACCGAGGAGGAGATTGCCGAATTCGAGAGGCAGGAAGAGGAAGACCGCAAGCGACGCCAGGAAGAGGGAAAAAAACGCGAGTTCCTCTGAGCGGAATGCTTAAAATTTGTTATCTCTCGCGCGCGCCAACAGCCCCGGCTTTGCAGCGATTCACTACGCTGCGATCCTCAGTGTCAGACAGAAGCTCTTCGATGGTTTTGTTCTCCACGGGATGGCGCAGAGTGGGAGCGATCTCCGCGAGCGGCACCAGCATAAAACGCCGGCGAATGAGGCGCGGATGCGGAACCTCGAGGTCTTGGGTGCGAATTACGCTCGAGCCGTAAAGCAAAATGTCCAGGTCGATCAGTCGCGGCCCGCGCCGGACCATGCGGCGGCGGCCCAGCTCGTTCTCGATTTCCTGCAACGCTTTTAGTAGTTGGCGCGGCATCAGCTCCGTTTCCACTTCCACCACGCAATTCAAAAACCAGTTCTGCGTTTCCACGTCGACAGGCTCGGTGGAATAAATTGACGATTGCTTGGTAATGCGAACTCCGCGCGCGCCTAGACCCTGAACCGCCGCCGCAATTTGCTGCTCGCGGTCGCCGACGTTGGAGCCAAGCGAGATGTAAGCCGTCTTCATTCGATCCACCGCATCGTCAAAAAAGCTGGGGTTGCCGGCGCGGTTCATCCATGCCGAAATGCTTGTAAGCTAAGGCGGTGGCCACCCGTCCGCGCTGCGTGCGGTCCAGCAGGCCAAGCTGCATTAAATAAGGCTCGTAAATCTCTTCGATGGCGTCTTGCTCCTCGCTAAGCGCGGCAGAAAGCGTGTTCAAGCCCACTGGCCCACCGCCATATTTGTTAATAATGGCGAGCAGCAGATTGCGATCCACTTCGTCGAGGCCGTGCTCATCCACTCCGAGCATAGCGAGGGCTTCTTTGGCGACGCTGGCGGTGATTTTCCCGTCGGCGCGCACTTCCGCAAAATCGCGAACGCGGCGCAACAGCCGATTCGCTACGCGCGGTGTGCCACGGCTGCGTCGCGCAATCTCTTCGGCGCCCGCGTCATCCATGGCGATTTTCAAAATCCCCGCCGAACGCTGCAGAATTTCGAAAAGATCCGCGGCGGTATAAAAATCCAGGCGATGCACAATCCCAAAGCGCGAGCGCATGGGCGCCATAATCAGGCCAGCTCGCGTGGTGGCGCCGACCAGCGTAAACTTCTGCAATTGATATGGGTGAATTCGCGCGCCGGGACCCTGGCCAATAATCAGGTCAATGCGGAAATCTTCCATGGCGGGATAGAGAATCTCTTCGAGTGCCGGCATCAGGCGATGAATTTCATCCAGAAAGAAAAGCTCGCGCGCTTCCAGAGCCGTGAGGACCGCGGTAAGGTCGCCTTTGCGCTCGAGCAACGGACCCGAGCTGATTTTGATACTGACGCCCATTTCGCCGGCGAGAATTTGCGCAAGGGTGGTTTTCCCCAATCCGGGCGGCCCGTACAGCAGGACGTGATCCAGCGCTTCGCCGCGAGTGCGCGCGGCTTCCACGGCGATCTGCAGATTTTCTTTTACACGCGATTGCCCGATGAAATCAGCGAAGCGCTTCGGCCGGACGCTCGCATCGATGCGCGCATCCTCATCAAACGCCTGCCCAGAAACCACGCGATGTCTTAGATCAGTCATTTCCCCCGCGTACAACGGGTTGAAAAACCCGTTCAACCACCCGGTTCGCGCTTCTAGTTGCCGCGTCCTGCGCGCGCGCCCTTTTCGATGGCCGCGCCGCCCAATTTTTGCAAAGCGGCGCGCAGCAAAGTGTCAAAGGTCAAATCCTGCCCACGAACCATCTCTATCGTTTTCTCCACCGCATGCGCTTCATATCCCAGGTTGACGAGAGCCGAAGTCACATCCGATTCCACTTGCGAGCGTGTGCTTGGCCGTCCTGCTTCCGCAACATCGGCGGCGGCGAGTTTGTCGCGCAACTCTACCACCATGCGCTCGGCGGTTTTCTGTCCGACGCCCGGGATGCGCTTGAGCTGCACAACGTCTCCTTTCCGGATTGCCGGCACCAACTCTTCCAGGCCCATGCCCGATAGAATTTTGAGCGCCAAGCTTGGCCCCACGCCGGAAGCGGAAATCAGCAATTCGAAGCACTGCCGCTCGCGCGCAGTCAGAAATCCGTACAGCGCGATTTGATCCTCGCGCACATGGGTGTGGATAAGCAGCGTTGTCTCGGTATGCAGCGCGCCCAGTCCGGCGAAAGTCGAGAGCGGAATCTGCACCTGGTAGCCGACGCCCGCAACGTCAATCAATACCTGATTCGGCCGTTTATCAATCAGGGCGCCACGGAGCTGTCCGATCATGCAAGCGATTATTGATTAGGGTGGAGGGAGTGTCAACGCAACTTGCAAACCGAGATGTCAGTCGCATTTTGACTATGGGCGGTGACGGCTCAGTTTGAATTGTGACTGCTGTCGTCCTAATTATGAAAATTCAAAATTAAGACAATTCAAACTAACCCGCTATGCTAGTGGCGAAATCTATCGTTGCGGACGGCTTGCTCGACAAGAGACTCGAGGTCGCGACGACTCAACGGAACGCGCTCTGGCTCGGGCGAATCGGAGGTGACCGGAGAGCACCTCGCAGCCGTTTCGACGCCATAGCGCGTGCGCGCGCTCAGCAATTTTTCCACGTCTCTGCGGGAGAGCAGCACTTGCTTGTGCAGCAACTCCGTTACCAGACAGATGCGCGCAAAATGCTCGACTGTCTCCATTCGATAAAATGCAGTGAGCAGATCGACACCATAAGTGACCACGCCGTGGTTGGCCATAAGAATCGCATCATGCGATTGAATCAGGGGCTCGATTGAATCAGTGAGCTCCGGTGTGCCGGGAGTACCGTACTGAGCGAGCGGCACGGTTCCAAGGTTAATTACCGCTTCGCTCAACAGCGCTTTATCCAACGCGAGCCCGGCAGCGGCGTACCCCGTCGCCGTGACAGGATGCGCATGGCACACGGCATTCACGTCAGGGCGCAAACGATAAATCAGCAGGTGCATGGCGAGTTCGGAAGAAGGATTCCAGCGCCCCGAGATTTTATTGCCCGCGAAGTCGGTGATGACCAGGTCCTCGGCGCACATCATTCCTTTGGAAATACCGGTGGGAGAAGTGAGCACTCGATGGGCATCGAGCCGAAGGGATATGTTTCCGTCCGTCGCCGCCACAAATTCGCGCTGATGAAGCCAACGCCCAACCGCACAGATGTCCCGCCGATGTTCATCTTCGTGCTTCAGCGCGCCATGTGATATCAGCTCTGGAGGCATTCCCAAAAACCAGCGGTTCCGCGCCAGCAAATGTGCGGCAGAACGACGTGTATTCTACATATTTTGTCGAGTTACGCCAGCGATTTCTAAGCGTAAATGCCGCGATGTTTCAGCGCGATGGCCACACGATCGATCGCCAGCATGTAGGCGGCGATACGATTATTCACTCCGTGCTTCTCAGCGTAGCGCACCACATCATCAAAACTGCGGTCCATCACGTCCTGAAGGCGTTCGTTTACTTCGCGCTCCCGCCAGAAAAGGCCCTGGCGGTCCTGAACCCACTCGAAATAGCTGACCGTCACTCCGCCGGCATTCCCCAAAATGTCAGGAATAATGAACACGCCTTTTTCCCCGAGCACTTCGTCGGCTGGCACGGTTGTCGGCCCATTTGCGCCTTCGCAGAGAATTTTAGTTTGCACGCGCGCAACATTTTGGCTGGTGATCTGATTCTCAATTGCCGCGGGGATGAGGATTTCGCAAGGCTGGAAGAGCACGTCCCCTGCGGACATTTTCTGCCCGCCGCCGGGAAATTCCGGCAAGGGCTTGCGCTGTTTGTAAACCCAGTCGATCATCTTGGGCACGTCGAATCCATTTTCGTTGAACAGGCCGCCGTTGACGTCGGCCAGACCGATAATTTTGTAGCCCGCTTCTTGCATCAAGCGCGCGCCCATCGAACCTACGTTTCCGAACCCCTGAATGATGACGCGGCAATTCTCTTTTTTCATTCCCAGCTTGGCAATGGCGCGGTCGCAAGTCATCATTACGCCCCGCCCGGTCGCCTCGGGACGTCCCAGCGAGCCTCCGAGTTCCAGCGGTTTCCCGGTGACAACCGCGGTCACCGTGTGACGCACATGCATTGAATATGTGTCCATCACCCACGCCATGACTTGCGCGTTGGTGTTGACGTCGGGAGCCGGCACGTCGCGTTCCGGCCCAATCCAGTCGGAAAGCTCCGCCGTGTAGCGCCGCGTGAGCGCCTCCAGTTCGCGCTGAGACATTTTGTGGGGATCGCAAATGATTCCGCCTTTGGCGCCGCCGAATGGGATATCCACAACCGCGCATTTCCATGTCATCCAGGACGCCAGTGCGCGCACTTCGTCCAGCGTGACGTCGGGCGCGAATCGAATCCCGCCTTTTCCCGGCCCGCGCACAAGCGAGTGTTGGACGCGATAGCCAATGAAGACTTCCAGCCTTCCGTCGTCCATTTTCACCGGAATGTAAACGGTGATTTCCTTGTTCGGATATTGCAAATAGCGATAGAGATCCTGAGAAAGACCCAACTTTTTCGCGGCTTCTTCGAAGCGAGCTTCCGCCGCTTCATACGGATTCAGTTCATGCTCGAGCGATAGCGTAGCCATTCAAATTTTCTCCTGAAGCAAATGAAGTCGGATGATAACACCGGCGATACGGCGCGGCGGGATGCTCGTTCAAGGAATAGCGCAGATCGATACCGCACCTCTGAACAGCGTGCGCCAGTATACGAAGCTCAAGAGCAGCCGCGCAAGAGATGCCTCTGTTCTCTGGTGCTTCTTGGTACCTAACGAAGCCAGTAGAACTTAAAAATAGTTTCGTCGCCAACTCAATCGCGCCGGTGGCGAATGTAATAATCAAGAATCAATTTCGCGAGCCGCCGCTGGTCGTGACGAATCACGCTACCGCGTTGCAGCAGATTTCCGGTCACATATTTCAGCCCGATTTCGCGCAGTTCTTCCAGGGAAGGATCAACCGGCTCAGCGCCCTGCTTGCGGTAGCGCCGCAAAACTTCCGGAGGCGCCGCGGCGCGGTTGATCACTGCCGCATGGAATAGGTGCTTGCCAGTGTGTTCATAGACTGCACGAACGTGATCGGCCACTGTATATCCGCTCGTCTCCCCGCGCTGCGTCATCAAATTCGCGATGTAAACGCACTCTGCGCGCGATTTCACAATGGCGTCGGCGATCCCGCGCACCAGCAAGTTGGGAATGATGCTGGTATACAGCGATCCGGGGCCCAGCAGGATCAAATCAGCTTGATGGATAGCGTCGAGGACTTCGGCAAGCGGACTCGCGGTGGAAGGAACTAGGCGCACGCGGCGGATTGGCCGGCGCGAGCGCGAGATCTTTGTCTCTCCGGCGACGATCTGGCCGTTGTCCAGCGTAGCCTTCAATGTCACATTCTCTGCAGTCGAGGGGAAAATTCGGCCACGCGTCGCCAGTACTTTACTGGAAAGCCGTACCGCTTCCGGAAAATCACCAGTGACGTTGGTGAGCGCCACCAGGAACAAATTGCCGAAGCTATGCCCTGCCAGTCCATGCCCTCGCCCCGGAAACCGGTATTGAAATAGCTTGGCCAGCAGATCTTCGTCGGGCGAGAGCGCCACCATGCAGTTGCGAATATCTCCGGGAGGAAGAATGGAATATTCCCGCCGCAACCGGCCGGAACTTCCGCCGTCGTCGGTGACCGTGACCACCGCATTCACCTGAATGGCTGGCCGTATTTTGCTGGCATCGTTCGGCCTGGCGATATGTTCTTTCAGTCCACGCAAGAGCATGGACAATCCTGTGCCGCCGCCGAGTGCGACCACGCGGATTGATTTCGGACGAATTTTTGCGGGCATCACGAACTGCGCGAGAAGCTAACCGCTTGCGCCCTCTCGCTCCGGATAGAGAAGTTCCGTAAACCGGGGATCCTCTTGAAGAAATGCAAAATCTTCATCGTTGCGCGCGCGATAGCGATTATCCGCTCGCAACTGAATGGCAATCTTCAAGTTTTCCATGGAAGACTCGGCTTCGCCCGTCAGACAATCGAGCGCGGCCATGGCGTAGACAATGTGATCCGCCTTGGGGGCGGCTTTGCGCGCACGGTCGAGATGTTCCCGCGCATCATCCCAGCGGCCCAGATTCATCATGGCGATGCCCTGATTGTAGTGGTCTTCTGCGGATTTTGGCGCCGGCTGCGCAGGTCGCGAGAGCCGCTGAGCGCAGATTCGCAGATGAATTCGCGCACGATCAGCCAATTCTTTGTTTGGCCCTTCGACCACGCGTTCCAGGGCCTCTTTGGCGCGTTGGAATTTCTGCTGCTGAAACTGCTTCAGCCCCTCTTCGTAGGCTTTCAGCTGCTGCAAGGTGGCCTGGTCGCTCGATTCCCGTAGAAGGTTGGCGTGCTGGCCATGCCTTAAGTCCTTCTCTTTTATGTGCTTACGCGGAGACCGCCGGCTTGAAGCAGCACGGCTGCTATTTTTTGCCTTGCCTTTTGTCCGCGCCATAGAGCGGTTAGAATAGCAGCGATACATTCTTGCGTCAACTTGCCCATAATAAAATGTCTTTTTGGAGCCAGTTAACCTCGCGATCGCTCATTGTCTGCCGCCAGCTATTGTTCCACGTGGAACCTTTGTCTCTTTGCTTATCTGCAGGGCGATGCGACTTCTTGCACCCGCGAACTCTCCAAACCGTTGCTTATTCCGAACCACCTCGAAATAGAGCAGATGCCGCGCCGCGTGCGCCTATGCTATAACGTTAGCGGCTCTACCTTTGAGGGACCTGTGCCGTTCATAAACTTTCCCGCGCGGGAAATTAACTGCAAGCTCGTCTACTATGGCCCCGGCTTGGGCGGCAAAACCGCCAATTTGCAGTGGATCTATGACCATACGGGCTCGAATCAAAAAGGGAAAATGGTCTCGCTTGCGACGGAAACGGACCGCACTTTGTTTTTTGATTTTCTTCCCCTTGATTTAGGGACGGTCCGCGGCTTTCGCACACGCTTTCATTTGTACACCGTACCCGGACAGGTTTTTTATGAGGCTAGTCGGCGTTTAATTTTGAAAGGCGCGGACGGCGTGATTTTTGTCGCGGATTCGCAGGAAGAGCGCCTCGACGCGAATTTCGAAACGATCGACAACTTGAAAGAGCACTTGAAGGATCACAACCTCAACTTCGACACCATTCCTTATGCTTTGCAACTCAATAAACGCGATCTTCCCAATGCGATGCCGGTTCCCGATTTAACCAAGCAGCTTCAATTGAAGGGCGAGCCGGTTATCGAGGCGGTCGCTGTTCAGGGCCAGGGTGTCTTTGACACTTTGAAAGAAGTAGCGAAGCTGGTTCTGGGCGAATTGAAGAAAAATTCCTGAAGTCAGTCTTCCACGTAACATTAGGGCGTCGCAGGTTTGCTTGCCGCGAAGCTGGCCACGGCCTGCGCTTCGTCATCCAGCGTGGGAATAGTTTCAATCAGGCGCATGACTTCAAGCACTTCGCGGGCGTGCCCGTCCGGATGCAACAGTTTGAAGGAGCCGCCCGCTTCTTTCATACCCGTAAAACCGTGCAGCAAGCTGCAGATGCCGGAGCTGTCCAGCTGCGTCACTTTGGCGAGGTTCACTAGAATTTTTCTCGCGCCCTCGCGAGACAATTTATCGAGACGCTGCGTAAGCGCATCGGCATCCGGTCCAATCACCAATCGGCCTTCGAGATCAATAATGGTCACGTCGGCCGACCGGCGCACTGCGATTTTTAACGGCATCTGCGCTCTCCCGCGCGTTGCGTCAAAATCTTATCCGAATTCTCTGCTGAATTGCTCTCGAATTATACTCCCGTTGTTTAAGATCCACAGATTCGTTTCCATAACGCTGAACAATGTGCTCGAGCGCTGTCGCTTGACATGCAGGCAACGCGGCCATAACTTTGTCGAAATGAAATATCTGAAACTGAACCCCTGGAATGTGACGCCGCGAGAAGCTGCGAAGATTCAGCTGCAGCTGCGCGAAAGATTGGAGCTGACCGACCGCTTGCCGCAAGTCCGCTATGTTGCGGGAGCTGACCTGGCTTTCGACCTCGCGCGCAACACGGCGATTGCCGGCGTTGTGGTTTATCGCTTTCCTGAAATGGAAGAAATTGAGCGTGTTTGGGGCGAGAGCGAAATTGTTTTTCCTTACATTCCGGGGCTGCTGAGCTTCCGCGAAGCGCCCGCGCTTTTGAGCATCTTCCGTCGCGTCAAGCACACACCGGATTTAATCTTCTGCGACGGCCACGGCTACGCGCATCCTAGAAGATTCGGCATCACCTCGCATCTCGGCGTGCTGCTTGATACGCCCACCATCGGCTGCGCAAAATCGCTGCTCGTCGGAACACATGGCGAGGTTCCTCTGCGAGCCGGCGCGTGGACGCCGCTTCTCGATCAGGACGAAGTCATCGGCGCGGTCCTGCGCTCACGTGCAGGCGTGAATCCCATTTACATTACGCAGGGCCATCGCATTTCTTTGGCTACCGCTTTGAAGTTTGTAGCGGCTGTTCTAGATGGCTTCCGTATCCCACGGCCTACGCGAGACGCGGACCGCTTCGTCGGCGCGGTTAAACGCGGGGAATATGGGCGGCGCCGCAGAATGGAAAGCGTTCTAATCGCAGCTACGGGCGCTTAGATCCAGTGAGTTCCCGTAAGTTCGTGAACTGCTGGTGATCTCCCTTATTCTCCGCGATGCTCCATGGGAATGTAACTGCGCGTATCTTCTCCCAAATAGATTTGCCGCGGGCGCGCGATTTTCTGCTCCGGATCGAGCAGCATCTCCTGCCATTGCGCAATCCATCCTGAGGTACGCGGAATGGCGAAAAGCACCGGGAACATGGTCACCGGAAAGCCCATCGACTGATAGATGAGTCCCGTATAGAAGTCCACGTTGGGATAAAGCTTGCGCTTCACGAAATAATCGTCTTCCAGGGCGATCCGTTCGCATTCCAGCGCGATATCAATCAACGGATTGCGGCCCATCACGTCGAACACTTCGTAGGCAATGCGCTTCACAATCTTGGCGCGCGGATCGTAATTCTTGTAGACGCGATGGCCAAAGCCCATCAGCTTCTTTTCGCCGGCTTTCACCTGCTTGACGTATTCGGGAACGCGATTCACCGAGCCGATTTCCAGCAGCATGCGCAACACCGCCTCGTTTGCGCCACCGTGCAGCGGTCCGTACAGGCCGGCAGCGGCCGCAGCAATCGCTGAATACGGATCCACATGCGAGCTGCCGACGCCGCGCATCGCGCTGGTCGAGCAATTCTGCTCGTGGTCAGCGTGCAAAATGAAAAGAACATCCAATGCGCGCTCCAGCGTGGCATTGGGCCGGTACTTCAATTCCGTGGTGCGGAATAGCATATTCAGGAAATTTCCGGGATAGCTCAGCTCATTGTCCGGGTAAACGTAAGGCATGCCCAGGCTGTGCCGGTAGGCGAATGCCGCCATCGTGGGCATCTTGCCGATCAAGCGGAACGTTTGTTTGCGTCGCGACTCTTGATCGAAAATATTCTTGGCGTCTGGATAAAAAGTGGAGAGCCCCGCGACGGCTGAAATAATCATGCCCATCGGGTGCGCGTCATAATGAAATCCATCCAGGAATTTCTTGATGCTTTCATGAATGAAGGTGTGATGCGTCACGTGGTAGGTCCAGTCAGCCAGTTGCGCTCGCGTGGGCAATTCGCCGTGCAAAATCAGATACGCTGTCTCCAGATAAGTGCTTTTCTCCGCCAGTTCCTCGATTCCGTAGCCGCGGTAGCGCAAGATTCCCTTGTCGCCGTCAATAAAAGTGATACGGCTTATGCACGAGGCGGTATTGGTGAACGCCGGATCGTAACTCATCATGCCGAAATCATCTGCGTTCACTTTGATCTGGCGCAGATCAAGGGCTCGGATCGTGTCGTGCTGGATGGGAATCTCGTATTGCTTTCCGGTGCGATTATCGATAATAGTTAGCGTCTCGCGATTCGCAACGGCTTGCTTTTCCTCGGCTGGGGCGGAAACAGGCTTTGTCGGGCTCACCTTTTTTGGCCTCCCTCGCAGGGCGTTTCTGTTTGTTGATGCTCCAGAATGATTACATCCCAGTGTACACCCAACGCTGCGCAACGAAACCGTTTTCCGCCTTTCGTTTAAAACAAAGAGTCATCAGGGCACTTGATTTCCATTCGCCTGCGTATGGAAAGCTGCATTCACATTACTGGAGTTTCATTTGCTGCAGCGCCCGTGCCGATTCGTGGCGGAAACATATTTTAATTCAGGAGGCAGCTCACAAGTTCGCAGGCGAGGAAATACTCGCTTCTTGCGGCACGGTCGTAGCACGTTCGGAGCGATTGCGTCCAAGCTCCTTGGCACGATAGAGGGCGGCGTCCGCATTGCGCAGCAACTCCGCCAAGGTCAATTCGCTCGACGGGCCGGCTGCAGAGACCCCAAAGCTTGCAGTCAATAAAATGTCCCCTTCAGGTGTGCGTATTGGTGAAGATTCGATGCTCTTGCGAATTCGCTCAGTCTGGCGAAATGCTCCCTCCTCGGTTGACGACGGAAACACAATCAAGAATTCCTCTCCGCCATATCGGCCAACGCAATCATACGGCCGCACACATTTCAACATCCGTTGCGCTACCTCTTGCAACGCAGAATCGCCGGTCAGGTGCCCGTAGTGGTCATTCACTTCCTTGAAATGATCAATGTCGGCCAGCACCACGCCTACCGAGTTTTTCTCGCGGCTGCTCCGCGCCAATTCTCGCGTCAGAAAATCAATGGCTGCGCCGCGGCTCGACACTCCCGTCAGCAGATCGTGCGTGGCCTGAAAATGCAATGCATCGCGTGCCGCAATCAACTCATCCTGCATGCGAAGAATGCGCTCGCCGACCTGCATGCGCGCGCGCAATTCGTCGGCGTCAAATGGCTTCGAGAGATAGTCGTCAGCTCCGGCCTTCAATCCCAGCAGCAGGCTCTGTTTCTGCCCGTGCGCCGTCAACAGAATCAGAAAAGTGTAGGGCCGGCCGGCGGATGCGCGCACTCTGCGACAAATTTCGATCCCCTCGATTTCAGGCATCATCCAGTCGAGTATTGCTATGCGCGGCGAATCTTCGGCGGCGAGCAATGCCCATGCGTCCGCGCCATTCGTTACAGCAACAACCTGGTAGCCCCATTTCCTGAGGATTTCTTGTAGCACGCGGCGAGAAACGGGATCGTCTTCCGCAATCAGAATTTTCATGGATGCTCCTCCGCGCCTAGGCCTTCGTCGCTTCGATGCCTGGCAGAACATCTATCGCCTGCGTCGCTTCGGCGCTTCCATATTTTTTGAGCGCCATTCTCAGTTGCTGCACAGCTGCCTCTAACTGTGAAAAATCCGCTTGCGCTGCGGAAAGGTCGTTGTGCCGCGCATCGAGCTCCAGCTTCTCTGTGGCGAGATAAGCGCCCGTCGCTGTGAAGTTGCCGATGGAGCCCTTTAGCGTGTGCGCCGCGCTCGCCAAACCCTCGGCATCGCCCCGCTTCAGGGCCGCGGCGACCTCCTGAAGCAACGCCTCCGAGCTGCCTTGGAATAAGTCAATGATCTCCGCAAGAAGCTGGCAATCTCCCTGACAGCGTTCCAGCATTTTGCTTGCGTCAGCAATCTCCCCAAAGATTTCTACGCCGGAGTTGGGTTCACGCACGTCGAGGCAGCGCCGCTCGATTGCGCTGAACAGTTCTGAGGCCTGCAGCGGTTTAGAAACATAATCATCGGCGCCCGCCTGGAGACAATTTTCTCGATCTCCCTTCATTGCCCGCGCCGTCACGCTGATGATCGGAATATGCCCGCCTGAATGCTTCTCTTTTTCGCGAATGACGCGCATAGCCTCCAGGCCGTCCATTTCCGGCATTTGCGCGTCCATCAAGATGAGATCGATAGACCGCTGTTCCAACAGCGTCAGGGCCTCTCGGCCATTGCTCGCAGTAATCACGAAGTGGCCGTGCTTTTCGAGCAGTCTGGTTGCGAGCCGGCGATTTACGTCATTGTCTTCGGCGAGCAGAATGCGCAACCTGCGTCCGCTGGTTGTGGGAGCCGCTGGTTCACGCTCCTGCGCTGCTCGCAAAGGTGACTTCCCTTTGGCCACCAGAATCGTGTTGAGCAACTCCGAAGGCTGTGCCGGCTTTGTGAGAACAGCAGCGATGCCGGATTCCCGGCGCTTCTCGGCATCTTCCGGCAAAGATACGGAACTCAGCATAATCACGGTAAGCTCCGGAAATTCGCCATGCCTTTTGATTTGCTGCGCCAGCATGAAGCCGTCCGTCTCCGGCATCTGCGCGTCGATTACCGCCAATTGGAATGGCTTGCCCGCACTGTTTCCTCGCCGCAACGCATCGAGGCCTTCCGCGGCGCTCGCGGCGCTATGTGGTGACATGCCCCACTGCTTGAAAATCTCCGCAAGGATGACTCGATTTGTCTCGTTATCGTCCACGATCAGCACGCGCAGATTGCGAAGCGTCGATGGCTCAGCGGCTACCGGCGGAATAAAATCCTTTTCCGGAAATCCGAGCCGCACGGTGAAATGGAACGTGCTGCCTCTGCCTTGCTCGCTTTCCACGCGCAGGTCGCCGCCCATCATGGTCACCAATCGCTGCACAATCGTTAATCCCAGGCCGGTTCCTCCATATTTTCGCGTGGTGGAAGCGTCTGCCTGAGTGAATGCCGCGAAGATCAGCCGCTGTTTATCCGAAGCAATTCCAATTCCCGTATCGCGAACCGTGAAGTGAAGTTCCGCAAATGCCTCGCTGCTCCTTTGTAGTTCCGCGGAAACCACTACTTCGCCTCTTTCGGTGAATTTGATGGCATTTCCAACCAGATTCATCAATACCTGGCGCAAGCGCCCGCAATCCCCAAGCAGCCATTCCGGCACATTGGGAGCGACCTCCCACGCTAGTTCCAGACCCTTGCGATGTGCCGCATGCGCCAGTGTCTTCATCGTTTGCCCGAGATTCTCCCGCAAAGCAAACGGCGCAGATTCAAATTCGATTTTGCCCGCCTCGATTTTCGAATAGTCGAGAATGTCATTCAGCAGAGTCAGCAGCGAATCCGCCGACGACTTCACCATTCCTAAATATTCCCTGACCTCGGGTGTGAGCTTTGCTTCCAGGGCCAGCTGCGTCATTCCGATGATCCCGTTCATCGGGGTCCGAATTTCGTGGCTCATATTGGCGAGGAATTCGCTCTTCGCGCGGTTGGCGCCCTCCGCTACTGCTTTTGCAGCGCGCAGCGTCTCTTCCGCCCGTTTGCGCTCGCTGATGTCCTGATAGAGAACCAGTCCTCCGACCTGCTCGTCTCCGACGGCCAGGCGAGTTCCGTAGAGTTCTACGTCGAGCAAACTGCCGTCTTTCCGACGCCGCTGGGTGATTGCCTGCACCATTTCTCCGGATCGGCTCCGGCGCATAAGGTCAGCAGCTTCCTCGGCCAATTGCGGCGGCACCAACAGACTGTTGAGGTCCGCGCCAATAGCTTCCTCTCGCGAGTATTGGAAGTATTGTTCAAAGGTGGCATTGCAAATTCTTATCTTCCCGGAGGGATCGGTTGTCAGGATGGCCAGCGGACTCGTTTCCACCAGAGCATTGAGGTACGCGGTGCGCTCAGCCACGCGCTCCTCTAACTGTACGCGAGCCTTTCTCAGCTGATTGTCTCTTTTCTGTATGCCATCGAGCATTTCGTTAAACTGCTCATAAAGAAAGGCAATCTCGTCGCTGCCCTTCACCGCCGCGCGAACCGAATAGTCCTTTTCGATCGAGACCGTGAATGCGGTCCGCGCCAGCTGCAAAATCGGATCAGAAATTCCCCGCTGAAGCCTGGAGCCGAGCAACCGGGATATGAAGAGAGCTACGAGGAGCGAAACGCAGCCGATAATCGCCAGGTTTTCCTCACGCTGCACAAGCCCTGCCGTAGTTGATTCGACGTAAATGCTCCCCACAGATTGACCATTTAATTTAACGCTGAAGAAAGCGCGAATGCGGTTTCCTGCGATAGCGACACTGTCCGGCTGTCGGCCCGCCACAGTAGCATTTCGGGTCGAATCAGCGTCAAATCGAGCCAGTACTCTTCCATCCGGCATATATAGTGCTGCGTGCAAAATCTGTGGTTCCGTGCGGAGTGAATTGAGAATGTCGTTTCCGGCTTTCGCATCGCGAAACGCCAGGGCCGCGGTCGAGTTCGCTCCGGTAACTTCTGCAAGTGTTCGTACTGAGTCCAGTTGTGATTGACGCGCAATATGTATGTCGTATGCGCCGAATATGGTGCAGGCGGCTAGCACAGCGACCGTGCACGTCAGAACGATTATCCAAATCAGTTTGCCGCGTATGGATCCGTGACGTTCCGACCCCATCGCGCTATCCTCCGCCTTTCGCAGGGGCGTCGTGGACGATCTTCGCCAGCGCGAGTAGCGATGCATTAATCTTGAGCCCGGCTCGCTTCGCCGCATCCACGTTGATTAGAAAACGGATTCGGCCTTCCTCCCTCACAAACTGAATGATGCCGCCCCGCGCCGCAAAATCGGGGCTGTCTCCTATGGTAAGCACGCCCGAATTGCGCACCTGATTAAAAATCTCCGATTCGTTTTTTGATTGCGACGAGCTGATGAACAAAACGTCGCATCTCCCAAGGTCCTGCAAACGCTGGCCGCGGACAATCACGGTTCGCCGCTCACCTACAGGATGGGTCAGAAGCGCCTTATCGAGTAGCTCTCCGTACGGATCGCGACCCAGAACGCAAAAATTTATGGTCGGCTGTTTACTATTTTCCGAAGCGGACCATTCCGTGAAGTCAGCGAATCGAAGCAAATATTCCGATTCCGCCCGATAATCGCCATGATCGCCGCCCTGTGGTGGTTGCGCCGGGCACGCGTATCGGGCACATGTCACCCACAAGCCAAAAAGCGACACTACCAGCGCGGCCATTCTCGCTTTCATTTGCTGTACATGAATGCAGGAATATGACCAAACATAATTCATCTCTTAGCTACATAACCTTCGCTCACTCAGAAAGTTACAAAAATCGAGAGGGCGGGCCAGACCCGAAAAGGAACCCCATCTGTCCCAGCTATAACCGGTGTGCCTAAACGAAACGCAGAAGTACTGTTCCGTACCTCACTATCGAACCAACTCTGGCGCGTCTCTCATGTGTTAGACTTCGCGCCTTATTGATGCTGAAACCGTGTCAAAACCTCTGTCTGGCGAGGAGTTGTGATGAGAATTCTTTCCATTTTCTTGCTATTCGGCATTTCGTGCCTGCCTTCCTTTGCACAACAAGTTTCCGCAGACAATCAGGGGCGCGCCACCTATCAGTTGAAGCCCACACCCAAAACAGTCACTTGGGGTTATTATTCCGCGGACGCCATTCCCGTTTTGCGAATTCACTCCGGCGATACCGTCGAAATTCAAACCCTTCTTACGTCCAGCCCGAAAGCTCTCGCCGCCGCCGGCGTTCCAGCAGATCAAATCGAGCAATCCTTGCGCGATATTTTCGCTCAGGTCAAAAACCGCGGCCCAGGCGGTCACATACTCACCGGCCCTGTTTACGTGGAGGGAGCCCAGCCCGGTGACGTTCTCGAAGTTCGCATCAAGTCCATTCGCCTCGCGATTCCTTATGCTTACAATGGCTTCGCGCCGGGCCGGGGTTTCCTGCCCAACGATTATCCTTATGGCAGAATAAAAATCATTCCTCTCGATGCTCGTCGCATGGTTGCGCGTTTCTCCGACGGGATCGAAATTCCTCTTCATCCTTTCTTTGGCAGCCTTGGCGACGCGCCGCCTCCGGCGGCCGGCCGCGTAAGCAGCGCGCCGCCGTGGATGCACGCAGGCAATCTGGACAACAAGCTACTCGTTGCTGAAACCACACTTTTCATTCCCGTCAACGCTGCGGGCGCTCTTTTTTGGGCGGGCGACGGTCACGCGGGACAGGGCGATGGCGAAGTGGACATCACCGCCATGGAAACTTCTCTCATCGGCACATTTCAACTGATCGACCGCAAGGACATGCACCTGCTCTGGCCGCGCGCCGAAACGCCGGATTCCTACATCACCATGGGAATCAACGCCGACTTGGAGAAAGCTACCAAAATGGCCGTTAGGCAGATGATCGATTTTCTCGTACACGAAAAACATTTATCGCGCGACGACGCCTACATGCTCTCGAGCGTGGCCGCAAACCTGCATATCAGCGAGCTTGTTGATGGCAACGACGTGGTAAGCATGGTGCTGCCGAAGGCGATTTTCGTTTCGGGAAGCGTGAAGTGAACTTCACTCAGCCGTCGCGGCGCTTCACCGCGACAGCGCTTCTGCCTCCGTGCCGGCAAGGTCGAGAACAGAGTCGAGGTGTGTAGTCCTCAGAAGAAGAAGGACCCGCAGCACAGCCCCAAAGAAAATGCAGCGTCCCCCGGGTTTTCCGCAACTGCGTGCAATGCCGCACCAGCGCTCCAAGGCCCCAGCTGTCTATTTCCGGCACGCCTTATAGGTTAATCACTAAACGCCGCACTCCGCCATCCAACAATTCTTTGATCTTCTGGCGGAATTCGAGCTCGCTCTCGCCCACCATGAGTGGGCCTTGAAGGTCCAGAATCGTCGTATCGCCTGCCTTGCGAACTCGGATCAGCATTTTGTCTTCGCGTCACCTGCGGCTAAGCCCGGTAAGATTTTAGGCGAACCGCCTTGATGAAAAAAGCATGAATCGCATGGATTGAACGCCGCTAGGAACTAGGCGATTTCCAGCATGCGCTCGATTGCGCGCCGCGCGATTTCCTCAGGCACGCGGATTTGCGGTTCGAGATTCTCCAGCGAGCGCAGCACGCGGCCAAGAGTGATTGTCTTCATGAACTCGCACACCGCCTCGGGATTGACTGGGCGGAAGGTCTTCTCAGGGGCCATTTTGCGCAACCGATGCAGCATTCCCACCTCCGTGCCAATCGCAAATTCATCCGCGGACGACTGGCTGAGGTGCCGCATCATTCCTTCTGTGGAGAGAAAAAAAGTGCGCTCGCGCGGCAAAGTGCCGTCGGCAATCCGCGCCATGCACGAAGTCACGCAGCCGCATTCCGGATGAATCAGCAGTTCGATATCCGGATATTCATTCATCATGCGAAGCACTTGTTGGGGACGGATCGTCCGGTGCACGTGGCAAGATCCCGGGTACGCGATAATGTTGTGCCGTCCCGTTTCCTTTGCCACAGCTGCGGCTAGAAATTTGTCTGGAACAAAAAGAATCGGCCGCTCCGGGGCGATGGCGCGCACCACTTTCGCGGCATTCGCCGAAGTGCAGCAGTAGTCGCTCTCCGCTTTCACTTCCGCCGAAGTGTTCACGTACGCTACTACCACCGCATCCGGATAGCGCGATTTCCACGCACGCAACTCCTCTGCCGAAACGGTTGCGGCCAGCGAGCAGCCCGCGCGCAAATCCGGCAGCAGCACTGTTTTGTCCGGACACAGAATCGCCGCCGTCTCCGCCATAAAATGGACGCCGCAAAAAACAATCACATCGGCCGGCGTGGACGCCGCCTGCTGTGAGAGGCCCAGCGAATCGCCCACAAAATCCACAATTTCCTGCACCTCGTCGCGCTGATAATTGTGCGCAAGAATTACCGCGTTTCGCTCTTCTTTCAGGCGCGCAATACGCTGCTGTTTTGCGCGGATTTCCGCCAGCGAATCGTCAATCGCCTCGATCGGCGGCAGAGAATAGCGCGCCTCGAATGGAACAAAATTTGCAACTTCACTCACAGTTCCATCACCTCGGTATTGGAATCAACCTGGCGCTCAAATCGAGCGCGCGCGCCGAATGCGTCAGGGCTCCCACGGAAATGGCGTCCACGCCGCTCGCCGCATACGCCGCTATCGACGTCTCGGAAATATTCCCGCTCGCCTCGACCAGGACGTCATCGTGCAACCCAGCGTCCCGCAGCGCCGCTACAGTCCCCGCAGCGTTCGCGGACGAAAAATTGTCTAGCATCAGAACACACGGGCAATTGAAATCCTGCGCTTGCAGCTTGCCAAGAACGCCGGCCACTTTCACGGCTTCTTCGGGTGTGGCCGCTTCCACTTCGAAGAATTTCGCATCCCTGCGATTCCTCCGCGCTCGCTCGATCGCGCTTTCCAAATCCATCGCCCCGCCGTTAGATGCCAAACGCAGATGATTTGTTTTGATGAGCGCTGCGTCGCCAAGATTCAGCCGATGTGTGCCCGCCGCGCCCCAGTGAACCGCTCGTTTGTCCAGCAGCCCCCACAGCGTCTTCCGCGTGGCGATGACGTGCGCGGTCGAGGATGCATTGCGCGCCAACTCCACGAGTTTTCGTGTCGCAGTGGCTATCCCGCTGATTCGCTGCAGCAGATTAACCGCCGCGCGTTCAAGTGAGAGCAGCGTCGCTGCATCGCTTTCCACGCGCAGGAGCACGTCTCCGGCTTTGAGAAACTCCCCGTCGTTCACCGGTTTTTCAAGGGCTGCTCCGGCTCGCCCGTACAGCCATGCCGCTTCAGCAATTCCAGCAACCACGCCGGCTTCCTTCGCCCGAATTTCCACGGCGCACTTTCTGCTTCCGATGCCCATGGCTTCCACCGTCAAATCGCCTGCTTCCGCATCCTGTCGCAGTAGTTCGTCGGCGATGCCCTGGAACGCGCGAAGATAAGCCGGATTCTCATGCGTGAGGTCTCCGCCGTGATAGAACGCCGCGCGCACGCGCCCTTCGCGGGATCCCTGTACTTTTTCTCTGACGACTTCTGTTCTAGAATTCATAATGTTCTCAATAAAAAGTAGCGCTGGCAGTTCGGATGCGCGGTTGCGGATCAACGACTATTTTATCCGGTAAGCGATGGGAGCGCCAACGCTCCACCGGGAATTGCAAAACAACATCCGCCGGCGCCGCTCCCGGCGTACTTTCCTATGAGCGCATGAGGATTTGTGAATCGCGCCCTGGATACTGAAAACGGTGCTTCCGACTGGTTGCTTCTCGAGCGCGTCGTCCGCAAAGACGAATCCGCCCTCGCCGCTCTATACGACCGTTACAGTGGACTGGTCTATGCTGAATCCATTCGCATCCTGCGTGACGGCTCCGCCGCCGAAGAAATTCTTCAGGACCTTTTTTCCCAGGTGTGGCGCACCGCGGAAAAATTCGATCCGCAGCGCGGCTCTTTGCCGGGATGGCTGCTCGTCGCTGCGCGCAACCGCTCGATTTCCCGCTTGCGCCGTAACCATAGCCGCCCAAATGACGAATTGACGGAGACCAGCGTCGTGCTTCCCTGCACTCTTGAAACCGCCGTCGCGCAAAATCAGTTGCTCGGCCGCGTGAAAAATGCCATGAGCAGCTTGCCCAATGGCCAGCGCGAGGCCATCGAGCTCGCCTATTTCGACGGAATGTCCCACAGCGAAATTGCGGCGCGCACGGGCGCGCCATTGGGTACGGTAAAAACTTGGATTCGCACTGCGATGGATACTTTGAAAAAGGAACTGACTTGAGCGCATCGCATCCCATCTCCACAGAGGATCTAGAGCTGCTCGCCCTCGGCGTTCTGGGCGGCGAAGAATGCCAGGAAATGCGCACGCATCTCTCATCCTGTGAAGAATGCGCGCGTAACCTCGCTGAAGCTCGTGGCCGCGTCGCTCTTCTTTCTCTTGCCGCTCCCGCGCAGAATCCTCCGCCTGACGTCCGCGAGCGCCTCCTCGATAAAATTCGCTCCGCTGAAATTCCCGCGAAAAAACCTGCACCCGCTCGCCCCGCGCGTTCGCGTCCTCTTCATGTGCCCGCGCGCTGGTGGAATACCATTTGGGTGCCCGCGACGGCTGTCCTGGCCATCGCCACGGTACTTCTCTGGATCACTGACCGTCGCATTGATGAGCAATTGCGCCAATTGCAGCAGCAGACACAAACTTATGAGGCCCAGGCTCGGCGCGCGCAGGCGCTTGTTTCCATGCTCGCGGCGCAGGATACCAAGACCGTTTCCCTCGCGCCCACTCCTCGAGTTCCCACAGCTTGGGCTCGCGTGAAATACAATTCTCGCATGGGGATGATCTGCTACACCGGCGATCTGCCCGCGCCGCCTCCCCATAAGGAATATCAGATGTGGATCGTTCCCATGTCCGGCTCTCCCGTCAGCGCGGGCGCTTTCATGCCCGCCTCCTTCAACCAGGGCCGCCTGTGCATGGCCAAAATGCCTGAAGGCATCAGTTGCAAATCTTTCGCCGTCACCGTCGAACCCATGGGCGGCATGCCGCACCCGACCGGCCCTATGGTGCTTACAGGCGCCGGCCTTTGATCCTGTCAGCATTTTCCAATGCTTTTGGAATTCGTGGCGGAATCAGCGCGCTTGATTCATGTTCTCATGGTGGTGATGCTTTCAGCTTCGATGCACAGCCCTAGGTTTAGTCAGAGTTGACTTGCGGATGACGAGCGTGCAAGGATTGCGCTCCCTGTTTTGGCGGGTTCGGCGAATGACAAAGAAAGCACAGCGAATTGAGGTGACTCTCGAGACGCTCCTCGACAGCGTCGACCTGGCCGAGGAGATTGTCCTGCGCGTGGCCGGCGAGTCCGGCTTTGACGATGACAATTGCCACAAAATCGGCATGTCCGTGCGCGAAGCGGTGATCAATGCCTATAGCTACGGCAACCGGCAGGAGCGCGGTCGAAAAATCGTGATGACCATCGAGCTGGAGGAGCGCAAGCTGGTCGTCCACGTCTTGGACGAGGGCAAGAACTTCAGTTTGGCGGACGTTCCCGACCCGCTGGCGGAAGAGAATCTGCTGCGTACTTCGGGACGCGGCATTTTTTTGATGCGCGCTTTCATGGACGAATTCGACATTCAGCGCGGCCCCGGAGGCGGGACGGAGCTCATCATGAGCAAATGGTTTCCGGGTTCTTCAAGCAATGGCCCCGATGACACAAGTAGCCATTCTTGATTTTTCGGTCCTGGTGATCTCAAGGAGCATCGCTCCGGATTTCTTCTGCTGTAGCCCTCGGAATCATCATGATGGTTGACGCACCTGCGGTCCGGCAGTATTATCCGCGCGTTCCCGATCATTCCAACAAAGGAAAAAACATGTCCAAGCGAATCGCCCTGATCGCGTTGTCGATCACCGTCATCTTGATTTCCAGTGCGGGATTGTTGTTTGCGCAGAACTCGCAATATGGCGCCAGCGAATTCACGCAGCTAAAATTCCGCTACATTGGCCCTCCGGGTAACCGCACCATCGCCGTAGCCGGCGTAATTCGAAAATGATTCGCTCCGCTGCGGATGAACTTGGCAATAAGTTGGTGGATCTCGAGGGCCACATGTTGCAGCTCAAAGCCACCGGCCACGGTCAGGATGATGTGCGATGGGAGTCAATGCTCGTCGAGAAACTCGATTATCTTGCCCGTGGAGTAAGTGACTCGGATTTCGCTCCCACGACTCAACAAGTGGCCGTCAACGAAGAGCTCAAGAAGCAAGTTGCCCAGTATAGTGATGAAACCAGGCAAATCATGGCCAAGGATGTGGCTGGTTTTAACTCCATGCTGCGCAAGCGAGGCGTGTCAAATATCATAGTCAAAACGCCCTAGGGTAATTTTTCTTACAATTCTGAGCTGTTATTGGCCAACGCAAATGCTGCGGGAATCGCTAGTATCTTGCGTTAGCTATCTGGTTTTATTCGATAACTAAGATTTCTTCAGTTGACAAATTCACTCCGTCGTATCAAACTTTTGCATAGGCGAACAAAAAGCGAATATCGTGATTTCGCTGGATTGCTCTTATGCCTGTTAATTTTGCCACTTTGCGCTCTCAGGTGGAACGCGCCCTTGCCGGCCGCGTTGCTGCTCCCTTTGATTGCCCGGACCGCAACGTCACGGAAAATGTGTCCACCGGGATAGATGAAATCGATCTATTGACCGGAGGTTTTCCTCGCGGCGCATTGACGGAGATTTTTGGCCCTCCTTGCTCTGGCCGCACAACTTTGTTCGTTTCCGCCTTGAGTAAGCGGACCGCTTATTTGGAGGAGTGCGCGCTGATCGACGCTAGCGACGCTTTCGATCCGTGCCATGCACAAGCCGCCGGCGTGGATCTGAAGCAATTACTGTGGGTGCGATGCCGGAACATTAATCAGGCCCTTCGCGCCACAGATTTAATTCTGCAGGGCGGCGGATTTGGATTTGTTTGCCTGGATTTAAGCGACGTTTCGCGCGAAGTGGCGCGCAAGATCCCGTTGGAAACCTGGTTTCGTTTTCGGCGCGCGGTGGAAAACACGCGAACCATTTTGCTGCTTATCGAGCAGGAGTCCAATGCCAAAACTTGCGCTTCATTAGTGCTGAAGCTCGAGGCCGGTCTCGCGCGCTGGTCGACAACATCGCAAACACCACTGCGAAACGAAGACGGTCAAATTCGCGGCGCAGATTTTCTTCAGCAATCATTTGCGCGATTTCTCGCTGGCATGGATGTGCATGCGGAAGTTTTGCGTTCGCGGATGAAGCCGGTGACAAAGCTGGCATTTCGCGCCAATCGCCTTTCGGCTGCCGCAATAAATTCAGGATCAAGAGCCCAGGAAACGATCTTCAGAGCAAACGCACTGTGGAGTTGTTTCGGCAAGACATTCGAAGCAAAGCAGCAATAAATCTGAAATCCCTTCAGGAGAAATCGCGGATATCGCTATTAACTTCCTTTTGTTATGGCGTTCGCTTCCATCTACGTTCCCAATTTTATCGTGCAAGCCGTGGTGTGCGCGGAGCCGGAGTTGCGCGGCCGCGCCGTCGCTCTTCTCGATGGAACTCCTCCACTCTGTGGCGTTGTAGCCATGAATGAGTTCGCGATGCGGGACGGAATTCAGATGAGCATGTCGGAATCGCAAGCCGCGCAATTTTGCAGCGTAGAAAAAAGGCGTCGCTCCCGCGCGCACGAGGAAGCGGCTCATGCCGCTCTGCTGGATATGAGTTGGTCAATTTCTCCGCGGGTCGAGGACACTGCGCCGGATACGATTGTGCTCGATCTCACAGGCCTGCATTCGTTTTTTGGCGCCGACGCAAATATCGCCAAGGAATTGGCGCAACGCGCTTCACAACTTGGCCTCAATATAAATACCGGGATTTCTGCGAACATCGAAGTGGCTATTCGCCTAGCTCGCGGATTTTCAGGAATCACTTTGGTTCCGTCAGGTAAAGAATCCAAAAGTTTAGCAAGCCTGCCCGTCAGCGTGCTCTCTCCCCCCGTCGAAATTATGGAAAGTTTTGAGCGCTGGGGCGTGCGCACCTGCGCGGATTTAGCGGCGTTGCCTGCTCCGGAGCTTTCCGAGCGATTAGGACAGGCAGGAGTGCATCTGCGCGAATTGGCGAGCGGCGCAAGCAAACGCTCGCTGGTGCTCGCCGAGCCAAAAACTTGTTTTGCAGAGGAAATCGAGCTCGATGACGCTGTCGAAGACCTCGAACCGCTCGCCTTCCTGCTGGGCCGTCTGCTCGATCAATTGTGCGCGCGTTTGCAGGCTCATGCGCTCGCGGCGGCTGCGATTCATTTGCGTTTTGATTTGGGAGATGCATTTGAAAAGGATTTGCCGGTTTCTGCCAAAACATCCACTGAGGAAATCGCGCCTAAAAGTTATGAAAGGGATTTGCGTTTGTCCGCGCCCATGCGGGATTCCAAAATGCTTTTGAAATTGCTTCGCCTGCAATTGCAAGCGGACCCTCCCCAGGCATCGATACGCAAAATTTCGATTGCAGCCGAGCCAGCGCGCCGCCGCGCAACGCAAAGGGACTTTTTCCGGCCCAATTCCATTGATCCGGAAAAATTGGAGCTAACGATTGCCCGGCTTGGCAATCTTGTTGGCAGTTCCAATGTGGGCGCGCCGCAAGTGATGGATACGCATCGCTCCGGGGCATTCCGCATGAGCCGATTTTCTCCAACAAACGAAGAATCGCAGCGCTGCCGCAAAGCCGGCCACACAACGGCGACGCAGGTTCAAGAAAATCAATTTGCGGGAGACAGAACAATGTCTGGCAGAACAATGTTTGGCGGAACGGCTGACAGAACAACCGTTGCGCTGCGGATTTTCAGGCCCGAATGGCTGGCGAAAATCGATATATGTGAAGAACGTCCCGTCCAGATTTCTTTTCGCGGCCTGCGCGGCAAGATCGCGGCGGCTTCCGGCCCGTGGCGCAGTTCGGGAGATTGGTGGCGCGAAGACGCCTGGCGCCACGAGGAATGGGACATTCACATTCGTTTTCATTCTGACGCATCTCGCATGAACACAGAGGATCCGGGAAAAACGTACGACGGTCTCTACCGCATTTATTATGACCATGCGCGCCGCAACTGGTATGTGCGCGGAAGGTACGATTGATGTACACGGAACTTCACGCGCGCTCCGCATTCAGTTTTTTGGAAGGCGCTTCGCTTCCCGAAGAGCTGGCCGCACTGTGCGCCGAACGGGGAATGGGAGCAATGGCCTTGCTCGATCGCGATGGAGTCTACGGCGCGCCGCGTTTTTATTTGGCTGCGCAAAAACTCTCGATTCAAGCGCACATTGGCGCGGAAATCACGTCCGCGGAAGGCTGGCGCTATCCATTACTGGTTGAATCCCGCTCGGGCTATCAAAATCTTTGCCAATTGATTACAAAAATGAAATTGCGCGCGGCAAAAGGCAAAGGCCATGTTTTGCCCGCTGAGCTTGCCGAGCATTCGGCCGGCCTTATTTGCCTTACGGGAGGCGCGGAAGGCCCGCTTGCGTATGCATTGGCGCATGGCGGAATGGAAAATGGCCTGGCATGCGTGCAGCAGCTCTGCGAATTATTGGGCCGGCGAAACGTTTACGTCGAATTGCAGCGGCATTTCTGCCGCGAAGAGGAAGCCCGCAATCAGGCTGCTCTTACGATTGCGCAAAAATGTGGTTTGCCGTTGCTAGCCACCAACGGCGTGTCCCATGCGCTGCCTCAAAGCCGTGAAGTTCTCGATGTTTTCACCTGCATTCGCCACCACCGCACTTTGGAAACCGCGGGCCGTTTGCTGGCGCTCAATTCCGAACGCCATTTGAAATCTCCCGCTGAAATGGACCAGCTTTTCGCGGATCTTCCGGAAGCGATTGCCAATACCCAAGAGCTTTCTTCGCGCCTAAATTTCAGCCTAAAAGATTTGGGCTATAAGTTTCCGGACTATCCTGTGCCGGATGGCAAGTCGCAGATTCATTTTCTTCGCCAGCGCGCTTATGAAGGGATGCTTTCCCGCTATGGACCTGACGACGAAAAAGCGCGCCTGCAAATCGCCCGCGAATTGGAAGTCATCGAAAAGCTTCAGCTTGCCGGCTATTTCCTGATCGTTTGGGACATTGTTCGTTTTTGCCGCCAGAACAATATTCTCGTGCAGGGCCGCGGTTCGGCCGCCAACAGCGCCGTTTGCTATGCGCTGGGCATAACCGCAGTCGACCCTGTGAAAATGGAATTGCTTTTCGAACGCTTTCTCACCGAAGAGCGCGGCGAATGGCCGGACATTGATCTTGATCTGCCCAGCGGCGACCAGCGCGAACGCGCCATTCAATACGTCTACGAGCACTACGGAAAATTGGGCGCGGCCATGACCGCAAATGTCATCACCTATCGCGGGCGCTCGGCGGCGCGCGAAATCGGCAAGGTAATGTCGTTCGATCCCGAAGTGCTGAATCGTTTGACGAGTTTAGTAGGGCATTGGGAATATCGCGATCCCAAGGACACGCTCGACCGCCAATTTCATGACGCCGGATTCGATCTGACGCATCCGCAAATCCGCAAATTTCTCCAGATGTGCATGAACGTGCAGGATTTGCCGCGCCATTTGGGGCAGCATTCCGGCGGTTTGGTTATTTGCCAGGGCCAATTGGATTCGGTAGTTCCGCTCGAACCCGCGACCATGCCGGGACGTGTTGTCGTGCAATGGGATAAAGATGATTGCGCGGATATGGGCATCGTGAAAGTGGATCTTCTGGGTCTCGGCATGATGGCTGTGCTGGAAGATTCTCTGAAAATTATCAAGCAGGACTATCGCGAAGAAATCGACTTGGGACGTTTGCCCGCAGATGATTCCGCCGTTTATTCAGCGCTGCAAAAAGCGGATACCGTAGGAATGTTTCAGATTGAAAGTCGCGCGCAGATGGCCTGCTTGCCTCGCCTGCGCCCTCAGAGGTTTTACGACATTGTCGTGCAGGTAGCCATTATCCGGCCCGGGCCAATCGTTGGAGAAATGGTGAATCCTTATCTCAAGCGCCGCCAGGGTCGCGAAGCCGTCAACTATCTGCATCCTTCGCTTGAGCCGATTCTGGCGCGCACTTTGGGCGTTCCTCTTTTTCAAGAACAGTTGCTGCGCATGGCCATGGCCGCCGCGGGATTTACGGGAGGCGAAGCCGAAGAGCTTCGTCGCGCCTTCGGCTTCAAGCGTTCCGAAAGGCGCATGAAGGAAGTGGAGATAAAACTTCGCCTCGGCATGGACAGAAATGGAATCAGCCAGGAAGCACAGGACAAAATCGTTCAGTCCATCACTTCGTTTGCGCTATATGGATTTCCTGAATCTCATGCCGCCAGTTTTGCTCTGCTCGCTTATGCCAGCGCTTATTTGAAGTGCCATTATTTGCCGGCCTTCACCGCAGCCATGCTGAACAATCAGCCCATGGGCTTTTATCAGCCGGCCACGCTGGTTAAGGATGCGCAGCGGCATGGCTTGAAGGTAAAGCCCATCGACGTGACTTGCTCGGATTGGCTGTGCACATTGGAAAAGAACGGTCAGGATTTTAGCCTGCGGCTGGGTTTGCGTTACGTTAAAGGATTGCGCGCCGATGTCGCTGCGAAAATTGTTCGCCAGCGCAACATTTGCCCATTCGTTTCCATTGACGATCTTAAACTTCGTGTTCCGGCCATACAGAAAAGCGAATTGGCCACGCTGGCAGAGATCGGCGCCTTGAATTCCATCGGCAAAAAGCGCACTCATCGCAGAGATGCTCTGTGGCAAATTGAGCGCGCCGCGCGAAACGCAGGGCCTTTGCTGGCGCCCATCGCAGCAATAGACAATTCTTCAGTTGCAAGCGCTACTCGTGAAAAACAACCGCAACCTGACTCACAATCAAAGGAGCTTGCGGAAATCGCGAATTCACCTTTGCCGCCGATGAGCCTCGAAGAGCGCTTGGTGGCCGATTTTAAAGGCACCAGCATGACCGTCGGCCCGCATCCTATGGCCTATCATCGCGCGGAAATGAAAAGGCTGGGCGTTCGCTCAGCCGTCGAGCTTGCCCATTTGCCCAATGGCCTTCATGTGCGCGTTGCCGGCTCCGTTATCGCGCGCCAGCGTCCGGGAACGGCAAAAGGTTTTGTGTTTCTCAGCCTCGAAGATGAAACCGGAATCGCCAATGCCATCATCACGCCGCAGATATTCGACAAAAATCATCTGACTATCGTTCATCAGCAATTTTTAATGATTGACGGCGAGTTGCAAAATCAAGACAACGTTGTTTCGGTCAAAGCCTCTCTCGTTTCACCATTGAAAATCACGAGAGCGCCAACTTCATCGCATGATTTCCATTGAGGAGTGAGCTTCGATGCGCATCTCAGTGTGTTGCGCCACGCAACCGCGCGATTTCCTTGCGAATTGCGTCTCCCACCGCTTGCGCTTGCTCGGCGCTCTCGTACTTTGTGGCGCGGCCACATAAATCCTCGCAGGCCGTCGCCCTTGCGCCGCGGGACCACATGCGCGTGAAAATGCGGCACGCTTTGGCTCACAATATTGTTGATGGCGATGAAGCTTCCCTCCGCCTGCATTGCATTTTGCACGGCCGTTGCCAGCATCCGCACATTTAGAAACACCGGTTCGATAAGCGATGGCGCAAGGTCCGCAACCGTCCGGATATGCCGTTTGGTAATCAGCAGGCAATGCCCGGGGAAAAGTGGCCGATGATCCAGAAAAACAAATGTATTTTCGTCTTCAAAGACGCGCACACAATCGATATGACCTTTCGCGATTTCGCAAAACGCGCATTCTTCGCCGGCTGACGCCTGCATTGGAACATCACCTCGCGCGCCCCTCTGGCCGTGCCTCATCGCTCCATCATGTCAACGTACGCGAACGCGGAAATACCTCTGCAAGGTCGAGCATGCTGAGCACGCAGCTTCACAACAGCACAAATCCGAGACATAATCTCCTCGAGAATCGCGCCGCCACAACTCAAGAATGGCGGCAATACAGCCGAACGTGCAAATGCAATCACTGACCGAGATCGTCCACGCTTACGACCACCGCGCGCCCCTTGAGCGCGCCCACACGATTCCAGCGCCCTGGTATACAGATGCGCGGCTGGCGGCGCTTGAGAACAGCGCGATATTCGCTCGTACCTGGCAAATGGCCGCCCGCTCCGGCCAAATAATTCGTCCTAGTGATTTCGTCACCGCAGAGATCGCGGACGAGCCCATCGTCGTCGTCCGAGGCGCAGACGGCGCGCTGCGCGCTTTTTACAATGTCTGCAGGCATCACGCCGCCGCCGTGGTCACCGAAGCCGCAGGCCACGCTTCGAATTTTCGCTGTCCTTATCACGGCTGGACCTACGGCGTCGATGGGGCGCTTAAAGGCACCCCTGATTTCGACGGCGTATGCGATTTCGATCGCGCTCAAAATGGCCTTCTGCCCGCACGGGTCGACACCTGGGAGAATTTTGTTTTCGTTAATCTCGATAGCGGAGCGGTATCTCTGAATTCATTCTTCGGCCGCCTGGTCGAACGCGTGAAGCCGCTTAATTTAGCAAAGCTCCATTTTGTCGAGCGCCGCACCTATGAACTGAATTGCAATTGGAAGGTCTACGTCGACAACTATCTGGACGGCGGCTATCACGTCCCGCATCTCCACAAAGGCCTGAACAGCGTCCTGGATTACTCGAACTACACAATCGAAAATGAGGATCGCTATTCGTTGCAATCCAGTCCGGTAAAAGCGTCGAATCCGGGCGCCGATGCCGACGCTGCCGCCACTCGCCAGGGCGACCGCGCCTGCTATTTCTGGCAATATCCGAATTTCATGTTGAATTGGTACGAGGGTTATCTGGACACGAATCTTGTTCTACCGCTTTCCGTCGACCGCTGCCGCGTCATTTTCGATTTTTATTTTGCTGAAGTCGATGCCACGTCGGCGGATTACAACCGCCAGAGCATTTCCGTCAGTCATCGCGTTCAGGAGGAAGACGTCGGCATCTGCGAAGCAGTGCAGCGCGGCTTGCATTCGCGCGCTTATAACGCCGGCAGATTATCCGTTCGCCGCGAGGCGGGGGAACATCTTTTCCATCGCTTGCTGTATTCTGACTTGAGCGCCGCGCTGGCTCGCGGCGACGCAGAGGCATCTGAAAATCGCGCCGCAGTTCAGCGCGCTGTGTAGATTGCAGTACGATTCCGAGGACACCATGAACGCCAAGCAAGGCTCGCAGGAACGCCTCAACAAAAGCAAACAGAAAATGCTGGCCCTGAGCCATCGAATTCACGCCCATCCGGAATTGGGTTTCGAGGAGGAAAAAGCGTGCGCGTGGCTGTGCGACGAACTCGCGGAAACGGGCTTCGCCGTCAAGCGCGGCATCGGCGGTTTGCCGACCGCGTTCACTGCGCGCTCCGGAAGCGGCCCGCTGCATATTGCCATTTGCGCCGAATACGATTCTCTGCCGGAAATCGGCCATGCCTGCGGACACAACATGATTGCGGCAATGGCCGTCGGAGCGGGAATTGCCGCCGCGCATGTGGCTAACGATGTCGGTCTGACCGTCACCGTCATCGGCACGCCTGCGGAAGAAGTGGGCAACGCCAGCGGCAAAGTCGTTCTTCTCGAACGCGGCGCCTTTGACGGAATACATGCCGCAATGATGGTGCATCCCGCGCCGGTAGAAATGCTCGAAGCCCATCTTATCGCCGCTTCGATGTTCGACGTGCACTACACCGGCAAAGAGGCTCACGCTTCAGCTTTTCCGGAAATGGGCATCAACGCCGCAGACGCGCTGACCGTCGCGCAAGTCTCCATCGGCCTGCTGCGCCAGCATCTCCGCCAGACCGATCGCGTGCATGGCATCACCACCCATGGCGGAGGCGCTCCCAACGTCGTGCCGGCGCATACTTCGGCAAGATATCTTGTGCGCGGAGAAAATCTTGCGGAGCTCGAGGAAGTGCGCGCGAAAGTTTATCGCTGCTTCGAAGCGGGCGCTTTAGCCACCGGATGCAAATTGGAAATTCGCGGCGGCGACAAGCCGTATGCCGATGTTCGTTACGACCATCAGATGAGCCACATTTACAAGAAGAACGCGGAAGCAATTGGACGTACATTCCCTGAGCTGGCGCCAGCGATGTCCCGCCTTGCCGCCTCCACAGATATGGGAAATGTCTCCTACGCGATTCCTTCGATACATCCGATGATTGGAATCAATTCCCTGCCTGCGGCGAACCATCAGCCGGAATTCACGGCGCACTGCATCACCGAGGAAGCCGACAAAGCCGTGATGGATGGCGCGCTAGCCATGGCGTGGACGGCGATTGAAATGGCCGGCGAAACGGCGGTGCGCGACCGTCTGATTCACGCCGCGCGGAAGTAACCGCCTACTTTTGTTCCAGCCGGTGCTTCCAACTGGAAAGATGATTCAGCGACGGCGCGTGCGTGTGATCGATCACCAGCGGCGTCACCGAAATCTCACCCGCGAGGATCGCCGCATGGTCCGTATCCGCTCCGATGTCTTCCGTGAGTCGCTGTTCGCTCAGCCAATAATATACTCGCCCGCGAGGATCCTGGCCCTTTTGCAGCACATTGCGCGTAATTTTTGGCGACTGCCGCGTGAAGCGCACTCCGCCGTTCCATGCAACAGGAACATTTACATTGAGCAGCACTCCATGCGGCAATCCTTCCTTCAGAACGAGTAAGGCGAGCCGTTTGGTGAACTCTGCGGCGGGACCGAAATTCACATCTTTCGCCTTCGTCGCCACCGAAATGGCGATGGACGGAACTTTATTGATCGCTCCTTCCATCGCCGCGCCGATTGTCCCCGAGTAATAAACATTCTCGCCCAGGTTGCTGCCACGATTGATTCCTGAAACAACTAAGTCCGGCCGCTCCGGCAGCAGTGAATGAAATGCAAGGATCATCGCGTCGGCGGGCGTGCCTTCAACGGACCATTCGCCTTCAGCGATTTGCTCGCAGAATATGGGATGACGAAGCGTGAGCGATTGCGCGGCCGCGCTGCGTTCCTGCGATGGCGCAACGATCGTCACTTTTCCGATCTCCGCCATGGAACGCGCCAGCGTGCGCAAACCAGGAGCCGTGACGCCATCATCATTGGTTACCAAAATATGCGACATGGATTTTGTATTCCTGGAACCGCGAATTTCAGACGGCGAGAGCGCGCATTAAGAAGCAGAATGGTCGGGACGACTGGATTCGAACCAGCGACCTCACGCACCCCAAGCGTGCGCGCTACCAGGCTGCGCCACGTCCCGACGGTTGAGTGAACCAGCGTATCACTCGGCTTCAAGAAGGGTCAAGATAGCGAGCAATTCTTCGCGCAAGTCGAGCAGGCACTTCCGTTGCGTGCGCGAAAGTTCGTGTTCTCGTTCGCGGGCCGACGGCGCGGCAGTAACCGCTTCGCCCTCCGCGGCGACGGCGCCATTTCGCTCGGCCAGGTGACGGCGCGCGCCGGCAATCGTAAAGCCTTCGTCATAGAGCAAACGCTTGATTTCGAAAACAGTTTCGACGTCCTCGCGGCGGTAAAGCCGGTGGCCGCTCGCGTTTTTCACCGGCCCGAGAGTCGGGAATTCCGTTTCCCAATAGCGCAACACAAACGCCTTCGTCCCCGTCAACCGGCTGACTTCGCCGATGCGGAACAAGCTCTTCTCGGGAATCGCAGGCGCCGCCTGAGTCGCAGACATAAAAAAACTGTTCGCCCTCCTGCCGATTGCTACCGCATTGAAATCGTATCGTGGAACTGTTTTGCCGCTGTGTCAACCCCGGTGATAGTTGTACGTTGCTTTTTAGCGAGGCGCTCAGGAATGCTGAAGCTCTGCCGTGCTCAAAAATTGTGGCGGCTTGCGAAAACGGGTCGCTTGCTCGAATGCATAAGCAATCTTAATCAGTGTCGGCTCGCTCCACGCGCGTCCAAAAAATGAAATGCCCACCGGCAATCCAAACACGAATCCCGCAGGTACATTGATATTCGGATATCCCGCCACGGCTGCGAGAGAAGAACTGCCGCCGGTATCATGGTCGCCATTCACCAGATCGGTCACCCACGCCGGACCCCCCGTTGGCGCGATCAGCGCGTCCAGCTTGTGCTTGTCCATCACCGCGTCGATTCCCTCGGTTCGCGCGAGCCGGTGATTTTTCGCCAGCGCATCCACATACGCTTTATCGCTCAGCGGCCCTCTTTTTTCTGACGCAATCATCGTCTCCTGCCCAAAGTACAAAAGTTCTTTGTCGTGATTCCGCTCGTTGAATTCAATGATGTCCTTGAGAGAATGCACCGGCGCATTGGAAAATTGCGCGAGATAGGCGTGCATGTCCGCCTTGAATTCATACTGGAGCACGATGTTTTCTGATTCGTCGAATTTTCCAAGCGTCGGGATTTCCACAGGATCAATCAGAATAGCGCCTTCGTTTTTCATCGCTTCCATTGCTTTGTCCATCACCGGATCCAGCTTCTCGCCGAAAAAGAAAAGTTTGCGCACCACGCCGATGCGCGCGCCGCGCAGGCCCTCGCGCTTCAGAAATTGCGTGTAGTCTGCCGCCGCTTTTCTGCCCGACGCTGTTGTCGCCGGATCGCCAGGATCAACCGATGCAATCGCGCCGAGCAGCGCCGCCGCATCCGCCACCGTGCGGCAGATTGGCCCAGCCGTGTCCTGACTGTGCGAGATAGGAATAATTCCCGCGCGGCTCACCAAGCCGACCGTCGGCTTGATGCCAACCACGCCGTTTGCCGAAGATGGGCACACGATTGAACCGTCCGTTTCCGTGCCAATGGTGATCGCCGCCAGATTCGCTGACGCTGCCGCTCCTGAGCCGGAGCTCGATCCGCACGGATTGCGGTCCGTCGCATAGGGATTGTGAGTCTGGCCTCCTCTGCCGCTCCAGCCGCTCGAAGAGTGATTCGAACGAAAATTCGCCCATTCGCTCAGATTCGCTTTCCCCAAAATCACCGCTCCGGCCACGCGAAGCCGTCGTGCCACCTCGGAATCTTTTGTCGGAGTGAATCCCGAAAGCGCCAGCGAGCCCGCCGTGGTCATCATGCGGTCCGCCGTGCCGATATTGTCTTTGATGAGAATCGGAATCCCGTGCAGCGGCCCGCGCGGCCCTTTGCTCTTGCGCTCTTCATCAAGCGAAGCGGCAATCGAAAGCGCATCAGGATTAATCTCGATCACCGCATTTATCGCGGGCCCATGCTTGTCAATTTCTGCGATGCGCTCCAGGTATTTTTGCGTCAGCGAACGCGCCGTGAACTTCCCGGACTTCATGTCCTCTTGAAGCTCTGCGACGGTGATTTCGTCCAGTTCAAAAGCCTTGACCGCGCTTCGAGGCGGCGCTGCGTTCTCGCGCGCTAATTCATGTGGAGCAATGGCTGCGGCGCCTGCCAATGCCGCCGAACCTAGAAAACTTCGCCGCGTAAGCTGCGCGTGCTGCTCAGTATTCTTTATTGAAGCCAAGCGAAGGTCCTTTCTCGCCATTTAACTCTGCGAAGAGCGGATTTTATGGAAACTCTTGCGCAAATTCATCTCATTTTTCCAAACGCATTCATGCCGTTCGCCGGGAGCGCCGCTCGCGCTGTTTTACGCGCTGCTGAAAGCGAATCGGCGTGCCGGTGAAATCGAATTTCTTGCGCAACTGATTCTCGAGGAATCGCTCGTAGCTGAAATGCAGCCGCCGGATTTGATTGGTGAAAAGAACGAAGGTCGGCGGCGAGGCGGACGCCTGCGTGACATAATAAATTTTGACCTCCGCCGGAGACGTCCCGCGCTCCAGATCCACTTTTGCCAGCCAGCGATTCATCTCGCCCGTTGAAATCCTTCGCTGGCGCGCCGCCACGACTTTATCGATCAGCGAAAATAGGCCGCCGGTGCGCTCTCCGGTAAGCGCCGAGAGGAAAATCACTGGCGCGTAATCGAGGAATTTCAATTTTTCGCGGATCAGCTTTTCATAATCGGCCATCAGCTTCATAGGATTGATGCGCTGCGCCGGTTTGCCTTTGTTTTCCGCGGCGGCATGCTCCTGCGCGGCTTTCAGCGCGAGGTCCCACTTGTTCACAACGACGATCAGGGCGCTTCCTGACTGTTGCGTATAGCTCGCGATTGTGGCGTCGTGCGAAGTCACTCCCATCGTTCCATCAATCACCAGCAGCGCCACATCGGCGCGCTCCAAGTGGCGCCGCGCCATCACCACGCTCAATTTTTCCGCGACCAGTTTCGTTTTTCCTTTTCGCCGGATTCCCGCCGTGTCAAGAAATCTGTAAATCTTATCGTCTCGTTTGACCACCGTGTCCACCGAATCGCGCGTGGTCCCCGGTTCCGGAGAAACGATGGAGCGCTCTTCGCCCACCACGCGGTTCAGCAAAGTGGATTTCCCGACGTTTGGCCGCCCTACGATCGCCACATTGATTTCATTTGCCTGCGCCGGCTGCGGCTCTTCGGGAAAATCGGCGGTCAGCGAATCAAGAAGGTCATCGATGCCTAATCCGTGCTCCGAAGAAATTGCGAATACCTTGTCGCCAAGTTCGTAGAAAGGCGCAGTGAGCGCCATTTGCTTGGGAGTGTCAATTTTATTCGCGGCGATAATCGGCGGCTTGCCTGCGCGCCGCAAAAGCTGAGTCAGCTCGAAATCCAGCGGTACCGGCCCAGTCCGCGCATCGGTGACCAGAATCACGAACGTAGCGTTGTCAATGGCCACGCGCGCCTGCCGCAAAATTTCTCCCGGAATGCCCGCTTTGTCCTCGGGAATAATTCCGCCAGTGTCGACCACTTCAAATGGTTTTCCTTCCCACTCGGCCACGCCGTAGATGCGGTCCCTTGTGATTCCCGGCTCGTCGGTGACGATCGAGCGTCGCGTGCCCGTCAAGCGATTAAACAACGTGGATTTGCCCACGTTGGGCCGCCCCACAATCACCAAAGACGGTAGTTTTTTTTCTTCCGGCATTCGCGTCCTCGCAGTGCTCTTGTACGCTACCACGTTTCCAGCCGCTTCTGCGGAACGGTTTGAACGTGCTATCTCACGAGCAGCGGGATCTTTCGCTGGCCTGCTCGGAAAAGTCTGCTCAGAAAAAATGTTTGCCATGAATGAAAATATTCTTGCACATCGGTGACCAAGGCGCGTACATTTTGAACTAGCCACCCAGACCATCGAGCAGCGCCGGCAAAATGTGCCTTGCGCGGAGGGCACCAGAATTGGCAACCACCAATCACAACCACAATCATCACAATCATCCACCGATTCTCCTCACGATTGCGGGATTTGATCCTTCGTGCGGGGCCGGTATCGCTGCCGACTTGAAAACTTTCGCGGCGCTCAATTGCTATGGCGTTGCCGCAGTCACGGCGCTGACCGCGCAATCCACGCAGGCGGTTGTCACCGTTCATCCAACGCCTGCAGCAACTCTGCGCGAGCAGCTCGAAACGCTCGTCGCCGATGTGAAAATTGACGCAGTGAAAATCGGTATGCTAGGCAACAAGGCAAATGCAGCGGTGGTCGCGGAATTTCTGGACAATCATCAGTTCGTGCATGTGGTGCTCGATCCCGTCGTGAAATCGTCCGCGGGGAGCGCGGAACTGCTCGATGCGCCGGGCGTGAAATTTTTGCGCGACGAATTGATGAAGCGCGCTACGGTCATCACTCCTAACATGGACGAGGCTGCGCTGCTCACTGGAATAGAAGTGAAGGATTTGGCGGGAATGAAGGCTGCCGCGCAAAAGCTCAGCGAAATGGGCGCTAAGGCGGTCATCGTCACCGGCGGCCATCTCGAGAAGCCCACCGATTTACTCTATGACGCTGGCGAAGTGAATCCTTTCGGTGGCGACCATGCCAAAAGCGAAAACACGCATGGCTGCGGCTGCACGCTTTCCTCGGCGGTAGCCGCGCAGCTTGCCCTTGGCCAGCAACTTCAGGAGGCGCTCATTCTGGCCAAGGCCTACGTCTTCAAGGCCATCGAGAAAAGCTACGGCATCGGCAAAGGTCCCGGCCCCCTAAATCAGCTTTTCCGCTTTTATCAGGAACAGCCCGCGCGTGGCGTCCACGAAGTTCCCCAGCACGGAATGCATCCGGCCGCCGAGCCTGCCGCGCACTAGCCTTTCTTCAACGCCCTTCTGCAATCTTGTGTGAATGAGGAATAAAGCATGCCTGACGTGAACATCGAATTCATAACGCTGAAAGTGTCTGATGGAACTTCCATGCGCGCTTTTGTGGCCCAGCCGCAGCGCGCGGAGAAATTGCCGGGCTTGCTTGTTTTTCAGGAAGCCTTCGGCGTAAATGAGCACATTCGCGATGTCACCGCGCGTTTTGCCAGAGAAGGCTTTCTCGCTATCGCGCCGGAACTCTTTCACCGCACCGCCGCTCCGGGATTCGAGGGCAACTACTCCGACTTCACCTCGGTGATGCCGCACGTGTCTGCATTGAAAGATGCCGGCATTGAAGCGGATATTCGCGCGGCGCACGAGTGGCTGCAGAAACAGAGCGCGGTTGGTTCGCAACGTACGGCATGCGTCGGATTTTGCATGGGCGGCCGAGTGTCGTTTCAGGCGGATTTGATTCTGCCTCTGGGAGCGGCAATTTCATTTTATGGAGGAGGCATTGCTCCGCGCGACGGCAAGGCTGGACTGCTCAATCGTGCCGGAGAGATTCACGCCCCCATTCTGCTGTTTTGGGGCGGTCTCGACAAGCACATTGGACCGGAGCAGCGTCGAGCCGTCAGCGACGCGCTGCGTGACGCCCACAAAACCTTCGCCAGCATGGAATTTGCAGACGCTGACCACGCATTTTTTTGCGACGCGCGCCCCGCTTACAACAGGCGCGCCGCTGAACAGTCTTGGAATCTCTCTCTGGAATTCCTGCGGTCAAATTTGAAGTAGAACTAGCGCGCAGCCCGGTGCCAATTATCAGGAACGGTAGGCGATTTTGCCGCCAACGATCGTCGCCACTGGCCCGCCTCGAAACTTTTGCCCATCGAATGGCGTGTTTCGCGAACGGCTTGGTGATTCATCGGCTTTATACGTCCATTCGCGATTGACCGAAAATATCGTGACGTTCGCCTCGCATCCTTCCCCGAGCTTCCCGGCCTGGCTCTGTTTGTTCAGCACGCGCGCTGGCCCAACCGTGAACAGCTCCACCATCCGCATTAGCGAAACGCGATTGGCGTGAACCAGCTCGCGCAGCGCGAGCGCAATCGCCGTCTCAAATCCGATGATTCCAAACGGTGCGCGGTCAAATTCCACGTCTTTGCTGGCCGGATGATGCGGTGCATGATCCGTGGCAATCGCGTCCACCGTTCCGTCTGCCAAGCCCTCCAGCAGCGCCTTGCGATCTTCGCGCGACGCCAGCGGCGGATTCATCTTGAAGCGCGAATCGTACTGCACATCTTCATCCGTCAGCGTGAAGTGATGCGGCGTCACTTCGCACGTCACGGTAACCCCGCGCCGCTTCGCCAGCCGCACATGCTCCAGCGAACCCGCCGTCGAGAGATGCGCGATATGCAGCCGTCCGGCAGTAAGCATCGCGATTTCGATGTCGCGTCCGACGCAAATGGATTCCGTCGCGGCGGGCATGCCTTTCAATCCGAGCCGAATCGATCGCGGCCCTTCCCTCATCACGCCGCCTGCCGCCAGCGACGCATCTTCGCAATGATCGATCACCGTCAATCCTAGCTGCCCGCAATAATCCATCGCCTGCCGCAGCAGCCTCGCTGATGCGATTGGCTTGCCGTCGTCGCTCACCGCCACCGCGCCGGCCTTCTGCATCGCTGCGATTTCCGCCAGTTGTTCGCCCTTGCTTTCCTTTGACGCTGCTCCAATTGGCCAAACTTGCACCGGAGAAACTGCCGCCGCTCGTTCCATCATCGAGCGCGTCACCGCCGCGTTGTCATTCACAGGCTGCGTGTTGGGCATCGGGCAAACAGCCGTAAACCCGCCGCGCGCCGCCGACTGCGTTCCGGACTCAATCGTTTCCGATATCTCCTGCCCCGGCTCGCGCAGGTGGCAATGCAAGTCAATAAATCCCGGTGCGACGATGCAGTCGCCGGCATCCAGAACAAGCGCATCCGCCGCCGAAATCGACGGCGCGATCTTCGCAATTTTTCCTTTGTCAATCAGCACGTCCAGACGCGCGTCCGTTTTCGACGATGGCTCCAAAACGTGCCCGTTTTTAATGAGCAGCATGCGGCGAGTCCTTTGCGTGTTCTTGCGGTTCGGTCGAGCCGGCAACCAGCTCAAAGAGAATCGCCATGCGAACGGCAAGCCCGTTGGTGACTTGCTCGAGAACGCACGATTGCGCGCCGTCCGCCACCACGGGGTCGATTTCCATCCCGCGAATCATCGGCCCCGGATGCATCACGATTGCTCCGTCGCGTGCCAATCGCATGCGCGCAGGCGTGAGCTGATAATTCAGAATGTATTCGTCGGCGGCGAGCGATGGCTCGTAGAGCCTTTCCTGCTGAATGCGCAGCGCCATCACCACCTCGGCTCCATCCAGCGCTTCCTCCAATCGTGAGACGCGGCGCATCTTCGGCGCAAGGCATTCAAGTTCCTTCGGCACCCACATCGCTGGCCCGCAAAGCGTGATGTTTGCGCCAAATTTCGAGAGCAAATGAATATTCGAACGCGCCACGCGGCTGTGCAGGATGTCTCCAATGATCGTCACGTTGCAACCATCCAGTTTTCCCAGCCGGTCGCGTATCGTCAGCGCATCAAGCAATGCCTGCGTAGGATGCTCGTGCGTGCCGTCTCCCGCATTGATTACCTGCACGCCCACATGTCGCGCAACGAATTCCGCCGCGCCCGACGCGCTGTGCCGCATCACGATGGCGTCTGGCTTCATCGCTTCCAGCGTGTGGATCGTATCCAGCAGAGATTCGCCTTTTTTCACGCTCGACGAATCGGCCTGCAGGTTCATCGTATCCGCGCCCAGCCGCGACGCCGCGGTGGCGAAGCTGATCCGCGTGCGCGTGGAATTCTCGAAAAACGCCAGCGCAATCGTTTTGCCGCGCAAAGTCGCCAATTTTTTCAGTGGATGCCGCTGGAATTCCTGGAAAGGCTTCGCCTGGTCAAGAAGAAAAGCAATCTGCTCGCGATTCAGCGGCTCAATAGCCAGCAAATGATGGAAGCGGTGCGGCACAATCTCCCTCGGCTGCAAATCCCTGATTTCGATGCCATGCGCTCAGTCCAGGCGGTCCATAACCATCACACGCTCTTCATGGTCAATTTCCTTCAGGCGCACTTCGATAATTTCCGTGTCCGTGGTCTCCACCGTTCGGCCCACGAACGTCGCTTCAATCGGCAACTCGCGATGCCCGCGGTCCACCAGCACGCACAGCCGGATTCGCCGCGGCCTTCCCAGATCGAAAAGCCCGTTCATTGCTGCGCGCACCGTGCGGCCAGTGTAAAGCACATCGTCGACCAGCAGAAGGTCGCGCTCGTCCACCGCAAACGAAATTTCGCTCGATTGCACCACCGGCTGCGGGGCCACCGTCGAAAGATCATCTCGGTAGAGCGTAATGTCCAGCGTTCCAACGGGCACTTCGGCCTTCGAAGACGCGCGGATGGATTGCGCTAGGCGCTCCGCCAATGGAATGCCGCGCCGCCGCACGCCGATAAGAGCTAAATCCTTCGCGCCGCCGGTTTTTTCCACGATTTCGTGCGCGAGCCGTTCCAGCGTCCGGCGGATTTCGTCCGCCGACATCAGTTGGCGCTTCTCAATAATGCGCATAGGGCGCACTATCGTAACACAGCGATAGTCATACAGGAGCTTCGATACAATTTTGCCGCGGCTACCCGCTCCGCGTGATAGACTTCTCTCGTGAGCGCGCCTGCTAGCGCCCGGCGGCCCACGGACGTTGACCTCAGCGTCCGTATCGGTACACTCCTTCTTTCCAACCCTGTCATCGCCGCCAGCGGCACCTTTGGCTACGGAATCGAGTTCGCCCATCTGGTGGATTTGAACGCTCTCGGCGGAATCGTCGTCAAAGGCCTTTCCATCGAGCCCATGGAAGGCGCGCCCGCTCCTCGCCTTTGCGAGACTTCGGGTGGCTTGCTCAACGCCGTGGGTTTGCAGAACATTGGCGTACGTGCCTTCGTGGCCGAGAAGCTTCCCCTGCTTCGCAAGTACCAAACGGCGATCATCGCTAACGTCTTTGGCCGCACAGTGGCTGAATACTGCGAGGTAATCCGCATACTGGAAGCCGCCGAGGGTATAGCCGCCTACGAACTGAACATCTCCTGCCCAAATGTCGACCATGGCGGCTCGGAGTTTGGCAGCGACCCTCGCCTGGCCCAAGAAGTTGTCGCCGCCGCCCGGGCAGTTTCGCGCCGGCCCCTCTGGGTTAAGCTAACCCCCAACGCGCAAGCCTTGCCGGTAGCCAAAGCGGTCGAGCAGGCGGGTGCCGACGCCCTCACCGCGGCCAACACCTACCCCGCTATGAGCCTGGACATTCGGACGGGCCTGTCCCGTCTGGGCAGGTTGAGCGGTGGCCTGTCCGGTCCAGCGATCAGGCCCCTGACCCTCAAGCTGGTTTATGACCTTTCCCGCGCCGTCCGCATAACCATAATCGGCTTGGGAGGCATCCAGTGCGCCACCGATGCCCTCGAGTATCTGCTGGCTGGAGCGACCGCAATTCAGGTCGGAACAGCTCATTTTTCCGATCCAAGGGCCAGTGAGCGCGTGGTGGAAGGTATCCGGCACCACTTTACGATTAATAAGAGTCCTATAATCAGCTACTTGAAGTAGTCTTGTCCAGTAAAATTATTCTTGTTTTCGAGCAACTGCCGTATTGCCATGGCCGACCGCCTGCGGTATAATTTCACTCATGATAAAAGACTTAGTGAAAGTCAATCGAAACCGCCTCGGAACCAAGCAATTGATTCTGGCTACGGTTGCCGCCCTGGTTTTCTTTGCGACTGGGCTCGCTGCGTCGAACTTGGAAGGTGAAGGCCCGGTCACTCCAAAGGGTCAAGCGCTCCGCGTCCCGGTTCTGGCAGTACCGAACCCGGCTGTTCGCGCCAAACCCCTCCGGAGTTTCGTCTGCCTGTCCAGTTGGTACGGAGGCCAGTTCGACGGACAGCCGACCGCCAATGGCGAAATCTACGACATGTACGGGCAGACAGCCGCCCACAGGAGCCTGCCCCTTGGTTCAGTGGTCCGAGTGGTCAACTTGCAGACCCGCCGCAGCGCCATTGTTCGCATAAACGACCGTGGTCCCTACGTGCCGGGCCGGGGCCTTGACGTTTCCTACCAAGTCGCTAGAGAATTGGGCTTCGCTCGACGCGGGCTCGCCCATGTCAGGGTAGACCTGCTCAAGGTGCCTCCATCAGCGACAACGCAGCCCGCCAACTGATCCTAGCTCTGGATTTTCCTGACCTCTCCGAATCGCTGAAATTCCTTCGTAAGCTTCGCGGCCGCGCCAATTTGGTCAAAATTGGCAGCCAATTGTTCACTGCCGAAGGTCCCCAGGCCCTGCGGCGAATCGCCAGGCTCGTCCCTGGCATATTTCTTGACCTGAAGTTCTGCGACATTCCGAATACCGTGGCAGCGGCCGTCAGAGCGGCCGCCGAACTCCCCGGCGTGCGCATGATGACCCTTCATACCACGGGCGGCTTGGCGATGATGCAAGCGGCAAGAGCCGCCTTGAAGGGCATCAGGACACCTCCTATGCTCTTGGGCGTAACCCTCCTCACCAGCCTCGACGAACCGGACTTGGCGCGCATCGGACTGGCTGGGCCGTTCGGCGACAGAGTGGCGGCCCTCGCCGCCATGGCTCAATTCGCCGGCCTCGACGGCGTGGTCGCCCCAGCGCGCGAACTGCAATCGCTCCGCAAGTCTCTCGGCAAGAAAATGGCCTTCGTCGTACCGGGGATTCGCACCATCGCTCCAGGCCACTCTTCAACCAGCCCGCGCCGCGACGATCAGGCGCAAATTGCTACTCCCGGAAATGCAATTCGCTGGGGCGCTGATTACCTTGTAGTTGGCCGGCCGATTACCGCCGCGCCTGATCCCGTCGCCGCCATGGATTCCATCCTCCACGACATGCAGTTCGCCCTAACCTATCGCCAATGAAGTTCCTGTCGGTTCCCCCTAGTAGGCTTCAGTGGGTCACTTCTTCAGGTACGGCGTCAATCCGAGTTCTATTGATCGTGGCACAAGGAGCCAAAACTCAAGCTGCCCCATTACCCTTCTTCAGCTCTGCATTGACGAAACATCCTGCAACTCCGTATAATCATTGTTTCCGCTTTCGCTTTGGAGGATTCATGTACGCCGTAATTCGCAGTGGGGGCAAACAATATCGCGTCGCGCCGGGAGAGACGATTCGCGTCGAAAAACTCGCTGGCAAAGTCGGCGGCAAAGTGACCTTCAACGAAGTACTAGCCGTGCACAATGACGAAAAGAAGCTCCTCGCCGGTACTTCCGCATCGAAAGCAAAGGTCACCGGCAAAATAGTCTCGCATGGCCGCGGCAACAAGCACCTCGTTCTCAAATACAAGCGCGGCGGGCAGTATAAAATTACTCGCGGACATCGGCAGGCCTACACAGCCGTCGAAGTAGGCGATATCAAACTGGATTAGGGGCTTCTATGGCGCACAAAAAAGGCGGCGGTTCATCGGTTAATGGACGTGATTCCCACGGCCAGCGGCTGGGAATCAAGCGTTTTGGAGGCCAGCTTGTCACCGGCGGCAGCATTTTGGTGCGCCAGCGCGGCACCCGCTATAAGCCCGGAAAAAATGTCGGCCGCGGCAAAGACGATTCGCTTTTCGCCTGCATCACCGGCGTGGTGCTGTTCCAGGATAAGGGGCAAAGGGGCCGCTACATCAGCGTGCTTCCTGTGCAGGACGCCGAAGCCAAAGAGTCCGCAACGGCTTCTGCCAGTCAATAGATCTCCATCATCAGATCATCTGTGTTTTATCAGCCGCAGGTCAGTTTGAATTCTTATTAATCGTGACAATCGCAGTCAAGATTCAAGCTGACCTACTGCCGTCTTATCGCTTTCTTTGTATTTCCATTCAGCGGTATCGTATTCTCTCATTGAGAATCAAAAGGGGCAGGGCGTGTTCGTTGACGAAGCTAAAATCCTCGTAAAGGGCGGCGACGGCGGCAATGGTTGCGTCGCCTTCCGCCGCGAAAAATACGTTCCGCGTGGTGGCCCTTCCGGAGGCGATGGCGGCGACGGCGGCAACGTCGTCATCGAATCAACCGAACACGACAATACCCTCCTGCGTTATCGCTACAATCGCGAATTTCGCGCTGAGCGCGGCCGTCACGGCGAAGGCTCGAACTGTCATGGCCGTTCCGGCGGCGAACTGCTCCTCAAAGTTCCCGTAGGCACAATCGTTTTTGATGACGATACTGGCGAACAGCTTTTCGACTTCACCGCAGCGGGCCAGCAGTTTCAGGCCGCTCGCGGCGGTCGCGGCGGCCGCGGCAATTCGCATTTCACCAAGCCCTGGCACCAGGCTCCCCGTGAGCATGAAGATGGCCAGCCCGGCCAGGAACGGCGCTTGCGTTTGGAGCTGCGCCTCCTCGCCGATGTCGGCCTGGTCGGTTTGCCCAACGCCGGAAAATCAACTCTGATTTCGCGCATTTCCGCCGCGCGCCCGAAAATCGCTGACTATCCCTTCACAACTCTCGAACCGCATCTCGGCGTTGTTTCCGCCGACCCTGACGCCCCGCCGGGCGCTGGCCGCACATTCGTCGTCGCCGATTTGCCAGGTTTGATCGAAGGCGCGCATGAAGGCGCCGGCCTCGGCATCCGCTTCCTGCGCCATATTGAGCGCACGCGCCTCATCGCCCATCTCGTAGATACCAGCGACGCCAATGAAGACGATCCTGTGCGCGATTTCGAAATCATTCAGGGCGAATTGCGCGCCTTCAGCGAAGCCCTCACGCGCGAGCCGGTTTTCATCGTAGCCACAAAACTCGACGCAACCACGCGCCGCGAACGTCTTGACGCCCTGCGAACTTTCGCCGAAAAGCAAAAATTGCCCTTCTTCGCTATTTCTTCCGCCACCGGGGAAGGAGTTCAGCATCTCGTTCGAGCCATGGCTGACGCGCTGGACCAGCTTCCCGCCCAACAGCGCGCAGATTCCGAGATTGCACCAGCGGACGGAGAAACCTCTGCCTCGCAGGCCAACGCTAGCCGCGCCGCTCTTCATGGAGGGCAAAGTTGAGCGACGGTCGCGAGAAAAAACCGCGCGCCATCGCCATTTTTGGTGGCACTTTCGATCCCATCCATTTCGGGCACGTCATCGTCGCAGAAGCCGCCGCGCGCCGTTTTCATCTGAGTGAAATCCATTTTGTGCCCTCTTCGCACCCGCCCCACAAAAACGCCGAACAACTCGCCCCTTTCTGGCACCGCTATGCAATGGTGGCTCTGGCCTGCGCCGCAAAACCGCGCTTTATACCGTCTTTAGCAGAAGCTCCGCGCGATTCCACCGACTGGCAGGTCTTTTACTCCGTGGATACCATTGCTCGTTTCCGCCGCCGGCATCCTCACGCTCAAATTTACTTTATGATCGGCGCGGACTCATTCCTCGAGATCGCTGCCTGGAGACAGGCGCAGCGTTTGCTCGATTCCTGCGATTTCATCATCGCCAACCGTCCCGGCGTTCGCCTAGAGGCGCTGCGCGGAGCCATACCCGCGGAAATGCTCGCGCCGAAGCAATCGCGCGGTCAAGAGTCAATTACCCTGCGAAAATCCACTGTTCACGTGCTCACCACCGTCGCAAGCGCTATTTCGTCCACGGGCATTCGCCGCCGCTGCAAGCGCGGAATGTCCATTCGCAGGCTTGTGCCTCCAGCCGTCGAAGATTACATTCATAAACAGGCGCTCTATCGGTGAATCTGGAATCGTTACCCAACGCGATACGCTGCGCGGTTGAAGCAGCTCAGAGCAAAAAAGCCAGTTCCATAACTGTGCTGTCGCTCGAAGGTCTCGGCGCCTTTGCCGAGTATTTCGTCGTTTGTTCGGCGGAAAGCGCCCGGCAAATCGAAGCCATCGGCCAGGAGGTCGAAGAGAAAATCCGCGCCTGCGGATTCCGCCTTCCGCATCGTGAAGGCCGCGCCGGAACCGAATGGCTCCTTCTCGATTACGGCCGCTTCGTGATCCACATCTTCAGCGAAAAGGCGCGCTTGTTTTATGATATCGAGCGTCTGTGGCGTGCCGCCAAGCGTCTCGATGTCGACGAATCCAGCCGTTCCGCCGCTCCGGGTGCCGGCCATGAGTGAGCTGAATAAAATGCGCCTCGAGTGGATCGCCGAGGATCCCGCCTCGCAACGCACTCTGGAAATTGCCGCTAAAGTCGCCGGCACTCCCACCACCGTTTTAATCACCGGCGAAAGCGGCACAGGAAAAGATCAGCTGGCGCGTTGGATCCATGAATCCGGCCCGCGGCGGGACGCGCCTTTCCTCAAGATTGACTGTGCCAGCTTGCCGCCCGAGCTTGTCGAATCCGAGCTTTTTGGCCACGAGCGCGGCGCATTCACGGGCGCGGAAGCGCGCAAGCCCGGCCGCATGGAATTGGCCGAAAACGGCACGATTGTGCTGGACGAAGTTGCGGCTCTGCCGCCGCCAATTCAAGCCAAGCTCCTCCGCGTTCTGGAAGAAAGAAAGTTCGAGCGCCTTGGCGGCACAGAAACGCTGGACATGGATGCGCGGCTGATTGCCTTGACCAATGCCGACCTGGAACGCGATGTGCGCAGCGGCTACTTCCGCGAAGACCTCTATTTTCGCCTCAATGTGCTCCCAATATCCATTCCGCCGCTGCGCGAGCGCCACCGCGATATTCGTCCGCTTGCGGAACACTTCGTAAAACGCCTTGCGCCGGTGCACGGCCATTCCGACACCACGATCGATTCGGGCGCCATGCAGGCGCTGGAAGCATACGCGTGGCCGGGAAATGTCCGCGAATTGAAGAACGTCATCGAGCGCGCGCTGATTTTTGCCCAGGGCCAGACCCTGCGCCGCGATGATTTCCCTCCGGCATTGGCGGCGGCCGCGCAAACGCTCTCGCACGCCAAACTGCGCTCACTCGAAGAAATTGAAAAAGAGGCCGTACGCTTAACCCTCGAGGCCACTCATTACAAAATCGCGCGCGCTGCGGAAATCCTGGGCATTAGCCGGAAAACGCTCCTCGAAAAACGCAAGAAGTACGGCTTAATCTGAACGCGCAATATCTCATCGCCGTGAAAATACGCTTAATCATGCTCGGTCGCACACGCAACGCAGGGATTCGCACGTTGCTCGACGATTATCTTCGCCGCATTCAGCATTATGCTGAAGTCGAGATAACCGAGCTGCGCGATGCCGGCGAATCCGCGCTGCGCAAACTCAAGCTCGCTCCAAATTCATCCGCCGCGTTTCTCGACGCCTCCGGCAAGGAATTTACTTCGGCCGAATTTGCAAATTGGCTCGGCAAGCTCCGCGATGGCGGCGCCCGCGAAATAATTTTCTTCTGTGGAGCGGCCGAAGGTTTCCCAGAGGCTCTGCAGCGCCATGCTCACCTTAAAATTTCTTTATCGCGCTTGACGATGCCCCATGAAATGGCGCGCCTGCTCTTGGCGGAACAGATATATCGCGCCTTCACCATGCTCACCGGGCATCCCTATCCGAAATAAGCGGCGAATTGGCGCGACTTCTGCGAGGATATGGGAGATGGACACGAAGATTACATACGACTTCCGCGAGCCTGCTGCCTCGCTGGAATTCATGATTACAAAGCTCCTCGCGGACTACGATTTGTTCGAAGTCGAAGCGGAGACTCCGCGCGACGTTGACCCCGTTCTCGCATCGCAGGGATTCAAAGACCTGCTCGACGACGCGCGCGCTATTCTCGAACGCGAACTGGCAAGCAGCGGACTCGAAATCGCGCAGCTCACCGGCGCGATTTGCAATGACGGCAAGATCCATCGCCCAGGCATTTGGCTGGTTGTGCGCGAGTCCAAGAGCGAAAATCGCGAAATGTCGCCGGAAGCTCGCTCGAAAGTCGTTGCCGCTGCTGAATCGCTGCGGTCCGGCTTGGGCCTTTCGTAACGTCCAGCGAACCGCATTCGCGCGCGTAGCAAAACGCTCGCAATTTTCGGAGAGGCCATGCCAGAAGGAAAAGGATTGTTGATTGTTTACACCGGGCCGGGAAAAGGCAAGACAACCTGCGCCCTGGGCGCCGCGTTTCGCGCCGTTGGCCAGGGCCTCCGCGTCCTGATGGTTCAGTTCATCAAAGGCTCGTGGCATTATGGCGAACTCGACGCCGCCAAGATGCTCGGCGACGAAAAATTCGAAATTCGCCCCATGGGTCGCGGATTTATTAAAGTCGGCGGCGCGGACACTGATCCCGAAGATGTAAAGCTCTGCGAGGAATGTTGGAATTTTGGCAAAGAGCAAATTTACAGCGGCAAATATGATTTGGTCATTTTGGACGAAATTAATTACGTCATCAGCTACAAGATCCTCGACCCCGATAAAATTGCCGAAGCCCTTGCAAAACGCCCCGAGGGCGTGCACGTTATTTGCACCGGCCGCAACGCCCATCCTAAGCTGGTCGAGATGGCTGATCTCGTGACGGAAATGCGCGAAGTGAAGCATCCTTACACCAAAGGCATTCTCGCGCAGCGCGGAATCGATTACTGAAGGCAGGAAATTCAAAAATGGCCTGGTTCAAGAAGGAAAACAAGCCGACGGAAACTCCTCCCAACGAAGAACGCAGGGTGAAGACCGAAGGTCTGTGGACAAAATGCGAAGGCTGCCGCGCCATCATCTGGAAAAAAGATCTCGAGGCAAACTGGGAAGTCTGCCCCAAGTGCGAACAGCATTTCCGCCTGAGCGCCAAGCGGCGTCTCGATCTCTTGCTGGACGACGCCAAATGGGCGGAGCGCGATGCTGATCTGGCCTCAACCGATCCGCTGAAGTTTGTGGATACGAAACCTTATTCGCAGCGCCTTCGCGAAGCTCAGGATCGTCTGGGAATCAATGACGCGATTCTCACCGCCGAAGGCCGTTTGAATGGCCGTCCAGTCATCTGCTGCGCCATGGAGTTTGCATTCGCAGGCGGCTCAATGGGCGCGGTGGTCGGCGAAAAAGTGACTCGCGCTGCCGAACGCTCTGCGGAGCGCAAAACGCCGCTGGTTATCGTTTCTTGCTCCGGAGGAGCCCGCATGCAGGAGGGCGTGGTCAGCCTGATGCAGCTTGCAAAAGTTTCCGCCACCCTGGCCCGCCTCGATGAAGTGCGCGTTCCCTATATTTCGGTGCTCACCGATCCCACCACCGGCGGAGTTACCGCAAGTTTCGCCATGCTCGGTGATCTGAACATTGCCGAGCCCGGCGCGCTCATCGGTTTTGCTGGCCCGCGCGTCATCGAACAGACCATTCGCCAGAAGCTCCCGGAAGGCTTTCAGCGCGCTGAATTTCTTCTCGAGCACGGCTTTCTCGACGCCATCGTGCCGCGCAAAGAGCTGAAAAATTACATCAGCCGCGCCCTCGATTTTTTCACCGAGTAGTTGAGACTATTAACTGGCATGAACTACGAAGACTCAGTCCGCTTCCTGCTCTCGCTGGGCAAAGAACTTGCCTCTCCGCAGCCGGCCAGCGTCCAAAAATTTAATCTCGAAAATATCCGTGTGCTCTCCGAATATCTGGGCTCGCCGCATCGCGCCATTCCGTGCGCGCACGTTGCTGGGACGAATGGCAAAGGCTCCACGGCGGCCATGCTCGAATCCATTCTGCGCGCTTCCGGATTTTCCACCGGCCTTTTTACCTCGCCGCATCTCGAGCGCATCAACGAACGCATCGCTATTAACGGCCAGCCCATCTCCGACGGCGATTTTGCCGCCGAATTCACCACCATCCACGCGGCCATCGAGAGCCTGCTGGCCAATGGCGAACTTGCCGCTCATCCCACCTTTTTCGAATGCCTCACCGCTATGGCCTTTCGCGCCTTCGCGCGCCGCCGCACCGCCTTTTCAATTTACGAAGTAGGCATGGGCGGCCGGCTCGATTCCACAAACATCATTTCCCCTGAAGTCGCCGTCATTACTCAAGTGGATTTCGATCACGAGGATTTCCTCGGCCATTCCATTGCCGAGATTGCTGCGGAGAAGGCCGGAATCATCAAGCCCGGCGCCTGGGTAGTGAGCGCCGTGGACAGGCCCGAAGCCCGGGACGTCATCGCCCGTCGCGCCGCCGCTGCTGGCGCGCGTTTAGTCGAAATTGACGCTGCGTGGTCCCTCGAGAAAACCACCTCCCATCACGGCTGCTATAGCATGGAGGTGATTGAATCCTCTTCTCATGCGCGCCTCGCGCTTGATGTCCCGCTGCGCGGACGTGTCCAAATGCGCAACGCGCTGGCCGCCGCCACTGCGGCTCGTCTGCTGAACGAGCGCGGCTTTTCGATCAGCGACGCCGCGATTGAACAGGGCATCCGAGAAGTCCGCTGGCCCGGCCGCCTCGAGCAATTATCTTCAAATCCCACACTCCTGCTCGATGGCGCCCACAATCCATCAGCCGCGCGCGGGCTCGCCGCTTTTTGCGACGAACATCTCCCCGGCCGCCGCATTTGGCTGATTTTCGGCGCCCTTCGCGACAAAGCTGTCGACGAAATCGCCGGCCTGCTTTTCCCGCGCGCTTTCGAAGTTTTCTTCACTGAGCCTCAGCAATCGCGCGCTATTTCGGCCGCGCTCCTCGCGGAACTCACCTCGCACTTGGCGCCCCGTTTCCAAATCGTTCCAAGCCCCTCAGAAGCTCTCGCTCGCGCCATCTCGCTCGCTGCGCCGGAAGACGTAATCGTCGTCACCGGCTCGCTTTACCTCGTTGGCCATTTGCGCGAACACTGGCTGCGCTCATTTTCGGCAGCCCAGCCCAAATCCAACCCCGCGCCTACTCCGCTCTGAGTTCTTTTCCGCCGGCCTATTAGCAACTCCTTGGCCTTCTCATATGTGTCCGTTCGCGAACCATCAAATCCCACAGATGAACACATTCTCCCGTTTCCCAGAAACCAACAATCCATTAACAACCAGCCACGCAAGCACATATTATCGATTTTTCATGTTTAAGTCCGGCAACCGAATTGCCTTTCCGGCGTCTAACCAACCATGGAACAACTGCACATTCTTTCGCGCGCGCATGGCAGGCTGCCAAGACAGCAAACAATCGATCTCTTCGCTCGCGGACCAGCCCTTCTCTCCGAGGCGCTGCGTGCGTGCCCAAAGAAGATGTGGCTCTTTCGGCCCGCCCCGGATCGCTGGAGCATCCACGAAATCATCCTGCATCTCGCTGACAGCGAAGCCGACGCCTACATCCGCAGCCGCCAGTTCATCGTCGAGCCCGGTTCTGATGCGCTCGCTCACAGCGCGTCCACCTGGGCCGCATCGCTGGGCTACTTTCACCAGAGCACCCGCGACGCGCTCGGCTTAATTTCGCGCCTCCGCAAGATGACTTGCCAGCTCTTGCGTTTCCTCCCACATCCGGTGTGGTCTCATACCATGAAGCTTCCCAAAGAAGGTCTACTCACCTTGGAGCAGTGGCTCGAAAAACAGGCGGGTCACATCCCTCATCACGTCGAGCAGATTCAACAAAATTGGAACGACTGGTCGAAGACCCACCGCCAGCGCAAACCCGCCACTCGCCTGCTGCGCGCTCCAGACAGCGACACTGAGGCCGTCTTATCTCCGCTCGCATAAACGCTGCTTCACACGAACGGCTTCAGCCCCTGAGGTCCGTATTTTGCGGCCTTCACACATGCTCTGTGCGCTTTCGCTCTGCTGTTGCCTTCCGTAGGGGCGGGGCTTGCCCTGCCCGCGCGCGCAGCGCCAACATGCCTTGGTAGCGCAGAATCGCGTCTTTTGCGAATCTGCGGCTTCTCGCCTTTTCATACAAGTGCGGCGCGT
>DATGHO010000033.1:0-104783 GCA_035307965.1 Candidatus Acidiferrales bacterium | reverse complement strand
GTGACGGTCCTCCTCAGCTTAATTTTTTCGTTTCTGATTTCCAGCAGTTGGCCGAACCACATCCCTGAGTCGGCGCAAGAAAGAATCGTGCGGCAAGTGTACAGTCCCCAGATACTACACGCGCCAGATCCTTGGGACCTGCGCGCCTTATGCTGCATCTTTATATTCGACTGTCAAGACACTGGCCAAACCAGCGCCGCCACACCTACCCCGGGAAAACTCTCTACCCGGCGTTCCAGCACGTCAAGTTCCATGCCCGTCCCGATTTGGGCATTGCCGTTTTTGCACAAAACACGACGGTTAGCTCTGCTACACACCCCGCAGCTCAGCCTCCATTCAGTATCTTCTTACGAAAATTCATAGATTTGTATGTCGAATCGTAGAGGGCACGAGGAAAGCCCGTGAAGTCGCACAGCAAGTTTTCGTTGGTGCCTCCGCCCCGCACGGGTCTAACTTGTTGATAATTAAAGAAGCGGGGCTGCGGTGACAACTCCAATCACGCGCCATGGGCGTAGAATGCCGCAATGGGTACTTACGAGACCGCCTGCGAAAACCTTCGAGCCGCTCGCGCAAGGGGGCTAATTAGGCTGTGGCGCTCACCCGATCAGAGCGCCCTTGTAAAGCACTGGATACGGGTAAAGAGTCGTGATGGCAAGTCGCAGCGGCAAATCGCACGCGAATTGGGTGTTTCCCAGCAATACGTCTGTAAAATTCTCAAACAAATACGCCGAGCGGTTCGCGTTTGATTTTCATTGTGTGACTGGGAAAAGGTACAGGACGCCAACGGCGCGCGGTTGCTTGCCGCAATATGCGTACGCGCTACTCTGCCATGCGAACTAGCTCACTCAATCTCATCCCGAGGGCGCAGGCGAGCGCGTGAGCGACCTCGATCCCTACACTGACTTTTCCGAGTTCAACGGAGCTGATATACGTCCGATGGACGTTCGCCCGCTCCGCAAAGTCTTCTTGGGACAACCCTAGTTCCTCCCGCTTTTGGCGGATGGAATGCCCAAACGTGCGGCAAGAGAATCTGGTTGTTTTCGACACACCTCGCTTCTATTATCCTGAACACGATCAATCTACAGACGATCCTCTACAGGAGGGTAGGATTGTGAATCGGCTGAGAGCCGGCCCAGTCATTTCTGTAATCGCGGTGGCCGCACTGTTGTTGGGAGGCGTGGCTGTCCTTTCACTCTCGGTGAGCGCGCAAGAGGTTGGGAATGCACACAAGACAGCACAAAAGAAGGCCGGGCCGAGGAAGTTCGGCTTCACCGTCGTAGATGTTGAGGTGGAAAAATGTTGTTCTGATGTACCGGGCAGGCCCACACCCACGGGGCTAATCTATATCACAGGTCACGACCCCGGCGGTTGGCGATTTTCACTGTCCTGTTCTCCGTCAACGACCTATTTCGTGGAATTTCGCGGAAACCTCAATGAGCTTGCGCCGAGCCTGACCGATAAGCAGAAGAAGTACTGGAGAGATGTTGCTGTCGCATCGTTTGAGTCCGTGAAGAGCGACCAATCTAAAATGCGCTTGTGGACTTTCGGAGAAAAAGCTGGCGCGTGGCAAGAGGTGGGATCGTGCTTCGTCAACGGAAGCATTGACAACGCTAAAGACACGTTCGGAGTCTATGTTACGTCCTCTACCTACCTTCCCAAAAATGGCGAGTACATTCTCACCGCCACTACTACCGGCGTAACCGCCGATGGTGGGAGGAGGCAGAACATGGAAACATTCACGATGGAATGCTCCGAGGACGTTCAGCGGCCTTGCGTCAGCGTAGCTCCGAAGGTTATGTGGGCCGTAAGAAATGGCTCATGGATTCGATTGTGCGATGGGGATTTTAAACTAATCGGAACATACCGAATCACGTCCGAGTTGCCATAGGGCCTTCTAATTGCGAGGACGGAACGGCCTGCCCGGACGCCAGCGGCGACCGAACCGCATGGGCTGTGGCGTTTGTCTTTCTCGCATCGCGCGCGTGAGCGCAGCGAACGAGTCCCACGGAGTTCCCGTAACCTCGCGGCATATTCCCGCGCCCAGAGCGGCAGTTCGTTGAACGGCACATAGGCTGACGTTTGCAAGAAAACGGGACTGAGCAAGGGAACGGCGCAGCGGGCGGCTTGTGGCTTGCCCAAAAAAGTCACGTTGCCCAAAATCCCCGACGCGCTGGCGCGCGCATCTGATGCCAACATCTCCCGTAACAGGGACGGTACAAATCATCTTAAAAACTGTATAGGCAGTTTGCCTGTTGTGATTTAATGGCTGACGTTATGTCTGACGAACAAAAAACTCCACTTCTGAAAGAAAGCCTAGACCGCGGAATCCGTCACATAGTCCAAATCCTTGTCAGTAACGGCGTGGAGACTTTTGAATCTTGCGAGGGCGGCGAGGGGCACGCATTTTATGAACCGACGGTTCGCTTTCATGGTAACCATGCGGAGGGCTTCCGCGTCTTAGCAGTTGCCCTCCAGCATGGGTTGAGGGTTTGTGAGCTTCGACGCTACTACAGCATCGAAGATGGCGAACCAGTTGGGCCGCATTGGGAAATGACGTTCTTTGGCGGAACTACTTCCCCTCGCGGTCTAGCTGGGCGCAGTCTTTGCAAAGCGGCTTCCCGCCCGTCCCGTTAAGGCGATTATGCGGCGGTATCTCGCTTCCTGGGCCGCACTTCGTATTGTCGTGGTGATGCGGCTCCTTAACCGAGTTCCATGGTTGTGTTCGCATGTTTTCCTCCTTTCCTTTTAGCTGCATTCAGATTTGATTCCATCTACGCCTTGTTCATGGTACAAACAAAGACGGAGCGGGCGGGAGTCGGACCCGCAAATCCCCGGTAGGAGATCGCGAATTATAAGTTCGCAGGGCTTGCCGCATGCCCAACCGCTCCAAACTTTTTTCACAGACATACACCTCTAGCGTTTGAATTCCTCTTGACAATTTTTAGGAGAGGCAACTAGGATGGCTTTGTCTTTGTAACCCATCCATCGCGCCCGAACTGCCCTGACAGCAGATTCGGGCGTTGTTGCGTATGTTCCTAAATTGTCTTGGATCAAGTCAGGCGAGTGGCAACTAGCGATAGCGAGGGTCGTAGAAGCCTTCGGCTATTATTTGCCGTCCCTCACCAAAACTTGTCTCGGGAATTATTCTCGATGAGTAAATCTGAATTTGCAACGAAATACGACAGCCGTACCACAAAATCTTTTGGCCTGAGAGTCGCCATTTTGCACAGGAAATCCACAGGCACGCGAGGAAATCTGAGGCGAAAGCATGAAGGTGGAAAAACAGATGTTTTTGGAGGCGAGGGGGGGAGCTCTTTTGAGCGGCGACGCGTGCGGCGGGTCCTCCGCCTACAATCCGCATCGCTGGTGTAAGATCGACGCATGGAATCCCTCTCGCTACCAAACTGGCAAGCGTTCATAGCTGAACTTCAAAAAATACGCGACGTTCTCACCCAGAATACCTCAGGCAAACCACCCGATCTTCTCTTCCGAGGTCAAAGCGATTCGTCCTGGCCGCTGACGACGACTCTGGAACGTGCGGGCTGCGAAGGCATGTCCTTCGACGAGTACTACCGCCTGACGGTTCATCGCGTGAGGCCGACCGTAGAGGCCCTCACCGGCTCGACGTGGGACGTACCCGATTATGATGTCTTAATGGAGCAGGCGTTTCGTGGCGACCGCGAACTCTTCTCTTTGCGCAGGTTTCCGTCCGTCAGCTTTTACCGATACATGGTTTATCTGAGACATCACGGCTTCCCATCACCTCTTCTGGATTGGACGTCGTCGATTCACATTGCGGCGTTTTTTACTTTCAGGGAAACCAGTAACGCCAAGACGAGATCGATCTACGTGTACTGCGAAACGCCGCACGGAATGAAGGGCGGTGCAGTCGGCGAACCTGCGATGCGCGCGATCGGCAGATACGTTCGTACGCACGCTAGGCATTTCCGGCAGCAATCGGATTACACAATCTGTGCCGCTTTTGATGAGAGTGCTGGCTGGCGCTTTCATCCACATGATAAGGTTTTTTGGAGCCGCGGCAAGCAAGACTACGTATGGAAGTTCGATCTTCCGTCAACGGAGCGGATAGCGATTCTCAAGTCGCTCGACCAGTACAATCTGAACGCCTTCTCGCTCTTCGATTCTGAGGAGGCCTTGTTGGAAACGATGTGGTTGCGTGAGCAGATTTCGGAAGGTGGAGCGCCGCAAATGAAACCGTCAGAGGTGCGCCTGCCGTTCACCAGCAGGAAGCTGGCTGAGATTCTGAAGGAGCACGGTTACGAAACCCATCCGAAGGGCATGGTACAGCCCCTCGGGGTTGAGATCGAACGAACAAGCGAAGGCAAGACCGCTTACTTCGACGTTAACGCCGACGCAGTGCGGAAAAACGGCGAGGTACCTGAACGTCCGATCCGTCTGACATTCGAGAGGGCGGCAGGTCCGAGTGATTCGGCACCACTGTGGAATTTAAAGTCAGTCGCGGAATTAGCGCCGGGCGTCGCATCGAAGGCGATGGACCGCCTTCCGGAGACGCCAAAAAGAAATGCGCCGTGGCCAAGCTAGGTGAAGCCTCTCCAGAACTGTTGTCCGCAACAATGGTAACAGTACAGCTCCCATGAGTGTTGCCGTCCTTTGTAATTTGTCGGATGGATTAATTATCGGCGTCGATAGCTGCTGTTACCGTCGCTGATGCGAGTGGCATCCCAGCACTTTGGGCCAACAAATCTGCCGCCCAATGAATACATATTCGGTTTGTACGTCCGGCGAGGCGGCAGTTCCTCGGGCGTTCAGTCCGTGCCTGACACAGAGACGGGTACGGTTACGGACAACAGCGCCGGGGACGTGTCGCAAGTGACCGTGGACGAGAGCAATAGGCCGTCTTTTGTCGTTCCCCTTCCATCCTGAGATGCCACAGGAGTACGGCGTTGTAATCGGGTTGTCTTTTGGAGTTTATTGGTGCTGGCGACGCGGGGTTGTCGGCTCCGAGGCCGGCAACAGTGGGCTTGGCTGGCACTACGGTACGGATCAGCTCGTTGCCAAGATTGAACTCGACCCTTTTCCAACGCCGTGGCGTGCGCAGCAGCCCGCGTTCTCTTTGCCTCTTGGACTCTTCTCGGGCGCGGTTCAGCGCGTCAACCGTGGGCGGGTCGGAATATCGTAACTCTCGGAGAAAATCGTCCTCGTTTCTTGAGAGTATCCGCGCGAGTTTCTGAATGTACGTGTGACTGACTACTAGCCATCGAGCAAGTGCGCGCCCTGAGCACCAGGGACCGTGATTCAAGAGCCACTGCCAGGTAAGCATGCGAATCAAGCGACTCTCTGCACGGCTGCGCCAAGGACGGGGCGGACGCCATTTCGCCCGCGCTTTTGCGAGGTTTCTCAGCGATGATTCACGCGAGGGCATGATGAGCGACTCCTTACTGTTATTCGCCGTTTTTCGTGCGCCAGCTCACGGGAGCATTTTAGCGGAGTTGCCAGCTACCGCCCTTCCCATCTAAAGGACTTACGGACGTAGGAGCTGCCGAGTGGCAAATTATCTTTCTCGGTTTATTCGCGCGGCTGAATTTTCTAAGAGCTTCCTCGGCTTCCCCGTACCCTCTCGACGCAAACATCTTCAACATTTTGACTCCTCCCGCTGATAGCTGCCCGCGCGCGGCCTGACGCCTGAGTTTTCGGAGTTCGCTGGACAATGCAGCCGCTAATGTAGAACGAAATGCCGCCGCCTCACAAGCTACGGCCCGTCTCTCGATCTCATCTACCACCCACGGGCGCGTTTCGCCATCCATGAGAGCGCGAATCTCCTGCGCCTTGCGACGTGATTCTTTCGCTTGCCATTTTTCCCAGTTGTTCAGGAAGTGACCTAATAGCTGGTGTGATGTGCGCAGCTCGCGGGCCAGCACGCGCAGAGAGCACTTCTGCGGTTTTGACATCTGCTTCCACTCTGCGAGCCTCTGCCGAATCTCCGCCGACCGGGATTCGCTGCCAGGTTTTCGACCACTCATTGTACGAGCCGGCCTCGATTTGCCTTGCACGCCACGCATTCGCCCGCAACCCAGGTAATCGAGGGCCGCATCACGCCACAAGTCGAACAATCACACCAGCCCGACCCGCCGCAATGCCAACAAGCCCCTGCCTGTGCGCATGGGTTTGTTGCGGGTGCGGGCGTTGTTGACCGCGCGGGCGAACTCCAAACTCCGGCTTCTATCTCTTCGATAAGTCTGTCGAGGGCGCTTTTCATAACACTAGCCGTTGACAAGTTGACAGGACAGCCCGCATAAACATTGGCTTCTCTTGTCAACGTGTCAACGCTCAATCTCTCAGTCCAACGGCTCCATGGATACCCAAATGCTTCTCCGGTCCGCTTGTTTTGTAAAAAGCTCACCCGCCCGTTCCAGCGAGCGAAAGGCTCGGTCGAATTCCTCCGAGTCCCTGTAGTGCCGCGCGAGTGCCCGGTACACGCTCCGCTTCTTCGCCCGTTTGCTTGGTTCCCCGTTCACGAATGCGAGAATGCGGCGCTCTAGTTCCTTCCGGGGATTTGTACCGGCATGTTGGAGCGAAAGCAATTCCAGAGCACACGTTTCGCAGTAGCGTCCCACCATCACAGCCGCCGCGAGCTGCTCGCCTGTGATATGGGGCAACGTGCGCTCTGCACTCGCGTAAATCATAGCGAGTTTCAGTACGTACGCGGGAATCCGTTGTACGGCTGCAAGCATGAGCGGGTCGCGCTTTGCTTCCTCGTCTTCCCACGCGGCATAGAACCTCTCCCAGAGCGTACGGGCTTTTGGTTCGAGATACAGTTGGCAAGGGCCGACACTCGACAGAGCATTAACGTGCTCCGAGATAGCTACAAGGTTCGGCATCTCAGGCAAAGGTACAGGGGCCTTTCGCTCGCCCGTGAAAAACAGGATGCGATTTCCGAAGCCGCCCTGAAAATCACGCGCCGAAAAATCCTGCCAGAACCAATCCGGCGTTGTTCCCGCAAGCAAGCTCGGAGTGGGCTGCTCAAGCTCGATAGGCTGTTTGCGAAATTTCACCTGATAGCGTCCAGGGCAGTCAAAACATTGGGTCAGGAATGGCTTCAGAGTAGAGCCGTCCCAGCGGGCAGGCCGAAGGATTTGCGAAAACTCTTCCGCGTAGAGCAGCATACCCTCGCCGGGTTCTGCGTCGGAAAACTCATCGGCCAGCCCTTCGCCGGAGCCGCCGCCCTGAATGATTTTGCAGGCGCTACCCAATTCTGTAGCCCTTCGCGTCGCTGTCGTTTTTCGATCTCCGGTTGGGCCGAAGCAAACAAGGTAGGCGTTCGGAAAAAGCTGCATCCCATATGGGAACCAAACGCGCCTGCCGAGCGCGACTGCACATCGCGCCCAAAGCCCCGCGAAGTGGAATACATCGCTTGCCTCGGTAGCTCTCTGCATCGCAGAGCGGTAGTCCGCAAAGATGCCGCGCCACGCCGTCTCCGGAAAAGCGGGAAGTCGATTTATAACTTCTGTTACGTTCTTCTCGTTTGCAGACCGCGCCTCGGGTTTCAATGGCCGGTCGCTGCCCGCGTCAAAGATCACTTGCGGGCCGGATGATGTAACTCGCTCGATGCGTCCTATGGTCGCCATAGTCAATCCGCCAAAACTGCCTGAACTATCTCGCCTTCGACGGTCAGCGCGAGAGCGCGCGCAATTCCGGCTTCGAGATTGTCGCGCTCACAAACAACAACTGTGACGGGCAGAACGCGCTCACGCGGACTTAGGCGGCTGCGAAGATCACTTATCCGGTTTTCCGCTTCGCGCACGGCGCGTGGCTTTGGCTCTACCCGGGCCGGCTTGGCAAAGAGGTTGAAGACATGGATTCCAGTCGCTTCGCAGACGGCTTCGAGTGAGCATCCCGCGAAGCAATGGAGCAAAACGCGCCCGTCGGAGCCTTCGCGGATGGAGAGCGACGGAGAGCGATCCGCGTGCGCAGGGCACCGGGTCATCCACCCGCCACGGGTAGGCCGAGCACGCAATATCTCTGCAATCTGCGCGGCGCTCATCGGGGATTGTCCTCTGTGGCATCCGCCTGCCTGTCGCGGGGAAGCGTGGGCGAAACCGCGTCAATGTTGCAAGGTGAGGGTTGATCTTGGCGAATAAACGCTTCGAGGGCACGATAGGGAATCAGGGTGCGGCGACCTATCTTCCGCGCCGGAATGCGCTTCGCATAGACATAATTCTGAACGGTTCGAGGCGAAAGACTGAGCATCGCGGCTGCCTCGGAAATTGTGACCGCGAGTTTCTGATGTGTGTCCATGCGCGTATTTGTACGCGCTAACGCGGCTGATTCATCCCCACACTTATTCGGAAAAATGGGGTTTTTTATCTTCGTTCAGGTGTGAGGCTTTAGTTCGCTTGCGGGCGATAGATTGGTGGAGTTGCTTCCAGTAGGCAGGGAAGGCGCGCGGCCAGAGAGCGGTTACAATGCGCTTGCACTCGTCAGGATGCGTCAGGAAGGGTAGCTTAGTGTTGAAGCAAATGCGGGCCTGAAGGTGCTTATCGTCCAGTGCTCCGGGCTTGATCTCGTACTGCCCAAGCCCGGCCTCGGTCTTCTCAAGATACTCGTATGGGACTGAATCGTAGATCATCGCGGCGAAGTAATCTTCCAATCTCCGAACGGATGTGCCTTTTGCATCGGGGGAGTTGTCTGGCATCCCCACAGCGGAAGAGACCTCACGCTGCGTTTTTCCTTCGATATAGCGCATCCACACTGCACGCAATGCACAGCCATTGATTGACTCCTCTTTGAATGCCCCAGGACGCCCTCGCCGGTCGTGCCACCCTGCTCTCCCTCTTTGGGCAATGGCGCCGCGAATTTGAGTAAGCTCAACCCAATCTGCGTTCTGAATAAAGAGAAGTGCCTCATCGAGGAATAGAGGCCGCCGATGGCGAGAATCCCCGCACACTATTGCTATGCCTCGGAATGAGCTGTGCGGGTCGATTACGGCATCGTACTCCGATTCAATACGTGCTTGCGAGGGCTTGCGCTCGCCGCCGCGAGGCCACCCGCGCTCAAGTGATTGCCTCCGTTTCCGAATAGCACTGCGGAGCGTGTCCAATTCGGCCCTTGTACAACCGTAACCTTCAACAAACCGGATCATGTGTTCGAGGAACACATCGCGATGGTCGGCGCGGTATTTCTGAAAAAGTGAGGCTACATCAGGGTGTAGCTTTTCGTCTGACACTCCTCGTTCCCTTCAGCGAGCGGCGGGCCGAGCTAAGGGAAGCCCGGCCCCTGAGCCGCAGTAGCTTGCTGCGACTGTCCGCATCCCGCGCAGCATACCAATCATCTTGCCTATTGACAATACCTAACGCTAGGTTATAAGATTTGAGCATGAGCAAAGCAACGGAAGCGGCAAGGGAACTGGCAAGGTGTAGCATCCGGGCGCGCCGTGAGAAGTGGGGCGAACGGGAATTTGTACGACGGATGCGCGAGTGGGGCAAGCTCGGCGGACGCCCGCCGAAGAAAGCGAGTAAACGCGATGGAAACTGAAGCTCTGGTTCTAACGGCTCCGACCTCGAAGCGCACGCGCGAGCGCAACGCGAAAGCGCGCGGAGTGTTTGAGAAAATTCCCGGCTCCGGCGTTTGGTGGATTCGCTACACGGACGCGCAAGGCCGCTATCGTCGCGAAAAGGCTGGAATGAAAGGCATGGCGATTGAGCTATACCGCAAGCGCAAGACGGATGCACTCGCCGGGAAGAAACTGCCCGAAAAACTGCGGCGTCCTACGGTGACGTTTGCTGACATAGCGCGCGATGCGCTTGCCTACTCGAAGGCCAACAAACTCAGTTACCGAAATGATTGCACGCGCATGGAGAAACTCTTAGGTTGGTTCCGCGAATATCCCGCTGAGGCCATCACGCACGCGGACATCGAGCGGCGCTTCGCGGGCGAGCCGTGGTCTGCGGCCACGTGGAACCGCTATCGCGCGATGCTCTCGCTTACTTACCGGCTGGCGATCCGCAATGGCAAGCTCAAAGAGAATCCGGCGCGGCTGGTAAGGCACCGGCTCGAAAACAACGCCCGCACGCGGTTCCTTTCCGAAAAAGAAGAGACGGCGCTGCGAGAAGTAATCAGCGAGAAGTGCCCGGAGCGAATCGCCGAGCTTGATCTGGCGCTGAATACGGGGCTGCGCCTGTCCGAGCAATACGGCCTGACTTGGGGCAACGTGAATCTCGCGTTGCGGATTCTGACGGTGCCGAGAAGTAAGAACGGTTCTACAAGGCACGTTCCGCTCAATACGGCGGCTCTGGCTGCGCTGGAAGCCTTGCGCAAAGGCTCGAATGGCTCCCCGCTCGTTTGCGGCGGGGCCAAGACCTCTAGGCAGTGGTTTGAGCCTGTCGTGCGCACGGCGGGCTTGCAATCGTTTTCGTGGCATTGCTTACGTCACACGTTCGCCAGCCGCCTTGTTATGGCCGGAGTGGACATTCGCACGGTGCAAGAGCTTCTGGGGCACACGACGCTGGCAATGACGGTGCGATATTCGCACTTGGCCCCGAAACACACACTGGCCGCCGTGGAGCGGTTGGCGGGTTTCTCAGAGAGGCCAACCGACACCACTACCGACACCGGGCATTTTGAGCGGCCAGCGGCTCAGGTTGCAATCTTGCAGTAAGAGTTTTTGTGCCTTAGACTTACGAAACATAAGCCCGGGTGGCGGAATGGCATACGCAGGGGACTTAAAATCCCCGGGCCGCAAGGCCGTGTGGGTTCAACTCCCACCCCGGGTACCAAAAAATCTGCGGCTCGGCCTCTCCGTGAAGGGCGGCTATTGGCCTGGCTGTTGTTGCGCGGGCGCGGCCGGTTTGACGTACAAATCGAACCAGCGCAGCATCTCCCAAATCACGTCTTCGATGGATTCGCGCGCCTGATAGCCATGCGCTTCGTCGGGCAATTGAACGTAGCGCACCGACGCGCCGTTGCCTTTGAGCGCCATGTACATTCGCTGCGACTGGATCGGGAATGTGCCGGAATTATTGTCGGCCATGCCGTGAATCAGCAGAATCGGCGCATGGAATTGGTTGGCGAACATGAAGGGCGACATTTTGAAATAAACTTGCGGCGCTTCCCAGAACGAGCGGCGTTCATTCTGAAAACCAAAGGGAGTGAGCGTGCGGTTGTACGCGCCGCTGCGCGCGACTCCGGCGCGGAACAGCTCGGAATGCGCGAGCAAATTCGCGGTCATGAACGCGCCATAACTGTGGCCGCCGACGCCGACGCGCGCGGGATCGACGATGCCCATGTCAGCCGCTTTGTCGATGGCGGCCTTGGCGCTGGCGACGATTTGCTCGACGTAAGTATCGTTCGCGGTTCTGGGCGGGCCAATCACCGGCATCGTGGGGCCGTCGAGAACAACGTAACCATCGAGCAGAAACCACAGCGGCGACAGACCGGTGAATTCAGTAAAGCGATTGGGCGAGCCGTTGACTTCTCCGGCGACGCCAGCATTGCTGAATTCGACGGGATAGGCCCAGATGACCGCGGGATAGCGCTTCCGTTGTTTGTAATCCAGCGGAAGATAAACAGTCATGGAAAGAGGCACGCCGTCGGCGCGTTTGTAAGTGACCAGTTCTTTGTGAATGCTGAGCAACTGCGGATTGGGATCGGCGTAATGCGAAAGCGCGCGCGGGGCATTTTCTCCGGCAGTGCGCAGAAAATAATTCGGCGGGTCGGTGCGCGTTTCGTGCTGAGTGATGAACTTCGAGCCGTCGGGCGACGCCAGCGCGACGACTTCCTCGTAGCTTTTGTCGTCGCAATGGAACAGGCGTTCAGCCTGCAGCGATTGTGTGTTGAAACGATCGAGGAACGGGCGGTCGCCTTCCGGTGAAGCTCCCTGGCCAGCGAGAAAAATATTATCTCCTTGCTGGATCACGGCAACATTGCCGTTCGAGAGCATGTGCATCAGCGGCAAGCCGGGATTTTTGTAGCGCTCGAGCTCATTCATGTCCCAAACCAGGCGGGGCTTCGCGGAAGTGTCCTGAGGATTCAGGAACCAGGTGCGCTCGCGGGCGTGAGCGCGGTCAATTTCGTACAAAATCGAGAGGTCGCCGCGTTCGCCCCAAAATATTCGCGTGAAACGAAACTCCGTGCGCGTGAGTTCAGCGGGCTGCGCGGTGAATGGCGCCGAAAGCTGCATCAATTTGTCGCGATAATCGGCCTTTTCGCGCGGATTGCCGCCGTCGAGCGCCTCGGCCCAAACAAGAGTCGCGGGCGCGCTGGGTTGCCATTGATAATCGCGCGGCCCGGTCGCAACGCCGCCGATGGGAATCGTTTCTTGCAACGGAAGATCAGCGAGTTTGTAAATCGCGCGACCGGTGCGGTCCCAAACTTCGACAGTGTGCGCGAAATTTTCGAATGGCCGGACGTAAGAATACGGATGATGAATCCGCGAAACGAGAATCAGGTGGCCGTTCGGCGCAAGGTCGTTTGATTCAAAAATTGCGGGCGCGCCGACGGGCGTCGCTTTGCCGGTGGCAACATTGACGAACGCGAGCTGCGATTTTGCATAATAGTCGAAAAGCTGCTCGTCGAACGGGCTGGTGAGCATGTCTTCGAACGTTGGCGCAGGCGCGGCTTTGCCAAAACTCTGGCGAACGATTGGGCCTTCAGGAACGCGCGGCTCGGCGGGCGGAACGCCAGGATTCGCGGGCACTGTGCGGCAAAGCAATTCGCGGCTGCCGGGAGCCCATGAGCATGGCTGCGGCGGCGCTTGTCCGAAGGCAAACGGCGGAATGAGCGTGGTATTGAGCGCGATTCCAGGCAGGCGGCGAATCGTGCCTGTGGCTGCGTCTCCAATCCACAGTCCCACAATTTTGTCCGCGGTGACTGTTAAAAAAAAGTGCCTTCCATCGGGCGCCCATTCCGGCCGGCCGAAGCCCTGGCCATAAGCGAACGGAATTTTCCTGGTGCGGCCGGTGGAAACATCAACGAGCGCGAGATGAATAAAGCGCGGCGGGTCGTGTTGCCCGAAATTTGCGGGATCGATGCGCACACCTGCGATGCGCAGCATGGGGCGCGCCAGTTCGGCGATGGGCGGATAGCGAACCGGTTCCGCGAGGAGAATTTCATCGCCCTGCGGATTCACGAAAGCCATCGGCGGCGCGGGCGCGAGCAAAACTTTGAGAATGTCTGTGGACGGTTTCTGATAAGTGCTTTGCGCGAAAATGCCTGGCGCGACGGCGAGCAGCGTGAACGCCAGAAGAGATGCGACGGCTAAAACGCGCGCGATGAAACAGCGACGAGCGATGGGCGTCATGTGCGCCTCCAATTGCGAAAATTCTGAAATGTAAAGCGAACCACCCGAGAATAAGAATGCAGCTACAGACGCGAGAGCGGCTCGCGGCGTTTCACGATGAGCATTCGGTGATTGCCGCAGGGCGCGATTGTTGTAACGCTTTAACCGGGCGCGCCGTCTGACGTGACGCCGACGTCGATGCTATTTTGCCAATTGGCTATTCATTTTTGATGGAGAATGCGGTATACATACGCCTCTTTCACATTATTTGAAGAAAAGGGAACTGGCCGGGCGCGGCTTGCTCCCACGCGAAGTTCTTTTTGTTTGTGGCTGCCGTCCGATTTAGCAGCGACGCTTTTTTGCGCACCGCTTTGCTGGGATTTTTTTGAGGAGGATTTGCATGCGAGCTGGGATACGCCTTCGTTGGATCGCTTTCGTTGCTGCAATAGTTTGCATTTTCGGAATGGGATTTTCCGCCACCGGCCAGACGCTCGAAAAAGATTCTCTCGCGGGAATGAAATGGCGGCTCATTGGCCCGTTCCGCGGAGGGCGCGCGGAGGCGGTGGCCGGCGTCGTCGGCAATCCTAATGTTTTCTATTTTGGCGCGGTCGCTGGAGGCGTGTGGAAAACGACCGACGCCGGAATTTCGTGGAAGCCGCTCTTCGAACATCAGGCGGTCTCATCGATCGGTGCGATAGCCGTCGATCCGCAGGATCCCAACGTGATTTACGTGGGCACAGGCGAAGAGGCTCTGCGCGGCGACATCTCCGACGGCGACGGAATGTACAAATCCGTTGACGGCGGAAAGACCTGGACGCACATCGGCCTCGACGACACGAAGCACATCGCGAAAATTTTGATTGACCCGCACGATCCGAACATTGTTTTTGTCGCCGCCATCGGCCACGCGTATGGCCCAAATGCCGAGCGCGGCGTTTTCCGCTCGACGGACGGCGGAAAGACGTGGCAGAAAGTTCTCTACAAAGACGATAAGACGGGCGCGATTGATCTGACCTTTGCGGCGCAAAATTCGCACACGCTCTACGCGGCGCTGTATCAGGAGGTCCGCACGCCCTGGGGCTTTACCAGCGGCGGGCCGGGCAGCGGAATCTACAAATCGGTTGACGGCGGAACAACGTGGAAGCAGTTGGAAGGCAACGGCCTGCCCAGCGGCGTGATGGGCCGCATAGGAATCGCGGTGGGCGCGGATGGCGAGCGCGTTTATGCGCTGATTGAATCGGAGAAAGGAGGGCTGTATCGCTCGGATGATGGCGGCGAGCACTGGCAATTCATCAACGGGAATCACGACTTCACGCAGCGCGCCTGGTACTTCATGAACATTTACGCGGATCCCAAGGAAACGGACAAGGTCTACATTTTGAATACGGGAATGTATCGCTCCACCGACGGCGGGCAAACGTTCAAGGGCGTCAACGCGCCGCACGGAGACCGTCACGATTTGTGGATCGATCCCACCAACACGGATCGCATGATTGAAGCTGATGACGGCGGCGCAACGATTTCCGAGGACGGCGGAAAAACGTGGTCGACGGAGGACAATCAACCAACGGCGGAGTTCTATCACGTGTCCACCGACGACCGTTTCAACTATTACGTTTACGGAGCGCAGCAAGACAACAGCACGGTCGCGATCGCCAGCCGCACGGATGGTTTCGACATCGGCGACAAAGATTGGTACGACGTGGGCGGCGGCGAAAGCGGATTCGTTATTCCGGATCCGAAGGATCCGAACGTGGTGTATGCGGGTTCTTACGACGGACTGATCACGCGCTACGACAAGGCCAACGGCCAGGAACAGGACATTTCCGCATGGCCGTTGAACCCTATGGGCCACGGAGCGATTGATACCAAATACCGCTTCCAATGGACCGCGCCGATTGCCATGTCGCCGTTCGATTCGCACACGATTTATCACGGAGCGCAAGTGCTCTTCAAAAGCACGGACGAAGGGCAAACGTGGACGGTAATCAGCCCTGACCTGACGCGGAATGACAAAAGCAAGCAAGTCTCATCGGGCGGGCCCATCGAGCAGGACAACACCAGCGTGGAATATTACGACACGATTTTCGCGGTTGCGGAATCTCCGCTGCAACGCGGTTTGATTTGGGTGGGCAGCGACGACGGGCTCGTCCATGTGACGCGCGATGGCGGCAAAACCTGGTCGAACGTGACGCCGAAAGATTTGCCGGAGTGGAGCCGCATCGATTTAGTCGAACCTTCTCCGCACGAAGCTGGCACAGCCTATGTGGCCGCCGACCGCGTTCGTTGGGACGAATTCCGGCCCTACCTTTACAAGACGACCGATTACGGCAAGACGTGGACGAAAATCACCGACGGCTTGCCCGCCGATTCGATCACCCATGCGATTCGCGAAGATCCCGTTCGCAAAGGATTGCTGTTTGCCGGCACGGAGACAGGCGTCTGGGTTTCTTTCGACGACGGCGCGAAGTGGCAATCGTTGCAGCTCGATTTGCCGACTGTGCCGGTTCACGACCTCACCATTCATCGCGACGATTTGATTATCGCCACGCACGGCCGCGCGTTTTGGATTCTCGACGACATTTCGCCGCTGCGCCAGATGACGGCGGAAGTAGCGAATCAGGACGCTTATTTGTTCAAGCCGCGAAAGGCTTACCGTTTCCGCGGTGGCTCATTCCATCTTCCGGGAGGAATCGCTGCTGGAGAAAATCCGCCGTCGGGCGCGATTATCGATTATTCGCTGAAGACGGCGCCGAAAGAGCCGATCACGCTTGAGATTCTGGATTCGAAGGGCAAACTGGTCCAGAAATATTCGAGCAAGAGCGAAAAGCCATCCGCGCCAGGTGGATTTTCATTTTTTGGGCGCGGCCGCGCAACTCTCGACGCAAAGGCCGGCTTGAACCGGTTTGTTTGGGACTTGCGTTACAAACCACCAACGAGCGTGCCGGGAGCCGTCTCATGGGGCGGCCGTCCGAGCGGCGCAATAGCCGTTCCCGGGAATTACCAGGTGAAATTGACCGTCGCGGGCCACGATTACACGGCTCCCTTGCAAGTGGAAGAGGATCCGCGCATTCATGTTTCGGAGGCCGCGTTGCAGCAGCAGTTCGACTTCAACCAGCAAATCAATGCGCGCATCACCGACGCGGATGATGCCGTGAATCAGATTCGCGAACTTCACGGGCAGATTGAGGCGCTGGAGAAGCGGCTTGCGGGAAACGAAAAAGCGAAAGCGGCGCTCGACTCCGCGAAGCAGCTCGACAAGAAGCTCACTGCCGTGGAAGACGCGATCATCCAGCCGAAATCAAAGTCGGGCGAGGATCCGCTGAATTATCCCATCATGATCGCCGACCAAATGATGGCGCTGGTGAGCACGGTGGACAGCGCGGACGGCGCTCCCACGGCTTCCTCGCGCGAGGTTTTCGCCGTGCTCAACAAGCAACTCGACGAGCAAGTGGCAACCTATCGCCAGTTGAAGGACAAGGACCTCGTTCAACTGAATCGCCAGATTCGCAGCGCGGATATTCCGGCGATTGGGGTTACGCCAAAAGCGGCTGGCGCTTCGAACGACAGCTCGATGTAGCAGAACGCGCGAAGAGCCGCGCGACTTTCACCAGTTGCGCGGTTTTGTCGCATCGCCTTGACTGTTCGCGCTTGAGGCGCTTTTCGAATCTGGCGTATGATTTTACGGAACACGATTTTATGCGGATGAACGGCAAGAAAAAGCCGCTGTGGTATCCGGTGACGCACTGGATTGGTTCCGGCGCGGGCTGGCTGCTGGAGCGCGTGGTCAAAGCGCTGGCCGCGACCGGCATCACGCCCAATGTTCTCACGGTCATCGGCATGGTTGTCAATGTGTGGGCCGCGGTGCTCTTCGCGTATGGAGAATTTCGCGGCGCGGCGGCGGTTCTTTTTCTGGCCGGTTTTCTTGACATGGCCGATGGCCAGGTCGCGCGCCACGCGGGACGCACCACCGCATTCGGCGCATTTCTCGATTCCACGCTCGACCGCTACTCCGATTTGGGCTTGTATATGGGGTTGGTGGTTCATTACACGCTGATCGGCAGGCCGTTTTACATGGGGCTCGCCGCCGTTGCGATGGCCAGCTCATTCATGGTGAGTTATTCGCGGGCGCGCGCCGAATCGCTGATTCCGCAGTGCAAAGTGGGCTTCATGGAGCGTCCGGAAAGATTGGTGCTGCTGATTATTGGCGGGGCATTTTTGCGGATGGCGCCGGTGCTCTGGGTCATCGCGATCCTTTCCACGTTGACCGTGATTCACCGAGTAATTTACACCTGGCAGGAAATTCGCGCGGGCCGCATGATTCCCGGCAATCGCGAGCTGTTTTGAATTTCAATCGGCAACTTTGACTTTTGCGCTCGCCGCGGCCGCGGCATTCTCATTTGCCAAACGCGCGATATGCTCTTCCACCGGCGCGGAAACAATCGCGTGAACGCGCTCGCTTAGCTCTTCGACTTGCTCTTTTCTCATGCCCTGCGTCTCGATCGTGTCGTGCAAATACACCGTAATTTTCGAGGGATTCAGCATCCAATCGCCAGTGCGGCTGAATTCGTACGAGCCCACAATGCTCATCGGCACAATGGGAACGCCAAAGCGAATCGCCAGTCGAAAAACGCCTTTTTGAAACGGCGCTACGTGCCCGTCGCGTGTTCGTCCGCCCTCGGCAAAGGCGATCAAGCTGATCCCCGACTTGAACGCCTGTTCGGCCTTGCGCGTCATTTGCTGCATGCTCGCGCGCGTGCGGTCATTCTCATCCGGCACGGGAATATTTCCAAAACGCCCCATCATCCATCCGTACGCCGGGATTTTGAAATGCGACGCGAGCTCGAAGCCGCGCACGAATTGCGGGATCGCGGAATAGATGACGAACGGGTCGAAAATATTGACGTGATTGCACACGAAAAGGCTGGTGCGTTGCGCATCGAATCCCGGCGAACGCCGCACTTCGAACTTCACTCCGGCGAGGCGCAAAATATTGCGAAAGAAAATACGCTGCGGCCGGTCGTTCCTGCGCGGATCAACGATTGCGCCCAGCGCAACGAGCAGCGGACAAATTATAAAAAAATGCGCGCCGCTGACGGCCCAGAGCGCCAAGGAACGCGCTTTGCGATAGAGCTGCCTCATAGGATTACATCCAGCGCGCCAGGCAGAATGTCGAGCCGCTCGCATTTCAACTGCAAACTCTCGCCGTCGATCGTTACGTTTACCGGCCCGTCGAGCGAAAATTCCACTTTTCGAACCGCCGCGCGCGACGCCATCGCGTGATGAATGTGCGTCCCGTCAAAAAGCGTAGCAAAATTGCGCAGCAGGCCGATGCGCCCAATCGGGCCCCAGCGAACATACTCGATTAATCCGTCGAATGCGTCCGCGTTTGGCGCGATCAGCATATTTCCGCCGGTGAACTTCGTGTTGCTGAAAGCGAGAAACAGGCACGGGCGCTTATCGAATTCCGCCGCATCGTCCACGCGCATCGGAAACGCTCTGCGATTCAAACGCGCCAGGCAAGCCATCACGCTGAGCGTGTAGCCAAAATGTCCGAACGGTTTAAAATAGCGATTCGCCACTTCCGCGGCGTCGGCGGCAAAGCCCAGCGTCAGAAGGTTGATGTAATACAGTTCTCCCGACGCGTGCTGAAGACGCAGGACGTCACACGCCCGGCTCGCGCCGCGCAAAATCGCGCGCTCCATGTCGCTCGCGTTTCCGGAATGATTCTCATCGCGAAAATCACGCAAAAATGAGTTGCCGGTTCCCAACGGCAGAAGAGCGAGTGTGTAGCGTTCAGCGGCAGCATTCGCAGGCGTGGGGAAAATGCCATTTACGATTTCGTACGAGGTGCCGTCGCCGCCGACCGCGAGAAAATTGCGATGCCCGGCCTTTCGCGCGGCGCGCGTCAAAATGGTCGCGTCACCGGGCCCGCGAGTTTCTGCTACCTCGAGTTGGATTCCCGAGGCGCGCAGCCGCTCCAGCGCCGCGGGCGCGAGTTTGGCGCAGCGCCCTCCTCCGGCGGCTGGATTCACGATTGCGAAAAAACTTTTGGCCACGAACGTTTCCTCAAATTGCAATCAACGCCGAGCGTTCAGTCGCCGCGCGAATTTCTCCGGCCAAAGCATCGCGCTTGATTTTCAATGACGCGGTGCGCGGAAAATCGCGCGTCCACAGCATGTATCCGCTGATGCGTTTGAAATCCGGCAGGCGGCGGTTGCGCTCGGCAATCTCCGAACGCAAATCGTTCGCGCCGCGCGTTGCGTCATCCAAGCGAGCGATCAGGACAAGCTGCTCGCCAACCATAGTCCGCTGCGGCCAAATATAGTTTGCCGCAAAAATGCAAAATTCCTTCACCGGCAATCCAGCAAACGCGTTCTCGATGTCTTCCGGGTAAATATTTTTGCCGCCCTCGGTGACAATCATGTTTTTCTTGCGGCCAAAAAGTTGCAAATGGCCCGTGGACTCGAGCTTGCCAAGATCGCCGGTCATCAGCCAGCCGTCCACAATCGTCGCGGCGGTCATTTCCGGATCGTCCAGATAATGCGACATGATCGTTTTGCCGCGCGCGGCCACTTCTCCAATTCCATCGGAATCCGCATTCACAATCCGCACTTCGGTGCCCGGCAGAGCTTTGCCAACTGTGTCTGCGCGAAATGGCTTGAAGTCGTTCAACGTGATTGTCGTGCCCGCTTCTGTTAATCCATATCCATTTCCGACGGGAATCCCCAGATCGTAGAAAAATTGCAGAGTAGCAGGCTCGGTGAACGCGCCGCCGACAAAAATCGCTCTGAGCTCGCCGCCGAAAGCCTCATGGATGTTGCGCAGAAGGATTCGGCTGAGCCACAAATGCGGGCGCCGCCGCGTCAATGCGCGATTCACTGCGATCAGAGTGTTCAGCATTCGCCGGCGCGCCGGAGGTAAAGCAGCAAATCTCTCGCGCATCCCGCATTCGAGATTTTTCAAGATCATCGGTACCACCGTGATGTAAGTGATGCGATAGCGCGGGAAAGCCTCGCGGATAAATTCCGGACGCAGCGTCCGCAAATGAACCACGGCAGCCCCGCAAACAAACGGGCCCACGAATCCGATCATGAAATCGATGGCATGATTCGTTGGCAAAATGCTCAAATAGCGCACGCCCGGCCAAAACGGATAGAGCGACGCGAGCGATGCGCATTGCTCGAGATAATTGTCGTGCGTCATCACGCAGCCTTTCGGCCGCCCGGCCGTTCCCGACGAATATACGATAGACGCCCAATCGCTTCTTTTGCGTTCGACGAACTCAGGTCCGCCCGCGCCGCGAAATTCTTCCCATCTTTTTGCGCCATGAAGTTCCGCATTCGGCGGCGCTTCCGTGACGATCACGGTCCGTGCCTTCAGGTTTGCGAATTCCGCGGCTTGCGTAATCGCTCGCCACAAATAATATTCGACGACCAGGAATTCCGCTTTCGAATGAGCCAGAAGCTGCAAATGTTCGGCGGCAGTGAGCTTGTAATCGAGCGGAACCAGCACGCCTCCGCGAAAAAAGATGGCATACGCGGAAATCAGCCACTTGGACTGATTGGTCATGATGATCGCCGCGCGCGTGTTCGCAGCCAGACCCGCATCCTGCAACGCGCGAGCAAACGGCAAAGCCGCTTCTTTGAACTGTCCGTAAGTCAGCCGGCAGTTCTCGCGCTCGCGGTCCGCTTCAATCAGGCAGATTTCATCCGGCCAGCGTTCCAGCGCAGCGCGCAAGGCTGCGCCCAGTGAGGAATATTCGCGGAGATTCAGCATCACAAGCGCGCGTGGATGCGCGCGGCGAGCGTACGAAAATCCGTCACGCCCTGTAGTTCGTAATCCGGCAGTTCGATGTGAAAATGATTCTCGATGCGCGTCAGCAGCCCAAGCGCCTGCAAACTGTCAATGCCCAGCTTTTTGAAAAAATCGTCCGCCGGCGCAAGCTGCTCGCGCGGCACTTTAAAATTCTCCGCCGCGAGCTGCAGAACCTCGTTTGTAACTTCCTGAAGAGTTGGCATAAGCCTATTTTGAACTGCCGGGATGCGCCGCGCCATCCGGCCTGTTTCAACCAACCTATTTCCAATATCCTATTGCAGATATTTATTCAGCCAGCCAATCCAGCGCGTCATCACGTCTTCGCGATGCACCGGGTCGCCGGGAAAATGGCCGCGCACAGGATACGCAAAAAATTCCGTGGTCACGCCATTGTCTTTCAGCGCGTGATACATCTCATAGGATTGCACAATCGGCACGCGGAAATCTCCCGTGTCGCAGAGGATCAGCGTCGGCGTCGTGATTTCCGCAGCATACGTGATCGGCGATTCCGCGCGATAGATTTTCCAGTTGTCGCCGACCCACGGCGAGCCGCCCATGGAAGGATAATCCTCTTGATTGCCATCCGACACGGTCGCTTCCATGATCAAATCGTTTACCGCCGCGCCAGAAACAGCCGCTTTCCAGATGTGATAGTGGCCAATCATCCACGAAGTCATGTAGCCGCCATAAGACCATCCGGAAACGCCGATTTTATTCGTGTCGACAATGCCCATTTTTTCCACCGTGGCGAGCCCCGCCATCACATCGCGTCCCGGCCCATCGCCTGCATCGCGATAAATCGCGCGCTGGTACGCGTTGCCCAGATTATCGCTGCCACGATAATTCGGCTGAAACACCAAATATCCCTGCGCCGCGATGAGTTGTCCAAGTACATCGAATCCAATGGTCGAACTCGCCTGCGGGCCGCCATGAATCAGCAGCACCAGCGGATATTTGCTGGCTTTCGAAAATCCGGGCGGATAGTCCAAAACGCCATCTTCATGAAATCCATTTGGCCCTTGCCAGTTGAACGCTTCTGCTTTTGCTAGTTCGATCGAAGAAATCCAATCGTTGTAATTTGTAAGCCGCCGCGGCGCCGCCTCGCTCGAACTCATGTAATAAAGTTCGCCCGGATGGCCCGCCGTGCTGCCAGTGAACGCGATATCGCTCTTCGGCCCGACCATTGCATCGACCCAAAAACTCCAAGAAGGTTCCACGTCGCCGAGATTCAATTTCTTCGGCGCGCCGTCAACCGGCTGTATCCACAACGCCGTGCCCACGCCATCATGGCCTCCCACAAGCAGCGATTTTCCGTCTGGCATCCAGATGGCGCGCTGAATATTGCGATCAATCGCGCGCGTCACATCCACGCCGTCGCCGCCGCCGATTGGTGCAACATAAATCTCATTCTGATTGTTCGCGTCTCCGTCCTTGCTGTACCAGTAGGCGACCTGCGAGCCATCCGGCGAATATACGCCCGCGCTTTCTAATTCTTTGTGAGAAGTCAGCTTGCGTATTTTCCCGGTATCCACATCGAGCACTTGAATGGTCACGTCGAATCCATCGCCGGGCTCGGCGGTTTCCTGCCGCGTGATCAAGAGCGATTTTCCATCCGGCGACCACGAAAGCGGCGACGACGGCGGCGAGGGCGGAAACACGACCGGCAAGCTCCACGTGCCAGATGTAATTCTTTTCGCTTCTCCCCCGTCGGCTGGCACCAGCCAAACATGCGAAGGCTGGCCCGCTGCAGTTTCCAAATAATCCGTGTCGCCGACTTGAAACGCGTCGTGATGCGCCGCGATTGCCTTTTTGTCGACGGCATCCGGCGTCACATAGGCGATCATCTTCCCGTCGGGCCGCCACGCGAATTGCTCGACGCCATCTGGCGCATTCGTGATTTTCTTTGCGTCACCGCCATCCATGGGCAATACGAAGACCTGCGGCGTTGCGTCCTTTTTCTCGCTCGACTCCGCGATGAATGCCAAATTCTTTCCGTCAGGTGACCATCGCGGAGCGCTGGCATGCTTGTGCCCGGAAGTCAGCACGCGCTGCTCGCCCGTGGCGATATTGATGAGCACGATTTCGGTGTCTGTGCCGTCCACTTTCATGTTAATGCGCCCCACTATCACCGCGATGGATTTGTCGTCCGGCGAAATTTGCGGGTCGGCCACATTGACGAGTTTTTCCGTGTCGGATACTTGAAAGCGGTGCTGCTGCGCGACTGCGCCCGAAGTCACCATCACGCAAAATGCCGCCGCGCCGGCGCACATCGAAAACCATTTGCGCCACGTTTTCTCGCCTGAGTGTTTTGTCGTTGCGGCCGCTTCGGCTGGGGCCTTCTTCATTTCGCTCCGCTCCTCAGTTCTTAAATTTGCGCGCTCACGGGAGATACGGCATTTTATCCGCGCTGTCCACAAATTTCCGCAGGCCCTCTTCCACGGCGGGCCGGCTGAACATTTCGCAGAAAATTTCGATTTCGCGCCGCAACTCTTCGTACGGAATCGGCTTGATGAAACGCTTCGCAGCCACCGCCGTATCGCGATCAAACTTGCAAGCTTGCGCCGCGGTCGCCCGCGCCAGCGCGACGGCCTCGCCCTCGGCAGCCACTTGGCTCACCAATCCCGAGGCCTGCGCTTTTGCCGCGTTGAAACTTCGGCCGGTCAGCAGCATATCGCGAATCAACGCGTTCCCCACGTCGCGCTTCAGCCGCGGAATTCCTCCGAATCCCGGAATCAATCCCAGCCGCAGCTCCGGAAAACAAAATCGCGCGCTTTTGTCGGCGATAATCAAGTCGCACGCCAGCGCCAATTCGAGCCCGCCGCCGAAGGTGACGCCATGCACGGCGGCGATCGTCGTCATCGGCGCGGCGTCAATGGTGTTCAGCACTCTATGAATTCGCTGCAAAAAGTCGCGCACGCCGGCGATTCGTTCCGCAAAAGACAGCTTCTGCAGGCCGCGATAAAGCTCGCGCAAATCCGCGCCCGCGCTGAAACCCGCGGAAACGCTGCTGTAAATGATGATCGCGCGGCAGTTCTTCTCCGCATGCTCGACCGCGTGCGCAAATTGTTCGAACTCATCGAGGGTCGCTGCGCCGATTTCATTGCACGGCGGGTGATGCAACTCCAGCTCGATGATATTGTCCTTGGCGCTCCACGACAGCGTTTTACCCGAAAAGCTTTTCATACCTCTCGCTTTCGATAGAGCTGCTCGATTTGCGTTTTGAACTGCGCCGCGACCGCGTCGCGCTTGAGTTTACCATTGGCTGTCAGCATTCCGCTTTCTATCGTGAACGGCTCGTGCAGCACATGGAACGCGCGAATTTGCCGGTAGTGCGGCAGCCGCGCATTCACCTCCGCAATTGCCGCGTCGGCCTGCGCATCGGTCAATTCGGAATTTGCGGCGGCGACCAATGCAACCAAATAGCTGTGTCCGTTTCCGGCGAGCATCACCTGCGCTCCCGGCAAGTGTCTCGCGAGCTCTTCTTCCAGCGGCTCGGGCGCGATATTGTGGCCCGAATTCAAAATAATCAAGTTCTTGATGCGCCCGGTAATTTTCCAGCGGCCGTTTTGATTCACTTCGCCCTGATCGCCGGTATGAAACCATCCATCGCGTAGCGCCTTCGCGGTTTCCTCGGGCCGGTTCCAGTAACCTGAAAAAACATTCGGGCCGCGTACCAGAATTTCCTGATTCTCGCCAAGCTTCATCTCAATTCCTGGAATGGCCGGCCCTACGTATCCCGGCTCGACGAAATTTGGATCATCCAGCGTGCAAATCGCCGTCGTTTCCGTTAATCCGTAAGCTTGGAGCACTGGAATTCCCAGCATCATAAAGAATTTCTGCGTTTCGACGGCCAGTGGCGCCGACCCGCAAATCAGCGCTTTGAGCTGCGGGCCCAATCCTTTGCGAACCGTCGGAAATATCAACGCGCGCGCCGCCGCGAGCGCTGCCCGGTCGAATATTCCCGCTTTCTCAGAACCGCTCGACAGATATGACCGTTTCGCTTTTGCATGAAGAGCTGCAATCCATCCGCCTTTGCCGCGAATGTTCTCCTCGATTTTTCCCCGCACGCGCTCGAGCAGCGTGGGTACATTCAGAAAATAATTCGGCGCCGCGATACGCATTTCGTCCGCAAGCTTCGTCAAATCCGTCGACAGCGTGACGACGCTGTTCCGCGAAAGGTATGTCAGCAGCGAAATCCACGACGCCGCGAAATTGAACGGCAAATAATGAAACACTTGCTCCGGAGCGGACCGCTTGCCCATCAATTGATCGAGCCGCGCCGTGGTGCACGCAAGCATGTAATTGACGTTTGCCTCCGTCAGCACAACTCCTTTTGCCTCGCCCGAAGTTCCCGAAGTGTAAATGATCGTTACAGGATCACTCGGCGCAATTGGCTGTGGAGGTGGCGGCGAGGACCGGGGCGGCGGTGAACTTGCGCGCGCCCCAAAAATCTCATCGAATAGAGAAATTGCCGGAGCGTCGCGTAACGCGCCGGCAATCGCGGCGCGCAATTCGGCATTCTCGCAGCAAATCCGCGCCGCGCCGCTGTCTTGAATCATTACCGCAAGCTCGTTCGCCGCCTGCCGCGCGTACAGCGGCACCACGATGAGGCCTTCCGCCATCAATGCCAAATCCAGCGCGGCCCAACGGATGCTGTTCGGCGCCAGCAGCGCGCAGCGATCGCCTTTTGCTAATCCCGTTGCAGCGATAAAAGCGCGCGCCTGCGCGATCAGCACAAGCAAATCTTTGCCGCTCGCCGGCACAAGTTCATTCCCGCGAATTTCCCGCAGGACCGGCGCATCCCCCGCCTCCGCAAGCCGCTGAAAAATGCGCTCGAGGGAATTCACGGATCGTATGTCTCGACGATTTGCCGCAGGTTCGGGCTCAATGGCGGTAAATAATCTTCCCAGCTCAATTGGCCCGCGCGCAGCGGAAACTCCGGATAGCATTGCGTCACAAATTGCTCGAAATACATCCCCATTCGCGCCATCAACTGCAAATTACGCGCCACGGTGTGGCCGATTCCGTCGCGCACGCATTCTCGTTCGCGGCACAGCCGCTGCAGCGTCGCGAAGAGCTTGCCCTCCAGCTCGGCGTCATCCACCTCCAGCAGCAAATGCTCGTGCCCGCGCTGCCGCATCAAGTTGCGAATGCGCTCATCCATGGTAATTCCAATCGAAGCGACGCCCGCCGGCATGGACGTCACAATCGCGTGATACCGCGACGACGCCATCAACTGGCACTCGCGCAAAATGCTCACCAGCTGGTACATGTCGTATTGGTCCGAGCAGAAAATTGGCGCGCCGCCGATCTGCGCGGCGAAGCGCTCGCACGCATCGCGGTCCAGCATTTCCATCCCCACGCAAACCACAAAAACTTCATTTTCATCACGGAATCGTTTCACTGCGCCCGCGAATGCCGCGATATACTTCGAGTAATCCGCTTCGACTTTACGGCCCGAGCGAAAAAAATAAATCGTGCGGTAATAGCTTTTTTTGTATGCGCCCGTCAGCAATTTCGCTGCTGCTTTGCCGAGCGACGCTTTCACCGGCCACCAAAACGGATTGATGGGACACGCCGCCAGCACTGGCGTCGCTCCATCCCATCCTGCGTCGCGCAGCGCTTTTTGCCCGTATTCGCTGGCCAGCGGCTCGAACGTCCAGGCGGTATCCGTTCCAAGCTCCGTCGCGATGCCCAGTTTGCGCAGCGCCGCCTGCGATTCCTCGCTTCGCGTGATCACTACCGAATCGCGGCAGTATCGCCGGCACAATTTCTCGACCAGCGGATCCATGTAGCCGGCCTCGCCTCCGTATCCCACCGACAATCGGTTTTGCGCAGACGCCAAGCCCAGCGCGCCAATCATCATCGTGGTCAGCGCGTTCGCGAATTTGCTTTTGAACATTGAGCCTTCACACGCCACTACGCCGTCGTATTTCGGCACTTCGCGGCTCAAAAACGGCGGAAACAAATCCGGCAAATGAACTTGCCGCGAGCCCTGAAAATATCCGCGCGTCAAATCGAAATTCTGGGTCATCACCGCGAGGTCCACATTTTCTTCACCCAGCACGCGCCGCACTTGCCGCAGAATTTCCTCGACGCGCAAATCCGAGCCTGTGTTTCGCGCGCCGCAATAACATGCAAACAGCAGCCGCAGCTTTTCGCCGGGACGCCAGCTCTTCCCGCGGCCCAGCATCCAGCCAAGTTTTGCGCGCTCGATCGAACTGGCCACCCACGCCTCCAGCAGCAGGTCCATCATCGGCGTGTTCCCTGTGCCGCCGATTGCGATGCGCTGAAATCCAGCGCTGCGTCGCTCGGCCATGGTTTATACGGATACAAAAAATGATTCTCGCGGCTGAATTTCAGAAGCGCAAAACAGTATTTCGAGAATGGCGCGGGCCTGCCCATTTCATTCGCCACGCGGGAATTGTCGAACACCGTGTTCCACGTCAGGTACGGCAGAAAAACTTTCAGCAGCGTCGCCATCTTTCCGGTCTTTCCCAGCCGCCCGGAAAGCAGGTTGACCATGTTTTTGGTGGAACGTTCGAGCACAGGGGCGAAAGTTGGCGCGCGTTTTCCCTGTGCCGCCGCCAGCGCTGCGGTCAATTCCGCGTACGTTTCAGAATCTTTGCCTGAAGACAAATGATAAATCTCGTGCTGCGGCTTTTCTTTCAAATGAAGATGGGAAATCGCATTCGCTACGTAGTCCACGGGAACAATATCCACGCGATCGTTTGCCCGGAAAGGCAGCACAGGAAGGGAAGCCAGAAAAACAAACGCCCTGACCATCTCGAACTGATTCGTCTCCGGCCGGCGGCTGTCGCCCAGCACAATACTGGGACGGAAAATCGTGCGCGGCACATCCGGCAAAAGTTCCTGGATCATGTGCTCGCAGAATTTTTTCGTCCGCGCGTACGGATCGTAATCCGAGCGCTCCCAGTCAATCGCGGAATCTTCTTCCACGATTTCATTCTGCCTTTGCCCCGCGACTGCAACGGTGCTCACATGGCTGAACCGCCGCAGCCCGTGATTGTCACGCGCGCGCATGGCCAGCTCGATCACTTGTAAAGTGCCGCGCAGATTTACGTTGAGGCAATTCTTCTCGGATTTGCGGTTGAGCGACGCCGCGCAGTGAATCACCGAATCCGTGGTGCGCACCAGCTCCGCATATTCGCCGCTCTCGATTCCCAGCCGCGCATTCGTCAGTTCGCCCAAAAAAATACGTATTCGCGACTCGAGCGCGCTCCGAAAGGCCGCAAAATCCAAGTGCAGTTGCAGGGCGCGCCACAGCCGTTCGCGCGCTTCCTGTTGATTTTTCGCGCGCACCAGCAAATTCAACGGTTCGCCGCATTCATCGAGCAAATTCGCCGCGATATGCGCGCCAATGTATCCGGTGGATCCGGTGATAAATATCGCCACTGTTTTGGGGCTCTCAGGAAGCCGCGGCAGACGCATTTTGCGTCGCTGTGCTGTCCAGCGAATCGCCAGCCGGCGGTGTTTCTCCGCCGTCGCGCGTCTCTCCGGCTCGTCCTTCGATGAGAGGATAACACCACTTTCGCAGCGCGGGGATGTGCAGATTGATCCAGTAATCCCACCAATCGATGGACCGGCAATCGTAGCCGAATGTCTTTTTCTCATCGGCGGGCAGCGCCGCAGACAATCGCTCGATATGCAGAGCCTCGAAGGTGTGGTCGTTTTGCAGAATAAATGGTTCGAACAGTTTAATCAGTTTGATCACGCGCTCCAGCTCGCGCTCGCGCCGCGCCAGCGGCGCCGTGTGCAATCCCATACTCGCCGCGCCGCGATTGATCGCTTGAATGATGGCCTTCTGCGCGGGCGCAGAAAGTTTTTCGTAACGTTCCTTCGACACAGGAATGGCATCGAAGCGCGAGCGCAGCCAGTGCTCGAATCCGTCCTGCGTGCGATAAAACTTCCGATGCCCCAAACTGGTCAGCTCAATCGAACGCCGCATGTTGCACGGGTTCGTCACAGAAGTCGCCAGTTGATACAGCGGCTCATGCCGGCGCTCCATCAGCGCCGCCGCAACCAGCGTCATTCCGGCCGTCACTTCATCCACGGGAATCAGGTCCAGACATTTGCGCTCATTCGTCGGAAGCTGGCGGAAGTATGTCCCCAGAAGGTAAGAAAGCGACGCCGAAGTGTTCACACCTTCATTCCAGCCGCGAAACGGTTTTGCCAGCGACGATTCCACAATGGAGGGCCGCACAATCGCGATGGGCAATCCCGCGCCGCGCTTCACGATTAGCGATTCCGCCAGGCTTTTCGTGAACGTGTACGTGTTCGGCCAGCCAAGCTCGCGCGCGCGCCGCGTCCCAACCTCCATCAGCGCCTGCCGCAGCCATCTCATGCGGTTTTTGCGCACTTGAATTTCCAGCGCCGGCCCTTCCAGCTTTTTCGCCGCTGTAGGCTTGCGCAACGCCGCTTGCCGCAGCTCTTCCGCCACCGCGCCGCTTTCTGCCTTCGCCTCCGTCTCGCGAATCAATTTTTGCAGCGAAAGATATTCTTGTTCCGCATCGAATCCTTCGATTTTCGCCGGAACATAATTCGGAATCAGTTGTTCGATGATGCGCCCTTCGCGCTCGCCTGCGGCATAGCATGTGGAAAGGTGCAACAACGCGGCATGGTCTGTCTTGCGCACAAATTCCAGGACGTGCGCAACCGCATCCACATTCGAGCTGAGAGCATCACGCAAATCCGGATTGAAATCCGTCAGCCCCGAGCTATTGATAATCAGATCGAGTTCGCCAGCGAGCCGCGCAGCAGTCGTTTCATCCAAGCCCATCATCTGCTTCGTCAAATCGCCTTCGACAACCTCCACGCGCTCCGCCAAAATCTCCCGGAAACGCGTGCCGTACTTTTTTGCCACGCTTTCAAACACCGGCGAGCCATTCACAGTTTTAGCGAAGCGCTCTTTCGCGCTGGTCGAGCGGTTTCGCCGCACCAATACGTGAATTTTTCCGATGTCCGGCACATCGGCCAGAATATTCGCCAGCCACACCTTTCCGATGAATCCCGTGGCCCCCGTCAGCAAAATATGTTTACCGCGCAGTGCCTCGCGCACCGAAAGCGGCTGCGAATCACTTTTCGTTCCGAAAGTTATAGCGCGTATATGCCTGCGTGGAACGCGCCGTTCCGCCGGCCGGATCGCCGCATTCAAAATATCTGGATTTTTCGCGAACCCGAGATTGTTCGCCAGCCGGTCGCGAGGGACGCGTCCATCAGGATTGCTTCCCGTGAAGCGCGCCAGCGGTCCGCGCGGCCGAATCAGCGGCGCGAGCAATCTTCCCGTGGCGAACCCGTCGCGAAAATCCAGCCGGTTGCGAACCAGAAATTTCACTCCCAGATGTTTCGCCAGCGGAATCATCACCTGCTCCAGCCCCTGGCTCACCAGGACAATTTTCTCGCCCCGCGCCTGTGCGTTTTTCAGCGCCTCGACTCCTGCTTGCTTCAGCGCAGGCTTCAATTGATATTCGAAGTATTCTTCGCCCAGCAAATCGAGGCGGTCGCGGCTCACTCCGCGCAGCACCGTGTGCAGCAAACGCGTCGCCACCGCGCGATTCGCCAGATAGAGTGCGGGACGCGCAACCGCCAGCGCCAACATTGTCCCGCGGCGTCCCCAGCGCTCAAGAAACGTCTGCGCGTTCCACGTAAAAAACGCGACGGGACGCACCGCCGTCAAATTCAGCAGGCTGCCTTCCACGCGCCAGAAAGTCGCGTCGCTAAAATCAGGCGCCAACGGAAACGGAACCGCAGCCGCAGAATTTCCCGCGCGTTCTTTGGATTGTGAGTTTAGGTCCATCCAGTGAAATCAGGGCTTCCAGAGCTTGAAAGTATCATCACGTCCCGCGTGAATCAAGGCGCGCAGCCGCCCGTAGGGCTTTTGCGAATGAACCGTGATCTGAGGAAGTTCACGCGGCGAGTTGCGCGCGCGCCACGCTGATAATCGCGAGAACATAAAAAATGAACATGAGCGCCAGCAGTATTTTCGCGCGTGGCCGCGCATTCCGAAATTCGTGCCACGCAAACACGCCCCACAGCGCCGCGACCATCGGCGACGCCTGCCCAATTGCGTAAGAAATCGCCACGCCCGTGAAATTCGCCGCCACGAGATTGAATACCGTGCCCACGCCCCAAATTATTCCGCCAAAAAATCCTAGCAGATGAGCTCCCGCCGAAGCGCGAAAAAATCCGCCGATGCCCACTGGCGCGCCGTTCAACGGCCGCCGCATCAGGTAAAAGTTGAAAATGAAACACGAAAGCAGCGCCCCCAGCGTGAAAAATACCGCAGCGCTGTAGGGCGTCAGCGGATTTCCCGCGGTCAGCGCGCGCGTCACAAACGGCGCCCACAATCCCATCAGAATTCCGGAGATCACGCACACCACAATGCTCTTGCGCGAAACGGAACGCCCTCCGCTCGCCAGCGCCGCATACGCTTTGCCGTCGAAAATCACCGCGACAATCGCGAACGCCACGCCCAGCGCCAGCAGCCACGGATTCCCCTTTGGCTGCAATTCGTAGCTCAGCGCCACGCCGACCACCAGCGCGATCCCTATGGAAACGGGGAATGCAATCGCCAGTCCCGCCATGTCGATTCCCGCGACCAGCAGCAGATTCGCCAGATTGAAAACCGCGCCGCCCGCGAGCGCGGAAGTCACGTCCGAGCGGCTCGCCGCGTGAACATTTTCAATAAAGGAAAACGCCCCGCCGTGAATGCTGCCCATGGTCAGCGCGAGGATCAGAGAAATCAGGAAAATGCCGATGGCGTAGTCCCAGTAGAAAAGTTCGAAGCGGTAATTCTTCACGCCTTTGTAAGTGTTGGCCCACGAGCCCCAGCAGATGGTGCTGGTGATGATCATCAGCAGCGCGATGGAAAAACTATGCGGCGTGTACATGAATTTTCAGTCTTTGCGTATTCACATGCGGCGCGCGCTCACAAACTCGCGGCCACCGCAGGGCGCTGCTCGCGTATGAAGGAAACGACTTCGTTGTATTTCGACATGGCACGCGCGCCCACTTTTGTGCAGCACAGCGCCGCGCACGCATTCGCAAACGCGCCCACGCGCTCGAGCTCCCAATTTTGCAGCAGCCCAAACGACAATCCGCCCATGAACGCGTCGCCCGCGCCCGTAGTATCCACCGGCTTCACTGTGAACGCCGGAACGTGCACAGTTTTCTCCGAACTGGCCAGCAGGCAGCCGTTCGCGCCCATAGTGATGGCCACAATTTGCGGGCCCATTTGCAAAAGTTTTTTCGCCATGCGCTCCGGCTCGTCTTCGCCGGTGAATTCAATGGCCGCGGCCTTGCACGGCTTCAGCACGTCCACGAATTTCAGCGACGCGGCCAATTCTTCCTGCGTACCCAAATTGCACTGGCAGAAAAAATTCGGCGAAACGTCCAGATCGAAAATCACGCGCACGCCCGCCGCGCGCGCCACTTCCATCGCCTGATGCACCGGCTTCAGCGGAAGCTGCGACGCTTCGGTATGAAAATGCTTTGCGGCTTGAATGTGCGGCGCGAAACGATTCAGCACCTGAAATTCCGTGATTTTTCCGGTGACGTTCGGGAACATGTAAATGCAGCGCTCGCCTTCGAGGTCCACGGGAATCCAGGTCAGCGCAGAAAGTTCGCCCTTCACCGTTTCGATTCCAGAGATATCCATGCCGTCGTCGAGGAACGCTTTCTCGATGATGCGCCCGTTGTCGTCGTCGCCCAGCAGCCCCAGCCATCCGGCCTTTGCGCCGAGGCGCGCCACTTGCGTCAAATTGTTTGCAGTGACGCCGCCGGCGTGAATTTCCAGGCGATGCGCGTTGGTTTTTTCCTCGGGGCCGAGCAGGCGCGGCACAATCGCGAAATAATCCACCGTGCAACTGCCAATGCCCACCACCTGCGCCTTTGCCGCGTCAGTCATGGATGCCTCTCGATAGCTGCCCACGGCTTATAGTGCGCGCCGACGCGGGTGTCAAGGACGGTTTTTTCCCGGTATGGGTCGGTTCGAATTTTGACTCCTTGTGTCACGATCAAAATTTGCGCTGACCCTCCTTTTTTTCGAGTGTCCGAAAACGGACGTTTGCTCGAAAAAAACGCCGAAAAAACTCGATTAGACCTGGCATCGGTGCTTTGTTTTCAGTGAGTTGGCTCAATTTCTAATTTCCCATAGAAACTCGATTAGGATTGAAGACAGCGACGAGACCCGCCTTCGCCGGAGGCTACGGCGCGGCGCGGCGCGGTGTCCGAAAACGGGCTTAGCGTTTTGAAAAAAGCGCGAAATCTTGCGATTAGAAATGGCTCCCTCCGTTTGTTTTGTGTAGGTTACATCGAGTTCTAATTTTTCATAAGTGCCACAAATCTTGCGATTAGAATTTTCTTGGCGCATAAGAAAGCTCTCCTGAAACGTTGGCCGGTGCCCGCATACCTTGGCCCCGCCAAAGCAACCGCCGGGCCGATGAACTAAATCGGCCCCTACAAAGGCAAAATCTGCCGGCCTAGCTTCCGCCATGAAAGCAACGTGGGGGCCGATGGGAGTTGGTTTGTGCGCGGGAGGCGGCACGGGAAGCGATCTCCTTGTCTGGGGCCAAATGTGGCCCTATTGGCGTCCATAAACGTAAAAAGCCGCCCAAAGGCGGCCTTGCACTTCTCCTCGCGAAATGTCTGCTGGGTCTCCCAGCCGATGAACCTGTATACCGGAGAGTTAACGGGAAGTCAAATGAAATCGTGGTTATAGTACGAGGAAAATCTGGAATGGCGAACGGCCGGCACAATCTAGGAGGGACTCGCAGCAAAAGGGATACCGCAGGGGTCAACGAAACGCGGCAAGACTCCCTGTCATAACGTTGTCGTGCTTGTCCTCGAAGCCAAAAAACTTGTAATCGAGGCGCATTTTGCTGCCTGAGTCACTTGCGCCTTGCTCTTATCTCAAATATTATGCACAAGACGATAACTACGATGTAGATCGCCCCCAATATGCCTATCCTCAACCACGTAATCATCCTTCTTGTGCGTGCGTCTTCACAGGCTATATCAACATTCACGCCTGGATCTGTTTCCGATGGATTAAACGCACTCGTAAGACAGGACTTTGAAGCTTACCGAGATAGTTGGTTCTTATATTTACTTGCTTGGACTGCCGTCGTTATTTTTGGGATTATTTTTGAAGGGCCGGAAGTTGTCCACGACGTTGTCGGCATGCTTCACAAGAAAAAGTCCTCTACAGGCCACGAAGCAACGATTCCCTCGTGGATAAAAGTTCTGGCCACAATCGGTTGGCTTTTTATAGTTCTAGGATTAGTCGGAGAGGGTATTTCGGAGGCTTTTGTCTCAAAGGCCGATGGCCTTATCCAAACATTCAATGACAATGAACTGGCCGCAACGGAAACGCAGGTTGGAAATGTAAATCTAATCGTCGCATTAGCGAATGAACGCGCAGGGCAATTTGAAGACGACGCAGCGAAACTCAAAACAGAAAACTTACAGCTAGAGACCGAGATTGCTCCGCGTCGACTAACCGACGGCCAAGAGAAACAACTAAGCCAGCTAAGCGCTTTTGCTGGCAATGTCATTGAGATTAAATCGTACACCAATGACACGGAGTCCGCCGTCTTGGGGTACCAAATTGCCCTAGATTTGCTGCGCTCTGGTATACAGGTGACGAACAACCTACTCACAATGGAATCAACTCAGTCAATTGATTTCGGAATATCGGTAACTGGCCCAAACAAAGAACTGGTAGAGCGCCTGAGCAGGATATTATCAACACCCGACCTGTTAGGACACGAAACGTTAAGCATGGGTGGTCGCCCCAACGTCGTAGTACTTTCTGGAGTCGTACAGGGGCCACCAGCTGCAGCAACTATTGTCGTAGGGGAAAAACCACTGGGGAAAAACAAAATCGCAAAAAAATGAAAGGTTTTTTGTGCAAAATGGTCGGCCGCACAAAAACAGCCACGCTTCTCTGGCGCGCAGATATGGATATGTCTTCCGCCCACTCATTTCAATGAAGCATTGATCGCGTCCATTTTATCTTTTGCGGCTCGCAGATCATCACGTATCCGGAAGCCTGCTTGTGTCATCGCTAGCGATTTCTCATAAGCCAGATCGTTTGGTATCAAGCCCCCCTCCAAACCTAGTACGTGAGAATAGAAATCGAGCCGGTTCTTGAGAGCGCCTTTGGCTGCGATGCGGTCTGGTTCACACTGCATACTTTGATACAGTCCAAGGAACCAAAGGGCGTCCCCGGTCATTTCGGTTCCCGTGTTTGCGTAATTAAGTATGTCGGTCTCCAGCCCAAAGTTTGGTGAGCTTGTGCCCAGGGATTGCAGTATTTTATGGTAATCATCTCCGTCGCTCGCCAAGGCTGCCCTTTTTGCAAGAAGGTCGTTCACATCCGGACTGAATCGTGAATTCGCATCCTGTCCATCGAGATGCGTCGGAGACGCAACAAAGATCACTACGCCTGCCAAGAGCAAGGCAATCAGTGAAGCTTGGCACGGGGTACGTTTGGTTTTCATATTCTGCTCCGCGCGGGGTTCTATTACGCGCATATTGGCCTATCGTCGAAAGACACGCCGAGACGGGGAACTGAGCGGAGAGTATAGCGCGAAAGTGGAATCGCGCGCCAGAAGGCCGTGCGATAGGCGCTCGACAAGCGCCCGTACGTCTCATTTGAAGTCGGGGGCGAATTACAAAAACGGCAGTGGGGCAGTTTGAATTTTGACTGCTATTGTCACGATAAATAAAATTCAGACTGACCCACCACCACAAAAAGGCTTCGCTGGCGGGCGGATAGGGGTATGATGCGCAGTTCGGCGCGTTCGCGGACGGCTCTGTATGCGCTACAACTGGTATTCGTTTTGCGGCGATCAGTCTGGCGGCGCTGTGGACAGGGCAGGGCGCGCGGGGCACCTCTGCGGAACATTTTTGCAGGGAGGAAGGCCGCAGTCATTTCAGTCATCATTTCAGTCATTTCAATGCTATGAGGAGCGGGAAGATGAATCGCGAGAGCATTCACAGGAGCATTCCTAAGAGCGTTCGTTCACTTATTTTGGTGCTGGCAATTCTGGCGATAGCGGTTCCGAGCGCGCTGGCGCAGGCTGGGCCGACGATTCAATTGACGGTGGACGCGTCGCAAGTGCCGCTCGGGCTGGTGAAGACGCACGAAGTGATGCCGGTGCACGCCGGGCCGCTGACGCTCTACTATCCGAAATGGATACCGGGGGAGCATGGGCCGGATGGGCCGATTTCGAACGTCACCGGCCTGAAATTCAGCGCGGATGGCAAAACGATTCCGTGGCGGCGCGACACGCTGGACGTGTTCACGTTCCACGTGAACGTGCCGGAAGGCGTGACGCGGCTGGACGTGGACTTCGATTATTTGGAGCCGGAGGGGGGAGGATTCGCATCCGGCGCAGCATCGTCGACGGACAAGGTGGCGGTGATTAGCTGGAACCAGAACGTGCTGTACTACTCGACGCTGATGGCGGATCAGCAGACTTTTGCGGCGACTTTGAAATTGCCGGAGGGCTGGAAGCACGGCACGCCGCTGCCCGAGGCCAGCGAATCGGGCGATGAAGTTGTGTTCAAGCCAGTGACGCTGAACCGGCTGGTGGATTCACCAGTGATTGCCGGCGAATATTTTCGCGTGGTCAACATCACGCCGCCGGGGGAGCCGATTCATCACGAGATGGACATCGCCGCGGATTCGGAAGCGGCGCTGAATATCAGTCCTGACGCGATACAGAAAATGACGAATCTGGTGGCGGAGTCGGGCGCGCTTTTCGGCACGCGCCACTATCGCGATTATCATTTTCTGCTGACGCTCAGCGACCACGTGGCGCATTTCGGGCTGGAGCATCACGAGTGCAACGACAGCCGTTTGCCGGAGCGCGCGCTGATTGGTCCGAATGCGGAAATGATGCTGGGCGGACTGCTTTCGCACGAATTCATGCATTCATGGAACGGGAAATTCCGCCGGCCCGCGGATTTGGCTACGCCGAATTACGAAAAACCGATGCAGGATGATTTGTTGTGGGTTTACGAAGGGCTGACGGATTATCTGGGGCCGATGCTGGCGGCGCGCAGCGGGCTGTGGACTGCGGATCAGTATCACGAATATCTGGCGAGCATTGCGGCGGACCTTGGGCCGGGACGTCCGGGACGCACGTGGCGGGATTTGCAGGACACGGCGACGGGAATTCCGGGATTGCGCGGCGGCCCGGGATGGGGCAATTGGCGGCGCGGGTCGGATTATTATCCGGAAGGGGATTTGGTGTGGCTGTGGGTGGCGACGATAATTCATCAGGAGAGCCACGGACAAAAATCCATTGATGATTTTTGCCATTTGTTCCACGGCGGGCCGAATGAAGGGCCGCAACTGAAGACGTACACGTTTGAAGATGTGGTGAACGCGCTGAATCAAATTGCGCCATACGATTGGGCGAAGTTTTTGCACGAGCGGCTGACTTCGCTTTCGCCGGATGCGCCGGTCGGCGGAATCGAAAACGGCGGGTGGAAAGTGGTGTTCAACGCGAAGCCGCCGGAACCTGGATTGCGCGGCGGGAATCCGGGCGACACGTATTCGATTGGGCTTTCGCTCGATCAGCAGGGGCACGTGCGCGATTCGATTGTCGGAGGCCCGGCGTACAACGCGGGAGTCACTTCGGGAATGACGGTGGCGGGCGTCGATGGGCGCGTGTTTACGCCGGACATTTTGAATGACGCGATCAAAGCGGCGGTGAGCAATTCCGAGCCGATTCGCTTGTTAGTGATTGACAACGATTATTACAAGACAGTGTCCGTGGATTATCACGGCGGGGAGCGCTATCCGCATCTGGCGCGCGTGGAGGGCAAGCCGGATTATCTGGACGAGCTGATCGCGCCGCACGCAAAAAACCACTGAACGCGCAGGCGTAAGCGGCCAGGCGGAATGTCTTAAAGGAACGCGGCGCAGGAAAGCGTGTTGACACTGCCAGCGCGCGTTTCCATAATCGCGATTGGGACATTCCCTGCCATGAGCGACGCGCAAAAATCACGAGAACGCGCGATGGATGACTCCGTTTCGCGCGCGATTCGCGACAACCTGCTGCCATTGCAGCGCTCGATCGAGGAATTGCAACAGGCCTATGCGGATCTGGTGTCCGCGTGCGCTTCGACGCGGCCAACGAACGCGCTGCCAGCGATGCTGCGCGCGCAGTCGTGCTCCGCATCGGTAAGCGCCAGCCTCGCGGTTCTCTCCACGTTCATCACCAACGTAATGCACCGGCGCGAGCGCGAAAGTGCGGAGCGCGAAGAAGAAGAAAATGTTCGCGCGGTGGGCGTGGAAGTGGCGCAGCCGCCCGCGGCTCCGCAAATGCCGCCGCATGAGATTCCCACGCCGATGGCGCAGGCACCGGCGGCGAACGAAAGCGTTGAAACGCTGGAGCCGGCGGAGACTGTTCACGCGCAGGAGCACGTTCATCAGGATGCCGCGGGAAGCGCAGCGCCGGCGGGAGAAATTGCGGAGCGCGATGAAACGCAGGTTACTTCCGCGGAGGAAATTGCATCCGAATCTGTTGTTGAAGAACCCGAAATAGCGTTCGACGTGAGAAGCCTGCCGGACAGCGAACGCGAAATGCATAAACGCGCGAACCGCGTTGCAAAAGTTTCGATGCAGGACATCAAAATGCTGAAGCCGGAGGAAGTGCGCGCAGGACGTGAGAATCGAGATATTTGCGTTCGGTTGCGAAGCGAACTTGATAAAGCGCGAAAAGAATACGATCGCCGTTTCCAGAAAATTCTGGATCAGCCGGTGGATTATTTCCATCACTGGCTGGTGGAAATTCTCGGGGATGGCAATCCGGAGACGCTTGGAGAATATCCATATCCCTCGCCGGTGCTGCGCCGCTGATTCGTTCACTGTGAAAAGAATACTTGGGCCAGCTTGCGCGATTTTCGCGCTCGTGTGCGCCGCAATGTGCGTGATGCTGTGCGCGGCAGGCATTGCGCAAACGGCCGGCGCGGAAGCGGCGACGCCACAAGCGGCTCAGAGCGCGAAAAAGTCTGCCCGGCCGGCTGTGGAGAAGAAAGAGCCGCCGATTGCTGCGCGCGCGCGGCCTGTCGCAAGCTCACGTTTTGCGATTGAAGCGCGTGAATTGACGCGCCTGGCTCGCGCCGCAAAAAAAGAGGCGCAAAGCGAAGCGCAAAACGGAACAGATCCCGGGCGGGCATACGAGCGGCTGGCGCGATTCGCAAAGTTGCACGCAAAAGAAGAACTGGGAGCGCGCGCGGCGCTGGCGCTGGGCTATTACGATTACAACGATGGGCGCTACACGCAAGCGCGCGCCTGGCTGGATCTGGCGAAACCGGAAACACTGCTGGCGGATTACGTGCTGTTTTGGAGCGCGCAGGTTGACCGTAATTTGAACAACAACGCGTCCGCGCTGGCGCAATTGCAGCAACTGCGCCAGGATTATCCGCAAAGCGCGATCATGCCGCTGGCGCTGCAGGCGCTGGCGGAAACGGCTATCTCAGCGAATCAGCCGCAAGTGGCCCTCGATGCGCTGGCGTCCGCAAAAAATATCAACACGAATCCCACGCTGCTTTTTCTGCGCGCGCAGGCGCATGAGCAGGCGAACGACAAAATTTCAGCGGCGGGTGATTATCTGGAAGTGTACGACCGTTTTCCGCTGAGCACGCAGGCGGACGAGGCGGGCGCGAAGGTGACCTATCTGCAAGGAGCGCTGGGGAATTCGTTTCCGCAGCCTGCGGCGCCGGAGCGATTGTTGCGCGCGGATACTTTGTTCAATGCGCACCAGTGGCAACAGGCGGAAGACGCGTACACGAGCGCGTTGCCGGCGATCGATGGGCCCGACGAAGACCTCGCGCAATTGCACATCGCAGATTGCAAGGCGGAGCTTTACGCCGACCCGGCGCCGCTTCTATCCATGAAATTCCAGGAGCCGGACATTGACGCAGAGCGGCTCTACTATCTTTCGCAGGCCTATCGCTGGACCAACGATGAGCCAAACATGCTGGCGGCGCTGGCGCAGGCGCAGCAGCGGGCGCCCGACAGCATATGGACGGAGCGCACGCTTTTTGCCGTTGGAAACTATTACTGGGTGAATTTGAATCGCGACAAGGCCGCGGCCGAGTATCAGCAGGTCGCCGAAAAATTTCCAGAAAATGATGACGCCATCAATGCTGCGTGGCGCGTGGCCTGGGCCGCTTACATGGATCGCGCGGGCAACGCCGCGGATTTGTTCGAGAAGTTTCTGGCGGCGAATCCGGATTCAATTTACACGCCGGACGCGCTCTACTGGCTGGGACGGCTGGCCCAGAAAAAGCGAGATGCGCCGGTGGCGCGCGCGTACTTTCGAAAATTAGAGCAGCGCTTTCCGAACAATTATTTTGCATTGCATGCGGCGGCGCAATTGCGGGCGCTCCACGCAGGGCGCATTGCGCGGCTCACGGTGCTGGACGCGATTCCTCGGTTGCCACCTGCGCGCATGGTGCTGAAGTCCACGCCAGAAGAGGCTTTGCCGTTCGTGCGGCGCAGCATCGCGCTGGAAACGATCGCCTTCGACGACTCGGCGATTTCGGAATTGCGCGAGGCGTACGACGAGACGCGAGCTGCTTCGCTGGAATTTACACTGGCGCGCGCGGCGACCAATGGCGAAGAATACGGCAGCGCGATAGCCGCGGTGCGCAACGTGTATCCGTCCATTGAGGCGCGCGGCTATGCGACTATGCCGCGAGAGGCGTGGATGCTTTCGTTTCCGTTGCCTTATCGCGCGCAGATCCTCCGCGCGGCGCGGCTCACGCATACCGATCCCATGATTCTGGCGGGGCTGATTCATCAGGAGTCCGCGTTCGAGAAGGCCGCGCATTCGTACGCCAATGCGTATGGGCTGATGCAACTGATTCCCGACACGGCGCAGCGATACGCGCAGAAGTTGCGCATGGGATTTTCGGAAGATCAGCTGCTCGATCCGCTCTACAATTTGCGCGTCGGCTCGGTCTATTTCGGCGAGCTGATGCGCAGTTTTCATACACCCGAAGCGGCGCTGGCGGCGTACAATGCAGGCGAGGATCGCGTGACGCAATGGCAGAGCGGGCAGAAATATTCCGAGCTGCCGGAATTCGTGGAATCGATTCCATTCACGCAGACGCGCGAATACGTGGAAATCGTGATGCGCAATGCCGCGATTTACCGGCGGCTGTACGGAATTTGGTGACGCGCGAGTGGGAGCAGGCGGGAGGCAGATGATGAATCCGGCGGCAGGGCAGGTTAGCGCAAGCGCAAGCACGAAAGAGCGGCTTTCGGCGAAGGCGGCGCAATTCACCGAGTCGGTGATTCGCGAAATGACGCGGCTGGCGCTGGCGCATAATGCCGTGAATTTGTCTCAGGGCTTTCCGGATTTTGCGGCGCCGGAGGAAATCAAGGCCGCCGCGCGCGAGGCCATCAGCCGCGACGTGAATCAGTACGCGATTACCTGGGGCGCGAAATCGCTGCGCGATGCGATTGCGGAGAAATTCGCGCGGCAGCAGGGGATTGAGATTGATCCGGAGCGCGAAATCACAGTGTGCTGCGGCTCGACGGAAGCGATGATGTCCGCGATGATGGCGATCATCAATCCGGGCGATGAAGTGGTGGTGTTCGAGCCGTTCTACGAAAATTACGGGCCGGACGCGATTTTGAGCGGCGCATCGCCGAAATTTGTGCGCTTGCGGCCGCCTCGCGCGGGCGATGCAGATTGGACGTTCGATGCGGATGAGTTGGCGCGCGCGTTCAGCAACAAAACCAAAGCGATCATTTTGAACACGCCGAATAATCCTACGGGAAAAGTGTTCGAGCGCGGCGAACTGGAAACTATTCGCGAGCTGTGCATCCGGCACAACGCATTTCTGATTACCGACGAAATTTACGAGCACATGCTGTACGACGGCGCGCGGCACATTTGCGCGGCCACGCTGGAAGGGATGCGCGAGCGGACGATTACGATTAACGCGCTGTCGAAAACTTACAGCGTCACAGGATGGCGCGTGGGCTGGGCGATTGCGCCGCCGGAAGTGACTTCGGCGATTCGCAAAGTGCACGATTTTCTCACGGTGGGCGCGGCGGCGCCTTTGCAGGAGGCGGGCGCGCTAGCGCTGCGTTCGCCGGATTCGTATTACGCGCAGCTCGCGAGCGAATATTTGCAGCGGCGGAATCGGCTGCTGGGAATTTTGACAGGCGCGGGATTCAAATGTTTCAAGCCGCGCGGCGCGTATTACATCATGACGGACATTTCGAATTTTGGCTTCGCGAATGATGTGGAGTTCGCGCGCTATTTGGTGAAAGAAATTGGCGTGGCCGCGGTGCCGGGCTCGAGCTTCTATGACAATCCCGCGGACGGGGCGCAGCAGCTAAGGTTCACGTTCTGCAAGAAGGAATCCACATTCGCCGAAGCGGAAAAGCGCTTGGCGAAGTTGCGCACGTCCTCGAAATAAAGTCTGCTAGCGGTCCTCCGAGAATTACCTCGCGAAAAGAAGAGTGGGTGAGAAGCGGGTTGCCCTGTGGTGGTAGCCTCTCACCCCTGAGTGGTGCGTTTGATTGGTTGGACTGAAAGAAGCGCAAAAAGGTTTCCTGCTATAAAGAACATTTCGCGATGCGCAGGGCGTGAGCGCGACGTGTGTAGTGCGCGTAAAGCAAAGTGGCTCCGCAGGAGTGCGCAGAAAAAACGTGCGTCGCGCTGCACGCGACGGTCAGGGCAAGCTCTGCCCCTACGAGGGCAACGCACACGGCGACAGCAGGTCCCTCACCGGCGTTCGCGACTTTTTCAAATTGGCGGCTCGCCGCAGCCCGGGCGGTCCGGGATTCCCTTCGTGCCTCGGGGCACGCGGGACGACAAGCTACTGCGCTGGCTGAACGTGATTACGCGAGGGGATCGAAGCTGTCGCCCAGTTTTGGAATGGCGACGGGCCAGTGAAGTTGCTGCTGGACGCGTTCGCTGAAGGATTGCGCGGCGGCGGGCTCGCCATGAATCAAGAAGAGGCGCTTGGGCGGCGCTTGAAATCCTGAAAGCCAGCGAATCATTTCGGTGCGATCGGAGTGCGCGGAGAACTGACTGACTTCGGCGATTTCCGCGCGCGAATGAATGTAATCGCCATGAATGCGCGGGTCTTTCCCTCCATTGAGCAGATAACGGCCCAGCGTGGCTTCAGCCTGATAGCCTGCGAAAATTACCACGTTGCGCGCGTCGGGCAGGCGCTGCTCGAGATGATGCAGAATGCGGCCGCCAGTGCACATTCCGCTCGCGGCCATGATGATGCAGGGCGTTTTGATGGCATTGATTTTTTTCGACTCCTCGACGGTGCGCGTCATGTGGACTTCGTGCACGTCGAGCGGGTCGCGGTCGCCCGCTTGCTCGAGCTGCTGGAACGAGAGGCGATGATCTTCGTGGTGGCGGACGTAAAGATCGGTGACGCTGGCGGCCATGGGGCTGTCCACAAAGGTGGGCAATTTGGGAATCTGCTGCGCGTCTTCCAGTTGCCGCAGGATGTACATCAGCGTTTGCGTGCGGCCGACGGCGAATGCGGGAATCACGATGACGCCGCCGCGCTTGTTCACGCGATTCACGATTTCGGCGATGGCGCTGCCGGGATCAGTTGTCGGATGGTCGCGATCGCCGTAAGTGGATTCGCAGAGAATGTAATCGGCGCGCGCGATGGGCGCGGGATCATTGAGAATGGTTTGATTGTAGCGGCCAACGTCGCCGGAAAAAACGACGACCGCGGATTTGCCATTTTCGGTGATGGTGATTTGCAGCGAAGACGAGCCGAGAATGTGGCCGGCGTCATACGGCTTCACGGTGAATTGCGGGCTGATGGTGAAAGGATCGCTGCGCGGAACTTCGCGAAATTGCGTGAGGGCTTGCTGCGCTTCTTCGGTGGTGTAGAGAGGAAGGGGCGGATGATGGCGCGAGTAGCCTTTTTTCGCGGCGAATTTCGCGTCTTCTTCCTGCAAGTGCGCGGAATCGAGCAGCAGCAGATTGCAAAGCTCATGCGTTGCGGCGTTGGCAAAAATCGGGCCGCGAAAGCCGTCACTAACGATGCGCGGAAGGTAGCCGGTGTGATCGATGTGCGCGTGCGTGAGAACAATCCAATCGATGGAGGCAGGCTCGACGGGAAACGGCTCCCGGTTTTTCTCGCGCAGGCCGCGCGGGCCTTGAAATAATCCGCAATCGACGAGCAGGCGCTTGCCGCCCGCTTCGACGAGATATTTTGAGCCGGTGACTGCGCCGGCCGCGCCGAGGAAAGTGATTTTGGCCATAGTGAGTGATTGTAACCTGTCTATCCGCGTCGCCATTTAATTTGTTTCGCGCAGTCTGCCCTGGCATATTTACGAAATCGCAAAAAGTGGTACGCTGTCGCGGCGTCGCGTGATGGAGGATTTCGTTTTTGCGCATTCTACCGCTGAGGACAAAATTTATTCTTTGCGCGTTTGCGCTTCTCGGCGCGGCGGTAAGCGCGCGGGCGCAAAATTCCGTATCGCTTTTGCCGGTCAAAGGCGCATGGGAATTCGAGCCATTCGTCGGCGGGGGAACGGGTCTGGGCAAATCTTCGAATACGCAATTCCTGATTGTGGGCGGGCGCGCGGGAAAGATTTTGACGGGCGAGCATTTGCGCGGCTGGGCGCAAGGGAACTTCGAACTGGCCACAGAAGTGATGCCGCTGTACCTGGTGATGCAGCCGGGCGGCGCGGTTTATGGCGGGAGTTTCAAGCCGCTGATTTTCAAGTGGAATTTCAAAGGCAATGGAAAAATTGCGCCGTACGCGCTGATTACAGGCGGCGTCCTATTCACGACGTCGAATGTGCCGCCGGGAAATACTTCCGATGTGAATTTCACGCCGCAAGGAGCGCTGGGCTTTTATTTTTTCAGGCGGCGGAAGCGCGCCTGGGATTTCGAAATTCAGGCGGTGCACACTTCGAATGCGAGCCTTGGGCATTTGAATCCGGGATTCAACGGCAGCCTGATTTTTACGCTGGGCTATAGCTGGTTCAAATAGGGCCGCTTAGCGCTGCGACGAAAGGCCGCTTAATCGGGGGAAGCCGTGCTATGCTTTCGTGCGCTAAGTGCGACAAGATTTCCCCTCCGAGGTGAACGATGCGATCTCTGCGAACGAGCTTATTGGCGATTGTTGCGATACTGCTTTTTTCCGCGGCCGCCTTCGCGCAAAGTCCGCGCGGGTATTGCCAATTGCGCGCCGCGGCGCGAAGCAGCGCAACAGAGGCCAGCGCGCGTTCGCAATCCACGAGTGATTCCACTTCCATAACGCATGGGTATCCGCTCTCGAACATGGACCACAGAGCTTCTGCGTGCACGAACTTTTTTCAATACGCGGTGGGCGGCTGGCTGAAAAACAATCCGATACCGCCCGCGTATTCCGCGTGGGGCATCGATTCCGTGATGATGAACGAAAACGAAGCGACGCTGCATGCGATTCTGGAGCGCGCGGCCAGGGAGCGCGACGCGGCCAGTGGCTCATCAGAACAGAAGATTGGCGATTTTTACGCGAGCTGCATGAACACGAGCGCAATCGAGGCTGACGGCGCAAAAGCGCTTTCGCCGGAGCTGAAGCGCATCGGCGCGATGGAGAACCTTTCCGATTTGCAGGCAGAAGCGGCGCGGCTGCAATCGCAGGGTGTGAATGTGCTGTTCCGCATTTTTGCGAATCAGGATGACAAGAACAGCACGCAGGAAATTGCCATGGCGAATCAGGGCGGTCTTGGGCTGCCGGACCGCGATTATTACATGAAAACGGATGCGCATTCGCAGGAGCTGCGTCAAAAATACGTGCAGCACGTGGCGCGGATGTTCGAACTCCTGGGCGATTCGCCGGAAAAAGCGCGGAGCGAAGCCAAAGTGGTGATGGCCATCGAAACGAAACTGGCGGCGGCGTCGATGACGCGCGTCGAACAGCGCGATCCGAACGCCGTGTATCACAAAATGGACATAAGCGCATTTCAACAGCTCACGCCGGTTGTTTCCTGGACTGCTTATTTTCGCGAGGTGGGGGCGCGCGGCATCAGCGAAATAAATGTTCGCCAGCCGAAGTTTTTCACGGCGCTCAATGATACGTTGAAGTCAACGCCGATGGCCGATTGGAAGATTTATTTTCGGTGGCACCTGATTCACGCGGCGGCGCCCGCGCTTTCTGCGAAATTCGTCGACGAGAATTTCGATTTCTTTGGCAAGACGCTCACCGGCGCGAAAGAGCTTCAGCCGCGCTGGAAGCGATGCGTGCAATCCACGGACCGGCAACTGGGATTCGCGCTGGGCCAGGAGTACGTGAAGGAGAAATTCCCTCCGGAAGCGAAAGCGGCGGCGCTAAAAATGGTGCACAACATTCTGGATGCGCTGCACGACGATATCGAGACGCTGGACTGGATGAGCCCGGCGACCAAGAAAGCCGCGCTCTACAAACTGAGCAAAGTCACCATTAAAGTCGGCTATCCGGACAAATGGCAGGACTATTCACCCTACCACGTCACGCGCGCATCGTATGTCGAAAACGTTTTTCACGGCGACGAGTACGAGTTTCATCGCAACTTGAACAAAATCGGCAAGCCGGTGGACCGCACCGAGTGGGGCATGACGCCGCCGGAGGTGAACGCTTACTACGATCCTTCCATGAATGAAATTGTTTTTCCGGCGGGGATTTTGCAGCCTCCGTATTTCGACGCCAAAGCGGACGACGCCATCAATTACGGCGGCGTCGGCGCGGCCATCGGCCATGAAATTACGCACGGGTTCGACGATGAAGGCAGCCAGTATGATGCAAACGGCAACTTGAAAAACTGGTGGACCGCCGAGGATCGCAAGAAGTTCAACGCGCGCGCCGAATGCGTGGCGAAACAGTTCGACAGCTTCGTGGCGGTCGGTGACGTTCACGAGAATGGCCATTTGGAATTGGGCGAAAGCATCGCGGATTTGGGCGGCCTGGTGATTGCGTACAACGCGTTTCAAAAAACGCCGGAGGCGAAGTCGGGGCGCAAGATTGATGGCTTCACGCCGGATCAGCGATTTTTTCTGTCGTATGCGCAAAGCTGGGAGGGGCAGGCGCGGCCGGAGGCAATTCGCATGCGCGTCAGCGTAGATCCGCATCCGCTGGAGATTTATCGCACCAACGGGCCGGTGTCGAACGTTCCGGCATTCGCGAAGGCTTTCGGCTGCCATGCGGGAGAGCCCATGGCGCGTCCTGCAAGCGAAGCGTGCCACATCTGGTGACGCAGCGGCGGTGCTCCGGCACATTTGCAAACAAAACGGGCGCGAGCTGTTATAAAATTGGGAAAAGCAATTCAGTGCGGTGGGGCCGTGGCGCAGTTGGGAGCGCGCCTCGATGGCATCGAGGAGGTCGTGGGTTCGAATCCCATCGGCTCCACCAACTTTGTTTTTTATTTTCAACTTCTTACAACAATTTCCAAGGGGCACTAAGGGGCGCTAAGCCGCTTTCGCAGCGAGCACCATGCGCAGGACCTTTCCGTGCGCTTCGCGTTTGCTTCGCACAAATACACAGTGGAATTAATCCCGAGGAGCAAATCGGAACAACTCGGAAACAGACTACACCTATGCGAAAACCGGTGCGGCGCCGATTTCCTCTAGTCGGCTCCCGCGGGCAGGTCAGGCGCGTGCCGTTCCGGCGTCACTGTCGGGCCATAAAACTGCTGCTCCTCGGTGGAACCGGTCAAGGCCGTTACTCGCGAATCGCCCCCGGCGACGACGCGCGTGATTTCATCAAAATATCCAGCGCCAACAAACCGCTGATGCTTCACCGCTGCGTAGCCCTGCGCCTCTGCGGCGAACTCCTTCTCTTGCAGTTCCGAATATGCGGCCATTCCACGCTCGCGGTATCCCCGCGCGAGTTCGAACATGCCCACGTTCAATGAATGGAATCCGGCCAGGGTGACAAACTGGAATTTGTAGCCCATCGCACCCAATTCGCGCTGAAACGCCGCCAGCCCCGCACCGTCCACTTTTTTCTTCCAATTGAACGAAGGCGAGCAGTTGTATGCCAGCAGCTTGCCGGGATATTCCGAATGAACCGCTTCCGCAAATCGACGCGCTTCCTTCAGGTCCGGAGTCGCCGTTTCGCACCAGATAATGTCTGCATATGGCGCGAACGCAATGCCGCGCGCGATCGCCGCATCCAGCCCGCCGCGAAATTCGAAGTCTCCCTCCGGCGTCCTTTTGCCGGTGATGAATTCGCGGTCGCGCTCATCGAAATCGCTGCGAATCAGTTTGGCGCTGTTCGCGTCGGTCCGCGCGACCAGAATTGTCGGGACGCCCATTACATCCGCGGCGAGCCGCGCCGCAACGAGCTTGTTAATGAACTCGCCGGTCGGCACGACTACTTTTCCGCCCATGTGCCCGCACTTTTTCACCGACGAGAGCTGGTCTTCAAAGTGCACTCCCGCCGCGCCTGCCTCGATCATGGCCTTCATCAGCTCGAATGCATTCAGATTTCCGCCGAATCCCGCTTCTGCATCCGCCACCAGCGGAACGTACCAGGAAACCCCGTTTTTGCCTTCCAAGTGCGCGATCTGGTCGGCTCGCTGCAAGGCGCGATTGATGGCCGCAACGAGTTTTGGCGCGCTATCAACCGGATACAAGCTCTGGTCCGGATACATCGCGCCCGCGCTATTCGCGTCGGCGGCGACTTGCCACCCGCTCACATAAATCGCTTTCAGCCCGGCCATTACTTGCTGTACCGCCTGATTTCCGGTCATCGCGCCCAGCGCCGCAACGTAGGGTTCATCGTGCAGCAGATCCCAAAGCAACTCCGCTCCATGCTGCGCCAGGGAATACTCGATCTTCAGCGTGCCTTGAAGCCGCTTCACATCCAACGGCTTATACGGCCGGCGAATTCCTTCCCAGCGCCCTGCCTCTCTCGCTCCAAAATTCCTTGCGTGCCCATCGTGATCTTGACCGTTGTGCATGTGCATAGGTGCATTCCTTTGTTGGCTCATTTCGTTCTCCTGGGCTTGGGCACTTCCACTCAACTGTCACCAGTGAAGCGCACATTGCATCCTGTTTCAAATGAGGTCGTCCGAATCGGACGAGTGTCCGAAAACGCCCATTCACAGCGTTGCCGGCGCGCAGAATCGCTAGCATGGTTCATCGGGAGCACAAATAGAGCACGAGAGGAACTCCAATGCTTGAGACGACTCAAATTGCTGAAATCAAAGCCCCTGTTCCGGACGGATGCAAGGACATACTCAACGACGGCGCTTGCGGTTTCCTACTTAAGTTGGCCTCCAACTTTGAACCGCGCCGCAAAGAAGTTCTCGCGCAGCGTCACGCCCGCCAAAAGCAGATCGACGATGGAATGCTGTTCGATTTCCTAGAGCACACCGCCGAAATTCGCCGCGCCAAATGGTCTGTTGCTCCCATCCCGCCCGATCTGCGTGACCGACGCGTCGAAATCACCGGGCCGGTCGACCGCAAGATGATCATCAATGGCTTGAATTCCGGCGCGAACGTCTTCATGGCCGATTTCGAGGACGCCAATTCTCCCACCTGGCGCAACAACATTGAAGGCCAGCGCAATCTGCGGGATGCGGTCAATCGCACCATCACGTATCAAAGCCCCGAAGGCAAGAGCTACGAACTCGCTCCGGAAACCGCCACGCTCCTGGTCCGGCCGCGCGGCTGGCATCTGGAGGAAAAGCATTTCTGCATTTCAGGCCAGGCAATTTCCGCTTCGCTTTTCGATTTCGGCCTGTTCTTCTATCACAATGCGAAAAACCTTATCGCCCGCGGCGCCGCCCCGTATTTTTATCTTCCCAAAATGCAAAGCCATCTCGAAGCGCGCCTCTGGAATGACGTTTTCGTCTTCGCCCAGCGCGAGCTCGGCATTCCGCAAGGGACAATTCGCGCCACCGTGCTCATCGAAACCATCTACGCCGCTTTCGAAATGGACGAGATTCTTTACGAGTTGCGCCACCACAGTTCCGGCTTGAATTGCGGCCGCTGGGATTACATTTTCAGCTTCATCAAAGCGTTTAACAGGCGTCCTGAATTCGTTTTGCCGGATCGTGCGCAGGTCACCATGAATCAGCCGTTTCTCGACGCCTATGTTCGCTTGCTCATTCAAACCTGCCACCATCGCGGCGTGCATGCCATGGGCGGGATGGCCGCGCAAATTCCCATTAAGAATGATCCGGAAGCGAATCGGAAAGCTCTCGAAAAAGTCCGCGCCGACAAACTTCGCGAAGTCCGCGCCGGCCACGACGGCACCTGGGTCGCCCATCCTGGTTTAGTCAGCGTTGCGAAGCAAGTTTTCGACGAAAACATGTCCGGCAAAAATCAATTGCATGTTCACGCCGATGCCGACAGCCATGTTTCTCCCGAGAAACTCCTTGCCGTCCCGTCCGGCGAAATCACCGAACGCGGCTTGCGGCACAATATCGACGTGGGCATTCGCTACTTGGGCGCCTGGCTCGAGGGCAACGGCTGCGTCCCTATCTATAACTTGATGGAAGATTCCGCGACGGCGGAAATCTGCCGCGCGCAGGTCTGGCAGTGGCGACGGCATGCCGCCAAGTTAAATGACGGCCGCACAGTTTCCGATTCGCTGGTGAGGCAAGTTCTGCGCGACGAATGCGACTCGATCTCGAAGCAAATCGGCGCGGCGAGATTCGACGCCGGGAAATTCTCGACGGCGGCGGATATCCTGCAAAAACTAATCGAGAGCGAAAACTTCTCAGAATTTTTAACTCTCGCCGCTTACGATTTTCTGGAGTAAATTTCTTGCAGCGTATACTGGCGAAAGCTACGGTGAACGTAAAGCCACTCGCACCCGCGAATCTGGCTCGGGTCTGCCGAGCGCGGCCTATATGAAAATTCCTGATCCGCTGATTTCGCAATTGCGACATGACCTCGTCTTCCGCCGCATCCAGAGCGGCTTCTCCGCGATTTCTGCGAATCGCGCCTGCTTCAACTCCATCAGTCCCGAGCAAAAAAACGCCGCCGTGCTTCTGGGGAGTCTCGCGCAGTGGGTGGACATCGGCTTCGACTCCCCGCAGCTCATCAAGAAATTGCTGAAGCGTTTCCCGAAAGGACTTCGCTCGCAAATGTCTCTCGCCGATTACGTTCACCTGTGCATGGCCGAAGGTTTCGTTGCCATGCAGCAGGAGGAATTCGAGCAGGCGATCTGCCATTTCCAGGTGGCGTTATCGCTCGAGAGCGAAATCGGCAATAAGGAGCTCGTTGCTATCGCCAATTTTTCCATTGGCCGCTGTCACCGCCGCGCCGGGCGTTATCGCGACGCGCTTACGTACGTCGTGCGCGGCAAAAAACTCGCCCTCGAATTGCAGTATCCGGTGATGGCTGCGGTCATGCAAATCGTCGAGGCCTGGATCGCTTTTCAGGAAGAAAGAAATGACGCCGCCATGCGCATTCTGAAGGAAAGCGAGCAGGTTCTGTCCTCGACTGACGATTACGTCAGCCGGGGAAACATCCAGTCGGCTTTCGGCAGAATCGCGCGCCGCCAGGGAAAATATCAGCAGGCCCTGCAGTATTTCGAGTCCGCTATCAACGAATACAACCGGCTCGATCCGCGCCATCGAAACGTCGCCCGTTCACTCGTGAACATCGCCTCAGCGAAACGCCTTATCGCCCTGCAATTGCGTGCTCGTATTGATAGCGAAGCGGCTCGCTGGCAGAGGAGGGGCAACGGCAAACCACGCAGCGAGGCTCTGGCGAAAAATTCCCGCAACGGCAACCGCGCTAGTCTTGACCGCCTCCACCGCGAAGGCCTCGCGCACCTCGCTGACGCGCGTAAGATTTATTCCGGCTATCACGACCATCGCGGAACCGGCGCCGCGCACATCAACTGCGGCTACCTTTTCCTCGACCAGGGCAATCTCGATGCCGCCGCATCCGAAGCCGAGACCGCCTATCGCGTCGGCGAAGAAAAGCGCGATCGCATTCTGCAGGCCCGCGCCCGCATTCTGCAATCCGCCATCGAGTCCGCCCGCTTTGAGGAAGGAATCGATGATGGCGCGAACTCAGGCCACCCCGCGCAGGCGGCCAGCGACTACGCCCGCGAGGCCCTCGAATTCGCCAACGCCACGCAGAGCCGCCGCCTCGTCGCCAAAGCTTATTTAACGCTCGCGCACGCGCTCTCGAACGGCTTTTTCAATGATCTCGACGCCGCGCACGAATACTGCGACAAAGCTGCGGAGCTCTTGTGCCGGCAAAACCAGGATTACGTCTGGCGAGACTTGCAGGACATCAAACGCAAACTTGTGGGCTCCGGCAAAATCGACTCCGCCCTTCGTCAGTGGTCCAAAGGCGTGGTGGGCGAAAAGAGTTTTCAGCAAATCAGTGAAGATTTCGCCGGGATTCTGATTCCGCGCGTGTGGAAGCGGGAGGGCTGTAAGATTTCGCGTGTCGCAGAACGCCTCTCTATTTCGCCGAAAAAAATCCGGCGCATCCTGCGAAAGGCAGGCCTTTTGAATCGCGCAGGAACTTAGCCGAATTGCGCGGCGGAATTACCCCCTTGGGCCACGTTTCGAGATTTCGCGCTCCTCGGCGAAAAATAGAAAATGCGTGTTGCATCCCGCCGTACTTCGCTTTCCAAGGTCGATGGCGTGTTTCGACACGTTCAGTTCGGCCCACAACGGCGGCCCTGCGCCCGGCTTCGATCTGCTTCAGCGCCTCTGATCATCTCCACTTCGCTGTACTTCCTCTTGGTCCATGCCTCTCCTCTTTTCTGTGCCCATGCGCTTTCCGCCGCAGCGAAGTTTTCCTCCATCGCGGCCGCGGAAAATCATATATGCTTCTGTGCAGATTCAGGCGTGAAGGTCAGAACCATGAGCGGCAGTAATTCATTGGCTATGGGATATGCGCTGCCCGGATTAGCTCTGTCGTTGGTTTTTCTCTATTTCCTCGCCGTGAGGCGTTTGAATTTCGTTGATTCTGATACGGCTGAAGTTGTCCGGTACGCGCCTCCGGCGGGCCTGTCCCCGGGAGTCGCCGCCTGGCTGGTGGATCGCAGCGACCTTGCCCGCGCCATGGCCAGCGCAATTGTGAACATGGCGGCAAAAGCTTACTTGAGAATTGAACAGGAGAATGATTTTTATTCGATTACCCGGCTCGGTCCGGACTGCTCGCTTGATCTTGCGCCCGAGGAGGATGCTCTCGCACGAACGCTTTTCAAAGGGTATGACTGCTTTGATTTCGATGTAGCGAGTCCGCAATTTGATGAGGCGCTTGAGGCGCTGCGATGTGCTCTTGTTGACACGACTTATTTTTCGAAGCACATCTCGCGATCGGTTCCAGCATGGATTATTTCGGGAGCCGCAGTATTCCTTGCGCTGCGCCACGGAAATTTTTTCGCGCGTGTGGCAGAATACGGGAAAACCCCCTTGGTGTCAGCGGCGCTGTCGCTCTTGGCGCTTGCCTGCGCATACTTAGCTATGAATATTCATTCCCTTCCGAACACTCTGGAAAAAATTAGCAGCCGATTACCCGGGAGCACAGCGCCGAAGCGGCCGTGGTCCGCCTACGACAGCACTCTTCTGATTATGAGTGTCGGCGGAATCGTTCTCCTCGGCTTACTTTCGACGTTTCTCGCAGCGCTATTCGCAGCGTGCTTTCTTGCCCTGAATACGTTTTGGTTCCATTCATTACAAGGCCTGAGCGCGGAAGGTAGAAAGATTCTCGCACGGATAAACGAATACAAGCGCTTTCTTGCTAGCACAGGTGCCGACCGGATCAGCAGAATGAGACCATCCACGGCCGTACCAGCTGAGTTCACTGCGGAACATGCTTATGCCATAGCGTTTCATATCGACCTTGGGTGGGGCGAGCAGTTTGTTGGCGCGATCGCAGAACTGATTTAGAAGTTCCAGGCAGCAGAGATCCCCACGGCATTTCGTCGATGTTAGCCGGGGAGGATGGTGCGTTCGCGGACGATGCCGTCGATGGCCGCGAGCAAATCCCGCGCCAAGCCCTGAGACTTGGGAATATATTCGCGGGCGCCCGCTTCGAGGGCCTTGAGGCGCATTTCACGTTCTTCGTAGCGGCTCAAGATCAGCACCTCAGAACGCGGCGTTTCCTTGCGGATCAGCGGTATTGCCTCCAGGCCGTTAAACCCGGGCATGCTGATGTCCAGCACAACCACATCGGGGCGAAGGAGTTTAGCCTGCTCTACTGCGTCCATGCCAGTTGCTGCTTCTCCACAAACTTCCCAATTTGGGCGAGATTCAAGCAATGAGCGCAAACCGCCGCGCATCACTTCATGGTCGTCGACAATCAAAATCCGCAAAGGACCCACTGAGGCTCCCCAAGAATATTGAAGGCTATTACTTCCCAAATAGTACACGGAAAAGCCCCCATGAGAATACAGGCTTTAGCCTACAAACCGGGATTTTAAGCCTCAGAAAAGCTTCTCGGCTCCCGCCTGATTTAGGGATAGTCCCGGCGGAATCCAAGCCCACAGGATCAAAATTCTGGTATTCTTGGAACAGAAACCTTCGATATGGTGTCTAACCAAGGCAGACACCTTATCGCACCATGTTGTAGGTTACTGAACGGCGGGCGAAATAGCCCGCTGCGATAAGCCTGGATAGGCGGCGAACAGCATGTCTGATTTGGCGCAGACTCTATCCTGGATAGCAGACGAGACGAGCCTCGTCAGCGAACTGCAGGCTGGTTCGGATGTGGCCTTCGACTGGCTGGTCACCTATTACCACGCCTCCGTATACAACGTGATCTATGGCATTCTTTCCGACCGCAGTGATGCAGCGGATGTCACGCAGGAAGTGTTCTTGAAAGCGTTTCGGGGAATCGGCGCGTTCCGGCGCGGAAGCTCCTTAAAAACGTGGCTATATCGCATTGCCGTTCGCGAATCGTTGAACCACCGCCGCTGGTGGCACCGGCACTGCCGTAATGAAATTTCTCTCGACACGCCGATGCGCGAGAACCAGCCGGTCACGCAGATAGAAGACTCCGACGCCACGCCATTCGAGCAGCTTGCCGCGCGCGAAACGCAGGCTGCGGTTCAAAATGCTCTTGCGCAGATCCCAGACGTTTATCGCAGTGCGGTAATTCTGAGGGACCTGGAAGGGTTGTCCTATGAGGAAGTCGCTGAAGTGCTGGAAACATCGATTGCGACGGTGAAAACTCGCATTCTTCGCGGGCGCCGCGCGCTGAAGCAGATGTTGGACCCGCTTCTGCGCGCGCATCGTGAACCGGCATCATCGAGCGAAAATAACGGCAAATCCCACAGGGTAGGCTCCTACGGCGCAGTATTGCTTACGGGGGGACGTGGAGGCTGGCAATGACTTGCCGAGAGGTCGGACGTCATTTGGCGGGATATTTGGATGGCGCGATGTCTGGGCAGCGCCATGCGACCGTGCATGCGCATCTGAGCGAATGTTCAGCTTGCCGCGCCGATTTGGATGCATATGGCCGGCTGGCTCGCCTGCTGGCGGATGCTGCTCCGGTTACGCCCCCAGCGGATCTGGCGACGCGCATTCGCGTGCAGGCTTCGCATGCGCAGTTTAGCCGCGATTACTCGACCCGCATTTGGGCCCGCGTTTCTATCTTCTTCGAGAATATCCTGCGGCCGCTGGCGGTTCCCGCCACGGGAGGCTTGCTCACCGCGGCGTTTGCATTTGTGTTTCTGGTGCAAAGTTTGATTGTGGGCATCCCCATGGGGACCATTCCCAACGATTTGCCTACTGACCTGATTCAGCCTGCGCGGCTGGAGAGTTTGGCGCCATTCCCCGCGCCTGGGATGATTACCGGCCGCTCCGGAGCGAGCCTTCTGATTGTGGAAGCAACGCTCAATGCCGAGGGCCAAGTGGCCGATTATAAAATCCTGATGGGGCCGAATACCGCCGCGATTCGGCACGAGATTGATCAGGTGCTGATTTTTTCCCGCTTTCAGCCAGAGTTGAATTTTGGCCGGCCCACGTCGGGCGGGCAGGTTGTTCTGAGCTTCAGTGAAATCCGCGTGCAGGGCTGATTTGCCGGGCTTTACATCCTCAATTTCTGCTGCTGCTTTCTTGACGCGCATCAAACCGCCCGATAAAGTGGTATTTCACTTCTGAGCCGTCAGGATACAGGACTCATGCTTTCAAGGCGTGAGCGCAAAATGGGCATGGAAGCAAAGTCAATCTCGAAGACGAACAACCTGAATCTTGTCCGCCATCGCCTTTCGCCTGTTTTACTGGCTGTGGCTGTTTATGCGTTTATTGGCGTGGGCGGCGTATTGCCGTCTGCGGCGCAACAGCCACGCAGTCGCTACATCAGCGTGCAGCCCAATGAGCAGGTCTTCGACATCATGTGTGCTCTCGATGCCGCCGGTTTCGACGCCAGTTCGCCGACCCTCGATATTTATCCGGCGCACGCCGCTCTGCGCGAACGCTTGCTGCAACTGCACGGCCCAGCGGCGCTGGATATGCGCCAGTATTATCAGAAGCATGCGTTCATCAATTCAGACGAGACCCTGGTTCCATTCCTTACGTTTGCGATGATCGTGGGGCCGCCGCCGGATTTTTCCTTCACCGTTGCGCGCGACGATATTCCACCTTCGGCGACCTCGGTTGACGATTTTGGCCCGGTTCTCAGGAATTTTTACAATGAGGCTCATCTCGGCAGCGAATGGATTGCCATGCAGCCCGAAGTGAATCAGGAAATTGCGCGGCTGACCGATCCGCTGCGAGAAATCGTCTTTCGCACCACGGGTTATCTGCGCGAACTGATGGCCCCGGAATCGTCGCGCACGTTCACGGTTTATGTCGAGCCGCTGGTAGGGAACCGCGTCGATTTTCGCAATATTGGCGATCACTACGCCATGGTGGTGGGCCCGGGTCCGGTGCTGCCGATAGACAGCATTCGCCATGGTTTTCTGCACTTCATGCTGGACCCGATGGTGCTCAAGAATCAGCAAATCATTTCCACGCGCCGCGCGCTGCTGCAGATTGCGAATCGCGCGCCGCAGTTTCCCACGGCTTATCACGACGATTTCGTAGGTTTTTTCGACGAATGCATGGTGCGCGCCGCGGAGTTGCGTTTAGAGAAGTGGCCAGCGGCGCAAGTGGAAGCAGTGCTTCAGAACAATGACCGCACCGGCTTCATCCTGGTCCGGCCGATTTATCAGCAGTTGATCACCTTCGAAAAAGCCGAACCGGCAATGTCGTTCTATTTTCCTACGCTGGTTTCCAACATCAACGTCGCCGCGCAAGAGAAACGCTTTCAGAATTTTGAGTTTGCAAGCGCCTCCGAAAAGGTTGCGCCGGGCGGAATAGCGGGCGAGGCGGAGGCCACTTCAGCGGACCTGGAGCTCAAGCAGGAATTAATGCAGGGGGATCGTCAAATTGCCATGCAAGATGGCAAAGGCGCCGCGGCCACCTTCCAATCCGTTCTTGAGCAGCACCCCAAGCTTCCCCGCGCTCTCTATGGGCTGGCGATCGCGTCGGTCCTTCAGGGCGATGGACAGAAAGCGGAAAATCTATTTGAACAGCTTGTGCACACGCCCGGAAATGCATCTAACAACGTCTTAGCGCCCACTCCCGATATCTTGGCGTGGTCGCATGTTTATTTGGGGCGCATTCGTGATTTGCAGGGCAATCGCGGACAAGCCGAGGCAGAATACAAAGCAGCCTTGGCGGTGGCCGGCGCTCCGGAGCAGGCGCGCGTAGCCGCACAGCAGGGAATTAATGTGCCCTATGCGCCGCCTTCGAAAGAGGCTCAGCACTAACGCAACCCTCCGCGAATCACGCAGAGGAACATGAGGGATAAAATGAAACTTCCATGGATCAATCTAACCGCAATTGCATGCCTGGCCTGCGCTCCGGCGGTTTTCGCGCAAGGCCAGCAAAGCCAGCAGCAATCGCAGCAGCAGTCTCAGCAGTCTCAGCAACAAACAACCGCGCCGCAGCAAACGTCGAAGCCGTCGCTCGCCAATCCGCTGCAAGACGTTTTTCCGCAAACTCCGCCGCCCGTCGACCCGAAGGAAGAAGCGGCCTACAAAGCATTTCTTGACATGAAGCCTGCAACTCCCGCTGAAAACGACGCGCACATCAAGGCGGGCGAGGACTTTATTAAGAATTACCCGAAGAGCCGCTACTTGGAGCCCGTCTATTCGCGACTGGCAAACGCTTATCTGGACAAAAATGACGCCGACAAGATGTGCGACGCTGCCGATAAGGCTCTGGCTCTGAATCCGAACGATATCACTGTGCTCATTCCCGTTGGCGAAGCAATTCCGCGCAGCGATCCAAAGTCGCCAAAATTTGCAGAGCGGCTTGGCAAGGCCGAGCAATACGAACAGCACGCGCTCGAAGTATTGAAGACGCTGACCAAACCGCCGGCTCTCACCGACGCACAGTTTACCGAGGTAAAGAACAATGCCGTGGCGGAAGCGCACAGTGGTTTAGGCTTGATCTATTTCGATGAGAGAAAATACGACCTATCATCCACGGAGCTTCAAAGCGCTACGGGCGGATCGCCGACTCTTCAGGCAACAAATGAGTTTGTTCTTGGACTGGACCTTGTGAATCTGAAAAAGTACCCCGACGCGGTGAAGGCTTTCGACACGTGCAGCCAGATTTCCTCTCCGCTGCAGGATCGCTGCAAAAAAGCGTCTGGCGAGACCAAAGCGCGGGAAGGAGCTGCGCCCAAACCGTAGCCGCTAAACTAGCCTGCCATGGATGATTCTGAACGCGAAGCTCTGGAAACTGTTCTCGGCCACCGATTCACGGACGTGCAATGGCTGGAATGGGCGCTCACACATCGTTCTCATGCGGTTGCTTCGGGCGCGCCCAATAACGAGCGGCTCGAGTTTTTGGGCGACAGCGTGCTGGGATTGGCGGTAAGTTGTTGCCTGGTTTCCAAATTTCCCAAATGGGATGAAGGGCGGCTTTCCAAGGCGCGCGCGCGGCTTGTGGGAGTCGCTAGCGCCGAACAGGCTGCCACTCGCCTGGGTTTGGGCCGGCATTTGCGCTTGGGTCCGGGCGAAGAAAAAACCGGCGGCCGCCAGAAGCAAAATCTGCTCGCAGACGCCTATGAAGCAGTTGTCGGCGCGATTTTTCGCGATTCCGGTTTTGATGCCGCCGCCGCTTTCGTGGACCGCTCCCTGCTGTACGATCCCGCCATGCTTACCGAACTGCTCGCCGAGCCCGATCACAAATCCGCCTTTCAGGAATGGCTGCAAAGCCGCGGCTCGCGTCCCGCGGAGTATCGCGTGATCGCCGAAGCCGGGCCGGAACACGCGAAGACGTTTCATATTGCCGTTCGCCTGAATGGCCGTATCCTCGCGGAAGCCGAAGGGCGCAGCAAAAAGTCCGCCGAACAATCCGCCGCGTTTTTGGCGCTGAAGCTGTTGCGCGATGAAGCCGTTTCGGGCGCTGATGAAGTGCCGAAGGACCTCCGAAATGGCTGAAGATTTTCGGGCGAGCCAAAACGAGGCGAACCAAGATCCGCTAGGCCAAAACGATGTAAGCCACGGCATGCCAGTCCAAGCTGCGGCAAGCGAAGCGGCCAGCAACAGCGCATCCGCTGCGCCGCCGAAAAAAGAAGTAACCACAGAAGATTACGTGCAATCCCTGCTGGTAACCATAATCCTGGCTCTTTTTGCCACTACTTTCGTTGTGCAAGCTTTCAAAATTCCATCCGCTTCTATGGTTCCCGCGCTGCTCGTTGGCGACCATCTGCTCGTGAACAAATTCATCTTCGCCGGCACCGGAACGTGGTACGACCGCCTTCTGCCGTATCGTGCGATCCGCCGCGGAGACATCATCATTTTCAAATACCCCTACGAAAATCATCCGTATTATGTCAAACGCGTCATCGGTTTGCCGGGAGACCGCGTGCACATCGTCGACCAGCGCGTCTACGTGAACGGCGTCAAGCTCAAAGAGCCATACGCCATTCACGATCCAACGCACGCGGATCCTTACATGTTCGACTTTCCTCCCAAGGACCTCTATCTCATCTCCGCCGAAATCACTCCCGAATGGGCCAATGTTTTGCGCCATGACGTTCACAATGGCGACCTGCTCGTCCCGCCGGATCATTATTTTGTTCTGGGCGATAATCGCGATAACAGCTCTGACAGCCGCTACTGGGGCTTTGTGCCGCGTGACGCCATCGTGGGCAGCCCGCTGTTTGTTTACTGGTCGGTGCGCCCGCCGCAGCAGGAGCAGCAGCCTGCCACTTCCCTCGGTCAGGATTTTGAGGACCTCGGCAGGACGCTCCTTCGCCTTCCGCTGCGAACGCGCTGGACTCGCACCTTCCACGAGGTACACTAATGCCGTCCCGTACCGCCTGGTCCGATTGACGTTAATGCCATGAGCCTCATTCTAAGCAATCCCGCGCCTCCGCAAAAGCTATCGGATGCCTTGCCGGAAAATTCCGCTCGCAAGCGCTCGCCACGACGCCGCAGCATTCGTATTGCGCTCATGATTATTGCGGCTCTGCTGCTCGGGGATTTTGGAACCTCCATTGCACTCGAATCCGGCTGGCTGCGCCGCTCGTTGACCAATCGCCTGGAAGCCGCGTTCGGCCGCCCCATCGAAGTCAGCAATTATTCCTTCAGCCTGCTGGAAGGCCCGCGCATCGAAGCGAATTACATCACCGTTGGCGAAGATCCGCGCTTCGGCCATGAATATTTTCTGCGCGCCGATCAAGTGGCTGCGGGAATCCGCTGGGCGGCGCTTTTTCGCGGCAAACTGGAGCTCGGCGCGCTTTCCATCTCCAATCCTTCGTTAAATCTTGTTCGTCTGCCCGACGGTGAATGGAATCTTGAATCCTGGCTGCCGCGCCCGCCCGGAAATCCGCGGCTTGCTCGCGCGAGCTATCGAGCTTCTGCGCGGCCTCAGCTCATCGAAGTTTCGAATGGGCGCATCAACTTCAAAGAAGGCGACACGAAATTGCCATTTGCATTTATCAGCGTGGATGGCAGCGTCGAAGAGACCTCGCCGGGCCGCTGGCGCATTGATCTCGAGGCCCAGCCATTTCGCGCCGCCGTCGATCTTGAGCAGGCCGGCGAACTCACGCTGCGCGGTCTGGTCGGCGGCACGTCTTCGCGCCTGCGCCCCGCATCGCTCGAACTCAAGTGGGACGCCGCTTCCATATCCGACGTGCTGCGCCTTTTTCGCGGATACGATTATGGCATGCGCGGACTTCTCTCGCTGCAGCTCAAGGCGCAAACGCAAGGCTACGATTGGAATTTCTCGTCCGCGGCGCAATTTCGCCGCTTGCATAGATGGGATTTGCCGATGCGCGATGACGACCCCGCGGCCAATCTGGACGTGCAGGCCACCTGGCATCCCGCCACCGCGAGGCTTGCGTTAACGCAGGCGGTGATTGAATTGCCGCGCTCGAATATTCATGCCGCCGGCGCGATGACCTTCCAGCCTGCCGCCAATCCGGCCAATCCGCAGCAGGCCAGCATCAAAAGCGAGCGCCTCGAAATCGCTTCGAAAAGCGTGGTTTTGTCCGACGTGCTCGCCTGGTATCGCGCGTTTCATCAGGGAGTGGCCGAGCAGTTCGAAGTGCACGGCTCAGCTGCTTTGAATTTCACGCTCGCGGGATGGCCGCCGCAAATTCAGAATGGCGAAATCACAACGGACGGGGCGGAAGCCGATGGCGGCAGGATTCCGGTAACCGTGCGCATGGAAAAGGCGTCGCTGCTTTTTTCGCGCAACGCCATCACGTTGCCGCCGGTGATTTTTTCCGCCGGAACGCGCAACGGCGAATTTCGCCTGCGCGCCTTGATGCAACGCGCTCCCGATTGGCGTTCTTCGTGGAAACTCGACGGCCATACGCAGGATGTGCGCTCGCTGTTCGATGCCGCGGAGTCTCTAGGATTCAGTTTGCCTACGGGATGGCAGCTCGATGGCCCGGCCGAATGCAATCTCTCGTGGACGGGCGGATTTTTTCCTGCGTTCCGCAATCCTTCGGGCACCATCGCTTTGAACGGCCTCCAAGTTGGCGCGCCGTTCTTGAACCACGCCATCACGCAGGTAAAAGCCGCCATCGCCTTGTCTCCGCAGCTCGCAAAAATTCAACTTGCCTCCGCGAACGCTTTCGCCACGGACTGGCGCGGCTCCCTCCAGAGGAACGCAGTAGACGGCCAATGGAAATTTGCGCTGTCTGCGAATGAACTGAGCGCTGTGGCCATGGACCGCTGGCTCAATCCGCAGCGCCGCGAAGATCTGCTCGACCGCATCCTGCCGTTTTTGGCTTCCACGCCGCAGCCGCAGCATTTGCCTGCGTGGCTACGCGCGCGCGGAACGCTTTCCATCGGCCAGTTTACCCTTTCGCCGTTCCAATTCCACGAGCTTCGCGCCGACGCCGCTATCGAAGGCCGCCAGTGGAAACTTTCCGATGCCGTTGCGGATTTTTACGGCGGCGCGCTCTCTGGCGAAATGTCGTTGGACCTCGCCGCGCAACCCGCCTACAACGTCGCCGCAAAATTCCACGATGTGCATCTGGGACAGCTCGCCGCGCGCACTTTTTCGCTTACGAATTTATTCTCCGGCACGGTCTCCGGCGCCGTGCGCGTTTCCGCAAGAGGCCTCGGCCGTGACGCGCTGCTTCATTCACTCTCCTGCAAAGGCCAGGCGCAAATGCGCAACGCCTCTTATGCCGGCATGGACCTGATGGAGTCCGTCGCCGCTTCCGCGCGCCGCCCCGGCATTACTATTTTTCCGCAGGCCTCTGCCGATTTTTCCTGCGCCAATGGGCGTTTGAATTTCTCGCCTCTGCAATTGCAAAGCCCGCGCGGCAATTTCCGCGCCACCGGCTACGTGGATTTTCAGCGGCATGTAAGCATGGAACTGCTTCCACTGAGCGATGATCCGCTTCCCGCCTTGTCGAATTCGCAAATCGCTCCGCCTGCATCTTACGAATTGACTGGCATGCTCAATTCTCCGCAAATCGCACGAATCAAACTCCATGCGTCCGCTCATTAGCGTGCGCGCCTCCGCGATTACCAGCGGGATGAAAAGCAACGCCGCGCGTTCACGGATGTTGCTTGCGATTGCTTCCGCTGCGCTGCTTTTTCTCTTGCCTCCGTTTGTATCCGCCGCCGAACCCGCCGGACGAACGCATTTACTCCCGCACTTCATCGCCGGCCAGGTGTTTCGCTACAGCGTTCAGACCAAAATCGACACCACCTCTGCGGCCAGCGGCCCAATCATTGACGCGGGCGGCTCAAACAAACTGAACCAGTCCGTTGACGTCATCATTCGGCTGCAAATTATGAGCGCCTCGGACACTCCCGCGGGGCCCTCGGCGCGCATCCGCATCACTTACGAAAAAGCGGTCGCCGCCAGCAGCGGCCCCGCCTATGACCCTGACGTTGCCGCGATGCAAGATCAGTACAAAAAACTCGCGGGGCAGTCATTCGAATTCACGCTCGGCGGCGACGGCAAAATCAGCGACGTTGCGGGCCTGAAAAACATTGCCTCCGATCCTTCGCGCGCGGCGGTGCTCAATCAATGGCTCGCGCAGCTCACGTTGGGCGCTTCGCTCCCAAAGCAGGGAGTCGCTGTCGGCGAAAAATGGTCCTCCCAGCAACCGCTTGAAAACGTGCCGCTCGATGGCCTCGTGTGGAAGACGCGCGCAACGTATTTGCGCAACGATCCATGCCCTGCAGGCGCGCAATCCGCTGCGCCCGGCGGAGGCGTGCCGCTTACTCCTGCGCCATCCCCGCCAGACACTTGCGCCATAATTTTGACGCGCTCCATCCTCGCCGGCGGGGAAAAGCCGCAGGATCGCACGCCTACGGTCTTCCGCCAAAACGGCTTGCGCACTTCCGGCGTCTGGACGGGCACCGGCGAAGCGCTCACCGCAATTTCTTTGCGCACTGGAATGGCGGTCAGCATCACGCAAACCGGCTCGACGCATATGGACTTCACCATCATGACCGCCACGGCGCAAAATCGCATGCGCTACGCCGGCGATACCCACACCCAATCCGAAATCACCCTCCTCTCTCAATCCGCCATTCCGTAGGGCATCGGTTCGGTTGAAGTCCCACGATTTCGCGCCAGCAGACACCCCACTTTCATGTGGCCGATAACCACCACTGATGGTGGCTTAGAGCCATACCTGGCCATGCTCTTCACGGAGGTTGGTTGCGGTATGTCTTTGAATACGCACAGTTTAAGCCGCGCTGCGGCTGCCGTTGGGATTTGGCAGGCAGCTTGCCTTTTGGTAGTCAAGCCTCATTAGTTAGCGAGGCAGCCCCGATCACCTCAGCGGACAGGGCGGCAATGACAAGGAGGCAAAGATGCGTTACCTAAAGTACGTCGCTTTGCTGGGAATTCTCTTGTTTGCGGCGAGCTACGCTCAAGCTCAAGTGTCGGTTGGCATCGGGATCGGGGTTGGTCCCGTATACGGCGAACGGGTCTACGTCGCGCCGCCCGCATGCCCCTACGGCTACTATGATTATTACCCGTATGACTGCGCGCCTTACGGCTATTACGGCCCGAACTATTTTGTGCGCGGCGTGTTCATCGGAGTCGGGCCGTGGTATCGCGGTCACTGGGATCGCGACCGCTACTGGGGCGACCGCGACCGCTTCGAACGTGCGCGCGGCTGGGGCGACCGTGACTACAACCGCTTCGGGCGCGAGCGTGGGTACTTCTCCGGCCAGGAGCGCGGCCACGGGTTTTTCGATCGTGGACGCGGCGGCCGGCGCGGCGACCGCCATTTTGACCGCAGACATGGTGGAGATTTCTTCCACGGGCGCGGCGGTAACAACTTCGACCACGGACACGGCGGAGATGGCTTTCACGGGCGCGGACACGGCGGCAACCGTTCCGGCCATGGCAATAGAGGCCGGGGCAGACATCACTAATTGCCTGTTTCTCTCGTAAAAACGCAACGGCTGGCAGCATCTCTGCCAGCCGTTCCTATTTCGCACTGGAATGCTTCAGTACCCGCACCCAATCCGCAATCACCCGCACCTCCCAATACGCCATTCCTTAGCTTGGTCGCAGGGGCGGAAGTTCACGTCCTGATTACTTTTTTTGGGGCATCTTACTACCAAGAAGCTGCCTTGCGGATTCAATGTCAGCGGGATTTGCGAAGAAGCGTTTGGGAATCATGATTGGGCGGCCCCATCCGTAGAGGAGGAGTGTGTGCTTGCTTTCCTTCCAACCCAAGATACCTGGCCATTTAATCAGTGCTTCCGATCGCGGCCCCTGAAACGATACGCCGTTCTCATCGAGCTTGTAGTGGATGACATCATGAATGAAAGGATGCTTTGCCACCTTGTAGCATCTATAGATAGGCCACAGCCAAGAGATTCCGAAGAGGATGAATCCAGCGGCTGCGGGCACCCAGTAGTCGTTCCAGTCATTCGTCGAGAAACCGGCATATAGACTGAGCACGGCAAGGCCTAATCCAATCGAAGCCTCGATAAAAATTCTTCTGCTTCCCGCGTATACGCCGTGCACCATATCGCGAAACGTAAATTGGCCGGCTGCTTCGATCGCCATAGAGGCCGCTCGTTGGATGCAAACCTACGACGGATCCCCGTGCGAGTCAACACGCTAAGTCCGTTGGCGTATCTTATTGCGCTATAATATGGACGTTTCCGCGCCCGCACGCATTTGGCGCAGAGCGTCTCTCTCCATGGATTTTAAGCTTTCCAGCGATTACGAACCGCGCGGCGATCAGCCGGAAGCCATTGCGCAACTCGCTCGCGGTGTGCGCGACGGCGAAAAAAACCAAGTGCTCCTCGGCGTCACCGGCTCCGGCAAAACTTTCAGCATCGCCAAGGTAATCGAGCAGATCAATCGTCCCACGCTGGTGATGGCCCACAATAAAACGCTGGCCGCGCAGCTCTATCACGAATTCCGCTCTTTTTTCCCGCGTAACGCCGTCGAGTATTTCGTCAGCTATTACGATTACTACCAGCCCGAAGCCTACATGCCTTCTTCCGACACTTACATCGAAAAAGAAGCCACCATCAACGACGAACTCGACAAGCTGCGCATGAGCGCCACGCGCTCGCTTTTCGACCGCCGCGACGTCATCGTGGTCGCCTCCGTCTCCTGCATTTACGGCCTGGGCTCGCCGGAAGCCTACTACGGCATGCTGCTGATGATCGAGAAAGGCCAGAGCATTTCGCGTGACGCGATTCTGCGCAAGCTCGTCGAAATTCTCTACGAACGCTCCGAAGATTTGCGCCGTGGAACTTTCCGCGTGCGCGGAGACACCATCGAAATTCATCCGCCCTACGACGATTTAGCCGTGCGCATCGAATTGTGGGGCAGCGAAGTCGAAGCCATTCGCCGCATCGATCCGCTCACCGGCGAAATTCGCCCCACCGAAGATATTTCGCGCATTACCGTTTATCCCAAATCTCATTACGTCGTGCCCGCCGCGCAGCGTGAGCGTGCCATCCACGCCATTCTCGAAGAGCTCGAATGGTGGCGGCCTGAGCTCGAACGCCAGGGAAAAATCGTCGAGGCCCAGCGCGTCGAGCAGCGCACCCGCTTCGACATCGAAATGATGCGCACCATCGGCTACTGTCACGGCATCGAAAATTATTCGCGTCATCTCTCCGGCCGTCTTCCCGGCGAAGCGCCGCCGACGTTGTTCGATTATTTGCCCACAGATTACATGCTGGTCGTCGACGAATCGCACCAAACCATTCCGCAAGTGCGCGGCATGTTCCACGGCGACCGTTCGCGCAAGCAAACGCTCGTTGATTACGGTTTTCGCTTGCCCTCCGCGCTCGACAATCGCCCGCTAACTTTTGAGGAATTCGAACACCGCATCAGTCAGGCGATTTTCGTTTCCGCGACGCCCGGCCCCTATGAACTCACCAAATCCGGCGGCATCGTCGCCGAACAGGTGATTCGTCCCACGGGCTTGCTTGATCCTGAAGTGGAAGTGCGGCCTATAAAAGGTCAAGTCGACGACCTGCTCGAAGAAATTCGCATTCGCGCGGATCGCGGCGAACGCGTCCTCGTCACCACGCTCACCAAACGCATGGCCGAAGACCTCGCCGAATATTTCAGCGAAGTGGGCGTGCGCTGCCGTTATTTGCATTCGGAAATTGAAACGCTCGAACGTGTGCGCATCCTGCGCGATTTGCGCCGCGGTGAATTCGACGTGCTCATCGGCATCAATCTTCTTCGCGAAGGCCTCGATTTACCGGAAGTTTCGCTCGTCGCTATTCTCGATGCGGACAAGGAAGGCTATTTGCGCAGCGCCACTTCGCTCATCCAAACCATCGGTCGCTGCGCCCGGCACGTTAGCGCGCGCGCCATTCTTTACGGCGACGTAATGACCGAATCCATGCGCCAGGCCATCGGCGAAACCAATCGCCGCCGCGCCAAGCAGACGGCCTACAATCTTGAGAACAACATTACGCCGCAATCCATCAGCAAATCCGTAGACATGCAGCTCGCTGCCATCGTCGAGGCCGATTACGTCACCGTTCCCGCTGACGATACTGGTCTCGGCGAAATTCAAAATGACGAACAGCTTCAGGCCGCGCTCGCGCAGCTCGAATCGCAAATGCGCGAAGCCGCCAAGAAATTCGAATTCGAGCGCGCCGCCGCGCTTCGCGACCGCATCCGCGTCCTCCGCCAGCGCGACTTCGCCCCGCTCTTCGAAGCCGCCGCAACAGACACGCCGTCGCCGCCCGACAAGCCCGCCTCCGCGCAAAGCGCCAAACCTTAGCTATCGATCGTGCCTTGCGCGCCCATGTCCGCAGGACAAGATTGGAGGCGAGAAAATTCTTGACTCTGGACAAACTCGAGGGTGTAGCTTTTTAGCTTAGCGATGGCGTGATGGGTGGCATTCGAGAGAAATTCTCTTCCCCCTGGGATTGGCAAAACCAAGCGATCCATATTGAGGAGGCCTCACATGGAAACGAAGTCGGCGAATTCACCAGTTTCGACTTCTTCTCGCCAGCCTGGTGACTTGATATGCAGCAGCAATAGCCTGTTCCTGTGGTGGCTGCCAACCATCGCTGTGATCGTTGGAGCCTCGTGGCCACAGGGACGCCCATGGCTTTGGATTCCAGCCTTCTTGGTGATGGGGATCGCGTGTGCGGCGAACGCCGCTCGATGCGGTCGAGTACATTGTTACTTCACGGCTCCGCTGTTTTTTCTCGCGGCTGTCTATGATGGGCTCGGTGAATTTCACGTCGTCCCGCTGTATGCAGGCATTCTATTGGTCGTGGTGCTGGTTGGGACCGCGCTAGCTTTTCTTGCAGAGTATCCGCTCGGCCGGTACCGAACGAAGGCCTAGGTTGTTAGCAGGCCCGGGCAAGGCCCTGGTTTTCCGCAGCTAGGGACCTTTCCGCCTGCTATTGCGAGCCGACGCTAGACCTGCCCGCGCTTCAAATCTTCCAGCGGATAAAACGTCCCGCGCCACACCACGCCGCCGCGTCCCAACGTTACCACCATCGAACGCACAATGATGTACATGATCACCGTCGCGCCCAGCGCATGCGTCACACCAAAAATTCTCGACGCCCGCGCGCGCGGCATCAGCAGCGCCTCGAACACCATCGCCGCAATCATCGCCACCCCCGCCGCAATCTGCGCCGCGCCTCGCGCGAAAATCATGCCCAGCACCGGCGCAACGCTAACCGCAAAAATCACGCACGCCGCCGCAATCGCCTGCGCTCCGCTGAACGAAAATCCTGCGAACATATTTTTGGTCAATCCTTTCACAATATTTCCAAATCCCTCTTGCCAGCGCACGCGCAGCAGATGCTCGCTGGGCGCCGCCGTCGAACGAAATCCGCCCATCTTCACCAATTTTCCCAGCTTCATATCATCTACAACTTCCATCGCCAGCCGCCGGTGCGTGCCAATCGCTTCATACGTCGTCCGCCGAATCATTTGGAACGCGCCCACTCCCATGTATGCTTTCGATTTCGGATCATTGGTTTTCCACGGACGCGCGCCCAGCGCAAACGCCACACCCAAATATCCCAGCGCCACTGGCTCCCAAAATCCGCGCAAATCCAGCCGCGCCAGCAGCGTCAAATGCTCCGCTTGCTCCTGCTGCACAAACGCCAGCGCTCGCCGCAGCAAATCCGGCGCGAAATGCACGTCCGCATCCGTGAAAATTAGCCACTCGCCGCTCGATTTTTTGTACGCCGCTTCGAGCGCATGCGGTTTCCCCAGCCAGCCCTGCGGCAATTCACTCACGTGAATCACTTTCAGCCGCGCGTCGCGCGCCGCAAAGTCATCCAGTATTTTCCCCGTCGCATCTGTCGAGCGATCGTCCACCGCGATCACTTCATAGTTGGGATAATTAAGCGCGAGCAGAGACGCCAGCGCCGCTGGTAACTTCTCCGCCTCGTCCCGCGCCGCCAGCAGGATCGAAATTCGCGGAAACTCCGGCCCCCCAAACGGCGCAATCGCCGTCAGCGAAGGAATGCTAGCCATTCCGCGGTACGTAGTGACCGTCGAAAAAATCCACAGCAGTGCCAGCGCCGAAAAAAAAGTGATTGCCAGTATGTGCAATTCGATTTTCCAGGAAAGTAAACTGCGAAAGGGCTATCCTATCACGCGCCATGCCAGCCACCATTGCGATTGTGGGTGCGGGGCGCCTCGGACGCGCTCTCGGCCGGCGCCTGCGCGAACTCGATTGGAACATTGGCGCCGTTGTTACACAGTCTGCGGCATCTGCGCGCGCCGCCGTTCGCGCCATTGGCGCCGGACATCCGCAGGCCGCCATCGGCAGCCGTGTTCTTCTCGCGAATATTATCCTCGTCGCAACGCCTGACGGCGCCATTCGCGAAGTCGCTTCCGAACTCGCGCGCATCGGCGGCGATGAGTGGCGCGGGAAAATTGTTCTGCATACAAGCGGCGCGCTGGACGAGAGCGAACTCGCGCCTCTTGCCCGTCGCGGCGCTTTCACGGGCTCGATGCATCCGCTGCAAACTTTCAGCGGCCGCATTTCCGCTCCGCTCGAGGGCGTGGTTTTCGCCATTCAAGGCGATCCGCGCGCGCAACGTGCCGCTCGCCGCATTGCCCGCGCTGTGGGCGGCATTTCTGTTTCGCTGCGCGCGGGCGCTAAGCCTGTCTATCACGTCGCCGGCACTTTTTCTTCGCCGTATCTTCTGGCCGTTGTCGAATGCTCGATTCGCATTTTGATGCGCAGCGGTTTTTCGCGCCGTCGTGCGAAAACCGCTCTGCTGCCATTGATTCGTCAGACGCTTGAGAATTTCGAGCGCTTCGGCGCCCGCGAAGCCTGGACCGGCCCCATCGCGCGCGGCGATTTTTCGACTGTCTCGCGCCATCAGCGCGCGCTGGCCAGTTGGCCCCGCGAAATTCAAGATGCCTACGCCGCTCTCGCGCGCCTTTCCGCGCGTTTGCTGGCCGCGCATCCGGAAAAAACTTTGCGCCAGCTCGATCGCATTTTGAAAAATGCTGATCGAAAGCGCGCACCGTCGTAAGGGAACCCTTCACCTCCTTTTTTAAAGAAGCGCTTGTAGTGGGCGCGAGTTGCGTAGAAAATCTTCAGGTAGCTCATCAGGAGGAAAATTGCCAGAAGCGCAAATACCCGTGCAAATGGAAACGCTGTCGAATGGGCTGCGCGTCGTCGTCTCGCCGGAACATTCCGCGCCCGTCGCCACCGTCGGCGTCTATTATCAAATTGGTTTTCGTCTCGAGCCACGCGGCCGCAGCGGCTTTGCCCATCTTTTCGAGCACATGATGTTTCAAGGTTCCGAACATGCTGGCAAAATGGAGCATATTCGCCTGGTGAATTCCTCCGGCGGCGTTCTGAACGGTTCCACGCATTACGATCTCACTAACTATTTCGAAGTGGTCCCTTCCAACGCTCTCGAGCGCGTCCTCTGGCTCGAGGCCGATCGCATGCGCGCCCTCAAAGTGGACGACGAAAATCTTCGCAATCAGCGCGACGTGGTCAAAGAAGAAGTTCGCGTCAATGTTTTGAATCAGCCCTACGGCGGTTTTCCCTGGCTCGATTTGCCGCCCGTCGCGTTTCGCAATTGGCCCAACGCGCACAATTTCTATGGCGATTTCGCCGATCTGGACGCCGCGTCGCTCGCTGACGTCCGCGCATTTTTCAAAACATATTACGCGCCCAATAATGCTGTCCTCGTGATGGTCGGCGATGTCGATCCTCAAAACGCGTTGTCCCTTGCGCGCCGCTATTTTGACGACATTCCCCGCCAGCCGCTCTTGCCCGCCGCTGATGTTTCAGAACCGCCACAGCGCGAGGAGCGGCGCGGCGAAGTCGAAGAAAAATTCGGCCAGATTCCCGCCATGGCTATCGGTTACGGCGCCCCGCAGCGCCATGATCCCGATTGGAGCGCCATGGCAATTCTCGATCTCATTCTTCACGGCGGCCGTGCCGGCCGCATTTATCGTAATCTCGTTCTCGAAAAACAAATTGCGCTCGAGACTGGCGGCGGCATCAACGATTCATCGGGCGGCGGCATCGAGTACAACGGACCGGTGCTTTTCGTGACCACTATTTTTCACAAGCCGGAATATTCCGCCGACGCAACCATCGCTGCATTTGATGAAGTGCTTCGCGAGGTGCGCGACCACCGCGTAGGTGACGATGAACTCAATCAGGTGAAAGTGAAATTACGCTCCGATTTTTATTCCATGCTCGAATCGGGAGGCAACGGCGTGCCGCGCTTCGGACTCATGCACGCACTCGCCTGCTTCACTCTTTTTGATAATGATCCGCAGCGCATCAACACCATCCTGGGCAAACTTCTGGCGGTCACCCCTGCGGAGGTGCAGGCCGCGGCGCAAAAATATCTGGTGCGTGAAAATCGCTCCGTGCTCATTCGCCGGCCGCTTGCGTTAGATGGCGCGCAAAACGCCTCGCGCTCTGGCAATGGCGGCGCGCAGAAAGCAGGCAACTGATGAGCGCCACTCCTTCGCAGACCGCCTTTCCCGCAACCGCGCCGGCGCTTGGCCCCGAGCGTCCCGTAGCGTGGCCGCTGCGCACCCTTCGCACTCTTTCAAACGGAATGCAAGTTGTTCTCGCCGAGCAGCGCACCTTTCCAAAAATCGGCGTGGAATTATTCTTTCGCTCGGGAAATGCGCGCGTCGCTCTGAGCGCTCCTGACGTTGCTGAACTCGCCGCGCGCGTCGTGCGCACTGGCACGCTCTCGCGCAAAAGCCGCCAAATTGAAGAGGGTTTGCGACGCATGGGCGCGAGCCTCGCCACCACCGCAGGCGCGGACTCCAGCGCCATCGCTATTTCCGGACTTTCTGAATTCGCGCCCGGCATTCTCGCCATGGTTGCAGACCTCGCGCAGCACGCTTCTTTTCCTCCGGAAGAATTCGAGCGCGAACGCCGCCAGCGGGTTGAAGAATTGAAAATCGAGCGCACCACTCCCGGCTTTCTCGCGCGCGAACGTTTTCGTCGCGTGCTCTTTGGTGAAAGCCCCTACGCAGTAATCGCGCCCACTGAAACGCAGGTCGAATCCTACAGTGTAGAAAACCTCGTTTCGTTTTATCGCGAGAATTACGTTCCATCGAACGCGCTGCTCCTCGCCGTCGGAGATTTTTCGAGCGCCGAAATGATGCAGCTCATCGAAAAGACTTTTGGCGATTGGAAGGCGGCGCCTGTGCACCCGTTTTCCGTGCCGTCGACTCCGCCGACCCGTGGCCGGAGCGTCGAGTTGGTTCATTTTCCCGGCGCCGTCCAAGCCGAGGTGCTCATCGGCAATCTTGCGCTCAATCGGCAGAGTCCCGACTGGCATCGCGCCGTGCTCGCTAACGCAATTTTTGGCGGCGCGTTCAATTCGCGCCTGGTCGCCAATATTCGCGAGCAAAAGGGCTACACCTACAGCCCGCGCAGCGCGTTTCATGCTCTGCGCCACGCGGGATATTTCAGCGTGCACGCCGCCGTGCGCAACGAAGTCGTCGCTGCTACGCTCACAGAAATGTTTTACGAAATTGATCGCATGCGCGCGCTGCCCGTCAGCGATTCGGAATTAAGAGACGCTGCCAATTATTTGAGCGGCGCTTTTTCTCTCGGCATCGCCACGCAGGATGGATTGCTCGGCCAGCTCTCCACGGTTTATCTCGACAAATTGCCTGAGGATTATCTGGAAACGTTTCGCGACAAAATTCGCGCGCTCACCACGCAGGACGTTTTGCTCACCGCGCGCCGCTATTTCGACTCGCCGAATATGCGCATCGTCGTCGCCGGCGACCGCGCGCAGGTCGAAGAGCAAGCCGCGCTTTTCGGCGAAGTTCGCATCCATGACGCTCAGGGAGCCCAACTTGCCTGAATCAAAACTCTCGCGCCTTCGCAATCACCACAATTCTCTGCCGGCATTTGTTTTGGTTTTCGCAGCAGCTTTTTTAATTTGCGCGTTGCCCGCGGCGGCGAAGAAAAAGTTGCCGGCGCGGCCGTTTGATTTGAATACGGCGACGCTGAAGCAACTCGAAGAATTGCCCGGCGTGGGACCCGTGACCGCGCACGCTATTCTGGATTTTCGCGAGAGGAGCGGCCCGTTCAAAAGTGTCAACGATTTGTTGGTGATTCCGCGAATCTCGAAAAAGAAGCTGGAAAAAATTCGTCCGTACGTTTTCGTGAGGCCTGAAGCGCCTGCGAAAAAGCCAGCCGCGCCGCCCGCGAAGAAACACGCGACCGCTTTCTATCTGCATCGCCAAAACTCCAACGCGACACTCAGCACCTCAAAACAGGCCACCTCCGCGGCTGAAGCCGGGTAATAACTGCATCAGTTACGGCACGGTTGAAACCGCGCCCTGACGCAGCGCTAAATCAAAACACTTGGTGCGAACTTTTCGCCTGACCTATTGGCAGGGCCACCTGCTCAACGATTTCCAAACCGTAGCCTTCCAGCGCCGCGATTTTGCGCGGATGATTGCTGAGCACACGAATCCGCCGCAATCCCAAATCAATTAAAATCTGCGAACCGATGCCGCTTTCGCGCCACACCATGCGCTGGCGATTCAAATCCTGGTCGATTTCGCCGCGCGTGTGGAACAGAATGCGCGGCAGCGCCTCATTTTCTTCCGCCTGCGAAGCGATGCGGAAGCCGCGGCCCGTATGGTGCAAATAAACGAACACGCCGCGATTTTCGCGCGCGATAGCTTCGAGCGAGCGGTCAATAATTTCGCGGCAATCGCACGCCAGCGAAGTGAAAACATCTCCGGTAAGGCAGTGCGAGTGCACGCGCACCAGGGGAGGTGGTTCGCCGGACAATTCTCCTGTCAAGCTTCCGGTCAAGCTTCCGGGCAAGTCGCCGCGCGCCATCTCGCCGCGAAGAAGCGCAATGTGCAGTTCGCCATCGGTTTCGCTGGAATAGGCAAGCATGCGAAATTCGCCGAAGCGCGTCGCCAGCGTGGTCTCCGCGATGCGTTTCACGTAGCGTTCGTGCTGCATGCGATAGCGAATCAGGTCCGCGATGGTGAGCAATTTCAAATTGTGGCGCTGGCAAAATTCGACGAGCTGCGGCACGCGCGCCATGGTCCCGTCGTCGTTCATGATTTCGCAAATCACTCCGGCGGGCTCGAGGCCGGCGATGCGCGCCAAATCGACAGAGGCTTCCGTCTGTCCTGCGCGAACCAGCACGCCGCCGCGTCGCGCGCGCAAGGGAAAAATGTGCCCGGGGCGCGCCAGGTCTTCCGGCGTAGCGTTGGGATCAATGGCGGTGAGAATGGTGGTGGCGCGATCGGCAGCGCTGATTCCCGTGGTGGTGCCGCGGCGCGCGTCAATGGATTCGCAAAAAGGCGTGCCGAAGAGGGAAGTATTGCGCGGAGCCATGGCGGGGAGGGCCAGCGCGTCGCAGCGCTGCTCGGTGAGTGCCAGGCAGATCAGGCCGCGGCCTTCCTTGGCCATGAAGTTGACGGCTTCAGGCGTGATTTTTTCGGCGGCCATGGTGAGGTCGCCTTCGTTTTCACGGTCTTCGTCGTCCACCAGGACGATCATGCGGCCCTGGCGAATCTCTTCGAGGGCTTCTTCGACGGTGGCAAATGGCGGCTTTATGCTCATTTCAGGTCCCAATTCGCCAATAAAACTGGTGTTCGAAAACGGACAGTATATTTTGAGAAAAGTGCGTTTTTCTTACGATTAGAAATGGACCCGGGTGGTTGTTTTGTGCAAGTTAGGCCGAGTTCTAATTTTTCATAGATCTTGCGATTAGAATTCAAAAAGCGCATAAAAAGCGAAGCTCCTTCGCCACAAAACGGCTATGGCGCCTAGGTGGCTATGGAACCCTCCTTGTCTTCGGCTTCATGAGGCAAGCGATGCGGCGTCGCACTGCCCTAGAAAGCGAAAAAGCCGCGTCGCCGCGGCCAGTCCTTTCCCAGTTGCCCTCTCCAGTACGTCGGCTGGGAATTTCCAGCCACGACATTGTATATCATACGGCAATAGGTTGAATCAAGCGAAATGCAGCGAAGGTAGATTAGGGATGAGTGGAGCGCGAAATTCCGAAGGCGAGCGGAAATAAAATTACGGCATCTGGGCCGTCTCGGCTGCGAACACTGATGTCACTGAGTCTTGGGCGTGACCACGACTGGCCACCAGAAGGGTAGGCCCCGCCACCCATCGCTTTCGTTGCCGTTCTGCCGGAGCAGCATCAGTACGGGAACGTCGATGGCGAGATTGTTACGCTCATCGGCCCGGTGCCTGATGCGGGCGATTGGCCGTACGCCCCGAGCGGAGACTGACGCGCTCACCACCACGTTCCGGCTTGCCTGCATTGCCTGCTCGCTGACGCGCTTGCCAGAGGGCCTGGTTATCGAGGCTGCTTCTGGGCTGTGGCGATGTACTCCAGCCCCAGAAGGTGGTGGGCAAGCAGTCGATGGGCACCGTTGGCAATTTCCCCGTTCGGTTTCATCTCGATGGGGTCGAGCAGGTCGGTATGTACCATGAGGTAGGCGAGTCGTTCAATATGCCACTGGCATCCCAGTGCTTTGCAGTCCTTGCCGTCGTTCGATTCTTCTTGGAACCGCCACTCCAAAATGGCATCCCGCACTTCTTCCGGCGTTGGTTCGTGGTGGCAGTACCACCACGGAATCTCCTTCCGGCGAAACTCCTCCAGGAGTTGAGAAACGAGTGCGGTCGTCGAGCTCTGGGCTACAAGGGCAAAACAGCACCGATGGTGCCGCGGGCGCAGCCCTCCGTTCCTCAGGTTAAACAAGCAGCGCCCCTAGGACAACAGCAAAAACCCACCCTTCGCAAAAGGCGCTCAGGATGGGGCACCCGGCGGGACGGCACCGGGGGCGCCACGGGCAGGGCAAACCCTGCCCCTTCGAATGCGAAACGCAACAGCCGCAGATTCGCGGAAGGCGCCCCGACAAAGAGCGCCGAGGGCAAGCGATTCTGCGCTACCAAAGGCGAAACGGCACCGGGGTGCCGCGGGCAGGGCAAGCCCTGCCCCTACGATAACATACGCGCGCCTATGGGAGCGGGTTGAAAAATGCTTTGGGCGGGGTGAGCGAGGCGCCGGGGATTAGGACGGGAGTGACGCCGGTTTGGGCGCAGGTCATGGCGGGAGGGAAGTGATTGACGATGGCGTCAGGAATTTCGGCTTCGGACGCGGGGATGGGCGGCCTTTTGCCGTCGAGGCGGGCGGGATCGAAGCCGCCGAGCAGATCGGTGAGGCGCGGATTCGTGTCGCGCGGACCCTCGGGCAGGTAGGGCTTCTCGTCGGGGAGGGAGGCAAGCGGCGGAAGACCAAAGAGCACGTCGAGAAATTTTGCGAATGAGGCGTGATCGCCAGGATCGGAGATGATGCCGCCGGATTTGGCGTAGGGCGAAATCAAAATAAGGGGCACGCGCGGGCCATCGCCGCAGGGATGCTTATCGGGACAGGGCTCGAACTGCGGCGGCGGCACGTGGTCGTAGAAACCTTCGGAATCGTCCCAGATGATGATAATGGCGGAATCCTGCCAGTAGGGGCTGCGCGCAACGGCGTTCACCACTTTGGCGACGAGCGATTCGGAGAGCTGCGAATCGGCATAGCCGGGATGATCGTCATCGCCGAGAATTTGCTGAGCGGACACGTTGGCGGGCTTCCAGCCGAAGGGATTTTTCATGCCGCCTTTGACGAAGAAAACGCCCGCCGAGGGGAGTTGGCGCTGGTTGATTGCGGCAAAGAAGTCGAGCAGGTCGTGCTCGCCGCTCCAGAAGGATGCGTTTTGGCGGATGTAGCCGAAATACTGCGGGGAGTTGTGGTGGGGGATGTAGGCGGGATGATCGTCGCCGTCTCCGTTGCCGAAGCCTTCCTGATACCAGGCCCAGGGGACGGCCTGCTTATTGAGCTTCGATAACTCGCTGACGTCGTCTTTAATGTCGTCGGAGTCTATTTTCGCGTTCGTCGCTTTGCGGCCGCTGAGAGAAAGCATGAGAGTGGCGTAGATCTGGTCGAGCTGGTGGGGCCTTTTTTCCTCGTTGGGGGAGGCATAGGGGCCGAAGGCGGGGTCGGCGTCGTTCACCACGGGTTCGCCGGGAGAGGAGAGCGAGTGAAACGCTTCATTGGGATGGCGGGCTGCTTGTGTTTGGCCGGTCTGTCCGGCAATCAGGTCGATATTGCCGGGAGTTGAAGGGCCGTACATGGCCTGGAAAATGTGGTCGTAGAGAGCGAAGCGATGCGCGTACATCCAGAGGAAGGGAATTGTGGTGCAGTCCTCGTGCGCCATGGTCAGGATGCCCTTCTGCTGGTTGAGCTGAGGAGTGCCGTAGGGGTTTTGCTCCTCGTAGGCAACAAAGCGATCCATGCGACCGCCGTCGGACTTGGCGATGAGGGCTTTGCGGGAGTGATCGGCGTCGAGAGTGTCGGCGGCTTTGAGGAGGAAAGGCGCGATCCACTGCTTGCCGATGGCGTCCCATTGGCGAAAGCCGTGCTGGCGAGCTTCGGCGGTGGCGAGATTGTCCGCGCCCGGAAAGGAACCGAAGTAGGAGTCGAAGGAGCGATTCTCCTGGTAAATGACGAAGACGTGCTTGATTTTGCGGCGGAGAAAAGCGGCGAGTTGGGCGCGAGAGAGGCGCGGCGCGGAGGAATGCGATTTTGAGGCGGTCGAGCGATGTTGACTGACGGAGCGATGCGTGGGCGGAGCAGTTTGCGCGAAGGCGGGTGGGATTAAAAGAAAAATAAGCGATGCTAAGCAGCGAAGGCGGCGGAAAAGAGCGAATGAGGTGGTGCGTATTGGGGGCAGCGTTTTCATGGTCTTCTTGGTCATGGCGCGGGGGAGTTTAGCGCGAATTGTGAGCGGCGCGCCAGCGGTGAGGCGATTTGTTACAAAAATTAAATGCGAGACGGTGCTTGGGCGGTTCTTCGTTAACTGGAGTGGGGAACCGAAGTCAAAGTAGCGCTGGAGCGGCCGTGCTCAGCAGCGGTTCAGTAGCCCATGGGGTGCTGCGCCTCATCGGCGTGCGGGACAAGCCGTTGATACTCCGCATTGGTCACATTCGATTTCCAATGGTGCGCGATTTTTGCATAGCCGACCACGCCAAAGAACACGAGAACAATCCCTATGGCCAACGCCCAGGCGGGCATGCGGCGGCTTCTAGTTCCGAACGCGCGCGCTCGTGGCAGAGACAGGACGAGCGCGTCTTCCGCGGGACATACCGAGACACAAGCCAAGCAGCCCGTGCATTCGGCTGAGCGAATGGTCACGACTTTGTCCACCGGCAGCAGCGATGGGCAAGCCTTAGCGCATTTGGCGCAATCGATGCAGGCTTCTGGCTCGCGCCGTATGCGCAGAGGGCTGAGCAGAGATGTCAACCCGAACAGAGCGCCGTAAGGACACAGATAGCGGCACCAGAAGTTCTGAATGAACAGCGACGCCAGCACGAGGATGCCCATCACGATAAGTCCCGTCAGGCTAAGAAAACGGAAGAAGTCCAGCATCTTCACGTCCGCGATAATTCCGAAAGGGCTGTGCATGAAACCAGAGATTTTTTCTACGGACATTTCGACAACGGCCCAAACGAAGAAGCCCAGCAACAAATATTTCAATCCACGGAGCGGAAGATCGAGCCATCGCGGAATCCGAAAATTCCGGCGAAAGATTCTCCGGCCAGCGCGCCAGAGATACTCAGAGATTGTCCCTATCGGGCAGAGCCAGCTGCAGAAGGACTTGCGAAAGAGGAAGGAGATTCCGACAAATGCAAGCAGGAGGAATAGGGCAGCGGGGTGAATGTCTGGAAGCCCGCCCGTAAAGAGCCAGTATTTCAAATTCAAGAGGCCCGAGATCGGTAGCCAACCGTCAATGCCGGCTGGATGGAGCGAGGAGGAAACCGCGCTGCCACTTTCGAGATGGCGAACCCAAACGAAAAATTCGCCGCCCAGCCAGATGTTCATCAGTAAGAATGCAGCCTGAAAACTCCTCCTCAAGGGCTGCGAGTAGTCAGATCTTGTGCGACGAATCAGTTTTTTCTTGGCATGTTTTGTATCCGGCGCCAGAGCCGATGAGGAGGCGCGCCCGATTTCCAACAGCGGATCCGGTTGAGCATCGGCGTCCAGAATTGCTCTCATGCATACCAAGCTAGAGGACGCCATCCCAAGAGACTATGACCAAAGTCACAGGCAGAAGAACTGCGAAATATTCAGAGTTGCTTTCGTCTGGCGCCACGGATGCTTTGCGCTTTAGCTGCCGCCGCGGCACGCGATATTCGAGATTCAAACTTGCTTTAGAGCTTGCGCCGAACATATCGTGCCTGGTCCGTGTTGCCGGTCTCGGCGTTCCTGGAATTGAGTGGAATCAAGACGAGTCCGGAGTTCTGACATAGGCCATGAGAACACGGGCAAGCGACGCTTCACGGGAGGGCAATTCATGATAGAATTTCAGTTTTGAAATTTGCGTTTGCACGCTCCTGGCAATCCTGCCAAGCGTTTCGTTCGGGCCGCTAGCTCAATGGTAGAGCAGCTGACTCTTAATCAGCGGGTTCCAGGTTCGAGTCCTGGGCGGCTCACCACTCCAGTTGTAACTATCGTCACCACAATCAGTTGACGCGCCCGCTTTCCGATGCGCTCGCTGACCTGAGAGCATCTGAGAGCAAAACCCCGATGCGTTCGACGGCGCGGCGCTGCGAGTCTGGAATCGCGTGCGCGTAGACGTTGAGCGTGGTTTCGAGGTCCGAATGCCCGAGAAGCGATTGCGCTGTCTTGACCGATTCGCCGGATTCCACGAGCAGCGTGGCGTGCGTGTGCCGAAACGAATGCCACGAAACTCGCGGCAGTTTCAGCCCGTCGCATGCCGGCGCGAGCGCGCGGTTGTAAAGATTCTTCGAGCTGAGCGGCGTCCCCTTCGACGTGCAAAAAACCAGGTCATCGGCGCCGCTCCACGAAGTTCCGGCGCGGTGAATCTGGAGCGCGTCGCGAAGGGCCGAGCTCATGGGAAGCACTCGATTGCTGCTGCGCGTTTTCGGCGGCCCGAATTCGCCGTCCGAAAAACTTTCCGCCACTTCGATTGTGCCTCGGAGCATGTCCACTCGCTTCCAGCGCAGAGCGAGTATTTCTCCGATGCGCATTCCCGTCAGCACGGCGAGAAGAACAATCGTGCGGCAGGGTTCCCCGAGCGCCGCGGCCAGTTTGAAAACCTCCGCCGCGGAATAGCATCGCCGCTCTTTTTTGAAATCCGCTTCGCGAATGCGGATTCCGTGAGCGGGATTCTTTTCGAGGTACTGCCGTTCGACGGCTTTTTCGAGCACTGTCGAGAGCGTTGCGCGAACGCCGCGAATCGTGGCGGTCGCGCGTCCCTTGCGCTTCAGTTCTGCCAGGCAGGCCTCGATCGCTCCTCTGCTGAGGTCGCAGAGCTGAATCGAGCCCATTACCGGAAGGATGTGCCTGTCGAGCTGAAACGAGTAGTAGCGCACGCTGCTCTTCCTCAAATCCAGCTCCGCCTTCGGGCGCCACTCCACTCGCACAAAATCGGCGAGCGAGAGGGTCGCTTGCGGGCGCCGCGAAATCAGAGCTGCCGTGCCTAACCGCTGCTGGAGGATGCTTCGCGCTTTCTGCTGAGTGATCTGGCGGACGGGGCCGATGGTTTCGGCGCGCTGCGTTCGCGTCACCGTTCCGTCCGCTTGAAGCACGTCTTCCCTCCAGCGAATTACCCACATCTTCCTGCGTTTGCCGCGAACCTTGAGCCAACCGTTCTGGTACCGCGGTCGAGCCATATTTTCCTTTCCGCTGGCTCGTCCGCCTTTTTCTGCGTGCGCGGGGATTGTATAACGCGCGTCAAGCACTTCGTCTCGCTCCCGCGCGCTGGCGCTCGATCCATTCCATAATTTCGGCGCGTCGAAATCGCCAGTATTTCCCCAGGCGGAATCCCGGGATGCGGTCCAGGCTCCGCCGGCGCGTCCGGTCGTAGACCCACGAAACGGGCAGCTTCAGGATCTCGGCCACGTCCTCGATCGAGAGCAGCGCCTCACCATTGCTCGACAGCGGCGTCTCACCGTCGCCGGAGAACGCGGTCCGCGCGATTCCCTCGCGCGCGCCGGCTGGCCTTATTGGTTTCACGGCGCTCGCTGTTTTTTTTCTCATCGTCGCGCCCGCGGCGTCGCTCATCGCTCTCCTCCCACAGATTCATTTGCACGGCGCGTCGCGCCTTTTCTTTCGCCTGCTTTTTCGGGGAGCTGAGAATCGGCGCCCCGCAGATGGCGCAGCGCAGTTTTTCGCCGCTCTTCGTCTCCGTCACTCGCGCGCAGTTGTCGCACCATGCGAGGCTCACGGTTTTCGCTTTTCATCGCGTGATGCGCCGGTCCACGCCGGCGAGCCTTAGAGGTTTGTAAGTAGACAATCTGCTCGCGAGACGGTCGTCGAGTTTTTTCGCGATCTCTTCGAGCTCCAAGTTCGTTGTGACGATTGTCGGCTGCAGAGAGTTCAGGCGCGCATTGACTACATCCAGCGCCGCGCGGCGCTCGAAGTCGCTGAGCGCACCGGCGCCGAGATCGTCGAGCACAATCATTTCGGAATTGAGATAGGGCCTGAGGACTTCGGCCTCCGAAGCATTCACTCGAAAAGCCTCGCGAAGCTCCGCATATAATTGCGCGACAGCGCGAAACAGGCATTTGCGTCGCGCCTCGATCCGCTCGCGTACGATCGCGGCGGACAAAAACGTCTTTCCGCATCCGACCGGACCGCACAGGAGCAGCCCGTCGCCCGGATCTGCGAGCCAGCGCAAAACACGCTCTCGAATCGCTGCGGAAAAATTGGAGAGTCTCGCGCTGTGGTATCGAGGCGGGAGCTCGTGCCGAACCGCCCGCTCACGCTGGCATTCGCACGGATTGGCGAGGCCCATAACCACGACCCATCCGGCGCCGTTGCATATCTCGCACTCAGAGGGCGACTGGTTCGGGCTTGGGGTAGCGCTTACCATCTGGCGGAGCAATCCCTCCGCCCGCTCTGCGATCGTGGCCGTTGCTTCCATTCTCGCCTCCTTTCCTCGAAGTCGGATAAACGTCGGGGTAGCAATTCCGGATGCTTTGTTCGAGGACCTCGCGCGCGTCATTCCCTTCGGACGCGAGCAGCGCGAGTTTTCGAGCCATCAGGTCGATCCCCGAAGCAGTCAGCGGCCGGCGGATGGCGTGGCGCATCTCGACGAACTGTGACCAAAGGTCTAGCGGAATTCCTATCGAGGCGAAAAGATTTTCCGCCTCCGGAGCAGGCGTGGGGTTTTGGTTCACTGACGGTTGATCTATGGTTCTTAATGGTTCGGGCGAACCCGGTTCGCCCTTCTTTGCAGTCAGGTTCGCCCTTCCTGCGCTGGCGTTCACCCTTCTTTGCTCCGCCGTTCGCCCATCCGGCGGAGAGAAGAGCGAACCACGTTCGCCCTTGTCCAAAACGATCCGATACTCCGTAGTTATCCCGCGACCGTCGAACGCGCGCCCCCCTTTTCTCGTTTCGGGCGTCGGCCCCTTTAACAGCCCGCGCGCCTCTAGGCGGCCGATGATTCCCTGGACACCTCGCCTGGATTGGCTCGTTTTTCGAGCCAGTAATCTGACGCTCGGGTAACAGCCCGTTCCATCGTCGCGCGCATGGTCAGCCATCGCGAGAAGCACGAGTTTTTCGCTGGCCGGAATGTCGAGCTCGAAGACGGATCCCATCAGGCGAACGCTCACCTGGACGCCGCCTGACTGGAGAACAGCGGCATCGCTTCGCGCTCGATCGCCCGCGTGCGACCGGCGTAATTGGAGATCGACGGCTCCGAAACCAAAAAATATCGAAGGCAGTCCGTTGCTTCGCGCTTCGAGGAGATCACCCAGCCACGCTTGCGTAATTCGCAAATTCTGTTTGGAAGCCGGAGGATGCCGAGGTCTATCGCTTCGCGCGAGGAAACTCCGTGCGCGCGGCGTTCGCGAAGAAGCAAGGCGACGCGGGCGAGCTGCCCGTCTGCGGACGCCGGCCTCCGCGGCTTCATTGGTCCGATGGAGCTATCGGCTGAATTTGCCATCATCATTCGCGGGAGAAGCGTACCCAAGCAGGATTTGTCGCATCAACGGCGGAAAACTGGTTTTTGACGCGAAAAACCGGTCAAAAACTAGTTTTTGACCAACCTATCGCCATTGACACGTGTCAGTAACTCGGATAGGGTGAAAAGCGCAAAACGGGAGGAAAGACATATGCCGCAGGCACATTTCAGTCCGGAGGTACGCGAGAAGCGGCGGCTTACGATGAAAAAACTCAATGCCCGTCCGGGGTTCCGCTCGCGCGTCAGGCGCGGACAAAAGGCGAGATGGGCTGACCCGCGAAATCGCCGCCGTCAGGCTGCGGTCATGCGCGAGCTCAGGACGCGCCCTGATTTCGAACGAAATCTCAGGTCGGCCCTGACGGATCTCCACGCCGACAAAGAGCGGCACGGACTGTGGGCGTCCAAACAGGCTGCGACCCACTCTGATGCTAGGTTCCGTCAGAAGAAACGGTCGCAAATGAAGGCGCTTAATGCGAATCCTAAATTCCGAGCGAAGGCCCGGGAAGGCTTCAAAAAAATGCTTGCGGATCCGGAACGGAATGCGGCGTTCCGCGCCGCGTGTCGCGCGGGGCAAGCCGACCCAGAGGTGCGCCAGAAGAAACGGTGTCAAATGAAGGCGCTCAATGCGAACCCGGAATTCATGGCGAAGATGAGCGCAGGAATCGAGAGGTTCCGTTCTGACCCCAAGGCCAAGGAGAAAGCGGTCCAGCGTCTGCGGGAGGCACTCTCACGGCCGGATGTTCGCGAGCGGCGCGCCGCGGCCGCCGCAGCGTTTGAGGCTCGGCCGGAGGTCAAGGAGCTCCGGCGAAAAAAGATGAAGGCGATGTGGGCCAGCATTTACCGAAAAATGCACCGCGGCGGCGGCCGAGGCCGAGATTTGGACGACGCCGCAATTCGGTACGCGGACGGCCTGAACGCAGCGGGGGTCGCGTGGCCGGAAATCGCGCGGCGAATAAAAATTGCGCGCCCGGACATAGCGCTGCCGACTGACAGAAGGGCCGCCGGGCGAAAGGTCGAGAGGGCGGTCGGATATGTCAAAAAAAAGAATGGCCGCAAACGTGCGTGAATCCGGAATTTCAACTGTTGGCGTGTCGGAGAGGACCGGCGTAGCGAGAGCAACGCTGCAGTTATGGATCAAAACTGGACGAGTCGCCGCGCCCAAACTGCAGCTCGTCGGCGGAAAGGCTGTCAGGCTTTGGACCGCCGCGCAGGTCCGCGAGATCCGCAAGCTGAAGGGCAGGCTGCGGCCAGGCCCGAAGGGGCCGAGGAAAAAGTCGAAGCCGCGGGGCGGAGGCAGCCGCCGGTGATCGTCAGCGAAATCGACCTGAGATTCATCCGAAGCCGCCTGCAGGGCGGAGTCGCCGATTATCTGCGACGTTGCGACGTCAAGGAAGTCCCCGCTCGGGCGTCACAATTCGCCGAGATGGCGGAACGGATGATGCACAGAAGTCCAACGACTCCGCTGGAAGAAGTTCTCAGGACGTATTCCTGGTCTGACAGCTCAAAAGTAATCGACGTGGTTATCGACAACGACAAAACGCTCCGTAAAGCTGGCCTTCTTGAAGATGCTTTTGTCGATGCCTGGTGCATGGCGAAAAACGGGATCCCGAATTGGGACATAACCTTCACCCACGCCTTCTTTTCCACTCTTTGCCCGGAGAGGTTGCGTGCGGCCGGCGACCCGCTGCCAGAGGGCAGTTGCTTTGAGGTCTTCCGCGGCGTCGCCGGCTACGGCACGGCCCGCAGAGTGCGCGGCTACTCCTGGACTGGGGATCTCACCATCGCGCGCCATTTCGCTCGGCTTCGCGCGGAGAGGTATCGGCTGCCCGGGCCTGCGGTCTATCGCGCCCGCATTCGGAGGGAGCACGTGTTCGCGTACATCGACGAAAGCGGGCGCAACGAGCAGGAATTTTTGCTCTGGCCGCGCGGTCTCGCGGAGCTGGAAGAGATAAAAGAGTGAACGGGGACGCCGCGGCGCGATGAACGCCGAGCGCCCCTGACCAAAATCATCACAGGAGGATGAAAATGGCTGGACGAAAACATACGCTGTCGATTAAGAAGGAGCAAGGCAATCTCGCGAAGGCCGAGCAGGAGAAGTTCACGCTGGAAGAGGCGTTTGACCCTGGATTCGAGCCCGCCCCTATGCCGGAAGAGGTTAAGGGCGACCACGAATCGCGAGTCCAGTATTGGAGCGCCGAACGCGGACTCCGCGCGATCGCGCTGTTGATGGACCAGGCGACCGGTGCAGGAAACGAGCCGCTCGAAGGGGCGGCCGCTCAGGGATTGTCATACCTACTGAAAGTTTACGCTGACGATGTGCGGAGGCTGCACGCATTCAGCGCTCTCCAGGCGTCGCTCAAACCATTGCGATTCTCTGATATTTTGACGATTCGCCGGAGACGGCCGTCGCATACTTAAGTCTGACGTACCGACGTTCAGGCGGCCTAGCGTTCAGGCGGCCCTAGCGCTGAGATTCGCGAAACCGCGACACCGGCGAGCCACTCGTCAGGATTCGGTGCCGGCCGGCGCGCCATCTCAAAAACCATCACGTACCGCACCGCGCCGCAGATCTCGCGAGACAGCAGACCGTCCGCGGTTTTGCCCGCGATCGCCGTGGCGAAGGCCTCGGTCAACTGCCACAGTTTCGGGCCAACCTTCTCAATTCTGCCGGCGAGGCGAAGCCCGCGAGCTTCGGCGCCGGTCACGTGGCGGAATTTTGCGAGGGCCTCGCGCGACGGGCGCTCGCCGGCGAAGGAAAATCCGCGCGGAACTATGCAATGGGCTTTTGCGCACATTTTTTTTGCGCGTCCGTAATCGACGAGCGGAATTCTGCAAGCGCCGCCGAGCTCAGCTCGTCGAACAACAGTTCCAGCCTGGCTGCACAAAACTTTTTCAGCTGCTCGATTTGACGGAAACGATCGCGCACGGCGGAGGCGGGGTCTCCGACGCCTTTGCCGCTTTGCTCGAACCATCGCGCCAGGGCGAAACGATTTCGCGTCCCCGACTTCGCCATGGCGTTGGAGACGTGGAATTTTACGCCTCGCGGTTTCAGTCCGAGCGCCGTCGCCGTCTCTAGGGTGCTGTTGCCCGCCGCAAGCATCTCCAGGACGCTGGCCTCGCGCCGCGAGAGAGGCGTTCCGCATTCCGGCTTGCGGCGCCGTCGTCGAGCGGGCCTCGGAGGCGATGAGCTGGCCACCGCGGGCCTGGCTTCGGCGCTTTCCGCAACGAGCGCCGGCGGTCCGTCGATGCACGAAGGCTCTCCGTATGTTCGGACGAACCACAGCAGAAGTTGAGCACGATTTCGCATCCCTGACTTCGCGAGAGCACTTTGCGCGTAGCAGTCCACGGTCACGGTTTTTAATCCAAGAGCCTCCGCAGCCTGGCGGCAGTTGAATCCTCTCGCAAGTAGGGTGAGTGTCTCTGTTTCTCTCGGTGAGAGCTGCCGTTGAACTCGCGGGACAATTCGCGCGCGGACGCGCAGGATATGGTGACGGGCCCGGTCCGCTCCGCGAGAAGTGAGAGCCTGGCTGCGGAAGGGTCGCACCTTGCGGCCAGTCATCGCCGGCATAACGGAGAACTCCTCGCTCGGCTCTGGAACGATCGGCTTGCCGGCGAAACATTCCGCGCAGAAAGCTTCTCCGGCAACAAAATGGACGGCGGGGATTTTTATTCCAGCCCGCAGGTGAAAATGGCACTCGCGTGACGCGACGGCCGCTTCGCTCAAAGCCAACGCTCTCCCTGACGCAGCTCCGCACGCGCGCCTCTCGCGCCGGCTTTTTTCTTCGCGATCATTCTACGTCCATTCACGAGGAGCTGCGCGACCGCGTGCCGAAAGCGTTCCGACCTGTCCTTCCGTACAGTTCTCCAAACGGTCCGCTTCAGTCGCGAGCTGCGCGAGCGCTTCCCTCAGCGCTTTTTCGATTTTCGCTTGCGCCATAACGCGCGAACCCTCGCCGAGCAAATCCGGCGCTAGGCGCGGCGCAACGGCCATGATGCGCGCTTTCACTGTGAGCGCCAGATTCGTGATTTCTTTCTCCACGTCCGCGATCGCCACGAGCTGGCTGCGCTCGCGCGCCAGCTCGATCTCTTTCAGGTCCGCGTCGAAGCGCATTTTGCGCACGCGCTCTTGTCGCTCGCTCGCGTATTCCCCTTCGTCCATCGGAATCGCTTTTTTCTCGATCACTTTCTGCAAAAAACGAATGTACCAAGCCATGCACTTCAGGGCCTCGTACCGGCCTCTCGTGTGCCTGGGCATGCCTTCCTTCACGAGCTGCTGGACCCGTCGGGGGTCGAGGTTGAGCACCTGCGCGATGCGCGCGACGTTTACGAACGCCATTCGAGCCTCCAAAAAAAAACAGCGCCGCAAAAAAAAGGAAACGAAACGAAGTCCGCCCGCGGACTGTCGGTCGCTGGACCACAAACGCGGTCGCCGTCACCCGCGAACGGTGGCCGGCTGGGAAGGACCCGCGCGAAATCCTTTCGCCTTGCGATGCGCGCGCGCGAATTTCCTTCGCAAACTCTTCGCTAAAGATCGGCGCGAAACGCTCGTTGATCACCGCGATCATCACGTCGCGCAGATGCACATGCGTGCGCAGCGGCACGCTCGGCTTGAAAGAATAAATTTCCGCCGTATCGCTCGCGCTCACCGTGACTTCGCGCTTCAGATTGCGATCCCACTTGCGTCCGCCGGCCGCGAGTCGCTCGAAGATTCCCACGCCCGGCACGACGTAGGTGTGATGCCGCCCTTTCAGCCCGGCAATGCGCAGATTTTTGTAGCGCAGCGACACCGGAACGCTTTGCGGAAAGCTCGGCCGCGCCGGAGATCCCGTCAGCGGAATGGCCACGCCGCCGCCAGTGCTGCCAGTTTTTTCGCCGCTTTGTCCCGCTTCGAGGAATCCCAATATCAGCGGCGATCCCTGCTCGGATCCACGCCAATCACCGCCGTCAGATTCGATGTGCGAGAAAACTGCAACACACGAATGCGCCGCAATATAAAGTTCTTTCTGATTTGCAAATGCTCGCTGGCTTCGCGCTGCGCTGCAGCGGCGGCTTCTTGCGCGGTGCGCGTGATCGCGGAGTTCATCGCGTACGGCAACTGCCGCAAAACTTCTGCGGTGAGTTGCACCGCCGAGCTGACGTCCACTGTGGCTTTGATTTCCACGCTTTTATCCTTTGGAATTTTTACGCGTGTTCGTGAAGCCGATGCGCGCGCGCGCCTTGCCGCCTTCGGGACCGTAGACGGCGGGATGGTGAAGTGCGCGCGAAAGGCGTTCGAGCCTTTCGTTTTCTAACTGCTCAGGATCGAAGCCCAGCTCGGCGAGCTCTTCGCGCACCTCATTTTCGCGAGCGATGCCGCTGCGCAGGTCCGCGAGAACTGTCTGAAGGGAATGCACGTCGAACGCGGCTCCGTCGATACCAGGTTCGCCGGCGAATTCGGCATCGAGCGCAGGATCTCCGTCGAAGTGAACGCGCTCGGGAGCAGCTCGCAGCAGCCGGCCAGCCTGTAGAAACGCGTCGGCGCGTTTCGATGCCTCGGCTCGAAGCGCATCGAGCCGCTTTCCGAGCACAGTGCGCTCGATCATTAGACTCCCGAGTTTTTCCGAATCATTCACAGTGGGAGCGCGAAAAAGCAAAGGGCCTGCGGCGCCGCGCCGGGTAGGCGATCCGACGCGGCGCGAGCCGATATTTCCTCGGCCCGTTTTTTCCCTTCCACGCGGCTGCACGCTGCGCGAAAAGAGGCCCATGGCAGCCTCGCAAGTCCCCGAGGCATAGTCAGCGCATCCCCGCGGATCCGGACGCGCAAAAAACGCCTCTCTTTCGTTTTTCAATCTCTCATGCGCTCGCAGCTCGCGGCCAGTAGGAACTTTTCACCGGTTGCTAAAAACTTCCGCGCGTTTTTGCTGGCTTTCGTGCATAATCGAAAAAATCGGGCGGCGCGTCAGGAAACCGAACGCCATCCAGTGCGCGCTTCGATTTTGCCCGCTCCCCCTGGGCGAATACTCTCCCCTGCTCGCCGCCCCCAAAAAATTCAGGGTTTTTTTGATGGTTGACGCGAAGAAAAAGAAAACCGAGCGGAATTCCGGCGTGGCCGAGCTGGTGGCGCGCTATCAGAAAGCGCGGACGGCCGGCAAGCGTGGCTACGAGCGCGCGGACCGCATCATGCGCGAGATCGCCGCGGCGATGGCGCCCGGCGAGGAAGTGCAGCTCAACGAATCCGGCCGCAAAGTGGTGCTGCACGATCGCTTCGCCGAGCTCGCCGACAAGGGCGTGATCTGGACGCCGTGCGCGGCGCGTCGCTACGAGCTGGAAATCATTGAAACGTAAAGAGAGCGCACTTTTCCACATTTTGTGCTGCCTGCGGGTAATGTGCGGCGGGGGATTCTGTTCCCTGGGGCCTTCCGGCCTCCTTTTTCCCCCGAATTGCCTCGGGGGAAGTGCCTGTCGCGTCCTGGCGTTTCGCCGTGGGCCACGCCAGCGCGAGCGCTGGCATCTTTAGCGCGCATTCGCGGATGACTGGGCCGACCTCTCTGCGGATTTTTTTCCTGCCTGTCCCGCATCGCCGTTTGCGCCAGCTTCAGCCGGCCCCGGTCGCATGGTAGCACTGGCGCGCAAGTCGAAGGCGCGAGACGGGGCCCTAGCGCGAAAGAAATGACCGTCGCGGCGCAGGCTTTGCGTCGGGGATCAGCACGAGCAGCTCTCCAGGGGGGATGCGTCGCCGGCGAAACTCATTCGACACGATCAAGAACCCTTGGTCATCCCTCCCTTCGATGGTGACAATGGTCCCGAAGTCCGCTAGCACCGCTTGGCTGCCGGCCAGGCCGTCGCGCGCAAATGGGTCGGTATCATCGATCCTTTTGACCTCGTCCCCGTCGCCCAGGAGGACCCGGCGAAGTTCGGTCAGTTTTTTCCCGAGCTGAAGAAGCCGCGCGGCTAGTGCTCGGTGCGTTGCGGAGTATCGCTGAAACGCGTACGAGTGAATCATTTTTGGGTCGCCGCCGGCAAATTCGGCGAACTCGTCGCAGATCGCTTCTGCGGCCGTCCCGCCCACGCGTCCGGATCGTGCGGCCCAGATGCCCATTTCCTCGATCGCGGCGGCGAGCAGCTCCGGAATTCTCGTGGGATCCTGCCCGGGCCAACCGAAAAAAACAAAATCGTTTTCACCCCACAGCCGGGCGCCGAGTTCCTCGCACCTCCTCATCAAAAACAGCAACCGCTCGCTCGCGGTGCGTGACCGCGCGATTTTGCCGGGGCGCGCGTTTGCCGCCGCCGAAATTAAGATCACTTGATCACTCTTCCACTCCAGCGAAGCCGCTCCCGTTTCTGAGAATCGAACCTTGACCTGCAGCGTCCCGGCCGCGTCGCAGTCTCGAACAATGCCGGCCTGCAGATTCTCGCGCATAAAGGCGGCGCAGCCGACGATATTTTCTCGAAGGCGCGATCGGCGCGTCGCGGCCGCGCGGTCGAGCAAGAGCACGCGGATCTCGCTCACCCGCTCAGCGAGCTCTTGGAGGATTCTAGGATCTCCCGATGCCGGCGATGCCGCCATCACCAGGCCGGATTCGCACTTCACGTCAAAACCTGCAGCTTCGGCTCGCCGCAAAAGCGCTTCTGCTTCATTCATTGTCGGTCCTCCGTTTTGTTTTCGGCCGCGTCATTCTCCGCGACGTACTCGGCGGACAGCCATCCAACCAAGTCCTTCGCGACCTCGTCGGGCAATTCGAGAACCTCGCCCTTCGCATGATGGCTGCCTTCGATCAAGGTCGAACGCGTAAGCCGCACTTTCACAGAAAAGTCCTCTCGCGCGCAAAGATTTTTTTATGAAACAGTAGCTGGCGGCTCTCCAGCTCGAAACACCTTGCCAGTCGCGAAAAACCCGCGCGCCAACCCAATCATCGCTCCTTGAATCGTAGCCCTGTCCGTCGCGTCCGTAAGCTCGGCAAACGCCGCAGCGTTGCGGTCCGCTTCCTTGCGCGACCACTTTTTGTCTTTTTCGGTGAGGCATCCTGCGAGAACGTGGAACGTTTCGCCGCCGACCATGATGCGGGTGAGCATCTCGTCGGCCACTCGCTCGGCAGGCACGTTGAGATCGGCGAGAACCTGAATTGCGCCGGAGGCGCGCAGATGGCCGAGAACGTACGCGTCCTGCGCGGCGCTGGTCGAAGCTTTGAAAAATACGCTGAATTCGCGCCCGTCGAGTTTGAGAAATTTTTCCTCTTCCGGTCCCTGCTCGCTCACGTTTCGATTCCTTCCAGCGCACCGGCGCGAATCGCCATCTTAAGCTCAGGAACGAGCTGCGCGCGCAGCACTTCGAGGGCGTCCGGGCCGTTATGGTGCAAATGAATCTCGGAGCGCACATTGTGGACGTGAGCGGATGCACCCAGCGATGCCGGCAGCTCGAAGCTGGGCCGCGAAAAATCGTGCAGGCTGGCCATTTCGTGCGGCACGGCCGCGGCAAAGTCGAACTTCCGCGCATTGATCGCATCGAGGTTGCTCGCCCCGAAGGATCTCGCCGCGTCAGCGTTGATCACGTATTCGCCGTGCGTCAGCATCGCTGGAACGCGGTCCACTCCGCGCTCACCGCTCACCGGACCGCCCTCGGCGAAGGCCAGCACCGTCGCGAATGCCGCCGCCGCGGCCGCCGGCGCGAGGATCCAGCCGATCACCGGAATCGCGGACACTTGCGCGTAAACGTTCGCCGCGGCCGTTTTCGCGTCATCGAGCTTGGTCCCTTCGGCGAGCGCCTTTTGCGTCAGGGCGTTCGCCAGCATTTGCACGGCAATGGCTTCGAGCGAGCGAATCACGCTCACTTCCATCTGCTGAAAGTTCTGCCCGATGTCGCGCGAGCCGTTCGTGAGCGCGGTGACGATTCCCTGAAAGGAATTAGTCATCGAGACATTCAGCGTCTGCTTCCAATGATTGCCGAGCTCGGTGATGGCCACGTCGAGCTGGCGAATCTGCTGCAGCGTTTGCTGCGCGCGCTGGATCGCCTGCGTATCTCCGGAGGCCTGCGCCGCGAGCAGCTCCGCCCGGGCTTTCTGTTCGAGCAGCGGCATTTCCTGCCGCAGCAGCGAAAGATAGGCGCGTTCGCGCGCCGTCTGCGAGCCGTCGCTCGCGGTGATGGCGTCGCGGTCGATTTCGAGCTGGCGCTGCGCCTGGTCGGTGGCCTGCTGTTTGTTGCGCAGATCCGTTTCGCTCGCGAGCGCGATGCGCTTCTCCATTTCGAGCAGCTTCTGTTTCTGCTCCGCCTCGGCGCGGAATTGCGCGTTATCCATCTCCGCGATTTGCGTGCGCGAGGCAATTTCCTGCTCGCTGATGCGCGTGTTCAGCTCATCGACGCGCGCGAGGTTCGTCAACTGCTCCGCAGCGTAACGGTCCGCCTCGGCCGCCAGGCGCTGCCGTTCCGCCGGCGTTGATGCCGCGCGCATGTCCGATCGCGCGGAGATGGCGCGCTCGCCGGCCAGATTCGCCGCCGCTTGCACCTGGTCGCGCTCCGCGGTGATGGTCGCAATTTCCTTGCGCGTGCCTTCCGCAATCGCCGCGCGGCGATCGGTGTAATACTGCGCGATGGAAACGAGCCCGCGCTCGTATTCGCCTTTTTCGACGGCCGCGCGCTGCTCGGCCATTGCCTTGTCGATCGAGAGCGCGTCCTGCGCTTGTTTGAGCTGCAGCGCGAGCTGCGCTCTCGCCGCCGCTTCCGGCGGTGCGCTCTCGCCTCGTGCGCCGCGGCCAGTCAGAAGGCTCGGAACTTTTTCGGCGCCGGCGCGAGCCTGGTCGAGCGCCAATTCGTGAATCATCTCTTCGGCGCGCTTCTTGTTGCCCTCGGGCGTGCCAAAAAGGGCGTCGTGGAAGGATTTGGCCTTAGAAGCGTCAGGGAAGAGATTCTCGGTCAGCTCCTTGTTCGCGCGATTGTTCTCGGCGATCTGCGCCCCGAAGCGCGCGAAGTCGTTCCGCCACTCTTCGCCGGCGAAGCGTATATCGTTGATGGCCTTAACGAATTCGCCGTTGGCTGCGTCCGCTGCGGCCACTATCGCTGCTGCGGCCGTCTCGAAGGTATCGACGATGATGCCGCCGACGAGCTCCACGACGTCTCCGCCGCTTTTTACAATTTCCCAAACCTCGTTGAATCCGACGATCAGCAGCTTAATTGTGGCGCCCGCGCCCATGCCTAGCAGCACAAAACCGTTGGAAGCTTGGTCCGTGCTCGCGTAAGTTTTCAGGAGGCCTTCACCAACATCGCTGATCGCGGGAAGCAGCCCGCTTTCAAATTCCACGGCCAAGCCGCGCGCCAGGTCCTCGGTCGTGTGAAGCGACGCCTGCGCCACTGCGGCCTTGTTCGTAAAATCATCGTCCATAAGGACGCCCATTCGCCGCAGCTCGTCCTCGATGGCTCCGAAGCCCTGCCTCGCGATGGCGTTCGCCACCACAACCATGTCCCTGCCGCCGCGGCTGAAAAGAATTTGCGCCGCAGCCGCTTTGTTGAATCCGTCGGGCAAGCGGCCGAGCGCTTGCACCATCAGCGAGAGCTTCTGGTCAGCGTTCAGTCCACCAAAGTCCTTGGCGGTGAGGCCGAGAAGCTTCATTCCCTCCGCTGCTTGCGCCTCGCCGCCCAGGAATTCGGTGATGCGCCGCGCGCCCATGGCCAGGCTGCGGCCGATGCGCTCCCACGACACGCCCGTCTCTTCGGAAACGTGTTTGAAGACGGAAACCGTGCTGCTGGAAACGCCAATGATGCGGGCCAAGTTTCCGATCGCCACGCCGTCATCGAGAATTTTCTTGCCGAAATTGATTGCGCTGTAAAGGCTAAGGGCCCCAACCAAGCTGCGGAAAGCGTCGCGGAGAGTGATCGCACCCGAGGCAGCAGTGGCCTCGTGCGTTTTCAGGTTCTTGAGCTCGTCACCAAGCTGGCGAACGGCCGCGGCTACGCCCTGGTCTTCTGCGGTGAGAACTACTTTGATTTCCGGAGCGATGTCAGACATGAGAGCGCACCCCCGTCGCGCCATTATCTCGCCGATGCTCGTCGCCGCGACGCGCGATCGTCGCCGCCGACGCGCAAGAGTTCATAATGCCTGCGGCGCTTGACGTACCCGTTTTGTACCTCGCGGATGCGGAACCTGCGGTTTTATCGCGTTCAGCGGAACGAAAAATCAGCAACTTACGCCGCCTCAACGACTGGAGAGGGTGCAAATCCCACCCACCATCGCGCTCGCGCGAAGATCGTGAAAACGCTGGCGGTTTAAGGTTCAGTTTACAGGTTCAAACTTGAGAGCAACCTGGGAGCAGAACCCTCCCAAACACCCTGCTATTCCGTGATGCATGCACGAGAAAAAGGCTAAACGAATCAGCTATGTATGGTTTCTGGAGTAATCAGCGGGTTCCAGGTTCGAGTCCTGGGCGGCTCACCACCTATCTTGTTTCCGCCGTAGGGAGCTGCGGGCAACTGGCTCGCTGGACGCGAGTTGAGGCGTTTCCTGACTGCAGTGAAAATTGTAGTGGCTGAAAGCGCGCTCGGTAGCTTCAGCCCTGGTGATGACAATACCGCCGCGTAATCGAGATGCTGGAATGCATCTGAGCGATCCAGCGCGTCTCTCCTCCAGGTCCTGTTCGAGAGAACGCGCTGGACGCCAAATGACTCACTGCGCCGCAGCTACTGCTACTGGCAGTTCGGGAATCGGATGGAGCTGATTCTCGTGCGCCAGTTGAACGACGAGGTCGACAGGTAATACTCGTTCGTATACCAGAAAGTGCAACCGTTGGGATCGAGCGCCATGCTGGTATAGTCTCCCCAGCGGTCCTGCGTGCCGGTTTGCGAACCTCCGCCATTAAAAATGACGTCCTCGGCTCCCATCACGCCCAACGGTGCGCTAGGCTGGCGACCGGTGTAATGGATTGACGGATACATCCCTGTGCCGGAAATACTGAAACCGAGGGCAATGTCTCCGACTTTGTCCATGGCGATCGAACCCATCCAACGATTGTTTGTGTCCCCTACAGGACCTGCGTAAGTGCCGGACTGGTACACGCTTGGTCTGGTCGAGGTTTCCGAAGCGCGAAACTCATACCAGCGTTCCGCGATATGGCCGCCGGGGCCGGTTACATCATGCATGGCAACCCACGTCTGATGGCTGCCGAAATTGCGATAAGCGAGCCGATACATCAGCCGATCGCCGAGAGAGTCCAACTTGTAACTCGTTCCCTTCTGGGGGACGCAATCATAGTCTCCCAGGCCGCTGCACGAGAGCTCAAATGCCGGCACCCAGATTGGCATCATGCCGCTGAACCCCGTGAAGGTTGATAGGCTCGGAGTGCTGAAATTAGCATGAAAGAGATACTCGTAAATGATTCTCGAAGTCGATCCATTGTCGATGCTGCCAAGATACATTTCCGGTTGGCCGGCAGGCGGAAGATAATTCGGCGAGTCAATGTCCGCTGGCAACAAGCTATCATCCCAACTGGTCGGCGCGAGAAAACAGATCTGTTTCGCGGTCGAGTTGCCGGCGAGCATCTTGGTGCGATCGTAAGCGCAAGCCTCGGCGGCAAAACCGAGCTTTCCGCCGAAGATGTTGTTGCTTTGATAGTAGCCGTCGCGCCAGACGCCCCATTTCGGGTAATCCGGATTGCCCGCGTTCTGTGGGAAGGCATAACGGTAATACCTGCCGGTCGCGTCTGAGGTGACCGACACGGCGACGCAGGTCATGTACGGGGAAGTGAAAGTGTTCTGAGCGGCGATCCAGCGATTCGCCGTTTTGTCATACAGAATGATTGGATCGCCGCTGTTATCGTTTTGACACGGGCCGCCGAATCCATTCCAGAAATGATTGCCAGGAAAGGGTCCGGCCATGACCGCGCCCGTAGCTTTATCGAAGACCGAGTAGCAAGTGTTGACCCACTGCACGATTTGCGTTGTGCCAACTGCCAAGTTGTCATCTGGCGGGGCCGAGCCTTGGCAACTGACACTAGTGCCAGCCAGGCTGAGGCTTTCTATGCTCATGATCTTCGTGGCGGCGACCAATGGCTCGGCGCTCGTCTGCAGCGCGGAATCGGCGAATGGCACGCCGGGGGGTATGACCTTCTTCGGCTTTGGGATGCGCTCCTCATGCATGAGCCGGGGGCCTTGCCCAGACGGAACTTCCAGAGGCATTTCTCCCAAGGGCAACGAAACATCGAAGTGAACGGCCGCGTGGACCTGGGCCTGAGCGGAGGCTTGAGGAGGTAATTGATTTGTTGAATTTTGCGCCAAAAGTGAGCCGTTGAATACAACCGCCAACGCCAACGCACAAAAAGTCAGCACACCGATTGCCAAAACACGACGGGGGTCAACACGGGCATTCCTCTTCATCCTCTCGAATCTCCCTTAGATAGATTTCATGTGCGGACGAACGCGCGCCAGGCCGCCGAAGACTTCGCGACGACCAGCAGAACTAGAGAACCTGAGAGAGCGACACAAGCGGCGCCATCGCAAGTAATTGTTGGACTGGCAGATCTCGCCTGAAAACCGCACACGTGAGGGCTGGAAGGCGGCGATAGTAACATCGCATCGGGGTACGTCAACGGCGAAAAGGTACAGGTAGGAAGGGAAAAAGGTACAGGTATCGGTGGGATACTACAAATTTAGGAATGCGTGTGACTCGCGCCGCGCTCTTTGTGAGTCTTCGGATGCAAAAATGGCAAAAGCGGCAGACCTTCCAAAAACAAACATCTGCGCAAAAGTGCGCACGCCTGGCGCGCGGAAGCGGCCTGGCTCCCGGTTGCTACCTCAAATGGAAATGCGTGGGACGTCGATCAAGTGGATTAAGGCTGGCAGGCTGCCCGTTGAATTCTTAATGCCCGTCAGTTTTTGAATCAAGGCGCGACAGCAGCACCACCCCAGCCTTATCTTCTCTCCAAAAAAAGAACCTCCGCCAAGCCCGTTAAGGCACAGCGGAGGGATGAGGTTAATTCGACCAGAACGCGGCGGACTCAGCCGACTAGGCCAGGCTGAAGCGCCGGACCGCGAAACCGACTCCGAGCAGACCGGTGCCAAGAAGAACGAGTGTCGACGGTTCAGGAACCGGAGGATGCCCACCGGAACCCGTGGTTCCGATGTGGAGGTCAGCACTATTGACGCCGTTGCTGCTGATCGAAAACTCCACAGTCGACTCCCCGATACCCGAGCTGCCACCAAGCGCAGCTTGAACGCTTGACGACAATGTCGTCCAATTGACATCGAACGTCAGAGTCTCGTCATCGCCGAAGGTGCTTGTTGTGGTCGCGACGATATTACCGGAGACAGAATCTCCGTCGGCGTCGCTGATGGAGATGGAGCCTGTGCCTGAACTATTGGTCGTGAACGTGGCGGTGAACATGTCGGTACCGTCGAAACTGCTTTGCAACCCGATACCGGTGGTGGTGAAGCCTGTGCTAGTGCTGCCCGTTACAGTTCCCGTGCACGGGTTCGCTCCACATGAGAAATCAACGGACCCGGCATTAGCTCTCGGCACGAACACGGAAATCGCGAACAGACAGGCGACAGCAAGGCCTGATTTGAAGATAAGTCTTACCATGGTTAGCCTCTCCAAGGAATTCTGTCGACAGGGCTGCTACCGACAAGAATTCTCACAGAACCTAAGAGCAAATACACTGCCAAATAGAGGCACGCTCCATCGCACCGCAGCGCCCGCGTAAACCTTGAACAACAAAGCAGATCCATGATTTCGTTTGCTCGGAGCAAATTTGACTGTTTGGAACAATCGGAAGGTACCCAGTAAGGTCATCATCTTTCTGTGCATTTTGCTGTCTACAGACTAATCTCTTACCTCTACAGACTAATCTGTAAGGTGGCTGCGCAGATTTGCCTTATCGGACAATTTAGGAATAGTCTGAAAAATGTGCCGATTCAAAGAGCATCAGTTGGTGCCGGTTTGACCGGCAGCGGTCTCCAGCGGAAAAATTCTAGGAACAATTTCTACAGCGCGGTAAAAACTCTATACGCACTGCAATTTTTTTAGCGCTTTTCAGGGATTTCCTTGCTGCCGGCGCCATTAGGTCGGTCAGGAAAGGGCATCGCCTGCCAGCGAAATTACAATGTGATGCAAGTCGCGTCTTCTTGTGATATGACGCATGTCAAATCTGGCTCCGGTTGGATATAAATGGGAGCCGCAGTTCCAATTCAGCAAAGGAATCTATGTTCGTCTTGGTTGCCAACACGCCGCAAATTCTGCCGCCGGATGCAACGAAGATCATTCTCGCTCTGTTTCTCTCTTTTCTGATCGGGCTCGAGCGCGAAGAACACAAAGCGTCCGTCGACAAATATGTATTTGGCGGGATTCGAACCTATCCGCTGATCGGCCTGCTCGGCTATGCTATGGCGCTGCTTTCCGGAGCGCAATTGTGGCCGTTAACCATAGGTTTTGCGGTGGTGGCTTCTTTTCTCTGGCTCTCCTATCAGCACAAGCTGCAAAGCGGCGAAGCTGTCGGCGTTACCACGGAATTCTCCGGCCTGACGACGTACGTTGTTGGCGCTTTAGTCTCGCAGGGGCATTTCTGGATTGCTGCCACGCTTGCCGTTTTGAGCGTGTTGCTCCTGGAGCTCAAGCTGTTTCTCGAAGGGCTCTCCCGCCGCATACCTGCTCAAGAGATTTTCACCTTCACAAAATTCCTCTTCTTGACGGTCGTGATTCTGCCGATTGTCCCCAACCAGGACTTGGGCCCGTACAAAATAAACCTTTTCAAGACGTGGCTGGTGGTGGTGGCCGTCAGCGCGCTTTCCTATGGGAGCTATCTACTGTTGCTCCTCACAAAGGGCAAGCGTGGAATGATTCTTTCCGCCCTCTTGGGAGGAGCGTATTCCTCCACGATAGCCACGGTGGTGCTTTCCAAGCGCGCCAGGGAGTCCGCGGGCTCGCCGCAGCTTTTTTCCGGAGCGATCCTGATGGCCTCCGGCGTAATGTACCTTCGCCTTGCCGTTTTGATCGGGATTTTCAACCAGCCGCTTTTAACGAGAATTGCTGTCCCACTGCTCCTGCTCGCGGCCATTGGCCTGGCCGCCGGATGGCTGTGGACGCGGCGCTCCGATGGCCAAGCCAAGGAAGAAAGCAAAGCAATCCTGCCGCGGAATCCGCTCGAGCTTTGGATGGCTTTTCTATTCGGCGGCATTTTCATTGCCATGCTTGTTCTCACGGAATTGGCCCTGACCCACTTGGGCCGCGGCGGCGTGTTCGGCCTTGCAGCCATCATGGGATTTTCGGACGTTGACCCATTTGTCTTGAGTTTGACGCAATCAGCAGGCACGCTCTCATCCCTGGCGGTGGCGGCGGCCGCAATTCTTATCGCTACGGCCAGCAACAACGCGGTAAAAGCGTTCTATGCCCTTGGATTCGCGGACCGCAAAACCGGCAGACAAAGCTTTGGCCTGCTGCTGGCATTCGCGGCGCTGGGCCTCGTGCCTCTGTTCTGGATGCTCCGCTGAAACAGCGGAGATACGAGCCGGCGCTGCTTAATGGCGAGCCCGTACCCGTGGAATTTCGCGTCGTGGTTGACTTCACTCTGGCACAGTGAGCGCAAAGGACTCTCGAAGGCTGGATTCAACCGTCATTCAATTTCTCGCATTCGGCGCAAGCTGCCTGGCTTAAAATAATAAGAGCGCGCCTGCCGCGCGTAGTTTGTTCGAAGGGATGTTAGCCAGTGCCGCTAAAGGAATATCGCAAAAAGCGCGATTTCAGAGTGACGCCCGAGCCTTCGGGAGCCCGCGCGCCTGCCAGGAAGAAAATCGCATCGCTGGCTTATGTAATTCAGAAGCATCGCGCATCTCATTTGCACTACGACTTTCGGCTCGAATGGAATGGCGCGCTTCTTTCCTGGGCGGTGCCGAAAGGACCATCGCTCGATCCCGCGACCAAGCGCCTGGCCATGCAAGTGGAGGATCATCCGCTTGACTATGCAAAATTCGAAGGCGTAATTCCGGAAGGAGAATACGGAGCGGGCACCGTGATGGTATGGGACGAAGGAACGTGGGAGCCGGAAAGTCCTGATCCCGAAGCGGCATTGCAGAAAGGCGATTTGAAGTTCACCCTTCACGGCAAAAAATTGCGCGGCTCTTGGGTGCTGGTGCGCACGAGAGGTTACGGAGGAGGATCGAGCCGCTCCGCCTGGCTGCTGATAAAGCATCGCGACAAATACGCTTCGCCGCGCGACGTCGCGCAGGACCAGCCGTATTCCGCATTGAGCCATCGCCTGCTTGCCGATATTGCGCGCGAAGGAAATGGAGATGTGCAGCAAGCGGCCACCGGCGATCCACTCCCGAGGAAAACGGCGCGTGCTGCTTCCAAGAAAACCGCTTCGAGTACACCATCGCGCCGCCGTCGCAAGCGTTCATGATTTAGAGTTGGAGTTGGAAGCTCCATTTTCTGCCGCTCGGCAATGAGCCATCGAATTCCATTTCGCGTTCAACCTATGCTCGCCACGCTTGTGCCGAAGCCCTTTCATAAGCCCGGCTGGGTGTACGAAGAGAAATACGACGGTGTTCGCCTGCTTGCCTACAAAGAAGACGCGCGTGTGCAGTTGCTTTCGCGAAACGGCAAAGACCACACCGCCAGATTTCCAAAGATTGCCGCAGCCATCGCGAAGCTTCGGCCCGCCACGCTGCTCCTCGACGGGGAAGTAGTGGTGTTCGACCGCGGCCGCGTTTCGCGCTTTCAACTGCTGCAGCAAAGCAAGGGCGAGCCTGCGTTTGCGGTTTTTGATTGCCTTTATTGCGACGGCAAGGATTTGCGCAACAGGTCGCTTGGCGAGCGCCGCCAAATTCTCGAGCAAATTGTTCCGTCCAAGGGCGTTTTGTTGCTCTCGCGCAAACTTGCCGAAAATGGCCTCGACGCTTACAACGTCGCCAAGCGCCGAGGTTACGAAGGCCTCGTGGCCAAAGATCTTTCTTCCCACTATGTTCAAAAGCGCTCGAAATTCTGGCTGAAGGTCAAAGCTCATCAGGAGGACGAATTCGTGATTGCTGGTTTTACCGCGCCGGAAGGGTCGCGAAAGTATTTCGGCGCGCTGCTGCTTGGCGCGTACGAACGCGGCAAGTTGCATTATGTGGGCAAAGTGGGGACAGGATTCGACGAGCAAAGGCTTGCCACGTTGCACAAGAAATTTCAGCCGCTGATAAGAACAAAGAGCGCGTTGGTCGACCCTCCTCGAGAGCGGAATGTCACATTTTTGGCTCCGCAGCTGGTGGCGCAAATTTCCTATCAAGAGTTGACCGCGGATCGAAAGTTACGGCAGCCCGTCTTCCTCGGTTTGCGCGACGACAAGCCAGCCAAAGAAGTTTCCTTGCCGGAGGTCAGCGCGTGATGACTGCGAAATCCATGCCTTCATCAAAAACCAAATTACCCATTTCGGTTTCTCATCCAGACAAAATCTTCTGGCCTGATGAAGGCTACACCAAGCTCGACCTTATCGAGTTCTACGCTGCCGTTTTTCCAAAGCTTCAGCCCTATGTGAAAGACCACATGCTGACGCTCGAACGCTGCCCTGACGGAATGAAGGGCGAATGCTTCTATCAGAAGGAAATGCCTCGTGGTGTGCTGCCGAATACGCCGGCAAAACGCATTCAAAACGTGCAAGGCAAGCGAAAATCCACCAACTACGTGGTTGGCGGCTCACTCGCCACGCAGCTTGCGCTGGTAAATCTTGGATGCATTGCCGTGCACGTCATGGCAAGCCGCTCGCATGCGCCACGTCAGCCGGATTGGGTGTGCTTCGATTTGGATCCAGAGTCCGGAAAGTTCGCCGATGCGGCGCGCGCTGGCCTGCGCATGAAGGAAGCGCTGGATGCTTTGAAGCTCGCGTCATTCGCAAAAACTTCGGGCAGCCGTGGAATGCACGTGTTCGTGTCCATTCGCACCGGCCCGGATGCTGCAGAGGTTCTTTCGTTCGCCGAAGCGGTGGTGCAGCGCGTGGCAGCGGCGCATCCCGCCGAACTTACCGTGGAACATTCAATCTCCGCGCGGCGCGGTCGCGTCTACCTCGATCCCTTTCGCAATGGCTTTGGGCAGACGGTCGTTGCGCCATATTCCGTGCGCCGCCGCGAAAAAGCGCCGGTTTCCACGCCGCTCGACTGGTCGGAAGTGAAACCAACGCTAATTCCGTCCAGTTTCAATCTCGGAAATTTTGCAAAACGCCTTAAGCGCTCCGATCCATGGAGCGATTTCTTTGCCAGCCGCCAGTCGCTGAAGGACGCTACCCGCCGCCTCCGTACATTGTGAGCGCGTCATTCATGGTTCTAAGGCCGAGCCCCTGTTGCATTGCATAAGGAGGCCCGGCCTGGTCATCAGGCAGCTATGACCTTGCCCGGCATTCGCTTCGGCAGATGCGATGAGTAAACTGCCTTGAGGGCATTCACCACCCTTTCAGCGGAAATATCGCTGCCCCGATTCGCTTCGGAATGCGAAACCACGTCGTCCATCGAAAGGATGCCTTCCAGCTTGCCTGCCTTATTGACCACCGGCAAACGGCGCACTTTTGTACTGGCCATGGTGTGCAACGCCGAATGCACTTCATCTTCCGGCTTGCAGCAATAGAGATGCGGGCTGGCCACTTCCTTGACCGTGATTTCTCCGGGCAGGCGATTCCGCGTTCCCAAAGCAACTGCAATGTCGCGATCCGTAATTACGCCGGTCACCTTCGACTCCGCATTCACAATGGGAAGAATCCCGCAGTCGCGGTTCCACATAATCTCGACCGCCTCGCCCAAGCTCATGTCGGCGCTACAACTCGCCGCCGTCCTTACCATAAGTTCTGAAACTTTCATGACCCCCTCCTTTACTGAATGCTTCGATGTAAATCCGTTCCTCCGTGCCGCATCAGCCCCTCGCCTTTTTCCTTCACAGTTCGGGGTGTTATTCGAGTAAGTAGTTTGCGGGCTGAAGGTTCTGGCCCTGTTTGTTTGCAGTTTTTCTCTTCGGATGAGCCCTCTTGGTTTTACCTTTGTGCGTTATCTTCTTTGCCATTCTCTTTTTCATTTCGCTACCTCCAATGAGCGACACCTCAGCCGGTTCATCAGCTTCAATCTGGCCCGGTCCACAAAAATAAGCAGTGACGCGCATCACCATCCGCGCGATATGCGCGCAGACCCCCGAGGCCGTCCCAAATCATGCCTTTGCAGCGCTTTTACGGATTTGCAACGCGCACCACGTCAAATGAACTGGCATGGCACAGTTCATGCGCTTGGAGCTTCGCGCCAAGGAGAAGTGCATTGTCGAGCAGCCCGCGGTTGTCGCCGCTCACTTCTAAAAAGCGCTCATCGCCGCCAATCTTTTACAGTTGTACACCGACTGGCACACTAAGCGCCCGCAACTCGCCTGAATCACGAGATAATCGGCGGGTTGACTCCCATTGAAAATAAAATCGGTGAGCTTTCGCGCAAATGCGCGCGGAGTCGAAGCAGGAAAGTCCTTATCAGCGCTGCCAAAGGTTTATTGCTTATCGTTGCCATGCTCACGGTCACGGCGAGCGCCGCGCCCGCGCAGACGCAGTTTGCAAGCCAGGACACTCAAATCTGGAACGACGATCTTGCCACGGTGGGGCTCTCGAAACGAGATGCGCTTGCCATTGGCTTAGGTGTTCGGAAGGGTTTCGACGCCTACTATCTTGTCCGCATCGGCGCCGGTTTCTCCCTTGCGTCGCGCGAACGCGAATTCGGCCCTGCCAAATTCCAAATCACGCTCTTTCCCCATTACGACTATTATGTCGGCACAAAAATGCCGATGGTGTTGCAGGAAGAGAATCGCTTTTCGCCCGAAATCACTCCCTCGGTGAGCCTAAAATGTTGGAAGCTCGCAGACCGCAACCGCGGCGAAGCTCGCTCCATGCAGGGAAATCTTGCTTGGCGGTATCGCAACCGAATCGAGATCGATCATCCCGCGCCTTGGAACCTTGCCGCTTTCGCAAGTTATGAATTCTTTTATGACGCCTCCAAGAATACCTGGCATGAAGCCCGCTTCGCAGCCGGCGCCGGCCACCCTCTTCGTCGCAATCTCACGATTCAGGTTTACTACCTCGGGCAATGGCACGGTTCGCTTCCTGGCAACGTCAATGCCCTCGGAATCACATTCAACATGTCCTTACGAGAGAAGAATCGCGGCAGCTAGAGCGGCCTGCTTGGCATCGCGCCTGCGCATTTTCCCCGTTGGTCGTGTCTCAGTTTGACCGCTAGGCCATCTTGCTATCGTCGAATGCCGTGGCATACTTAGGGCATGGCGAAACGCCCGCGTGATCCAAACCAGTTAGCCAAGCAAATCGTGGACATTGCTATAGGTGAGGTTGAGGATA